>DASUKK010000035.1:0-52738 GCA_036278795.1 Steroidobacteraceae bacterium | reverse complement strand
GCTCGAGCACCGGCTCTATTCTCCGCCGTTGCGTGTCTGTCCGCCGGCTATGATGCAGCCGGTAGTCGGCCAGCCTGAGAGCGATCCGCAAGCGGGCGCGTGCATCATCGTAGAGGCGGCGGATCCGGCGCGCGAGCGTCCGGCCGAAGTCGGTCACGGCGGTGTAGGCCGTCGCGGCAATCAAGAGCGCTGCGAGCCACGCCATGGCCGAAACGAAGCCCGATAGCATGCTGTCGTAATCGTTCGCGGAGAGCCCGAGAAGTGCCGCCACGCGCGGCGCGTGCGCGGCTATGGCCCAGATAAGCCAGTCGCCGGGAAGGAAGAACGTTCGCTCGATCCAGTGAATGAACGCTTGGCTGGCGGACCATTCGTTGCCCGCCAAGTATGGACCGAATAGAGCCGTAGGCTTCGCAATCGCATGCATCTGTCGGCAACCCCGCTGTCCTCGGCGCCTCCGCGATTGCAGGGGCGTCCAGACCGGAAGCTTTGCGTCCCCGCCTTTCGACGGGTTTGCCCTTGTCACTCGCGCCAAGTGTCGAAGTCCTGCATGACGGAGTCAAGGGCCGTGAGTGTGGCACGGCTCTCAAGTAGAGCGCGCCGTGCAGCCACGGTGTCGCTTCAGTAGCGCCGGCGCGTGATATGTCACGTGGCCGGGACGAGCGTGGCAGGCCTGCGGGGCCGCAGCGCCGCGAGCGCGCGGATACCCTCGTACGTGTAACGCTGCGGACCACGGCGTCCGGAGCGGATGGTCCCGATCATGGCCGCCGCTGCAGTCCCGAGGGGGATGCCACGGTGCACCGCGCGAGGTCCGAAGAGAAACGGGTTGGCGAGCGGCATGACCGCGCGTCGGAGCAGATCAGTGGCTCGCATCTCGCGCGGCCAGCCGAGGACGATCGCGGGCTGCAGGATGTCGAGCGCGCTGAATCCCACCCCGGTCAACATTTGCTCGAGCTCGCCTTTGACCCGCAGATAGCCGCTCTTCGCCCCAAGGTCGGCCCCGGCGGCGGAGATCACCACGAAGCGCGCCGCGCCGGCGGCCTTGGCGGCCCGGGCGAAAGCCAGCGTGTAGCCCAGATCGACGCGTCGGACCGCCTCGCCCCGGGCGCCGTCGCGCTCCGCGAGTCGCGCGCCGAGACAACAGAATGCGACCTGACATTTGAGCCCTGCGAGCTGCCGCTCCAGGTGATCGAACTGCACGATTCGGTTGGCGAGACGCGGATGCTCGCGTCCCAGTGCACGGCGCGAGACGGCGAACACGCGCGAAACCTCGGGCGCATCGAGCAACGCGTCGAGGACACGCGTGCCCACGAACCCGCTCGCTCCGGCGAGCAGCGCCACGACAGAGTCGTTGTCGGCCATGTGCCCTTATTAGCGCTGTCGCCAAGAACGCACAAGCTGGCGTCCCGGCTTCATTCCGCAGCCGTGAGGCCCGTCACGGACACATCGTGGCCAATTGTGATGCCAGGCACATGGATGTGCCAATCAAATAGGTTCCGAGCAACTCACTGTGATGGTCACCGTCTGCTGGCCCGGCTCCACCGTGAATTCCTGATGCACCGCGCGATAGCCGTACCGCGTGCCGACGACCGTGTAGGTCCCGGGCTTGAGCCGGATCTCTCTCTTGCCGAAGGTCCCGAACACACCGATGCTCGGAATGGTAACTTGCGTCGCGTTGTCGGAAATCATGTTGAGCAACACCGGCCGCTCGAGCTGCGGCAGGAGCTGTGCGATCCTCGCAACCTGAGCCTGCAGCGCTGGGCCGGGAGAGGGCTCCTCGCGCGCCTGCTGCAGCAGCGTCATGGCCTCGTCTTTCGCGGAGGGAAAGATCAGCCGGTCCGGATGATCGATGATGCGCTGCAAAGACTCGGACAGCTCGGCCCGCGCCTCGTCCTGCGCCTTGCCGCGCTTGGCGAAGGCCAGCGACGGATCCTCGCGAAGAGCGGTGTCATAGACCGAGATGGCGTCGCGCCAATGCTCCTGCGCCTCGAGGTTCGCGGCCTGTTGCCGCAGCGCCGCGATGCGGCTCGCCTGCATCGCCGCGCTGACCCGCTGCAGCCCCTCCGTCGCTTCCTTCCCCTCCGCTCTGAAGCTCAGCGCCCGTTGGAAATCCGTCTGTGCTTCCGCGAGGCGGCCGGCACCGAGCGCGGCAAAACCGGCGCCCACTGAGCGCGCGTAGTTGTCATCGCCGAAGGCGGCGTTGGCGCGCCCCAATCCCTCCTTCGCCACGGCATTGCCGGGGTCGAGCGCCAGAGCCTGACTGAAGTCCTGAGCGGCGCGCGAGTAGTTGTGGGCCGACTCGGCTTTCTGCGCGTCCTTGAGGAGCGGCAGCACGCCGGTCAGGAGGCGGGCCCGCCGCGCGCCGTCGATGGCGCGCTGACTGTTGGGATCGATCCGCCGCGCGAGAGCGTAGGCCTGGCTCGCCAAGTCCTGATGGCCGGCGGCGAGCGCCGTGTCTCCCGCTTTGAGCTGCGCGGCCAGCGCCTGGGGCTCCTTCTGGGTGACGTTGCTCAGAAGCTGCTGCGCCTGACTCAGGTGCTGCAGCGCGATCGTGACGCCTCCGGCGGCCGCGGCACCGTTCGCCTCGGCGAGCTGCAATTGCGCCGCGGAGAATTCCGTCCCGTCCCATGCGGATGCGCCGCGCGCATCGAGATCGGCCGCCTGCTTCTGCAGGTCCGCGCGCTGGCTGTCGAGTTGCGCCAGGGCCGCGGGATCGACCTGCGGCTTCGGCGCCGGGGGCGGAGATGCCACCGGCGCCGGCGGCTTCGCCGGAGCTGGGGCCGAGGGGGCCGTCGACTGCGGTGAAGCGACCGACCCGATCTTCGCCAACAGCGACTGCAGGCCCGCGAGGTCATGCCGCGGCAACCAGAAGAGCGCCGCCGCGCTGGCCGCGCAGATCAGCACCACTCCACAAAGGAGGCCCGAGACGAGATACGGCCAGTGACGGCTGCGCGCGCCGCCGGACCCGGACCACGGCGCGGGCTGCCGACGGTTGGGCGGCGGCGTCGCCCGGAGCTCTGGATGCGGGATCCGCAGAGCAAAGGGATCGTGCGGCGGAACAGCCTCCGTCACCGGCGCGAAGCCGTGCGTCCGCTGCTGCGGAGCGAGACCGTGTGTCCCTTCCTGAGCGAAGCCGTGTGTATCCTGCTGTGGAGCAAAGCCGTGCGTCCCCTCCTCAGCGAAGCCGTGTGTGCCCCGCTGCGGAGCCAGGCCGTGCGTCCCCTGCTGCGGAGCGGGGCCGTGCGTCGGCACCCGCCGAGCGGGATGTTGCGCTGGCTGTGGCCCAGCCAAATTTTGCGACGGCGCCTGCACGCGCTGCTGTGGCTGTGGCGGCGCCTGGGATTGCGAGGTCGCCTGAACCCCCGGTGGCTGAATCCCCGCCTGTGCCTGACCCCGCGCCTGCGGCTGAACGTGCGACTGTGGCCGCGCTGAAGGCGCGGACGCGGCGCGGGCAGGAGCGTGCCCCCCAGCGGGCGCAGCCGCTGCGGCTCTTCCCAGAGGTCCGGCTTCTGGAGGGGGTCTGCCCTCCGGCGCCGTGGGCCGCAGGCGCCGAAGTGTGGAGAGCAATTGGCGTCCCACGGACGGAGGAGCCTTGGTGTCCTGCCCGGGAGCGGCACCTGTGACACCGTGCTGCGGCGAGGGCCGCTTACCGGCCTGCTCATCCGTACCTTTCGCTTCGGCGGGCCGACGGCTTTCGGCCGCCGCGGCCCGCTGGGCAGCACCGACGGCGGGCGACATCGCCGCTTTCAGCGCCGACGTGTCACGAGGTCCCGGCGGCTCTCGCAGTCCCGGAGGCTTGCCTGCGGCAGGCTGACTCGGAACCGGCGCTGAATCTTCATCATCGGGCGCAGTCGTGTCCACGCCTTCCGGCGCGAAGCACAGCGTCGCGTTCAGTGTCGTATCGAGCTCGTCCATGACCTGTTGCATGGAGGAAGGACGCTCGTCGGCGCTCTTCGCCAACATGCGCATCACGATGTTGCCGAGCTCCGGCGGGATCTGCCGCGTCGGCGCGAGTTCCGGAACGGGCTGCGTCTGGGCACGCTTCAGATCGAAGTTGGGATAGTAAGGCGGATGACCGGACAACAGCTCGTAGGCGAGCGCCCCTAGACCGTAGATGTCATCCGCGGCGCTCGGCGGCTCGCCGCGAAGCTGCGCGGGACTCGCGGTGAAGGGCGAGTGCCCGGCTCCGTGCGGCCCTTGCGCCCCGCCACCGGCCGCCGGTATCAGGCCGGCGATGCCGAAGTCGGCCAGCTTCACCCGACCGCGGCTGTCGAACAACACGTTCTCGGGTTTGAGATCCCGGTGCACGACACCGCGCGCGTGCGCGTACTCGAGCGCTTCGGCCACTTCGAGCAGCACCGGCACGATGTCCAGATATCCCGCATTGCGCAGTCGCCGCAGATCACCACCGCTCGCGAGCTCCATCGGCAGCACGAGGACGTCCTCGATCCGCTGCGGAGGCAGCACCTGGAGGATTCCGGGATGTTGCAGGCGGCTGGTGATCTCGTACTCGCGCTCGAGCGCCTTCCACGCCGCCGGATTTCGCGCAGCAGCGGGCGGAAGGACCTTCAGGGCGATGTCGACGCCGCGCGTCTCGTCGTGCGCGCGCCAGACTTCACCCTGTCCTCCTGAACCGACGCGCTCGATGAGAGTGTAACGGCCGAGCGTAGTCGGCTGAGCGGCTGCACGAAGCTGTGGCATGACCTCCACCTTGGCTGTTCTAGCTGGATCTCCTGCGAGTACTTTACTCAGACCCGGGCACGATGCGGCAGTGCCCGATCAGTTTTCTCCGCGGCTGGCCTTCCGGTTGCAGTTGCGGCCCTCGAGGAGACGCCGCCGTGGCAGCCAGTCGCAAGGCCCAGTCCGCTCGTTCTGCATCTTGATCGCGGCCTCAGGAGCAGCTTTATCTGATGCGGAGCAAGAATCCTGCCCGGCAGTGCTAGAGTTCGAGCTCCATCTGTGGGCTCGCATTCGGCCGCCGCGCAGCGGTGAAAAGGCTGGTGTTCGGCGGCTGCTGCCTTCCCGTTATGAGACCGAGTCGCCGACAAGCGACATGAAAGCGGCTGCGGAGCAGCTCCGCCAGCGGTCCGGTGCCGCGCATGCGTTGACCGAAGGCCGGGTCGTAGTCCTTGCCCCCTCGCATCTGGCGCACGAGAGACATCACGTGCTCGGCACGGTCGGGATAATGCGCCGCGAGCCACTCGCGAAAAATATCCTTCACCTCATGGGGCAGCCGCAACAGGACGTAACCGGCCCAACGCGCGCCCGCCGCGGCGGCCGCTTCCAGGATGGCCTCCATTTCATGGTCGGTCAGCGCCGGAATGACCGGCGCGACCAGCACGCCTGTCGGAACTCCCGCCTCGTTCAACCGCCTCATCGCCTCCAGCCTGGCGTGCGGCGATGCGGCCTGCGGCTCCATGACCCGCTTGAGCTCGACATCCAGCGTCGTGACACTGATACCCACCCCCGCGAGCCCGTCCCCCGCAAGATCGCTCAACAGGTCGAGATCGCGCAGCACCAGCACGCTCTTCGTGATGATCGTCACCGGATGCCGGCACCGGGTCAGCACCTCCAGGATCTCGCGCGTCACCCGCATCTGCCGCTCGATCGGCTGGTACGGATCCGTGTTGGCCCCCAGCGTGATCGGCTTGCACACATACCCCGGCTTCGCCAACTCCCCTTCCAACACCTTGCCGGCGTCTTTCTTATAGAACAATCTCGTCTCGAAATCCAACCCTGGGGATAACCCGACATAACTATGGCTCGGGCGGGCGTAGCAGTTGTGGCTAACCACGCCATTCGCAATGAAATCTCCCGTTCCTGTCGTAATGTCGTAGAGACGCATCGTACCTACCGGCAGGATGGATTTGATCTTCAGCGCCGCCTCGCTTTTGACTGCTCGGTCTTCGATGTTCAGCTTGCGGCTGATCGCCGGATCGACCAAGTGAAAGAAGCGCAGGTGTTCCGCCAGGCCCCCCACCAATCTCACCACCTCGATCGGCTTGATGCAGTCGCGTACTGGCGCCTCGATCGCGAATCGAAAGCTGAACTCCCGCAGACAACGAGAGATCCAGTCTATGATCTGACGATCCGTATTGCTGATCCGTAGGATTCCGCTGCTCAACGAGCCTTCTGCGTCGAAGATTCCAGCCAGAAAGCCAGCACACCAAGAGCGCGAGGGGGCCGGCGGCCATGCAATCAATAGACAAATCTGCTCGAAGCTGGCACGTCCCGCCGTGCGAATCCCGGTCATCGCCCGGTATGCACCATAAGCCGCCCGAAAAGCGAACTCGTGCGCTGCGACGAAAAAATCGAGCAGGTAACTCTGCGAGCGGTGGAGCGCCTCGTCGTCCCAGAGAGCGAGACGGAACTGATAGAGCGTGTTGTAGTTGCCGGTTTTTCGCTTATAGGGATGCGTATCGAGGTGCGCATCACCCCGAATCATTCCGCAGAGATAGCCCCGTTTATAATCGGAGTCCTTGTCTACCTCCTTCGCAAACTTCCCTGTTCCAATGAGCTTGTTGTTTTCCGTCAGGTATGGCCGCTGTAGCTCTCCAACCATTGTGCCGGTAACAAACTTCCACCCTCGTTCAGTCAAGAACCTATGGTCTTCGCCGGCGACTATCTCGGTACCATCCTCTAGACAGACGCGATACGCTGGTTTGATCACACTCCAATGCGCCAGCACCCGGGTCCTGACGTACCGCCTGTACGCGCCTACGCGCATGGTCCCGTAAATCTCACTTCCTACGTTTACCTGCGCGATGGGTCTGGCACTTCCATCTCCCATCAAGATCGGTGTGTCACCCGATAGGCAATAAGGACAGGAATGGGAGCAGCCCCGGTAGGGATTGATCGACTGCTCGAACGGAATGTCGGGTGAATCATTGCGCGCGATCACCGAGCGGGCGCGATCGGGCTCGATCGAGGTGGGGACGAAGTCGGGGACCTCCTCCTGATACCAGCCGTCATCGACGGCTTCGCGCTGGTGGCGCTCGAAGCGCCCGGTGGGATTCGAGAGCGCGCCGCGTCCTTTGAGCGGCTGGTTCCTTTCGCGCGGTGGGGCCATGCCGGACACTGTACATCCATCCAGTCAGGCGGTAAAGGACCGCAGGGCGAGCCATAATGAGCCCAGCGCGGGGGCCCGATCCCTGCGGGGGAGGAGTTCATGAACGAACCGCTACAGCCGACGAGCTATGACGGAGGCGCCACCCGAGAGGAGCGTAACCTCGCGATGTTCGCCCACCTGTCCGCTCTCGTGGGGCTGCTCTTTCCGGCGGGCGGCAACGTGATCGCGCCCTTGATCGTCTGGCTTACGCAGCGGGAGAAGTCCGCGTTCGTCGCGGATCAGTCCCTGGAAGCCCTGAATTTCAATCTCACCGTGTTCCTGGCGGCTATCGCCTGCGGCATCCTTTTCGTCGTCGGGATCGGCATCCTCCTTGGCCTCATACTCGGCATTGCATGGCTGGTCGGCACGATCCTTGGCGCGGTGAAGGCGTCCGAGGGTCAGCGATTCCGGCACCGGTTCACGCTGCGCCTGGTGCATTGATACACAGCCAACTGCGGCGGCCGGACCCAGCCCCCATGCCTGGGGCAGTCGCTACGCCGTTTCCTTCAGGGGCACCGCGGGATCCGCCAGCTTGTCCGGATCGGGGCGGGCGCGGGCCGCAATCAGCTTGCGCGCGGCCATCTGATCCTTGGGACTGTTCACCGTGTCGACACTGATCAACTCCCCGCCGCGCAGATAACAGGCGCTGAAGTTGTGGGTCGCGGGGTCGCCGCGCATCACGACCGTGTCGTATCCCTGGCCGATGCCGATGATGATCAGCTTGAGATCGTATTGATCCGACCAGAACCACGGCACCTTGTCGTGCACCGTCTCGTGACCGAGCATGTTGAGTGCCGCGCTCGCGCCCTGCTCGAAAGCATTGTCGACGGACTCCAATCGCAGGCGTCGCCCGTAGCGCAGGCTCGGATGACTCGTGCAATCGCCGGCCGCGTAGATCAGGGGATCGGAAGTGCGGCAGCGCTCGTCCACCACCACTCCGTTTTCGCACGTCACCCCGGCGGCAACGGCGAGCTCGTCGGCCGGAAGGACACCGCAGCCCAGCACGACCCCGTCGGCCGCATGTTCCTCGCCGTCTTCGGTCACCACTGCCCGCACTCGCTTCGAGCCGGGCGCCGCCGCCAGTGCGCGGACTTTCGAGTTGCAGAGGATCCTCACTCCGTGACGGGCGTGCTCGGCCTCGTAGAACGCGGAGATCTGCGAGCAGACGACGCGGTTCATGACGCGGTCCGCCATCTCGAGCACCGTCACTTCCAGGCCGAGCTCCCGCGCAGTGGCGGCTACCTCGAGCCCGATGTAGCCACCACCCACGATGACCAGGCGCCTGCCTGGCGCCCAATCGCCGCGGATGCGCTCCACGTCCGCGATCGTCCGCAGGAAATACACGCCCTCGAGGTCGGTCCCGGGCGCGGCGAGCGGCCGCGGCCGGCTGCCGGTGGCGAGCAGAAGAGCGTCATAAGCGACATTCGAGCCATCATCGAGCCGCAGGCGCTGCTCGCGGCGGGAAATCTCCTCCACGCGCCGCCCCAGCCGGGTCTCGACGGAATGTGCTTCGTAGAAGTGAGCCGGCCGCAGCAGCAGCCGGTCACGCTCCAGCGCGCCGGCCAGGTACTTCTTGGAAAGCGGCGGGCGCTGATAGGGCAGCCAGGGCTCATCGCCGATCAGGACGATCTTGCCGGCAAAGGCCTTGCGCCGCAGCGTATCGATGGCCTGCACGGCGGCCTGGCCGCCGCCCACGATGATGATTCGCTCGTACACCACGGGAGCTTAGCGTATGGGCCGCGGGAGCTGCACCACCCGCGAGCACGCCCATCCGGCAATTGCTCCATAATGGTGCAGGACGAGCTCCGGGGCCGCGTAGAGCGCCGTCGTAACTCAGGCACTTAAATGTATTCTCCTTCGTGGCATGAAAGCTGCAAAATCGCACCTGCCGCGAACTTGGCCGCCTGCCTCGCCAGACAAAGCACAGATACCCGACGGAGAGCCCGCACATGAAATTGGTCACCGCCATCATCAAACCCTTCAAGCTGGACGACGTGCGAGCCGCGCTCTCCGACATCGGCGTCTCGGGTATGACGGTGACGGAGGTCAAGGGCTTCGGGCGCCAGCGCGGGCACACAGAGTTGTATCGCGGCGCGGAGTACGTGGTGGACTTCGTTCCCAAAACGCGCATCGAGGTTGCGGTACGCGCCGACCTGGTCGACCAGGTCGTCGAGGCCATCCTGAAGTCGGCCAAGACGGGCAAGGTCGGTGACGGCAAGATCTTCATCACCGACATCCAGCGCGTCATCCGCATCCGCACCGGTGAAACCGACGACGCTGCCTTGTAAGCAAAGCCATCTTGATGGCGAACACTAGTGCCATTCCGTCCCGCTCGCCGCCGCCGCCGTGGTAGCGGCGATTTGAATCAAAGAGCTGCCGCGCGGCTTTGCATCGATGATTCCGTTGCCTCCCATTGAGTTACTATCTCCGGCACCATCGATCCCTCCTACGCCGCTTCCAGGGTACTAAACCTTTGGGGGTATGCGCCGGGCTGGACAGCTGAGCGCAGCGTCCGCTGATTGCCCAGGCCAAGGAAGGCCATCGGTAATCGCGCCTCCGTTGGGTGTGCCGTTAATCGGTGATGTTGTAGACGGTAACTACGCCGCACGGGACGCAGAAGAAGTACAGCAGTTGGACGAAAGGGTTGCCCGTAAAGCCGCGGGAGGTTCCGTTTTCGTCGCCGATAGCGGCAAGTAAAGGCATGGCCTCCCCATTCGGGACACGTGCGTTGCGGCAAAGGCCATTGCATCAGTCGTGGCTCACCGCCGACTTGCGAGCGCGGCGTCGCGAGATGCGGAAATTGTTCCTCAAGTAAGATCGGATCGTTCTCGCGTCTATTCAGGGCTCTGATAATGGATTGTTCGTGCTGATCGACCCGTTGTAGTTGGGCCGTGATGCGCGGAAATGAGAGTGGGTACCCATCGTATGGAAAGCCTCTGTGAGGAGGACCGGCGGTATATTTCAGCACTCGGACGGCACTGTCTGTCTCTCTGTACGCAAACTCTCCATCGCTGATAGGACACGTCCAAGAATAAAGGAGATGGAGCGTTTTGAGTCTGGCGTCTGTAATTCCAGACGCGGATCAGTAAGATCCAGCGAGGCGACTAGCAACAGAGGCAGTCCGGAGTTTGGTGATATAGCGCCTCGAATCGACTGGGCGCCGCATAGTGAATGGGGCGAGCTCGTGTCGGACTGTTTCGCGGAAATGAAGTACCCTGATGTCCGCGTCCGAGCGAAGTGCCACCTGTTCCAGCCAGCACCCACCCTGGTCTCGATGCTCTTGTGCCTCGCACTCTTGACACCGCAGCGGCCGCCGGGTAATTCAGTGCTATGGCACAAACAATCCGATTCCACGAGCACGGCGGTCCCGAGGTTCTGCGCAGCGAGGATCTCGACCCCGGCCAACCGCAGCCCGGCGAGGTGCAGGTGCGCCATACCGCCATCGGGCTCAACTACATCGATGTCTACGACCGCACCGGGCTGTACCCGGTGGAGCTGCCGAGCGGCCTCGGCCGCGAGGCCGCGGGCGTCATCACGGCCTTGGGCCGCAAGGTGCGCGGCTTCAAGGCAGGCGATCGTGTCGCGTACGTGCAGCGGCGGCCCGGAGCTTACTGTGAGGTCCGCAACGTGCCGACGGACCGATTGGTGAAGGTGCCGCGCGGCATATCCGACGAGGAGGCCGCCGCCCTGATGCTCAAGGGCCTGACCGCGCAGTACCTGCTGCGCCGCACCTATCGCGTGGTCCGCGGCGACGCCATTCTCGTGCACGCGGCGGCGGGCGGAGTGGGCCTGCTCCTTTGCCAGTGGGCGAAGGCGCTCGGGGCCAAAGTGATCGGCGTCGTCGGCAGCGATGCGAAGGTGGAGCTGGCGCGGCGTAACGGCTGCAAGCACGTGTTGATTCTGGGCCGCGAGCCGCTGGCGGCGGAAGTCAGGAAGCTCACCAAGGGAGAAGGCGTCGCGGTCGTCTACGACTCCGTCGGCAAGGACACCTTCATGGACTCACTCGATTGCTTGCGCCCGCTCGGCATGATGGTGACGTACGGCAATGCGTCGGGTCCGGCTCCCGCCGTGAGTCCGCTGGAGCTCAGCAAGCGCGGCTCGCTCTTCCTGACACGCCCCACCCTCTTCAACTACATCGCCACACGGCAGGCGCTGGATGCGGCCGCGCGGGAGCTCTTCGCGGCGGTCAAGAGCCGCGCCGTACGCGTCAGGATCGGACAGCGGTATGCGCTGACGGATGCGGCGCAGGCGCATCGCGACCTCGAGAGCCGCCGCACCACCGGATCGACTGTCCTGATCCCCTGAGCCGGCGACGGCGCTGCGCCGATCAACGTATGGGTAAGCGCACGATGAAGCGCGAGCCGGAGCCCTCGCCCTCGCTTTGCGCCTCGACCGTGCCGGAGTGCAGCTCCACCAGGTGACGGACGATCGCCAGGCCGAGCCCGAGGCCGCCGTGGCGCCGGCTGATCGAGCCATCCTCCTGGCGGAAGCGCTCGAAGACATGCGGCAGGAACTCCGGCTTGATGCCCTGGCCCGTGTCGGCGACGCTGATCTGCAGGTGATCGCGATCACCGCTCATCGCGAGCTCCACGTCGATGCGGCCGCCGGGCGCGGTGAACTTGATGGCGTTGGACAGCAGGTTGCAGATCACCTGCGTCAGACGAGCCGCATCCCCGCGGATCACGCCCGTCACTTCGCCGAGAATCGGCACGATCCTGAGCTGCTTGGCCTGCGCCGCCGGCTGCATGGTCGCGATCGCCCCCTCGACCACGCGCGAGGGCACGACATCGCCGAGCTCGAGGGCGATCTTTCCGGTCACGATGCGAGAGACGTCGAGCAAGTCCTCGATGAGGCGCTTTTGCGCGCGTGCATTGCGCTCGATGGTCTCGAGCGCCCGGGCCTGAGTCGCCTCATCCAGCCGGCGGGTTCGCAACAGCGTGATCCAGCCGAAGATGGCGTTGAGCGGGGTGCGCAGCTCGTGCGACATGGTGGCCAGGAACTGATCCTTCAGCCGGCTGAGCTCCTCGGCCTGCCCGCGCAGCACCCTCTCACCCGCCAGCAACTCCTCCCGCTCGTTCTCCGCCCGCAGGCGCTCCTCGATCTCGGCCCGCAGCCGCTCATTGGTGCGCAGCAGCTCGGCAGTACGCTGCGCGACCCGTGACTCCAGATCCTGGTTCGCGCGGGCGAGCGCCGCCCGTGTCAGGAAGAGGTCCAGGAACACGCCGACCTTGGCTCGCATGACCGGCGACGCCATGGGGACCTGCATGTAATCGACGACGCCGAGCTCATACCCACGCGCGCTCTGTACGTCATCGGCATACGCCGTCACCAGAATGATGGGTGTGTGCCGTGCATTGCGGTGTTGGCGCAGCAGCGCCGCCGTCTCGAGCCCGTCCATCCCCGGCATGTTGACATCGAGCAGGATGACGGCGAACTCCTCCTCGAGAACGCGCTTCAGCGCCTCCTCCCCGGAGCAGGCCATGACCACCTCGGCATCGAGCCCTTCGAGGATCACGGCGTAGGCCAGACGCTTTTCGGGAAGGTCATCGACGACCAGGATCCGCGCACGCGGCAGAGGAGCGGTGCCTGGCTCCCCGCGCGGGTCCGTATCGCTGGCTGATGACACGCCGTTCCCGTAGCGCCCCGATCAGCGCACGACGCGCAGCGGCCGCGCGTTACGTCCGATCCCGAGGGCCCCGCTGCGTACGACCTCAAGCAGCTCCGCACCGCGCGCCAGGTCGGCCGTGAAGCTGTCGATCTCCGCCTCACTCGCCGTGAGCTCCACGATGAATCCGTCCGGAGCGGGATCGAGGACGCGGCCGCCGGTGCGCACGACATAGCCGCGGATCGCATCCGTATCCGCCGGCCGGACCCGCAGCTTGAGCACGATGAGCTCGCGCTCCAGGTGCTCACCGGTCGTCATGTCCTCGACGTTGACCACATCCACCAGCTTGTTGAGCTGATTGACGATCTGTTGGATGACCGCGTCAGAGCCGGTCGTGACCAGCGTGAGTCGCGATACGGTCGGATCATCCGTCGGTGCGACGGAGAGCGACTCGATGTTGTAGCCACGGGTGGAGAAGAGCCCGGCCACCCTGCTCAGGGCGCCCGCCTCGTTCTGCAGCAGAATGGCGATGATATGACGCATATCGGTCGGAACAGCCCTCTATGGGCGGGGATGGACGCAGAATAAAGGATCGGGCGGGCCACGTCGAAGCGGCTGACCGGGAAGCGTCTTTCGTGCCGCAGACCGACCTGCTAGTCTCCCAAGACCGCCCCCCCGCACGATCGCCAGCCGATTCCGAGAGCTCCGCATGAGCGACACCGTCACCCAGCCGCGCCCCGCCGGGCATCCGCTTGCCGGCCAGACCATGTCCGGGTCGCGGATGATCGTGCAGGTGCTGGCCGACGAGGGGGTCGAGGCCATCTTCGGCTATAGCGGCGGGGCTATTCTGCCGACCTACGACGCGGTGTTCCTCTATAACGAAGAGCAGGGACAGCGGGGCGGTCGGCAGATTCCGCTGATCGTGCCGGCGAACGAGCAGGGCGCGGGCTTCATGGCGGCGGGCTTCGCGCGCGCCACGGGGCGCGTGGGCGTGTGCCTCGTCACCTCGGGACCGGGCGCGACCAATACGGTAACCCCCATCCGCGATTGCATGGCGGACTCGGTGCCGATCGTGGTGATCTGCGGCCAGGTCGCGCGTGCCTCGATCGGGACAGACGCCTTCCAGGAGGCACCGGTCGCGGCCCTCATGGGCTCCGTCGCAAAGCACGTTTTCCTGGTCACCGATCCGGCGCGGCTGGAGGCGACGATCCGGTCCGCCTTCGAGCTGGCGCGCACCGGCCGGCCCGGCCCGGTGGTCGTCGACGTTCCCAAAGACGTGCAGAACTGGGAAGGGGTTTTCCAGGGCGCCGGCACCCTGCCCCTGCCGGGCTATCGCCGCCGGATGAAGGAGCTGGCCGATCAAGTGGTCGAGCCGCGCAACGCCGAGCGATTCTTCGAGATGCTCGGGGAGGCGCGGCGGCCGCTCATCTATGCGGGCGGCGGTGTGATCAACGCCGATGCCAGCGGCGCGCTCGCGGAGTTCGCCACCGCCTTCGACATTCCGGTCGTGACCACGCTGATGGGCATTGGCGCCATCGACACCACGCACCGCCTGTCGATGCGGATGCTCGGGATGCACGGCGCCGCTTTTGCCAACTACGCCGTCGATGACTGCGACTTCCTCATCGCCGCCGGGTCGCGCTTCGACGACCGGGTGGCGGGCGTGCCGTCACAGTTCGCGCGCGGCGCGAAGCGGATCGCGCACCTCGACATCGATCGCGCCGAAATCAACAAGGTCAAGCGTGTGCAGTGGAGCCACGTAGGCCTGCTCGCCGAGGCGCTGAGCGCGCTCACGGAGCACGGCCGCCGTACCGGGTTCAAGCGCGACTACGGCGCGTGGCTGGCGGCGCTCGCGGAGCTCAAGCGTGTCCACGCCATGGGTTACGACCGCCACAGCCCCCTCATCCAGCCATACTACGTGATCGAGGAAATCAACAGGCTCACGCGCGGTGAGGCGATCATCACCACCGGCGTCGGCCAGCACCAGATGTGGGCGGCGCAGTATTGCGACTTCCGCCGCCCGCGGCTGTGGCTGACCTCGGGCAGCATGGGGACGATGGGCTTCGGGCTGCCGGCGGCGATCGGTGCGCAGCTCGCGCATCCGCGGCGCATGGTCATCGATATCGACGGTGACTCGAGCATCCGCATGAACATCGGCGAGCTCGAGACGGTGACCACTTACGATCTGCCCGTCAAAATCGTGGTGCTGAACAATTTCGGCGACGGCATGGTCAAGCAGTGGCAGAAGCTCTTCTTCAAAGGCCGGCTGTCGGCGAGCGACAAGTCGCTGCACAAGAAGGACTTCATCCGCACCGCCCAGGCCGACGGGTTTCGCTACGCGGTGCGGCTCGACCGCAAGGAAGACGTGCCGCGGGTCGTGGAGGAGTTCATTCGTTTCGACGGACCGGCGTTCCTCGAGGTCATGATCGATCCCGACGCGGGCGTCTATCCGATGGTGGGCCCGGGCCAGAGCTACGAAGAGATGATCACCGGCGATTTCATCGCCTCGCGGCACAAGGTGAACATCAAGCCGCCCGGCCCCTCGGAAATGTTCTGAGGAGAGCGCCGTGAAATACCTGCATACCATGGTCCGGGTGACCGATCTGCAAGCTTCGCTGCGCTTCTATTGCGATGCGCTCGGGCTGGTGGAGCTGCGCCGCAACGACAACCCGCAGGGCCGTTACACGCTCGTCTTCGTGGGGGCGGCCGGTGATGAGTCGGCGCAGGTCGAGTTGACGTTCAACTGGGACCCGCAGACGTACACCGGCGGCCGCAATTTCGGCCATCTCGCCTACGCGGTGGACGACATCTACGCGACCTGCCAGCGCCTGCAGGACCACGGCGTGACGATCAACCGCCCGCCACGGGACGGCCGCATGGCCTTCGTGCGCTCGCCCGATCAGATATCGATCGAGCTGCTGCAGCGTGGGGCGGCGCTGGCACCTGCAGAGCCCTGGAAATCCATGCCGAACACCGGCACCTGGTAGGGCCGGAAAACCAGGGTGCCCGGCCGGATGACCGATGCCCCGGAGCTGGTCCTCGAACGCTATCTGCACCAGCAGATACCGCTGTCCGCCGCGATGGGCGTGCGGGTGAGGATGGCGACCGCCGAGCGGGTGCAGCTCGCGGCGCCACTCGCCCCGAACGTCAACCACAATGAGACCGTCTTCGGGGGCAGCGCCGCGGCGCTCGCCACCCTGTCCGCCTGGGCGCTGCTGCATCTGCGCCTGGCGCGTGCGGGACTCCAGGCACGGCTGGTGATTCAGCGCAGCAGCATGGAGTACGAGCGGCCCATCCCAGGCGACTTCGACGCCGTCTGCCGCTTCAGCGACGAGCCCGCCTGGGAGCGGTTCCGCAGCACGCTCGCGCGCCGTGGCCGAGCCCGCCTGACGCTCTCCGCCCATCTCGTGTACGACGCCCGGCGGATGGGTACCTTCGAGGGGGACTTCGTAGCGCTCATCTGAGTAGGTCGAAGGCAAGTCAATGAGCGGACCCGGGCCGCTCCGGGGTCCGCGAGGTTGAAGGAGCAAGAGTGCCGCGCTCGCGCGAATCGCCGGGAGCGATTCGCGGCACTGAAGGATACGGACATGGAACTGCAACGCGCATGAGTGCAGAATGGAGGGAGTTGGAAACAACTCCGCTCGTCAAGAAGAGGCAACCTCATGAGCAACGCTGATATTCGGGGGCGATTCGTCTGGCACGAGCTGATGACGACCGACCCGCAGGCCGCGGGCGCCTTCTATTCCAAAGTCCTGCCGTGGAAGACCCAGCCTTCCGGCATGCCCGACTACTCGCTGTGGGTGTCCGGCAAGACGCAGACCGGCGGGCTCATGGCCCAGGCGCAATCCGCCCGCGAGGCCGGCGCCCCGCCGAGCTGGCTGGTCTACATCGGCACGCCCGATGTCGATGCCACGGCAGCATCCGCCGAGCGCCTGGGCGGCAGGGTGCTCAAGGCCCCGGCCGATATCCCCAGCGTCGGCCGCTTCGCCGTACTGTCCGATCCGCAGGGCGCCACGTTTGCGGTCTTTACGCCGAGCGCTCAGCCCGCCGGCGGGTCCTCGCCAACGGGCTTCTCCTGGCATGAGCTCGGCACGAGCGATCAGCCGGGCGCGGTCGCGTTCTACTCGGAGCTCTTCGGCTGGAGCGCGGGGCCCGCCCACGACATGGGGCCGGCCGGCACCTACCAGCTCATCGAGCACGGCGGCGCGCAGGTGGGCGGCGTGTACAAGCTGATGGATGCCTCGAAGGCGCCACATTGGCTGACTTACATCCAGGTCGCCAGCGTTGACCGGGCGGCCGCCGCGGCGAAGGCTGCTGGCGGGCGAGTGACCCAGGGGCCGATGGAAGTGCCTGGAGGCAGCCGCATCGCTCAGATCGTGGACCCGCAGGGCGGCGCGTTCGCGGTGCACGAGCCGGCCAAGCAGGCCGCGGCGGCGAGGTCGCCCGCGGAGAAATCAACCGCCAGCGCGAAGCCGGCGGCAGACCGGAAGCCGGCGCCGGATAAGAAGAGTCCGGCCCGCACCGGCAAGAGGCCCGCTAAGCGCGCGGCCGTCAAAAAGGCACCCGCGCGGGGGGCCAAACGTGCGGCCGCGAAGGCGAAGAAGCGGCCCGCTGCCGCCAGGCGGTCCGGTGGAAAAGCGCCGGCCAGGAAGGCGGCCGGGAAGCGCGGCGCAGCACGTAAACCCGCTGGGAAGAAGGCGGCGAAGCGCTCGGCGCGCAAGCCGGCAAGAAAGAAATAACGTCGTCTCACTCGGGCCCGCCGCGACCGCGGCGGGCCTCGAGCCAACCAGCGCCTACAGGCGTATCAACGGCCGGCCAAAGTTCTGGCCGCGCATGGCCTTGATGAGCTGCGCCGGCGCATTCTCGAGCCCTTCCGCGACGTCCTCGCGGCACACCAGCCGATCCGCGCCGTACCAGTGGATGGCATCCTTGAGGAACTCCCCGCGGCGATGCTCGTAGTTCGCGGCGTTCACCCGTTGCACCGTGATCTCCCCCGGGGCGTAGCCCGCCCGCCGCAGTAATTCGGAGGGGTCATCGTGACGGACGCTGTTGAGAATGATACGGCCGCCGGCAGCGACATGACGGCCCGAAAGCAGGGTTTCGAGCAGCTCACCTCCCGAGTTGTCGAAATATACGTTGAAACCGCGCGGCGCCAGCTGCCGCAAACGATTGGTCAGATTCTCGGCACGATCACTGACGCAGGCGGAGAAGCGCGCGTGCCGCGTCGCCCAATCGCATTTCTCGCGCGAGCTCCCAATGCCGATCGCACGCGCACCCTTGATCCGCGCCACCTGGCCGGCCATCGCGCCGGCGACATTGGCGGCCGCGGACACCAGCACCACCTCCCCGGCGCGCAGCCTGGCGAGGTCGAGCAGCCCGAAGTACGCCGCCATCCCCGACGGGCCGAGGAGACCGAGCGCCGTCGAGGCAGGCGACTGACCGGGATGCAGCGCGCAAACATGGTGACCGTCGGAGACGCACATCTCGCGCATGCCGCAGTCGACGACGACATGTTGCCCAACTGCAAACACGTCGTGCCGGGACTCCAGCACTTCGCAGACACCCAGAGCGGGAACGACATCGCCAGGTCGCGGCCCCCTGCGCTGCGACGTCGCGCCATCCGGCGGGAGGCAGGTGAACGGATCGACGGCCAGCCACCGGGCGCGGCAGAGGATGCCGCCATTGGTCAGGCGAGGCACCTCGCCCGGCACTACCTCGAAGTCCCCCGCGCTCGTGGGTGTCTGCCTGATCCTGACTTCGAGGTTGCGCATGGTCCGCCTCCTTACTGAGCTTCGGCCTCCGCCGCCTTGCGCCGCGCGGCATCTTCCTGGTAGGCCGCATCGATCTGCTGCTGGACCTTCGCCTCGGTTTCCTTCGCCTGTTTCGCCTGCTGTGCGGCAGAGGCGGCGCCTGCCGCAGCCGTGGCGCCGGTCTCGGCCAGGCCGCAGCCGGCAAGCATGAGGAGAGGGGTGAGCAGTGCCAGGGACTTCACCAGAGGTCGCATCATGCGAATAGCTTAAACCCGAACTGCCGCTGCGGCACAATCCTGCCTGCCACCATGCCCAAATCCGTGCCAAGCCGCCCGCGAACGATATCCCGCCCCCGCGTCCGGCGCGGTTATTTCGAGTGCCGTTACGGGCAGCTCCACGTCCACAATGCAATTCCCTCCGGGGGCGGCTTCGAGGAAGGCACTCCCCTCCTGTGCCTGCATCCGAGCCCCCTTTCAGGCCGTGTTTTCGAGCGCTTCCTCGCCGTGGCGGGGACCCGGCGGTCGGTTTTCGCCCCGGATCTGCCGGGTTTCGGGGATTCCGACCCACCACCGCCCAGGGCAGGCGTCGTGGAGCATGCCGCGGCCATCGGCGACTTCCTCGACACCATGCGCCTGCGGCAGGTCGACTTGCTGGGCCACCGCTTCGGCGCGCTGGTCGCCGCGGAACTGGCGGCGGCGCGTCCGGGGCAGGTGAGGCGACTGGTGCTGGTCTCCGCGCCGCTCGGGGCAGATGCCACCGAGACGCGGCCGCTGGCTGCGTCCGCGGATGGCAGCCATCTGCCGGAGGAGTGGCGCCGAGCGGCGGCCTATTGCGGCCCGGGCACCCCGCCCGAAGTCGTGAATACCGCCCTGGCGGAGCGGCTGCGTGGCGGCGCTCAGGCCGCCGCGGCCGCGGAGGCGGAGCACAGCTATGCGCTACGGCCCCGCCTGGCGCAAATCGCCGCGCCGCTGCTCGTGCTCCGTCTTCGCGACGAAATCCTGGCCAACAGGGGGCAGGCGCGCGAGGTGCCCGGGCGTGCCCGGCTCGTGGAGCTGCCCGAACACGGTGCCTCGATCTTCGAGACGGCACCCGAGGCAGTGCTCCAGGCTCTCGATTCTTTCCTGCGTTAGTGATCCTCGATCGCGCGCGTCCAGTGCGCAACTTCGTCCACCGTCATCGACGCTGCGACCGTCAGCCGCGCATCCTCGAATCCCCACTGACCGACGTCAGTCAGATATTGCTCGCGCGAGAGCAGCGTGCCCTGACACACCCGTCGCGGCGACGGTGGCGCGCTCAACTCACGGCTCAACCGTCCGATGAGATCACTCATGACCCACGCCGGAATACGAGCCCGCTCGGACGGATAGACGAAGCCGAACAGGCCCAGATAGGACAGAAGCACGCGCCAGTGCGCATCGAAGCGGCCGAGGAGCCGCCGCCAGTCCAGCCGCTCCGCGCACGCGAGCAGCAGGTGCATGATGTCGGCGCCGTCATAGCGCTCGCGCTCGGTGATGAACGCCTTCGACCAGATCATTTCCTCGGCTGGACAGACACGCACCTCGACGCCGAGCACCGGGCCGACGATGGCATGTCGGAACCAATCGTCATCGACCTGGGACAGTCCGTTGCCGGAGCTGAAGATCACATCGATCGAGCCGTGCTCACAGCTCGCCTTGCCCAGCCAGTGCGGAAAGGTCAGCTCGGTTTCGATGCCGGCGGCGGCGAGCGCCGTCTCGACGTCACCATAGTGCTCGCGGCGCACGAACACATCGAGGTCCTTCGTGTGCCTCTCGATGCCCGTGTAGTGGTTCAGCGCGTACGCGCCGCCCACAATGAATGGGATACCGGTCTCCCGGAGGAGATCGAGCGTACGCAAATAGAAGGCGCGGGCTCGCTCGTCGAGCTGCCCCTGGCGCTCGTGGCTCGGCGGCATGCGGATTGCTCCATTTGCACGACTGAAGAGGAGACCAAGCAAGCGATGCGCCTGGCCGCGGCCGCAGATCTGCACGTGAAAAAGACCTCGCAAGGCGCACTGCAGCCGCTCCTTGCGCCGGTCAACGAGCATGCCGATGTTCTGCTCCTCTGCGGCGACCTCACGGATTACGGCCTGCGTGAGGAAGCGGTCATCCTCGCAAAAGAGCTCAACGCCGTCGTCCGCATACCGGTGGTGGCGGTGCTCGGCAACCATGACTTCGAGTCCGGCCAGCAGGAGGAAGTCTGCCGGGTCCTGACGGACGCCGGCGTGAAGGTCCTCGACGGTGAGGCGTACGAGATCGGTGGCGTCGGTATCGCGGGCGCCAAGGGCTTCGCGGGCGGCTTCGGCCGCGCGACGCTCGGCGCCTGGGGTGAACAGGCAACCAAGCGCTACGTGCAGGAGGCGATCGACGAGGCTCTGAAGCTCGAAGGGGCGCTGGCGCGGCTGCGGACGCGGCAGCGGATCGCCCTGCTGCACTACGCGCCGATCCGCGGCACGGTGGAGGGGGAGCCGCTCGATATCTTCCCGTACCTCGGCACGAGCCGGCTCGAGGAACCGCTCAACCGGCACCCCGTCGATGTCGTCTTCCACGGGCACGCGCATCACGGAACGCCGGAGGGAAGAACGAGCACCGGCACGCCGGTGTACAACGTGGCCATGCCCCTGCTGCTGCAGAAGTATCCGGATCGGCCGCCGTTCCGGGTGGTGGAGCTGCCCGAGGCGGCGCCTTCGGAGACCGAGGCCGCGCTGGTGAATGCGAGGCAGATGGCGGGAAGCAAAAGGCCACCGCTCGTGGAGAAACCGAGGGGAGCTTCGGAGAAGCACTAGCGCCGCGCCGTCTCCGGGGGAAATGGCTTTAGCCGGCACCCCGCTCTGTGCGGGATTTCGCTAAGCTCGTGTGATGGCCAGTCCTTACATCGAGCGGATACTCAAGGCTCGCGTCTATGACGTCGCGGTGGAGTCACCTCTGGAGGCGGCACCCCGGCTTTCGCGGCGGCTCGGCAACGAGGTACTGCTGAAGCGCGAAGACCTGCAGCCGGTCTTCTCTTTCAAGTTGCGCGGTGCTTATAACCGCATAGCCCTTCTCTCGGAGAGCGCAGCCAAGCGCGGGGTCGTTTGCGCTTCGGCGGGCAATCATGCGCAGGGAGTGGCGCTGTCGGCGCGGCGGCGGGGCGTGGAGGCCACGATCGTCATGCCGCGTACCACCCCACAGATCAAAGTCCAGGCGGTCATCGATCTCGGCGGCGAGGTCGTGCTGCACGGGGACGACTACGACACGGCGCTGGAGCGGGCGCTCGAGCTCGCACGCGAGCGCAATCTCGTGTTCGTTCATCCGTTCGACGACCCGGATGTCATCGCGGGTCAGGGCACGATCGGGGTGGAGCTGCTGCGCCAGACGGGCGGCCACCTGGATGCGATCTTCGTGCCGGTGGGAGGCGGCGGCCTCATCGCCGGGATAGCGGTCTACGTGAAGTACCTCTATCCCAGCATCCGCATCATCGGGGTGGAGCCGGAGGATGCCGCCGGCATGTACGAATCGCTCAAGGCGGGGCGGCGAGTCACGCTGGACAGGGTCGGAATCTTCGCCGATGGAGTCGCCGTGAAGCGCGTGGGAGAAGAAACATTCTCGCTGTGCCGGGACCATGTCGATGAGATCGTGCTGCTCGATGCCGATGAGATCTGCGCCGCCATCCAGGACGTCTTCGAGGACACCCGCTCGATCGTGGAGCCGGCCGGCGCCCTGGCGGTGGCGGGACTGAAGAAGTACATCGCTCGCGAGGGCTGGCGGGACAAGCGCGTCGTGGCCATCAACAGCGGCGCCAACATCAACTTCGATCGCCTGCGACACGTGGCGGAGCGGGCCGACCTCGGCGGCGAGCGCGAGGCGCTGCTCGCGGTCACGATCCCGGAGCGGCCCGGCAGTTTCCTGCGCTTCTGCGAGCTGCTGGGGCACCGCAGCGTCACGGAATTCAACTATCGCTACGAAAGCGAGCAGGCCGCGCAGATCTTCGTCAGCTTCGGCCTCGCCCAGGGACGGACGGAAAGAGACACCGTCGTGCGCGCCCTGCGGGAGGCGGGCTACACCGTCACCGACATGACGGACAACGAGATGGCGAAGCTCCACGTGCGTCACATGGTCGGTGGCCGCGCACGAGGCATCCGCGACGAGCTGCTGTATCGTTTCGAGTTTCCGGAGCGCCCGGGAGCGCTGCTCAGGTTCCTCCAGGCGGTGGGCGGACGCTGGAACATCAGCCTGTTCCACTATCGCAACCATGGCTCCGACTACGGCCGTGTGCTCGCGGGCATCCAGGTGCCTCCGGCGGAGCGCCCGGACTTCCTCCAGCACATCAACGAGCTGCATTACGCCTACGCCGAGGAGACGGCCAATCCCGCCTATCGGATGTTTCTCGGGTCCTGAGAGGCCCCCTCGGGGACGGCCCCCGGCCCGTGCGGTGCAATTGGTCTTGCGATATCCTGGCTCCGTGGCTCGCATATGAACGACAGGCGTATCCGCAGCGTCGTGATCGTCGGGGGTGGCACTGCAGGCTGGATGGCCGCAGCCGCGCTGTCGAAGTCGTTGTCCGGGATGGGTGTTGCGCTGCGGCTGATCGAGTCTGCGCGGGTCGACACGGTGGGTGTGGGAGAAGCCACCATTCCACCGATCATGGACTTCATCCGCCAGCTCGGCATCGACGAGGGCGACCTGATCGGTGAGATCAAGGCGACCTACAAGCTCGGCATCGGCTATCGCGAGTGGACCCGGGCCGGCCACTTCTACTTCCACTCCTTCGGCCCCGCCG
Organism: Steroidobacteraceae bacterium; assembly: GCA_036278795.1. GTDB lineage: Bacteria > Pseudomonadota > Gammaproteobacteria > Steroidobacterales > Steroidobacteraceae > 13-2-20CM-66-19. The sequence continues at coordinate 29,502 of DASUKK010000035.1, read as the reverse complement.
GGCCGGGCATGGGCAACGTCCCGTTTCAGGCCTATTGGCTGAAGATGCTCCTGCAAGGCAAGGCCCGGCCGTTGGAGGAATACTCGATCCAGGCGATGGCCGCGCTGCGCGGGCGATTTGCGCGGCCGCTGCACGCTCCAAACACACCGCTCAACAAGATCACGTATGCCCTGCATTTCGATGCGGGGCGCTTCGCGCGCTATCTGCGAGGCTACGCCGAGGCACGGGGCGTGCTGCGCAGCGAAGGTCACGTCCGAGAGGTAGCGTTGCGCGGCCCGGATGGCTTCGTCGAGTCGGTGACCCTGGAGACGGGCGAGAGCGTCAGCGCCGATCTCTTCATCGACTGCAGCGGCTTCCGGGGCCTGCTCATCGAGGGCGCGCTGCACACGGGCTATGAGGACTGGAGCGAGTGGCTTCCCTGCGATCGGGCCATGATCGTGCACAGCGAGCGCTCCGCGGCGCCCAATCCGTACACCCTCGTCACCGGCCGCGAAGCAGGCTGGCAGTGGCAGATTCCACTGCAGCACCGCGACGGAAACGGCTACATCTACAGCGGCGAGTTCAGCGGCGATGACGCCGCGAGAGCGCTGCTCCTGGGCAATATCGCCGGCCGGCCGCTGAGCGAGCCGGTCGCACTGCGCTTCCGCCCCGGCCGGCGCAAAGCGGCCTGGAACAGGAACGTGGTCGCGCTGGGGCTCGCCGCGGGATTCCTCGAGCCGCTCGAGGCCACCTCGATCCACCTCATTCAGCGCGGCATTGCCATGCTGCTCAGGTTTTTTCCCGACCGTGATTTCGCGGCCGCCGACATCGAGCGGTACAACAGGATTCTCGCGGCGGACTTCGGCGGCGTGCGCGATTTCCTGCTGCTGCACTACAGCCAGACCGAGCGCATCGACTCGTTCTGGCGGCACTGTCGCGCTCTGCCCCTGACCGAGAGTCTGCGCGAGAAGCTCGAGCTCTTTCGCAGCCACGGCCGGATCCTCCGCGAGGAAGCCGAGCTCTTTCCCGTGCTCAGCTGGCTGTCTGTCATGGTCGGTCAGAATGTCATCCCGCGCCGCTATGACCCTCTGGTCGATGGGCTCGATTCACGCCGGATCCAGTCCCGCCTGGAGGAACTGCGCTGCGCGGTGAGAGCCTGTGTCGAGGCCATGCCACCGCACTGGGATTTCATTCGAAACGACACCCGCGGGCATCTCAGCTCAACACCACCAGCAGGTCTTTCGCATCCACCTGCTGTCCCGGGCTGACCAGCACCTCCGCCACCTCGCCGTCGGTTTCCGCGCGCACCGCCGTCTCCATCTTCATCGCCTCGAGCGTCGCGAGGAGGTCGCCACGCGCCACCTTGCGGCCGACGGCCACGCCCACTGTACCGATAGTGCCGGGCATGGGCGCGCCTATCTGTTTGGCGTTACCGGGCTCCGCCTTGCGCTGTGGCGGGCGCTTGGCGACCTGGCTGCGGTCGGGCACGCGCACCGAGCGCGGCTGGCCGTTGAGCTCGAAGAATACGGTCCGGGTCCCGTCCTCGTGCGTCTCGCTCGAAGTGACGTAACGCACGATGAGCGTCTTCCCGCGCTCCAGCTCCACGCTCGTTTCCTGGCCCGGCTCCATCCCATAGAAGAAGACGGTGCTCGGCAGAATGCCGACGTCCCCGTACTGCGCGCGCTCTGCCGCATAGTCCTGCCACACCCGCGGATACATCAGGTACGAGGCCAGATCGTCGTCGCTGACCGGACGGGCGACCTTCTGTTGGATTTTGGCGCGCTCGGCCTCGAGGTCGGTGGCCGGCATCCCGGCTCCCGGGCGGCCTTTGAGCGGTGCGGCCCCCTTCAAGACCTTGCGCTGCAGTCCCTCCGGGAATCCGCCGTAAGGTTGCCCCAGGTCGCCGCGAAAGAGCTGCACCACGGACTGCGGGAAGGGCACGTCCACCTCGGGATCGAGGACCTGCTTCGGTGTCAGGCCGCTCGTCACCATGAGGAGCGCCAGGTCGCCGACGACCTTCGACGTCGGAGTGACCTTCACGATGTCGCCGAACATGTCGTTGACGTCGGCGTAGGCCTGGGCGACATCCGGCCAGTGCGCATTGTCTATCCCGAGCGAGCGGGCCTGCTCGCGCAGGTTGGTGTACTGCCCGCCCGGCATGCCGTGCACGTAGACCTCCGACGCCCCGGAGCGGATGTCGCTCTCGAATGCGGCGTAGAGCCTGCGCACCTGCTCCCAGTAGGAGGACAGCAGGCGCAGTCTCGCCGGGTCGATACCCGAGTCGCGCGGACCGTGGCGCAGCGCCTCGACGATCGAGCCCAGGTTGGGCTGGGAGGTCAGGCCGCTCATCGCATCGATTGCGCCATCCACGGCATCGGCGCCCGCCTCGACCGCGGCGAGCACACTGGCGGCCGCGATGCCGCTGGTGTCGTGCGTATGGAAATGCACCGGCAGGCCTATCTCGTCCTTCAACGCCTTCACCAGCGCGTAGGCGGCGCGGGGGCGGCACAGCCCGGCCATGTCCTTGATACCGAGCACGTGCGTGCCGGCGGCCTTGAGCTCGCGCGCGAGCTTCAGGTAGTAGTCGAGGGTGTATTTCTTCTCACTCGGGTCGCTCAGGTTCCCGGTGTAGCAGATCGCCGCCTCGCAGAGCTTGCCGGACTGCAGCACCGCATCGATCGGCATGCGCATGTTCTCGACCCAGTTGAGGGAGTCGAAGATCCGGAACACGTCGATGCCGCGCTCCGCGGCGCGCGCGATGAAGAAGCGCACGACGTTGTCCGGATAGTTGGCATAGCCAACGGCATTGGCCGACCGCAGCAGCATCTGCAGCAGGAGGTTGGGCACACGCTCGCGCAACACCGTCAGCCGCTGCCAGGGGTCTTCCTTGAGGAACCTCATCGCCACATCGAAAGTCGCCCCGCCCCAGCACTCCAGGGAGAAGAGCTGCGGCAGCAGGCTCGCGTAGTACGGGGCGACGGCGGCCATGTCGATGGTGCGCATGCGCGTGGCGAGCAGCGACTGATGCGCATCGCGCAAAGTCGTGTCGGTCAGCAACACCCGCTCCTGCTGCAGCATCCAGCGCGCGAAGCGCTCCGGGCCCAGCTCCTCGAGCTTCTGCCGCGTGCCGGGCTGCGGCTCCGCCAGCGGCGCCTGGGGCAGCTTCGGGGTATCGAGCCGCGCCGGACGCGGGCGGCCGCGGGTCTCCGGATTGCCGTTGACGATGGTCTCGGCGATGTAGGTCAGGATACGGGTGGCCCGGTCGCGCTTCGGCGGCCAGCGGAAGAGCTCCGGCGTCTCGTCGATGAAGCGGGTGGTGTACTCGCCGCGCGCGAACCGCGGATGAGTGATGACCTGATCCAGGAAGCGCAGGTTGGTGACCACGCCGCGGATGCGGAATTCCCACAGCGCGCGATGCATGCGGGCGTTGGTTTCCTCCGGCGTGGGCGCCCAGGCGGTCACCTTCACCAGCAGGGAGTCGTACGAGCGGGTGATGATCGCCCCGGTATAGGCCGTCCCCGCATCGAGACGGATGCCGAATCCGGCGGGACTGCGGTAAGCGGTGATCTTGCCGTAATCCGGAATGAAGTTGTTTTCCGGATCCTCCGTGGTCACGCGGCACTGCAGCGCGTGCGCGCCGATCCGGATCTGCTCCTGCGGCGGCACGCCGCTTTCCGCGGTCCCGAGCCGCGCGCCCCCGGCGATGCGGATCTGCGCCTTCACGATATCGATGCCGGTCGCGCATTCCGTGACGGTGTGCTCGACCTGGATGCGCGGGTTGACTTCGATGAAGTAGAACCTGCCGGACTCGGCGTCCTGCAGGAACTCCACCGTGCCGGCGTTGAGGTAGTTGGCGGCCCGGCCGATGGCCAGCGCGGCCGCACACAGCTCGCAGCGCTGCGCGTCGCTCAGAAACACCGCGGGAGCACGCTCCACGACTTTCTGGTTGCGGCGCTGCACGGTGCAATCCCGCTCATAAAGGTGCACCAGCCCGCCGTGCGCATCGCCCAGGATCTGTACCTCGACGTGCCGCGCGCGGCGCACCAGTTTCTCGAGGTACACCTCATCGTTGCCGAACGCGGCCTTCGCCTCGCGGCGCGCGACCGGCAGCAGCTCCGCGAGCTGCGCATCGCTCTCGACGACGCGCATCCCCCGGCCCCCGCCTCCCCAACTCGCCTTGAGCATCACCGGATAGCCGATGTCCCCGGCGAGCCGCCGGCAATCTTCCAGGCTCGCGGGCAACGGCGGCGTCGCCGGCATGACCGGTACTCCGGCCGCGGTCGCGAGATTGCGCGCCGCGACCTTGTTGCCGAGGATATTCATGGTCTCGGGCCGCGGGCCGACGAAGACTATGCCGCCCGTGGCGCAGGCCTGCGCGAACTGCGGGTTCTCGGAAAGAAAACCGTATCCCGGATGGATGGCATCGACCCGGGCCTCGCGGGCGATGCGCAGAATGTCCTCGATGTCGAGGTACGCCTCGATCGGTCCCTTGCCGCGCCCGACCAGATAGCTCTCGTCCGCCTTGGTGCGATGCAGCGAAAAGCGGTCTTCCTGCGAGTAGATGGCCACGGTTCGCAGGCCGAGCTCGCTCGCGGCGCGCATGACACGGATGGCGATCTCGCCACGGTTGGCGACCAGAATGCTTCGAATCCTCTGCGACATGAAAGCTTTCACCCGGAATATCCCCTCGGATCATAGCGTTTCCTGGGCCACGCCACTCGCAACGGCGACTCGCGGAGGTATGCTCCACGGCCCGATAAGATCAGCAAAGGATTCTCGATGCACGCGATTGCGATCCACGGCGGCGCCGGCGCGGTTCCGCGGCACACACTGTCCGCCGAGCGCGAGCGGCATTACCGCGAGGGCCTCGCGGCGGCCCTCGACCTGGGCTATGCCACGCTCGAGCAGGGCGGCTCGAGTCTCGATGCCGTATCCGCCGCGGTGCAATCGCTGGAGGACAATCCCTTGTTCAATGCCGGACGGGGCGCGGCCCTGACCCGGGATGGGGCGGCGGAGCTCGACGCGGCGATCATGGAAGGTCGGCAACAACGTGCGGGGGCCGTCGCGGCCGTCCGGCATGTGAGAAATCCGATCGAGCTGGCGCGGCGCGTCATGGAGAAGTCCCGACACGTGCTCCTCGTCGGGGCGGGCGCGGAGGAGTTCGCCATGGAGGAAGGGATCGCGCTCGTGCCGAACGTCTACTTCCGCACCGAGGAGCGCCGGGCCCAGCTCGAAAGCGAGCGCAGCGGCCGGCCGGTCTCGGACCTCGTGCCCTCCTCGCAAGGGACCGTAGGCGCGGTCGCGCTCGATGCGGCCGGCGATCTCGCCGCGGCGACCTCCACCGGCGGCATGACGAACAAGCGCCAGGGTCGCGTGGGCGACTCGCCGATCATCGGAGCCGGGACCTATGCCAAGAATGGAGTTTGTGCCGTCTCGGCCACCGGGCAGGGTGAATTCTTCATACGCACGGTGGCCGCGCACCATATTTGTGCAGCCGTGGAGTTTCGCGGCCTCGCGCTGAGGGAGGCGGTACGTGAATTGCTGCATGACAAACTCCGCGAGCTCGGCGGCAGCGGTGGCGTGATCGCGGTCGACCGCAGCGGAAGGATCGTCGCGGAATTCAGCACGGAAGGGATGTTCAGGGGGGCCCGCGATTCGAGCGGGCTACGACAGATAGACATCTACTGAGTGGGAGACCGTATGGCACTCGCGCGGCAAAGCACCCGAGAACCGGCACCGAAGCGTCGTTTGCTGGTCGTCGATGACAACAGGGATGCCGCGGAGAGCATGTCGATGCTGCTCGAGATGTGGGGTCATGACGTCGCCTATGCTTATGATGGCCCGAGCGCGCTCGAGAGGGCGGAGCAGTGGCAGCCCGAGGCAGTCTTCCTGGATATCGGACTGCCGGGCATGGACGGCTACGAAGTCGCTGAGCGGCTTCGCGAGCTGCCCCAGTCAAAGGACGCCGTGCTCATCGCCATCACCGGGTACGGCCAGGAAGACGATCGCCTGCGCTCCCGACGGGCCGGTATCGACCACCACCTGGTCAAGCCGGTCGCACCCGATACGCTGCGCAACCTAATCGACTCACTGAAGCTTCACTAGTTGCAGCTACCCGGGGCGGCGGGGCCCGTTTTGGAGCGCTCCTGAGCGACGTCCCAGGCCTCTGCCGCCAGCATCTGCAGGCCTTGCATGCGGGTCCGCTCCAGTGTCGCGCCGTCGTCTTCCGCCGCTGCCACCAGCATCTGGCGCCACAACCGTGTCCGATTCAGCCACCGGGGCCGCAGCCATCCCGCATTGTGCTCCGCCAGCTCGTGCACCTGCGGCACGGTGCAGGCGCCGAGCAGGCTGGCGCACTGCGGGTGGATGCCGAGGATCAGCCGCGCCCCGGCCGAATGGCTGACGACCAACGACCACGCATAGACGAAGACCGTGCGCGCGACCGCGGCGGTCTGCGGCACAGTGAAGAATGAGGCGGCCGGCGGGCCGGGCGGCTCCCCGACCCGTGAGCCGCTGAGCCATTGCCAGCGTTGCGGCTCCCCGAAGCACGCGTCGACCAGCAGATAGGGGCAGGCCGCCGCCTGCCAGCGGGAGCGCTCATCGAGCGCGCGCCACAGCTCCCCCACCTGCCGCAACCCCTGCCCTTGCGCCTGCGCCCCGGGGGCGAGGGCCTGCTCCGAGAGCAGTCCGAGACAGCGATGGTTGACCTCCGCCAAAGCCTCCAGCATCTCCCGCCGCAGCCAGGAGGCGCGGCTTAGAGAGCGAAGCTCCAATGCCACCAGCGCTTCGTTACGCGACATGCCGGCAACTCCCTCCCATGACGTCCCCGCATGGTACTCGTCGCGCCCCAGGAGGCAACAGATGAAATTGGGCTTTTTTGCCCAAAATGGGCCAGTTGAGTTTTGGGAAATATTTCCCAACAATATGCCCGGGGATCTCGCTCCCCGGCAGAATCACAGACGGCGGGGGAACCGGCCATGCGCATCTCGGAAGACCGCTACGAGCGCGATCGGCAGCGCCTGGAGCTGGCATTGCGTTTCCTGACACACGAGGCGCGCACCCAGACGATCCGCGCCTGGACGGGGCTCAGCGGCGACCGCATCCGCAAACTCTATCGGGCCTATCTCAGCCGCGCCGCCTGTTATGTTCCGCGCCACCGCGGCAAGTCGCCGCATCAGGCCGCCTACTTCACGCGCTCGCTCCGGATCCAACTGGAAACGGCAGTGCTGGCGAGCTGTTTCGCGCTCTCGGGGCTGTTGCCGGCCGAGCCCTCGGCCGCCGCCGGCGCCGCCCTGCCCGACATCGCCCACGGCAACTGCCTCTGCACCGCGTTCGAGGCCTACGCCACCCTGATCCTTGCTCCATCGATCTCATTCGAGTACGCGGTCTTTCTCGCGGAGTGCCTGGCGCGCGGCGATCAGCTGCGGCTCGGCTGGTGCTGCGACTGCGGCGGTATGATCGTCGTCGAGCGATTTCCCATCCGCGAGAAGCGCTGCCACCACTGCACCGGCGGCGCGAGTCAGCGCTGACTGTAGGAGCGCGGATCCGTCGGCGAGGGCGTGCGGCGTCTACCGGCCGGATCAGCGGGCCTTCAGTCCGATGGCCCCGGTAACGTCGTCGTAGGCGACCGAAAAATAGTAGTAGGGCATGACGCCGCAATCGATGGGCGGCGGATCCGCGTTCCGGCCGGGATTCACGGAATCCATGGACACCGTGGCCGCGGATAGCCGGCCGCTGCGGAACTCGAAACCGACTCCCGATCCGCCTTTGGGCCTGAAGACGAGCTCTACGCGGGACCCGGCGGGCCAGCGCGCGGGGCCGTAGAGCCGCGGGCTCAACACCTGGAAACCGGTGGAGCCGGTGTCCAACAGCATCCGCCCGCAAATCGCGTCCCGGTTTTCCTTCCGGAGCAGGCAGCCCGGGATCGTGTCCTGCCACCCTGCCACGCGGCCGGCTGTCGGCTCGAGCGGGAATGTCTCGTAGCTCCCGAGCTCCTGTTCCGCCGGGTCGAGGACCAGCCGTCCCGGATGCCGATCGCCCGGCAGAGGCAGATCGATGACCCAACGGCCTCCGCCGATGATGGCGAGCGGATTGGGAAGATCCGCCGGTTGCAGCCCGACGCCGAGAATCGCAAGAAAGCCACGGGACACCACCTCGTCCGGATCGTCGGCGCCGATCCTGAAACCAGCACTCATCTGCCAGCTCGCCGGGCAATCGGGCCTGCGGGGCTCGCAGGTGACCAGATCCACCGCTTGCGCGGGCACTGCGGCCGCAGCACTCGCTCCGATCGCGGCCTGAACCCTGACCGTCGAGCCCCACAGAGCCACGCCACTGCTGAACGCATATTTGCGCAGGTCTCCTGTCTTCAGACCCAGTCTGGCGACAGCTCGCGGCATGAGCCGCAATCCCGTGGAACCCGAGTCGAGCATCACCCGCAGCGGTCGTCCATCGATGCGCATGTCTATCGAATAGCGGATGGCCCCGTCATGCAGCACGGTCTGGTCGATCGGGACCACAATCCGCGCGCTCGCGAACGCGGCGGCCGCAGCCGCGGCACATAGCCAACCGCACGAGGCTGCCAGCCGGCCGGCAGCGATCCTGTGGGTCACCCGCGAACGTCAGGACGCGTCTTCGGGCCCGCGTCGGCCTGCCGCTGGAGATCGCGCTGCATTCGCGAATAGTCGATGGGCCGGATGCTCTGGATCTCGCAGAAGCGGCCCGCGGAGAGCACGAAGTTGGTATGTGCGCTCACCTCGTCCTGCGTGGACGTAATGCCGCTCGCATCAAACCATAGGTTCGGACACGGCTGAACGACCGTGATCAGATACGGTCTGTTGGCGTCGGCCCACGCTATGAGCTGATTGTCCGAGATCGCCGTCCAGCCACGATGCTGGATCAGCCAAGTGAAGTGGTCGACCGGCTGCGCGGCGTAGGCGTTGTAGCGGGCCGCCTGGGCGGCGTCCTGCCGCTCCAGCCCCGCGCACGAAGCCAGGAGTGCCGTCGCCGCAAGCAGGCCGGCGATGCGGATGGACGCTGATGGATTCATCGTTGTCTCCTCGGTCTCGATCGCGCAATGACGCGAAAACAGACTAGACCTGTCGGCCGCGGCTCGTCATTAACGATGGTTAATTCTCGTTTGGAACATATGCCGCAGCCAGACCTCCGGCTCGGCCCTCGGCGATGGCGCAACGGGACTAGGGGCCCGAGGCCCCGCTCCCTGCTGGTAAAATCCCCCGCCATGGATTCAGGTCGGCCAAACTTCTTTTCAGGTCCGTACGTCGATCGCCGCGCCGAGGAGCGGGAGGATGCGGAGTGGGCGCGGGTGGCGCTCGAGGATCCGCAGACGCTCTATCTTCTCAGCAGCGGCACGCGGCATCTGGTCTACACCCAGCCGCAGCCACGCATCGCCTTTCTCGGCGGCGAGGCGGCGGCCGCCGCCGATCGCAACCGGCTCGTGCTCCTCGGATGGTTCCGGGAGCGGCGCTGCGTGCTGGTGGAAGCCGATGACCCGCCGGCCCTGGAACTGCCCGATCAGGCCTCCTTCGAGGAGCTGCGTCCGCTCGCACCGCTCCTGAGCGGCGAAGAGGCGGGCCTTCTCGCCTACGCGCGGGGGCTTTCCATCTGGCGGGCGCGCCAGCGCTATTGCGGCGCGTGTGGTGCCCCGACGGTGCCCCAACGGGCCGGACACTGCATGCGCTGCTCCAAAGAGGGCTGCGCGCAGGAGTTCTTCCCCCGCCTGGACCCGGCCATCATCGTGCTGGTCACCGATGGGGAGCGTGCGCTTCTCGGCCGCCAAGCGACCTGGCCGCCGGGACGGTACTCCACCATCGCCGGATTCGTGGAGCCAGGCGAAAGCCTGGAAGATGCCGTCGCGCGGGAAGTGATGGAGGAGACGGGGGTGCCGGTGACTGCGGCCCGCTATGACTCCTCCCAGCCCTGGCCCTTTCCCGCCTCGATCATGATCGGCTTTCGCGCCTGCGCGGGCGCGCTCAGTGCGGTGCGCCTCAGCGGCGAGCTGGAGGATGCCCGCTGGTTCACCCGCGAGGAGATCAGGGCCGGCGGCACCGACCTGCTGCCCTACGCCCATTCGATATCGCGCCGCCTGATCGTCGAATGGCTCGAGGAACAGCCCTCGTGCAAAGACACGGCGTCATAGGAAATCCGCATGTGTCTGCTCGTGCTCGCGTGGAACACGCACCCGCGTTATCGGCTGGTCGTCGCGGCCAATCGCGACGAGTACCACGAGAGGCCCGCCGCGCCGCTCGCCCGCTGGGCCGGTCCCCCCGACATCATCGCCGGAAAGGATCTGCGCGCCGGGGGCACGTGGCTCGGAATCGACCGCCACCGCCGGTTTGGAGTGGTGACGAATTTCCGCGATCTGCTGCGGGCGCCGCCTGACGCACCGTCACGCGGCGGGCTGATCCCGGGGTATCTCGGCGGCGCGGCCGGGCCCGGCGATTACCTGGCGGGCTTGGAAAAAGAGGCCGGCGGCTACGGCGGATTCAACCTGCTGTTGGCCGACGGCGAATCCCTCTGGTATGCCGCCAACCGCACCGCGCCCTTCGCTCGGGCTCTGTCGCCGGGCATCCACGGGCTGTCGAACGAGCTGCTCGATACTCCATGGCCCAAGTTGCTGCGGGTGCGGCGCGGCTTCGAGGAGTGGCTTCGGGGCGGCGGCCGGGCCGACAGCGGCGAGCTCTTCGCACTGCTCGCCGATCGCACGCCCGCCGGCGATGCGCAAGGGCGGCCCAGCGCCGGGCTGGCGCCCGAATGGGAGCGAACCCTGTCCTCCCCTTTCGTCTTGCACGAGACCTACGGCACGCGTTGCTCCACCATCGTCGCCGTCGAAGCCACCGGCGCCTGTTACCTCGCTGAGCGGCGTTTCGACGCCAGCGGTGCCTGCAGCGGCGAGACCGAATACCGCCTCGCGCCCGGCGACTGGCCTGACCGCAAGACGTGACGGAACCCGAGCCGCTGACGGCGGGTCATGTCTACAATCCGGGTTTCATCCGCCGGCGAAAGAAAGCCGAAATGAGTAAGCGGCCTGGGGCCTGCGCCGTTCGAAAGCAAGTGATCAAGCGGCGCAGGCGAGCCTCGGGCCTTCTCTTAGTGCTCCTCACCTGCCCCCTGGCCCGGGCCGGCGTGACCATTACGGTCACGGGCGTGAGCGATCCCCTCCGCGGCAACGTGCTCGCCTACCTGAGCTTCGCCCGCTATCAGCGCAGCAAGCACCTGACCCCCGATATCGTCGACAGACTGGAGAGCCGTATTCCGCGCGAGGTGCAGTCGGCGCTGCGCCCGTTCGGGTACTACCAGCCGAAGGTGCGCTCCAGCATCAAGGCCTCCGGAGCGGAAGACTGGCAGGTGGCGATCACCATCGACCCCGGCCAACCGGTGATCCTGAAGAGCGTCGATGTGCATGTCGTGGGTCCCGGAGCGGGCAAGCGGCTTTTCAGGAGAATCACGTCGCGCCTGCCCCTGCATGCCGGCGAGCCTCTGAACCAGGCGGACTATGACGGCGTGAAGAACGATCTGCTGCGCACTGCGGCCACCTACGGCTATATCGATGCGACACTGACGCGCCATGAGTTGCTGGTCGATCCGGCCGCCCACAGCGCCAGCGTCGCCCTGGAGCTGCAGACGGGCGTGCGTTACCGGTTCGGCGCGACCACCATCGACCAACACGTGGTGAGCGAGAAGCTGGTGCGCAAGTATCTGCGCTACCGCGAAGGCGCACCCTTCGACCTGACGGAGGTGCTGCGCACCCAGTTTGCCCTGGATGACGCGGAGTATTTCTCCAACCTGGAGGTGGTGACGGGGACGCCGGACCGGGTGAATCACACCGTGCCGGTCAGCATCCACGCCGACCCCAGCCGCCCGAACGTCTACTCCTTCGCCGGCGGGTACGCGACCGATACCGGCGCGCGCGGCATCATAAGCTGGCAGGACCGGCGGGTGAATTCCTACGGACACAAGATGAGCGTCGACCTGGAAGCCGCCCAGGTGACCAAGTACAGCCTGCAGAGCCGCTACATCATTCCCATCGGCGACCCGGCGGTGGAGAACCTGACACTGGCCGCCACCGTCGAGCAGCGCGAGCTCGCGGATGTCGACGCGAGAACCATGTCGATCGGCCCCAGTGTGACCCGCGTGACGGGCCGCTGGCAGATAGTCGGGTTCATCAACGGCGTGCACGCCACGGGCACCGTGCAGACCAGCGTCCCGGGCACGCTGAACGCCTCCAAAGCCTGCATTGCCGCGAGCACCCAACCCGGCACCGCGTGTACCGCCAACGTGACGATCGGCCTGCCGACCAATGACATGCTCGTGCCGGGAGTAGACTTCGCCTCGGTCCCCAAAGGCTATCTTGGCGAGCCGATGTTTCAGCACGGGTTCTTCGCCGAGATCCGCGGCTCCGAGGGCGCGTTCGGCTCGCGGGCGAACTTTCTGCAGATCCACGTCCAGGTCGAGCGGGTATTCAATCTGGCGCCGAAATGGCACTTGCTGCTGCGCGATGAAGCCGGCGCCACTCTTGCCTCTCACTTCGAAGCCATGCCGCCGGCGATGCGCTTCTTCGCCGGCGGTGAGGGGAGCGTGCGCGGCTTCGCGTACAACGACCTGTCACCGACGCAGCAGTACTGCACCTCGGACAACAGGGTCTGCGACCAGGCGAAGGCCGGCGGCAAGGATGTGTTCACCGGAACCGTGGAATTCGATCGCGACCTGCCGCGGAACTTCGGCATCGCCGCGTTCTTCGACTACGGCAATGCCTTCAATCACCTGGGCGCGGAATGCGATGAGGTTGCGAATGCGGGCCCGCCGCGGCAGGAATGCCATCGGCTTCTCGAGTACGGCGCCGGCATTGGATTTCGTGTCCGCCTCCCGGTGCTGACGCTCGGCATCGACATCGGGCAGCCGCTGTCGCAGTCGGGCAGTCCCCGCCTCTACATCAACTTCTCGCCGAAGCTGTGAGAGCGCGGTAGCCGCCGATGCGTCGCTTCCTGCTCCTCGCCACCGCCGTCTTCGTCCTGGTCGCCGTCGGTCTGCCGTGCGCCGCGCTCTACACGGTCCTCTACACGCAAAGCGGTCTGCAATTCGTCGTCGGCCATCTGCCGCAGCGGTTCGGCAATGTCCGGGTCAGGATCGAAGGCGTCAGCGGCACGATCGCCGGCGGCGCCCGCGCCTCGCTGGTCGAGATCGATCAGCAGCGGGTGCGTCTCGACATCCGCGGCATTTACACAAGGATCCGGCTGGAGCCGCTTCTCTGGCAGACCATCAGCACGCCCGATACGAAGGTCGACAGCGTCTCCGTCGAGGTCGAGCGCCCGCCGCCGCGGCCACCCGGCTCCGGGAGCCACGAGCCGCAATTCCTGCCGCGCTGGCTGACCATCGACATCGGACATGCCAACGTCGGCCAGGCGCTCGTGGTCGTGCCGGACGGCACGCGGATCACGGGCACCGCGATTTCCGGATCCGCGCTGCTGCGCCACCGGGACATCCGCTTCTATCAGGCGGAGCTGCAGATGGGCGAAGTGCATTTCGCCGTCGCCGGCAGCCTGTATGCCCACGATCCGCTGCGATTGGCGGCGAACGGTCTGATCACCTGGCAGCCGCGCGGCCAGCCGGTGTGGCAGCTCGTCGCTACTGCCGCGGGCGATCTCGACAAGCTGCCGATGAGCGTCTGGATCCATGCACCGTTTCGCAGCCAGCTCAGCGGCGAGATGCTCGACCTGACTCACCACTGGCATTGGCGGGCCGACGCCATGGTGCAGGCCTTCGACCTGCGGGCCTGGCACCTCACCGGCGCGTTGGGCGCCATCGCCGGCAAGCTCGCTCTGAGCGGCGATGGGCGGCAATTCTCCGCGCGTGGTACGCTGGATCCGGCCGGACTGAAAGCAGGCTCCTTCGCTGTGCAGTTCGACGGGAGATATTCCCGGCAGGTCCTCACTGCGACCCGCATCGACATCGTCCATCAGGCTTCGGGAGCGCACACGATCGCATCGGGCTCGATCGGCATGGTGCCGGGCGGGCCGCGTCTCGATCTTCGGGGCACCTGGCGCAACTTCCGCTGGCCGCTCGTGGGACGGAATGTCCCGTTCAGCAGCAGCACCGGAAGCTTCGAGCTCTCGGGCGTGCGCCCCTACGACTTCCATACTCAGGGTTTGGCCCGGATAGACGGGCTCGCACCCGTCCCCGCCGACGTCACCGGCAAGCTGGATGCGGGCGGCGTCGACATCAGTCGCGCGGGACTCGATCTCTATCGAGGTCACGCCGATGTGCACGGTCAGGTGACCTGGTCTCCGGTGCAGCGTTGGACGCTGAGCGGCCATGCGACGGGCATCGACCCGGGTGTCCTGCGGCCGGACCTGCCCGGCAGTCTCGGCTTCGACCTGGCCATCGACGGCCGCGGCTTCAAGTCCGGCGATCCGCTCAGCGTGGCCGTAGACGGGCTCAGCGGGAGCTTGCGGGGCGTCGCCGCCAGGGGCGGCGGCAAGCTCACGCACGCGGGCGACACGTGGACGTTCCAACAGGTTCGCGTGGACCTCGGCCGCACCCACGTAGCGCTCGATGGCCGCATCGACCGCGCGGCTGATCTGCGCTTTGCGGTGACCGCCCAGGATCTCAGCCTGCTGTCGGCGGGCAGCCGCGGGCACATCGAGGCGGACGGCACGATCCGCGGACCCCTCGCGAGTCCCGACATCCTCGCCACCGCACGCGGAGCCGATGTCCTCTACCAGGGATTGTCGTTGGCGAATTTCGACGCCAAAGTGGATTTCGACCCGACCTCGCGGCGGCGCTCGTCCATTGGGGCACATCTGCACGGACTGAAACTCCATGGCCGTACCGTGCGCAGCCTGGACTTCACGCTCGAGGGTCCGGCGGCGGCACTGGCCGCGCATCTGGATGCACAGGCACCCGGGCTGCATGTGGCCGCGGCGGCGAGCGGCGGTTTCAGCAACGGCGTCTTCGGCGGCAAGCTGGATTCCCTCGACCTGTCAGGTCAGCAGCGTCTGCGGCTGCACCTGCAGCAGCCCGTTTCGATGACGCTTGCGAGCGGTGCGTTCCGGATCGACCATCTCTGTCTGATCGGCAGTCCCGGCAATCTCTGCGCGGAGACGAGTTGGACTCCCGCCTCGTGGTCCACCGCTCTGACCGCGAGCCAGTTGCCCATGGCCACGCTGACGGCAGGCCTCACTCCTGCCGTCGAATACCAGGGCGCCATCAATGTCGCCGCGCGGATCTTCGGCGGTGACGGCACTCCGACACAGGGCACGCTGCGCGTGGAGCTGAGCGACGCCACTCTGTCACGCAAGCTGGAGAGCGGACGCGTCGATCACACGACCATAGGATCTGGGGTGCTCACGGCAGCCGCGACCGCGGACTCGATCAACGCTCAGGCGTCGCTCAAATCCGGGCAGATCGGCACGTTGGAGGGGACCCTCGAGGTGGACCGGAATGCCCGGCGCTGGCAGGACATGCCCGTCTCGGGCGAGCTGCGCGCGCAGACCTCCAAGGTCGATCTCATCTCCGTGTATGTGCCGGACATCGACCGGGCGGCCGGCGAACTGACCGCGGATGCCCGGATCGAAGGCACGGTGAGCGAGCCGCGGCTGAGCGGAACGCTCGGCATCGCCGACGGCGAGGTCGATTTCTACCAGACCAACCTGCGGCTGCGTCAGGTCGGCGTCACCGCGCGGCTGACGGATGACGGCGTGACGTTCGATGGCACCGCGCAGGCAGGCAAGGGGAAGGTCCATGCCAATGGCCGCCTTCGCTGGCGCGGGTCGCTGCCATACGGTGACCTCCATCTCGACGGCACCAACCTGCGGGTGGTGGACATCCCGGAGGCGCAGATCGACGCCTCGCCGAATCTCGACTTCAAGGTCGCCGCGCGCGAGATCGACATCACCGGCACGGTAGCCGTGCCCTACGCGAAGATCGTGCCGACCGACTACACGGGCGCGGTGACGTCATCCTCCGACGAGGTCATCGTCGGCCAGGGAGCGGAGAACCCCGCGGACCGTTTCCAGCTGCGCACCCAGATCACCATGACTCTGGGATCCAATGTCAACATCGACACGACGGGGCTGACCGGACGGCTTGCAGGCAGCATCACGGTGCGCAGTGGCTACGATCCGATCACTCACGCCACCGGGGAGCTCTCGGTGCAGAAAGGGGAGTATTCGGCCTATGCGCGCAAGCTCGAGATCCAGCGCGGGCGCCTGATCTTCACCGGCGGCCCGATCGGTGATCCAGGCATCGAGCTTCGCGCCATCAAGCGCTATCCGGACGTCACAGCGGGGATCAACGTGCGCGGGACCCTGCAGCATCCGCGGATGTCGTTTTTCTCCGACCCGTCGCTGCCGCAGTCGCAGATCGTCTCCCTGATCCTCTCCGGCGGCGGGGGCGGCAGCACACTGCAGATGCAGGCGGCCTCGACGGCGCAGAACCAGCAGGCGACCGCCGCCAATGAGCTTCTGACCCAGGGCGGCGCCATCCTTGCACAGCAGCTCGGCTCCCGGATCGGTCTGCCCGACATCAGCCTGGAAACCGATCTCAACAACGAGACCTCGCTGGTCCTCGGCAAGTATCTCTCGCCGCGGCTCTACGTGAGCTACGGCGTCGGCATCACACAGCAGTTGAACGCGATCCGTCTGCGCTACAGCCTGGGCGATCACTGGACGATCCGCACCGAGGCCGGACAGATCAGGGGCGCGGACCTGGTGTTCAGCGTGGAGAAGTAACGCCGTCAACGAAGAGCCACCAGGGCGGACAGCAGCCTCCGCAGGCTCGTCAACCCGGCTGCGTCATCCTGAAGAGTGCCGACGAGCCGACTTCGAAATAATCCGTGCGTCCGCCGCCACGCATGACGGGCACCGCAGCAGCGGTGACGTAGATACCGGCGTCCAACAGGTGACGCGCTATGTGGACGCCGACCACTTCGCCCAGGATCAGCCATGTCGAAAGGTCGGCCCCCGCGGCATCCGACAGCCTCTCGACTTGAGTCAGGCGGCACTCGAGGTTGACAGGGCTCTCCGCGACGCGAGGCGCCTCAACACTCCTGGACGGTGCAGTGGTCACCCCCGCCAGTTCGAACTCATCCACGTCGGCGCCGACCGTCGCGCTGGTGGCATTCATCGGCTCCGCAAGAGACCGCGTCACCAGGTTCCACACAAACTCGCGGGTCTTTTCGACATTGCGCAGCGTGTCCTTGCGGCCGGCGCTCGCGAAGCCGAGGATCGGTGGCTTATAGTTGAAGATATTGAAGAAGCTGTACGGAGCCAGATTGCATCGCCCCGCCCCATCGTGGGTGGAGATCCAGCCGATCGGCCGTGGCGCAACGATGGCCGCCATGGGATCGTGCGGCAGACCGTGGCCCTTGCCCGGCTCATAGAAGTACGCGGCGGCGTCCAGACTCACGCGCGCTCCGCGGCGATGTTTTCCAAGCGCTCGAGGACTCGGGGCCAGCCCCCGGACATCGTCGTGTAGGCGGACTCGTTCTGCGGCCGGAAGCCCGAATGCTCCATGCGCACCCGCGTCCCGCCGGCGACCCGCGTGAGAGTCCATTCCACCGCACTGTCCAGGGCAGAGCCTGGCGCGGCGTTCTGCACGGTGCCGCCCTTCCACTTATAGACCAGCCGCGTCGGCGGCTCGAACACCGTCACCTCGCACTGTACGATGCCGTTCCAGTTGCCCCTGGGTTTGGTGCGGAACGTGAAGGTCGCGCCGGCGCGCGCCTCGAAATCATTCTCCATCAGCCACTCGCCGATGAGCTCGGCTCGAGTCAGCGCGCGCCAGATCTTCTCCGGCGGGTGCGGCATGGTGCGCTCGATCACGATCGAGCGCGTAGCTGGAGTCGGCTCACTCATCGCTGATCCATCCTCTGCAGCAGGTTTTCCAGTCGATCGAAACGGTCACGCCAGAAGGCGCTGTAGAAGCCCATCCAGTCGACGAGAGGCGTCAATGCCTGCGGCTCGGCGCGGTAATGGGTCTCGCGGCCATCGCGCCGGTCGCGCACGAGACCTGCGGCCTTGAGCGCGGCGAGGTGCTTGGAGACCGCAGGCTGAGAGATGCGGGCGTGTCGGGTCAGCCTCCAGACCGTCTGCTCACCCTCCCGGCACAGGCGCTCGAACAGCGAACGACGCGTAGGGTCCGCCAGAGTCTTGAACAGAGCGTTGGTCGCCGCGGTCATGGTCGACTCATATCCGGTCGGTTATGGATCTGAACCATAGCTCGATGGCTATGTATCCGTCAAGGCATCGCCGGCCGCGACGCCGCCGATTCGGCGGATGCCAGCGCACCGAAGGGCTGGAATGCGCTTGACTGGCTTCGCATGAATATGCACAATTAACGCAACTTTATGCACAAGCGCACCCCGTACTGAGACGTCGATGGATGCCCAGCAGCTCGAGCGCCGGCAAGCCATCGTGCGCATCCTGCGCGACGGCCACGTCGGCCGGCAGGAGGACCTGGCGCGCCTGCTCAAGACCGAAGGCTTCGAAGTGACACAGTCCTCGGTGAGCCGCGATCTGCGCGACCTCGGCGTTCTCAAGGCGAGCGGCCGCTACGTGCTGCCTCCCGACGAGGTCTCGCGCACCAACGGCGACTTCACGATGCTCGCGCAGTTCGTGCGCGGGCTGAAGCGCGCCGGTCCATCGCTCACGGTGCTCAGGACCACGATCGGCGCGGCGCAGAGCGTCGCCGTCGCCATCGATCGGGCGGAATGGCGCGAGGTCGCCGGCACCATCTCCGGCGACGACACCATCTTCATCGCAACCGCCAACGCCAGCGCGCAGGACGCCCTCGTCGCCCGGCTGCAGGCCATCTTCCGAGTTTGAGCATGCCCAATCCCGTTCCCCAGAAGGGCGATCAGCCCATCGTCCTCGCTTATTCCGGCGGTCTCGACACCTCCTTCCTGGTGCCCTGGCTCAAGGAGAACCACGGCCGCCCCATCATCACCGTCACGGTCGATACCGGCGGCATCGACGAGGCGGCGGCGCGCACGCTGGCCGAGCGCGCACGCGCGCTGGGCGCGGTGGAGCATCATCGGATCGATGCGCGCGCGGATTACTTCGAGCAGGTGCTGCGCTTCCTCATCATGGGCAACGTAAAGCGCGGCCAGATGTATCCGCTGTGCGTGGGCGCGGAGCGCGTCATGCAGGCACAGACCATCGCGCACATGGCACGCAAGCTAGGCACCAACATGATCGCCCACGGCTGCACCGCGGCCGGTAACGACCAGGTGCGCTTCGAGGTCGCGATGCGCACGCTGGCGCCGGAGCTCGAAGTGCTCGCGCCGGTCCGCGACCGCGCCTTCAAGCGCCAGGAAGAGCTCGATTACCTGCAGAGCCGCGGCTTGCCGGTGCCGCCCTTCGGCGCGGCGTATTCGGTCAATCGTGGACTCTGGGGCGTCACGATCGGCGGCAAGGAGACGCTGACCTCCTCGGGCAGCATCCCCGATCACGCCTGGGTGTTGACTCGCGATGCATTCACTCATCCGCGCGCGCCCGAGTCCCACGTCATCGAATTCAAGGCGGGTCGCCCCGTCGGACTCGACGGCCGCTCGCTGTCACCGGTCGGCCTCATCGAGGCACTGGAAGCTCTCGCGGCACCGTTCGGCATCGGACGCGGCATTCATCTGGGCGACACCATCATCGGCACCAAGGGTCGCGTCGCCTTCGAGGCGCCGGCCGCGGAAGTGCTGCTGAACGCCCACAGGGAGCTCGAGAAGCTCGTGCTCACGGGCCGTCAGCAGCGCATCAAGGAGACGGTGGCGCAGCCCTACGGCGACCTCGTGCACGAGGGCCAGCTCCTGGATCCCGTTTGCCGCGACATCGAGGCGTTGCTCCTCTCCTCACAGGAGCGGGTGACCGGCCAGGTTCGCATCCAGCTTCGTCCCGGCAACCTCTTCATCGAAGGCGTGGAATCACCCTATTCCCTGATGGCAGCCTCCAAGGGCGTGTACGGCGAAGCGGCGGGCGAGTGGACTCCCACCGATGCGCTCGGCTTCTCCAAGATCGTCGCCCTGACGGGCGTATTTCACCGGCGCGCCGGCGAGCGCGCCAAGGATAGATGACATGGTGAGCGGCATGAGGAGCGTGGTCGTCGACAAGATCGCCTCCGTGGCGCAGGCCTGCGGCCTGTCGCACGAGGTGCGCATCTCGACCGACATCCCCTCCGAGGAGGGAGTGGTGGTGGTCGTCGAGGTGCTGACCAACAAGTCGACGTACAATACCCTGGAGCTCACCAGCGGCCGCATGGCCAAGGTGGGCAAGGGCGACATCGTGGTCGGCGCGCTGGGCCACAGAAAGGCGCTCTTCGGCTACTCCGGGCATGTCCCGCCCGCCGTGCAGGCGGGCGATGTCATCCAGATGCTCAACATCGGCGGCGTGCTCGGGATCTGCGACTCCATCAATCCCGACAAAGGCAAGCCGTTCGACTGCCGTGTGCTCGGCGTGGCCCTGCACTTCCCCTACCTCGGCGAGCGGATCGGCGTGCCGGCGAGGGTGGGCCTGCGCCGGCTCGACCTCGAGGCGCGGCTCGACTCCCGCCAGATCCCGGTCGTGGCGCTGGCAGGCACTTGCATGGAGGCGGGCAAGACGGCCGCAGCCTGCGCCATCATCAGCCGCATGCGCCATCGCGGGTTGGTGATCGACGCCTTCAAGGCGACCGGCGTGTCACTGCGCCGTGACGTCCTGGCCATGGAGGATGCCGGCGCCCGCCGCTCCGCCATCTTCACGGATCTCGGGGTCGTCACCACCACCCGTATCAATGGACCCGCGCTCACGCGCACCATGTTGACGGAGCTCTCGGCCGGCAAGCCCGATGTGATCGTGTTCGAGCTTGGTGACGGCATTCTCGGGACGTACGGCGTCGACGCCATTCTGGAGTGCCCCGACATCCGGACCGCGCTCACCGGCGTCGTGCTCTCGGCCAACGATCCGGTCGCGGCCTGGGGCGGAGTGAAGCTGCTGCGGGATCGGTTCGGGATCGAGCCCTGCGTGGTCACCGGGCCCTCCACGGACAACCAGGTGGGCGTCGAGATCATCACGACGCAGTTGGGCGTGCCGGCGTTCAATGCGATGAGCTCGGGCGCGGAGTTGGGTGACCGTGTCATGGAAGCCATCGGCCTCGTGCGGGAATCGGCCGCATGACAAACTCGTCCGAAACGGAGTCTCGCAATTCGCCTGTTCCAACGGTGGTGCTCGGCGGCACGGGCTACGTCGCGGGTGAGCTCCTGCGCCTCCTCACGGCGCATCCGACCTTCGAGCTCGCCGCGGTGATGTCGGATAGTCGGCCGGGAGAGCCGGTCGCGAAGGCATTTCCCCACCTTGCGGCCGCGTACGGCGACACTCGCTTCAAGTCACAGGCTGAGGTGCAGGCGCTGATCGCGGGCGCGCCGCAGAGCGCCGTCTTCTCAGCCGCTCCGCACGGGGTCTCGGCCAAGTTGATCGACTCTCTGCTGCAGGCCGCGGCACGCGCCGGAACCCGGCCGCGGGTGGTCGACATCTCCGCCGACTTTCGCTTCCGCTCCGCGGCGGACTACGAGGCGGTCTACCAGCACGCGCACGGCGCTCCGGCGCGCCTGCCGGAGTTCACCTGCGCCGTGCCGGAGCACCTGCGCAAGCTCGACACGCCGCACGTCGCGCATCCCGGCTGCTTTGCCACCGCGACGCTGCTCGCGAGCGTGCCGTTGCTTGCGCTCGGGCTCACGCCGCCCGTGCTTTTCGTCACCGGCATCACCGGCAGCACCGGCGCCGGCCGCAAGCCCGTGGAAGGCACTCATCATCCGCTGCGCCACAGCGATCTTTATTCATACAACGTGCTCGCGCATCGGCACGCGCCGGAGGTCGCGGCCTGCGCACGCGCCGCGACGGGCGTGGACGCGGAGTTCGCGTTCGTGCCGCACTCCGGGCCGTTCGCCCGCGGCATCCACGTGACCGTGCAGGCGCCGCTGAAGACATCGGCCGACACTTCCAGAGTGCTGGCGGCGCTGCGTGAGTTCTACGGCGGCTCGCCGTTCGTGCGGGTGACGGACTCCGCGCCAAGGGTCAAGGAGGTGGCGACCACCAACTATGCGCACCTCTCAGCCGCCGCCAGCGGCCGCACGGTGGCCGTGATGTGTGCCGTCGATAACCTCAACAAGGGCGCGGCCGGCGGTGCCGTGCAGTGGATGAACCGGATGTTCGGTCTGCCGGAGACGACGGGCCTCACCGCCTGCGCGCCGGGCTGGACCTGAAGCGAGAACACATGAGCCCAGCAGCGCAAGCAGTTGCCGACGATGAGCCGACCCGGGATTTCCTCGCGCCGGTATTCTCCCAGTACCCCTTCGAGGTCGCCTCCGCCCGCGACGTATGGCTGTTCAACACCCGCGGCGAGCGCGTGCTCGATCTCTATGGCGGACACGCGGTGGCGGCGCTCGGTTACGCCCATGCCGGCTGGACGGAAGCGCTCACAGCCCAGGCCCGCTCCTGCAATTTCCAGACGAACGCCATTCCCATGCGAGTCCGGGTGCGCGCGGCCGAGCGGCTGGTGCGCTTCTCGAAGTTGGATTTCAGCAGCGTCTTCTTCGTCAACAGCGGCGCCGAGGCCAACGAGAACGCATTGCGGCTGGCGTTTCGCATGACTTCGCGCCCGCACGTGGCGGCGGTCGAAGGCGCATTCCACGGCCGCACGGCGGCAGCGGCGGCGGTGACCTGGGGCTCCGACGGCTGGTATGCCTTCCCGCGCAAGCCATTCGATGTCAGCTTCATGCCGCGCGGTGACCTCGCGGCGATTGCTGCCCAGGTGACGGACCGCACGGCCGCGGTCATAGTCGAGCCCGTACAGGGTCTTGCGGGAGCGGTGGACCTCGGCAAGCCCTACCTGGAAGCGCTGCGCCGCCGCTGCGATGAGGTCGGGGCGCAGCTCATTTTCGATGAGGTGCAGTGCGGCCTCGGCCGCGTCGGCCAGCCTTTCGCCGCCAACCTGTACGGTGTCATGCCCGACATGATCACTGTGGCGAAGGCGCTCGGCAACGGCTTCCCCTGTGCGGCGCTGCTGACTTCGGCCAAGGTGTCGGCCAGCTTAGGGATCGGGCTCCTCGGCACGACCTACGGCGGCGGGCCCATGGCCTGCGCGGCCATCGAGGCGGTGATCGAGGCGATCGAGTCGCAGGACCTGCTGGCGAACGTGCGGCGGGTGTCGGACTACATCCGCAGGACGTGCATCGTCGGGCCGGTGCGGGCGACCCAGGGCGAAGGCTTCCTCCTCGGGCTGCGCACCACCCGGCCGGCGAAGCAGATCCAGGCGGAGCTGTTGGAGGTAGGCATCCTCGCGGGGACGGCCGGCGACAGTCACATCGTCAGGCTCCTGCCCCCCTTCATCCTGCAGGAGGAGCATGTCGAGATGCTACGCGACGCGCTCGCGAGCTTGCCCGCATGAAACGCTTCCTCGATCTTGCGGAGCTCGAGCGCGAGGAGGTGCTGGCGCTCCTCGAGCTCGCGCGACGCCTGGAGACCCGCCCGGAGCCGCACGCGCTCGCAGGCAAAATCCTGGGACTCCTCTTCCTCAATCCGTCGCTGCGCACCCTCGCCTCATTCCAGGCGGGCATGGCGCGACTCGGCGGCAGCTCGGTCGTCATCACTCCCGGCCAGGGCTCATGGCAGCTCGAGACGCGCTTGGGCGCCGTCATGAGCGGCGCGGCCGCGGAGCACGTGCGTGAGGGGATTCCGGTGCTGGCCTCCTATTGCGACGCGCTCGGGCTGCGGGCATTCGCGGACGGCAAGGATCTCGCCGCGGATCTGGCCGAGACCACCTTCAATGCGATGGCGAGCCTGGTCGACAAGCCGTTCATCAACCTGGAATCGGCGATAAGTCATCCCTGCCAGGCGCTCGCCGACTGGAAGACGATGGACGACATCGGCATCCCGCGAAGCGGCCGCTTCGTCCTCTCCTGGGCGTATCATCCGCGCGCGTTGCCGCTGGCCGTACCGGCCACGGCGGCGCACATGGCGGCGCTGCGCGGCATGGAGGTCATCGTGCTGCGGCCGGAGGGCTACGCGCTGCCGCAACCGATCATGGACAAGGCGCGGCGCGCGGCGGCCCTGTCGGGCGGGTCCGTGCGGGAGACCGCAGATCGTGACGAGGCGCTCGCCGGCGCGCATGTCATCTATGCGAAGGAATGGGGCGCGACGTCCTGTTATGGAGACGCGGCGGCCGATGCACGGCTGCGCGGCGAGCTCAAGCATTGGTGCGTGCGCAACGACTGGTTCGCGCACGCCGCCGCGGATTGCCGCCTGATGCACTGCCTGCCTGTGCGGCGCAACGTCGCGGTGGCGGACGAGGTCCTGGACAGCCCGCGCAGCATCGTGCAGCGGGAGGCCTACAATCGCCTCACCGCGCAGATGGCCGTTCTCTATCGCCTGTTGAAGAGCACTTGAGGGACATACTGACATGATCATGCATCCTGGCGATCAGGCCCTGGCGATCCGGGCGCTCAAGAACGCCGCGCCGTACATCCGCATGTACAAGGGCAAGACCTTCGTCGTGAAAGCCGGCGGCGGCGTCTTCGCCGATGTGGCCTCGACGCGGATCCTCATCGAGCAGATCGCGATCCTGCACTACTTTGGAGTGCGGGTGGTGTTCGTGCATGGCGGCGGCCCGCAGCTCACCGAGCTGTCAACGGCGCTCGGCGTGCCCACACGCATGGTGGAGGGCCGGCGGGTCACCGACCAGAAGTCGATCGATGTGACGGCGATGGTGCTGAACGGACTCATCAACACGCGCATTCTCGGCATCTGCCGCGACCTCAACATCGAGGCGGTGGGGATCAGCGGCGTCGATGCGGGCCTGGTACGGGCGCACAAACGGCCGCCGGTGAAGATCGACTCCAGCGGTGAGCTCGTTGACTACGGCTTCGTCGGCGACATCGATGCGGTGGACCCCACGGCGGTGCGCAAGCTTCTCGACAATGGGCTGATGCCGGTGGTGAGCCCGCTGTCCGCGGACGACAACGGCGTACTGCTCAACATCAATGCGGATACCGTCGCGGCCGCCGTGGGCGCGGCCCTCGGCGCGGAGAAGCTGATCCTCTGCACGGGCGCGCCGGGAATCCTCGGCGAGGTTTCCGATGCGGGGTCGCTCATCTCTTATGTCGATTTGCGCGGGCTGAAGCGCCTGCGCGACGAAGGGCGTATCGCCGACGGCATGCTGCCCAAGGCGAAGGCCATCGAGGACGCGATCCGCGGCGGCGTGCGGCGCGTGCATGTGGTGTCGTACCAGGCGCCGGAAGGGATTCTCGGTGAGGTGTTCACCAACGAAGGTACGGGCACGTTGATCGTCGCGGATATCAACGCGCTGACGCCTGCCGAGCAGCACGGATCGCAGAGCTAGGGCAGCCTGGCATTCGGCACACTGAGCTGCGCTGCTATCCGGAGTAGGTGTCATGACACGTTTGTGGGACAAGGGAGCGCCTCTCGACGATCGCGTGTTGCACTACACCGCGGGGGACGACTTTGCGCTCGATGAGCGCCTGGTCCGCTACGACGTGCGTGCCTCGATCGCGCATGCGGAAATGTTGCACGAGCGGAGCCTTCTGGCGGCGGCGGACCTCGAGGCCGTCCGCGACGGCCTCGCGGCGCTGGCTGACGAGCATGCGCGCGGCCTGTGGCACATCGAGCTGGCGGACGAGGACGGCCAGACGGCGCTCGAGCGCAGGCTGACGGAGCGCATCGGGCCTGCGGGTGGGCGGGTACACCTGGGACGCTCGCGCAACGATCAGGTCCTGACGGCGCTGCGGTTGTATCTGCGCGATGCCGTCGAGGAGTTGCGGGGCGGCGCAACCGGGGTCATCGATGCGCTGGCGCGACTCGCGCAGCGGGAGGAAAAGACCGTGCTGCCGGGTTACACCCATATGCAGCAGGCGATGCCCAGCTCGGTCGCTCTGTGGGCAGCCGGTTTCGCCGCGGAAATCTGGGACGACGCCGAGGGACTGTGCCAGGTCCGGCGCCGGAGCGACAAATCGCCGCTGGGCTCGGCTGCGGGTTACGGCACGCCCGGCCTGCCGCTCGACCGGAACTCGACCCGGGAGAAGCTCGGCTTCGCCGCGGTCCACGAGCCGGTGACGGCGGTGCAACTGTCGCGCGGCAAGGCGGAAGCGACTCTGCTCTTCGAGATCGCTCTCCTCATGCAGGACCTCGGCCGCCTCGCCAGCGACGTGCTGGTGTTCTATACCCAGGAGTTCGGTTACCTCGAGCTGCCCGCGGCCTTCACCACCGGCTCCTCGATCATGCCGCAGAAGCGCAACCCCGATGTCTTCGAGCTGATCCGCGGCCGTACGGCAACTGCGCAGGCGTGTCTCACGGAAGCGCTCGGCCTCTGTGCCAAGCTGCCCTCGGGCTACCAACGCGATCTGCAGCTCCTGAAGCTGCCGCTGTTCCGCGGGATCGATCTGGCGCAGCAGACCCTCGACATCCTTCCCGCCGCCCTCGATGCCATGCGCTTCCGCCCGGAAAACATCCGCCTCGATCCCGCGATCCATGCGGCCGAGGAAGCCAACCGTCTGGTAGTGAGCGAAGGGATCCCCTTCCGCGAGGCCTATCGCCGGGTCGCGGCGAAATTGAAGGACAAAGGTCCCGCCTGAATCGCCCGGCGCCCGGTCCGGCGCTCACGCGCCAGCCATCGCGGCGCGCGAATCGCGGGGTGTCGGCCAGCCGTCAACTCACCTGCCGGCCAGCCACTCGCTCCCGGCGCCATGCCGCCGGCGGCTTGCCGAACTCGCGGCGGAAGGCGCGGCTGAACGCCGTATCGGTCTGATAGCCGACGGCCTCGGCAATTCGAGCCATGGGCGCACTGCTGCGCGCCAGCAGATTGGTCGCGAGCACCATGCGCCACTGAGTCAGGTACTGGATCGGGGAGCTGCCGACCAGGAGCTGAAATCGCTCCGCCAGCACAGAGCGCGAAGTACCCGCGGTGTGCGCCAGCTCCTCCAGAGTCCACGCATGCTCCGGCCGCTTGTGAAGGGCCTGCAACGCGCAGCCGACGACCCGGTCGCGAACTCCTGCCAGCCAGCCGGTGCAGGCTTCGCCCTGCTCGTGCATGTACAGGCGAAGGACTTCGATGAAGAGCACCTCGGCCAGCTTGGCGAGCACTCCCGCGCCCCCGGCGCGCGGCGATCTGGCTTCTTCCAGCGCGTAGCGCACAGAAGCTTCCAGCCAGGTGCCGGCGCTGGATCCCCGCACGTTGACCCGCACCAGAGGAGGCAGCCCCGCGAGCAGCAGCGCGGCGAGGCGCGCGTCGCAAGCGAGATAACCGCACACCAGCCGGGTGATGGGGCCGCCACCACCGTGAGTCAGCTGGCGGGGACGGTGCGCGAGGACCTCCTCCAGCGGCGCGCCGTTCGCGGGCGGCAGTCCCGGCTGGGACGTCATGCGATGCTCATGGCCCTGCGGGAAGATCACGACATCGCCGGCGCTCAGCCGGGTCGGCGACAGCTCCCCGAGCTCCACATAGCACTCGCCTTCGGTGATCAGGTGGAAGATCACGACCCGCTCGGCCCCGGGCTCGAGGATCGGGGCGGCAAAATCGGCGCTCGGCGACTGGTAACACCACGGCGCGGAGAAGCGCGCATTGATGAAGATCGCGCCCACGAGCTGCACCACGCGCAGGGTCTCGGACAGTGCGTCCACCGAGCCTCACTCCCCCGGGAGCGGAAAGATCGGATTTTGCGCGGATTGCGGCCGGGAAGCCAGGCTCGGCCGGACGGGCGGGAAGGCATTTCGGACGCCTGGGCAGGACGCCGCCGTCGATGTGGGGGGAGAGTCCTGCCCGGGGGTGCGCGCGAATAGAGCACCGATCCTCTGGATCGGAATGCCGGATGCGCGGCGGGTGGGAGGATCCCCTAGACCGACCGACTCACCAAGGTGCATCACCATGGGTTTCATCGCGGCTGTCTATGGCGTCGTCTGTTATGTCGTCTTTCTCGCCTCGTTTCTCTACGCAATAGGTTTCGTTGGGAACGTCTTCGTGCCGAAGACGATCGACTCCGGTCACGGGGCCGCGCCGGCGGAAGCTCTGCTGATCGACATTTTGCTGCTCGGCGCCTTCGCCATCCAGCACAGCGTGATGGCGAGGCCTGGCTTCAAGGCGGTATGGACGAAGATCGTGCCCCACTCCATCGAGCGCAGCACGTATGTCCTCTTCTCCAGTCTGCTGCTCGCGCTCATCTGCTGGCAATGGCAACCGATTCCCGGCACCGTCTGGGACACGACCGCCTCGCCCATGCTCACCGGCGCGTTGACCGGGCTGTTCTGGCTCGGGTGGCTGCTCCTGTTGCTGGCCACATTCATGATCAATCACTTCGACCTTTTCGGCCTGCGTCAGGTTTACCTGCGCATGCGCAGCGTCGAATATTCGCCGCCCCACTTCACTGAGCGCGCGCTCTACAGGATCGTCCGCCATCCGATCATGCTGGGATTCCTGATCGCCTTCTGGGCGGCACCGCGCATGTCCCTGGGTCATCTCCTCTTCTCCGCCGCCACGACGGGTTACATCCTGATAGGGATTGCCCTGGAGGAGCGCGACCTGGCACGAGCCCACCCCGAGCACTATCAGGCATATCGCTCGCAGGTACCCAAGCTGATCCCGACCGGTGTATTCAGGCGGCAGCGCAGCAGGGCAATCGTGCCCTGACTCGAGGGCCAGGGCGGCGCGGAGCGGTTCGGGCGGGTCTAGCCCACGCAGCCCGCGCTCAGTGCGCCTCGTCCCAGTTCGCCCCGGTGCCCACGTCTGCACGCAGCGGCACGCGCAGCTCCGCGGCGGAGGTCATTCTCTCCCGGACCGCACCGGCCACCTGTTCCAAGGCATCGCTGCGTACCTCCAGCACCAACTCATCGTGCACTTGCATGATGAGGCGCGCGGGAGCGTCTTCGCGCGC
Source organism: Steroidobacteraceae bacterium (assembly GCA_036278795.1). Classification (GTDB taxonomy): domain Bacteria; phylum Pseudomonadota; class Gammaproteobacteria; order Steroidobacterales; family Steroidobacteraceae; genus 13-2-20CM-66-19. The sequence continues at coordinate 608 of DASUKK010000035.1, read as the reverse complement.
GCACCAGGCATCGACCGCGATCATGGCGCGCTTGATGATGTCGGCGGCCGTGCCCTGCATCGGCGCGTTGATGGCGCTGCGCTCGGCGTACTGCTGCAGGGAGCGGTTGCTCGAGCGGATATCCGGCAGATACAGGCGCCGTCCGTACACGGTCTCGACGTAGCCGGTCTCGCGTGCTCGCGCGCGTGTCTCGTCCATGAAACGCTTCACGCCGGGGTAGCGCGCGAAGTAGCGCTCCACGTACTGCTGGGCCGACGTGCGGTCGATGCCGAGCTGCCGTGCGAGGCCGAACGGCGACATCCCGTAGATCAGCCCGAAGTTGATCGTCTTGGCGAGCCGCCGCTGATCGCCGCTCACCGCATCGAGCGGCACGCCGAATATCTCCGCCGCGGTTGCCTGATGCACATCCCGGTCTTCGGCGAACGCGCGCAGCAGGCCCTCGTCGCCCGACAGATGCGCCATGATCCTGAGCTCGATCTGCGAGTAGTCCGCGGCGAGCAGCAGGGAGCCGGGCGGCGCGATGAACGCCTGGCGGATGCGGCGCCCCTCGGTCGTGCGGATGGGGATGTTCTGGAGATTGGGGTCCGAGGAGGAGAGCCGGCCGGTCT
>DASUKK010000034.1:0-119514 GCA_036278795.1 Steroidobacteraceae bacterium | reverse complement strand
CCACGATCGTGGTCCGGCCCCGCGGCTGGCACCTGCCGGAGAAGCACGTTCTCGTGAGCGGGGAGCCGGTCGCGGGCGCGTTGTTCGACTTCGCGGTGTACCTCGCGAACAACCACGAGGCGCTGGCGCGTGCGGGCACGGGACCTTACTTCTACCTGCCGAAGATGGAGAGCCATCTCGAGGCGCGCCTCTGGAACGATGTGTTCCTGGCTGCCCAGGATGCGCTCGGCATGCCGCGCGGCACCATCAAGGCGACCGTACTCATCGAGACCATCCTCGCCGCCTTCGAGATGGACGAGATCCTCTTCGAGCTGCGCGAGCACTCGGCGGGACTCAATTGCGGGCGCTGGGATTACATTTTCAGTTTCATCAAGAAGTTCCGCAACCGCCCGGACTTCCTGCTGCCTGATCGGGCCAGCGTCACCATGGACCGGCACTTCCTGAAGTCCTACGTCGACCTCCTCATCAAGACCTGCCATCGTCGCGGCGCCCACGCCATGGGAGGCATGGCCGCGCAGATTCCGATCCGCGACGACGCGCGGGCGAACGAGCTCGCCATGGCGCGCGTGCGCGCCGACAAGCTGCGGGAGGCGAACGCCGGACACGACGGCACCTGGATTGCGCATCCGGGGCTCGCGACCATCGCGCGCGACGCATTCGATGCCGTGATGAAGGGACCCAACCAACTGAGCGTGCTGCGCCAGGAGGTCACCGTCACCCCGGAAGACCTGCTGCGGGTCCCGCAGGGGGAGATCACCGAGGGCGGCCTGCGCAATTGCATCCGGGTGGGCGTGCAGTACATCGAGGCATGGCTGCGGGGCTCGGGGTGCGTGCCGCTCTACAACCTGATGGAGGACGCCGCCACCGCGGAGATCTGCCGCGCGCAGCTCTGGCAATGGCTGCATCACGGGGCCCGGACAGGCGACGGCGTTGCGGTGACGCCGGAGCGGTTCGATCGCCTGCTCACGGAGGAGATCGACCGCATCCACGACGAGGTCGGGGCCGGGAGGCTGCTCAACGGCGTGTTCCCGACCGCCGCCCGCCTCTTCGAGCAGATGACCAAGCAGGACGAGTTCGACGAGTTCCTCACCCTTCCCGCGTATGACTTGCTCGACTGACGGGCTACGGAGACCGACATCATGACCGCGATTCGAACGCTTCCGACCGCAGATGAGCTGCGACGCGCCTGGCGCGAGAGTCCGCGCTGGCGCGGCATCGAGCGCGGCTACAGGCCGGAGGATGTGGTGCGCCTGCGCGGCACGATTCCCATCGAATTCTCCATCGCGCGGCTCACGGCCGAGAAGCTGTGGCGCTATCTCAATGAGAAGCCTTTCGTCAACGCGCTCGGCGCGCTCACCGGCAACCAGGCGATGCAGCAGGTGAAGGCCGGGCTGGATGCGATCTACCTTTCGGGCTGGCAGGTGGCCGCCGACGCCAACCTCTCCGGTCAGATGTATCCGGACCAGTCGCTCTATCCGGCGGACTCCGTGCCGGCCGTGATCCGGCGCATCAACTCGACCTTGCGGCGGGCGGACGAGATCCATCACGCGGAAGGCAACAGCGGCGTCGACTGGCTGAAGCCGATCGTGGCGGACGCCGAGGCGGGCTTCGGCGGTGTGCTGAACGCTTTCGAGCTGATGAAGCAGATGATCGATGCCGGGGCGGCCGGCGTGCACTTCGAGGACCAGCTCTCCTCGGCCAAGAAGTGCGGCCACATGGGCGGCAAAGTGCTGGTGCCGACCCAGGAGGCGGTCAACAAGCTGGTCGCCGCGCGCCTGGCGGCCGATGTCTGCAACGTCCCCACCATCATCGTGGCCCGCACGGATGCGGAGGGCGCGAACCTCCTCACGGCGGATGTCGACGAGCGCGACCGGCCGTTCATCGATACTTCCAGGGGGCGAACCCCGGAGGGCTTTTTCTACGTCAAGGCGGGGCTCGACCAGGCCATCGCGAGGGCCTGCGCCTATGCGCCGTATGCCGATCTCGTGTGGTGTGAGACGGCCAAGCCAGATCTCGAGGAAGCACGGCATTTCGCGGACGGTGTGCACGAGCGCTTCCCGGGCAAGCTCCTGGCATACAACTGCTCACCGTCTTTCAACTGGAAGCGCAAGCTGGATGATCAGACCATCGCCAAATTCCAGCGCGAGCTGGGTGCGATGGGCTATCGCTTCCAGTTCATCACCCTGGCGGGCTTTCACGCGCTCAATTTCTCCATGTTCGAGCTCGCCCGCGGCTACAAGGCGCAGCAGATGTCCGCCTACGTGGCCCTGCAGCAGGCGGAGTTTGCCGCCGAGCAGCACGGGTACACGGCGACGAAGCATCAGCGGGAAGTCGGGGCGGGTTATTTCGACGAGGTGACCCAAGCGGTCTCCGGCGGCACCTCTTCGCTGTCGGCGCTGAAGGGAAGCACCGAGCTGCAGCAATTCGAGCGCGCGTCATGACGCACGCTCAGACGTAAACCCGAGGCAAGGATGTGGTGCTGCGCTGGACCGGGCACGATGCCCGGATCCAGCGCTAATCCAAGGCGGAGATTGCCTATACTCCGCCGATGGCAATCCAGAAGCTCTTCCCGACACTCGTGTACTCCGCGCGCCTGACAGGCGCCGGCGGCAAGCGGCTCAAAGGGCGGCTCCTGCGGGAGTGCCGCCAGCTTTGCCTGGATGACGCGGCCGGCCGGCGGTGGTCGGCGAAGAGCTATCCGGGCGGCTATACCTCGTACGGCTCTGCCCACCGGATGCACCGCATGTCGCCGACCTTCGCCGCGCTCGAGCGTGCGATCGACCGGCACGTCGCGCGTTTCGCGAGCTCCCTCGACCTCGACCTCGCCGGGCGCAGGCTGGCGATGACGGACTGTTGGGTCAACATCATGCCGCGGGGGACGGCGCACGGACTGCACCTGCATCCGCTCGCGACCATCAGCGGCACCTACTACGTCAAGACACCGTCCGGCTGCCCGGGGTTGAAGCTCGAGGACCCGCGGCTCGAGCGAATGATGGCTGCGCCGCCGCGGCGCGCGCAGGCAGCGCGGGAGAACAGACCCTGGGTCGTGCTGCCAGCCGACGCGGGCAACCTGTTGCTTTTCGAGAGCTGGCTGCGGCACGAGGTTCCGGCCAATCTCGTGGCCGCAGAGCGGATCAGCATCAGCTTCAACTACAACTGGTTTTAGGCGCTCATCGAGGGCGCGTCGCCGAAGGGCTACACCCGTAAACGGATCCACCCGGGGAGCCGTTGGCTCGAGGGAATGGGCGCAACTGCGAGCCCACCCGCATTCGGGGCGGGTTCAGCAACGGTTCAGCCCCGTCCGTCCACGCTTCAGGTCAACGGAGAACCTCATGCGCAAGCGATCCTTTGGTGGCCTCATTCCCGCGCTCGTGCTGGCGACGCTGCCGGCAGTGTCTTCGGCCGGTGTGTTCGTCGGCGTCTCTGTAAACGTCGCGCCGCCGGCCCTGCCCGTCTACGTTCAGCCACCGTGCCCGGAGCCGGGCTACATCTGGACCCCCGGTTACTGGGCCTGGAACGACGGCGGCTATTACTGGGTGCCGGGGACCTGGGTTCTGCCGCCGCAAGTAGGGCTTCTGTGGACGCCCGGCTATTGGGGCTGGTCGGGTGGCGCCTATCTCTGGCACGCCGGCTATTGGGGACCCCACGTAGGATTCTACGGCGGAGTCAACTACGGCTTTGGATATGACGGCGCCGGGTTCGTGGGCGGGTACTGGCGCGGACGAGTGTTTTACTATAATCGCGCCGTGGCGCATGTTGGACCCACCTTCGTGCACAACGTGTACTACCACCCCGTGGTGTATCACACGAGATATGAGCACGTGAGCTTCAACGGCGGACCCGGAGGAGTGCGGGCGCGGGCCAGCCACCAGCAGATGATGGCCGCGCGCGAGCATCATTTCGCCTTCACGTCACTGCAACAGAGGCAGCAGCGGATGGCCTTCGCCGATCACTCGCTGCGTGCGGATTACAACCACGGCCGGCCGCCCGTTGCGGCCACTGCGCGGGCCACCGTGTTCCACGGCAATGGTGCCTTCGCGGCCCGGGCGGCGGGCCGGCCGATGCACTTCACAGCCGCGCACAGCGCGGCGCCCGCCCATCACGCTCCGCCAATGCGAGCGGATCGCCCGGCGTGGGCCAACGGCCAAGGTCACGGCTACCGCTCCGCGCCCCACTCCATGGAGCACGGAACGCCTGCGCGCGCACAGCCGCGCTTCGACCGGCCGCAGTCCCATTTCGAGCGACCGCAGCAACAGCATTTCGCGTCCCATCCCCAGAACATTCACCAGCCCAGCCACTTCGAGGCGCACGGATCCCGTCCGGTTGCGCGCCCCGAGGCGCGGCCTCAGCCTCAGTTTCACCAGAGCTTCAGGCCCGAGCAGCGCGGTCCCGCCGCGCGCGGCCCTGCTCCCCACCCGCAGCAGCGCGGTGGCAACGAGCGGCCGCACCATCCGCCGGACAACCGCGGCGGCGGACACGGCCGACAGTAGGCTGTCGGACCGCCGCGCCCCCGCGATAGGCCATCCGCGGGTCGAAGGACAAGCGGCGCGGCGGTCCGGCTTGCCTTACCGGGCACCCTCGGAGCCCGGGGGCCGGTCACTCCGGCAATTGGATCCGGCCGATTACTCGAAAGGTTCCGCTGACTGACGGCGCCTGCGTGCCGGGTTGGCCGCCGCCCACCGACACCGTATACCCGCCCTGCGGGACGATTCTGTCGCCGGCCTGCGTGACCATGCTGAGATCGCGCCGCTTCAGGTGGAACCTGACCACCTGACTCGCGCCGGGCGCGAGGTGGATGCGCTGAAAGCCGCGCAGCGCGCGGATCGGCGCACCCGCCACGTCCGGGAACTTCAAATACAACTGCACGACCTCATCGCCCGCCACCTTGCCGGTATTGGTCACGGTCACGGTAGCGTCCACCGGGGCACCGGCTTCGATGGGCGCTTTGGGTAGCGTCAGATCGCCGTACTTGAAAGTCGTGTAGCTCAGACCGTATCCGAACGGCCATAGCGGCTCGCCGGTGAAGTAGCGGTAGGTGCGGCCCTTCATCGAGTAGTCCTCGAAGTTGGGCAGCTGATTGACGTCCTCGTAGAACGTCACGGGCAGGCGTCCCGCCGGGTTACTCTTGCCGCTCAGGGTGTCGGCGATGGCGGCACCGCCTTCCTCGCCGGAATACCACGATTCGAGGATGGCATTGGCGTGCTCCTTCTCCCAGTTGGCCGCCAGGGCGCTGCCGTTCATCAGCACGACGACGAGCGGCTTACCAGCGGTGGCGACCTCTCGCAGCAGGGCCTCCTCCGGCTCCGGGATCTCGAGATCGGTGCGATCGCCGCCGAGGAATCCGGGCACATGGACCGGCATCTCCTCGCCTTCCAGGCGACTCGTAATCCCGACGGCCGCGACGACGACATCCGCATTCCTCGCCGCGGCCAGCGCCGCCGGATCGGGCGTGTTGTTCACGGGGGCCCAGATCAGCTGCGCCTCGGGCCTGTCGCCGCGGCGACCGTAGACCACGTCCAGCTTCACCGGATGTCCTTTCTCGAGGTGTACCGGACTCATGTTGGAGGCCTCGATGTACATCCGCACGACCTGTACGTCACCCACAGTGACCTGGGCGAAACCATCAGCCTTGACGCCGAGGAGATAGTCGCCGCTCCGGGGCGGATCGATGAAACCGGTCCACTCGGTGGTGAACGCGGAGTCTTTCGGAACCGCGGCGGGCAGGTCGGCCGCGTTGAGATCCACCGTGGACTCGACCCGCGAGGCGAGCGGCGTGGAGGCTGTCGCCATGCCGACGCCGGCGCGATAGGCGGCCCGCAGGCCAGGCTTGCCATCCGGTGTCGTGAGGGCAGAGGTGGGCACGGGAGTACCCCGATTGGACAGGAATTGCGTTCCCGGTACGTAAGTGATCGTGGCTTTGGGAAATGCGGCCTTCATCCCCTCGAGCAAGGTCACGGTATGCGTCGGATGGCCGTTGTAGTTGCCGAGCAGGACCGCAGTCTGGTCGGCGAGCGGGCCGACCACGGCGATGCGCTTGACGGATTTCAGTGGCAGCACGCCATCGTTCTTCAACAGCACCATGGACTCGTCCGCGAGGCGCAGCGCGAGCTGGCGGTGTGCCGGGCTGTTGAGCTCGCTCGCGGGAATCCTGTCGTACGGCACCATCGACGGCGGATCGAACATGCCGAGACGGATGCGTGCCGTGAACAGGCGCACGAGCGCCGTATCGATGGCGCTCTCGGACAGGTAGCCCTGCTGCACGGCGGTGAGGAACGGCTTGTAGTCACTGTCGCCGCTGGGCTCACCGAAGTCGGCGCATTCATTGTCCATGCCGCGCTCGAGGGAGATCGCCGAGGCCTGCGGTTGGCTCGAGCGGTAGTGGTGACCGCTGAAGATGTCGCGGACGGCGTCGCAGTCCGACACCACGTAGCCCTGGAACTGCCAGGCGCTGCGCAGCGTATGTTGCAGGGTGAATTCGTTGGCGCACGCCGGCTGGCCATTGATGCCGTTGTAGGCGCACATCACCGATCCGGCATGACCGTCCACGACGGCAGCGCGGAACGCGGGTAAATACGTATCTTCCATGTCGTGTTTGCTGACATCGACGTCAGTGAAATGACGCGTCGGTTCAGGACCGCTGTGTACGACGAAATGCTTGGGTGTGGAGATGGTGAGGTAATAGCGCGGATCCGAGCCCTGCATCCCGGTGACGAAAGCCACGGCCATCCGGGCCGTGAGAAAGGGGTCTTCGCCGTAGGTCTCCTGGCCGCGGCCCCAGCGGGGATCGCGGAATATATTGATGTTCGGCGACCAGAAGTCGAGGCCGTGAAAGATGGTCGAGCCGCCCGCGCGCACCGCCTGCGCATTCACCACCCGTCCCTCGATTCCGATGTCGTGGGCCATCGCGTGAATGCCCGGGACGTCGAAAGTGGCGGCCAGGCCGATGGGCTCCGGGAATTCCGTGGTCCCGTCTACCGCGACGCCGTGCAGCGCCTCGCTCCACCAGTTGTATGATTTCACTCCGAGCCGCGGGATCGCCCGGGCACCGTTGACGAGCTGCGAGACTTTCTCCTGCAGCGTCATGCGGTGGACCAGATCCGCCGCGCGAATCGTCGGCGACAGGTGGGTATTGAGGTACGCTGGTGTCGCGGCGCCTGCCGCATGCGTACCGGCGGCGAGCAATGCCAAGGCGGCAAGCAACATCGCCGGCTGCCGGGTGTGGGACCGGATCTTCATGGGCCACCCCTTTTTTCGGGTATCAGACTGGGTGACCGATGGTAGCAGAAATGGTAGCGCTACCGTATCGTCAGGTGTGCCACTGAATGACGGAGTAGGACCTCGGTGGCAACTGGAGTGTGGTGCGTCGTTTGCGGGTGCCGGGCTTCGGCAGAGAGTCGGGCTGCACCCGATGGGGACTCTGGAAGCTGTTGACGGCTTTGAGGTCGTCGCCCGTGAGGACGAGCGCGGACCGCACTTCACCCGGAGGCTGGCCCTCCCACACGATCTCGACCTCGCGCGCCGCTTCCAGATCGCGGTTGAGAAGGAAAAGCGAGGTCTCGCCGGTCTGCGGCGACACGGTGCCGGCGGCGTCGATATACGGAACCGGCCGCATGTCCGGCACGCTGTAGGTCGGCGCATTCACCAGCAGATCGAGCACCGCGCCGCGGGCGAACTCGAGCGCCCAGCGATACGGATGGTAGATCGTCTGCAGGTAGTAGCCCTTCTCATCGGTCATGATCGGCGCGATCACGTTGACGAGCTGCGCCAGACAGGCGATCTTCACGCGGTCCGCGCGCCGCATCAGCGTGTTGAGGAGTCCGCCGACCAGGAGTGCATCCTCGAGGTTGTAGACCTCCTCGAGCTGGTGCGGCGCCACCTGATGGCGGCCATCGAAGTCGTGCTTGCGGTACCAGACGTTCCACTCGTCGAAGGAAATCCACAGCGTCTTGGGCGATCGCTTGCGCGCGCGCACGTAGTCGCACACATCGATCGTATCGGAGATCTGGCGGTCCATCGCGAGATTGAGCGCCAAATACTTGGCGCTGCTGCCGCCCGTCTGTTGCGGGTCGTTGCCGAAGTACTGGTGAATCGACAAGCCATCGACCAGCTCGTAGCACTGCTCGAGAACCTCGCGATCCCATTGCAGATATGTCGGCAGGTCGGTGTTGCTGGAGCCGCTCGCCGTCAGGTAGACCGTGGGGTCGACCGCCCGCATCTGCCGCGCCGCATCCGCGGCCTTGTATCCATAGGCCTGGGCGGTCGAATGCCCGATCTGCCACGGACCGTCCATCTCATTGCCCAGGCACCAGTGTCGCACCTTGTACGGGTCGGCATGGCCGTTCGCGCGGCGCAGATCGCTCCACTTCGTGCCGCCCGCGACATTGCAATACTCCACCAGCGCCGCCGCCTGTTCCGGCGTCCCGTTGCCCAGGTTCACGGCCATCAGTGGCTCGGTGCCGGCCGCCTTGCACCACGACATGAACTCGTCGGTGCCGAAGCGGTTGGTATCGAGGGCGTTCCACGCCTTGTCGAGAACGCGCGGGCGGTCCTTCATCGGGCCGATGCCGTCCAGCCAGTTGTATCCCGAGACGAAATTCCCGCCCGGGTACCGGATGATCGGCACCCCGATCTTGCGCACGAGATCCAGGATGTCGGTGCGAAATCCCTGCGAATTGGCGAGCGGCGAGCCCGGATCATAGACGCCGTCGTAGACGGCACGGCCCAGATGCTCGAGAAAAGAGCCGAAGAGGCGCCGATCGAGGTCGGCGACCGTTCTGCGGGAGTCCACGTAGATCTGCGTGCGCGCAGCCGAGGTTGCGCCGAGCGCCAGTCGGCCGTGGAGCCCCGCCGGAGCGGCGAGGCTGGCGAGGGAGGCATTGCGCAGGAAGCGGCGTCGCGAGGGGGAGAACATCGGCTATTTCCTCACCGAGAACCGGTACACGATGACGTTGTGGTACGTAGCGCCGGGATCGAGCCGCGGCGAGGGAAAGTTGGGGTGATTGGGCGCGTCGGGAAAGTCCTGCGGCTCGAGCACCACGGCATCTCCCTGCCGATAGGTGATGCCGTGCTTGCCCGCGAAAGTGGCGGTCAGGAAATTGCCGGAGTAGTACTGCACCCCCGGGGCGGTGGTGTAGACCTCGAGCACCCGCCCGGAGCGGGGATCCGCCACGCGCGCCGCCAACCGGAGCGTGCCCGGGCGGCCGTCGAGCACGAAGTTCATGTCATAGCCATGGCAATAACGCAGCTGGGTGTCGCGGCCATCGCGGATGCGCAGGCCGATGGGCGTGGGCTTGCGGAAATCGAACGGCGTACCCGCGACGGGCGCGATCGTTCCGGTCGGGATCAAAACGTCGTCCACGGGCGTATAGCTCGATGCATTGATCTGCAGCAGATCGCGCATCGTGGAGAAGTGCTCGGGGCTCGATGCCAGGTTGAAGTAGGAGTGGCCGCTGAGGTTGACGATCGTCGGCTTGTCCGTGGTCGCGCGGTAGTCGATGCGCAGCTCGCCACTGTCCGCCAACGTATAGGTGGCGGTCACGCGCAGGTTGCCCGGGTAACCTTCCTCGCCGTCCGGACTTAGATACGACATGACGACCGAGGCGCTGCGGCCGCTGTGGACGGATTCGATCGTCCACACCCGCTTGTCGAAGCCGCGGGTGCCGCCATGCAGACTGTTGCCGTGGTCATTGATGGCAGCCTGATAGGTGTGACCGTCCAGGGTGAAGCGCCCCTTGCCGATGCGGTTGGCGAAGCGGCCGACGGTGGCGCCGAAGTAGTTGCCGTCGTCGAAGTACTGCTGTGGGCTGTCAAAACCGAGGACGATGTCGGTCAGCTTGCCCGACCGGTCCGGGGTATAGAGCGATTGGATGCGCGCCCCCAGAGTGATGATCCGCGCCCGGACGCCCGCCTGGCTGGTGAGGTCCACCGCCTCGATCCGGGTTCCATCGGCGAGCGCGCCGAAAGCGGTGCGCCGCGCCTGAGCGGCGCCGGCGTCGGAGATCGCGGCGACCGCGCTCGAGCAAAGCGTGGCGATCAGGGCCGTTCTGAGCAATGACATCGTGATGCGCTCCAGTTGTTCTTGTCAATACTCGGACAATTTCGCAAAACCTGGCCGCAAAGGCAAGTCGTCCGCGGCTAGCGAGGCAGCAGCCGATAGAGCGCCGTCCCGTGGGCGTCGAGGCGGACCGTGAGCGAGGTGGCGGCTCCCCGATCGCGATGCTGCCAGAGATCACGCATTCCATAAGCAGCCGGCGGCAGACCGAGTGCCCGCCAACTCACCGTGAGCGTCCGCCGACGCGGGCGCAGATTGAATGCCGCGAGATACCAACCGCCGCCCGAATCCGGGCGCGAGAGCCAGACGACGAACCCGTCGCGCGCGAGAGCCTCGTGGGCTTGGGCGGCGTGCTGGTCCACCGCGATGACTTCGGGATTGGTCAGCAGATCCTCGGTCCAGCGGTCCGCGCGGGTGAGATTGCCGCCCATGAAGAGGGGTGAGCGCGCGATGCACCACAGGGTGAGATAGGTCCGCTGCTCCGCATGCGTGAGGCGGTTCGCGCGTGGCTTGCCCCAGCCGGGCGCGGGCCCGAGATAGCCGAGCGCCAGCATGTCCGCATCGGGCCAGTGGCCGGGCTCGGCGAGCGGCGCCCAGCGCGCGGCGCGCGCAAACTGATCGGTCACGCCCTGGGGGTAGTCCACGGCGCTGTGCCAGAGATCCCAGACATCGTTGGAGATGCGCCACATCGCCGCATACCGCCGCAGCGCCGTGAGCCCGCTGACCGGAGCCGGTCCGGGCGAGAGGCTGAGGACGATCTGCCGTCCGCTGGCCGCGAGCGCCGTCGACAGCATGCGGATCTCTTCACCCGCATAGGGATGGCTTGCGATGCAGTCGGCCTTGACGAAGTCCACGCCCCAGGACGCGTAGAGACGCGCGATGGAGTCGTAATAGGCCTGTCCGGCCGGCCCGCTCGGATCGACGCCGTAGTTGTCGGGGTTCCACGGACAGGTTGCATGGACGTTGACGGCCTGCGCGGCAGTGTAGGGCGAGCCCTCGATCGGTAGATTTCCGGCCACTGCTGCACGCGGGATGCCCCGCAGGATATGGATGCCAAACTTCAGTCCCAGGGAATGCACGTAGTCGGCGAGGGGCTTGAAGCCTGCGCCGCCGGCGGCGGAGGGGAAGCGGTTGGGTGCGGGAACGTAGCGCCCGTACTCGTCGAGGACGAAGACCGCACCGGCGGCACTGCCGGAGGGCGTGGGATTGCGCACGAACCATTCCATGTCGATGACCGCATAGCTCCAGCCGCGGCGCGCGAGATGGCGGCTCATCCAGCGCGCGTTGGCTCGGAATTGCGCCTCCGAGATCGTAGTGCCGTAGGCGTCGTAGCTGTTCCAGCCCATGGGCGGCGCGGTGGGTACAACCGCCGCGGGCGCGGCCGGCGGCAGGCAGGCGAGGGCGGCGCCCGCAGCGAGCAGGGAGGCCGCGAGACGGCGTCGCTGCGCTGATCTCACCCGTCACTCCCGGTTACAACGGCCGGACGGCGAAGTTTTTTGCGGCTGCACGCGCCAGGCGGTTGCGCAGCGGCAGCAGGAAGGCATCGGCGCTGATATCGAACACGTCGCCCGGCTCGAGCCGCACCTGCTCGGAGAACGACAGGGTCGCCGTGCCGAAGAAGTGCACGTGCACGTCGCCGGGGCGGCGGAAGCTGCCGTACTTGAAGTGGTGATGCTCCAGGTTGGCGATGGCGTGCGACATGTTCGACTCGCCAGTCAGAAAGGGCTTTTCCCAGACGACCTGCTCGCCGCGCACGATGCGGCTGACGCCGCGCACATCGGCGGGCAGCGGCCCGGTCAGGATCTCCGGCCCCAGGGCGGCGGGGCGCAGCTTCGAATGAGCGAGCCAGAGGTAATTCTGCCGCTCCGTCACGTGATCGGAGAACTCGTTGGCGAGACAGAATCCGAGCCGACGCGGCTCGTCGCGCGGGCCTATCACGTAGATGCCGGCGATCTCCGGCTCCTCGCTGCCATCGAGCGCGAAGGCCGGCATTTCGAGCGGCGCTCCGGTCCCGACAACGCTCGAGCCGTCACCCTTGTAGAACCACTCCGGCTGCGAGCCGACGCCGCCGCCCGCGGGCTTGCCTCCTTTCACCCCGTCGAGAAACATTCGCATCGAGTCGGTCTGGGTGTCCGCCGCGGCGGCGAGCGCATGCATCTTGTCGCGGCTCTCCGCCGACCCGAGATGTGTCAGCCCAGTCCCTGTGAGATACAGATGCGCCGGATCCGGATGCTCGATCGGCAGCAGCAGACGGACGGCCGAGCCCTTGCCGCCGACCTCGAGGACCTCCGCGGTCCGACACCCGTTGGCAACCTCTTCCAGTGAGCGATCATCGGCGATTGCCCGCATCGCGAGCTCGTAGAGCGAAGTGACACCGGCGAGCCTGACAGCGCGAACCCCGGCCGATGGAAACCGGCCGGATTCGAGCGCCGCCACGCCGCGGGCCCCGTCGCCAAGCTCAACCTGCACCAGCCGCAACGACATGCAACCTCCTCGGTCGGAAATGCGCTTCTGGCGGCACGAGCTCACCTGTTCATTCGGTAGTGCGCGGTCCGGGGCCGTCCTCCGCCCGGTTTTGCACGACGGGCCGCCCGTAAGCCGACCGGCGTTTTGCCGGTGGTGTCCAGCAAGGCGAGGCGCACCAGTTCGGCCATGGATTCGCGAGCCGCCGTCACGTCCCGGGATGCCACGGCGTCGTACACCCGCTCGTGATCCGGCATGGGATCGCGGGGCAGGGGTCGTTTTCGCTGCTTGAAGATCGTAGTCCACGTGACGGCGGCGGCGATACCGCTTATCAGTGAGGCGAGAAACGGATTGCCGGACGCTTCGAGCAGGGCCGTGTGAAACTCACAGTCTGCCTGTTGACCCTCATCCACCGCCAGTGAGGTGGCAGCCATGGTGTCGAGGGCCTGGCGCATGACCTGCAGCTGCTCCGCCGTGCGCCGCTGGGCGGCGAGCGCGGCGGCCGCCGGCTCCACCACGGTGCGCAGCTCGAAAAGCCCACTCAACAGTCGCTCGTCGGGTGTGCCGCTGAAAATCCACGAGATCACATCGGGGTCGAGCAGGTGCCAGTGCCGTGGCTCGCTCACGCGAGTGCCGATCTTCGGCCGCGACTCGATCAGGCCCTTGGCCGCGAGAATGCGCACGGCCTCGCGGTAGGCCGTGCGCGATACCTCGAGCCGCTCGCTCGCCTCGATCTCGCCGTCCAGCACCCGGCCCGGCGCGATGCGTCCGGATACGATCAGCACCCCGATGTCGCGGGCGATGGTGCCGTGCAGCCGCAGCGCCCGGCCTCCCTTGATGCCGCGCGGGGTCTTCAGAGCCCTCGCCGGCTTCGATCGCTGATCGCTCAATCTCACCTGGGTGCGCTTGGCTGCCTTAAATAACTAAGACAATACTACCACGACGCCCGTCTCAGCGGACCCGCTATTGCATCTCCCCGGATATTGTCTGAGAATAAACCGGGAAACGATATACTCAGACAATAAGCGAACGCGCGAGCCGGTTCATGAGGGAGTCCATGCGGGTGCCTGCCGTCCATACCCGTGCCCGGGCAGCAGCTTTGCTGATGGCGGGTGCGCTCGCCCTGGGCGCAACCCTTTCGGGTTGCGGCGGCGGCGGCCCGGCAGGCGCGGGCGGCGTTTCCTCCAGCACGCCGCCCCCCGTTCTGGCCGGCATGGACAGCGGCCATCAGCTCGAGATCGTCAATGTCTCGACCGGACAGACGCTGGATGTTGCGGGCGAGAGTCAGGCAGCGGGCGCTGCCATCGACACGGCAGCGGACGACGGCTCGAGCGCGCAGCGCTGGCACGCCATGCCGATGGGCTCCGGAGAGTACAACGTCGAGAACATGCTGACCCACCAGGTCATTGGCATCACCAACGCGTCGACGTCGGCTGGCGCGTCGGCCGTGCAGTGGGCCGACAGCGGTACGAATGATCACCTATGGTCGTTCTACCGGCTCGTCGATGGCAATTACGTCATCGAGAACATCAACAGCGGCCTTTACCTGCAGAGCGACGCCGCGGGCGCGATCACCCAGGAAACGCGCGACTCTTCCTCGAAGCAAGAATGGACGATCAACGTGACCGCGGATGCTGCCTATCCCGCGCCGCTCGCCGTGACGGGCAGCGGCATCCATGTTCACGACCCCGACATGGTCCGGGACGCCGCGGGTGTCTTCTGGCTTTACGGAACCCACAACACGCTGGCCAGCTCGCCCGATATGGCCACATTCTCCGTGGCAAGTGCGGGTGACATCCTGCCGGATTTCGGCTGGTGGGCCAGCGAGAACACGACGGGGCCGGGCGGGCGAACCGACATGTGGGCGCCGAGCGTCATGTACGCCGACGGCACGTACTATCAGTATTATGCGGTCCCGATCTACGACCCGCCTTCCACGGTCGATGCCGATCAGTCGGCCGCCGTGATCGCTCTGGCGACCAGCGCCTCGCCGAGCGGCCCGTGGACGGATACGGGAAAGGTCATCGCCTCCTGCGGTACGGCCTCGGGCTGCACGACGACCTACAACGCGATCGATCCGGCGCCCTATCTCGACACTGCGGGCAACCGGTGGCTCGCTTTCGGCTCCTGGCACGACGGGGTCCACGTCCTGCAGCTCGATCCGTCCACGGGGTTGCGCCTGGCCTCGACTACGACACTTTACGATATTGCCAAGCGGGGCGCGGGTGAGGAAGGGTCCTTCATCTTCCCCTATACGGCCGGCGGCGCGCTCCACTACTACTACTTCGCGTCGATCAATGTCTGCTGTCAGGGCATCAACAGTACTTACCGCATCATCGTGGGCCGCTCGACCAGCCCGACAGGGCCGTTCCACGACCGCGGCGGTATCGACCTCATCGACGGTGGAGGCACCATCCTGCTCAGCACGCACGGGACGATCTACGGACCCGGCGGTCAGAGCGTGCTCCTGGCCGGTTCTCAACCCGTGATCGTCTATCACTACTACGACGGCGCGAATAACGGCACGCCGACGCTGGGCATGAACGATCTGCAGTTCGATTCCGACGGTTGGCCGTCCGTCCAATGAGGCTCGCGCATGACAGCCGCGCCTACGAGCCTGGCTCCTCGAACGGCGCCACGGCGACCTGCCTGCCGGTGAGGAAGATGTCCGCAACGAGCTCGAGCGGGCGCAGATCGACTTCGGACCGGCCGGCGGCGATCAATTCCGCGTACGTGCGGTAGATCGAGCCGTACTCGCCGTGCAGTTCGCCGGCCTCGGCCGGCGCGGGCTTGCCGCCGACCGTCAGCGCTCCACCCCCGGCCGACAGTTTGAAGGGACCCTGATCGGTCTCGAAATCGATGTCCCAGGTCTGCGGTCCGGTATGGCGGAAATCGAGCGAAACGCCGATCTCGACTCCGCTGGCCGTCAGGAGCTCGATCTCGGCCGCGATGGGAGATTCGAGATTGGCGGGGACCGAGAGCAGCGCCGAGCGCGGGAAAATGGGCTCGGCGATCAGTCGTGTCAGAATGGACAGCGCGTTGATTCCTGGATCGAGGACGCCGAACCCGCCGGCTTGCCAGATCCATTTCTGGCCCGGATGCCATTTGAGTACGTCTTCCTTCCACGTCACCCGCACGCCTCGCAGGCGGCGGCCCTCGAGCAGCCGAGCGGCGGGGGCAACGCCCGCAGCGTGCCGGGAGTGCCAGGTCTGATAGAGCGTGCGCTGCGCGGCGCCCGCCAGCTCCTGCAGGTGTCGTAGCTGCGCGAGCGAAGCGCACGGCGGCTTCTCCATGAGCACGTGCTTGCTCCGCTCGAGGGCAAGCCTCGCAGCCTCATAGTGGAGCTGCGGTGGGGTGCAGATGGCGATGGCGTCGAGCTCGGGCGCGCCTTCGAGCATCTGCTCGAGCGTGCGGAAATTCGCGATTCCCGGCAGCAGCGCATTGCGGCTCGCAGCGGCCGCGAGCGCGAAAGCGGGATTGGCCGCGATGCAGGGAAGGTGCTGGTCGCGGGCGATCTTGCCGATGCCCACTATGCCGATACGAATTGCCTGCACTGCCCCTCGCTTTCGAACCGGCACGCGGATGGTGTCGTTGCGGCTGACCAACTCCGGGGCGCACGGCCGCTACCGTACCCCGGAGCCGACTGACTCTATATTAACTCAGACAATAATGCAACGCAGGCCGGGATGCCGCCGACGTCGCGGCCGCGCAACAGCCGGCCCGGCTCGCTTCGCAGCGCTCGGCGGCCGGCCATCCGGGCCGTTTCCAATGCTCAGACAATTTCAAGCGTCGATCTTGTGCAACGGCCCGGCCTCGCTTATTGTATGAGTTATAGCTCGAAGCGCGTTCGTCTCAACGAAGCTGAAGAAAGGGGGAGAGAACCATGCAGCTGCGAAAAGCCCTGGTGTGCGCCGCCGCCGGCCTCATCGCTTCAACCAGCGCCGATCTGTGCGACGCCCAGGCGGCGCCGCAGCCCTCGGACCAGACCGATCAGCTCCAGGAGATCGTGGTCACGGGGGTACGCCGCAGCATCGGGTCCGCGCTCGATCTGAAGAAGATGGCCGATCAGATCCAGGACTCGATCGTCGCCGAGGACATCGGCAAGCTGCCCGACAACAACGTGATCGAAGCGCTGCAGCACGTCACCGGCGTGCAGATCAGCCGCAACGCCGCCGAAGCGAACCAACTGCTCATCCGCGGCCTGCCCGACATCGAGACGCTGCTCAACGGGCGCGAGATATTCACCTCGACCGGGCGGTTCGTCGACCTGCAGGACATCCCTGCCGAGCTCCTCTCCCGCGTCGATGTGGTGAAGTCGGCGACTGCAGCCGACATCGCGGGTGGCATCGCCGGAGTGGTCGATGTGCGGCTCCATCGGCCTTTCGACTTCAATGGCTTCGAGGTCGCCGGCACGGCGATGGGCACCCACAGCTCGCTCTCGGGCAAGACCGATCCCCGGGCGAGCCTGCTCCTCAGCAACCGCTGGAACACCTCGATGGGCGAGTTTGGCGTCCTCGCGGACGTGTCGTACTCCAGGGATCAGTACAAAGAGGAGATCCTGGACAACTACATCTCCAGTCAGCCGATCGGACCGGTGACCGGGTCCACCGGTCCGGGCGGCACCGCGTACATTCCCCTCACCGAGGGCGCGCAGTCGATCCTCGGCAACCGCAAGCGCACTTCGGTGGACCTGGCGACGCAATGGCGCCCCAATTCCAGCACGGAGCTCTATGCCGAGGGCTTCTATTCCGGGTATCGCAACAACAACAACGACGACTTCTTCGTCGGCCTGCCGTGGATCTGCGCGAACCCCGCGACCGCCACCGTGTTTCCCGGCACCGATGAGGTCAAGACCGTCACCGCCGGCTGTTACGACCTCACCAGCGACCAGTCGTTCGTACCGAAGACCGACACCTATCAGGCGGCGATCGGCGGGTCCTGGACCGGTGATCATGTCAAGTTCACGACCGAGGTGGACTATACCAACAGCCACTTCAGTCAGGACGGCTACATCCTGGACACCGAGTACAACCCGCCGCCCGACGGCTATACCGCGGACTTCGACTACAACGGCACGGGCACGCCCTATATGAACGTGACGGGCGTGAGCCTCACGGATCCGGCCAATTTCCACATGCGCCAGCTCTACGATCAGTGGATCAGCCAGAAGGGCAATGAGGCCGACTGGCGCGGCGACCTGACTTTCAAGGTCGACAACGGCTGGATCAGATCCGTCGAGACGGGATTGCGTTTCGCCGACCGCTTCGCGCAGAACCGCGAGGACAACCAGGGCGGGCTCGACTGCCGCGGCGTGGCCGACCCGTCGTCACCGACCTTCGCGGCGCTCACGGCGGCGATCGCCTCGCCGGCCTGCTTCACGGCGCTCAGCGCCCTCCCGGGGACGGCCTACCACGTCACCTCGGGGAGCCAGTTCGACGGCCGGTTCGGCATCTCACAGTGGCTCGATGCGGACCCGAACTGGCTCATCGACAACATCGGGTACCTGCGCCAGCAATTCGACCAGTCGGCGACGGGAGCGCCGCCGCCCGCCGATCCGACGCAGTCGTTCGACGACCGGGAGATCAGCTACTCGCTCTACGGCAAAGTGAACTTCTTCGCGACGCCCGGATCGCTGCCGCTGATCGGTAACTTCGGCTTGCGCCTCGTCGAGACGCAGGCGAGCATGAAGGGCAACTCGCTCATCGTCTCCTCGCCCAACCAGGTCAACTATACGTTCGACTACGTGGCCGCGAAGACCGACAAGAACGATCTCGAGCTGCTGCCGAGCCTCAATGCGCGCCTGCAACTCGACGACGATCTTTTCCTGCGCTTTGCGGCCAGCCGTACGGTCACCCGCCCGCAGTTCGCGCAGCTCGATCCCGGTCTGTCGCTCTCGGCCTCCACGGCGACGCTGCTCGGCTCCGGTACTTCGGGTAATCCCCACCTCAGCCCCGAGAAATCGGACAACGTCGATCTGTCGCTCGAGGACTACTTCGGGCATCAGAACTCGCTCACCGCCGCGCTCTTCTACCGGCGCGTCGATGGCTACATTCAGAACGCCATCGCTCCGGAGACGATCGCCGGCATCACCTATCAGGTCACCCTGCCGACCAACGCTCCGGCCGGCCACATCGACGGCGCCGAGGTGAGCTACACGCAGTTCTTCACCTCCCTGCCCGGAATCTGGAGCGGCTTCGGGTTGCAGACGAACGCCACCTATATCTCGGGTCCGTTCCAGAACATATCCAGGTGGTCCTATAACCTCATCGGCATCTACGAGAAGGGCCCGGTCGAGGCGCGGGTGGCCTACAACTGGCGATCGGGTTTCGACGTAGGTCCCGCTCCGGGCGGCGGTCAGCAGCCGGGGGAGATCCATTCGAAGGCACAGCCGTGGCTCGACCTGTCCGTCGGCTACCATGTGTTGGGAGGCCTCACGGTCACCTTCGATGCGAAGAACCTGCTCAACAGCTACTATCAGGACTACTTCGGGTCGCAGTACGCTTATCCGCGTGATACGAGACGGTTCGACCAGACGTATGCGATCGGATTCAGGTACCGTCTCTAGCACACGCATGTCACGCCTAATGCGGAGCCGGCGCGAGGTATTGCGCGCCCTGGCGGCCGGTGGGGCAGTTTTGCTCTGCCGGCCGCCGCGGCTGCTTGCGGGCGGCGAAGCACAAGCTCCTCCCGCCGCGCCCGGCGGGCAGTCGATCAACGCCCGTATGACGGGCGATATCGCGCCCGTGCACGATCCCTGTCTGGTCAAAGCGGGCGAGACGTATTACCTGTACGGAACCTCCATGCCGGGGAGCCCGGGTATCACGCTGCATACTTCGCCGGACCTCGTTCATTGGACCTCGCGCACCGCGATCTTCGATGCCGTTCCCTCTTGGGCTCTCGCGCTGATCCCGGGTGCCCGCGGCATCTGGGCTCCCGATGTCTCGCCGTTCAGCGGCGGCTACCGCCTGTACTACGCCGTCTCGACCTTCGGCTCCAACCGTTCGGTCATCGGGCTCGCGACCAACACCACCCTCGACCCGTCCGCGCCGCAGTACCGATGGCAGGATCATGGGCTCGTCCTCATGTCGCACGAGGGTGGTGACTTCAACGCCATCGACCCCAACCATTTCGTGGACCTGCAGGGCCGCAGCTGGCTCATCTACGGCAGCTTCTGGGGCGGCATCAGGATGCGGCGCCTCGACTCGGCGACGGGCAAGCTCGCCGCCGGTGAGCCGCGCGTCCATCCGCTTGCCCGCAGGCCCGAGCCCACCGGCGCGCCGGACCCGATCGAAGGCGCGTTCATGTTCCAGCGCGGCGGGTTCTACTATCTTTTCGCGTCCTACGATTATTGCTGCAAGGGCGTGCGCAGCACCTATTACACCGCGTGCGGCCGTGCCCGCGAGGTGACCGGTCCCTTCCTGGGCCGCGACGGCGGCGCGATGCTCGATGGCCGGGGCACGGTGATCCTCAGAGCGGATCTCAAGGAGAAGCAGCGTTGGCGCGGACCGGGTGGTTGCGGTGTGTTCCGGGACGGCGCCCGAGAGTACATCGTGTATCACGCCTACGATGCATGGCATCATGGAATACCGACGCTGCGGATCGCGCCTCTCGCCTGGTCGAGTGACGGCTGGCCGACAGCGGAGACGGATTGAGGAAACCGTAAATGGCAGTCAACCTTCCAGGCGGCTCCGGGCTCTCGGCCGATCAGGCTGCGCCGAGACAGAGCTACACCGCCGCACTCACGGTGCTCACCGGCGTGTTCTTCATCTGGGGATTCGCGACCGTCCTCAACGACACGCTGGTCCCGCACTTCAAGTCGGCATTCGGACTGGACTACGGACAGTCGCTGCTCGTGCAGCTCGCCTTCTACCTCGGCTACCTCATCATGGGGCTGCCGGCGGCCAAGGTCCTGGAGCGCACCGGCTACAAGCTGGCCGTGGTGCTGGGGCTGATCGGAATGGCGGCAAGCGCCGCGGCCTTCGTTCCGGCCGCCATCCTGGAATCCTACGACATGTTCCTGGTGGCGCTCTTCCTGCTTGCCGCGTCCATCACGCTGTTGCAGGTCGCGGCCAACCCATACGTGGCCGTGATCGGCTCACCGCAGACGGCCTCCAGCCGGCTGAATCTGGTGCAGGCGTTCAACTCTCTCGGGACGACGCTGGCGCCGCTTTTCGGCGCATACCTCATTTTCGGCCGCAGCGCCTCAGGTACGGCGCATGGCGCGGTGAGTTTGTCCGCGCAGCAGCGCGCTCTCGACATCCACACCGTGGAACTGCCGTACGTTCTGATCGCGGTCGTACTGCTCGCGCTGGCCTTGCTCGTCTGGAGAGTGCGCCTGCCCGATCTCGGCAAGGAGACGCGCCGCGCGGCGCGGGCCGAGCGCGCAAGCCACAGCCTCTGGCGACATCGGAACCTCGTCTTCGGTGTGCCGGCCATCGTGCTCTACATGATCTGCGAGATCGGCATCGGCTCGACGCTCGTCAACTTCATCTCCCGGCCGGAGATCGGCGGTATGACGCATGAGCAAGCCGGCAAGTACACGGTGCTCTATTGGGGAGGCGCCATGACGGGCCGCTTCATCGGGGCCTGGCTGCTGCGTTGGATACCGCCCGGCCGGCTGCTCGGAGCCGTCAGCATCGGCGCGCTGGCTCTCGCGGGCATCGCCATCACCTCGAGCGGGCATCTCGCGATGTGGTGTCTCATCGCGGTGGGGCTCTGCCACTCGATCATGTTTCCCACCATCTTCACGCTCGGTATCCGCGGCCTGGGTCCTCTGACCGAGGAGGGCTCCGGCCTTCTCATCATGGCGATCGCCGGGGGCGCGCTCGCGGAGCTGCAAGGAAAGCTCGCGGATCACATTGGCCTGCAGCTTTCCTACCTGCTGCCCTGGGCCTGTTATCTCTTCATTCTGTTTTACGCGGTCTGGGGCTGCCGCCCGACGGGCGCTCTGCACGACGAGCAGCTCGTGAGCTGACCGGGCTCTCGCCGGTGGTGTCCAGCAGGGCGAGGTGCACCAGCTCCGCCATGGCTTCGCGCGCCGCGGGCGCATCCCGCGACGCCACCGCGGCGTACACCCGCTGGTGGTCAGGGAGAGGGTCGCGGGGCAGCGGCCGCTTGCGCTGCTTGAAGACGGTCGTCCAGCTCACCGCCGCGGCAACCCCGCTCTCGAGCGAGGCGAGGAAGGGGTTGCCCGACGCTTCGAGCAGCGTGGAGTGGAAGTTACGGTCCGCCTGACGGCCTTGCTCGGCTGCGAGCGTCTCGGCGGCCATCTCCTCGAGCGCACGCTGCAGCGCCTGCAGCTGCTCGGGGCTGCGCTTCTGCGCCGCCAGAGCCGCGGCCGCGGGCTCGACTATCGTGCGCAGCTCGAACAGGGCACGCAACAGCCGCTCATCGGGCGTGCCGGTGAATATCCAGGAAATGACGTCGGGGTCGAGCAGGTGCCAGCAGCGCGACTCGCTCACGCGGGTGCCGAGCTTGGGCCGCGACTCGATCAGGCCCTTGGCGGCGAGAATGCGTACCGCCTCGCGATAGGCGGTACGGGACACGTTCAGGCGCTCGCTGGCCTCGATCTCGCCGTTCAACACCCGGCCGGGAGCGATTTTACCCGACACGATCCGCACGCCGATGTCACGGGCAATGGTGCCGTGGAGCCGCAGCGAGTTGCCACGCGGCGAGCGTGTGGAGGGGGCGCGGGTCCGCGGTCGCATCGATGACGTACTCTCGACCTGCTCGGTAGGCCGAAAGTATAGCGCGTCCCCGGCTAATGATCGTGTCCGTGCCCGTGTGGCCCGTGCACGTGGCCGTGCGACAGCTCTTCCTCCGTCGCCTGGCGCACGTCCTCGACCCGGATCTCGAAGTTGAGATGTTTGCCCGCCAGAGGATGATTGCCGTCGAGCGTCACCATGTCACCGGCCACCCGCGTAACGGTCAGCGTTCGCGGGCCCGACTCGGTCTGCGCGTGGAGGTGCATGCCGGCGCGCACGTCCTTGATGCCGCGCAGCGCGCGGCGCGGCACGCTCTGCACCAGGCCCTTGTCGTACTCCCCGTAGCCTTCCACGGGGCTGACCCGGACACTGACCTGGTCGCCGGGATTGCGGCCCGTCAGCTCCCGCTCCAGGCCCGGCACGATGTTGCCGTGGCCGTGGAGATAGGCGAGGGGCTCGCCCGAAGCGGAGCTGTCGATGACCTCGCCCGCGTCGTCCTTCAGGGTGTAGTGAATCGTCACGACGCTGTCCTGGGTGATGGCCATTGGGAGACTCCGGGGTAGGGGAACCCAATAGTCTATACCAGCGGATCGTCCGCTACACGGCAAAGCGCCGTGCGTCGGCGTCTTTGAGCTCGAGCCCCAGGCCCGGCCGCCCGAGATCCGGCTCGATCTCGCCGCTGACGGGAGAGAGAGCCCCATCGAACAACATGCGCTCGATGCGTACGTGGTCGTGAAAGTATTCCATGTGCCGCACGCGCGGCGCGGCGCAACAGGCGTGCAGGTGCAGCGATGGCGCGCAATGACTCGATAGCGGCAACAGGAACGCATCCGCTACCGATGCCGCCCGCATGAAGCCGGTAATGCCCTTGCATCGCGTGGCATCCGCCTGCAGCACATCCACGGCGCCCGCCGCGCACATCCTGCGGAAGTAAGCGCTGTCATAACCATACTCCCCGGCACTCAACTCCACTCCCGCCGGAACGCGATCGCGCAATAGAGCGAGACCGGTAAGATCATCGCTCGAGACCGGCTCCTCGTACCAGGTGACGCCGAGCTCCGCGAACGACTCGGCCTGCCGCAGGGCGAGCTTGCGGGAGTAAGCGCCATTGGCATCGACGAAGATCTCCGGTCCGTCTCCGATCCTGTCGCGCACCGCCCGAATCCGCGCCACGTCCCGTCCGGGCTCGCGGCCGATCTTCATCTTCACGCAGCGCAAGCCCTCGGCGACCCAATCGCCGAGCTGTTTCTCGAGCTGGGCGATCGAGTAGGAGGTGAAGCCTCCGCTGCCATAGACGGGCACGCGAATTCGCGCCTGTCCGAGCAGACTCACCACGGGAGCATCCAACAGCTTTCCCTTGAGATCCCAGAGCGCGCTGTCGACCGCGGATATCGCCATCGAGCAGAGGCCGGTCGCGCCGAGATTGCGTACCGTGCGCACCATCTCATCCCAACATGCCGCCGTGGCGAAAGCGTCCCGACCCGCCAGGCGCGGGGCGAGCCGCTCTTCGATCAGCCGCGCCGCCGCCGTGTCAGCATAGGTGAACCCCATTCCCCGGCGGCCGGCGGCCTGCGCATGGGCAATCACCAGGGTGGTCGAGTCCCACTCGAGTGTGCCGTCGGACTCGGGTTGCTCGGTGGGTATTTTGTAGGCTCTCGCGGTGATGCGCTCGAGCGGCGCTTCGGATGCGCTCATGGGGACCTCCGCCGCTCCCGCCGCAGGAAGCGTGCCGGACCGATCTCCTGCCAAGCTGTTGTAGTGCGGAACTGCCGCGCATGTTGGGCGTTTCGCATCAATTCCGGCGGACGGAAGGCATGGCTGCGATCTTTTCGCGCAGGGCGAACCTGTTCGTGCAAATCGGCCTGGTACTGTTCGTACTCGGCGCGGTGTGCTTCCTGCTGCTGATCTGGGGCGTTCCGCTGATGAACTACAACGATCAAGTGAGCTTCACCCCCCGGCAGCCCGTGCCCTTCAGCCACAAGCATCACGTGAGCGGGCTGGGCATCGATTGCCGCTACTGCCATGACTCGGTCGAGTACGCCAGCAACGCCGGCATGCCGCCGACCGAGACCTGCATGACGTGCCATTCCCAGGTGTGGACCAACGCGGCCATCCTCGAACCGGTCCGCCGCAGTCTCGCCGAGCGCAAACCGCTGCGCTGGCGCAGCGTGTACACGCTGCCCGACTACGTCTTCTTCGATCACAGCATCCACATCGCCAAAGGGGTCGGCTGCACAGAGTGTCACGGGCCGATCGGCGACATGCCCCTCACGTACAAGGCGACCACTCTGTACATGAGCTGGTGCCTCGCCTGCCATCGCAATCCGGCGCCGCATCTTCGCCCGCTGCAGGCGGTATTCGATCCGCACTGGCACCGCACCGCGGCGACTCCTTCGGGCAAGGAGCTCATGGCCCTCTACCACATTCATCCGCAGACCCTCAGCGACTGCTCCGTGTGCCACCGATGACAGACGATCCCGACAAGAGCCGCCGCGAGCGGCGCGGCCCGATCTTCTGGCGGCGCATCGAGGAGCTGGCGGATTCGCCTGACTTCCTCGAGCGTGCGCGCCGGGAATTTCCCTCATTCGCGGCGCTGGCGGAGCGGTCCGTGGACCGCCGCCGCTTCCTCCAACTGACGGCCGCCTCGATGGCTCTGATG
This sequence comes from Steroidobacteraceae bacterium, assembly GCA_036278795.1. Lineage (GTDB taxonomy): Bacteria > Pseudomonadota > Gammaproteobacteria > Steroidobacterales > Steroidobacteraceae > 13-2-20CM-66-19. The sequence continues at coordinate 94,637 of DASUKK010000034.1, read as the reverse complement.
GGCCTTGCCGCCTGCGGCGCCGAGGTCGTGCCGCGCGACCGTCAGCCCTACGTCGCTCAGCCCCCCGGTATCGTGCCCGGCCGGTCGCGCTACTTCGCAACCGCGACCGCGCTGCAGGGGTATGGCACGGGTGTGCTCGTCAAACATGAGATGGGGCGGCCGCTCAAGATAGAGGGTAACCCCGATCATCCCGCGAGCCTCGGGGCGACGAGTGCGATAGGCCAGGCCTCGATCCTGGAGCTCTACAATCCATTTCGCGCCGATACGGTTACGCGGGACGGCGCAATCGCACCGTGGTCGGCATTCACGACGGCCGTGATCGAGCGGCGGCGAGCGCTGCTCGCCAGTCGGGGACGCGGTCTCGCGCTCCTCACCGGCACCGTCACCTCGCCCACGCTCCTCGCGCAGATCGGCGAGTTGCGGCGCGAGTACCCCGCGCTCACCTGGTATCAGTGGGAAGCCATCGACCGCGGGCGGACGCACGCCGGAGCGCAACTGGCGTACGGGCGAGCGCTCGATCTGGTGCCCGATTTCGCCGCGGCCGACGTGATACTGGCCGTGGAGAGCGATTTCCTCGAGTCCGCTCCCGGCCATCTCCGCTTCGCGCGCGAGTTTGCCTCGCGACGCCGTGCGGCGGAGGTGAAAGAGCGGATGAGCCGGCTGTATGCGCTCGAGAGTACTCCCACGCTCGCGGGCGCAAAGGCCGATCATCGGCTCGCGCTCGCACCCCCCGCGATTGCGGCGGCGATGCGCCGTCTCGCAGGCAGTGTCGGCGCCGGACCATCCGAGTGGGCGCGGGCGGCCGGTCCGCACGCGCAGACACTCGATGCGATCGCCGCGGATCTTCGCCGGGCGAAAGGCCGGGCTCTGGTCCACGTCGGCGCCTCACAGGAGGCGTCCGTCCACGCGCTCGGCGCGGCAATCAACCACGCGCTGGGCGCTCACGGACAAACTCTCGCGATGATCGATCCGGTTGCGCCGCCGCCGCAGGATGGAGGCTCCCTGAGTGACCTCACGGATGCGATGTCGCGCGGGCAGGTCGACACGCTGATCATCCTCGCTGACAATCCGGTGTACGGAGCGGCCGCCGACCTCGATTTCACGCGCGCGCTGCGCACCGTCCCCTTGTCGATCTATCTGGGCGAGTACGCCGATGAGACGGCTGAGGCCGTCCACTGGCACGTGCCGCGCACTCACGAATACGAAGCCTGGAGCGACGTGCGCGCATTCGACGGCACGATCAGCATCCAGCAACCACAGATGCTCCCTCGCGGTGAGCGCCATTCAGCGCACGAGTTGCTCGCCCTGTTCTCGGGGCAGATCACACCGGACGGTCGCGCCATCGTGCAGGAGTACTGGCAGGCGAGGGCCCGGGACGCGGCTGTCGGGAATTTCGATGCCTACTGGACGGATGCGCTGCGCGCCGGCATCGTACGTGACACGGCCGCGCGGCGAATCGACATCCAGCCGCGGGCCGATCTCGCGCGTACCCTCGAATCGCTGGACGGCGCGGCGACGCGCGCCGATGGGCTCACCGTCCTTTTCCGCCCCGACTCCTATCTCTGGGACGGACGCTTCGCGGACAATGGTTGGCTGCAGGAAATGGGCCGGCCGTTGACACGCCTCACCTGGGACAACGCGGCGCTGCTGAGCCCGCGTACCGCAAGACGGCTCGGCCTCGAGACCGCGGATGTCGTGGAGATCCGACTCGACGGCCGGCTCGCCCGCGCGCCGGTATGGGTGTTGCCCGGTCAGGCGGACGACTGCGTGACGCTGCCGCTTGGGTATGGCCGCCGGCGCACGGGGCCGGTCGGCGAGGGCGTCGGGTTCAACGCGTTTGAGCTGCGTACCCGGGCGTCACCCTGGCATGCGTCAGGCGCGATCCTGCGCAAGCTCGATGGTCGGCACGAGTTCGCGGTGATCCAGCACGAGGGGCGCACGCTCGGCCGCGATCTCGTCCGCGAAGGCTCGCTGGCCGGGTTCCTGAAAAATCCGCGCTTCCTCGGCTACGCCCCGTCCCGCGAGTCGCTCTACCCGAGCCATCCGTATCCCGGCATCGCCTGGGCCATGAGCATCAATCTCGATGCCTGCATCGGCTGCCACGCCTGCGTCACGGCCTGCCAGGCCGAAAACAACAGTCCGGTGGTAGGCAGGACAGAGGTCTCGCGCAATCGCGAGATGCACTGGTTGCGCATCGACCGGTACTACGAAGGCCCGCTCGAGAGCCCAGAGCTGGTGTTTCAGCCGGTGCCATGCATGCAGTGCGAGAACGCGCCCTGCGAAGTGGTCTGCCCGGTGCACGCGACGGTGCATGATTCGCAGGGCGTCAATGTCATGGTCTACAACCGTTGCGTCGGCACACGGTTCTGCTCCAACAACTGCCCGTACAAGGTCCGGCACTTCAATTTCTTCGACTACAGCGCCTCGGACCCGCGGCCCCGCGAGTCCTGGAATCCCGAGGTGACCGTCCGCGCCCGCGGCGTCATGGAGAAGTGCACCTACTGCGTGCAACGTACGCGCACGGCGATGATCATCGCCGACCGGGAGAATCGGGGGATCCGCGACGGCGAGGTCGTGACCGCCTGCCAACAGGCATGTCCCACCCAGGCCATCGTCTTCGGCGATCAGAACGATCGGCACAGCGCAGTCTCCCGGCGCAAGGCCAGCCCTCTCGACTACGCGATGCTGGGCGAGCTCAACACGCGGCCCCGGACGACCTACGAGGCGCTGATCCGCAATCGCAATCCCGCCCTGGGCGATCCCGCGGAGGGCGAGCATGCCTGAGCGTGCGGCGGAGCTCGGCTATGACGGTCCGGTTATCGGACCGGAACAGGATTTCTCCTCCGTCAGCGCGACGCTGAGCGACCTGGTGCTCGAGAGACCGACCCCGCGCTGGTGGTACGTCGGCGCGGGCATCTCGGCCGCGGGCCTCATCCTCTTCGTCATCGCGTGTGTCTGGACCTTCGTGGGCGGCGTGGGTGTCTGGGGCGTCAACATCCCGGTCGCGTGGGGCTTCGCGCTGGCGAACTACGTCTGGTGGATCGGGATTGCAAGCGGCGGGACCTTCATCTCCTCGCTCTTCTACCTGATAGGGTCTGACTGGCGCAACGGCGTCAATCGCACTGCCGAGACCATGACGCTGTTCGCCGCTGCAGCGGCCGGCATGATGCCGATCCTGCACCTCGGCAGGCAGGGCCTTTTCTACTGGCTCTTTCCGTATTCCACGGTGATGGGTGTGTGGCCGCAGTTCCTGAGCCCGCTGCTCTGGGACTTCTTCGCGTTGCTCTGCTACATCCTGAACTCGATCGTCTTCTGGTACATCGGCCTGGTCCCCGACTGCGCGACGCTGCGCGATCGGGCGACGAAGCGCTGGCAACAGATCTTTTACGGCATTCTCGCGCTCGGCTGGCGCGGGTCGGCCCGCGACTGGCACGGGTACAAGGCCACGTACCTCGTCATGGCGGGCATCATGGCGCCGATGGTCGTGTCGGTGCACAGCATCGTCGGCCTCGACTTCGCGGCGGGCCTCATCGGTGGCTGGCACTCGACGCAGTGGCCGCCTTACTTCTTCATCGGCGCACTCTACTCCGGCTGGGCCGTCGTGCTGGCGCTCATGATCCCGCTGCGCCGCTTCTACTCGCTCGAGCGGATCGTCACCGAGCGTCATCTGGACGTGATCGCGAAGCTCATGCTCGCGACCGGGTTGATGCTCGCCTACTGCTATCTGCTGGAGGCAATGGAGCCCTTCTACACAGGCGACCCGACGAAGGTCACGGAATACCTGGGAAGCGTCTTCGGCCACTACGGCGCGACATTCTGGGCCCGCAACACGCTCAACATCTTCGTCCCGCAGCTACTGTGGCTGCCCCTGGTCCGCCGCAACAAGATCGCCCTCGAGCTGATCTCGATCGGCATCGTCGCCGGCATGTGGATCGAGCGGTACAACTTCGTCGTCAGCGCGCTGGCGCAGGACTACATGCCGTCCAAATGGGGCTGGTTCGGCGGCACTTTCTGGGATTGGGCGATCCTCATCGGCTCCGCGGGAATGGCGATGTTCGGCTTCTTCGCCTTCATCCGGCTGCTGCCCGTCGTCTCGATGTTCGAGATCCGCGAGATCATCCACAAGCGGCGCGGCAGCGAAGCCTCGAAAGGTAACCGGGCGTGACAGGATTCTACGGCCTGATCGGCGAGTTCCGGACGAGCGGGGAGGCCGCCGCCGTCGCGCGCGAGCTGCACGAGGCGGGCTTCGCTCGTTGGGACGTCTACGGTCCCGCGCCGCTCGAAGACATCGAGCGTGCGACGCCCACGCGGCGCGGCATCGTCATCACCGCGATCATGTTCGCCGCGGCGATCGTCGGCGCCTGTTGGGGCTACTTCCTCCAGTATTGGGATGCCGTCATCGACTTCCCGATCAATGTCGGCGGACGCCCGCTCAACGGCTGGCCGGGCTTCATTCCCTCGGCATGGGAGATCTGTGCCCTCTTCACGGTTTACTGCGGATTCTTCGCCTTTCTCGCCACTTGCCGGCTGCCGCGCCTGCATCAGCCGATTTTCGCCGCGCCGAACTTCGAGCGTGCGACACAGGACCGGTTCTTCGTCTGTGTCGAGGCCGCGGATGCGCGGTACGACGCCGTGCGCCTTCGCGAGATCTTCGCCCGCCATGATGCCGTCGCGACCTCGGAGGTGCCCGCGTGAGGCGCCGGCCCCAGGTGCGCGCCATCGGACTCGCGCTGCTGCTCGCGTTGCTCGCAGCTGGCTGCGACAACATGGCGAATCAGCCGAAGGTCAATCCCTACGAGGTGTACCCCGCCGCATCCAACCCGTTGCCGCCGCTGCGTAATCCGCCCGGCACGGTCGCACGCGATCAGCGGCCCGAACCTCCGCCGCCCCCCGTCACCCTGGCCTTGCTCGAGCGCGGGCGGCAGCGATTCAACATCGACTGCTCGGTTTGCCACGGGTTCGCCGGTTTCGCGGACGGGATGGTCGTGCAGCGCGGCTTTCCGGCGCCGCCGTCCTACCACAGCGATCGGCTGCGCAAGGCATCCATACAGCATTACTACGATGTGATCACGAACGGCTACGGTGTGATGTACTCCTATGCGCAGCGCGTCTCGCCCGAGGATCGCTGGGCCATCATTGCGTACATCCGCGCGCTGCAGGCTGCCGAGGATGTGCCGGTATCGCAGCTCACACCCGCAGAGCGGGCGGCGCTCAGATGAGCCGGGATCGAGCCACCACATTCCTCGTCGCCAGCGGTGCGATCGCCACTGTCGTCGGCGGCGGCGCGGCCATCTGGGGTTATCTCTATGCGCCGCAGACGTTCTTTCCCGCCTGGCTCGCCGGTTTTTACTTCTGGCTGTCGATGCCAACCGGGGCGCTGGGGCTGCTCCTCATCTGGGATCTGACAGGTGGACGCTGGGGTCCGCTCGCACGGCTGCCGCTCACCGCCATGGCGGCGACGATTCCGCTTTTCCTGGTGCTCTACCTGCCGATCATCGGGGGGATGTCCACCCTCTATCCGTGGACGCATGCTCGAGTCGCCGCGAAGCTGCACAACGGCTGGTATCTCAACCGCGAGTTCTTCTTCGTCCGCGCCGGGCTGTATTTCCTCATCTGGGTGGGCTTCGCGGCCTGGCGGGTACTGCGGCGTTCCGCGCCGGATGGCGGCGCGCCCAAGGGCTATCAGTGGCTGAGCGGAGTCGGCGTCCTTCTCATGGGCTACTCCCTGACCTATGCAGGAATCGACTGGCTGATGTCGACCGAGCCCGACTGGTTCTCCTCCATCTACGGCATGGTCGTCGGCTCGGGTCAGTTCATCGCGGCGATTTCGTGCGCGCTCGTGCTGCTGGTGGCCGGCGCGTGTTCCACGAGCGGTGGGCGGTCGGCGCGCAGCGCAACGCATGCGCGGGAGAATTCCTTCGACCGGAGCCTTGCCTCGCTGGCCGCTGTACTCGTCGCGGTGATCGTCTTCTGGGCATACACCTCGTTCTGTCAGTGGCTCATCATCTGGGAGGAGAACCTGCATTCGGAGATTCACTGGTTCATCGAGCGATGGGATTCACCGTGGGGGAGTGTCATCTATGCGCTCGCGGCAGCCCACTTCTTCGTGCCCTTCATCGTTCTCATCTGGTCTCCGGCCAAGAGAAATCCCAGGCTCGTCGGCGCGGTGTGCGGGCTGCTGCTGCTGGCCGATCTCGTGCAGGTCTGGTGGCTGATCCTGCCGGGCTTTCGCAAGACGGGATTCTCGTGGCTCGATCCGGCGGTGATGGTGTGCGTCGGCGGCCTGTGGCTGCTCGCGCTGGCGCGCGCCCTGAGCGTCCTGCGGAATCGGATTCGCGCGGAGCACCGCGAGGCGGCCCATGCCTGAATCCGACAGCGTGCGGCGCAATCCGGAAGTCGATCACGAGCGCAGCGACCTGTCGCTTTCCGCGGTCGCCATCGTTGCCCTGGGGGTCCTGCTGCTGCTTGGAGTGGCGCCGCTCATCATGATCGGGGCCTTCCCCCGCGCGCGCGGCGACGTGGATCGGCATCTGTCGATCACGCCGCCGCAGCCGCGATTACAGACGGATCCCGAGGCCGATCTCGCAGCCTATGTCAGGAAGGAGCGGCACCTGCTCAACTCTTATGGATGGGTCGATCGTGAGCACGGCATCGCCCATGTTCCCATCGAAATTGCAATGGAGCGACTCGCCCGCACAGGTATTCCCGGGTTCCCGCAGGAGTCTTCTGCGCAGGAGCGGCAGCAAACCGCGCAACCGCGTGTTCCGCAGCACGCACCATGAGACGCGCAACGCTCCTCGCAACTCTGCTCGGCGCGTCCATCGGTGCCGCCGCCCTCGCGCATCCCCCCGGATCGATGGGAATGTCCCCGCAGGCTCGCCCCGCGGCAGAATCCTCCCCGACGATCCATTCCTCCTTGCTCCCGGCCGACATCCGCGATCTTGGCTTCAAGCAACACATGGGGGCGCCCCTCCCCGAGGAAGTGACGCTGCGCGATGGGACCGGCCGCCGGGTTCGCCTGCGCGATTTCTTCCGCGGCGAGCCGGTGGTCCTGGTCCTCGATTATCTGCGCTGCCGCAATCTGTGCGGCGTCGTGCTCGAGCACACTGCGAAAGCGCTCGCGCTGACACCGCTCACCGCCGGACGTGACTATCAGGTCGTCGCGATCAGCATCGATCCCCGGGACGGCCCCGCTGAATCGCGTGAGGCGCGGATGAAATACCTGGCCGGCCTTCCCGCCGCCAGCGCGGCCGGGTGGCACTTCCTTACCGGGCCCGAAGCGTCCGTTCGCGCCGTCGCTGACGCAGTTGGATTTCACTATCGCTACGATCCCGCCATCGATCAGTTCGCGCATCCCGCGGGGATCATGATCGTGACACCGCGGGGCACGATCGCCCGGTACCTCCTCGGGGTCGGATTCCGTCCGCTCGATCTGCGGCTCGGACTGACCGAGGCGGCGCGCGGCCGGATTTCCTCGCCGGTCGCCGATCTGCTGCTGCTCTGCTACTGCTACGATCCGGGGACGGGGCGCTACAGCTTCGCGATCCGCAACACGACGCGCGCACTCTGCGCCGCGACCGTTTTCGGGCTCGCCTTCATGGTATTCAGGCTCAGCCGCCGGAGGCCCGCCTGATGTCCCATGTCTGGTTGCCCTTCTGGCCGAAGAATGCGGCGCTCTCCGCGAGCCTGATCGATACCATCGACATCGCCGAGTTCTGCCTGATCCTGCTCATCCTCTGCTCCGTATTCGGCATGATGCTGGTCTTCTGCATGAAGTACCGGCGCGGCAGCGGCACACCGCGCCACGAGCCCAACGTGAAGACCTGGCACTGGGAGATCGGCTGGACCTCGGCGACTCTCGTCGCGTTTCTGGTGCTGTTCGTGTTTGGCGCCAAGGCGTATCTCTTCCTTTACAAGCCGCCGGCGCATTACCAGCTCGAGCTCTACGTCGTCGGCAAGCAGTGGATGTGGAAGGTTCAGCATCCGGGAGGGCAACGCGAGATCGACGCCGTCCATCTTCCAGTCAACAGGGTCGTCAAGGTGATTCTCGCATCTCAGGATGTGATCCACAGCTTCTATGTCCCGGCCTTCCGCCTGAAGCACGATGCGGTGCCGGGCCAGTTCGAGACGTTCTGGTTCGAGGCCGACCGCACGGGCAGTTACCCGCTCGAGTGCTCCGAGTTCTGCGGGGTGGAGCACGCCCACATGATAGGCAGCGTCAAGGTCATGAGTGATGCGGACTATGCGCGCTGGCTCGCGGACCAGGGCACCACCCAGTCCCTCGCAGAGCAGGGCTTCGCGCTCTTCCGCAGATACGGCTGCAGCGGCTGTCACGACCCGGCGAGTACCGTGCACGCGCCATCTCTCGATGGACTGTTCGGGAGCGTGGTTCACCTCGCAGACGGACGCACCATGGTCGCAGACGAGCGCTACATCCGTGACTGCATTCTCATCCCCGCCACGCAGCGGGTCGCGGGTTACCCGCCCGTCATGCCGTCCTTCCAGGGCCAACTCTCCGAGGAGGATCTCGTGCAGATCCTCGCCTATGTCAAATCCCTTTCCGCAGGATCCCCGCAATGAGCGCGATCACGGCCGAAGTCCCCCTGAGCTATCTCGGCGAGGCGCACACGCTGTCGTCCTGGCTCTTCACCCGCGATCACAAGCGGATCGCCATCCTGTTCTTCATCTCGATCACGTTCTTTTTCTTCATCGGGGGCTTCGCCGCGGCCCTGATCCGCCTGCAGCTCCTCAATCCCGCCGGTACGCTGCTGCAGCCGGAGGTCTACAACCGCGTATTCACCATGCACGGCATCGTCATGGTGTGGTTCTTTCTCATCCCCTCGATTCCGGCGACGCTCGGCAACTTCCTCCTGCCGCTGCAGATCGGCGCGCGCGACCTCGCTTTCCCGCGGCTCAATCTCTTCAGCTGGTATCTCTTCACTTTCTCCGGACTCTGGGCCATCTATTTCATCTTCATCGGCGGTGATGACACCGGCTGGACGTTCTACGAGCCGTACTCCAGCAACTTCGCCAACGGACACGTGATCGTCGCGGCGGTGGCGGTGTTCATCAACGGTTTCTCGACGATCGCGACGGCGCTCAATTTCGTGGTATCGACGCACCGGCTGCGGGCGCCGGGCATGACCTGGTTCCGGCTGCCGCTGTTCGTGTGGGCGATATACGCGACCAGCATCGTCATGTTGCTCGCCACGCCCGTCCTCGCGATGACGCTCGCGCTGGTCGCCATCGAGCGCCTCTGGGGAGTCGGCATCTTCAATCCGGCGCTCGGCGGCGACCCTCTCCTCTTCCAGCACATGTTCTGGTTCTACTCGCATCCGGCAGTTTACATCATGGTGCTGCCGGCGATGGGAGTCGTGAGCGAGCTCGTCAGCTGCTTCGCGCGCCGCCCGGTGTTCGGCTACAGGGGCATGTGTTACGCACTGATCTCGATCGCCATCATCGGCTTCTTCGTCTGGGGTCACCACATGTTCACCGCGGGTATCTCGCTCGCCTCCGCGGTGTTCTTCTCGCTGATGTCCTTCATCGTCGCGGTTCCCTCGGCCATCAAAGTCTTCAACTGGACCGCGACGCTGCACAACGCGCGGATTTCCTTCGATGCGCCGATGCTCTATGCGCTCGGCTTCGTGGGCCTGTTCACCATCGGGGGACTGACGGGCCTCGTTCTCGCGACGCTGTCGGCCGACATCCACCTGCAGGACACATACTTCGTCATCGCGCATTTCCATTTCATCATGGTGGGCGGGACCGTCTCCGCCTACTTCGGCGGTCTGCACTACTGGTGGCCGAAGATCACCGGTAAGCGCTATCCGGAGATGTGGGCTCGCTATGCGGCCATCCTGACCTTCGTCGGCTTCAATTTCACTTTCCTGCCGCAGTTCATCCTCGGTTACCTCGGGATGCCGCGGCGCTACTACACGTATGCACCGGACCTGCAGACCTGGAACGTGCTCTCATCGGCGGGCGCATCCATCCTCGCGGTCGCCTACGTGTTGCCGCTCATCTATCTCACCTGGTCGCTCTTCCACGGCAAGCGGGCCGGAGCCAATCCCTGGGGCGCCACCGGACTCGAATGGCGGACCTCCTCGCCGCCGCCCAAGCAGAACTTCCCGCGCACTCCGCTCGTGACGGAGATGCCCTACCGCTACGATCCGCGCGATGGCAGCTACATCACTCAGGACGGACTGCGCTTCGGAGAAGCCGATGTTTAGCGGGCGGCTGCAGGAGCAGTACGCCGACAGCGCGCAACAGGCGGAGACCGCGCAGCTCGGCATGTGGGTATTCATCGCGACGGAGGTCATGTTCTTCGGCGCGCTGATCTTCTCGTACATGATCTACCGCGTCGCCTACCCGGAGCAGTTCAGGCTGGCGGGCCATGAAACCTTCATCCTGCTCGGCAGCGTCAACCAGGCGCTGCTGATCACGAGCAGCCTCACCATGGTGCTCGCCGTGCGCGCGGCCAAGGCGGATCAGCAGCGCGCCCTCGTGTTGCTGCTGGCGGCGACGGCGGCGCTCGGGCTCACCTTCCTCGGCGTGAAGGGCTATGAGTACGCGCAGGACGTGGCCGCCCACTCCGTACCCGTGGCCGACTACATCTTCAAGCCGGGTGAGCACCGGCCGACCGAGATCTTCTGGTGTTTCTACTTCATCGCCACCGGCCTGCACGCGATCCATCTGAGCATCGGCATCGTCCTCGTGCTGATGCTGACGGTGCGGGCGGCGCAGGGCGCGTTCTCCCCCGAGTATGATGCGCCGCTCGAGGTGATAGGCCTCTACTGGAGTTTCGTCGATACCGTCTGGTTCTTTCTCTTCGCCTGCATCTATCCTCTCGGGAGGGCGGGTCCATGAGCGCCAGATTGCCTCCGGAGCCGATCGGCCCCTACGTGATCGGCTGGGCCGTGCTGCTGCTGCTGCTCGGCCTGTCCGTGCTCGCTGCCTATGAGCCGATCGGCCCGGTGTTCCAGCCGATCGTGCATTTCGGCATAGCCGCCACCCAGGCCGCTATCGTGTTCATCCTCTTCATGAAGCTGCGCGGCCGGCCATCGCTCAAATGGGTGTTTGCCGCCGCCGGTTTCTTCTGGCTGATATTCCTCTTCGGGCTCGCGACCGTTGACTACGCCACACGATCAGGGTTTCCGCTGAGGTAGCGCCGGCCGGGATCAGTGGGGGTGCCGCGAGCGGGTTGCCATGGCTTTGAACGCAAGCCCCACCCCGGTTGCGCACGCCGCCAGCAGCAGTCCGCGATGAGTGGTCAGCCAGAGCTCGCGGCTGGTGCCGCTCGCCCGGTCGTGGAACCGGCCGGATGCGCCATGATCGCCCGGCACGGTGTGCCACAGGTTGTCCGGGCGATCCGGCTCGATCGGCTCCTCGGCGAGCTGCGCGTCGTATGCCGTGCGCGCGAGATATCGGTCGAGCAGGGGTGCCGCGATCCGATTGCCCCAGATGGCGGCGACGGTGCTGCCGCCCACGAACACCTCGCGCCGCTTGTGCCGCGAAGCCCAGAGGATGGCGCGGGCCGCCACCTGCGGCTCGAAAATGGGCGGCACGGGCTGTGGCTTGCGGGCCAGGCGAGTGCGGCACCAGTCGAACTGCGGCGTGTTGAGAGCCGGCATCTGCACCATCGTCACCCTGATGCGGCTGCCGGAGTGCAACAGCTCGGTGCGCAGCGAGTCGGTGAAGCCGCGAATGGCGGACTTCGCGCCGCAGTAAGGGGCCTGCAGCGGAATCGAGCGATAAGCGAGGGCCGAGCCCACCTGGATGATGACGCCCCTGCCGCGCGGCAGCATACGCCGCAGCGCCGATAACGTGCCGTTGACGGTGCCGAGGTACGTGACTTCGGTGACACGGCGGACCTCATCGGCCTGCAGCAGCGCGACTGGCGAGAAGACCGTGACCATCGCGTTGTTGACCCAGACGTCGATCGGTCCGAGTTGCGACTCGATCGCGAACGTGGCGCGCTCCACCGCGTCGGCATCGGATACGTCCACCGGGATGGCGAGCGCGCGCCGGCCGTGGCTCTCGACTTCCGCGCGCGCGTTGTCGAGCGCGTCGCCGTTACGCGCGAGCAAGGCGACGTCCGCGCCATTGCGCGCAAACTCACGCGCCGCGGCCCTGCCGACTCCGGCGCTGGCGCCGGTCACCACGACTACTTTGTTGCTACGCCTGCCAAGCAATTGCACATCGGTCCTTTAGCCACGTGGGAGGGACTCACTCTGCGCGAACGCGCGTAGGAAGCCTGGGTTCCGCCGCCGCATCGCGCAAGGCGGGTCCGGTGAGGCGGGAACGTGGCTTGCGCGGAATTCACCGACGCCTCACATGACCTCGAGCGAGACCCTTTCCGGAGATATGACCGAGCTGCAGCACCGCCAGCGCGAGCGGTCGCTGACGCTGCAGCATGCCTCGCAGACGTCTCACGATGCCGAGTCCATCGTGCTCGCCGGGTCCGGGATGATTCTGGTCAGCGATGCGCGCGGCGACATCCCGAGCGAGCACCTGGGCCGCCGGGGCTTCGGACTCTTCCACTGCGATACGCGCTTCCTCAGCGTCTACGAGCTGACTCTCAACGGCGCGCCGCCGATGCCGCTGTCGAGTCACGAGGGCGGCGGTGACTGGACCTTTCACGTGCTCGGCAACCCGCGGCTGGACAGCGCGACGGGTTGCATCGGGCCGCACACGATCAGTATCCGCCGCGACCGGATCATAGGTGACGGTACCATCCACGAGATCATCGCGGTCACCAACTTCGGCCCGGCACCGGTACACCTGTCGCTCGCACTCGCGTTCGCCGCGGATTTCACCGACATCTTCGTCGTACGCGGTATCGCCGAGCCCGCGCCGCATACGCGGCTGCCGGCGCAGATCGCCGACGCTCGACGGGTAGTGCTGCGCTCGGTGGCAGCCGACGAGATCCAGCAGACCACGCTGCTCGCGTTCTCGTTGCCGGCCGCGCGGCTCACCGACGGGACGGCCCGGTTCGATCTCGATCTCGATTCGGGCGAGCGCCGCGAAATCGCCGTGGAGATCGCGGCGCGCTTCGGTGCTGCGGATGCGCTGCAGCGCGGCAGTCGCGATCTGCACGCGCTCCTCACCCAGCGCCGGCGGGAAGGACGCGAATGGCTGGAGTCGTCGGTCGAAGTCCGAGGCGATCCGGTCATCGAGCGTATCATGCGCCGCAGCCTTCTCGACCTGAAGCTCTTGCGTGCGCCGCTGCACGGCGGCCAGCGCTACATCGGCGCCGGGATCCCGTGGTTCGCGACCCTCTTCGGCCGCGATTCCGCTGTTTCCGCGCTCGAGATCTGCGGCTTCCGCGCAGCCGTCGCCGGCGACACCGCGCGCGTGTTGGCGCGCTATCAGGCGGATCGCCGCGACGCCTACCGCGACGCCGAGCCGGGGAAGATCGCGCACGAGCTGCGCCAGGGGACGCTCGCGCGCCTCGGGCGGATTCCGCAGAGCCCGGCCTACTACGGGACCGTGGATGCGACTCCACTCTTCCTCATCCTCCTCGATGAATATCTGGCGTGGTCGGGAGACATCGGGCTGATCCGCGCCCTGCGGGGCAACATCGACGCGGCGCTGGATTGGATCGAGCGTTTCGGCGACAGCGATGGCGATGGCTATCTCGATTACCGTGGCGCTTACGGAGCCGGTCTCGTCAACCAGGGCTGGAAGGACTCCGGTGTCGCCATCACCAACGCGGACGGCTCGCTCGCCATGCCGCCTATCGCGCTCTGCGAAGTCCAGGGCTATCTCTACCGCGCCTGGCATGCGGGCGCGAGACTGCTGACGCTCACCGATGACCGGCAGCGGGCGCAGGCGCTCACGGCGCGCGCGGCGGCGCTGCGCGACCGCTTCGAGCGCGATTTCTGGTCGGACCGCCTGGGCTGCTATGTGCTCGCCCTGCAGCAGGGCGGGCGTCCCGTGGAGGTCGTTGCTTCCAACACCGGCCAGGTGCTCTGGAGCGGCATTGCGTCCTCCGAGCGCGCGCAGGCGGTCGCGCGGCGGCTGCTGCAGGACGACATGTTCAGCGGCTGGGGCATCCGCACGCTCTCCAGCCGCGAGCAGCGTTACAACCCGCTCAGCTACCAGTTGGGCAGCGTCTGGCCGCACGACAACGCTCTGATCCTCGCCGGATTCAAGCGCTACGGTTGCGATGCGCAGGCACAGCAGGTGTTTGCGGCCCTGCAGGATGCCGCGGGCGGCTTGCGGGGACATCGGCTCCCGGAGCTCTATGCCGGACTCGAGAGGGGCCCGGAAGAGCGTCATCCCGTCCGTTACCCGGTGGCATGCAGCCCGCAGGCCTGGGCGGCGGCCGCGATGCCGTACGCGCTCGTCAGTCTGCTCGGACTCGAGCCGGATGCGCTTTCGCACCGGCTGCATATCGTCGACCCCCGCCTGCCCCTCGGCGTCGACTACCTCTCGCTGGCGGGCGTGCGCGTGGCCGAGGCGGTCGCCGACCTCCGTTTCCTGCGTACTTCCGACAACAACGTCGCGGTCACCTGGTTGGTGCGCCGGGGTCCTCTGGTCGTCGAGGTCTGCCCGCGCGCGGAACGCAAACCACATGTACCATAGGCGTCGCCCTGACCGGGAGTTTCGGCGTGCCGCCAGAGAATGCGACGATAGCCCAGAAGACCGCGCGCTACGTGCTGATCGGCGCGCTGTTGCTTGCCGGCGCCTGGATGCTGCGGCGCTTCATCCCGGCGCTTTGCTGGGCGGTGGTGCTGGCGATCGCGACCGCGTCGGTCTATGACCGTTGGCGGGCGAAGTTCCGCGGCCGGCGACGCGATGTCTGGGCCGCCCTCACCTTCACGGCGATCGTTGGCGCGGTGCTGCTGCTGCCGCTCATCTACGGAGGTGTCGTGGCCGGGCGCGAGGCGATTTCGCTCGCGCGTGATATTGCCGCCTCCGCGGGGAACGGACCGCCACCGCTGCCCTCGTGGATGATACAGATACCGTGGCTCAGCCGCTGGGTGCGTGACTTCTGGGTGGAGTATCTCGCGCCACTCGGCGGCGGAGGCGCGGGTCACGTGCACGCGAGCCCCGCCGTCATCGAGTGGACGCGCGTCGTTGGGGTGCAGGTGGCACGACGCATCGTCACGTTGGGGTTCACGCTGTTGACGCTCTTTTTCGTCTACCTCGAACGCGATCGCCTCAGCTTGCAGGTGCCCAAGATGTTCCGCCGGCTCTTCGGTTCGTCCGTGGACCGGCTGCTGCGGCGTGTGGTGAGCGCAATTCGCGCGGCGGTGGACGGCATCGTGTTCGTCGCCGTTGGCGAGGGCGCGATCATGTGCGGCGTCTATGCCCTGGCGCATGCGCCGCATCCCATCCTGTCCGGTGTCATCACCGGCGTTTTCGCGACCATTCCGTTCGCCGCGCCCATCGTCTTCGGGACGGTCGCTGTCGTGTTGGTCATCCGGGGCTCCATTGCGGCCGCGATCGTCGTCGGGGTGGCGGGCACCCTGGTGCTCTTCATCGCCGATCATTTCGTGCGCCCCGTCATCATCGGCGAGGGCGCGAAGCTGCCGTTTCTCTGGGCACTGCTCGCGATCTTAGGCGGTGTCGAGTCCTTCGGCCTGGTCGGTATCTTCCTCGGCCCGGCGCTGATGGCGGCCTTGCTTTCGCTCTGGCGCGGCTGGGTGGAGGAGATGCCCGACGCGGGTTGATCCCGCTGGAGTCGCCTGCAGCGCCCCTGCTCACTCGTGTGCTTCCGGGCGGCGCCCGCGCAGCAGGGCTTCCGGGTGCTGATCGAGATAATCTGCGAGCGAGCGCACCGACCGGGCGGCGCTCGACAGCTCATCGAGCGCATGCTGCAGGTTGCCGCTCGGCGCCGCGGGGCTGGTGCCCATCGCCATGCCGGCGGCTTTGGCGGTCGCGTCCATCTGCTCCGCCGCGGAACGCAGAGCCGCCACGGTCGTACGGACCTCCCGCAGAGTGGGTAAGAGCTGTGGTCCCGCCGCGCGCGAGATCCGGTCGAGCGCGGCCAGTGTTGCATCGAGATGGGCCAGGCTGTCGCGCAGCCGCGGTGACGAGGTCAGCGAGCGGAGCTGGTCGGTGATGGTCCGCAGATTGTCGGCGATCTGCGTGAGTGGCAGCTTGCTGATCTCCGCCGGCAGGCGCTCGAGTCCAGCGGCTTGCGCCGCCGGAATCCGTGCGTACCGTTGCGAAGTATCGAGGGTCGCCGTGTGCGCCCCGGGAACGATCTCGAGCTCCACCTGCTCCCCGCCCACGAGCGGTACCGCGCGAGTCAGGCTGGCGCGCAGGCCTTCTCCGATCAGCTTCGCAAGGGTCGCATCCATCACGGGCTTCCAGTTCCCGTCGGGCGGCGCAGGCCCGGTGAGATGAAACCGCGTGGGATCGAGCGCCAGCAACACGGGCGTCGCGATCCGTCCGGTCTGCGGGTCGACCGACAGCCCGATGCTGGTGACTTCGCCGACCGTGAATCCGCGCAGCGTCACCGGTGCGTGCCCCTTGAGCTGACCCACTGCGCCACTGAAGCTGACCAGATAGGGCAGTGACACTGCCAGTGTCTCGCGCGGCCCGCCTTCCGTGCCGAGGAACTGCCGCGCCGGGCTGCCGGGCCCGGGAACCATGACGATGGTGGGTCCGGCAATCAGCGCCCGGAGCGAGGAGATGTCCGAGAAGCTCGGGTGCGCGCCCTCGAGGACGAAGCGCGTCCCGGTGTTGACCTTCGGTGCGAGCTGGCGGTCGATGTCGAGATGCACGAGCACGTGCCAGTCGTCGCTCGCCAGCGCCACGCTGGTGACCCTGCCGACCTCCAGGCCGTGATACATGACACGGGTGTCGCCAGGTTGCATGCCCGCGGCGTCATTGTAGGTCACCGTGACGTCGATGCCGCGGGAGCTGATGGACCGCAGCAGCAGCCACAGCACGATGCCGACCGCGGCGATGGGCACCGCCCAGATCCAACCCGGCCACCAGCTACGGCGGGCGATGGCCAGCGTTCGCCGCGGCTCTCTCGCGGGTCTATCGTCCTGGTTCATGCGTCAGCCGCATCCCACATCAGCCGCGGATCGAACGTGTGCGAGGCCAGCATCGTGACCACGACCACCAGCAGGAAGGCCGTGGCGCCGGTGGCGGCGTCGGTGCTCACCATGCCGCGGAATTGCATGAGAGGCAGGAACACGGCGATGGTGAAGACATCGATGCAGGACCAGCGTCCGATCTCATCGATGAGGCGGCACAGGCGGGTCTTCAGCACGAGCCGCTGTCGCGAGCCATGCCAGACGGAGATCAGGAACCAGCTGAGCCCCGCGAGCTTGAGCAGCGGAATGGCGATGCTGGTGCAGAAGATCAGCACACCGAGCGGCCAGAGGTGCGCCTGGAAGAGCTCCATGATGCCATCGACTATCCGATGCGGCACGAGGACACCGAACTGCCGGTCGACGCTCATCGGATAGAGGTTGGCGGGGAAGAACAGAGCAACCCCCGTGATCACCAACGCCGCCGTGCGCACCATCGAGTCGGGCTTGCGCGCGCTCAGCGTCAGGCCGCAGCGTGGACAGCGAGAGCCCTCGGCGGCCGCCGGACAGACGAGGTCGCAGAAGCGGCAGGCGAGGGCAGGCTGATTTTCCGGCGGCGCGGAGCATTCCGGCCAAAGCACGCGCCATACGGCGCGCGTGTCGAGTGCCGCCCGGGAAAGCATGCAAAGAAAGGCCGCGAGAATGATGCAGATGCCGCCCCAGCCGATCTTCACGGGCATCACCGCCGCGATGCGGCTGTAGCCGACCGCGCAGCCGAGGAGAAAGACATCGGGCATGGCCCACTGATCGAGATGCAGCGACCAGCGAAAAGCGCGCCCGAGCCAGCGGGGCCTGCGCCCGAGCTGTAACAGGGCGAGCACGAGCGACAGCAGCCCGAATCTCACGAAGGGCAGGATGATCGCGAATGCCGCGACGAGCAGCGCCACGAGCGCCCACTGATGTTGCCACAGCGTCACCACACCGCTCGCCAGCCTGCTCTCGCGCGACATCCCCAGCATCGAGACATGCATGATCGGCAGCAGGTTGGCGGGGAAGAGCAGCACGAACGTCGCCGAGGCACAGGCGAGTGCGCCGTTGATGCTGCGCCCGTTGGTACGCTCGAGGCGGTTGTCGCACGTCGGACAGACGGCGATCGCCCCCCATGGGAGCGGAGGGATGTCCTGGAGCGTTCCGCAGTCGGTGCAGGCGATAGTCATGGGAAGGGGCCCGGGAACCCCTGGGACTATAACGACAGCTTGGGGAGGTCCGTTCCCTTACGGCTGCGCCGAAGCCTGGGCTCGGGGCTGCCGCGGCTCCGGCGCCGCCGATATCCGCAGCCACATGCGCTCGAGCTGCTCATGCGCCAGGGTGGACCTGGGGAAAGATGCCCAGGCGGTAGCGTCGTCGATGACCTCGTTGATACGCAGCACCGCAAGCGCGCCGACGATGCGCCCGAAGCGCAGTGCCCGGCCGAGCGGTGCGCCCGGTTCGGCCTCGTCCGCCTGCTGCGCGAGTGCCGCGAGACTCGCCGCGGAGAGCTCCCAGCCCGTACCGATCCGGCGGGCGACGCGGGCAGACTGCGAATCGAGGAGCGCCGCGATCACGCCGGGATCCGGCCGCAGGGCCTTTCCCGGGCGGGTGGCCATGTAGCGTTGCAGCACGGCCTGAAAGAGCACGACATCCGCCAGGCCCCAGACCAGACTCAACAGCTCGGCGGCGAACGGGTCGGTTCGCTCCACCATTGCGGCGTGCACGACGGCCGCATTGGCCGAGCGCCAGGCATGCTCCCAGACTGTTTGTCCAAACCGCGGGAAGGGGCCACCGGCAACACGGAAGATCGGCTGCATCGCCGCGGCGGCGATCAACGAGCGGATGCCCTCGCTGCCGAGCAATACGACGGCGCGATCGATGCTCTCGACCGGCCGTTCCGTCACTCTGTAGAAGGAGCTGTTGGCCATCTCCAGGAGACTGCCGACGAGCGACGGATCGCGCCGGATGATGGCCGCGAGCTCGCGCCGCGGGGCGGCATCGTCGTTGGCGGCGCGTATGAGCTGGGGCAGCAGACTCGGACGGCGGGGCGCCAGTTGCCGCAGAGTGGCGGGGTCTTCGATCGCGGCAATGGCGGCCGCCGTAATGCCGGCGTGCTCAGACGCACGGTTGCGGGGAACGGCAGCGCCCAGGGCCAACTCCCGCAGCCGCTTCAGGACCTGCGGCGAGGCGAGCGGCACCACCTGTTGCGGGGCGCGCACGCCTTCGGGAGTCTGCGCCGACGAGAGAATCTTCTGCAGCTCCTGGGGCCCGAGCAGGATCTCGACCGCCTGCGAGGCGCCGGATGCCGCACCCGACCTGCGCCGGTAAAAGACGGCGGCCGCCGCGGCTGCGAGCAGCACTGTCAGCAGACCGATCACCATGCCGGCACACGCTCCGCAAGAGCCCTATCGAGCCCTGGTTGCCGGGTTTTCGGCAGGATGGCGCCGGGGCTCTGCCGCGACTGTCGTTTCTGTGACCGGGTTCACGGTTGTGGCCGCGCTCCCGTTCCGCGGCCGCGCCGTGCCGCGGCGATGAAGTTGTGTACCACCGCCGAGCCCTCATCGTTGCGGTAGGCGATGCCGAGGAGGGCGTGCAGCGGTTCGCCGCGCAACGGCAGGTAGGTCACTGCGCGCGCCTGCAGACAGCGCATGCTGTCCGGGACGAGCGAGATGCCGAGCGATGCCGCCACCAGGTTGATGGTGGAGGAGAGCTGCGGCGCGTACTGGCCCACCTTCGGCGTGAATCCCGCCGCCTCGCACGCGGCGACCACGGTATCCGCGAGTCCCGGACGCACGGCGCGAGGATAGAGAATGAAGGTTTCGGCGGCCAGGGCGCCCAGATCGACCTGCTCGCGCTTCGCCAGCGGATGCCCACTGGGGACCGCAACGACCAATGGCTCTTTCTCCAGCAGATCGAGCGTCAGCCCTCGCTCTGCCGGCAGCGGCGGCCGCACGAAGGTGGCGTCGATCCGGCCTTCCCGCAGCGCCACGATCAGATCCGTGGACGGATGCTCCTCGAGCGACACTTCCACGGCGGGATAGTCGGAGCGGAAGCGGCGAAGGGTGGAGGTCACCAGCGAGTTGAATGAAGCCGACTCCGTGAAGCCGACCCGCACCCGGCCGGTCGCTCCGGTCGCCGCGCGGCGCGCCGCCTGCACGGCGCTGCGGGCGTCTCCCAGGATCCGGGCGGCTTCAGCCGCGAAAATCCGCCCGGCATCGGTGAGCTCGATGCGGTAGGCGGAGCGATCGAGCAGGGGCACACCGAGCTCCGATTCCAGTGCCTTCACCTGCTGGGTCAGCGGCGGCTGAGAGATGCCGAGACGTTGCGCGGCGCGGGTGAAATTGAGCTCCTCTGCGACAGCGAGGAAGTACCTGAGATGACGTAGCTCCATGACGATACTTTTCTCATATAGAGATGCCATCTTCAACGTATTTTCTTTGGCATCTTCCCCCGTCTAGAGTGGGGCTATGACGCATACCGAAGAGCCGGCCACGACGGGGCCGAAGCCTAAGAAATCCGTCGCGCTCTCCGGCGTCGTGGCCGGCAATACGGCGCTGTGCACCGTCGGCCGCACCGGCAATGACCTGCACTACCGCGGTTACGACATTCTCGAAATCGCTACGACCTGCGAATTCGAGGAGATCGCCCATCTCCTGATCCACGGGAAGCTGCCGACGCGCGCGGAGCTCGCCGCCTACAAGAGCAAGCTCAAGGCGTTGCGTGGTCTGCCGGCCGCCGTGCGGGCGGTGCTCGACGGGCTGCCCGCCGCCGCGCATCCCATGGATGTGCTGCGCACGGGCGTGTCTGCGCTCGGCTGTGCGCTGCCGGAGAAGGACGGTCACGCCGCCGCCGGTGCGCGCGACATCGCCGACCGCTTGATCGCCTCGCTGGGCTCCATGCTGGCCTACTGGTATCACGTCAGTCACAATGGCCACGCGCCGCTCGTCGAGACGGAGGACGACTCCATCGGCGGCCACTTCCTCCATCTGCTGCACCGCAGGCCTCCGCCGGCATCCTGGGTGCGCGCGATGCATACCTCGCTGAACCTCTACGCCGAGCACGAATTCAACGCCTCCACCTTCACCGCGCGCGTCATCGCGGGCACCGGCTCCGACATGTACTCCTGTGTCACGGGTGCGATCGGCGCGTTGCGCGGCCCGAAGCACGGCGGCGCCAACGAGGTCGCGTTCGAAATCCAGAAGCGCTACGACACCCCGGACGCCGCGGAAGCCGACATCCGCGCGCGCGTCGCCGGCAAAGAGGTCGTCATCGGTTTCGGCCATCCGGTTTACACGGTGTCCGATCCGCGCAACCAGGTGATCAAGGAAGTGGCGCGCGGCCTCTCGAAGGAGGCCGGCGACATGAAGATGTTCGCCATCGCCGAGCGCATCGAATCGGTGATGATGGACGCGAAGAGGATGTTCCCGAACCTCGACTGGTTCTCCGCCGTCTCCTACCACATGATGGGCGTGCCGACGGAGATGTTCACGCCGCTCTTCGTGATCGCGCGGACCACCGGTTGGGCCGCGCACGCGATGGAGCAGCGGGCCGACGGCAAGATCATCCGTCCCACGGCCAACTACGTCGGGCCGGAGCCCATGCCCTTCGTGCCCGTGGACAAGCGTTCCTAGTATGTCTTCATCCCACAGCACCGCCGCCCGGCCCGCTGCGGACCGGGTGCTCACCGACATTGCCGACTACGTCCTCGGCGCCGACATCCAGAGCGAGCTCGCCTACGAGACGGCGCGCTATTGCCTGCTCGATACGCTCGGCTGCGGCCTCGAAGCGCTCGAATATCCCGCGTGCACGAAGCTCCTGGGCCCCATCGTGCCGGGCACGGTGGTGCCGCACGGCGCCAAGGTGCCGGGTACGCAGTTGCAGCTCGACCCGGTTCAGGCGGCTTTCAACATCGGGGCGATGATCCGCTGGCTCGATTTCAACGATACCTTCCTGGCGGCCGAATGGGGTCATCCTTCCGACAACCTGGGCGGCATCCTCGCCACCGCCGACTGGCTGTCCCGCCAGGCGATCGCCGCCGGCAGAAGGCCGCTCGTCATGAAGGACGTGCTCACGGCCATGATCCGGGCGCACGAGATCCAGGGCGTGATTGCCCTCGAGAACAGCTTCAACCGTGTCGGCCTGGATCATGTAGTGCTGGTGAAGGTGGCCTCGACGGCCGTCGTCGGCCGGCTCCTCGGCCTCTCGCGCGAGGAGCTCGTCAATGCCCTGTCGCTCGCCTGGGTCGACGGGCAGAGTCTGCGCACCTACCGGCACGCACCCAACACCGGCTCGCGCAAGAGCTGGGCCGCGGGCGATGCGACCAGCCGCGCGGTGCGGCTCGCGCTCATCGCGAAGACGGGAGAGATGGGTTACCCCTCGGTGCTCAGCGCCAGGACCTGGGGCTTCTACGACGTGCTCTTCAAGGGGCAGCCGTTCAAATTCCAGCGCGGATACGGCTCGTACGTGATGGAGAACGTGCTCTTCAAGATCTCCTATCCGGCGGAGTTCCATTCCCAGACCGCGGTGGAGGCGTCGATGCAACTGCACCAGCGCCTGCGGCAGATGGGCTTGAGTGCCGCGGACATCGAGCACATCAGAGTGCGTACGCACGAGGCCTGCATCCGCATCATCGACAAGAAAGGTCCGCTGGCCAATCCCGCCGATCGCGATCACTGCATCCAGTACATGATGGCGGTGCCGCTCCTCCTCGGCCACCTGACGGCCGCGGACTACGAGGACGAGGTCGCGCGCGATCCGCGCATCGATGCGCTGCGCGCGCGGATCGAGTGCGTGGAGGATCCGCAGTTCACGCGCGACTATCACGACCCGGAGAAGCGCTCCATCGCGAATGCGGTGACGGTGAAACTCAAGGACGGCCGCATGCTCGATGAGGTCGTGGTGGAGTATCCGATCGGACACCGCCGCCGGCGCCAGGATGGCATTCCGCTGCTCCTGGCGAAGTTCCGGCGGAATCTCGCGCGCCGCTTCCCGGAGAAGCGGCAGCATGCGATCGCGGAGCTGTCGCTCGACCGGGCGCGCCTGGAGCAGACACCGGTCAACGAGTACGTCGATCTCTATGTCATCTGATCTGCGGACGCGCTCATGAGCACCTATCTGGTCGGAAAGAACGCGCCGGCTGAGCCCGCGGGCGAGCGATTCGCGCAGCTCATCCGCCGCGGCGGCATCGTGCGGATACCGGGCGCGTACAACGGGCTCGCGGCGCTGCTGGCCAGGAGACATGGGTTCGAGGCGTTGTACGTCTCCGGCGCCGCGGTCAGCGCCTCCATGGGGCTGCCCGACCTGGGGATCATCACGGTCGAAGACATGTGTTCCGTCATTCGCCAGGTCAGCCGCGCATCCGCGCTGCCGGTGTTGGTGGACGGCGATACGGGTTATGGCGAGGCGCTCAACGTCATGCACATGGTACGCGCCTTCGAGGATGCGGGCGCGGCGGCCGTGCACATCGAAGACCAGTTGTTGCCGAAGAAGTGCGGCCACCTGAACGACAAGAAGCTCGCCTCCGCCGAAGACATGGCGGCCAAGATCGCCGCCGCCGCACGTGCACGGCGCCATCTCTACATCATCGCCCGTACGGACGCCGCGGCAAGTGAAGGCCTCGACGGCGCCGTGGAACGCGCCAAGCGCTACCTCGATGCCGGAGCCGATGCGATCTTTCCCGAGGCGCTGACCACCGCGGAAATGTTCCAGGAGTTCGCGCGCCGGGTGAGTGCGCCGCTGCTCGCCAACATGACCGAATTCGGGCGCACGCCGTACTTCACGGCAGCGCAATTCGAGGCGATGGGTTACCGGATGGTGATCTGGCCGGTAAGCGCGCTGCGCATAGCGGCGAAAGCCCAGGAGCAGCTCTACGCCACCATTCGCCGCGAGGACGGGCCGCGCAGCCTCATTGGACAGATGCAGACCCGGCAGGAGCTCTACGAGGCGATTTCGTATTCCGATTACGAGGCGCTCGATGCCTCGATCGTCAAGACGGTTCTTCCTTGAGCGGAAGACTCCTCCCGCGGCTGGCGCCGCGGGAAGAGGTTACTTCGACGGGATGAAATGACTGAGCAGGACTTCGACCGAGAAGGCGAAAAGTAACACGCCCGTCACGATCATCTGCGCTACCACGATATCCATGATTTTCTCCTTTCAAGTTACGGGCGTAGTGTAGGGATACGGCCGCGAAGCTTGAATTCCCAGCGCGAGAGCTGCCGGCGTACTCCTTTGGAGAGAGTGCGCAGTTCCTGTCCCAACCGAGCGGCAACATGGCCCCCTCGGGAGTGCGATCTGCGTCACATCGTGCCCGGCGGGGGACCGCTGTCCTTAAAGCGCCTTAAAGATCCTTAAGGCATCGCCCGCGCGAGGATGAGGGGCAGTATGCCCCCCGCTGCGAGCAGCTCGACTTCCGACATCGTCTCGACGGCGAGAGTGGCATCGAAGCTGACGCCACCGCCGCCGCCCTTGCGCCCGATGCAGATGCGTATCCGCCCACGCGGTTTGACCTGCGCGACCGGCGCATCAATCTGAATGATGTCGTCAGGCGCGAGCGCCAGACGTGTGGGCGGCCATTCCGCGGGCAATCGCAGCGGCACGATTCCCATGCCGATGAGGTTCGAGCGATGAATGCGCTCGAACCCGAGCGCCAGCACCGCGCGCACGCCGAGGAGCGCAACGCCTTTTGCCGCCCAGTCGCGCGAAGAGCCCATGCCGTAGCGCTCGCCGGCGACTATCACCAAAGGCGTGCGCTCGGCCGCGTAGCGCTGCGCCGCCCGCCACAGAGGCAACTCGTCGCCCGTGCCGGCATGAATCGTCGACCCGGGCGGGACGCCGGGACCGAGAAGGTTGCGCACGCTCCTGTTGGTGAAGAGCCCGCGGATCATCACCTCCCAATTGCCGCGCCGCGCGGCGAAGACGTTGAGGTCATGCGGGTCCTCGCCCCGGGCCGTCAGGTAGTCCGCCGCGGCGCTGTGCTCGGGGATCGCCCCTGCCGGCGAGATGTGATCGGTGGTGACGTCATCGCCCAGCACCAGCAGCGGATGGGCGCGAAAGGTGCCGAGACGTGTCGCTGCGCCGCAGGCCGCGAATGGCGGCCGGCGCAAATAGGTCGAGGCTTCGTCCCAGGGAAAGAGCGCCGAGTCCGCGGCGTCGAGTGCTCCCCACCGGGCGCTCCGCTCGGCGCGATCGTATGCCTCGGGATAGTCGCGCGGGTCACGTGCCTGCGCGAGCGCTGCCTCGATTTCCGGTGCGCGTGGCCAGATATCGGCAAGCCGCACGGGCACGCCCGCCGCCGTGTGCCCCAGCGGATCGGTCAGGATGTTGCGGCTGACGTCGCCCGCGAGCGCGAACGCAACGACCAGGGGCGGTGATGCGAGAAATGCCGCCTCGAGTCGCGGATGGACCCGGCCGGGGAAATTGCGGTTGCCGGAGAGGACCGCGACCGGAACGATGCCGCGCCGGCTGATGGCCGACTCGATGGCGGGGGTGAGCGGGCCGGAGTTACCGATGCAGGTGGTGCAGCCGAAGCCGACGATGCCAAAGCCGAGCGCCTCGAGATCGGCCAGCAGTCCCGCTCGCTGCAGGTAGCGGACCGCCGTGGGTGAGCCTGGCGCGAGCGATGTCTTGACCCAGGGGCGAGGCGCAAGGCCGAGCTGCCGCGCCTTGCGCGAGAGCAGGCCCGCGGCGATGAGAAGACGCGGATCCGATGTGTTCGTGCAACTCGTGATGGCGGCGATCGCGACCGCGCCGTCGTTGGGCTGCGCCTCCGTGCGCGCGGCGCGCCGATCGGCGAGCAGTGGCGCGAGCGCCGATACCGTGGCGCCTGCGTCGATTCGGTCCTGCGGGCGCCGGGGACCGGCGAGCGAGACTCCGACCCGATCGAGATCGAAATCCAACGTCTCCGTGTAGCGGGGCGCCGCTCCCGGCTCGAGCCACAATGCCTGGCGGCGGGCATAGTCCTCGACGAGGCGAACGTGTTCCGCGCTGCGGCCGGTGTCGCGCAGGTACCGCAGCACCTGCTCGTCAATGGGAAAGAACGCACAGCTCGCGCCGAACTCCGGCGCCATGTTCGCCACCACTGCACGCTCGCCTGCCGTCAGCGCGGCGACGCCGGGCCCGAAGAATTCGAGGAAGCGATCGGCGAGCTCGAGCCGGCGCAGGCGCTCGCAGAGCGTCAACGCCAGATCCGTAGCGGTCACTCCCGGTTGCAATTGCCCCGTCAACCTGACGCCGACGACATCCGGCACCCGAATGACGGCCGGCATGCCGAAGCAGACGCTCTCCGCCTCGAGTCCTCCCACACCCCAGCCGAGCACGCCGATTCCATTGATCATCGGCGTGTGACTGTCGGTGCCGAGCATCGTATCGGGTATGGCCGAGACGGCACCGTTCCGCTCCGAGAGGCATACGACGGTGGCCAAACGCTCGAGGTTGAGCGTGTGCATGATGCCTGTACCGGGTGGATGAACTCTGACGCCCCGCAACGCGTTCGTCGCCCACTTCATCAGCCGATAGCGCTCCGCGTTGCGCTCCATTTCGCGCCGCATGTTGTATGCCAGTGCACCGGACGTCCCAAACGCATCCACGGCAATGGAATGATCCGTCGAGATGTCGATGGGCAGCACGGGGCTCAGTCGGCGCGGATCTCCGCCGGCCTCGGCCACGGTAGACCGCATGGCCGCGATGTCCACCAACGCAGGCCCGCAGGTGGTGTCATGCATCAGCACACGCGCCGGTTGGAACGGAATGTCGGCCTCGCTGCGGCCCGTGGCCACCCAGTCACGGACGGCCTGGACGGCGCGCGGGGCGTCCGCGCCCCCGCAACGGGCTACGTTCTCGAGGAGGATCCGCAGGACATGGGGCAGGCGGTCCAGTGTGCCGCCCGCCGAGGCGCGCAGATCCAGAATACGGTAGGACCGGCCGCTGGAGATCAGCTCCATCGACTGCGGCCCGGGCGAAGGGCGCTCTGAACTCACGCCCTATTGTATTATTGATTCAAAGAGTGCACAACTCGGCGGGGCCCGACTCACCCGGGCGCATCGCCGCCGCTGTGATCGATGACGCTGATCGCCTTGGAGCTGTCGAGGTGCGCCAGCATGAGGTCCGCGGCGCGGCGATTCTGGCCGCCCTCCAGGGCGTCGAGGATTCCCAGATGCTCCTCGATCGAGGCCTGGACGCGCTCGACGCCGTAGCCCCACTGATAGTTGAGGAAGCTGCGCACCTGATTCTGGCGCTGTATGGCATCCAGCAGGTAGCGGTTGCCCGAGCAGCGCGCGAGCTGCTCGTGGAAGTCGGCATTCATCTCGAAGAATTCCACCGCCAGCGTCTTGCGCCAGGGCTTGCGTTTGAACACCAGATGCCGGGCGCGACAGGCGCGCGCCCATTCCCGGTCGAGCTCGAAGTCCGCCTGCAGCAGCTCCGCCGGCTCGAGGATCCGCCGGAAGTTGTAGCTTTCGGCCTGCGCGCTCGCGGAGTTGATGGAGGCCACGAACGACCAGCCGTGGCCGCGCTTGCGCTCGACGAGTCCGAGCTCCGACAAATGCCGCATGACGCGGCCCACCGTGGGAAGCTTCGCGCCGAAGAGGCGCACGAGCTCCTGTTGGGTGCAGTCCGCCGGCAGCCGTCCGGTGTTGCGCGCTTCCGCAATGGCGATGAACAGCTCCTTGTCCTCCTCCTCGTGCAGGTTTATCGTTTCGACTTCCGGCGCCGTTCTGACGGGGCCGCGCAGGACGAAGCCTCGGTGCGTCCGGGCCTGCAGCGTACCCTGCGCGGCGAGCAGCTTCAGGGCGCCGCGGATGGGAGTGCGCGAGACGCCGAAGTGCCGACAGAGGTCCTGCTCCACCAGATGGTGGCCGGGGCCCGCTCCCTGCTCCTTGAGAAGATACAGAATGCGGCCCGCGAGCTCCGTCTGCAGGCGGCTCGCCGCGAGAGCTCCGCCTGCGGCGGCTCTCGCCTTCACCGTGCCGGCGCGCTTCCGACTCATGTGCATGACCAATCCCCGCGATACAACCTCTGCAGACTCGGCATAGTGTACCTCAGCGTGCGCGGCGGACGGTCGGGCCCACGCGATTTGTTCTTCTGCGATTGACAAGCCATTTGCGTGCGCCGACGATCCGCACCGCATGACCCTCACTGCTGCACAGCCGCTTCTCGAGCTCAGAGACCTGCGGATCGAGAGCGCGCACCGGGGTGAGCCCGTGCGTACCCTCCTGGAGGGATTATCGTTCAACATCGCGCGGGGCGAGTTCCTCGCTCTGGTCGGGGAGTCCGGCAGCGGCAAGACGCTCGCCGCCCGCGCCATCCTGGACCTGCTGCCGCCGGGCGTGCGCCGCACGAGCGGCGCCATTTTCCTCGCCGGGCGGGACCTCACGCGACTGAGCCCGCGCGCGCTGCGGCAGGTCAGAGGCGCGCAAGTTGGCATGGTGTTCCAGGAGCCGATGGTGTCGCTGAATCCGGCGCTCACCGTCGGGCGGCAGCTCGCCGAAGGGCTAAAGCTGCACTTCGGCTGGAGCAGGAGTGAGATCCGCGAGCACTGCCTGCAGATGCTGGCGCGCGTCCGGATCAAGGACCCGGCGCATGCGCTGAGATGCCATCCGCACGAGTTCTCCGGCGGCATGCGCCAGCGCATCATGCTGGCCTCGGTGCTGCTGCTGCGGCCGAAGCTCCTCATCGCGGACGAGCCGACCACCGCGCTCGATACGTTGAGTCAACGCGAAGTGCTCGATCTCATCGTGGAGCTGGCCCGGGACCACGGGGTTGCGACGCTCCTCATCACCCACGATCTCGGACTGGTCGCGCGCTACGCGGAGAGGTGTGTGGTGCTCGAGAAGGGTCGTCTGATCGAGACCGGCGCGACCGGCGAGGTGCTGACCCGTCCGGCCCACGCCTACACCCGGCGTCTGATCGGATCGCGTCCGGGACGTGCGCACGGAGCTCGGCGAAGCTCCGGTGCGGCTCCTGTCCTCCTTTCGGTGGAGGGCGCATGCGCCGCTTATTCGCGCGCCGCCCGAATGTTCGGCGCGATGGCGCATCGGCCGGTATTGCACGAGATCGAGCTCAGCCTGCGCTGCGGAGAGATCGTCGCGGTCGTGGGTGCGAGCGGCTGCGGCAAGACCACCCTCGGGCGGGCCGTGCTCGGCCTGAAGACGTTGTCCGCGGGAGCCATCCGCTTCGATGGCATGACGGTCGGCGCGATGACCGCCGAGCAGCTGCGCCGGTTCCGCCGCGACGCGCAGCTCATCTTCCAGGATCCGTTCTCCTCGCTCGATCCCCGCATGACTATCGCGGATATCGTGGCGGCACCGTTGCGCCACGATGGCGCGCTCGGCGTCCGCGCGCGCCGTGGGCGGGTGGAGCAGGTGCTGGAGGAGGTGGGCCTCGGTGGCTTCGGCGACAGACTCGCGCACCAGATGTCCGGCGGCCAACGCCAGCGGATCGCGATCGCCCGGGCACTCGTATCGCGGCCCCGCCTGGTGGTGGCCGACGAGCCGGTCTCGGCGCTCGACATGACCATCCAGGCCCAGGTGCTGGCACTCCTGCAAGAGCTCCAGTCGGACTATGGGTTCGCGTGTCTCTTCATCACCCACGACCTGTCCGTCGTCGACAGCATCGCGGATCAGATGGTGGTGATGTCCGAGGGACGCATCGTAGAGCGGGGCCCGACGCGTACGGTGCTCGAGCAGGCCGCCCATCCTTATACGCGGGCGCTCGTCGAGGCGACACCGCGTCTACCCGGGGAGCGGCAATTGTCCACCGCTTCGCCGGCCTGATGAGCGCAGCTCCCGGCGCTGCCGCCATCTGCGCGGCGACGCGCCAAGCCACGGAAACCTATGATATTTTGAGCTTATAGTATTTTAGAGAGTAAAAAATCACTATTATTTTTTATAAAAGCAGAATACATTAACTTGGCCGCGGCCGGACCTGTTCCGGCGGCCCCGGCGTCGCATATCGCGTTTTGGGGAGCCCAGTCGAGCCATGATGTCGAAGCAGAAACGTCATATCGTCGCGCGCTGCGCGCCTCTCGGGGGAGTGTCCGCCGTTTTCCTGCTCGCCGCGACCGCACATGCGCAGAGCGCGCCGCCCGCCGCTTCCGATGAGGGCGCCGTCCTCGAGCAGATCGTCGTCACCGCGGACCGCCAGAGTTACAGCGCGGATTTCGTGCAGGCGGGCAGCTTCCGGGGCGCCAGGCAGCTCGATACGCCGCTGACCATCAGCGTCATCCCGGAAGAAGTGCTGCAGGCCCAGCAGGCGAAAGGCCTGCTGGACGCCTTGAAGAACACCGCCGGCGTCACGTCGTCGCAGACCAGCCCGACGGTCTACAACAACCTGTCGATCCGCGGGATACCCGTCGACAACCGCGGCAATTATCGCCTCGACGGCAGCCTGCCGATCGTCAACCTGATCGACCTGCCCCTCGAGGACAAGGATCGGGTGGAGGCACTCAAGGGAGCCTCAGCCCTCTACTACGGTTTTACGACACCGTCGGGAATCATCAACCTGACCATGAAGCGGCCCACCCACGTCGCCTTCGTCGATACTGACTTGTTCGGGGACGACAACGGTGGCGTTGGCGCGCACGTCGACGCGAACGACTGGTGGGGAATCTTCGGTGCCCGTGTCAATGCCGTATACGCCAAAGTCGACTCCGGCATCGATTTCACGGAAGGCGGCCAGCGGGGGCTCATCGCCGGCGCCTTCGACATCAGGCCAACGGACAAGCTGCTGATCCAGGTGGACCTCGAGCACATCGAAAAGACGGTGCCCGAGCCCACCGTCTTCCTGCTCACCGCGCCCAAAGCGACCGCGACGAACCTCTACCCGCAGGTTGCTCTGCCGCCTCTGCTGGACCCGAAGACCAACCTCGGCGCCGAATGGATGAAGAATCAGGCCAAGGAGGACAACGCGCTGATCCACGGCAACTACAATATCAGTCAGGCGTGGGCCCTGACGTTCGACACCGGCGCGTCGCTTGCCTCGCGCAGCCGCCGATTCTCGACGTTCACGCCGACCAATCTCGTCTCGGGCGCCGGTACGGAGAAGACCACGCTGCAGAACGACAACCAGTACAAGAACTATGAGGGCCGCGTCGAGCTCGCGGGCGCCTTCGATACCGGACCCATCGATCATGAGCTCCTGATCGGCGTCTCCAAGAACGTCCGCCGGCAGTTCAATTCCAGCTCGACCGGCGGCCGCTGCCCGTGCGCCCAGAACATGTTCGACCCGGTGCAGATTCCGTCCAGCCCGCTGCCCCCGCCGGTCGGCGTGGTGACTCAGATCGATGACGTCGGCTACTACGTCTTCGAGCATGCGAAGTATCGGGATTGGCTGCACGTGCTGGCCGGTGTGCGCAAGTCGGACTACACGGAGAGTAACGTAACGACCGGCAAGGACACCTTCCATGCGACACCGACGCCGATCTCCTACGGCGTGGTGCTGAAGCCCAAGTCATGGTTGAGCTTCTACGGCACTTACATCGAAGGGCTGGAGTCGACGGCGGCTGCGCCGATCACGTCGGCGAATGCAGGCGTGGTCCTGCCGGCGGCAACCAGCAAACAGACGGAAGGCGGCATCAAGATCGAGCCTCTGCGCGGGCTTCTGTTTCAGGCGGCTTATTTCAACATCGACCGCGCTTCCACCTACGTCAATGCCAACAACGTGTACGTCGAGGACGGGCGCGCACGATACAAGGGTACCGAGCTCAGTCTGACCGGTGAGATCAATCGCCACCTCTCGATCTATGCGAGCGGCCTCATTCTCGATGCCAAGCAGATATCCGGTGCGCCGACGGTGATCAGCGGCACGACGGTGGTGCCGACCGCGGTTGGCAGGGAAATTGACAATACGCCAAAGCAGACGTGGTCCCTTGCGGGCGAATATCGCTTCGGGGGCTTGGCGTCCGGCTTCAGTGTCACGGGAGGCGCGTATTACATCGGCCCGCGCGCGATCAACAATCTCGATCAGGCGTACGTCCCGGGCTATACCCTGTTCGACGCCGGCTTCGGGTATCAGAGAAAGATCGGAGCGCAGCCGTGGACGTTCCGTCTGAACGCCGACAATATCGCCAACAAGCGCTACTGGGTGTCGACCAGCACACTCTTTCTCGCCGAGGGGCCGCCGTCAGTCATCAAATTCTCGCTGGAGACCCGGTTCTAACTAATGCAGGATCGTCGGATGAGTGGAGGGTTCCCAGACATCGCCGCTCGTCCCGACCAGCTCCTTCATGTTGGACCAGCTCCGGTGGCCGGGGACGCTCTTCGCGCCGAGGAGTACGGCGCGGGCGTAAGCGATCATCTGCCCGGTCACACGCCGCTGCTCCGGCGCCGGCCACTCACCGAACTCATGCGGTCCACGCACCACGACGAGATCTTTGAGGCCCCGGACTCGACGGTACGCGTCCATCTCGCCTTCGAGACCGTCCGCGTAGCACCATAGGCCCCGCGCGAAGAACGCGCTGGGCCATTTGGAGATGCCCGCCAGGATCGCGGAGCTGGGGAAGAAAACGATGTCGTGCTCTTCTTCGATGCCGCCGATGAAGAGACCCCGATCGCGCCCCACGCCGCGAAGATCGTCTTTGCGGGTGGTTTGCGCTTCGATGTAGCCGACGCCGCTGGAGAAATCCGCCACCAGCATGGCGCCGCGGATGCTGGGGTCACGCCGGGGCGGGGCGCAGTGGATGTGCGGCATGTCGTAGCTGCAATCCCTGTCGAAATCGATCGTCATGGCCCAACCGCTCGCCATGGTGCCGCGCGAGCTGCCGAGCAGGAAAACGGGCAAGCCTCTGTTGGAAGGTCCGCCGCGGACCATCGATGCAGCATCGTGGCCGCTCGCCAGGCGATTGGAAGGGGAGAGCGCCCGCATGCCCGCGCCGCTGCGCAGGGCCGCGGCGATGTCGAGGATGTCCCGCCCCTGCTGCAACGTATCCTCATCATCGTAGCCCCCTGATATGCCCACGCCGCGGCGGTCCATGGCGAGTACGTCGAAGCCCGCCTGGTGCAAGCGGAACCAGACCTCACGCCAGTGCCGCTGACCCTGCACGCCGGTGGTCGCATTGGGCCAGTCGAGATTCTGGATGGCGTTGCCTGTCCGGGGATCGATGACATAGGGAACATCGTGCGGATCATCGATGGCCGTCACGCGGTCGCCGCCGCCGCCGTTCATGATGACCAGCGCCCGCTCGCGGCTCCCGTGGCCAATCTCGATGCCCCGGCCGCGGATGTACCAGCCCCGGATCTGCACGTTACCGGTCCTGTGCAGGTGAATGCGCTCGTACGGATCGGCCGGTGCGGTGAACTCCACGACATAGGTGTCCGGGTCGGCCGCGGCGATCGCTTCGTGATAGGGCGCGCGTGCGAAGAAGCCGGGCCGGCGTATCGCGGCGAGGTCGGTCTCGGGACCCTTCTCGTCGATCTTGCCGAGCAGAAAGCGCTTGTGTGCGTCCTCGAGGTAGAACTCGCGGTTGGGCGGATGCCGCGCTATCAGCTCCTTGTCGATGCGATCGAAGCAACTCTTGTCCCGCTTGCAAGCCTCCCATCGCTGACGGAGTTTCGCGTCCGTGAATTCGTCCACATAAAAGTCGCCGCGGTAGCCTTCCGGCGGGTGTGCGGCGACAGAGGTGAAGGGGATGCAGGTTCTGGCTCCTGCCTTGGTCGGGAGGATGTAGCCGGGCAGCCTCAAGTTGAGGTCGAAGCCGACGCGGGCATGGCACTCGAAGGGGGGCTCCGCCGCGCCGCAGGGCCGCGTGAGAGCCAGCGCCGCGATCAGCAAAGATGCGCAGTACGAAGCCCTCATGCGCGTAGGGCTCTCGAGATGCCCCGCAAGCCGGCCTGCAGCTCATCACGGGTGGGCCATC
Organism: Steroidobacteraceae bacterium; assembly: GCA_036278795.1. Taxonomy (GTDB): domain Bacteria; phylum Pseudomonadota; class Gammaproteobacteria; order Steroidobacterales; family Steroidobacteraceae; genus 13-2-20CM-66-19. The sequence goes on along the minus strand of DASUKK010000034.1, from coordinate 60,767 downwards.
CATAGCCGAGCCGGAAACAGTTGTCCGGCAGCTCGAACCAATGACCCGCCCCGACGTAAGTGCCCTCGATCTCGAGCAGACGCCGGTAGAAACCCGCCGTGCCGCCCGGCGGTGTGCTTCGCATCCGCGGCAGGCATACCACACCACCCGCGGGCGGCACCCACTCGAGCAGCGGCTCGCCCGCGATCCAGCGGCTGACGAGCGCCAGCCGCTGGCGCATCTCGGCGAGCGTTTCGCCCAGGATGGCGGCGCGGCGCTCGAGAACCTTCTGGCCGACCCATTCGTGGATCACGCTGCCGCAGATGCTGATCTGCTCCTTGGCCGCCAGAAACAGCTCCTGCAACTCGCGGTCCGCCGTCACGATCCAGCCCAGCCGGATCCCCGGGATGCCGTAGGCCTTGGACAACGATGAGACGCTGATGACGTGAGGGCCGAGGGAGGCGGCCAGGTTCGGCGGCTCCTCATAACAGAGGTCGCGATAGGTCTCATCCACCACCAATCGGCATCCATGCCTCGCCGCGAGTGCCGCCAACCGGCCGAGGATCTCTCCCGAGAGCGTGACTCCGGTGGGATTGTGCGGCGTGGTGATGCTGATGACTTTGGTGTTCGGCCGCAGCGCGGCTTTGACTCGGTCCACATCGAGGGCGAACGAGTCTTCGAACGCGAGGTCGACGAAGCCGATGGCGCAGCCGATGGCCCGCGGCGTCTCGAGGTTGGTGGCGTAGTTCGGACGAACGACCACCAGGTGATCGTTCCGCGTCAGGAGCGAGGTCGCGACGATGAAAAGCGCCCCGGCGGCGCCGGCCGTGATCAGCACGTCGCGGGCGGCGAGTCCCGGCTCGCCGGCGATGATCAGCTCGCGCAGGGCGGGCGAGCCGCGATGATCGTTGTAGTGCAGCGGGAGATCGGGCACGGTCAGCCCGAAGTCGGAGAGCTTCCTGTCCGAGATCGAGCTCTCCGAGAGGTTGTGGCGGATGCGGGAATAGCCGTATTCCTCCGGCGATTCCACTTCGATGGGCATGCGGACGTAGCGCACTGTCGGCTCCTCGGGGTCTCTGCGGCTAGCGTACTATTGTACTACTGAAAAAAGAAGTGCATTATCGGCCGAGCCGGAACTCCTGGGGGAATCCATGCGATGGCGGCGCGATACCCAACTCATCGAGGCGGCGTGACGGCCGCGGAATCTCACGCGCAGCCGCGTGGCGGCCTGCTGAAGATCCTCGGCGTCGGCTTCGGAGTGGCCGTGTCCATGGGCGCGGCCATCGGCGCCGGGATCCTGCGGGCGCCCGCCACCATTGCGGCGGAAGTGCCGTATGGCGCGCTGATCCTGGGCCTGTGGGTTCTCGGCGGCGTGCAGGCGGTGCTCAGCGCCAACATCTATGCCGAGCTGAGCGCCGCGGTGCCGAAGTCCGGCGGGCAGAACGTGCTGGCCCAGAAAATCTACGGCGATCTCGGCCGGCTCGTCGTCGGTTGGGGGGAATGGATCACGTGCGTGGCCGCGGTCGCCGCGACGTCCGTCTCCTTCGCGGATTTCATGCCCCTGATCCTGCCGGCGACCGCCGCGCACAAGGGCGCGGTGGCGGCCGGATTGCAGGTCGCCATCTATGCCGTCAATCTCCTCGGGTTGCGCGAAGGCAGAGCGATCCAGGCGGTCACCAGCGCGCTGAAGGCGGGCATGCTCCTGCTCTTCGCCATCGCCGCGTTCCTGATCTCGACCGCATCCGCGAGCGCGCTGCACGCGGCCGTCCCGGTGGCCGCGACATCCACCGTGATCTTTACCTGGGGCGGGGCCATCCTCGCCTACAAGCTCGTGGCAGGGGCCTACAGCGGTTGGATCACGCCCATCATATTCGCCGGCGAGAACGTCTCCCCGGGCCGCAGCATCCCGCGCGCTCTCTTTCTCGGGATCGCGCTCACCGCGGTGTTGTATATCGCGGCCAACGGCGGTCTGCTCTTCGCGTTGGGAACGGCTGGCATGCGCGCTTCGCCGCTGCCCTTCACGGCCGTCATCTCCCGGATCGGAGGGGCGGCGCCCGCGCTGCTCTTTGCGGTCACGGCCGCCGTCGCGGTCGCGAGCTGCTCCAATGCCAACGCGATGTCGAGCTCCAGGGTGCTTTATGCGTTGGCGGAGGATGGCATCCTCCCCCGCGCGCTGCGGACCGTCAATGCGGGCGGCAGCCCGGTGCTGGCGTTCCTGATGTCGGCTGTGGTCTCGCTGCTTCTCGCCGCGACGGGCCGTTTCGCGCTGGTCTTCGGCCTGCTCGCGACCCTGAACATCGCCAACGCCGTGCTCATCGAGCTGGGCTTCTTCATCCTGCGGCGGCGCGAGCCGCAGCTCGTCCGCCCGTATCGCGCCATCGGCTATCCCTGGCTGCCGGCGCTCGCTCTGGCGATGGACGCCGCCATCCTGTGCCTCATCGCCTCCGCCGATCACGAGGGAATCCTCGTGGCCATTGGCCTGACGCTGCTGTGCATTCCCTTCGCCATGGCCGCGCGTGCGCGCCGCGCCGCCAGGAGCGACTAGGCGGCGATCGCTCCGAGAAATGTCTCGATGGCGATGTTGCGGCCGCAGAGGACCACCGCGACCCGGCGGCCCTGCCAGGCGGAGGCCGCTTGGATGAGGCCGGCGAGGGCGACACCTGCCGCGCCCTCGACCATCCAGTGGTCGGCCGCGGCGATGTCACGCATCGCGGCCGCGATCTCAGGCTCGGTGACGGTGACCGTCGTATCGATGACCGACTGACAGATCGGAAACGTGACCGACCCTGGCTCGATGCCGCCGGCCGTTCCGTCGGACAGCGTGGGGCTCTCCGGCACGTCGAACAGACGACCCGCCTCGAGCGCCCGCAGCAGGCAGGGCGAGTTCTCCGGCCAGACACCCACCACCTGCGTGTTGGGACTGAGATGCTCGAGTGCGGTGCCGACGCCGCCGATCAGGCCGCCGCCGCCGACGGATATGAAGACGGCGTCGAGTTGCGGCGCCTGCTCCGACAGCTCCACGCCCAGAGTGCCCTGGCCCGCCATGACGTCGAGATCGTTGTATGGGGCGACATAGGTTTTCCCCTGTTCGGCCGCCGATCGGCGCGCCGCGATTTCGGCGTCGAGAGGATTACCCTCGATGATCGACAGTTCCGCGCCGAGCCGCCGGATGGCGTCCATCTTGGACCGCACCGTCGCTGCCGCGACGAACACGGTGACGGGCACTCCGGCGAGCGCTCCCGCCCGGGCCACGGCCTGCCCATGATTCCCCGTCGAGGCGGTGATCACGCCGGCGCGGCGAGCGTCTTCTGCGAGGAGCCGGATCTTGTTGGTGGCGCCGCGGATCTTGAAGGATCCCGTGGGCTGCAGATGCTCGCATTTGAGCAGCACCTCGCAGCCGAGCCGGGCCGAGAGGACGGAGCTGCGCTCGAGCGCAGTCACCGGCACGTGCGGACGGATCGCCGTATGGGCCTGTGTGATTCTCTCGAACAGCGGCCGCATCATGGGAGCCTCCGATGGACTGGAAAAAAAGTCTAGCTTAGAATTCCAGTATAGTACCGATGCGGAGCGGCGAGTGCAAAAGCGGGCAGCGCGCGCACGGCGTGCGATGAGCGGAAGCGGGCCACGGCGGCGCTCTTCCGCCGCGGGCAAAGGCGCGCGGCCGCCTCTGCTCGCGACCTGGTTTTCGGTGGCGGACGCGCTGGCTGCGCTCTTCTCGCCCTGGGTCGAGGCCGTCGTGCACGACCTCGCGCTCGACACGGTGGCGCACATCGCCAACCCGTTCTCGCCGCGCGAGGCCGGCGATCCCTCCGATCTGAAGGAAATCCATTTTGCGCCGGACGCGCGGGTGATCGGTCCTTACGAAAAGATCAACTGGGACGGACGGCGCATCCGGGCGATCTCAGTGGTGCTGCGCGATGCTGCGGCGCAGCCGATCGGGATGTTGTGTGTGAACGCGGATGTCACGCAGTTCGAGATCATGCGCCGCACCTTGCAGGGCTTCCTCGGCATCGCCGCGGAATCGGCTGCGGTCGAGACTTCGTTTCACGACGACTGGCACGAGAAGATCAATCGCTTCCTCGCCTCCTGGACGCGGCGACGCGCGACGACGTTGGATCGACTGGACCGGCAGACGCGCCGCGAGCTGATCGGCGCGCTGTATCAGGCGGGCGGCTTCGAAGGCCGGCGATCCCCCGCTTATGTGGCGAGCGTCCTCGGAGTGAGCCGCGCCACCGTGTACAACGAGTTGGCCGCCCTCAAGAGGCGCGCGGCATGAGAGTCATCGCGTCGTACGAAATCGCGACGCCGCGCCTGCCCGGCGAGCAGCGTGTCGCCAACTTTCCCTTGCGTATCGTCTTATTTCGATGGAAAATACAAAAAGATCACCGGAGAGAGGCTCGATGAAGTCACGCGTGGTGGCCCTGCTCGCTTGCGCCCTTGCCTTCACTGTGCCGCTGACATCGAAGGCCGCCACGGACGGCGCCGGCGCCGGCGCCGGCTCCGGTCGCGAGAGTGCCGCATTCCATTCGCTTCGGGCTCCCGTGCCGCCTTTCGAGTGTGAGGCGTATGTCGCCTACGATCTCGACCAGAAGCTTCCGGGCTACATCCTGCCCACCGCCGCCGGAGCCAGGACCTGCATTCCCTTTACCTCCGTGGCCGAGCGGCCGCCCAAGGGCTACCGCGGTGACTTCTACGTGGACGAGTTCAGCGATGCGCGGCTGCGCAAGCGTTGGGAGGCCTGCGAGAGGCGGCCGGCGTGTCGTGCCAGAATCGAGAAGCAGGTGCTGAAGCGCCGGCCGCCCAACAAGGAGCACCTGCTCACCGATCCGCACGGCCGCTATCTCCTCGGCAAGATCGACGAGAAGGGAGCCCTGACGGATCTGCGCACGATACGGCGTCCCGGCTTCTTCGCGCGATCGCCGTACCGGGAGCCCATCGCCGCGGCGGATGCGGACACATACATCGTAGAGTTCACCGCGCCGCGCGACCCGTATGAACGCCTCCACATGCATATGAGCGGAACCGTCCAGATACGCGGCTGGTACATCCGCGGGGCCGGCATCAGTGACGGGAAAGGCGGCCGTGTTCGGGCGCTGATCATCGCCAACGGGGGCGGCGGTGACCGCGTCACGGCGATCGATGACCCGCGCGATGTGGCGTACGTGATCGATCCCAAGACCGGGGTGACGATTCCCGACGACACGTGGCCAAACGCCACTACGGGGGCGCAGGGGATGCGTCATTGGCGCGAAGTCTGGTTCCGGCTGCACCAGGCCGGATTCGACGTGTTGGCAATGGATCGGCGCGGGATCGGCATTTCGGGAGGCTACGACGACGAGGACACCCTGCAGCAGGGTCACGACATTCTCGGTATCGTCGCCGCCTTGCGCAGCGGCAAAGGAATGCGCGCGCTCGGGCCCTCGGGGCGTCTCGCGGCCGGCCGCGGCGCCGCCGTGATGGTTCGGGGCGGTCCGTCGGGCGTCGGCCTGCCGGTTTTCTTCCTGGGCAGCTCGCGCGGCACCATGGCGAGCGGCTGGGCGATGACGATCAATTTCGCCAAGGACTGCAGCTACGACTTGCCGGCCATCCACTGCGCTGCGCCGCATCGCGATCCGACCGTCAAGGGCGCGATCCTGGTCGCGGATTTCTCGAGCGGCATAGGCTATCTGGAGTCGGAGACGTCCTCGAAGAACGACGGCCGCGGAGCCGGACGCGACCGCGCGCTTTTCATGGGCGCGATGGAGGAGCAGGACAGTATCGTCTTCTTCCCGAGCTCCGCGATCCTCGCCGGCATGCGCAACTGGCCGAGCGCGTTCTTCGCGCGCGGTCTCTGGTGCTACGCCGACGGGCTGGAGGGCGAGATGGACTCGTACTCGCGGGTCAGGGGCTTGAAGGATCTGTTCGTCGTGCGTGGTCCGCACGCCTTTGCCACCTGGCCCGCGGTCGAGGAGCTCCGTGCCACTCAGCACATGATCGCGTATGCACGCGCCGTCGTGCTCGGCGAGAAGAGCATTCCGGGGCGGCGGTCGTGGGCCAACATGAAGGAGTTGGTCGGAACGTCCGACGATGTCTGGGAGCCTTCCACCCATCCGACCGTCGTTCACTAGCGAGTCAGCAAGCGAGCCACGTGTCGTTGAGTCTGTACCCCTGCGGGAAGGGGTCTTCCGGGTCGACACCGTAGTAGGAAACCCCGGTCAGCCACGCGCGGCCGCCGACCCTGGTGACGACCGCATCGATGCCCCCGACCGAGGTTGCCGTCTCGATGCCGCAGGCGAATTCGGTTCCGAGGATGGAGAGGTGGCGGAATGGCTCACCTGCGGCGAGCTCGCCGCGGGCGCTCATGACCGCCATGCGCGCGGAGCAGCCGGTCCCGCACGGGCTGCGGTCGATGCGGCCGGGTGACACGACGACCGCATTGCGGGCCGTTTTGATGCCGTTCTCGATCGTCAGCGGCCCGGCAAAGAGCGTCTGGTTGATGGTCTGGATGGCCGGATTCTCCGGATGGATCGCCGGCAGTTGCGTGGCGGCGGCGCGCTTGATGCGCTCACCCAGCTCGACGAGCGCGCGCGCCTCGGCGGGAACGAGCGCAAAGCCCAGCGCCTGGGCGTCGACCAGCACGTAGATCATTCCGCCATAGGCCACATCGACGGTGATGGTACCGAGGCCGGCGACGTCTACGGCCCGTTGGCTGTGCATGACGAACGCGGGAACGTTGCGGAACGAGACGCGGCGGCATTTCCCGCCGCTGCACTGCGCCTCCACATGGACGAGACCCGCTGGAGTGTCGACACAGATCCGGGTCATCGGCTCCGTCATGGGCAGCATGCCGGTCTCGAGCACCGCCGTGACCGTGCACATCAGGTTCGATCCTGACATCGGCGGATAATAGTTCGACTCCATGACGATCAGGCCCATGTCGGCCTGCGCGGCAATGGGCGGTGTCACGAGATTGACCGCCGCATTGACACTGCCGCGCGGATCGGACAGCAGCATCAGACGCAGCCCGTCCTGGTCTCTTTGCAGGATCTGCTGACGCTCGAACATCGACGCCGCGCGCGGCGCGATGACGCCCCCGGTAATGACGCGTCCCACCTCTCCTTCGGCGTGCACGCCGACGACAGTGATGACCTGTTGGAGGCGCATGCCGGCCGATCACGCCGCAGGTGTTGCGCGATGTGCCCGCAGCGCCGTCACCAGGTTGGTCCTGGTGCCGAGGATGTGCTCCCTGAGATGAGCAACCGCCGCATCGGTCGCGCGTGCCGCGCACAGTTTCAGCAACTCGTGATGCTCGCGCACGGCTTCGTCCGCCCCCTGGGTGAGGAGCAGATGCAGGCGCACATAGCGCTCGATCTGCAGGTTGATGCCTTGCAGGATGTTCAGCGTTTGGACCCGACCGGCGGCCTCGTAGAGTCGCCGGTGGAAGGCCCAGTTCAGGCGACCCCAGCTTCCGATGTCCCCTTGGGCGTAAGACGCATCGAGTTGGTTCAGGACGGCGCGGGCCTCCGCAATGTCGCGCTCGGTCATGCGCGCCACGGCCTGCCGCAGAACGTCGCATTCCAGCATCGCGCGCAGCTCGAACAGCTCCTCCACCTGCTCCGTTGGGATGCTGGTCACGATCGCTCCCCGGTGCGTGCGCATCAGGACGAGCCCGCAGGCCTCGAGCTGGCGCAGCGCTTCGCGCACGGGCATGCGGCTTACGTCGTATTCCTCCGCGATGGCGTCCTGGATGAGCCAATCCCCCTCGCGGATCTCGCCGCTGAGAATCCGCTCCTGCAGCGACTCCCTGAGCGTCTCCGGAACGCTTTGGCGCTTGATCGGGCGGCTTTTGACCGGGGCCATTCCGCGAGCCGTTCGAGTCGTCACTTGACACCTATTGGATGAAGATTGTAGATTGTATCCAATTATACGCGAGAGGCAAGCGCAATGACGACGTGGCAAGGGGTTTTTCCTGCGGTGACGACCAAAATGGATCAATCGGGCCGCATCAATGTCGCGGCCACCAGCCAGAGCGTCGCGCGCCTGATCGACAACGGCGTGGCCGGCGTCGTCGTCCTCCCCATGCTCGGGGAGAACGCGTCCCTGGCTCCGGCGGAGCGGGAAGCCATCATCCGTGCGGCTGTTGAAACCGCGGCCGGTCGTGTGCCCGTGCTGTCCGGTCTCGCGGAATCGACGCTGGAGAGCGCGCGCGCCAATGCGCGGCACTACGAGTCCTGCGGCGCCCAAGGCCTGATGGTGTTTCCGAATCTCGTCTACAAGACCGATCCGCGCGAGACCGTATTCTGGTACCGGGAGATCGCGGCGGCGTCTTCCCTGCCCATCATGATTTACAACAATCCGATCGCCTATGGCGTCGATGTCACGCCGCGGATCCTCGAGAGCCTGGCCGAGACGAAGGAGATCGTCTGCGTCAAGGAGGAAAGCGGCGACATCCGCCGTGTCACCGACATCAAGGTCGCGCTCGGTGACCGCTTCAACGTCTTCTGCGGCGTCGACGACCTGATCGTCGAGAGTCTGGCGTTGGGGGTCACCGGCTGGGTCTCCGGCATGACCAATGTCTGGCCGCGTGAGTGCGTCGAGATTTTCGATCTCTGCCGCGCCGAGAGATTCGCCGACGCGCGCAAGCTCTACAGGATTCTCACACCGTCGTTCCATCTCGACACCCACGTCAAGCTGGTCCAGTACATCAAGCTTGCGGAGAGCCTGATCTACGGCGCGCCGGAATGGACGCGCCCGCCGCGGCTGCCGCTGGTGGGTGCGGAGCGGGACTGCGTGATCGCGACCATCAGGAAGGCGATGGCCGATCTGGCGCAGCGGGAGGGTCGGCCGGCCGGCGCGGAGCTCGCGGCCGCCGCCGGTTGAGCTGCAACAGACGGCACGGCGCCGAGGGGGGAAGGCATGAGATTGGGGTTCATCGGCTGCGGCACCATTACGGCCGCCATGGTCACCGGGCTGAGCGCATCCGGCCGCGGCGAGCCGATCGCCGTGTCACCCCGCAACGCGCAAGTGGCGGCCGACCTCGCGCGCCGCTTCGCGAATGTCACCGTGGCGGCGACGAACCAGGCGGTGCTCGATGCCTGCGACGTCGCCGTTCTGGCGGTGCGGCCGCAGATCCTGGCCGAGGTCCTGCCCGAACTGCGATTCCGGCCGGATCATCAGGTCATCAGCCTGATCGCAGCCACGTCGCTGGCGTACTTGCGCGCGGGAACCGCTCCGGCCGCAGCCGTGACGCGCGCAGTTCCGATGCCGATGGTGGCCCGCCGGCAGGGCCCGACGGCAATCTATCCGGCATCGCCGGTGGCCAAGACCCTCTTCGATGCGCTCGGGTCGGCGATCGAGCTCAGTGATGAGAAGCGCTTCGATGCCTTCACGGCGGCAACGGGCCTCATGGCGACTTACTTCCGCTTCGTGGACACCGCGGCAAAGTGGATGAGCGAGCAGGGGGTCGCGCCCGAGCAGGCCGATCGATATGTCAGGCAGTTGTTCTGGGGTGTTGCCGGCACGGCGATGGCCGCTCCTGAGCGTAGCCTCGGCGAGCTGGTGGACGAGCACCAGACGCGCGGCGGCATCAATGAGCAGGTGCGGACGCATCTCGAGGTCAAGGGCGTGTTTACGGAGCTGGCCGCTGCCCTCGACGCCGTGCGGGCCAGACTGGCAGGCCGTTGAAGAGCGGGTGTTGCGGGCTGTCAGAAATCGCCGAATCGCCGCGGCAACTCGAAGCCGTCGCAGAACGGGTCTGCCGCTTCGGCAATGAGCTCGCTGCGCGAGGTGTAGTACGCCCGGCCGGCGACGCGCACGCGCGCGATGAGCCCCTCTGGTGTCGGTTCGGCCGCGGCCAGTGTTCCGACGAAACCCTGCCCCGAGACACCTCGCACCTCGCGGGACTGACCAACCGCAATCTCGCCCTTCGCGGCGGCCAGGGCGAAGCGCGCGGTCACTCCGCTGCCGGTCGGCGAGCGGTCTATCTGCCCTTGCGCGAAGATGCACAGGTTGCAGGTCGGGTCATTGCCCCCGGCGCCGAGCTCCGTGTCATCGGTCAGTATGGTGCCGTAGAGGAATCCGAGATCCGGCGCCGCGGGATGCCGGATGGGCAGCGCACCGCGCACCGCGTTGGTGATCGCAACGCCCGCACGGACGAGCTCGTCCAGTGGCGTAGCCATGAGCGGGAGGTTGAGCCGCGACGCGGGGAGTATCGCGTAGTACGCGCCCCCGAACGCGACGTCGAAGCGCACCCGCCCGTAGCCGGGCACGTCGAGCGCCTGATCGAGATGACTCGCGAAGGAGGGGACGCTCTCGAAGGTCACGAGCGGCGCTGCCGCGGCGCTCGTGACGACTTCGACGCGAACCAGGCCGCATGGCGCTTCGATGCCGAACGCGGCACTCGGGCCCGTGACGGGTACCATGCCGGCGTCCAGAAGCCACCGCCCCAACGCGATGGTGGCATGGCCGCACATGGTGCTGTAGCCCTCCTGATGGGTGAACAACACCGCGATCGCGGCATCTGGATGAGTGGGCGTGGTCGGAATCACCCCGTACATGCCGCCATGACCTCGCGGCTCGAGCATCAGGGAGCGGCGCAGGTGGTCAAATCGATCGCGCGCATCGCGCCGCTTCTCCAGCAAGGTGGCTCCCGTGAGCGACGGATACCCGCTCTCGACGATGCGCACGGGTTCGCCCGCGGCGTGCATGTCGACCACTCGCAGGATTCGGGCAGAGGGTATTGGCTTCATACCGTTGGTTCCGATCATTGTATTCATACATTTAGAAGTGCATTATCCGGTGCCTGAGGGAGATCATCGATGGCGCAGCCCTGTCGTCTCATAGAGCTTACCGGCTCACCCCATGAGCGAGGCATCCAGTACGGCCGCCAGGCGTCCGCGGAGATCGGCCGATCGATCGGCCATTACGGCGCACAGATAGCCGCTCTCGGATTGGATGAGAGTCGGCTCGCGGAGATCGTCGCCAGGTATCTGCCCACCATGGAGGCGTTCGACCCGCGGCAGGTGGAGGAGATGCGCGGCATCGCGGCCGGGGCCGGCGTTCCCTTCGAGCACATCGTGCTGGTGAATGCCCGTACCGAGCTGGTGCAGATCGCTCTGCGGCCGGCACTGCGCGATTCCCTGCGGACCATGACGTCCGAAGGCTGCACGGGGGTCATCGTGCGGCCCGAGGCAACCTGTGAGAAGGAGCTGATTCACGCCCATAACTGGGACTGGCAGCGGGAGTGCGCCGAGTCGTCGGTCGTGCTGAGGATCCGCAACCAGGATGGGCCGGATATCCTGACCTTCGCGGAGGCGGGCGCTCTGGCGCGTTTCGGCTTCAACGGCCGCGGGATCTGCATCACCGGCAACGGCCTGGAAAGCGACCGCGACTATCGCAGCGCGGGCATACCGCTCGCGCTCATCCGCCGCCGGATGCTGGAGCAGGCGCATCTCGGCATCGCGCTGCAGATCGCGTACATCACGCCCAAGTCGGGCTCCAACAACATGATGATCAGCCACGGGCCGTCGGGCCTGGCGTTCGACTTCGAATGCGCGCCGGACGAGACCTTCATGCTGGAGCCGCAGAACGGGCTGCTCGTGCACTCCAATCACTGGCTGAGCCCCGTGGCCCTGTCCAAGCTCAGAGAATGCGGCATGGCGGAGTCGCCGTCGACCCTCCATCGCTACGTGCGCGCGCGGGAGATGCTGGGGGCGCGGACGGGCAGGATAACGCCTGAAGATGTGCAGGAGACCATGCTGGATGACTTCGAGTCGCCCTGGTCGATCTGCTACCCGCCGCGGCCGTCCAACCCCACGAACCCGAGCATCTACGCAACCGTCGCATCCCTGATCATGCGTCCCGCCAGTGGGGAGATGCGCGTCGCCATGCTACCTGCGCTGGATCCGCGCTTTACGCGTTATACCCTGGAGACGGAGTCCGCGGCGCGGGCACGGGCATGACTGGCACGATTGACGTGCTGTCGCCTGCCGTGCCGCGCGGCTCGAACAGAATCACACGATAGCCGCGCGCAGCGATGGCCATCGCGAGGCCAAGCATGTAACGGGCATTCAGCCCCGGGCCGCCGGGGTGGATGAGCACCACTCGTCCCCTGCACAATCTTCATAGGCGAGGGCTGCCCGCTCGACGATGAACTGGCGGGGCTCGCACTGGACGGCGCGAGCGTCGGCTGCATGCGCGGCCGTGACGAGAAAAACGAGCAGCGCAGCCAGGGCCTGTCATCGGCCGCTCAGAGCCTTGCGGTCACGGAGAACTTCACCAGGCCGGGCAGGCCTTCCGCCAGGGCCGAGGATCCGGTCGAGGCCCAGTATCTCTTGTCGGTGATGTTCTGCCCGTTGAGCCTGAAGATCAGCTCGTAGCGCGGCATTCGCAGGTCGTAGGATCCGCCGACGTCGAAAGTCGTGTATTCCGGCGTGAATGCATTGTTGGTGGCGTTGATCGCCTGACGTCCCGTGTGGTACGCACCCGCGGTGAGCTTCAGCGCGGGAGTCAGCCACGACACGGTGTATTCGCCGGCCAGTGACCAGGTGTTGTCGGGAGTCCCCTCGATCCAGAAGCCGTTGATGTTCGGCGACGCGTGCGTGTTCTCATAGTGCGCCGACAGGACGGTCGCGGTGGCATAGAGCGCCAGATCCGCGGTGACGTAACCGGTCAGGCTGAACTCCACACCGCGATAGCTGTTCTGGCCGTCCGTGTAGTAGTGCAGGTTTCCGTCGGCGGGGTTCAGGGCTTCGTAAGAGGAGCCCTGCCTGATGTCGAAAGCCGCTGCCTGCAGCAGGAGCTTGCGTGTCGGCTCGAGCTTCACGCCCGCCTCGTACTGTCTGCTGGTGCTCGGCGGAAAGTTTTCCGTGGCGTTCTCGTCGGCGATGGGCGCGCTGGGGGTGGATTCGAGACCTTCGATATATGTCGCGTAGACACTCATCCAACGCAGTGGCTTCACGACGATACCGCCTGAGTACGACCACGGTGTGGCGTGGTACGGCTGGCGGGTGACCGAGTTGAGGGTGCCGGTGTCGCCGTAGTCGCTCTTGCGCACGCCCGCGAGAAGCTGCACGTACTCGTCGAGCTTCAGCCGGTTGAAGAAATAGTAGCCCTTGTCATCGATCTGCGTCGCCGGCGGCCGCGGCGCGAATACGAGGCCGGGGTTGGGGATCAGGACGGGATCGAGGAAATTCTGCGGAATTTTCGAGCGCGTGGGGCTGGGCGAGGCCAGATCCTCCTGCTTGCGCGACGCACCAAACAGCACGGAGTCGCTGACGGCGCCGAAGTGCAGCGTACCGGAGAGCTCGGCGGCGTAGTTGTGATTCTCGAAGAGGGTGTTCTGGGCGGAGAAGCTCATCAAGCCGGTGCCGCTCTGCAGGGCGGTGGTGAGATTCGTCGGCGTGAACTGCGGATTGTTGCGGATTCGAACCAGATGCGACAGGCCATAGTAGGCCGACAGGTTCCAGTCGCCGGAGATGTTCCAGGCCACCTTGCCGAGATAGTTGATCTCCTTCGTGTCATTCTCCGCCCATGGCGCGCTGGCGATGTTCCGGGCGGGATCGAGCCTGGCAAGCGACGGGAGCTGCACGGGAGCCAGGCTCGAGGTTGCCGGCAGCTTGAAGATCGCGGGCTCCACGATACGCCGGCCGAAGACCTCGAAATCGTTGCTGAAGACGAGGTTATCGAGCGGCTTGTAGTCGAAGGCGACGCCCAGGAGGTAGCGCCGACCGGCCGAGTAGTCGATTCCCGTATCGAGGTGAGCATAGACGGCGTTGACCCGATAGCCGAACTTGCCGACGGTATCGCCGACGTCGACATGCTCGCCGATGCCGCCGTTGCTGTCCGCAAAGGTATCCTCGGAGAAGAGGAAGGCGGGAGTCGGGCGCTTCATCGTCAGATTGACGATACCGGCGGGTGAGGAGAATCCGTAGTAGAGCGCCGATGCACCCTTGAGGACCTCGACCCGGTCCTTGTCCTCGAGAGGAAATTCCGTGGACGAGAGGATGTTGAGAGCGCCGTCCAGCCTGAAATTGTTGCGCGTGTCCACGGGAATGCCGCGGATGGTGACGTTGTCGTAGGCGACGGGACCCACGCCGGTGGAGGATACGCCTGCGGTGTTGCGCAGCGCGTCCATCATGGTGATCGCCTGCTGTGACTGCAGCACCGCGGAGGGGATGACGGAGATCGTCAACGGAACATCGAGTGCCTTGGCGCCGCGGAAGCTGCCGGCTTGCACGACATCCGTGCCGAACTGGTTGTTGCGCGCGCCGGTGACGACGACTTCCTCGAGTATGGGCGTGGGGTCGCCCGCACCGGACGGTTGATTGGCACTGTCCCGAGTCGCAGCAGCGGATGCCGCAAGCGGCGTCTGCGAGGCCGCCTGGTCCTGCGCAAGCGCGGGCGCAGATGCGCCCAGCAATGCCACGATCGCGGTCGCGCCCAGCAAGGAATCGCGTTTAGTCCCGCTCATCTCTCGTGCCCCCTCTAGCAGTGATGGCTTGGTCGGCGGCATGGGCCGATGGGAGAGGAGTATGTACTACTGAAAGAAAGAATGCAAAATGGGCCGTGATGCTGCACACTCTGGCGGTGACCGAGATGTATAGTAAAGTCTTGAAATACAATAGCTGCGACTGGCGGATGGCCGGGGAGGTCCCGATTGAACGAGCGGCTGATAGAACGCGAAACGATGTCCAAGGTCGCGCGGCGGCTCATTCCCTTCATGATCGCCATGTTCTGCGTGAACTTCCTCGATCGCGTGAACATTGGTTTCGCCGCGCTGCAGATGAATCACGACCTCGGACTCACGCCGGAGGCGTTCGGGCTGGGGGCAGGGATCCTCTTCATCAGTTACACGCTGTGCGAGATCCCGAGCAATCTGATCCTGGTCAAAGTGGGGCCGCGCCGCTGGCTGGCACGGATCATGATCAGTTGGGGCCTGGTCGCGATGGCGAACGCGCTGGTCTACGACCGCGGCTCGCTCTATGCGATGCGCTTTCTGCTCGGCGCGGCGGAAGCCGGATTCTTTCCGGGAATCATGGTCTTCATCAGTCGCTGGTTTCCGCAGCGGGAGCGGGCGGGCGCGATCACTCTCTTCATGATCGGCAGCCCGCTGTCGGTGGTGGTCGGCGCGCCTGTTTCCACCGCGCTGCTCTCCCTGCACGGGTGGTTGCGGCTGGCGGGCTGGCAGTGGCTGTTCGTGCTCGAGGGCCTGCCGGCGGTCGTATTGGGCGTGATCGCCCTGCGCTGGCTCGACGATCGGCCGGAAGATGCCGACTGGCTGCGCACCGAGGAGCGCGCCTGGCTTTCCGCCACCCTGGCGGAGGAGGTGCGGCGCAAAAGCGAGACATCGGCGCCGCGGCGGACGGCCGCCGTGTTTCTCCATGGTCCGACGCTGCTTCTGGCGCTTTCGAAGCTGTGCGTACTGTTGGCGTTCTTTGGCATCACTCTCTGGCTGCCGCAGATCATCCATGCGTTCAGTGGGACCACCCGGCTGCAGACGGGTCTGCTGACGGCGCTTCCGTATGCCTGCGCTGCGGTGGGCAGCATTCTGGCCGGGCGCAGCTCCGATCGCCGCGGCGAGCGCGGCCTGCACATCGCGCTTCCGGCCTTCGTGGGCGCGCTCGGATTTGGTGCCGCGGCGTTCGCCGGCAATCCGTACCTCGCCATGGCTGCGCTGTGCGTTGCCGCGACCGGCCTCTGGATCGCGAATACGGTCTTCTGGACTCTCCCGACGGCCATTCTTGCCGGGACGCCGGCGGCGGCCGGCCTGGCGCTGATCAACTCGGTGGGCAACTTCGGCGGGTTCTTCGGCCCGACCCTGACCGGGTGGGTCCGAGGGCACACCGGCAGCTTCGCCCTCGCCCTGGTGGCTCTCGGTTGCTTCCTTGCGCTCAGCGGTGTCCTGGTGCTGCTGGTCGCGCGCGCCCCTGAGTCTCGCGGTCCTGGGTCGCTTTCGAGTTGTCCAGATGCGCGCGCATGAGCTCCGCCGCGCGCTCGTTTCGGCCCGCTTCGACCGCATCGAGAATGGCCAGATGCTCCTCGACCGAGTCTCGGACGCGCTCCACCCCGTAGGGCCATTCGTAATTGAGAAAGGTGCGCACCTGGTTCTGCCGCTCGATGGCGTCGGCCATGTAGCGATTGCCGGAGCAGCGCGTGAGCCGCGCGTGAAACTCCGCATTCATCTCGTAGAACTCGACGGCGAGTGTGCTGCGCCAGGGCTTGCGCCTGAAGAACATGTGCCGCGCCCGGCAGGCTTGCGCCCATTCCCGGTCGAGCTCGAAGCCCGGCAGGAGGAGGGCAGCCGGCTCGATGATCTGGCGAAAGGCGTAGCTTTCCGCCTGCGCGGTCTCGGAATTGATCGAGGCGATGAACGCCCAGCCGTTGCCGCGCTTGCGCTCCACCAGTCCGAGCTCGGACAGACGCCGCAGGACTCGCCCCACGGTCGCCAGCTTGACGCCAAACATCCGCATGACCTCCTGCTGCGTACAGTCGGCGGGCAGCTCACCGCTGTTGCGGGCCTTGGCGACGGCCACGAAGAGCTGCTTGTCCTCCTCATCCTCGAGGTTGCGGGTATCGAGCTCGGGAACGGCATCCACCGGCTCGCGCAGCGCGAATCCTCTGTTGGTACGCGCCTCCACGATACCCTGCTCCGCGAGCAGATTGAGCGCACCGCGCACGGGGGTGCGCGATACGCCGAATTGCCGGCAGAGGTCCAGCTCCACGAGGTGATAGCCCGCGTCCGCTCCCTGTTCCTTCAGCAGATGCAGGATGCGTCCTGCCAGCTCGGTCCGCAGGCGGCTGGGCTCCAGCAATCTGCCCCGCGCGGATCTCGCCTTGACCGTACCAGCGTGCCTGCGACCGGTTCGCATGATCAATCCCCGTCTCACCCGCGCCGCCGCGGAGGAAGCCGGCGCCTGACGATGTGTTTACCCCGCACACGTAGTTTACCTGAACATTCCCGGCGCCATCCGCGCCGGGCCTCCTGCCGGGTGCGCCAATAGCAATCGCAGTTGCCACCTGGCTCGTCGACCGTATACATTGCATTATTGGCGCATAGAATGCATCATTCGGCCGTGAGCGCGTTTCCCCGGCGCATATGAGATCGTCAGTCCTGGCGGCCGCCTGCGTGCTGCTCTCCCATGTTCCGCCCGCCGGCGCGGCGGCGATGTCCGTCACGGCCGATGTCGCGCCGGCCACCTCTCGCGCCGATGTCTTTCCACGAGCGCCGGTCGACTTTCCCGACGGGGTGGTTGCGACTCCCGACGTGGAGTATGCGAACCTCACGGGCTTTCGGCCGCTCGTCCTCGATCTCTACCGCGAGGCAAGAGGCGCGGCCCGGCATGCGCGGCCGCTCGTGATCTACGTTCACGGCGGCGGCTGGCGACGCGGCGACTCGCGTACGACCGGAGCCTTCGCGAACTTCCCGAGGGTGCTTGCCTCGCTGGCTGCGCGCGGCTACGTCGTGGCCTCCATCAATTACCGCCTGAGCGGGGAGGCGCGCTATCCGGCGGCGGTGAGGGACGTGAACTCCGCAATTACGTACCTGCGCGCACATGCCGGCCAATGGGGGATCGATCCCGCGCGGATCGTGCTCTGGGGCGATTCCGCGGGCGCTTACCTTGCCGCCATGTCGGCAACGACCTGCAACGATCCGCGTTTTGCGCCGCCGCTCTCCACGGGTCGGATGTCGCGCCGCGAGGCCGCCGCGGCCTCCGCTCCCAGAGTGTCCGACTGCGTGCAGGCAGTCGTCTGCTGGTACGGTCTTTTCGACCTCGGGCGGCTCGCGGCCGGCAACAGCCGCTCCATTGTCGATGACGTCCAGGAATTTCTGGGCTGCGCGCGCGGCTCGTGCGGCGCCCTGGCACGGCGGGCGAGCCCGCTCACTCACGTGTCGCGTCGGACGCCTCCCATGTTGCTCATGCATGGGACCGCTGACACCGAAGTCCCGTCCGGGCAGACGGTGGAGATGGCTGCGGCGTTGCGCGCCGCGCACGTGCCTGTGCAGCTGCAACTCATCGCGGGAGCCAATCACGGGTGGATAGCGCACAACGCGGCTGCCACCCGGCGCGCCAGCCTCGCGGCGCTCCGCCGCACATTCGAGTTCATCGACGGGATGACGGCCAACCCTGGCCGCGCAATTACGACCCGACCAGGCGGCCGACCATCGCGGGCTGGGACAACGCCCCGGAGTTGACGTTGACGCTGCGCGAATAGCGGATGCATTCGCCTTCGAAGCGGCAGATCACCGTGTCACGGAACGCCGACTCGGCGAATATCCATGTCATCTCGAGCGTGTCGGGATCCGTCCAGCGAGCCGAGGCGACTACCCGGGCCCGGCGCATTTCGTAGCCGTGGTGCAATTCGGGCGCCGGCATGGAGGCTTCGCTCTCGAGCCAGCGGCCGAGACCCATCGAGATGGTCTGACCAGCCTCCCCATCGTCCAGGCGCAGCATACAGGCGTCCGCCGTGAGGTTGAGTTGCAGGGCGGCCACTCCCAGCGGGTTCGGCTCCATACGATACTCGAGCTGCCCGCGGCGGCCGGGCGTGGCGGCGGCCTCGCCCTGCGGGGCCGCCGCCACTCTCCGGGTACGGGCCGCCAGGCGATCTTCGGCGGCGCCCGGCTCGCCGACTTTTTCGCTGAAGACCGCCGGGAAATGCCTGTGCACCCTGGGTAGCAATGTGCCCGTGCAGGCATTGATGCCGTTCAACGCACCGGTGAGCGCCAGGGCGGCTTCCTGATCCGGAAACACGACGAGAAGCTGGCCGAAGACACCCATCGCGCAGAAGGTCCGCCGCGGACCTGACATCCAGTGATAGCCGTAGCCCTCCGGCGTGTGCGCGCGGGTGGCGGTGTCGATCCAGCGCTCGGAGAGGAGCCGCTTGCCCTGCCAGATTCCCTTCTGGGCGTGAAGAATGCCCAGCTTGAGCATGTCGACCGTCCGGCACGTCAGTCCGTTGCCGCCCGGATTGATCCCGTCCGGACCCATGTCCCAGGTCTCGCCGCTGATTCCCAGCGGCGCGAACAAGCGCGGCCGCAGGTAGTCATGCAACCTCTCGCCGGTGGTCTGGGTCAGAATGGCGGAAAGCATGTAACTCGCCGCGCTCGTGTACTTGTAGACCGTGCCCGGCCGGTGTACCACGGGAATCCTGAAGAACTCAGCGATCCAGCTGCTGCGCACCCCGCGCCAGCGGCTGCCGGAAGTTTCCTCGGCGTGTCCGGTACGCATGGTGAGCAGATCCTCGACGGTCATCGCCGCGAGGTATTCGCCGGGATCCGCCGGCACGTGCTGCGGAAAGAATCCCACGACTTTGTCGCTGAGGGCGAACCGGCCTTCCTCCAGCGCCATGCCGATGGCGCAGGCCGTGAAGCTCTTGGCGACCGAATGCATGACACGCGGCCGCTCCGGTCCGTAGGGCCACCAGTACATTTCCGCGGCCACGTGTCCCTTGCGATGCAACACCAAACTGTGCAGATCGATTGCATCCGCAGCCATCGCGTCGAGGAAATCCTCGAGCAATCGGGCGTCGATGCCCACCTCGCCGGGCCGCGCCCGTGGCAGACCGTCCGTGGGAACGGACCCCGCGCCAGCTCTCCTGCCGCCATTACTCATACTGATGATCCGCGCACTTCGATGCTCCCGCTGGTCCGCTCCGTGGGCTCCCACGGGCTGGCTGCATTTTGTATTCTCTTTTGGTATAAGACGATCTGCAAGCAAAAACTTTCGGAGCGGGAATCCTTGCGTACGAGATTTGACGTTTTGCGCGGCCTGTCACCGGCCGCAATGCTGCCGTTGCTGTTCATCGTCCTGTTCGCGGCAGGCACGGCGGCGGCCGCCGAGAACGCCGTGTCGGGCGGTCCGCGGCAACTCCTGATCTCCTACCGTTCCCAGCCCGCGGACCGGCCGGCCTTCCGCGCCTACCTCGAGAGTCACGAAGCCGCAGTGCTGCAGAGGCTCGAGCGGCAGGGAGTGCTCTCCGGCTATCAGATCCTCTTCAATCCGTTCGTGCAGCCTCGTACCTGGGACGCGATGCTGGTGCTCAGCTTCAACCGCTTCAGCGACACGCGTCGTTGGCTCGACATCGAGCAGCGCTCCCCCGGAGGGCTCGATGCCCGGGGCCTGAAGCTCGCCAAGCCGGTGGCGGAGTATTCGGCGGATCTCACCTGGCAGGGGGACGCGCAGGATCCGGGATCCACCGACGGGCACATCTTCTATGTGATTCCCTACACCTATCTGAGCTCCGTCGGCCAGTACAAGTCGTACGTCGACGGCTATGTAATTCCGCAGGTTCAGGGCTGGCTCGAGGCCGGCGTTCTCAGCCGCTATCGCATCTATCTCAATCGTTATCCGGTCGGCGATCCGGAGCCCTGGGACGTGCTCTTCATCTACGAGTACCGCAGCCTGGAGGACTTCGGAAAACGGGACGAGACCCTGGCCGCCGTCCGCCAGACCCTGCGATCCGACCCCAATTGGACTAAGCTCAGCCAGACGAAATCCGGCCTGCGCACCGAATCGGAGAACACCATCGCCGAAGCGCTGACCGGACATTGACGGCTCGCCTCGCCTGCCGGGTGAGGCTCAAAGCGGTGTGACATCGTGGATACCCTCGATCGATCCCTATGCGCGGCGGGAGCAGTTAGCGGGTGAGCCTCCTTCGTGCGAGATGCGCTCCGGTACTCTGCGTAGCAGCGATTCTGGCCATGCCTGGCGTTGCCGCGACCGCGGGGCCGACCGTACTCCATGTGGCGCTGAACGCCGATATTCTCTCCACCAACCCTGGCGTCTTGCGCGATGAGAACACCGACGCGGTGCTTCTGCACGTTGCAGAGGGACTGGTAGCGCCCCGGCATGACGGCAGCATCGCCCCGATGCTTGCGCGTAACTGGACGGTGTCGGCCGACGGACGGAGTTACACGTTCGCGTTGCGGCGTGGGGTGACATTTCACAATGGCGCCTCGATGACCTCGGCAGATGTCGTCTGGTCACTGCAGCGCTATCTGTCTCCGGCGACGCACTGGCGGTGCCTGGCGGAATTCACGGACCGCGGCATCGGCCGAATCCTCGACATCGCCGCCCCGGATTCCTACACCGTGAAAGTGACGCTCGACCGCCCGGCGCCGCTTTTCCTCAGCACGCTCGCGCGCCCGGATTGCGGCCAGACCGCCATATTGCAGCGCGCGTCGGTCGGGCCCGACGGGCGTTGGCGCTCGCCGATCGGAACCGGTCCCTTCGAGCTCGCTGTCTGGAAGCACAACCAGTACATCGATCTCGTGCGATTTCCCGCCTACCAGGCGGCCGCAGGGCTGCCCGACGGCGATGCCGGCGCCAAGCGGGCACTGGTCGATGAGGTGAGGTTCGAGATCATCCCGGACGGCTCGGCGGCCGTGGCAGCGCTGCTGCGCGGGAGCCTCGACATTCTCGATGGCATCGATCCCGCGGAGTTGTCGCTCATCCGCCGCGATCCCCGGCTGCGAATCGAGATGTCGCCCACGCTGGATTACTACGGGGTGCTCTTTCAGACGCGCGATCCGCTACTGAAAGAGCCCTGTCTGCGGCGCGCCATCGCAGCGACCATCGACAGGGCCGGTCTCACCAAAGCCATCACCTGGAACACTGCGGCAGCCGACGACTCGGCGGTACCGGTGACGAGTCCTTATCACGGGCCGGTGGAGGCGTTGCTGTCGGGCCCGAACCTGCCGCAGGCGCGCCGACTGCTCGCCGCGTGCCCGTATCGCGGGCAGGCGATCACGCTGATCGCGAATCACCGCTATCCCATGATGTTCGATGCCGCGGTGCTCGTGCAGGCGATGGCCGCGCAGGCCGGCGTCCATCTCGACATCGACACCATGGATTGGGCCTCGCAGCTGTCGCACTATCTCGATGGCTCCTATCAGGCGATGGTGTTCGCGTTCTCCTCCAAGCTCGACCCCGCGCTCAATTTTGCACAGCTCATCGGCAGCAAGTCGTCCGATCCGCGCAAGGTCTGGGACACACCGGAAGCGCACGCGCTGCTCGCGGCAGCGATGGCGAACAGCGATCCAGCCGTACGCCAGCTCGATTTCGACCGCTTGACCGCAGCCCTCTTGCGGGACGTTCCAGCCATCGTGCTCTTCAATTCCACGCGCATCGCCGCGGCGCGGCCCAATGTCAAAGGGTTCAGCGAATGGCCGGCCGGTGAGCCGCGCTATTGGAATGTCGCGCTGCTGCACTGACCCCGCACACGATGTTGAAGTACCTCGCCAAGCGGCTCCTGCTCACCGTCCCCACGCTGCTCCTCGTGGCGGTGATCGTCTTCCTGCTGGTCCGTCTGGTGCCGGGCGACCCGGCACAGGTGATGTTGGGCGAGAGCGCCGACCCGGCGACGATCGCCGCGATGCATCACGAGATGGGTCTCGACCGTCCCCTGCCGGTGCAGTTCGCCACGTGGCTGTCACACGTCGCCGTCGGAAACTTTGGCGCTTCCATCCGCACGGGCGAGCCTGTCTCTTCGCTGATCTTCTCGCATTTCAAAGTGACGGCCACGGTCGTCCTCGTCGCGATGGCCCTGGCGACGCTGATTGCGATCTGCGGTGGTCTCATCGCAGCGTGGCGGCAGCATAGCGCCCTCGACCTGGCGATCCTCGGCGCCGCCAGTCTGGTGATGGCGGTTCCCAGCTTCTGGCTGGGCCTCATCCTGCTGCTCGTGCTGGCGCTGAAGCTCGGCTGGTTCCCCGTGGTCGGGTATGTGTCCTTCTCCGAGGCCGGACTGCAGGCGCTGTGGTATCTCGTCCTGCCCATCGCCACGCTGACCATCACGGAGTGCGGCGTGCTGACCCGCATGATGCGCGCGAGCGCTCTGGAGGTCCTGCGCCTCGACTACGTCACGCACGCGCGCGCCAAGGGATTGCCGGAGCGCGCGGTATTGGCGCGCCACGTGTTCCCGAATGCCTTTGCGCCGACATTGACCTTGGTCGGGCTCTCGCTCGGCCATCTGCTGGGCGGTATCGCGGTCATCGAGACAGTGTTCACCCTTCCCGGGCTCGGCCGGCTGCTCGTCGATTCCATACTTTCCCGCGACTATCCGGTGGTGCAGGGGTGTCTGCTCTTTACCGCGGTCGCATACGTGGTCGTGAACCTGATCGTCGACCTGTGTTATCCCTTGTTCGATCCGCGGGTGGCCGCCCAATGAGGCGGCGCGGCAGGTGGCTCGTGCGGCGGCCGCGGGATCTGATCGGCCTCAGCCTGGTCGTATTGCTCGTGCTCACCGTGCTCCTGGGTTTCCTCTGGACGCCGCATGATCCGATCGCGATCGATCTGGCCCACCCCCTGCAGTCACCTTCGCCCGGCCACTGGCTGGGTACCGATCAGTTCGGCCGGGATGTGCTGAGCAGAGCGATGATCGGCGCGCGGATCAGCGCCGGTGTGGCTTTCGAGACGGTCGTCGCGGCGGTCGTCTGCGGCACCGTCCTCGGGCTCCTCACCGGATATCTGCGCGGCTGGACGGACAGGCTCATCATGATGGCGTGCGATGCGGCGCTCGCATTTCCACCCATTCTGCTGGCGCTCGCGCTCGTAGCGATCCTGGGTCCGAGCCGTGACAGTGTCATGCTTGCGCTCAGCATCGCGTACGTGCCCGTCGTCACGCGGGTAGTCCGCGGCTCCGTGCTCTCCATTCGCGAGGCCGAGTACATCCAGGCATCCATTCTCTGCGGCGACAGCACGCCCTATACGCTCTGGCGGCACGTCCTGCCGAACGCCGTGGCGCCGATAGTGGTCCTGGCGACGAGTCTCTTCGGCTGGGTCGTGCTCTACGAGAGCGCGCTGAGCTTTCTCGGCGTGGGGGTGCCGCCGCCCGCTCCCACCTGGGGCAACATGCTGGCCGACTCCAGGCCCTATATGGAGACTGCGAGCTGGCTCTCCATCGTGCCCGGTCTGTGCATCGTCGCGACCTTGCTCGGCGTCAATCTTCTGGGCGACGCCTTGCGCGATTGGCTCGACCCCCGGGAGCGTTGAGCGGCCTCGGGCCGGTGCCCTTCAGTCGGCCGCCCGTGGAAAGGATGGCAGTCTGCCGATGTCCGCCGGCTCGTGCTGAATGACGACGGTCGCATGGAGCGTCGCGGCGAGTGTCTCGAAGCGGTCAAAGCTCGCCAGCGTCGCCGCGCGATCGAAGTCGTGCGGGGCCGGTTCCCGGCGCTTCCGCTGCAGGTCGGAGTGGTAGAGATCGCCGCTCAGCAGCACCGGCCCGAAGACCCGCAAGCGCACGAGCAGGGAATGGTGTCCCGGCGTGTGGCCTGGCGTTGCCAACATGACGACCGACCCGTCCCCGAACATATCGTAGTCGCCTGTCACGAGCGTCTTCGGCGCGTGTCCGCCGATCCACGGCGCGAGCCGCGCGGGATCGAGGACCGCCGGCGGCTTTGCGGCGGTCAGCATCTGCCAGTCCCTGCGGCCGACGATGAGCCGGGCGTGAGGGAAGGCCGCGGCCTGGCCGATGTGGTCGCTGTGGACGTGACTCAGAGCCACTATGCCGACTTGCCGCGGCCGCAGCCCCAGGGCGGCGAGCTGAGAGATGATCGTCCTGCGCAGCATCACGATGGAGGGGGAGCCGGCGCGGTATGGCGAGGGCCGATCCAACAGCTCGGCGCCCAGTCCGGCATCCCAGAGCATGAGCCGGCGGCCATGACGGATGAGATAACAGCTGTCGGTGAGATGCTTGCTGACGAAGGTGCCGCACTGCAGACGCCACAGCCGCAAGGCGGGCGCGGCCCCGGGCGCCGGCGCACCTGCGATCGGGGCGGCGGCCAGGAGCAGGCTCAGCCAGAAGCAGGGGGCGACGCCCCGAATTCCGCGCACGCGCATGGCCGCCTATTGTACTATGAAGTATGATAGTGCACCGCGCTGAGAAGGTGACGACGATGTACAAGCCGAGCGAGTGTCCCGGCCGCACGCCGCGACGGCGATTCTTCGCCGTTCTTGCCGCAGTCGCCATGGCCATGTCCGTCTCAGGTCCGTCGTGGGCGGCCGGTGCGCCAGGGAAGGCGGCCGCGTCGGGCCAATCGCTTGCTGTCTTCCCCGACCCGGAGCCGAAAGGCGTCGAGGCGGCGCTGAGCCAGCTCCAGCAGGCGCTCTTCGTCAACGAGCAGAAGACCATCGCGCTGCAATTCGAGCTGGAGAACAGCTGCTGCGTGCACATGCAGTTCGTCAACTACGCCTCGGGCCACGATCTGATCCCGGGCTACGTGTTCACGCCGGAGCACATGGCGTCGAAGCGGTATCCGGCCGTCATCGTGCTGCACGGCGGCTTCCACATGCATCTCGACGTGGAATTTTTTCCGCTCATCCGGGGTCTCGTCGACCACGGCTACGTCGTCATGTTCCCTGAGTACCGCGGCTCACAGGGATACGGTCCGGAGATCTACGCCAACGACTATGGGCACACGGATGTCGCCGATACGCTGGCCGCCGGCCGCTATATCGCCTCGAAGCCTTTCGTCGATCCGGCGCGCATCGGTATTTTCGGCGAGAGTCGCGGCGGCATGGTGACGCTGCTCGCCATCGAGCAGGCTCCCAAACAATTCAAGGTTGCCGTGGACGTCGTCGGCCTCGCGGATTTCATCGCCTACATGAGCTACAAGCCCGAGTACCGGCGGCAGGAAGTGGCGAGCGAAAAGGGGTTCGGGGGCAAGATGCCGTTCGATGACCTGCAGGAATACATGGACGTGTCGCCGGTCAACCATGTGGAGCGGATCGAGGCGCCCCTGCTCGTGCTGGCGACGACGGGCGATGAGATCGCGCCGCTGGAGCTGCATTCCGGCCGTCTGATCCAGTTGCTCGAGGCCGACCACAAGGTGTTCGAGTCGAAGATCTACGACAATGCGCCCGGCGGCCACGTCTTCCTGCACGGCGATACGCCGCAGCGCGCGGATGCCTACCGGCGCATCTTCGACTGGCTCGGGCGCTATCTGCAGTAGCCGTGCCCGCGCAGCGGCGCGGGGGCTCTCACGGCGTCGCCGCCAACACGCTGCCGAGCGTCTCGAAGACGTACGCGATCTGCTCCTCGCTGATGATGAGCGGCGGCGAGAGCAGCAGGGTATCGCCGGAGTTGCGCACCAGCATCCCCGCGTCGAAACAACGCCGGGCGACTTCGGCCCCGCGCGCGCCCGCGGCGTCTTCCCGCGGCTGCAGATCGATCCCGGCCAGCAGGCCGATCGAGCGCACGTCGCGCAAGTGGCGCTTTCCCTGCAGCGAGTGGGCCGAGTCAGCCCACACGGGCGCAAGTTTCCGCACGCGGCCGAAGAGATCGTCGTGCTCGTAAACGTCCATGGCCGCGAGCGCCGCGGCGCAGGCGAGCGGATGCGCGCTGTACGTATAACCGTGAAAGAGCTCGATCTGGCTTGCCGGCTGGCCGGCGAGCGCATCGTAGATGCCGTCGCGGGCGATCGTCGCCCCCATCGGGACCGCGCCGCTGGTCAACCCCTTCGCGCAACAGATCATGTCCGGAGTCACGTCGAGCGCACGGGCGGCGAACGAAGCGCCGAGGCGGCCGAAGCCGGTGATGACTTCATCGAAGATGAGAAGGATTCCGTGCCGGTCGCATATCCTGCGCAGCCGCTCCAGGTATCCCTTGGGTGGCGGATACACGCCGCCGGACCCGGTCACCGGCTCGACGATGACCGCCGCCACGGTCGCCGGGTCGTGCACCGTGCTGAGGAGCGATTCCAGCTCGTCCGCGAAATGCTCGCCGAATTGCGGTTGCCCGCGCGTGAACGCGGACTGTTGCGGGTCGTAGGGCAGGCAGAGATGATCGACGTCACCGAGGAGAGGAGTGAATGCGCGCTTGTGGCGGGCGAGGCCGCCTACTGACAGCCCGCCCCAGCCGACGCCGTGATAGGCCTTGGCGCGGCCTATGAAGCGGATCCGTCCTCCCTCACCCCGCGCCCGGTGATAGGCCCGGGCGATCTTGAGCGCGGTATCCACCGCCTCCGATCCGGAGTTGCTGAAGAACACACGGCTCAGCCCCGCGGGCGCGAAGCCTGCGAGCCGGGCCGCGACCTCGAACGCGAGCGGATGGCTCATGTTGAACGAGGACACGAAGTCGAGCTCCGCCGCCTGCGCCTGGATGGCGCGCACGATCCTCGGGTCACCGTGCCCTGCGTTCACACACCAGAGCCCCGCCAGGCTGTCGAGAATCGGCCTGCCCTCGGGAGTGAAGTAGTGCATGCCCTGCGCCCGCACGAAGAGCCGCGGCGCCTGCTTGAATACCCGGTTGGGCGTAAAGGGCATCCAGAACGCATCGAGCGGCTTGTCGCTGGCATTGGCGGTCATGGCGGCGTGGGGCTCCTGCGGTTGGCCGCCGAGAATCTTACCTCATATTGTTTTTTTGTGCACGACAAAGCAATCCGGCCGGAAACCTGCCTGGAGATCGACCATCGGCCGCTGCGCGGCCGAGCCGATCAGCGCGGTTGGCGCGCCGTCCGGGAGAAGCTGCTCCGCGCGCGCGCGGCCTCGTGGTCCGAGCATTGCGCCGGGCCTGCATCGGTGCCGCCGCCGGTCACCTGGAATGCCTGCACCTGCGCGCTGAAGCAGCGCACTACCGACGCGAGCCGAAGCAGGGCGGCGCTGCCGAGATCGAGGTATCTCTCGCGCGCGTGTCGGGCGTCAGTTGCCGCGCTGCGTCCGCTGTCGGCCTGTTCCGCATCGAGACAAGCCGCGTACGCCGCCACCTGCGCGCTGTAGTCGCTCAGGTTGTCCCGCGCCGCGCTCATTTCGTCCCTGCTGGCATGCGTGCCGTCCGGTATCGCGAACGCCGGCTGCGGCGCAGGCCCGCAGCTTGCCTGGGCAACAGGCAGCGCGCCGCCGCAGATCAGGACACCTGCGACGATCGTCATCGTTCTGGTCATCGGATCTCGTCCCCATTGTTGGTGTTATATCGGCAAGCGCGCGGCGAAGCCGGCGCTTTGTTCTTGTGGATTCCTCACCGCCCTGCGCGCCGCAGGCGGTCCCTTCGAGGAGGACTGTAGCATGCGCGGCCGGCAGCAGGCCATGGGCGCAGCCGCCGCATTATGTTCACGGCCGGCCGCGCGTCGCGCTCGGCTCGTCGCGTGGAGGCCCGCGTGGATCGGCGACTCACTCTTTCGGGGGAGGCGTCTGGGGCAGAATTATCGATAATCGAGACTTTTCTTGCGGCGCAGGGCGCCGACGGTTCCGAACCATGTGGATCATTCAGGTGGCGCTGCGGCGCCCCTACACCTTCATCGTGCTCGCACTGCTGCTGCCGATCCTCGGCGCGCTCGTGCTCCTGGGCACCCCGCTCAAGCCGGGCATGGCGACCGACATCTTTCCCGAGATCCGCATCCCCATCATCGCCGTTACGTTCACGTACAGCGGCATGCCGCCCGATGAGATGTCGGGCCGCATCACAGGGCAGATCGAACGCTACGTGACCACCCTGGTGAACGACGTGCAGCACGTCGAGTCGCAGAGCTACCCCGGAATGACGGTGATCAAGCTCTTCTTCCAGCCGGGCGTCGACATCAATCTGGCGATGTCGCAGGTCGTGGCCTTCGCCCAGCTGTCGTTGAAGCAGATGCCGCCCGGGACGCAGCCGCCGCTCATCCTCAAATTCAACGCCTCCAGCGTCCCGATCATCCAGCTGGCGCTCTCGAGCGATCGGCTCACCGAAGCGCAGGTCTTCGACCTGGGCAACCAGGTGATCCGCTCGCAGATTGCGACCGTGGCGGGCGCGTCCATCCCGTATCCGTATGGCGGCGCCACACGCCAGATCCAGGTGGATCTCAACCTCGCCGCCCTGCGAGCTCAAGGCCTGGCGCCGATGGATGTGCTCAACGCCATCGCCAGGCAAAACCTCATCGTGCCCGCTGGCACGGAGAAGATCGGTGGCACGGAATACGACGTCAAGCTGAACGCCAGCCCGCTCACCATCGACCGACTGAACGACCTGCCGATCCGCAGCCGCGGCGGGGCGGTAACGTACCTTCGCGATGTAGCGTTCGTGCACGACGGCAGCCCGCCGCAGACCAACATCGTGCGCGTTAACGGCCGCCGCGCGGTGCTCATGACGATTCTGAAGACGGGCACGGCGTCCACGCTCAACATCGTCAACGCAATCAGGGCGCGCCTGCCCTACGTGCGCGAGCTGCTGCCCGAAGGCACCTCCGTCACCCCGACCGGCGATCAGTCGGTATTCGTGCGCGCCGCGGTCCGCGGTGTGGTCATCGAGGCGGTCATCGCCGCCGCTCTGACGGCGCTGATGATCCTGCTCTTCCTCGGGACGTGGCGCAGCACCCTGATCGTCACGATCTCCATCCCGCTCTCGATCATCTCCTCGATCATCCTGCTGGATGCGCTCGGCGAGACGATCAACCTGATGACGTTGGGCGGCCTCGCTCTCGCGGTCGGCATCCTGGTGGACGATGCCACCGTCACCATCGAAAACATCAACCGCTACCTCGAGGAGGGGCGGGAGGTGGAAGACGCGATCGTGGCAGGGGCGCGGCAGATCCTGCTGCCGGCGTTCGTCTCGATGCTCTCGATCTGCATCGTGTTCGTGCCGATGTTCCTCCTCTCCGGCGTGGCGCGTTACCTCTTCGTGCCCATGGGCGAGGCGGTCGTCTTCGCCATGGCAACCTCGTTCATCTTCTCCCGCACCCTGGTGCTCACGCTGGCCAAGTACTGGCTGCGGACCGCCGCGCAGGAGCATGCCGCCGCCCGGAGCGCCGGCCCGCTCAAGCGGCTGCAACTGCGCTTCGAGGCCGCCTTCGAGCGCGCACGGGGCCGATATCGGGGCCTGCTCGAGGCCGCCCTGCGCCGCCGCGCAGTGTTCATTCCCGCCTTTCTCCTGGCGGCGGCCGCCTCGCTGCTGATCTACCCGACGCTCGGGCGGAATTTCTTTCCGGACGTCGACGCCGGACGAATCAAGCTGCACCTGCGCGGACCGACCGGCACGCGCGTCGAGGACACCGCTGCCCTCGTCGATCGCGTCGAGGCGGCGCTGCGCAAGGTGATTCCGCCGGCGCAGATCGCGAGCGTCGTGGACAACATCGGGTTGCCCGTCTCCAGCATCAACACGACTTACAACAACTCCGGGACGATTGGCAGCAGTGATGCCGATATCCTGATCGGCCTGACGGCGAATCATGCGCCCACCGCAGGGTACGTGGCGAAGCTGCGCAGCGTGTTGCCGCCGGAGTTTCCGGGTACCAGCTTCGCGTTCCTGCCCGCGGACATCGTGAGCCAGATCCTCAACTTCGGGGCTCCGGCGCCCATCGATGTGCAGGTGGTGGGCCCGAGCCCGAAGAACCCCGAGCTCGCCGACCGGTTGCTCGACTCCCTGCGCCACGTGCCGGGGCTCGCCGACCTGCGCCTCGGTCAGGTATTCAATCGGCCGCAGCTCGAGGTCAAGGCCGACCGTACGCGCGCCGAGCAGCTCGGCATCACACAGGCGGATGTCGCCAACAATCTGCTGCTCGCGCTCTCGGGCAGCGGCCAGGTCTCGCCGACCTTCTGGCTCAACCCGCAGAACGGCATCTCCTATCCCATCGTGGCACAGGCGCCGCAATACCTCATGACATCCCTGCAGGATCTCGAGGACCTGCCGATCGATGCGCCGGGGGGGACGCAAGTCCTGGGCGGCCTGGCAACGATCAGCCGCGGATTCGAGCCCGAGGTCGTCACGCACTACGATGCGCAGCCGCTCATCGACATCTACGGCGCGGTTCAGGGCAGGGACCTGGGCGCGGTGGCGCATGACATCCAGGCACGGATCGCGAAGTTACACGGCCGGTTGCCGCGCGGCACGCGCGTGATCATGCGCGGACAGGTGCAGACGATGCTGCAGTCCTATACCGGGCTCGGTGTCGGCCTGATCGGTGCGGTGCTGCTGGTCTATCTTCTCATGGTGGTCAACTTCCAGTCCTGGACCGACCCTTTCATCATCATCGCGGCGCTTCCAGCCGCGCTCGCCGGCATCGCGTGGCTGTTGCTTGCCACGGGTACGACGCTGAGCGTGCCGGCCCTCACGGGTGCCGTGATGGCAGTCGGTGTCGCCACTGCGAACAGCATCCTGCTGGTGAGCTTTGCGCGTGAGCGGCTCGCCGCGGGAGCCACGCCGACCGAGGCGGCGGTCGACGCCGGCTTCACTCGCTTCCGTCCCGTGCTGATGACGGCGCTCGCGATGATCATCGGCATGTTGCCCATGGCGCTGGGACTCGGTGAAGGCGGCGAGCAGAACGCACCCATCGGTCGCGCCGTCATCGGCGGCCTGGTGCTCGCCACCGTCGCGACCCTGCTGTTCGTTCCCTCGGTGTTCACCGCCATATATGAGCGCCGCAAGAGCCTGCCCGCGGGATCCGCCCGCGCTGAATGAAGTGAGCCACTCATGGATCAACACGTGACTTCGGAAGACGAGAAATATGGCGTCGTGCCGGCGGGGCGCGACGGCTCGCGAGCGATGCGGCTGAGCGTGCTCGTAGGCCTGATCGTCCTCGTCGCCATCGCCTGGTCCGTGCATGCGCGGCATCAGACGGCGGCCGCCTTGAGCCGGCAGACGGAAGCCGATGAGGTGCTGGCCGTGGCCACGGCGCGGCCGCAGCCCGACAGTGCCGCGACCGCGCTGGTGCTTCCCGGAAACCTGCAGGCCAACTACGAGGCGCCCATCTACGCTCGCACCAGCGGGTATCTGAGGCACTGGTATGTGGATATCGGCGCCAAGGTGCATCAGGGTCAGCTCCTCGCAGATATCGAGGCACCCGAGGTCGATCAGCAGTTGCGCCAGGCGCAGGCGAATCTCGTCGTCGCCCAGGCCAACCAGAAGATCGCCAATCTCACCGCTGCGCGCTGGCGCCGTCTGCGCGCGACCGACTCGGTTTCCCGGCAGGACGCCGACCAGAAGGTGAGCGCGGCGCAGGCGAGCGACGCGCAGGTTCAGGCGGCGCGCGCCAACGTGCTGCGGCTGCACGAGCTTTCGGGTTTCGAGCGCATCGTCGCGCCGTTCGATGGCGTCATCACTGCGCGCGACACCGACATCGGGCAGCTCATCAACGCCGGCAGCGGCACGGGCGCGGCGCTCTTTCGTATCGCGGACGTGAAGCGGCTTCGTTTGTACGTGCAGGTGCCGCAGTCGCACGCCGCCGACATGAAGCCGGGCCTGAAAGCCGAGCTGCAGATGCCCGATAGACCTGGGGTCACTTACCAGGCCGCGGTCGCGACGACCGCGCGCGCGATCACCCCCGCGACCCGCACTCTCATGGTCGAGCTGCTGGTGGACAACTCCAAGGGCGACCTGCTGCCCGGCGCCTATGCCGAAGTGCATTTCAACCTGCCGCCGTCCGATGCCGGCCACTCCTTCCTGCTGCCGGCGAATGTGCTGCTCTTTCGCGGCGACGGCCTGCACGTCGCGACGGTCGATGACCATGGTCGCGTGGTATTGAAGCCGGTGACCGTTGGACGTGATTACGGCTCCAAGGTCGAGATCGTGTCGGGGCTCTCGGTCGAGGATCATGTCGTCCTGAGTCCGCCTGACTCACTGGTGGACGGCACCGTCGTCCGGGTCGTCAAGCAAGGCGGTCCGGAGGCGTGATGCCGGCACAGGGCCGCGGGAGGGATCGCCGCAAGACGACGTTGGTGGCCTACCAGGAGGTCGAGGACAGCCTGGTTGCGCTTCACCGGCTCGCCGAGGAGCGTGCCGCCGACGAGGCCGCCGCCGCTTCGGCCAAGCAGTCCGCCTATCAGGCCGACCAGCGCTACGCCGCTGGCGTTGCCGACTACCTCGAAGTGACTACCACCCATACTGCGGCGTTGCAGGCGGAGCGCGACGCGCTGTCGGCACGGGTGGCCCAATTCCAGGCCGCGATCGCTCTCGTCCGGGCAACGGGCGGGGGCTGGGCGCGCTGAGCCAGAGCAGTCTCATGGGCGCGGTTTTGATGAGCGAGCCGACAGCCAACCGCACGTGCATGCGTGACCGCATTCGCGACGCGCT
Source organism: Steroidobacteraceae bacterium (assembly GCA_036278795.1). Taxonomy (GTDB): domain Bacteria; phylum Pseudomonadota; class Gammaproteobacteria; order Steroidobacterales; family Steroidobacteraceae; genus 13-2-20CM-66-19. The sequence continues at coordinate 27,836 of DASUKK010000034.1, read as the reverse complement.
GGTCACGCGTATTCTCGATGGGACTTATCCTGCGGGAATGAGACTGAAGGAGCTGACGCTCGCACGCGAATTCGGTGTGAGCCAGGCGCCGATTCGCGAGGCGCTGCGCGAGCTCGAGGGCTCCGGGCTGGTGCAGAACGAGCGCTACCGCGGGACCCGCGTACGCGGCGCGGACTATCGGGAGATTCGCGAGTCTTACGAGCTGCGCGGCCTCATGGAGGAGCGCGCGCTGCAGCTCGCCGCGCCATTCACCCGAGAGCTTGCGGAGGAGCTCGTATCCCGTACGCGCTCGATGGCGAGCGCCATCGATGAGCGCGATCCGGAGCGCTACATCGATGAAGCCCTGGCCTATCATCGCCGCCTCATCGAGGCGAGCGGCAATCAGACATTCCTGGTCGTGTGGGACTTCCTCCATTGGAATGTGCGCGGCCGCGTGGTCATGCGGCGCATCGCCCATCCCGATGGCGGCGGATTGAAGCCGTTCCTCGAGCTGCATCGCGCCTTGAACGGTCGCATCCGGGCGGGAGACGTGCGCGGCGCAACGGAAAAGGTGCGCGCCATCCTGCGCCGCGTCACGGATGTCCTTCCCGCCGGCTGACGCTGTCACTCGTCACGGTCGAAGCCGTCGACAGTCTTGGGCCAATCCTTCTTGAGCAGGCGCGACAGTGCCCGGTCGGCGAGCAGGCGGCCGCCTGTCTGGCAGGTGGCGCAGTAGTTGGTCTCGTTGGCCGCGTAGCGGATCCGTTGGACCGGCGTGCCGCATACGGGGCACGGCAGGCGGAAACGGCCGTGTACGGCCATGTCCGCGCGAAATGCGGTCACCTTTTCCGGAAACTTCCCGCCGGCCTGGCGGCGCAGCCGCTCGGTCCAGAGCTGCAGCTGTTCGTGTGCCGCGCCGTGGAGGCGCAGCAACTGCGCATCGCTGGCGCGGCTCGTCAGCATGACGGGAGAGAGCCGGGCCGCATGGAGGATCTCGTCGGAGTAGGCGTTGCCGATGCCGCTGAACAGTGTGGGATCCGTGAGCGCGCGCTTCAGTGTGTGATTCCCGCTGCGCATCCGCTCGGCGAATTGCGCCGCCGTCGAGCCGAGGACCTCGAGTCCACCCGGATCCTGGCGGCGTAGCGCCTCCTCGCCCTGGACGAGGTGCAGCGACGCCCGTCGCTTCGTGCCGGCTTCGGTGAGGGTCAGTGTGCCGCTATCGAACTGCAGGCGCGCGAGCGCGGCGCGCCTGCCGGGTGGTGCCCCGGCATCGAACCAGTGCAGGCGGCCCGCGATCATCAGGTGGAAGACCAGCCAGAGCTCCCCCTCGAGTCCCAGCGCCAACCGCTTGCCGATGCGCCGGACCTCAGTGACACACCGGCCCTGCGCGCTGTCGATCGGAGGGTCCACCGTCCGCAGCAGAAAGGGCGATTGCAGCAGCACTCGCTCGAGGCGCCGGCCCGCGACGCGCTGCTCCAGCGCCTCGCGATAGACGCACACATCGGGAAGCTCAGGCATGGGCCAGTTTAGGCCGAGGGGCGGGCCGGGTGCGCGGGCTCGCGCGAGGATCGCTCCAAAGCGGAACAGTGGCGTATCGTCTCGCGAACGCTGCGCGGGTAATGAGGCGCGGCTGACACGTTTCCCTCCGACTCCACGGTCGGGTGGCGAGGTAGACTCCGGATATGCGCCCGCTCTCGTTTCTGGACCGGGACCGCACGGTGGCTGGTCCCGGCTTCAGCCGGTGGATGGTGCCGCCGGCGGCGCTCTGCGTCCATTTGTGCATCGGGCAGGCGTACGCTTTCAGTGTCTTCAACCTGCCGATGACGCGCCTCATCGGCGTGGGTAGCTCGGCCCCGGGTGACTGGAAGCTCACCGAACTCGGCTGGATCTTCACGCTTGCGATCGTCTTCCTCGGAGTATCGGCGGCCGTGTTCGGGCGCTGGGTCGAGGAGGGTGGGCCGCGCCGGGCCATGGTCGCCGCGGCCTTCTGCTTCGGCGGCGGATTTCTCATCTCAGCCGCCGGCGTGCGCCTGCACGACATCTGGATCATCTACCTGGGCTACGGCGTACTCGGTGGCATCGGTCTGGGCGTCGGATACATCTCCCCCGTCTCGACCCTCATAAAATGGTTCCCCGACAGGCCGGGAATGGCCACGGGCATGGCCATCATGGGGTTCGGAGGAGGGGCGCTCATCGCATCGCCGCTCTCGGTATGGTTGATGAGCCGGTTCGCGACGCCGACGCACGTCGGGGTCGCCGAAACGTTCGTCGTGCTCGGCCTCGTGTACTTTGCCTTCATGATGGTGGGTGCCGTCATCGTGCGAGTCCCCGCTCCGGGTTGGAAGCCCGAGGGCTGGACGCCGCCTGCCCATCCGCCGAAGCTGGTGACGACCGCCAATGTGTATGTCTACACGGCGCTGAAGACCCCGCAGTTCTGGCTCATCTGGTGGGTGCTCTGCCTCAACGTGACTGCGGGAATCGGCGTGCTCGGCCAGGCGTCGGCCATGAGCCAGGAGATGTTTCCGGGGAAAGTGAGCGCGATCGCCGCCGCGGGCTTCGTCGGCCTCATGAGCCTGTTCAACATGGGGGGGCGGTTCATCTGGGCATCGGTGTCTGACTACCTGGGACGCAAGAACACCTACTTCTGCTTCTTCGTTCTCGGCACGATCCTCTATGCCTTGGTGCCGAGCACGGGTCGTCTGGGCAGCGTCGGCCTTTTCGTGCTCTTCTTCCTCATCATCATCAGCATGTACGGCGGTGGGTTCTCCACGCTGCCGGCGTACCTGCGCGATATGTTCGGCACGCGTTATGTCGGCGCGATTCACGGATTGCTGCTCACGGCCTGGTCCGCGGCCGGCATATTCGGCCCGGTGCTGGTCAACTACATCCGTGCGTACGAGATCGCACGCGGCGTCCCCAAGGCGGACGCTTACAATCTGACCATGTATCTCATGGCCGTGCTGCTGGTAGTGGGCTTCTTCTGCAACCTGTTCGTGAGAGCGGTGCACGGGCGGCACCACATGGCCGCCGCCCAGGACGAAGCCGTGCTCGCCGTGGAGTGATCGACAGAACATGTCCACCCCGAGCCTACCGCGCCGCACGCCCGTCATTCAGCTCGTACTCGCCTGGGCATTCGTCGGCATTCCCCTTCTATGGGGCGTGATGCAGACGCTGCGCAATGCCATGAAGCTGTTTCACTGAGCTCCGCGTCCGAAGATCCGTCGAATCCCCGATCGCGCGTTCTATGCCGGTTTGACCTCGGCGCGGGTCACGAAGAGCGCACCGAGCGCCACCAGAGGAGCCAGGGTGATCAGGAAGGTCAGATGGTACCAAATGGGGAATCGGCTCCAGAGATGGATGTGGTCCGGCAGGAAGAGGACGAGCAGGACCAAACCCAGAATCCAGGGCGCGAGCCGATTGCGCGGCGCTATGACATGCACGAGCGCCCCGGCCGCGAGCGATGTGAGCGCGCCGATCGACAGACGCGCGACTTTCATGCTCAGCGTGAATACCATCGCCGGCTCCGCATGCGCGTAGCCAGGCAACCAGAGCCGTAGACCCCAGTTGAGGATGGTCACCACCAGAACCCATGCCACGAAGCCCGCCAGGATTCCCGCGATCGTTCGCCACATGACTCTGCTCCGGGATATTATTAGTTTATCTATAATAGTTTAATTAAACTATGAAGGCAAGGTTGCTCATCCTCGGGGTGCTGCACCGTGGGGACTTCCATCCCTACGAGATCAAGCGGCGCCTCGAGAACGCAATGGTCGAGTGCTACATCGATGTGGATGTAGGGACGCTCTATTACGCCATCCGGCAGCTGGAAAAGGAGGGCCTGATCTCGGCCGTATCACGCGAGCGGGTCGCGCGCGGCGGCATGCGCACGGTCTACAGAATCAGCGCACAGGGGAAGAGCGAGTTTCGGGAGTTGCTGCACGGGCAATTCGAGGAAGAGGGGCCGGTGTCCCACACGCTCTATGGCGCTCTCCTCTTTCTGCACCTCTGCGACCTCGCCACGGTCGAGGTTCTCGTCCGCCGGCGGATCGCGCGCCTCGATGAGCTCATCGCCAAGCTGGGTCCGATCCGCAAGCAGCTTGCTCCGGTCATCTCGACGGGCGGCGAGCATCTGTTGCGCCATATCGACAAGCAACGGCGCCTCGATCGGGATTGGCTGAAGGGGCTGCTCGCGGACATCGAAGCGCGCCGCGTGCACGATGTCGCGGATCCTGCCCGTCTCGGGGTTGGAGCCTCTGCTTCTTGAGGTCCGCCGTCGGCGCCTAACCAGGCGACATCGCCGCGAGTCTCACCGGCGCCGGATGCAGGAGATAGAATGCGATCGCGATCAGGATGAGGTAGGCGAGCAGAATGAACGTCCAGCCCATGTTGTGGCGGATGACATCGCCTTCCTTTCTCACGAACTTGCTCGTCGAGACGCCCACGCTCGCGGTCTGGGGTGCGACGGGCTTGCCGATCTCGGCGCCGACTGAATTGAGGGTCGGCGGCAGCAGCAGCGGCATGCCGAGCTGAGTGGCGACGAGCGCCTGGAACTTGCCGAACATCGCGTTCGTCGAGGTGTTGGAACCCGAGAGCGCCACGCCGATGAATCCCAGGATCGGCGAGACCACGATGAATGCCGTGCCCATGCTCGAGAAGCCCTTTGCAAGGGAGGCGGCCTGGCCGGAATAGTTGAAGATGTAGGCGAGCCCGAATATGAAGACGCCGACCAGGCACGCACCCCACATCTGGTGGAACGTGCGGCGGAAGACCTCGCCGATCTGGGTACCCTTGAGTCTTCCCGAGGCCAGCAGCAGCAGCGCCACGATGACCCAGGAGGCCAGGATCGCCGTGCCCCCCACGTAGGGTGCGAATTTGAACACGGCGGTGACTGCCGGCTTTGCCGCGTCGCAGACGGCTGCCAGAGATGAGCACGCCACCGCCTGGGCCGTGAACCACGTCTGCTTCGGCAGCGGCGACCAGGGGCCGGTCCATGCCGCAACCACGACCAACAGGACGATGAAGGGCATCCAGGCCTGTGCGATCTCCCCGGAGCTCAGGCCGTGCCCCCTCGTCTGGCGCGCCACGGCTGCGTCAAGCGGCACTCCGCCGTAACCGAGAGCGGTTTTGGGCTGCCACACTTTCAGTAGCGCCAGGAGCGCTATGAAGCAGACGATGGCACCGGTGACGTCGGGCAGATATGGACCGAGATGCATCGCGACCGGATACTGACCGGCGATATACGCCAACGAGCCCACGACGGCGAGGGGCCAGCCGCCCTTCATGCCTTCCTTGCCCGAAACCAGATACAGAAGCACCCACGGCGGCAGCAGCGCGAGTACGGCCACGATCGTCCCCACGGAACCCGAAAGCGCCAGCAAGGGGTAGTTGGTCACTGCGGCCAGCGCGATGATGGGCGCACCGAGGGCTCCGAAGGACACCGGCGCGTTGTTGGCAATGGCCGCGATCCGGATGGCGTTGAGGTCGGAGATGCCCAGGGAAATGAGGATCGGCGCCACCACGGCCCAGGGGTACCCGAACCCCACCAGCCCTTCGAGCAGGGCGCCGAACGCCCACGCGAACAACATGGTCTGGACCCGCACGTCCATGCTGCCCTGCGCAATGAGCCAGCGCCGGAAGTTCTCGAACACACCGCTGACGGCCAGAGTGTTGAACAACACCATGCCCCAGACGGTGATCCAGTCTACGTTCCACACGCCGGTCGCCGCGCCATAGAGGTACGCCCGCCAGCCATCGCCCAGGGGCATCTTCCAGATCCACGCGGCCAGCACGAACGTGATGATCGATCCAACCAGCGTCGCGAGCCACGCGGGCCAGCGGAAGACGGCCAGCAGGACCAGCAGGGAAACCACGGGTATCAGCGCGACCAGACAGGTGACCGTCAGGTTGTGAAGCGGATCGAGCAGCTGGGTGAACATGACTTCTCCCTGGCTTTCCCGCGCAGGAGCGGAGATCGACGATGATCCGCGGCGGTGGAGTTATTGTACTGACGAACAATCGGAACGTAGCGCGGCGCGGAACAAAATGCAAGAAACGCCCGGCTTTCCCGGCAGGCTCACTTGAGACATGATCAACCGCTCCCTGCGCTCGCGCTCGATGACCGATGAGGGGCAGCTCCGATGACCGAGACCGTCTTGTGGGAAAAGACAGCACCGCCGGCACCCGAGACGGGACGCCTCGAGGAGGATGTGGCCGCGGATGTCGCGATCATCGGCGCGGGATTCACGGGGCTCTCCGCGGCGCTGCACCTTGCGCAACGCGGGGCACGCGTGGCGGTGCTCGAGGCGCAGCGGATCGGATATGGTGCCGCCGGGCGCAACGTCGGGCTCGTCAACGCAGGCATGTGGATCGCGCCGGACGACATGTTGGCCATTCTCGGCGCCGACTACGGTGAGCGTCTGCTGCAAGTGCTCAGCGACGCCCCGGAATACGTATGCCGGCTGATCGAGAAACAGGGCATGCCCTGCGAGCTGGAGCGCTCGGGCACGCTCCAGTGCGCAGTCGGCGCAAGAGGTCTCGAGATCATACGCAAGCGCGCCGAGCAGTTGCAGCGCCGCCGAGCCAACGTCGAGCTCCTCGACGCTGCGGGAACCGCACGGCTGGTCGGCAGCGAGTACTACAGTGGCGCGCTGTTCGATCGCCGGACCGCCACCATTCAGCCGCTGGCATACGCCCGCGGCCTCGCGGCCGCGGCGCTCCTGGCGGGCGCACGGCTCTACACCGACAGCCGCGTCCTCAGGGTGGAGAGGCTGGGGACACGCTATGCGCTGCATTCGCCGGCCGGCAGCGTCAGTGCGGGGTGGGTCATCGCTGCGACAGACGCGTACGGACGGGGCCCATGGCCGGAGGTGGAGCGCGAGCTCGTACACCTGCCGTACTTCAACGCCGCGACGGAGCCTCTGAGCGATGAGATCAGCAAGACGATCCTTCCGGGGCGACAGGGGACTGCCGATACTCGCACCGTATTGAGCTCCGTGCGCCTGGATCGGTCGGGGCGGCTGATCATCGGCAGCGTCGGCTCACTCCTGGGAATCGGCGGCAAAGTTCATCTGGCTTGGGCCCAGCGGGCCATCAGGCGGCTCTTCCCCCAAATCGGGTTCTTCCGTCTCGAATGCGCCTGGCACGGCTCCATCGGGATGACCGATACCCGGCTGCCGAAGTTTCACCGGCTGGCGCCGCAGGTGTTCAGCATCAGCGGCTACAATGGACGAGGGATCGCGGCGGGAACGGTGTTTGGTTGCTCGCTCGCCGAGCTGATCGCGGGCGAGATCGCCGAGTCCGATATGCCGCTGCCGTTGACGGAGCCCGCCAGGCCATCACTGCGTTCATTACGTACCTTCTTCTATGAGGTCGGCGCACGGCTGACGCATCTCACCGGAGCGAGGGTCTAGCCGGGAAGCGCAGGACCGGAACCCCGACTAGCGCAAAATGCTCTTCCACTTCGGCTCGCCGCGTAATTTGCCCTACGGTTATGCGACGAACTGAAATATTTTGGTCGCAAGGACTGGGGCTCGCGGTGCTATCCTCGAGAGTGAAGCTGGCTACACCGAGCCGAAGTGAATTCATAGAGAGGGGCCACCAGCCATGTTCAAAGCACGCCATGTTGTGCTGCTCTCCTGCCTGTCCCTGGGAATGCCGGCCGCATTTGCGGCTCCGATGCCGGCGGCGAAACTCACGAGCGCGCTGCAGTGGCGCAGTGTGGGCCCCTACAGCGGCGGGCGGGTCACTACCGTAGCCGGAATCGCCGACAAGCCCAATGTCTTTTTCATGGGCACGGCGGGCGGTGGCGTGTGGGAGACCGAGGACTACGGCAACAACTGGAAGAGCGTTTCCGACAAGGACTTCAAGAACAGCAGCATCGGCGCCATGGCGATCGCGCCCTCCGATTCGAAGATCATCTATGTAGGCACGGGCGATTCCGCTCCCCGCAACACGGTCCTGACCGGGGAGGGGATGTACAAGAGCACGGACGGCGGCAAGACGTGGAAGTACATCGGCCTGGGCGATACCCACATCATCAGCTGGATCCTCGTGGATCCCAAGAACCCCGATATCGTGTATGTGGCGGCGCTGGGGCACCTTTTCGCCTCCAATCCGGATCGCGGGGTATTCAAGAGCACGGACGGCGGCAAGACCTGGAAGAAGATCCTGTACGTGAACGACGGGACCGGCGCCATCAATATGGCGATGGACCCGACCAATCCCAGCGTGCTCTACGCTTCCATGTGGGAGATGTCGCGCAAGCATTGGACGTTCTCGAGCGGAGGTCCGGGCAGCGGCATCTACAAGTCGACGGACGGCGGAGCGAGCTGGACCAATATCTCGCATCGCCCGGGGCTGCCGAGCGGCATCTTCGGCAAATCCGGCATCGCGGTGGCGCCGAGCCAGCCCAATGTCGTGTACGCGCTGATTCAGGCCGATTACAAAGGTCAGGCGGGAGGACTATTCCGCTCCGACGACGCCGGCCAGAGCTGGAAGCTCATCAACAACAGCATGGACATCACGCAACGCGCCTTCTATTACATGACCGTCTTCGTGGACCCCAAGGACGCGAATACGATCTACCTGCCGAACGTCGGGGTGTACGTATCGCACAACGCGGGCAAGAAGCTCACTCCCCTGCATCCACCCCATGGCGACAACCATGTGCTCTGGATCAACCCGAACAACACCAGGATCTTCATCGAGGGCAACGATGGCGGCGCGGCCGTCACCTTGAACGGCGGCAAATCCTGGAGCTCGGAGGACAACCAGCCGACCGGCCAGTTCTATCACGCCAATCTCGACAATCAATTCCCGTTCCACATCTATGGTGCGCAGCAGGATCGCAGCTCGGTCGAAGCGCCCAGCGCCGTGCCTGCCGGAACCATTCCACCGGTCTGGAAAGACATACAGGGCGGCGAGATGAGCTGGGTGGTGCCGACACCGGGCCAGCCCTGGGTCACCTATGGCAGCGGGTACTACACCATGGAGTGGAAGGAGAACCGCAGGACGGGCTTGATCACGAACGTGAGCCCGTGGCCCGCCTACAAGTTTGGCCTTGCGGGGTCGCAGATCAAGTATCGCTTTGGCTGGAACCATCATGCCGTGGTGTTCGCCCCCGGCAATCCCAGGGAGCTGTTGATGGGAGCCAACGTACTGCTGGAAACCACGGATGAAGGCCTCCACTGGAAGCCGATCAGCCCGGACCTCACGCGCAACGACAAGAGCAAGCAGGCGCGGCCGGGCGGCCCGATCAGCGCGGACGTGACCGGAGAGGAGATGTTCGACACGATATCGTCGATTGCCGTCTCGCCGCTCACGGACAACGTCATCTGGACGGGTTCCGATGACGGCCTGGTCAATGTGACGACCGACGCGGGTGGACATTGGAGCCAGGTGCGCCCACCGAAGATGCCGACCTGGTCGACGATCACGTGTATCGAAGCTTCGCACCTCGACGAGGGCACCGCGTACGTGTCGGCCAGCCGGTTCGATTGGGATGACTTCCACCCGTACGTCTACAAGACCACCGACTACGGCAAGCATTGGACCGAGATCACCTCCGGGCTGCCGCAGGACCAGTACGTCGAGAGCGTGCGGCAGGATCCAGACGATCCCGATCTCCTCCTGGCGGGCACCAGCGCGACGGTGTACTTCAGCACGGACGGTGGTCGGCAGTGGCAGCCGCTGACCCTGAAGCTGCCGGCGGTGCGAGTGAATGACATCGAGATTCAACCCCAGCAACATGCCGTAGTGCTCGCCACGTTTGGACGCGGCTTCTGGGTGCTCGACAATCTGCAGTTCCTGGAGCAGTTGGGAGCCGCGCGGGTAGCGAGTGACGCGCCGTATCTGTTCAAGCCGCAGCAGGCATGGCTGGCCACGCGCCGCATGGGCGGCTTTGGACCGCGCGGACCGGGAGGCGAGAACCTGGCGGCCGGAGTCACGGTCTTTTTCCAGGTGCCGTCGGATTACGACGGCAAGACGCCGGTGACATTGAGCTTCACGGATGCAAGCGGAAAGCCGGTCCGCAGCTTCGCGCTGCACCTGAAGAAGAAAGCCAAGCCGGCGCCGCCTTCGGAAAATCCGGCCGTGAAGCGCAAACAGAATGAGGAGAAGGCGGCGGCGATTCATCCCGGTATGAACCGCTTCCAGTGGGATCTGACCTACCCCGACGCCGTGGACGTGAAGGGAATCTACAATTCGTTCTTTGCGGCCGCACCGACGGTAGGGCCGGAAGTCGTGCCGGGAACGTACTACGCGACGTTGACCTATGGTCATGCCACGCAGAAACAGCCGTTCGTGGTGAAGCTCGACCCGACTCTGCAAACCACGCAGGCGGAGCTGCAGCAGCGTTTCGATCTGCTCATGCGGATTCAGGGCGCGCTGAACCAGCTCGATAGCAACCTGAACCAGGCGATCGATGCCCGTGACTCGCTCCAGAAGGCCGTTGCCGACAAGGGCGGATCCGGCGGCGCGGCGCAGCCCGCGCTGGATCATTTGAACCAGGACATCGACTCCCTGGTGGATCTCAAGATCCAGTCCGGCGAAGGTGCACTGGTGTATCCCGGCCGGCTGCGTGCCTGGCTGACCTCGATCGCCGGCCAGGTGAGGATGGCGTTCGTGCCGCCCACCCCCGCGATGGTGGAAATTGCAGATGGTTACATCAATGAAGCGGCTGCCGGTGCCTCGCGTCTGCAATCCGACGTCGCGGCTGCTCACCAGGCGATGAATCACTGACCGTACATAATGTACCGACGCGTGTGGGACGCGGACGGGAAATGCAGAAGTAGTTCACGGACTCGGCGTCCGCCCTGCGGTTACATCAGAGGAGAACACCGGGGGTGCTGCATGGTAAAGGTTAGGCTGCGTAGCCTGCTGGGTGGGTCAGAGGCTGACGGCTCCGGAGCCGGGCAAGCGGTCCAGAAAAGGCCGGCCCGTTCCAACCGTTACCCGGCTGTCACCATAGTGTGTCTCGGCAAGTGTTGCGCGGCGGTCAAGTCGCTGGCCGGTAAGCGATTCCTGGCGCGTAGCGCGCCGTCATTGCCGCTGACGGGTTGCAGCCTGGCGAACCAATGCAAGTGCAGCTTTCGAAAATACGACGATCGCCGCGATGAGACCAGGCGGTTGCCGGGGGAGCTGAGCAAGTGGTATGGCGGAGCTGAAAAGCGCCGCTCCCGAGGCCGCCGCGGAGTCGACTGAGATCACCCGCGGCTGACGCGCCGCCGGACGGGCCTGCCTGCACGCTCCCACGGTTCCACGGCGCCTGCGACCACGCGAAAGATCGGATTCGGCTCCGGATTTCCAATCCGCACCCACCGGCGATGCAGGCCAGGATTCCTTCGCTCGAGCTTATCGAGCAAGCGATGCCACTCGTGCGCAAGCTGTCCCGCGGTTGCCGTGAGAACCACGGTCCCGCGGACGGGGCCTACCTTGGTCGCATCGAAGGAATAGCCGCGGCCTTCGGCCTCCAGCAGCACCGTCGCAAGATACGCATTGATCGCCGTGCGCGGAGCGGCGTGTGAGCGGAAACGCAGCAACTGCGGATGATGACGATAGCCGGTCGTCTGGTCCCGCAACACGGCACGGGCCAGCAGCCCTTCGCGCCAGAGGGCTACCAGACCCATTGGGTCGAGGTATTTGGGATGAAGTGTCCACAGGCGCATGCCACCCTCTTTGCCGCGGTCCCGGTCAAGGCCGCACCCGCCACGGCGCAGGTCGAGTTTCAATCGCAGAGCGGGGATGCGAATGGTAACGCAGCCGGATGAGGCTGCCGAGCGCGCCATTACGATCGCCTGCAAGGTGAGCGCACGGGCAACACCGCCGAGGCGAGGGGGCTGAGATCGAGACGCCCGCCTGATGGGAGGATGAATGGGGCGCTCTTGCGCGACGCTCCTGACGCGCGAGCCCTCAGGTGTGCAGGCCGCCGGTGCCGAACAGTCCGACGAGTCCAATGATGATCAGGTAGATCGCCACGATATAGTTGAGCAGTCGCGGCACCACCAGGATCAGGATACCGGCGATCAGCGCGATGAGCGGCCCGAGCGTCAGATGGAGATGGAGGTTCATGGAAACTCTCTCCCGAGTGGATCGTGGGTGAAGACAGCGGGTGGCACGTAGGCGGGAGATGAGCAATTTCCCGTCCTGACCATCCAACTCCAGCCGGCCCAGCGGATACCCTGGCCAGCGTGGGGGTGCTCGCAGTTACGCGACCAGGGGATGTGCCGCCAGATACTCGTCGAATGTCCCGGTGAAATCCTCGATGGTTCCGTCCGATTTCACCTCGATGATCCGCTTCGCGAGACCCCCGACGAATTCCCGGTCGTGGGAGACGAAGACCAGCGTTCCGGGATACAGCTCGAGTGCCGTCTGCAAGGACTCGATCGTTTCCATGTCCATGTGGTTCGTGGGCTCGTCCATGACCAGCACGTTCGGCTTCGTCAGCATCAGTTTGCCGTAGATCATGCGGCCCTTCTCGCCGCCCGACAGCACCTTTACCGACTTCTTCACTTCATCTCCTGAAAAGAGGAGGCGTCCGAGCGTGGCGCGCACGATCAGGTCGTCGTCCGCCTTACCCGTCCACCGGGACATCCACGTGAACAGATCGATCTTCTCAGGGAAGTCCGCTTGCGTGTCCTGAGGCATGTAGCCGGGCTCGGCGTTCTCGACCCACGTGATCTGGCCGGCGGTGGGCTTCAGTTCGCCGATCAGACAGCGCGCCAGGGTCGTTTTGCCCACACCGTTGGCGCCGATGATGGCAATCCGCTCGCCGGCCCGGATATTGAAGCTGACTCTCTGCAGAACATCGACGTCCGAGCCCGGATAGCGGAATGAGACACCGTCGACGGAGACGGCCGAGTGGAACAGCTTCTTGCGCTGCTCGAAGCGGATGTACGGGTTCTGCCGCGAGGATGGTCGAACCTCTTCGAGTTTGATCTTCTCGAGCTCTCTGCGGCGCGAGGTCGCCTGGCGCGCTTTCGAAGCGTTGGCGGAGAAGCGGCGCACGAATTCCTGCAGATCCGAGATGCGCTCCTGAGCCTTGGCATTCGCCGCATCCACCCGCTGGCGCGCCTGCAGCGAAGCCAGCATGAAATCGTCGTAATTGCCCGGATAGACTCTCAATTGCTGGTAGTCCAGGTCGGCCATGTGCGTGCAGACCTGGTTCAGGAAGCGCCGGTCGTGGCTGATGATGATCATCGTGGCGTCATAGTCGTTGAGCACACCCTCGAGCCACCGGATCGAGTGAATGTCGAGATTGTTCGTCGGCTCATCGAGCAGCAGGACGTCCGGCTTCGAGAACAGAGCCTGCGCCAGCAGTACGCGCAGCTTCAATCCGGGCGCCACCTCGCGCATCGGCCGCTCGTGCAAGGATTGGGCGATGCCGATATCGCTGAGGATGCTGCCGGCGCGCGCCTCGGCGTCATAACCGCCGTACTCGCCGAATCTCACTTCGAGCTCCGCCGCCCTCATGTAATCCGCGTCCGTCGCGCCCGGGTCGGCGTAGATCCGATCCCGCTCCTGCATGGCGCGCCACATCTCGAGGTGCCCTTGCATCACCACATCCAGCACGCGCTCGTCTTCGTAGGCGAATTGATTCTGCTTGAGAGTGCCGAGGCGTCTGCCGGGCTGCAGGACGACGTCGCCCGCGCTTTGGTCGAGCTCGCCGCTCAGGATCTTCATGAGCGTCGATTTGCCGGAGCCGTTGGCACCGATCAGCCCGTAGCGGTTGCCATCGGAGAATTTCGCGGTGACCTGCTCGAAGAGCGGCTTGGCCCCGAACTGCATCGTGACGTTGAATGTGGATAGCATATCTGTCCGTTCCAATGGCGGTTCCAATGGCGCAGCCCCAGGCCCCTCCCGTGCCTCGAGCGCCAAGCCGTTGGTGTACGGTCCGGGGCGACGACCTGTGCAAAAAGAGCGATGGTCGTGTTGTCATACCCCGCTCTGCCGGTGGCCAATAGCCCTCGGCTGCGGAATGGGTCGGGGTGCCGCGCGGGGGAGCCCCAGCGGGCCGCGCACTTTAGCGGAAGGGCGGATTGCGCGCAACCCGCGCCACCCCATCCCCGGGCCGGGTACGGGGGACCATCGAGGTTGAGAGCTACTGCAGCCGACCTGCGACGATCAGCTGCGTGATATCGGAAAGCAGCTCATCCGAGGAGCTTGCGCTGTGGCGGCCTGTCCGGAATTCCCTATCGCCGACTCCGCCACTGTCCATCATTGATCGCCATGATGGGCCTTATCTCGATCGCTCCTTTGGCGCGCGCACAGGGAGTCTTGGCAACCAGCTCGATGACTTCACTCACGCTGTCCGCTTCGATGACCGAGAACCCGGCAAGTGGTAATCGAGGAGAGGCGAAGTCTTCTTCCGCGACGTCCGGGGTCCCATTCGGAGCGCGCACGGTCAGCACCGTTGTCTCAACCGCTGCCATCAAAGCGCCGCGGTTTCGAATCACTTCATCTTGCGCCAGCAACTTACTCTGCTCGTCCTTGCTCAGGGCCTTCCAGTCCGCCTCGGCGCCGTAGGCGAGACACAGGTATTTCATGATGCCGCCCGCCAGGGATCCACGGGGACATCAACTATCGGACACTGCAATTACAATGGCAAATATACTGGAGCTTGGGTGTTGGCTGAGCATCGGACGAAACTCGTGCGTGAGGCATTGCGGAGTGGGCGGTAAAGACCTGTTGCAGAACTGGTCGCTGCGTTATCGATCCTTCGGCCCCCCGCTGCAGCACCTGGTGCTGGAAAACTCCAGCCTGGGCCCACGGCCGTACAATCTGCTGCGCGTAGCCATGTCACTCGTGCCAGTCAACCCCTCGGATCTGATCCCTGTTACGGGTGCGTACTCGCACCGGATCCGGTTACCGGCAACCGCCGGCTACGAGGGCGTCGGCAGGGTGATCGAGGCCCCGCCGGGCAACACCCGCTTGAGCGGACGACGGGTCTTGCCTCTTCGCGGCGCTGGCACGTGGCAATGCTTCGTCGATTGTGATCCTGCATTTGCGGTAACGATACCGGACGATGTCAGCGACGAAACGGCTGCGCGCAGCTACATAAACCCGTTGACTGCCCTTCGGTTGCTCGAAAGATGCAGGTGAAGGGGAAGAGCGTACTGCTCACCGCGGGTGGCTCGGCCTGCGCCACTTTGCTTGGCTTCTGGGCCATGCAGCGAGGCGCGGAACAGGTGACCGGCATCTACCGCTCGCCCAATCGGGTGCGGCGAATGCGCCACCTTGGAATCATTCCTCTTACGATCGACGATGAGCGTGCCATCCGGGATGCGGCTGCCGAGGCCGACCTGACTTTCGACGCGCTCGGCGGCCCGGTTGCCTCTTCGCTGCTCGCGAGCATGACATCGGGCAGCGAGTTCATCAGCTACGGGCTGCTGAGCGGCAAGCCGATCAGCTTTTTGCATCCGCCCCGGGCGCGTTACGCCCGGTTTCACCTGCGGGACGAATTGCCGAAGTTGACACCGCAGGACTGGCAGAGGCAGTTCGAGCTCCTTTGGCCATTGATCCGCGAAGCCGGTCTACCGGAAGTGCGCGTTTTTTCGCTGTCAGACTGGGCGCAGGCGGTGCGACACTCTTCGGTTCCAGGGGCGCAGAAGGCGTTGATCGATTTCGTCGGTTCTCATCGAGACGAGGTCCTGAGCCGCTGCGCCACGGTTTGTCCCGGCCCGTATAAACCGTCACCTGTGCCATCGAAATAGAAAAGGATTTGAACCTGGGACACCTACGTCCGGCAGGCTTCATCGGAAGCACCAGGTTCCGGTCACCCGGAGGAGTTTTTGCCTTCGACGCCGAGCACGAGCAGGTCGCGCAGGGACGAGAAATCACGGTCGTGCGTCACCAGCGCATCAGCACCAACTGCCAGTGCGCTCGCCGCTTGAACCGCATCCGCCAGCTTCAACTTGCAAGCGGCGCGGAGCCGGGCGGCACTTTCTGCGATCTCCGCATCCAAGTCTACGACGAACCACGATTTGAGGGTGGCCCGGTACCGCTCTGTGAGAACTTCGTTGCCGGCACTCAAAGGTCCGGTCAGTACTTCGGCGAGGGTTACCGTGGCGACTGCAAGTCGCACTAGCCCATCCTCGTGTGCCGCAAATACCGGCCTGAATACCGCAGCGAGCTCAGGATGGCCCTCAAGCACGTAAATGATCGGGGCGGAGTCGATCAATAGAAGAGCGTTCTCCGGCAGCCCCTCCAAATCTACCGGTTCCATTCGTCTTTCAGCCTGCGCAGGGTTGCTTGGCTATTGCGGCCATACAGCCCGCGACCGCTGCCGGCAAGGGGCAGCAAGGAGCGTTGTGCGTGGGTTTCACCTGATACAGAGACCGGGGTCAGCACGGCAACCGGCCGTCCGTGGCGGGTTATGATCGTCTGCCGGCCTTGCTGTGCGGCTGTCAGCAACTCCGGTAGTTGACTACGCGCCTCTTCGGCGCCTTTTCGGATCGTTTTCGCCACAGTATCCTCCAGCTTCTTAAAGTGTACGGACTGTACGGTGCGATGTCAACCGAGGGCGTTCCTTCGCGGAAGGGCGATGGCGTCCGCGGAAAAAAAAACTCAGCGAATCAATGACCGAAGCGACACGATTTGTGCGGTTTTGTGTGATGCCCGGTTCGGTGAAGTGATTCCATCCGTTTGAAGAGGCACATTCCTTCGACAATTCGAATTTCTCTAGAGGACGGCGGAGCTCAAAGAGCTCCGCACGTGTGAGCAATGATCACGCGGCTACGCTTCTGAAATCCGCAAGCTGCGCGTTCAGCGCACGCGCAAACGCGGGTCGCGAGGTACAGCGATCCAGATATGCGACGAGGCGCG
This sequence comes from Steroidobacteraceae bacterium, assembly GCA_036278795.1. Taxonomy (GTDB): domain Bacteria; phylum Pseudomonadota; class Gammaproteobacteria; order Steroidobacterales; family Steroidobacteraceae; genus 13-2-20CM-66-19. Next base: position 11,039 of record DASUKK010000034.1, on the reverse strand, counting down.
GGTCGAGTTTTGACGTGTCTGAATGGAAGCGCAACACAGTCGTCATCATCAGATCCCCGACGGTGAAATGCTCTCCATCCAGGAAGCGCTTGTCGCCAAGCCCCTTCGCGAGAGCATCGAGCTTCTTGTTCATGAATTCGACCGCGCCCGGCCGGCGCAATCTGGCCCATTGCTCATTCGGATAGAGGTTGTCCATGACGAAGACGTTCCAAACGGCCGGCTCCACGGAATTGAGCGCTGCAACCAGCCACTGGATGGCGCGGGCGCGTGCCGCGGGCTCCTGCGGCAGAAGCACCTCCGAGCGCTCCGCGACATGAAGGACGATGGCACCCGACTCGAACAGCACGAGCCCGTTCTCCTCGAAGATTGGCACCTGGCCGAACGGCTGCAATGCCCGGTATTCGGGCTTGTTCTGGTCTCCCTGCTCGAGCAGGCGGACCTTATAGGCAAGCCGGGCTTCCTCTAGCGCCCAGCGGACGCGCAAATCGCGAACCAAGCCTTTGGCGGCATCCGGAACGTGGCTGAAGGCAGAGATGGTGATCATCGAATTGCTCCCATTCATTTGACCGGAAATAGGGTTCTGGAGATGCGCCGCCTGTCGGCGGGGCCTGTCACGGGAGCTATTTAAGACCGACCAATCGATGGGATGAGAGTAACAAAGGTGACGCGATTTCGAGGGGGCCCGCCTGCGGGAGTCGGGAGACAGCGATGCACGCGACTTTGAGGAGGCCACTCGCCGCGGTATACTTTTCTGGTGAATCGGGCTCCGATGAAGCGGCTTCTCTTCCTGCTCATGGCCATGCCTCTGTCCGTGGTCGTCTCGGCAGGGCCCCCCAACACCCTGTCGGGACAGGTGCTCGCCTGCCGCGACATCGTGTCTGATGCGGCGAGGCTGACCTGCTTCGACCGGATGGCGGCCACGGTCGCACCCGCCCGCGCCCGTGTGTCCCCGGCTCCGCGGTCCTCGAGTCCCGCGGCACCGGCCGTGAAGGATGCCCTGGATCCGCAACGCACATTCGGCCTGTCGCACGATAAGATCGTCGCGCGGGAAGCGTCCGCAGCGGGAGTCCCCGTAAAGGAGCTATCGCATATCACCGCGCGTGTGGTTCGGATACTGCAAGCGCCTGACCGAGCCGCAATCTTCGATCTCGACAACGGCCAGGTCTGGAAGCAGTCGGAACCCGATGGCACCGATATATTTGCCAAGGCCGGTGACTCCGTCCAGATCTCTCGCGGATTCCTGGGTTCCTACTGGCTGGTGACCCCTTCTTCCCAACGCTTCAATGTGGTCCGTCTGCGGTGAAATTGCCGCCGCGAGGCGCTCGCGGCGTGCCCCGAATCTTCATACCCGGCCGGTCGATCTTGCAAGATGCTGACAGGCGCTCGCTAGGCAGATGCGAGTCGGGCTGGCCACCGAAGACATCAAGCTGCGGACCGTCGTGTTCGCCTGGACAGTGTCTCTCGAGGACGTGGCTTCCGAATAAGCAGAGGCTCCTCAATGGCGGCATTTCAACGCGAGGTCCTGGTACGATTCGGTCACTGTGATGCGGCCGGATGGGTGTTCTATCCGCGCTACTTCGAGATGATCAGCGACTTCGTCGAGGACTGGTTCGAGGACGGACTCGAGGCGAGCGCGCCCGGCCTGTTTCATCACAAGCAGTTACTGACTCCGTCGGTGCACTTCACCGTGGATTTTCCGCGACCCACGAAATATGGTGATCGGCTGACCTTCAAGCTGTGGACCACGAAGGTCGGGCGCACCTCCTGCGAAGTTCGCATCGAGGCGTCGTTCCACGGCGAGGTGCGCATGCAGGTGCGCCAGGTGCTTGTCTTCATCACGGCGACCAGCGGCCGTCCGACGTTGATTCCGCCGGAAGTGGCGAGCCGGATGCGCCGCTTTGTGCTGGAGCCGACCGAGTTGCCACCGGTGCGCGCACCCGCAAAAGGAAAAAGCGCGACCAGAGCTCGCGGCGCAAATGTAAAACCGGATGACGACGCGTAAGCCTATTCGGACACAGACCGCCTTTAGTGCGCGGCTGTCGGGGTGAGGCGATTTCGCCTGTTCCGCCGGTTGGCCGCGGCCGTTATTTCAGCGCTGCGGCGAGGAGCATGCGTGCCTTTTCCCAATCCCGCCTGACGGTCCTCTCTGTCACCCCGAGCGCCGCCGCCACCTCCTCCTCCGACAGCCCGGCGAAGTACCGCATCTCGACGACGCGCACGACTCGCATGTCGACTGCCGCGAGCTCCTCGAGCGCTTCGTGGATCCGGATGATCTCGTCTTCTCCGGTTGCGACCTGGTTTGACACCGCAGTGTCGAGGGTGAGGCAATTGGCGCCGCTGCCGCGCCGGGCGGTCAGGCGAGCGCGGACGAGATCGACGATCACGGAGCGCATCGCTCGACTCGCATAGGCCAGGTAGCCGGCCCGGTCCTGCGCACGAATGCTTCCCGCGCGGGTGAGCCGCAGATAGGCCTCGTTCACCAGTTCAGTCGTCTCGAGGACGGCGTTCCGCCGGCTGCCGGAAAGCCGACGGCGGGCGAGCAGGCGCAAGTCCGCGTACAGCAGCGCGAATGCGCGCTCGGCCGCCTCGCGATCACCTTCCTGGGCACGACGGATCAGTAAGGTCACTTCGCTCATAAGCTCGGGGTACGAACGGGCAATGGCTTCGGATCGTGGCGGCCGGGATTGCCTCTGTGAGGGAAGTGGTCCAGCTTTATAGTATAGTTCCCGAATCTTCGCGCACGGGGTTCCGGCGATGGTGGGTGCGCCAGAACACGACTGGCGGGCGCTGAGCCGATTGCTCGATACCGCGCTTTCTCTGCCCGCGGCTGAGCGCGCGGCCTGGCTGCGGCGCCTCGATGCCGAACGAGAGCCGCTGAAGGGGCTCCTGGAGGAGCTCCTGGCCCGAGGCGACCTTGCCGAGAGTGGCGGCTTCCTCGCGTCGTTGCCGAAGCTCGACTCGCTTCCCCAGCTTTCTTCCCCCAACCCCGGTTCGATGCATCCCGCGGCGGCGCCAGGGCAGCTCCTCGGAGCCTATCGCCTCGAGCGGATGCTCGGGACCGGCGGGATGGGATCGGTCTGGCTCGCAGAGCGCAGCGACGGTCTGATCAGGCGCAAGGTGGCACTCAAGCTGCCGCATTTTGCGCGGGAGACGGCCGGATTGGCGGAGCGCATGAATCGCGAGCGCAACATCCTTGCCACCCTGCAGCATCCCAACATCGCGCGACTCTATGACGCCGGCGTCGCAAGCGACGGTCGTCCGTACCTGGCCCTGGAGTTCGTCGAGGGCGAGCCGATCGATCGGTATTGCGCCGTTCACGGGCTCGAGAGGCGCGCATGCATTGCGCTCTTCGTCCAGGCGGCACGCGCGGTCGCGCACGCCCACGCGCACCTCGTCATTCATCGCGACCTCAAGCCATCGAACATCCTCGTTGACAACGATGGTGTCGTTCATTTGCTCGACTTCGGCATTGCGACGCTGCTCGATCCGCGCGACGGCGCAGGCGAGCACCCCGAAACGGGCCTCACCCGGCAGCTCGGTGTTGCGCTCACTCCCCAATATGCCTCGCCCGAGCAGATCCGCGGCGAGGCGGTGAGCATCGCCTCGGATGTCTATTCTCTGGGGCTCGTACTCTATGAGCTGCTCTCGGGCCGGCGCCCCTATGCGCTGGAGGGCGCCAATCAACTGGCCCTCTCGCGTGCAATCGAGGCGATGGAGATCACCCCACCGAGCTCGGTGGCCAGGGACCGGACCGCACGGAAAGCCTTGCAAGGTGACCTGGACACCATCGTGCTCAAGGCCCTGCGCAAGACGCCTGCCGAGCGCTATGCGACGGTCGGCGAGCTTGCGGACGACCTCGAGCGGTATTTACATGGCGAGCCTGTACGGGCGCGTCCCGCCGGTGCGTGGTATCGAGCTCACAAATTCGTCACCCGTAACAAGGTCGCGGTGGCCGGCGCCGCCGGCGTCGTGGGCGCGCTCGTGCTCGGGCTGGTGATCGTGAGCTGGGAAGCGCACCGCATCGCACTCGAGCGTGACATCGCGCGCAATTCGGCGGCTCGTGAGGAGGCAATCCGCTATTACCTGACGAGCATGTTCCGCTCCTCTGTCGCGGCAAGCCGCCCGGGCTCGGAGGCGACCACGGCGAAGGCGATGCTCGATCTCAGCGCCCAACGCGTACTGCGCGAGTACCGCAACGATCCCTACCTCGCCGGCAAGGTCGTCGAGACCCTGTCGGACCTCTACGGCGCGCTCGAGGACGTGGATGGCGAGGAGCCGCTGCTCGAGGGCTTCCTGGCGCAGGCAGCCACGAAGGGCGACCCGGAGGCGGTGGCCGACGCGCGCCAGAAACTCGCGAACATCGAACTGCTGCGCGGGAATACGCCCCGCGCGGCTGCGCTTCTCGCGCTGGCCCGGCCCTTCTGGGCGCGCGATCCCCGTCGTTATCGCGAGGAGCGCCTGGAGGGCCTCGCCATCCAGGCGCGGGTGCAGCGCGCCCAAGGCGACCTCGAAGGCTCGGTACGCACCAGCGAGGAGGCGATCCGCGACCGGCTCGCGCTCTTCGGTCTGCGCAACCGCGAGACCGCGGTGCTCTACAACTCGCTCGGGATCACCTTGAGCCAGCTCAATCGGGTACCGGAGGCGCTCGGGGCCTACAACCAGGCGCTGGCCATCTACGCGGCGCTCGGCCAGTCCGATGAGCTCGACGCGCTGATCATGCTCGGCAACACAGGCACGCTCGCGGCACGTTACGGCCAACTCGCAAGAGCCGAGCAACTGCTCGGCACTGCCGTCGCGAAGGAGCGGGCGACCTCCGGTGATTCCGCAGCCGTTGCTGCCGTTATGGGCTATTACGGATGGGTGCTGAGCGCCTATGGACGCTATGACCAGGCGCTGGCGACGCTGAGGCAGGCGGTCGCACTCGCCGAGCGCTTCACGGGAGCGGACAGCCCACTTTCCATCCGCGATCGCGGATTCCTGGCAGAGGCGCTTTGGGGTGCCGGACAGCATGACGCTGCCGAGGCGCTCCTCAGGCAGGCCCTCGCAGACTCGGCGCGCAAGTATGGCGCGGCGGGTCTGCTCACGCTCGATCTGGCGTTGTCGCAGGTCCAGTTCGTCGAATCCGCCGGGCGGGCGAGCGAGGCGCAAGCCGAGGCCGAACAAGTGATTCCAGTACTGCGCCGGCTGGGAGCGCCGGCTGCTCCGGCACTTGCGCAGGCACTGCTCGTCGAAGGGGAGGCTCTGCTCTCGCAGTCGCGAGCCCTTGCCGCGATCGCCCCGTTCACCGAGGCCGTCCGGCTGCGGGAGCGCCTTTTCTGGGACCGGAGCTGGGAGCTCGCCGTGGCGCGCGCCCGGCTCGGTGAGGCGCTGCTGGAACAACACGACCCTCGGGGGCGAGCACTGCTCCGGCGGGCCCTCGGCACGCTGCGGGAGCAGCTCGGACCACAACACCCGCAAACGCTCCGGGCGCAGAGCGCACTCAACGCCGCCCGCGTCTGATCCGCCGGCGCGGTGTCCGGTTTGGCGGCGCATTCCCGTCTCTCCTTCTGTAAGCGCAATTGGAGAGCCGACATGTGTGCCGACGTAGCGGGCTTGCCGCAGTGGCGAGAGCCTCCCCTCCAGCCACGCATCCTGGCAGTCGCACTGGCCGTAGCCATCTGCGCACTGCTGTGCGCCTGTGGGCAGCGGCAGCAGGACGCCTCCCAACAGCGTAGCGATGGAGCCTCCTCCGGCGCAGCCGTGCGTCCGCCGATGGCGCAGTCGGATACCGGTGAGTTCCACTACAACGATCCGTGTTCGCTCTTGACCACCGCCGAAGTCGAAGCGGCGTTCGGCGCACCCCTTGGAACCGCTCCGTACCGCGGCAGCGACATCGATCCTCAGCCCAATGGTAGCGAGTGCGTCTACCAGACGGCGAATTTCCAGGCCTTCACGCTGGATGTCACTTTCGACGGCGGGCAGCAGGCGTACCACGTCGGTGATTTCATCGGCGCACTGATCAAGGGCTCGAATGGCGTGGTCTCCGACAAGGGCAAGAAGGCCATGGTGTCGGAGGACGGCTCGGAAATCGCGGGTGAGTGGGACGAGGCCAAACTCACTCCGTTCAACTGCTGCATCTTCAACGCCCTGCGTGGCGACCAGATGATCACCATCGACTTCACCGGCTCCACCCTGACGTTGAAGCAGGCGGCAGCGTTGGTGGATGCGGCCTTCAAGCGGCTCGAGAAGCCGTTGTCGTTGGACGGTGGAGCGAACGTGGTTGCGGCCAGGGTCTTCCTCAAGACCCGCCCCACGCGCAGGGCGCCCTGCAGCGTCCTCACGCAGGCCGAGGTCGAGGCCATCGTGGGCAAGCTGGCCACGGCACCCAAGGCCCAGGGCGACGACTGCTCCTATGAACTGCCGCAACGTCCCGGATTTCTACCCCGCATCTACGATCTGCAATTTGGCTGGTCCGGCGGCAACTACACGTTCAGGCAGGACCTGCACACGGCAGGGATTGCGGGAGCGGCGCTGGGCGGCATGACGCTACAAACACAGACGCAGGTTCAGGTCCGGAATGCTGCCGGCGCGGGTGCCGGCTCCGCTTCCCCGGGCACGCATACCGAAGAGGTCACCGAGAATATTTCAGTGGATGAGGCCACACGAAGGATGCAGGGCAAGACCTTCTCTCAGGCCGCTCACCTGACGGGCGAGGAGGAAGCGCCCGGCACAGGCTCGTGGGAACGGATCGCCGCGGTGGGTCCGGGACTAGAGGCCGTCAAGAAGGACGTGCTGGTGAAGATCGGCCTGTTTGGCGTCGACAAGGATAAAGCGCGCGCGCTGCTGGCGGCGGCGATCAAGAAAATCTAGGTTTTTCGACCGCCCTACGCGGGCTGGCTATCGGGAGCAACGGTGATGAACAGGCGATGGCTCATTCTGGTTCTGGTGTCGATGGGGGCGGCTGCCGCGCATGCGGGGACCGTGGTGGATATGGAGTGGCGCTCGCTGCCGGACGGCAAGGCCCGGCCGCACACTGTCATTTATGCGCAGCACGGACAGTTCCGAATGGACTCGTTGGACAGCAGCGGCCATGTGCAGGACTTCGTGGTCGTGCGCGACGGCAACATCTGGCAGGTGAACGTGACAAAGCGTACGTTCTACCTGTTTGACAAGGCCGCGCTGGCGAACCAGCAGACAGCGATGCAGGGGCGCTGGCAGTCGATGCTGCAGACGCTCCCGCCCGAGCAGCGTGCCGCGATGGAGGCGCGCATGCAGGGCATGATGCAGCACGCTCAGCAGGCCAACGTATCGATGACCGACACCGGGCGTACGGACCGAGTTGGATCATGGAACTGCGAGGTATGGCGGCTGCAGCTCAACGGCAAGCACATGAGCGATGCGTGCATTGCGCCTCGCGGTGAGCTCACCGGAGGCGATGAGCTCGTGGATTCCACCCACAAGGCTGCGAACATCGCTGCGGATGTTCTGGGGTCGCTTCCCGTAGCGCGGGCGAGCCAGATGCGCATGGAGTTATATGGCAAGAGCGACGGTTTCCCACTACGCGTTCGCCACCTCGACGGTGATACGCCGGACAATGAGGAGATCGTCTCCTCGATCAAGACCCGGCCGCTGCCGGCAGACACGTTCGCCATCCCGAAGGGCTTTACCCAGACGACAATGGCGGCTGACACAGGTGAGTGACAAGACACAAATCGGGAGGCGCTTCGAGCACCCGCGGCAAATCCTCAATCCACCGGTCAAGGGCTGCGGGGTGTAGTTGTGGTCGAGAACAGATTGACTCCCAATGAGCTGCTGCAGGCTGCATCGCTAGCCTCCAGACAGCCGGTTTCGCCGGCCGGCAGCGCATCGCTCGTACAGCATCTGCTCCATTGGGTATTGGGGCTCGCCGGCTCCGCGGCGCTGTTCGTGGCGTACGAGCATCTGAAGCTGAACGGCCAGGCGATGCCGGCCTATGCCTGCTTGGCCGGATCCGCGCTCCTGGTCCTGAATCCGCTGAAGGCAACGGTGCACCGGGTGTTGAGCATCGAGCGAGGTGTGATGCACTTGGTCCACGCCGTCGGCGGCCTGGGTCTGATCGCATTGCCGGTAACCGGCGCGGTGACGGGTACGCCGGTTCTGACGCGTGCCGCGCTGGCGCCGTTCGCCATCATGGGCGCGGCCCAGGCCGTCATGCACCAGAATCACCCGCGCAACGCCGCTCAGGCCGCAGCGCTGCGCAATTTCGCCAGCAGTCTGCCGGAGGTCGAGCAGTTCGCGGGCCGTGGTGATTTCACCTCGCCGGCCAACGTCGCGCGTGCTGTCCGGGTGCTGACCGATCTGCTGTCCAAGGCACAGGCACTGGGCGAGACCGAACTGCAGTCCGACCCCGGCTTCCAGTCAGCGCTCAAACAGGTCGGGGTGCGCACGGGGTTGAGCCTCGGTCTCGACGCCATCAGCCACTCCATCGACGTGATGGCGCAGAGTCCGTCTGCCGCTGCTGCGGCGCCGGCGCTGCGGGCCCGTCTGGCACAGGTCCGCAGCTCGCTCGCCCAGCCCGGGCGCGATGCCGGAGGGTGAGGGGAAGACCATGCGCAACGCTCCGACGCGCCCGCACATGGCCGGCGCCGTTGTGCTGGTCACTTTCTGCGCCGGTGTGCATGCCGACGGTTTGGGTGTTGCTTCCATCCTGCCGGTAAAGGGGTTGGTGCTCACCAGCACCGCGCGCGCCACCTGGGTGGTGACTGCCGGTGGCGGCGCACGGTCTTATTCGGGTATGGACGTCGAGGAGTGGGACTCGGTAGCGGATGCCGGCACCGACGTGATCGATTATCAGATCCGCGTGAGTGCCCCGGCAAACGCCCGCGCCAACACCGACCTGGGCCGGTTCGTGCTCCACCGCCGCGTACGCCGGGAGGATATCGCGCAGGCAACGCGGATCAACCTCTTTTATTCGTCACAGGACCCGGAGATGTTCGCGGGGCAGACGTTCCTCGAAACCTCCGTGAAAGCACTGGGGCTGCTCAGATCGGGCGCGGACGTTCCCTATGTCATCGGCGCCATCGACGGTGAGGATCCCTTGGGAGGCATGGGCGCCCTCATCCGGCAGGTGGGCGCTCAGTCCGCCACCGGCAATTCGGAACCCACGCCACTGGCAGGCCTCGCGTCTCTCTTCTCAGCGGCTGGAGCCCACACCTATTACCGCGGCAACCTGCGACGGGTGGAATCCGCGCCGGTGCTGCTGACAGTGCTGCTCAACGGAGCGCCGGTCAGCCTGCCGGCCCTGCACGCCCGGGGAAAGGTCGTCAATGGCGATAAGTCCATGCAGGTACAGTTCTGGTGGCTCGACAGCCGGATCTGGCCGCTCACCCTGAAGTGGAGTCTGGTGCTCGACGGCCATGCGGCGAGCGAGCAGATCACGAAGATCGACCTGCCGCCGCAAGCGGATGACGGGGCCCGCAGTACCGGCGCCAGGACCAGCGCGATGGCGGATGAGCTGCGCAAATCTTGTCATCTTGAGCTCTCGGGGATCTACTTCAATACCGGCAGCGCTTCCCTGTTGCCGGAGTCGGAGCCGGCGCTGCGGCAGATTGCGCAGTTGGTGAGGCAATCCAAGGTGCCGCTGCTCGAGGTCCGTGGACACACCGATAACATCGGCACGGCGCAGTTCAATCAGGAGCTGTCGCAGCAGCGCGCGGAGGCGGTACGTCAGGCGCTGGTGTCACAGTTCGGAATCCAGCCCGGGACGCTGACCGCCCGGGGCTTCGGTTTCACGCGGCCCGTGGACAGCAACGACACCGTCGTGGGCCGCGCACACAACCGCCGCGTGGAACTGGCTTGCCCGGGGCAATGATCGTATGGGGAACGAGCGGAACATACTCGGCCAGGCGCGACTGCCCGGAACACTTGGGATGCAGGTCGATCCCGCGGAACGCCGGCCGCGCTTCTATGCAACCGGCGAGCCGAGCTCCGATCCGGCAGCGCGCATCATCGAGCGCTGGGCCGCGAACTATGTGCCCGAACGCCCGCCGAGCAATTTCCTCTATCCCGGCGCCGTCCCCTATCTGATTCTCGGCCGGAGTCCCGGCCAGCCGATGACTCGACTGGCGAACCGCTGCTACGGCAATCCGCTGCCGGCGATCAACGGCCTCGCGGTGCACTGCACCGCGGGGCCTGGCACTGGCGCCCCTTATACGGTCGCCAATAACATCTGTGTGAATACCTGGAACCGCAACGGGGCAAGCGCGCACTTCGCCATTGCCGGCAAGACGGTCATACAGTTCATCCCGACGAACTTCTCGGCGTTTGCCCAGGGCTCGCCCGCCAATGAGCACTGGCTGAGCGTCGAGATCGACAATCCCGGAAGAGAGCCGCCTAACGGGGCCCGGGCGAGCGCCGAGCAGATCGAGGCGGCGCAAAAGCTGTTCGCGTGGGTCTGCAGGACGTTCAGTATTCGCCCCCAGGTCGCGGCGGGTCATCTGTGCGCCGAGAAGCTGCGCACCCCGGCCGCAAAGGCCTACGACGACCTGACCAGACAGGTTTGCGCCTACGGGTCGCTCAGTGCGCAGTTCTCGACGGACGAGACGCTTGCGCAGAACTCCCGCGGCCTCTCGTGTCATCGATGGCTGCAGCCTTACATCAAGTCGTGTCCGGGCTATGGGCTCCTCGGCCAGCTTACCGACATCGCGGATGGGGCGACAAAGCTGGTCGGTGGCTAGCGTATTATTGGGGTACGAAAAGCGACTACATATTCCGCAGACAACGTCTGCGAAATTGATCGATGCCGCCTCGAAGGAGGCCACTGACGGTTCCCGCTTCCCTGGTCTCACTATGGAGTTGCAAGCGCGATCGTCATGCCGGTCCGTTGCGGGCTGCGCCGTATTCACCACGGTGCCGCACGATCGCTCGGCCGCCTCGCGCTAGGGGCTCAGCGGCGGGGCTTCTGCCGATCGACGAGTGCGCCCAGCCGGCGGACACCTTCGCGGATAGCCGGCGGCGCGATCGAAGAAATTCCGAGCCGAAAATAATTGAGCGGCGGCGAGTCGCCAGCAAAGTGCACATCT
>DASUKK010000033.1:0-35437 GCA_036278795.1 Steroidobacteraceae bacterium | reverse complement strand
AGCCCGCGATCGTGCTCGGCTGGCCGCGCGAGATGGCGGTCGCAGACCTGGCGAGGCGCGCGGTGATGCCGCTGGTCAATCCGTTTCTGGTCGGCGCGCGCCAGGTGCATCGCGGCATTCCGGTCGAGACCGCCGCGTCGGCCATGCTGGGCGCTCTGCGGTCCGGCCGCCGCGGCGCACAGCGCTATACATCCCCGGGAATCCGCGCTCTCGCGGAACTGAAGCCGCGCAGGCCAGTGAGCCTCGCCGTCGCGTAGCGGCCCGCCGGCGGGCGCCTTCGTTACATATCATCGGCGGCACTCTACATAAGCGGGGGCGTCGCAATCCAGGGACTGCACGATGCGCGCTACTTGAGAGCCGCACCACACTCGCGGGCCTTGACTCCATCCGGCCGGACTTCGACACTTGTCGGCAGTGACAACGGCAAACCCGTCGAAAGGCGGGGACGCAAAGCCACCGGTCTAAAGGACGGTTCCTATGACGGCGGGGCTGCCACGGTCGCGCGCCTGCGCGGCCGATAGCATTCCCCCTCGACGGTTCGAGCCGTGTCCGTGCGCCTGTGGTTGATGGACTGTCCGGGGAATTTATGACATCAACGGCACATCTTGCGTCTGCTCCGGCGGACGCAGACCAGTCGGCGGCGCCTGCCGCGGAGGCAGGGCCGTTCGTGCTCAATTTGTGCTCCTCGACGACGCCCATGGCGCTCGCGCAGACCGATCTGCCGGAGCTCAAACGCTTCACCTTTTTCGTCAGCCGCCGTTTCGAAGAGGGACGCGAGCGCTTCCGTCTCCACATGGGATTCTTCGCCAGCCAAGCCGAAGCCGAGGAGTGGCTGGGCGTGGTGCGCGACATCTATCCCGGTGCGTGGGCGGGTGAGGCGCCCGGCAAGAAGCTGCGCGCGCGCGCGGCAGAAGCTGCCGCAGCACAGGCGCGGCATGCCGTAGGTCCGCAGAAGACCGCGGCTCCCGCGCCAACACCGGTCGCAACACCTTCCCCGCTCCCGGCCGCAAGCCCGCAGAGCGCCAAGCCTGCCGCGCCGAAGATTCCGACGCTGGTCCCCACGCTTCATCCGCCCGCACCGACACGTTCCAGCGCGCAGACCTCCACCGCTGCGGCCGGAACGCCGCGGGCCGCCGCGGCGCATCCTGCGAAAGCGGCACCGCAGCCACAGGCGAAGCGCTCACCGGCAGCCGCTCCGACACCATCGCATGCGGTGGCAGCATCTGCCGCGGCGAGTGCTCCGGCGCAGCGTCCGGCCGTCGCCCGGCCGGCGGCTGCACGCCCCGCGGGCACGCCCCCGTCAACGCAGCCGCCGCGCACGGGCACTGCATCGGCAGCCGCGCAGCGCCCGGCTCCCCAGCAGACATCCGCCAGGCCGGCATCGGCCACGCCCACCGCACCGCCGGTCGCCGCGCGCCAGAGACCCACGGGGTCGCCGACGGTCTCGAAATGGACGCCCCAATCCCGGGCCGCCCAACAGCCGTCGAAGAAACCGATCTTCGCCGATTCCAACGTGAAGGAAGTCCTGGCGGCGCTCGATACACCCCAGGAGACCACCGGCGAGACCCGTCTCATGCGAGCGCCGGTCGCGGCTGGCGACACCGTCGACGAAAGCGCGTTGACCGACACCCAGGTGTTGCGCTTCCTCGAGGTTCGCAGGGACGAGGAAGGCGCCGCACGGCCGCAGTCGCTCCAGGTCGATGCCGCCGCCGAATCCGGTATCTCGCTGCTCAAGCCCGATGACACGGGTACCCGGCGCGCGCTGAAGGAAGCCGTTTCTCACAATGACCCGGTCTCCTTCGCGGTGCAGTTGCAATGGTCGGTACAGCCGGTCGAGCTCGACAAGGTACCGCCGCTCGCGATTTTCAGCGCCTACACGCTCTACTCCGTCGAGGGCAGCCGCGAGGGGCGCAAGTGGTACGGTCTGCGCCTCGGCTTCTTCAACGACGCCATTTCCGCCAAACAGGTTGCCTACTACGTGCGCTCCGAGTTCACCTCGGTCGCCGTGGTGCCGGTGAGTCCGCAGGAGCGCGGACGCGCCACCGAGGACAACCAGCGGTTCTCCGGCGTCGGGGCGCCGCGCAAGCGCCGCGAGAGCGAAGACAACGAGTTCAAGCTCATCGATTCGGATCCGCCGGCTGGCGCCGCTACAGCGGCCGCGGCGTCACAACCTGCGACGGCGCAGCCCGCGCGCGCGGCAACACAGCCCGCCCAGGCGGCAGCGCCATCCGCACAGGCCGCACGCCCGCCTGCGCAACCGGCGTCTGCTGCCCGCAAGAGCGGCGGCGGCAAGGTCGGCGCGCGCGAGCGCCGTACCCCGCAGACACTTGAAGAGACTCTCGAGATCCTGGGCGCCAACGAGCTCGCCATCGACACCGGCACCGGGGAGTCGCTGAATGACACCGGCGTGCGGCACCTGCGCGTCGAGTTCCAGAAGAACACCCCGTTCTCGCGGTTGCTCGAGCGGCTGAGCGAGCGCGTCAGGAAGACCTGACGCTGGGTTGTCCGAGCTAAACCGGTCAAACGCAAGTCACTGAGCGGCCCCGGGCCGCTCCCCGGGGGCGCGGGATCGAGTCCCGTAAGAGGGCTGGCGAGGCGGAGCTCGAGCCACTGCCGCCGAACAAATTCGTGATGCGCGCGAGGGCGGCGCAATCCCCGCGCCTCGGCCTTTGCGGGTCCCGCCTGGCTACGCCAGGCGTCCAGAATCGCTCCATGCGATTTTGTGCGTCAATCTACTTGAAAAGCTTCTCCAGCTCCGCGCGCGCCCGGTCCACTTCAGAGGTGTTGGGTGCGGCGTACGCGTTGCGCCGCGGCTTGAAGAAATCACAGAAGTTGGCCCGCGTCTTGTCGCGGACTTCCTCCGCCGTGGGCTCGCGGCAGTGCTTGGCGACACTCGTATCGTAGTCGACGCACATCCGGCACACGTGCAGCTCCGCCCGGCACTTGCGGCATTCCTCCAGGCGGCGCAGCGGCAACGTGAAGTCGGCGAGCGAGGCGCCGCATTTCCAGCAGACGAGCTCGGCGGGAGTGGCGCTTGGGGTCGGCATGGCGCAGAGCTTATGCGCCTCGGGCCATTCAGCCAATACGGTCTTTGAGGAAGGCCTCGAGCGCGCGGCCGGTATGAGAGTCTCGCTTGCGCCGCGCCACCTCGCCGGGGGCTCCTTGCGCTACTACGCGCCCACCACCGTCGCCGGCCTCGGGACCCATGTCCAGGACCCAGTCCGCCTCCGCCATGATATCGAGGTTGTGCTCCACCACGACCGCCGTATTGCCGGCGGCGACCAGGCGGTGCAGCACGTGGATGAGCTTCTCGACATCCGCCATGTGCAGGCCGACGGTCGGCTCATCGAGCACATACAGCGTATGTTTGGTGACTTGGCGCGGACCGGGGGCGCCGCCGCCGTCAACGCCGCTGTCGGTGCGGACCTTGGCGAGCTCGGCCACCAGCTTGATGCGCTGGGCCTCGCCGCCCGAGAGCGTCGGGCTCTGCTGTCCGAGGGTGAGATACCCGAGTCCGACGTCCTGCAGGAGCTTCAGCGCATGGTGCACGCGCGAGTGCGCGCGGAAGAACCCGACCGCCTCGTCCACATCCATCGCGAGCACTTCGCCGATGCTCTGCTCGCGCCATAGAACCGAGAGCGTCTCGGTGTTGAATCGCCGGCCTCCACAGACGTCGCAGAGCACCTTCACATCCGGCAGAAAGCTCATCTCGATGGTCTTGACGCCCTGTCCCTCGCAGGCCTCGCAGCGCCCGCCCGCCGTGTTGAAAGAGAAACGGCTGGCCGTGTAGCCGCGCAGGCGCGCTTCGGTGGTGGCGGCGTAGATGCGTCGGATGTCGTCCCAGAGCCCGATGTACGTGGCCGGGCAGGAGCGCGGCGTCTTGCCGATCGGCGTCTGGTCCACCTCCAGCACGCGATCCACCAGCTCCAAACCCTGTATTCCCGCGCAGCCGATGAGCTGCGCGCCATTCGCCCGGCGCCGGCCCGGTGCGGACGTGCCGTTGCGCCGGCCCGCGCCATTTGCCGCATCGCCCAGCTGGCGGCGAAGGTTGGCGTAGAGCACGTCGCGCGCGACAGTCGACTTACCGGAACCGGAGACCCCGGTGATCACCACGAGCCGGCCGAGCGGAATGCGTACGTCCACCCCTCGCACGTTGTGCAGGGAAATCCGCTCGAGCTTCAGGCAGGCCGTGCGTCCGTTCACCGGCCGGTGAGGCTGCGCCGGGTGGCGCAGCGGCTGGCGCAGGAAGCGTCCGGTGGTCGAGCGCGCGTTGCCCATGAGGTCCTTCACGGTCCCTTCGCCCACCACCTCGCCGCCGAGCACCCCGGCGCCGGGGCCGAGGTCGAGCACGTGGTCGGCCCGACGGATGGTCTCTTCGTCGTGCTCCACGACGACCAGCGTGTTGCGATGGCTCGAGAGCTCGGCCAGCGAGTCGAGGAGCACTGCGTTATCGCGCGGGTGCAGTCCGATCGTCGGCTCGTCGAGGACGTAACACACCCCCTGCAGGTTGGAGCCGAGCTGCGCGGCCAGGCGGATGCGCTGCGCTTCGCCGCCCGAGAGCGTGGGCGCGGAGCGATCGAGCTGCAGATAACCGAGCCCCACCCGGTCGAGGAACTTCAGGCGCGCCCGGATCTCCGCGAGCAAGTCCCGCGCGATCTGTTGCTCGCGCGGGGCGAGCTTCAGCCGCCGGAAGAATTCCGCCGCCTGCGCGACCGAGTCGGCCGCGAGATCGGCGATGGAACGCTCGCGAAAGCGCACGTTCAGGGCGACCGGATTCAATCGCTTGCCGGCGCAGCAGGCGCAGGTCTCCGGCGCCTCATCGTCCCAGCCGTCCGCGGCCACCCCGGCGTCCGAGGCCGCTTCGTCCTCCGCGTCCGGTATTTCCAGGCCCGTGCCGTAACAGCTCTCGCACCAGCCGTGCTTCGAGTTGTAGGAGAAGAGGCGCGGATCGAGCTCCGCGAAGCTGCGCCCGCAGGACGGGCAGGCGCGCTTTGTCGAGAAGACCGTCGGCCGCTCGCTCCTGGGACCCAACACGTGGACCAGGCCCTTGCCGAAATCGAGCGCGCGCGCCAGCGCCTGGTGCAGCGCGGTGTCGGTCTTCGCATCGACGTCGATCTCCGCGACCGGGAGCTCTATCGTGTGCTCCCTGAAGCGCGACAGCCGCGGCCACTGCGCGGTGGAGATGCTGGCACCGTCGACCCGCAGTGTCCTGAAGCCTTTCTTGGCGGCCCATTTCGCGAGGTCCGTGTAGTAGCCCTTGCGCGCCACGACGAGAGGCGCGAGGAGCGCGATGCGCTTGCCCTTGTACTCGCGCAGCAGGCGCGCGGCGATCGAGGCGGCGCTCTGCGACTCGATCGCGACGCCGCAATCCGGACAGTGCTGGGTGCCGAGCTTCACGTAGAGCAGCCGCAGGAAGTGATGGATTTCCGTCAGCGTGGCGACGGTGCTCTTGCGACCGCCGCGGCTGGTGCGCTGCTCGATGGCGACCGTCGGCGGAATCCCGAATATCGCATCCACATCCGGCCGCGCGGCGGGCTGTACGAACTGGCGCGCGTAGGCGTTCAGTGATTCCAGGTAGCGGCGCTGACCCTCATTGAAGAGGATGTCGAAAGCCAGCGTCGATTTGCCGGAACCGGACACGCCCGTGACGACCGTGAGCCGGTCTCTCGGGATCTGCACATCGATGCTCTTGAGGTTGTGCTCGCGTGCGTTGTGGATCACTACCGAGCGGCCGGAGCGGCCGTTGCCTCGCTTGCCCGCGGCTCCGTAGGCCGCCGCAGGCTCCCTGACCGCGGGGGACGAGGGGGGTGCGAGCGGCATCGGCTCGCCGCCAGAGAGCGCGCGCGCGTAATCGGCGAGCGCACGCCCCGTGTGCGACTGCGGATGTGCGCAGACCTCGGCGGGCGTGCCGGAGCAAACGATGCTGCCGCCGCGATCGCCGCCCTCGGGGCCGAGATCGATGATCCAGTCGGAGGCGCGGATCACATCGAGGTTGTGCTCGATGACGAGCAGCGAATGGCCCGCCGCGAGCAGTTTGCGGAACGCCGTGAGCAGCTTCGCGACATCCTGGAAGTGCAGGCCCGTGGTCGGCTCGTCGAAGAGGAAGAGCTTGCCTTTGTGAGTGGTGCTCGAAAGCACCGAGCCGGCCTCGGCGAGATGCCCGGCGAGCTTCAGGCGTTGCGCCTCGCCGCCCGAGAGCGTGGGCACCGGCTGGCCGAGAGTCACGTACTCCAGGCCGACGTCCGAAAGAGGCGCGAGGCGCGCCGCGACCTCGCGCGAGTCGCGGAAGAACTCGAGTGCCTCGGTCACCGTCATTTCCAGGACGTCGGCGATACTGGCGCGGCGGCCATTCGTGCCCTCACGCTTGATGTCGAGCACTTCGTCGCGATAGCGGCGGCCGTTGCAGTCGGGGCAGCGCAGGTAGACGTCCGAGAGGAACTGCATCTCGACGTGCTCGAAGCCGTTGCCGCTGCAGGTCGGGCAGCGGCCGTTGCCCGAGTTGAAGCTGAAGGTGCCGGCCGTGTACTTGCGCTCCTGCGCCGCGGGCTCCGCCGCGAACAGGTTGCGGATCGCATCGAAGGCGCCGACGTAACTCGCCGGGTTGGAGCGGGTGGTGCGGCCGATGGGGCTCTGATCGACCATGACGACATCGTCGATCAGCTCCGCGCCGGCTAGCCCGGAGAAGGGCCCCGGAGCTTCGGTCGGCTTGCCGTGATATTTGAGCAAAGCAGGATAGAGCACGTCCTCGATCAGCGTGGACTTGCCGGAGCCGGAGACCCCCGTGACACAGACGAGGCGCTTCAGCGGTATCCGAACATCGACCTCCTTGAGGTTGTGCTGACTGGCGCCGCGCAATTCCAGCCAGCGATTGGAGCGGGCTTCCGCGACTACCTCGCTGCGGGAGGATGGAGTCGCAGCGCTCGCAGGACGCTCGGCACTGACGCGCCGCTTCCCGCTCAAGTACTCTCCCGTGAGCGAGCGGCCGTCGCTGCGGATCTCACGCGGGGTGCCAAAGAACACGATCTCGCCGCCGCGCTCTCCCGCCCCAGGCCCCATGTCGAGGATGCGATCCGCCTCCAACATGATCTGCGGGTCGTGCTCCACGACGAGCAGTGAGTTGCCGGCATCGCGCAGGCGCTTCATCACGGTGATGACGCGCTGCATGTCACGCGGATGCAGGCCGATCGAGGGCTCATCCAGCACGAAGAGGGTGTTGACGAGTGAGGTGCCGAGGGCGGTCGTCAGGTTGATCCGCTGCACTTCACCGCCGGAGAGAGTGCGCGACTGGCGATCGAGCGTGAGGTAGCCGAGCCCGACATCGGCGAGGTAGCCGAAGCGGCCGCGAATCTCCCCGAGGAGCAGATCCGTCGCCTCGTCGAGCGGCCGCGGCAGCACCAGCCGCTGGAAGAAATCGCGGGCGCGCTCCACCGGCAGCAGCATCACGTCATGGACCGAGAGCCCCGGCAGGCCACGCAGGGTTTCCTCCGTCCAGGCGACGCCGCGGGGCAGAAAGCGTGCGGCGCAGCCGAGCGCGGCATCGGCGAGCGCGCGGTCACCGACGCGCCAGAGGAGTCCCTGCGTCTTGAGGCGCGCGCCGCCGCAGGCTTCGCAAGGCGTGTAGGCGCGGTAGCGGGAAAGGAGGACCCGCACGTGCATCTTGTAGGAGCGGCTCTCCAGCCAGGCGAAGAATCGCTTGGCGCCGTACCAGACGCCCTTGCTCCAATCGCCTTCGCCGGCGATCACCCACTGGCGATGCTCGGCCTTGAGCTCACGCCACGGGACGTCGAGGGGAATGCCGCGCTTCTTCGCGAATTTCTCCATGTCTTCCTGACATTCGGAGTACGACTTGGTCTGCCAGGGCTTCACGGCGCCGCCGCGCAGCGAGCGAGTCTCGTCGGGAATCACGAGGCCGTAATCGATGCCGATGGTGCGTCCGAAGCCGCGACAGCTCTCGCACGCGCCGACCGGCGAGTTGAACGAGAAGAGGCTGGGTGTC
The DNA here is from genome assembly GCA_036278795.1 of Steroidobacteraceae bacterium. Classification (GTDB taxonomy): domain Bacteria; phylum Pseudomonadota; class Gammaproteobacteria; order Steroidobacterales; family Steroidobacteraceae; genus 13-2-20CM-66-19. Next base: position 27,441 of record DASUKK010000033.1, on the reverse strand, counting down.
GGCTCCTGGTAGGAGCGGTCGCACTCCGCGCAGTGAAGGGCGCTCGAATAGCGCCAGGTCGCAAGCGGCCGCGGCGGATCGCTGTCATCGACGACCTGCACGTTGACGCGGCCGCGCCCGACACGCAGTGCGTTCTCGAGCGACTCCAGGACCCGGCCGCGCTCCGCCTGCGCGGCGCGGAAACGATCCTGCACGACATGGAGCACTGTAGGCCGCGAGGCGGAGCGGATCGACTGGCCGCGCTTGCTGCGCGCGCCGGCGCTGGCCCGCTTCGCGACGGACGTCCGCGCGGACGCTGCCGCACTGGCCGGTGTCCCGGTCGATGTTCCGGCCGATGCCGCCTGCTGACCTGCGGCCGCGGATCCCACGGGTTGCCCGAAGAATCTCGTGTAACCCTGCTTTTCCAGCAGCGCGCGCACCTCCGCCTCCTGGAAGCTGTCGGGTACGGTCACCGGAAACGTCAGCAGCAGCCGCGGATCGCGCGCGGCACCTTCAGTGGCTTCCCAGCCTGCAGCCCGCGCCCGCAGATCGCTGTAGATGCTCTCGGCGGTGTCGCGCCGCACGGGCTGGCCGCAACACTCGCAGTAGAGCGTCGCCGTGCGCGCGAACAACAGCTTCAGGTGATCGTTGAGCTCCGTCATGGTGCCGACGGTCGAGCGCGATGTGCGCACCGGGTTGGTTTGATCGATGGCGATGGCCGGGGGAATGCCGGCGATGGAATCCACCTGCGGCTTGTCCATGCGATCGAGAAACTGCCGCGCGTAGGGGGAGAAGGTCTCGACATAACGGCGCTGCCCCTCTGCATACATCGTGTCGAAGACGAGCGATGACTTGCCGGAGCCTGACACGCCCGTCACCACGACGAGCTCGTTGAGCGGAATGTCGAGGTCGAGATTCTTCAGGTTGTTCTGGCGCGCGCCGCGCACGAGAATGGCATCACGAGGGGCGTCGGTCATTCCGTCACCGGTGTCGACATGGGGCTGCGATGGGTAAGTGCGAGCGGGACCCGCTCGCGGATACGCCGATTTTACCGTAAATGTGGGCTATACGGCGATGCACAAGGGGGTCTGCGGCGATACAGCAGCGTCAACCGGCGGACACTGGATAGCTTTGGGTGGGCGTGGCGTACAATCGGGCGCCGTTCGAAAGCAAGCCAGCAAGCGGGCCAAAGCCGCCTTTGGCCCGCGAGGTCTACTGAGCTGGACAGTTGGCCGCTCAAAGCGCCGCGGGCGACTTTGAGCCAATAGATGAGGACCATTATGTCGCCGCAGTCCTACAGCAATATCCTGCAGATGATCGGCCACACGCCGCTCGTCGCCGTCCCGCGTCTCGACACCGGCCCCTGCCGGCTGTTTCTCAAGCTCGAGAATCAGAATCCCGGCGGCTCGATCAAGGATCGCGTCGGCCTCTATCTCATCGAGGCGGCCGAGCGCGAAGGTCGGTTGCCTCCCGGCGGGACGCTGATCGAGGCGACGGCGGGCAACACCGGGCTCGGGCTCGCGCTGGTGGCGGCGCAGAAGGGCTATCGGCTGCTCCTCGTCATTCCCGACAAGATGAGCCAGGAGAAGATCTTCCACCTCAAGGCCATGGGCGCCGAGGTGGTGCTCACCCGCTCCGACGTCAGCAAGGGGCACCCGGAGTACTACCGTGACCTGGCGGAGCGCCTCGCGCGCGAGACGCCCAACTCGTTCTACGTCAATCAGTTCGGCAATCCGGCCAATCCCCGGGCGCACGAGGAGACCACCGCGCCCGAGATCTGGGAGCAGATGGAGCACAAGGTCGATGCCGTCGTCTGCGGCATCGGCACCGGCGGTACGATCACGGGGATCTCGCGATTCTTCGCGCGCGTGGCGCCGGACGTCGAGGTCGTGTTGGCCGATCCGGTGGGATCGGTGCTGGCCGAGTATGTCAAGACCGGCAAGATGCCGCAGGATCACGGCAGCTGGCTGGTCGAGGGCATCGGGGGGGATTACGTGCCGCCGGTCGCCGACCTCGCGCGTGTCAGATCGGCCTACACCATCCCCGATGCCGAAGCTTTCAAGACCTGCCGCGAGCTGCTGAGAAAGGAGGGCATCATGGCGGGGACCTCCACGGGCACGCTGGTCGCCGCGGCCCTGCGTTACTGCCGCGGGCAGACGCAGCCGAAGCGCGTTGTCACGTTCGTCTGTGATAGCGGCAACAAGTACCTTTCCAAGGTCTACAACGATTACTGGATGTTGGATCAGGGGTTCATCGAGCGCGAGCACTTCGACGACCTGCGCGATCTCATCGCGCGCCGCCACTGGGAGCACGCCGCCGTGACGGTGAACGCCACGGAGCCAGTCATCGCGGCGTACCGGCGCATGAAGCTGTACGATGTGTCGCAGCTTCCCGTGATGAGCAACGGCCGCATCGTCGGAATCGTCGACGAGGAGGACATCCTGCTCGAGGTGTTCGCCAATCCCAAGCACTTCAACGAGCCGGTCACCGCCGCCATGGAGAGCCACCTGGTGACGGTGCCGGTGGATGCTCCCGTGCAGCAGCTCATGGAGATCTTCAACCGAGGCATGGTGGCGATCGTGATGAACGGCAGCGAGTTCCAGGGGCTCGTCACCCGCATCGACCTGCTCAACTGGCTGCGCCGCAGAACCTGAGGCTGTGATGACCGACAAGCAAATGCGATTCGCGACCCGGGCGATCCATGGGGGACAGCGTCCCGATCCGTTGACGGGCGCCGTGATGCCGCCGATCTACGCCACCTCCACCTATGTGCAGTCGAGCCCGGGCGTGCACAAGGGCTATGACTACACGCGTACGCGCAATCCGACCCGCGATGCGCTCCAGGCCGCCCTGTGCGACCTGGAGGGCGGCGGCACGGCGTACGCGTTCGCCAGCGGGATGGCGGCCAGCTCGACGGTGCTCGAGCTGCTGGATGCCGGCTCGCACATCGTCGCCATGCACGACCTGTACGGTGGCACGTATCGGTTGCTGGAGAACGTGCGCAAGCGCTCGGCCGGACACCAGGTGTCGTTCGTCGACCTCACCCGGCCCGAGACGCTGGCGGCCGCCATCCGCCCGAACACACGCCTCGTCTGGGTGGAGACGCCGAGCAATCCCCTGCTGCAGCTCGTGGACCTCGAGGCGGTGGCCGCATTCGCGCGTTCCAAAGGATTGATCAGTGTCTGCGACAACACGTTCGCCACGCCGTTCGTGCAGCGGCCGCTCGAGCATGGCTTCGATATCGTCGTGCACTCGACTACGAAGTACCTGAACGGTCATTCCGACTCTCTCGGCGGCGCGGCGATCGTGCGCGCGGACAGCCCGCTGGCGGAGCGGCTCGCCTACCTGCAGAACGCGCTGGGAAGCGTTCCCGGGCCGTTCGACTCGTTCCTGACATTGCGCGGCATCAAGACGCTGGCGCTGCGGATGGAGCGGCATTGCGCCAACGCGCTGGCGGTCGCGCAGTTCCTGGCCGGCCACGCGAAGGTCGAGCGCGTGCACTATCCGGGTCTGCCGAGCCATCCCCAACACGCGCTCGCGCGCCGGCAGATGACGGGCGGCTACGGGGGGATCGTGACTGCCGTGTTGAAGGGGTCTCTCGACGACACGCGCCGGATGCTCGAGCGCTGCCATCTCTTCTCGCTCGCCGAGAGCCTGGGCGGTGTCGAGAGTCTGATCGAGCACCCGGCGCTCATGACGCATGCGTCGCTGCCCGCCGCCATGCGCGCCTCGCTCGGCATAGGCGATGGTCTCATCCGGTTGTCTGTGGGGGTCGAGGATGCGGAGGATCTGATAGGGGAGTTGCGGGAGGCGCTGGGCTGAGGCTGCCTGCGACCACCGCAGAGCCGCCCGCGAACGGCGCTCAGGGGGGCGCGTTGGTGACGTTGCGCGTGAGCTTGCGCGCCACGTAGTCCGGCCGGCCATAGCTGCCGGAGGTGGCAGTGGCCCCGAGGGTGTAGACCGTAAAGCTCCGGGCAGTGGGCGGCGCACCGGAATAAATCTGGTGGGCCGTCGCAGTGCAAGTCACCGTGACGACGAAACCGGCGAGTGCCCCTTGAGTCAATCTCAGGGTCTTGCTGGCCGCGCAGACGGCCGGCGAGCGGTGCAGAGCCACGTTGGCGCCGTACTCGATGCCCACCCCCGCGGCTGCCTGCGCGCGGGCTGCGAGCAACCCCAGGTTCGCACCCTGCTGCTGCGTCATGGCGACCTGCACGGCGAAAGCCCCGAGCGCCGCCAGGACTACGATGAGAAGGACCGCCGCCACGAGCGAGAAACCCGCCTCTCGTCGCGCGCCGCCCGACAGCGGGCCGGTGAGTGCGCTCATTGGCTGTACTCCGTGGGGGCTTCGAGAAACACCTGCAGGGCCTCGCCAGCGCTCGACAGCGTCACCGTCAGGATGGCGAGCTCGCCGTACGCATAACCCGGAGGAGCAGCGACGATCGAAAACGTGCACTGCGAGACATCGTGAGCGATGAGGGCGCTCGCGCCGCCCGGCCGCAGGGACTGACCGCTGGTGACGGCGTAGCCGGAGTAGCGTGTGAAGGTTCCTGCGCGGGAATCGCAGACATAGCTCACGGGACCGGAGACGAGATACGCGTTGTGCACCGATGGCTGGATGGCCGGCGCCCCCGCCGCCTGAAAGGTCATCGGGGCGCCCAACGTCACCAGATTCTCACCGCCTACGAATGGAGGCGGCGGCGACGCGCTCGGGTTGGATCCCAGTGTGACGGCGGTCGTCGTCATGACCCCATTCCCGCGGATGTAGGCATCGTACGTGGGCTGTACCGGATTGCCGAGATTGCCGACGGAGAGATACGGCGCGGAAGGAAGCGCCGCAGAGCTGAACAGCTCGAGCGTGCCGAAGGTGGTGACCGGGTGACCGATGCCGACGGTCAGTTCCTCGCCGAGAGCGCCATCCTTGTCTCCCTGGCCGTAGTATCGCGCGACCCCTTCCGTGGCGAGCAGCTCGAGCGCCTTGCGGGAGCCGGCGGCCGTCAGGCGCAGGCTGTTGGGAAGCGCCGTGCGGACATCCCCGGCGACGGCAGCGGCGATGCGGGTTGCCGAGTCGGCCAGGTCGGCGCGCCGCGTCTGCGCGAAGTACGCCTGAACCGGTCCATCGAGAAAGAGCACCATGAAGCCGGCCACGATCGCGGCGAGGACGATGGCGACGACGAGCTCCACGAGCGTGAACCCGGCGGCTCCAGGGGATCGGTGGCTCACGGGTACAACGTCCGATAGCCGCTGAGTACGACGGGGGCGCCGTTCGGCGGCGTCACTGTGACCGTGACCAGCTCGGCTTGGGCGGCCGGCACCGCCGGGGCGGCGCCGAGGGCGAGGTTGCTGACAGCGACCCGCACCGTATAACTCTGGAGATTCGCCACGGACGCACCGGTCTGGTCGCGCGCGCCGGAATCGAGGAGCCCGTTGTAGTCGGCGACTCTGTCCATGGAGGTGCGGGTGCAGGTCGGCGCGCAGTCGAAGCCGAAGGGCTTCTGCAGGATCTCGTTGAGGTAGGACTCGGCCACCCCCACGGCCTGGGTCTCGAGCATGCTGTCGGCGCTGCGCGCCGCAGTGGCAGAGCTGATGGCCAGCACGGCCGAGACCGCGGCGGCAACCACGACGATCGTGACGATCAGCTCCACCAGCGTGACCCCACGGCAGCCTGCGCGAGGTGACATGGCTGGCGTCCTTACGGCGCCGTCACGAACCCGCTGAGCGGATCGATCTGGAGCGTCAGCGGTTGGGTCAGGCCAGCCGGCGAGCCGACCACGAAGATGTTGGCGGGGCCGGCAACCGGTCCCTTGGGGTCGAAGATCAGGACCGCGGCCGCCGATACATCGGCATTGGCAGGCGGTGTCCCGGCCAGAGCCGTGCCGTCCATTCGCGGCACCGGGACGTCATAGGAGCCGGAGCACGTGCCGCCCGTGGCCGGCAATTCGGCGTCATAGCCGCTGCCGGGCGTGATGGTGAGCTGCACGGCGCAGCCGCTGGCCGCGGCGGCGGCTTCGGCAGACCGGATGGCGGCCGCGAGCTCATCCGTGTAGCCGCGTTGATTGAAGGCCGGCGTGTCGAGTAACTTCGGGCCGGCGATCGCCATGAGGACACCGGCGATCACCAGCACGCTGCAGAGCTCTATCAGCGTGAAGCCGCGGATTGTGTGCTCGGGCCGCATGGGTCGATGCGCGCCGCCCGACGGCCGCCCCGCCGCGAAGCCGCGCGCCTCTAGCAGTTGTTCTGCAGTGCGGTCTGGACCGTTTGCGGCGTGCTGCCGGCGGGCGCGGTTCCGTAGCTGAGCGTGAACGGCGTGTTGGCGTTAGCCGCCTGGTTGTACTGCACCCAGCAGTTGGCATTCTTCGAGCCGTTGGCCGTGAAGCGGTTGCCGTTGGCGTTGATCGCGAAGCCGCTGGTGTCCTGCAGGAGCTGCTGGATGCCGGCGTTGCTCGGGTAGCCGTTGACGATCGGCACCGGGCTGGCGACGCCGGGCACGGTGATCTGGGTCGGCGCGGGGGTGACGCCGCTTGCCTGGGCCTCCCACACGCCGTGCGCCATGGTGGCGGCGCTACGCAGGCTTCCGGCCATGGCGTTGACCGCCGCGACCCGCGCCTGATCCTCCAGGCCCATGAACCGGGGTACTGCGAATGCCGCGAGAATCCCCAGGATGACGATCACGACGACCAGCTCGATGAGCGTGAAGCCGCGTTGCGTTGAGCGATTCATGGACTCGACTCCGAAGAAGTCATATGGGTGTCATCATAGGCGGCAGCCGCGCAAGCCGTTGAAAGCAGTCGAGGAATTGTGACGACGGTCGTGGAGGGCTGCGTAGGATATGTGATCACCCTCACGACGGCAGGAGCCCGGATCCAGCGCCTGAATCAATGGCCGGATGCCACCTTGGCGATCATGTTCCACATGGGGAGGAAAACACCGAGCGCCAGGATCAGTACCATGCCGCCGACCAGCACGATGAGGAGGGGCTCGACCGCCGCGCTCAACGTGTTCAGGGCGAACTCCACCTCCCGCTCGTAGAAACCGGCCACCTCGTCGAGGAGGGCCGGCAGCTCACCGGTCTCCTCACCCACCGCGACCATCTGCAGCACGAGCGGTGGAAACATCCCGACGGCCGCCGCCGCCCGGCTGAGGGGCTCGCCCCGCTCCACCCGGTCCCGCAGTCGCAGCATGCGCTCGGCCAGGTAGTCATTGCCGCAGACCCGCGCAATGATCGCCAGCGTCTGCAGCATCGGCATGCCCGCCGTGATGGCGATCGAGAGTGTCCGGCTCAGGCGCGCGAGGATCGCCTGGTGCGCCAGCGGGCCGATCACGGGCAGCGCCAGGAGGAGTCTGTGCCACCGCAGTCGTCCGTCGGGAGTGCGCACGTACGCGCGCACTCCGCCGATGAGGGCGGCGCTCACCGCCAGCACCCAGTACCAATCCCCGCGGGCGATCTCCGAGGCTCCCATGATGATGCGGGTCGGCAGCGGTATGTCGTTGCCGAGGACCCGGAAGAGCGGGGCGAAGCGCGGAATCACGAAAGTAGTGATGATCCCGATCGCCACGGCGATGGTCAGCACGACGATGAGCGGATAGCGCAGCGCGCTCTTCACGCGGTCCTGCAGATCCTGCTCCTGACGCAGGTATTCACCGAGGCGCATGAACGCCGGTTCCAGCGTTCCGGTCGCTTCCCCCACCGCGATGATGTTGAGATAGATCTCCGGGAAGAGGTCCGGATGACGCGCGAAGCTCGTCGCCAGATCCCGCCCGGTCTCGAGGCTGCGCAGCACGTCCTCGAGCGCTCGCCGCAACACGGTGTTGTGCGTGGAGCCGGCCAACCCGCGCAAGCCGCGCAGCAGCGGTATGCCTGACTTGACGATCGTGTACATCTGCCGCGTGAAGAGGACGAGGTCCGCGGTCCCGGGCTTGCCCCATCCGAGCCGCCGCGCAAGCTGTTGCAGCGGCGCCGAGCCGGTGCCGCTGCGGCCGGCACTCGCGGCAATGCTGATCGGTGTCACGCCGTCCTGCTGCAGTCTTGCGGCAACCGCGTCTTCGGAGTCGCCTTCGAAGCTGCCGCGCACGAGCTCACCGCGCGCGGATCGTCCACTGTAGAGATATTGGCCCACGGGAATCGTGTTGCGGGTGTGGTGCGGAGTTAGCCGCTGACGCCGACCGGGTCCGCCCGCAGCGCTTCTTCCAGCAGCGGATCGCCCGGCTGCGCGGCCGAGGGGATGGCCTCGTCCGAGCCGGCGCCGGTCGCGACGCCCAGCGCTTCGGACACGCTGGTGACGCCCCGGATCGCCAGGTCCAGGGCGCCGCGCCCCAGGGACACGAAGTCGGGCCGCGCGCGCGCAGCCTCTTCGAGTTTCGCGAGATCGCCGCTGCGGATGGCGTCGGTGAGCGATCGGTCGATCTCCAGCAGCTCATAGACGGCGATGCGGCCGCGATAGCCGGTCAGGTTGCAGTACGTGCAGCCTGATCCGCCGCGGAACGAGGCCGCCGCGGCCTCCGGTCCGAATTGTGCCCGCAGGATGGCCGCCTCGTGCGCGTCGGCCTGCACCGGCCGGGCGCAGTTCTCGCAGACGCGCCGCAACAGGCGCTGTGCGACGATTCCGTGGACGGCGGCGGCGATCATGTATCCCGGGGCGCCCATGTCGAGCAGCCGATGCACGGTGGCGAGCGCGCTCATGGTGTGCACGGTGGAGAAGACCAGATGGCCGGTGATCGCCGCGCGCAAGCCGATCTGGACGGTCTCGGCGTCGCGCATCTCGCCGACGAGAATGATGTCGGGGTCCTGCCGCAGTGTCGTGCGCAGCACGCGCGCGAAGTCCAAGCCGATCTTCGCGTTGACCTGGACCTGATTGACGCGGTCGAGGCGGTACTCCACCGGGTCCTCGACGGTGATGATCTTGGTGTCCGCCTGGTTGAGATGCTGCAGCGCCGAATACAGCGTCGTGGTCTTGCCGCTTCCGGTGGGTCCCGTCACCAGCACCATGCCTGCGCTGCGCTCGATGAGCCTGCGAAAGCGTGCGAGCATCGCCGGCGGCATCCCGAGCGTCTCGAGGCTCATCAGACTGGAAGACTGATCCAGGAGCCGCATCACCACGGACTCGCCGTGTTGGGTGGGCATGGTCGACAGACGGACGTCGATGGCCTTGCCGCCGATCTTCACCGAGAAGCGCCCGTCCTGCGGCAGGCGCTTTTCCGCGATATCGAGCCCGCTCAGCAGCTTGAGGCGAGTGGTGAGAGCGCCGGCAACCCGGCGGCCACCTTCGATCACCTGCTCCTGCAGATGTCCGTCGACACGCTGCCGTACACGTAAGGCACTGTCGCCCGGCTCGATGTGCACGTCGGATGCGCCCACCTGCATCGCATCGTGAAACACCGTCTGAATGAGGCGGATGATAGGAGCATCAGGCGAGCCTTCCTCGGCAGCCAGACGCTCGATGTCGACGTCCGTTTCCCGCAGCTCCTCGCCCACTTCCTGTGCGATCGAGGCGATCTCATCGGTACGCCGGTAAACGGCATCCATCGTCTTGAGGAGGTCGGCCTCCTTGACCAGCGCGAGGCGGACCGGGCGCTTGAGAAGGGCGGCCAGCTCGTCATAGATGAAAAGGTCGGTGGGGTCGGCCATGGCGACGAGCGCGCCCGCGGCGTCCACCTTCAACACCAGGGCGCGGGCGCGGCGGGCCTGCGCTTCCGGCAGCAGCCGAACCGTCTCCGGCGCGAGCTGCACCTGCCGAAGGTCCATGAAGGGAATCTGCAGGTGCTTCGCCAGCGCCTCGTGAAAGGCCTGCTCGCTCACCATGCCGAGGTCGGTCAGCACCCGGCCGAGCCGCCGGCCGCTGCGGGACTGCTCCGCGAGCGCAGTCTTCAACTGCTGCTCGTTGATGAGCTTCTGCTCGAGGAGGAGCTCCCCGACGCGGACCCGCCTGCGGCGCGGGGAATCGCTCACTGCGATTTACCTTCGATCCCGGGCTGCTCGCCGACGAGCTTCGGCCAGTCGCTGCCGTTGACGACCAGCGCGCGCAGCAGGATCACCAGCTCCACTTTGCTTTTCCGGTCCTGCTCGCTGCGAAACAGCCGCCCCACGCCCGGAATGTCGCCGAGGAGAGGTGTCTTGTACTGCTGCTTGTTGACCGTCTCCTGCATCAACCCGCCGATCACGATCACCTGGCCGCTGTGCGCGCGGACGATGCTGTCGGACTCCCGCACGGAGCTCTGGGCGAGGGGCAGCACATCCGCCGTGCCCTGCACCTGGAGGGTCACGGTCTGATTGGTCACCACGCTCACGATGGGATGGATGTGCAAGAGCACATCGCCGTTTGCGCTGACCTGTGGCGTCACATCCAGGGCGACCCCGGAGAAGAACGGTGTCAGGATCACATTGTTCGATTGCGACGTCGCGGTGCCCGTGACGGTGTTGCTCTGGATGCCGGTGACGTAGAACTGGTCGGTGCCGGCCTTGATGATGGCCTTCTGGTTGTCCAGCGTCGAAACCCGCGGGCTGGAGAGCACGTGGGTGTTGCCTTCGGTGCTCAGGAGCTGGATGAATGCGTTGAAGTCGGTGAAATTGGCCGCTAGTGTGAAAGCGCCGCCGAGGGTGTTGGTGGCGAAGCCGTTGATCGGGTTGCCCGGTGCCACGGTCACCGGACTGTTGGCCGGCGTCAGGGCGTTGGCCGTGCCGAAGCCGTTGGGCGGCGCGCTCTGGCCGATGAAGTAGTGGCTCGCGCCGAGCTGCAGCACCTTGACCCAGTCGATGCCCGCCTGGTAGGCATGGTCGAGGTCCACCTCGACGACCTTCGCCTCGAGCAGCACCTGGCGGGTGACGGTCGCCTCGGTGCTGCGCAGATAGTCGCTGACTTCCTGCAACTGCTCAGGCAGGGCGCGCACGACGATGATGCCCGACTGCCGGTCCACGATCACGCTGCGTCCCGGTCCGCTACCCACCATCTCGCTCAGATTCGCCTGGAGGGTGCCCCAGAAATCCGAGTCGTCCCGGGTGACCACCGAGGTCCCGGAGGTGTCGATCGTCGTCCTGTCGTTCGCGCTGCCGACCGTGGCGGTGGTCTGGGCCTGCGCGGCCGAGGAGAGGGTGTTGCCGTACTGCGAGTTGTAATCGCCCTGGGTGACCTGTCCGGAGCTGATGCGGGTGTTCGACACCCCATAGCGTTCCAGATCGAGGTAGCTGATGTGGAAAATGCGGGTCTGGACGGCGGCCGACAGGACCAGGTAGCCCGCGGTCGTGCGCCGGTAGTCGAAGCCATACATCTCCCGCACCGAATCCAGCACCTGCCGCAACGTCACCTGCTTCAAGGACATGGTGATCCGGCCGGATACATCCGGCCGGACGAGGATGTTGTATTTCGTGCCCGCGACGAGACCCTGCAGGAAGACGCTCGCGGGTGCGCCGTCAACGTCGACTCCGAAGAGTGGCTCGCCGCCAGGACCCGAAGCCGCCGTTCCTCCCGTGCAGCCATCGAGCTGCGGCTCGGGCGCGTAGGCGAAACCGTCATGCGCGCCGCGGGAGTAGCGCATGCCCGCGGCTGAGATGTCGCGGACCAACGCACCGTCGACCCGGTCGCCGACGTGGACCAGCCGGTCGTTGGCGATCCCGGTGAAGACCCCGGCACGACACAGCACGCCCTGCAGATGCAGCCCACCGACATCGTGCGCCCGCCCATCCGTCCTGGGAGGCTGCGTCGGGTCGGTCAGGGTGCCTGCGCCGGCGCGGCCGGTCACGGCGCACGCCGCGAGGAGTGTCAGGGTGATGATCGCGGTTTTGCCGCTCATAGGTCGATCCATTCCCGGCTCATGCTCACCGTGCCGAGCCTCACGGTCACTCGGGTCGTGGGATAGTGAGTCGCATCGAGCGCGAGGGTCTGCCAGTAGAAGTGCCACGGCAGGCCCTCGAGGGCCTGCAGGTACGTCAGTATGTCCAGATAGCGCCCTTGCAGCGTCAGCTCCGCCGAGTGCACGTACGGGCCATCGCCCGTCACCAACTCATAGGGCGGCAGGCTGCGCAGGCTGGTGACCGTTATTCCCTGTTCCCGGCTGAGGACGTCGTGGATCACCTGGGTCATGCGTTGCGCAGGGACGAGCCCGGCGGCCTGAGAGTGCAGGCGGGCGGTCGCTTCCGTGAGGCTGGCGGTGAGCGCCGCCGTGCGCCGCAGGGTCGCGCCCGCATCGGAGCCGTCCCCAGCCGCGCCGCTGTCGTTGATGGCAGCGACGATCTCCGTCAACTGCTGCGCGAGCTGCTTTCGCCGCATCTCGAGGCGTTGCAGCACGAGCGAATCGAAGAGCGCGAGCACCACCGCCAGGACCGCCGCCATGGTGAGCACGCGCTCGCGCAGGCTCAGCCGGTCGAAGCGCCCCGCCAGAGTCGTGACAGCGCCGCGGGCGTTCACGGGAGCGGCGCCCGTGCGGCGGCGAGCTGGGCGGGCGCGGCCGTGCCGTCGACGTGGAATTCGACGGTCGGCGCCCGTTGCGGCGCATGCGCGCGCGCGGCAGTCGCCGGGGCCGCTTCGGGCCGCTCGATGACCAGCCGGTCGAAGCGCAAGCCTGCGAGGACGCGCTCGGTGGCCAGGGCATGCAGATAGCGCGGCACCCTGTCAGGATCGAGCGCCTCGCCCGCGAGGCTCATCGAGCCTGTCAGGTCGGAAAGTGTGATCTGCCGCAGCCACAGGCCCGCCATGGGATGGCGCGCCAGCGCCGCGAGCTGCGCGGAGAAGCCCTTGGTGCTGCCCACCGCGCCGGCCTGCAGCAGCGTCAGCGCGCGCTCCCGGGCGGCCAGCTCGCTGCCGAGCTGCCGGATGCGCGCCTGCAGGTCCACCGGATGGGCGCCATCGGCCTGCAGCGAGCCGAGCGCGCTGAGCGCCGTCTGCTGCGCGGCCTGTTGACGCTGCAGCGCGTCGACCGATTGCTGCAGGCGAGCGACCTGCCACGTCCCGAAGGCCCAGATGATGCCGAGGCAGCAGCCGACCGCGCCCAACACCAGGACGAGCGTGACGGAGCCAAACGGACGCCAGCCGGGCGCCGTGTGCTGGTAGAGATTGACTTGTTGACGCGGCGGGCTCATTGCCGGCCGCGCTCGCCGCGCAGCGCCGCGCCCAGGGCGAGCAGCCCCGGCCAGCGCGTATCGGGCTCGATGCCCTCGGCCACGTCGAACAGCTCCTCGATATCGAGCAGTGTCACCGCGTGGCCGGTGGCCGCGGTCAGATTGCCGAGCAGACGATCCGCGCGCGCGTCGCCGCAGGTCACCACGATGTCCGCGATCGCGGGCCGGTCGAAGTGACTCTCGTAGTAGTCGAGGGAGCGCTGCAGCTCGAGCGCCAGAGAAGGCACATCGAAGTCCCCGGCGGTCTCGCCCGGCGCGGCCGCGGAGCGGCGGCCGAGGTCGATGCGGCGCGCAAGATAAAGAACGCCCCGGCAGGTCAGCGTGAGCTGCGCGAAGTGCTCGCCGATCGCAATCAGAGCCACGCCGTGCTCATCCTGCGGCAGCAGGGCGGCGATGTTGCGCAGGCACAGCTCCGGGATGTCGATCACGTCGAAGCCGCGGACGCGCGGCTTGATCAGGCTCACCACACGCTGCACCGCATCGGCGCGGGCCGCAACGGCGTAGATCATCCGCGACTCCACGTAGCGGGCCTGTTCGGGAATCTCGAACACGTCGACGACGGCCTCGCTCGGAGGGAAGGTGATGATGTCTTTCAGCTTCCAGCGCACGGCGCCGCGCAGCTCCTCCGGCTGGACGTCCGGAGCTTCGATCTGCACCAGCTGATACTCGTCCGTGCTCAGCACCGCGCTCACGGCGGCGTGCGCCAGATCGCGGCCATGAGCGAGAGGCGCGAGGACATGCTCGGCGCGGATCTCCAGCGACGGATGGATGGCGCAGTGCCGCAGCAGCGGCCGCGCGTTTCTCGCGGTCCGCACGATGGCGAGCGCCGTCTCGCGGTCCGCCGGCATGACGCCGACCCGCCAACCGTTGGCCTGCGCTCGATTGAACCAAGACAAAGACATGCCCCCGGAAGGCGACGGCGGCGGTGTGCGCGCCGTCGCGGGTTTGCCCGAGCGAGCCGAGGCTCGCACCTACCGGGTTTGTCTCACCGAGGGCCGGGACTGGGGCGTGCGAGACTTAACAGAATCGGCAGGCTGGCGGCCGAGGGGCGGCCGAACTGAGCAATGGCTCACAGCGGCCGGGTGGCAGCTTGCGAGGCGTCCGCGCACCTGTACTCGAACCTCTCTCCCGGCAGTGCCGGGGTGCTCGCCGGCAACCTGCGCAAGCGGGTGTCCTGCTCGAAGGCATACGCCAGCTTGAAGAGCCGTGCTTCACTGAAGGGCCTGCCGAGAAATTCCACGCCGATCGGAACACCGATGGGAGCGCTGTCGGTGGGCGACGAGAAGCCGCCCGGTAGCGTGATGGCAGGCAATCCGGTGCTCGACGCCATGAAGCCGTTGCGTTCGAGCTGCACTGCTTCCGCGCTCGCCGGCACCACGAGCCGGCGCTGATGAGCGTAAAACAGCGCATCGAGTCCGTGCCTGTCCATCACGGCGATCAGCGCGTCTCGGAAGGCGACCTGCCGGCGGAGACGCGCTATGTACTCCGGATCCCGGCCCATCAGGTCTCCCTTCTCCAGGCCGAGCTTGAGCGACTCGTACGTCGACGGAAGCGTATCGGCCGCGGCGGCGACGTATTCCGCAAGCGTGTGATATCTGGCGCCGGGACCGAGGCCGGCAAGGTATCGGTCAAACGTCCACTTCACCTCGAGCTCGAGGACTTCGAGCAGAGTCGGCTCGGACAGTGCTGCGGATACTTCGGGAATGTCCAGCTCGATTGCAGTGGCACCCAAAGCGCGCATCGCCTCGATGCATTTCATGGTTTGAGCGTTGACGACGGCGTGATCCACATGGCTGCCATCTCCGAAGAGATTGGTTACCACGCCCAGGCGTGCCGCGGCCAATCCCCGCTTGTCGAGAAAGGCCGTGTATGTCTCGGGTGCCCGACCGATTCCGTGCCAGGTCGCGGGATCCTGATGGTCGAAGCCCGCCATGTAGTCCGTCATGATCGCGGCGTCGGCCACACAGCGGGTGATCGGCCCGGCGGTATCCTGTGTATAAGACCAGGGAATGATGCCCTCGCGACTGATGAGGCCAAACGTCGGACGCAGCCCGACTGCGCTGTTTGCCGACGCCGGCGAGCGGATCGATTGGATGGTGTCGGTGCCCATTCCGATCAGGGCGAATCCGGCCGCGATGGCGGCTCCAGTGCCGCCACTCGAGCCCCCGGGCGTGCGAGTCAGGTCGTAGGGATTGCGGGTTTGACCGAGCAATGAGCTGAGCGTCGTCCCGTTACGGGCCAGCTCCCCCAGGTTTGCCTTGGCAAAGATCAGGGCGCCGGCGTCTCGCAACCGCTTCACGGTGAACGCGTCGTTTGGCGCCACGTTGTCCGCGAGGGCCGAAGAGCCGCCCGTCGTCGGCATGTCCGCTGTGTTGTAGTTATCTTTCAGGACCACCGGGATACCGTGCAACGGGCTGCGCGGACCAGAATGCCTGCGTTCGATGTCGGCGGCCCGTGCGTGGTCGAGCGCTCCCGGGTTGACGGTAATGATGGAGTTGATTGCCGGACCGCGCCGGTCATATGCGTCGATGCGCGCGCTCAGCAGCCGTACGAGCTGCTCCGCGCTGAGGGCGCCGACATCCATCGCCGCCTGGACATCATGCACGCTCGCAGTCTGCAGATCGAACGTAGTCATTTTCCGCAGTGTGGATTTTACACACGGCGCTCTCGGGAAGGCGGTACTTATGCTTTATATGATGATAACTATTTGCATCGCCTGCGGCTCGCGCCTTTCGTTGTAGAATTGCGCGGGTTCACTCGGCATGCACGCGGTACGCCTATTCCAGATGCAACCTATGAGCAGCCGTGACGCGCGCCTGGCACGCGCCGCCCCATTCTCACAGGGCAAGGTGGTGGCCGCCGCGGACGTTACGGCGCTGCTCGAGGCGGTCCTGACGCCGGGCGATCGCGTCTGTATCGAGGGTGACAATCAAAAGCAGGCGGACTACCTCGCGCGCGCGCTCGCGCGCTGTTCCAGCGAAAAGGTGCACGATCTGCACATGGTGCAGTCAGGTGTCGTATTGCCCGAGCACCTGGATGTTTTCGATCGTGGTATCGCTGCTCGCCTCGACTGTTCCTACTCGGCTCCTCAGGGCGCCCGCATCGCGCGAATGCTGCGTACCCGGCGCATTCGGCTGGGTTCCCTGCATACCTACCTCGAGCTGTTCGCCCGCTATTTTCTGGACCTCACTCCGGACGTGGCGCTGATCGCGGCGGTGAGCGCGGACAGCAACGGCAATCTGTACACGGGCCCAAACACGGAAGACACGCCAACCATCGTCGAAGCAGTCGCGTGCAAGGGAGGTGTGGTCATCGCGCAGGTCAACGAAATCGTTCCGCAAGTGCCCCGGGTCGATATTCCCGGCGATCGCGTGCACTTCGTCACCCGCTCGCCGCAGCCCTTCTATGTGGAACCCCTCTTCACACGCGATCCGGCCGGGATCACCGAGACCCAGATATTGATGGCGATGCTGGCCATCAAGGGGATCTACGCTCCGTACGGTGTGAGTCGGCTGAATCACGGCATCGGCTTCGATACCGCGGCGATCGAGCTACTGCTGCCCACCTACGCCGATGCGCTCGGGCTCAAGGGAAGCATATGCACGCATTGGGCGCTGAACCCCCATCCAACTCTCATTCCGGCCATCGAGGCCGGTTGGGTGAAGCAGATTCATTGTTTCGGCTCCGAGGTTGGAATGGAAGACTACGTCGCCGCACGTCCGCAGATCTTTTTCACCGGCGTCGGTGGAACGCTGCGCTCCAACCGGGCGCTGTGCCAGACCGCGGGGCTCTATGCCTGCGACCTGTTCATCGGGTCCACGCTGCAGATGGACCTGCAAGGCAACAGCTCTACCGTGACGCGAACGCGCATCGCGGGTTTTGGCGGCGCACCCAACATGGGCTCCGACCCGCGCGGCAGACGCCACGTGTCCGAGGCCTGGCTGAAGGCCGGTGCTGAGTCGCGGCCCGCCGGGAGCACCGCTCTGCCGCGTGGACGAAAACTGGTGGTGCAGATTGTCGAGAGTTTCGGCGAAAGCATGGAGCCCAGGTTCGTCGAACGCCTGGCGGCTGTTGAAATCGCCGAGGAGCTCGGTCTGCCGATTCCGCCTGTCATGATCTATGGCGACGACGTCACGCATGTGATCACTGAAAACGGCATCGCCAACCTCCTGCTGTGTCGCAGCCCTGAAGAGCGCGAGCAGGCCATTCGCGGAGTTGCCGGTTACACCGAAGTGGGCCGCCAGCGCGACCGCCGTCTATTTCAGCAACTGCGCGAGCGTGGCGTCGTGCGCTTGCCCGAGGACCTGGACATCGATCCGCTGGATGCCGACCGCACCATGCTCGCCGCCGGATCGATCCGCGACCTGGTGCGCGGCTCCGGCGGCCTGTATCGGCCGCCGGCCCGTTTCCGCAACTACTGAGCGAGCGCCGTATGCAAACGCTCCACTTCAGCTATCGAGCCGCGAGTCGCCTGCCGGGCGAGCGCACGCAGGCGCTCGTCGGCGTGGTCGCATCCAATGATCTGGAAGTCCTGTTGCAGCGTACATCGCAATCCACCGATTGCGTGGTGACGGTATCGACCGCAGTGCACGGGTTCGATGCGGTATGGAAGGCGGTACTGGACGACTTCGTCGAGCGGCGTGCACCCGGCGGCCTGCGCATTGCCATCAACGATGGCGGCGCGCGGCCCGACGTGGTCGCGCTGCGGCTTGCCCAGGGTGTACGGCTGATGGGCGACCCCGCATGAGCGGGGTACCGACCGGCGTGCGGCGCTTGAGCTGGTTCGAGCTCTCGGCACGCAACCGCCTGACGGCGCTGCTCGATGCGCGCAGTTTCGAAGAGTTCGTGGGGCCGGAAGAGGGCGTGACGAGCCCCCATCTTCTGCGGTTCGATCTGCCCAATGCTTTCGACGACGGCATCGTGGTCGGGCGCGGACGCCTGGACGGCAAGCCTGTGCTGGTCGCTGCACAGGAAGGGCGCTTCATGGGCGGCTCGATCGGGGAAGTGCATGGTGCCAAGCTCGTCGGCATACTGCGCGCAGCGCAGGCCCTCGCAGCGGCGGGCCGGCCCCAGGCTTGCCTGCTGCTGCTCGACACCGGCGGCGTCCGACTGCAGGAAGCCAATGCCGGCGAAACGGCGGCGGCGGAAGCGGTACGCGCAGTCCTGGATGCACGCACCGCAGGAGCGAGCGTCGTCGCACTCTTGGGCGGTCGCGCCGGTTGCTTTGGCGGCGGCAGCCTCATTGCTGCGTGTTGCAGCCACATTGTGATGTCGGAACACGCCCGTCTCGGCGTCTCAGGCCCTGAGGTCATCGAGACGTACAAAGGCGCCGAGGAATTCGATTCGCAGGACCGCGCTCTGGCCTGGCGCACGTTAGGGGGCACGACCCGCAGGCTACTGGGCAGCGCTGACGCTCTGGTCGATGACACGGCCACGGCATTCCGGCAGGCGGCGATCGCGCAGCTACAGCGGCCCCGCACATTCGATTTGGCCCGATTGCAAGCGGAACATTCGCGGCTGCGTGAACGCATCCGCCGCTTTGGCGATTGCCGCGACGGTGCTGAGATCGTACGGCGCATGCTCGAGCCCGCGGCGATCCACGGGCTCGACGACCGGTCGGCGCGGGATGCGGAACGGTTGATCGCGAAACTTCCAGAGGTCGCGCATGACGCACGCTGAGATCGCCGCTGCCCTGTTCGGCAAGGCGCACAACGTCAGCGTCGATGAGGCTGGCATCGTGCGTGGCACTGGCAGCTCGACGTCGGGTCGGGAAGTCAACGTCGTCGGGATCGCCAACGCTCAACCGCTCGGCATCGAAGCGGCCCTGGCAATCGCGCAGGAGACGCTCGACATCATGCGGCGCAATCCGGGGGCCGCGATCCTCGTCCTGGTCGATTCCGGCAGCCAGCTCATGAGCCGGCGCGAGGAATTACTCGGGCTCAACGAAGCGCTCGGCCACCTCATCAAGGTACTGCGCGCCGCCACATCGAGCGGTCATCCGACGCTCGGCCTGCTTTACGGCAGCAGCACCGGCGGTGCCCTGATTGCCACCGGACTCGCGACTTCGTGGCTGGCCGCGCTGCCTCGAGCCCAACCTTCCGTCATGCAGCTCCAGGCGATGGCGCGTGTCGTGAAGCTCAGCATCGAGAAGCTCGAGCGTCTCGCCGCGGACACGCCTGTGTTTGCTCCTGGAATCGCCAACTTCGCGAGCATGGGTGCGATCCACGCGGTATGGGATGAAGGCAGCGACCTGGGGTTACAGCTCGAGCAGGTGCTGGCGACACGTCTGAATGGCGACGACGAGCGCGCGCGGCTGGGTGCCGAGCGCGGCGGTCGCACCAAAGCCGCCACGATCATCGAGCGCATCGTGGCGGAGGCGCAGCGTGGCTGAAGCCGTGCCGTCCACGAGTTTCCAGAGACACGATCTCTTCAGGCTCGACGTATTGCACTGGCAGACACTGGCCACGTCGCAGGGCGAGGGTACGCGCGCGTACTGGCTGCGTCGATGGAGGTCGTGCGGCTGGCCGGTAATCGTGCGGCGTGACGATAGCGAGAGCCGTCCTGACAGCGTCGCGGTCGGGGTGCCGTTGCCGCCATCTTGCGGCAAGCTGCGTGTTGCGCTGCACGTGCCACGGGTGGCGGTGGCCGCCCGACTGTCTCCGGTGCTGCTGGCCGACTGCCGGCCCGCGGCCCCACGGCGGTGGGGCGCCGTCCTGGACCGGCTCGAAGCCCTCGGTGAGGCAACGGCAACAGCGCCGGGCGTTTGCGGAAGTCTCCTTTGGCAGCATCTCACCGGCCTCGCCTATCTACACGACGCCTCCGACATTGACGTGCTGTGGCGGGTGGCGACCCTCGGTCAGGCGTGCGCCATCGCAGGTGCTTTACCCGAGATCGAGCATCGCACGGGCATACGCATCGATGGTGAGATCCTTTCGGCGCGCGGTTGGGGCGTTCACTGGCGCGAGCTCGGGACGCAGGCGCCGGAAATACTCGTGAAGACCCGTAGCAGCGCTCAGCTCTGCTCGAGAGCCGATGTCTTCGAGCATCTGGACGCGGCGGCATGAACGTGCGGCCCGATCCGGCAGGCAATTCCGTCCTGGCGCTGGAACGCGCGCCTTCGGCGCGCGAGCTCGGCCAGCTCGCGCGCCGCAGCCTCGAGCTGGAGCTCTTTACCTGGCCGAAACCGGGTCTCGTCAGCCACCTCGATTCAGGCGCCCACGAGGACATGGACGCAAGCCTGCTGCAAGCAAGCGCGCATAGCCTCGAGCCGTTCTTTACACAGCTCGCCGCCGCCGGAGCTGCAGGCGCGCCGCTGCGCGTGTTGCGGGAGATCGGTATCGCCGCCGAGCGCGCCATGCTCGAGGTCACCCGCGGCGTGAACACACATCGCGGCGCCATCTTCGGGTTGGGTTTGCTGACTGCGGCAGCGGGACGGCTGGCGCTCGAGGGCACGTTGCCGGCGCGCAGCTTGGGCGAGCGTGTGAGCCAGGTGTGGGGGCGCTCGCTGCGTATCACCGCACCCTCCGGAAGCCACGGTGCGTATGTCTTCGAGCACTACGGCGCGGGCGGTGCACGTACGGAAGCGGCATCGGGGTTTGCGCACGTCTACCTCATCGGACTACCCGCGCTGCGGCGCGCGCGCCGATGGGGCGCCGGCGAAGAAGCGGCACGTGTGCAGGCGTGCTTCGCGCTGATCGCCGCCGTCGCCGACACCAACATTCTGTATCGTGCCGGTCCCGCCGGTCTCGAGCATGCCCAGGCCGTTGCGCGACGCTTTCTCATCGAGGGCGGAGTGCAGCGTGGCGATTGGCGTGAACGCGCAGCACAGGCGCACGCGGACTTCATCTCGCGCCGACTCAGCCCCGGTGGATGTGCGGATCTGTTGGCGATGACGCTGTTCGTCGACGCGATGGAGGCGCACGCTTGAAGCTCGCCGTGCTGTGCTCGGGACAGGGAGCGCAGGGCCCAGGCATGTTTGCATTGACCGAAAGCGCGGCGCCGGCGCAGCGCGTTTTTGCCGCCGCCGCCAGGGTGCTGCAGGGCACCGATCCGCGCTCACTGGTTGCCAGCCTGCCTCGCGAAGAGCTGTACGCGAACCTGCGGGGACAAGTGCTGTGCTGTACTCAGGCTTTGGCGGCCTGGTCGTCCCTCGCCCTTCCGGATGATCTGGAAGTGCTGATCGCCGGCTATAGCGCCGGCGAGCTGGCCGCGTGGGGTTGCGCGGGCCTGCTGGGACCCGAAGAGGTATTCGACCTGGTCGTGGCGCGGGCCCATCTCATGGACCGCGACGCCGGCGACCGCACCGGACTCGTCGCCGTGGCCGGCCTCAAGCTCGCAAAGGTCGCCCGAATCGCTGCAAGCCACGGCGCTTTCGTCGCAATCATCGTGGCCGACGATTCCTGCGTCGTGGGCGGTGAGCGTACCGCGCTGGCACAGGTATGCAACGAGGCGCAGCAGGCCGGCGCGCTGCGCGCCTGCGTGCTGCCGGTCGCGGTCGCATCGCACACACCTTTATTGAAGCAGGCAAGCGAAGCTTTTGCGCGCCGCCTGATGGGCGTGCAGTGTGCTCCGGTCGCGATGCAGCGGCGGCTGCTCAGCGGCATCGACGGCGACTTCGTAACGGATGGCCCGACGGGTTTTCGTAAGCTCGCTGCGCAGATGTCGAGCCCCATCGACTGGGCCGCGTGTCTGACAGCCTGCCGCGAGGCGGGGGTGGATACCGTGCTGGAGCTCGGCCCGGGGCGCACTCTGGCTCACAATGCACGCAAGGCCTTGCCGGGCGCGCGGGTTCGCAGCTTCGACGAGTTCCACGGTCTTACGGGTGTGCGGGACTGGTTGACGGAGAGACTCGCATGAGCGGAGATGACAGGGAAGAAGGCGTCGCCGCCGCGGCTGTCACTCATTCGCGGATCGTTGCGGCTGCGTCGTGACTTCGGCGCCCGAGGTCAGGCGCGCGCTCAGCAGGTTGGCCGCGGTTCGAAGGGCGTGCAAATGTGTCAGAAGCGCGTGTGAGTCTTCATCCACTCTGCGTGTCGAAATGGACAGGGCGGCGATGACGTCACCATCCAACCGTACAGGGACGGCGAGACACCGCAGGTCTGAATCCATCTCCGCGTTGTCCTCGGCGTATCCCTGATCTGCAACGGCGGTGAGCGCGTTGCGCAGCTTTTGAGGGTCGGTCAGCGTGTTCGCCGTCAGTTCGATGAACGGCCCGCTGGTCAGATATTCCTCGCGAACGGATAACGGCAACGCCGCCAGCAGGACCTTGCCTATGCCGGTGCAATACGCCTCCAGTTGCGTGCCCTCTCGTGTAAAGATGGTCTGGGCAGCGCGGCCGGCCTTCAGCAGATACGTGACCATGCCGTTCTCGAAGACCCCCACGTGGGCGGTGCATCCGGTATCCATTGCGAGCTTTTTGATGATGGGACGGCCAATCGCTTTGAGGACCCGAGGGATGCTGTCGGATCTGACGAGACGCACGAGTGAGGGGCCCGGCAGGTAATGGCCCCGCCGCAGGCGCGTCACCAGCCCGGAGCGCTCGAGTGTCGCCGCGATTCGATAGGCCGTGGAACGCGGTATTTTGATCTGCCTGGCGAAATGAGAAATGGAGTGGATTTCGCCGCTCTCGGCGATCCGGCCCAGCAGGTTCAACGCCTTCTCCAGGGAGCGCAGGGATGGGGTCGCCATGTCCCATTTATACGCCCAATTTATCCGATAAGGCTCACTATGTGAGCATTAGCGAAATCATGGCGGGCGAAAACCCTGGGAAGCCGCTCCTATACTTCGGCACTCGCAGCCTCCGTGGAGCCCAGTGCATGCCGCCCGCCGAAGAAGCTGCCGTGCGATTGCGAGATGCCTACAGAGGCAAGCCCGTAGCGCCGCTGCGCGATCTGCTCGGACCCGTCGATGCTGACTCCGCTTATGCAGTGCAGCGCATCAATACCCGGTTCTGGGAGGCACGGGGACGCCGAATCGTGGGCCGCAAGATCGGGTTGACCGCCAGTGCGGTACAGCGGCAACTGGGAGTCGATCGCCCCGACTTTGGAGTGCTGTTTCACGACATGGAAATCGCGGATGGCGGCACCCTCGAGCCGGCCGAAGTCATACAGCCGAAGGCAGAAGCTGAAGTCGCGTTGATTTTCGGCCGCGATCTCGACAAGCGGGATGCGACGGCGGACGACGTGTTCGCTGCCGTCGACAGCGCGGTTGCTGCCATTGAGATCGTTGACAGCCGGATCGCAGATTGGAAGATCACGTTCGCGGACACGGTGGCGGACAATGGCTCCTCCGCGTTTTTCGTTCTCGGCACGGAGAGAAAGCCGCTACCCGGGCTAGATCTCTACACGTGCGGGATGGCGTTGGAAGTAAACGGCACGGTTGCCTCGCTTGGCGCCGGAGCGGCCTGCCTCGGGCATCCTCTCAATGCCGCCGCATGGCTCACCCGCACGCTGGCCGAACGCGGGGAGCCCCTGAGGGCCGGCGACATCGTGCTCACCGGTGCCCTCGGTCCCATGGTACCTCTCACGCGCGGCGCTCATGTCAAGGCAACCATTGGTGGCCTTGGCTCCGTCAAATTTCACTTCGCCGGTGGCTGATCCCCATGTCCATGTCAAAAGTCAAGTCGAAAGTCGCGATCATCGGGTCGGGGAATATCGGCACCGACCTGATGATCAAGGTGATGCGTCTGTCGAAAGTGCTCGAAATGGGCGCCTTCGTCGGGATCGATCCCGAATCTCCCGGCCTGCAGCGCGCAGCGCGCCTCGGTGTGCCGACGACGGCCCGGGGGATCGAGGGACTGGTGGCGATGCCGGAATTTGCCTCGATCAGCCTGGTCTTCGATGCGACTTCGGCAGGGGCCCACAAGCATCATGACGCCGTGTTGCGCAGGCACGGCAAGATCGTGATCGACCTGACGCCGGCCGCCATTGGGCCGTATGTCATACCGCCCGTCAACGGTGCGCAACATCTGGATTCGTTGAACATCAACATGGTGACCTGCGGAGGGCAAGCCACGGTCCCCATCGTCGCGGCAGTCAGCCGCGTGGCGAAAGTGTGGTATGGCGAGATCGTCGCTTCGATAGCCTCAAAGTCGGCCGGACCCGGTACCCGCGCGAACATCGACGAGTTCACCGAAACGACAGCCCGGGCGATCGAGGTGGTCGGAGGCGCAGAGCGCGGCAAGGCGGTGATCATCCTGAACCCGGCGGACCCGCCCTTGATCATGCGCGACACCGTCTACTGTCTTTGCGACGACGCTGACACGGCGGCGATCGCCGCCAGCGTCGAGGCCATGGTTGCCGAGGTGCAGAAATATGTGCCCGGCTATCGCCTCAAGCAGGATGTGCAGTTTCAACGGATCAGCTCCAGCCAGCCGCTGCGCATCCCCGAGATGCAACGGGAATTCGCCGGCCTCAAGGTCTCCGTGTTTCTTGAGGTCGAAGGCGCGGGGAACCACCTCCCGACCTATGCAGGAAACCTGGACATCATGACGGCCGCCGCGCTGCGTACCGCCGAGACGATTGCCATGAGACAGGCCCCGAGGAAGATCGCATGAGTACCCACAACCGCTCCGAAGCCGGGAAACTGTATATACAGGACGTGACGCTGCGCGACGGCATGCACGCGATCCGCCATCAATACAGCCTCGAGCATGTTCGTAACATTGCCCGGGCGCTGGATGCGGCGAAGGTGGACGCCATCGAAGTTGCCCACGGAGACGGCCTGGCAGGCTCGTGTTTCAACTATGGGTTCGGCGCCCACACGGACTGGGATTGGATCGAGGCCGTGGCCGAGGAGCTGAAGCACGCCAAGCTGACCACGCTCCTCCTCCCCGGCATCGGCACGATTCATGACCTGCGCCGCGCCTACGACCTGGGCGTGCGCTCCGTGCGAATCGCCACTCATTGCACGGAGGCAGACATCGCCAGGCAGCACATCGAATTCGCGCGCGGCCTTGGCATGGATGTGGCCGGCTTTCTGATGATGAGCCACATGAATTCTCCCGATGGATTGGCACAACAGGCGAGGCTCATGGAGAGCTATGGTGCGCACTGCGTGTACGTTACCGATAGCGGCGGACGCCTGCTGGTGGAAGAGGTGGCCGCGCGATTCCAGGCCTATGAACGGGTGCTCAAGCCCGAAACCGAGCGCGGCATACACGCCCACCACAACCTGTCCCTCGGCGTCGCGAACTCAGTCGTCGCCGTGCAGAACGGCGCGATCCGTGTCGACGCCTCGCTCGCGGGAATGGGGGCGGGCGCGGGAAATGCGCCTCTCGAGGTGTTCATTGCGGTTGCCGATCTCTACGGCTGGAATCACGGCACGGATCTGTTCAAGTTGATGGACGCGGCCGAGGAACTGGTTCGACCGCTCCAGGACAGGCCCGTGCGTGTCGATCGCGAGACTCTCACGCTGGGTTATGCGGGGGTCTACTCCAGCTTCCTGCGGCATGCGGAGAACGCCGCTGCCAAGTACGGCCTCGACACTCGCTCGATCCTGGTCGAGCTCGGCAGACGCAAAATGGTCGGTGGTCAGGAAGACATGATCGTCGATGTCACTCTCGACATGCTGAACGGAGAGCGGAGCGAGCAACAGAGCCGCAGCGGTTAATGGCTACAGGCCGACCTCCTCCCTGTCGCGAAGGCAGGAGTCGATCGCCGTGTAGACCAGCAGCTTGCTCACGCGCGCCAGGTCGGGCACGTGCGCAACGCCCATGCCACCCAGTCCCAGCCGCCACTCCGGCGGTGTGTGGTCCGTGGGCGGCGGCGGCCCCACGCGCGCAAGGGGAATACCCAGGTTGCGAATGGCGGAGGCATCGGTCTGGCCACTGGAAGGCATGCGCTTGATGATGGATCTGCCGTTGACGTACTCCCATCCGCGCATGCTCGACTGGATGATCCAGTGGTTGGGGTCGGTGCTGGCACCGGGATAGGAGGCGAACATCTCATAGTCGATCTCGATGTCCGGGTGCCGGGCGCGGATGCTGTCGATGGCTTCGGCGAACTGGCGCTGCGCCTCCGCGGGAGTGCTGTGGGCCGACACACGCACGTCCACGTACAGCTCGACTGTCGCCGTGGGGAAGGCAGGCTTGTGGGGCCAGCCGCCCCGCACTCCGGATATGGCTCCCCAGGGGCTGATGAGCCCCGCGCTGTTGCGCTTGTTGAAGTCGTGGAACCACTCCTCCAGCGCCAACACTACTCTGGCCGCGTCCACCACCGTGTTCCTCCAATGCGGCATGGTGTGGGAGAACCCCGCGTAGCTCATGTAGCCCCGGACAGCCACCTTGAACCAGCAGAGGCCCACTTCCTCCCAGGACACGCCGTCCCCGCCCTTGACGATGCAGCCGAAGTCGGCCGTGACGCCGTGATTGATCATGTACGACACGCCGCTGCCCAGGCCCGCGTGCCTGTTGGGCTGGTGAGGTGGCGGGGCCACCGGCATGCCGCCGCCGGCGAAGGCCGCCAGGACGGTGCCTTTGAGCGGCACGCCCGCGCGCGCGAGCGCGTCCACCGCCCCGTACACGCAGGCGGCAAACCCTTTGGGGTTGTACGCACACAGGCCAATGACATTCTGATTCTGGTCCACGTACCCTTCTGGCAGCATATCCGGGCGGAATTCCTTCCCCACCCAGGGAAGGTCCGCCTCCGCGTTCACGTCGATGTGCGTGTCAATGGGGGCGTAGAACATGACCGTGGGCCCGCCGCCACTGCCACGAAAGTACCCGGCGGCGTTGCCCGAAAGCTCGTTGACGGGCTGGTAGAAGGCATCCAGGCCGATCGCCTTCATCTGCTCCGCCAGCCACTCGCTGGCAGCCCGCTCCTCGCCGGTGGGACTGTGGATGCTCACCAGGTCCACCAGGAACCTGGTGATGCGCTCCTCGCTCACCGCCGCCAGCGCGCGCTCCAGCCACTGGCGCTGCTGCGCGGACAACGGCACCTTTTTGAGGGGCACTTCGGTCGGGGGTGTGGTCTGTGCAGCCATACGCACCTCGCAGCGGTATATGAATCACCCCGGATTCCGATCCATCGGGTGAGTCACGATTATAACCTGGAGCGCTCGAGCGGTGGCCCGGCGCCGACGAGATCGGGGGGCGGAATACGCACTTTCCCGCCAACCATTTGTTTGTGTGCTCATATACAAGAACTCATGCGAGCGCCCGATACGATGCTGTAGGCTGCACGAAAACGGGGGACTCCGTGATTTCGATTTTGGGGGAAGCAAGATGTCGAGCATTCGCCGTGCGATAGCCATAACCGCCCTGGCCTGCGGGGGCGTTGCTCTCCTCTACAACAGCCATGCTGACGCGCGACGGAGAGGCGCTTCAGAAGCGGCGGCGGTGCAGCGGCAGGCGAGCTCGG
>DASUKK010000032.1:0-138518 GCA_036278795.1 Steroidobacteraceae bacterium | reverse complement strand
AAGTGGGACGAGCTGTGACAGGTAAGGCTTTCCGCTCATGGCGGACTTGCACAGTGCTGCCGACGAGCCCTGCCCCGTGGGTGTTTCAATTAGGGTCCGAGGTAACCCGGCCCGCTTGTCGAACACCGCAGGCGACGCCGGGAACCACTCTACACCAACGCCGCCCGGTTTTGGCGGTCGTGTGTCTCACAGCTCGAGTTGCTGCGCCCGCTCGAGCGCGGTCTCGACCCGCTCGCGCAGGGTCCGAACCTTGCCGCCGGCCTCGCTCTCGACCTTGGCATCGCGGCCGCGTGTCTGCAGCAGCTCGTGCGCCATGTTGAGCGCCACCATGACGGCGATGCGATCGAGGCCGACGACCTTGCCGCTGTCGCGGATCTCGCGCATGCGGCCGTTCAGGTACTCCGCCGCGTCGAGGAGCGCAGAGCGCTCGTCGTAAGGGCAGGAGACCACGTACTCTTTCTCCATGATACGCACACTGACGCGCGCCTGATCCTGACTGCTCATGCGCCATGCTCCAGGGTTTTCAGCCTGCCGATCATGGCCTCCACGCGGGTGCGCACCTGCTCGTTCTTGGAGAGGAGCGAGGCGCGCTCGCTCGCCAGCGACTCGTGCCGCTGCCGCAGCGCGCGGTTCTCCTCCCGCAGATGATCCACGGTGGTTACCAGCTCTTCGATACGCCGCGCGAGGCGCGCCAGCTCGAGATCGAGCTGTGATTTGACGGTGTCGCTCATGCTGCGTGGGACGCTGTCGCCTTTGCTGCGTGGACTATAGTGCCGCGCTCTCAGCGGGGTCAATCGTGAGTCGGCCTATTCCAGGGATTACTGGGAACCGTCGTCATCCGGTGACGGAACTCAGGACGTATCCAAAGGCATATAATGCGGATGCACATGGTCCAAGCCAACTACGCGGACATTCAGCGCGTTCTGACGGACGAGCGCGCGTTGGCCGATGCCGCCGAGGCGCACGGTACGCTCGCCGGCTGCCTGTGCGCCGCCGTCGCCTATCGTTTCGAGGACTGGCTGCTGGAGATCCTCCCGGAAGGGCGGGCACAGCCGCTCGCCGCCGCCACCCTGCGGGAGCTTTATTCCGAGACGGCAGGATCCCTCCGGGCGCCGGACATGGAATTCGACCTGCTGTTGCCTGAGGACGCGCAGTCGATCGATGCCCGCGCCGCGGCGCTCGCGCAGTGGTGTCAGGGATTCCTTTACGGGCTCGGCTCGGGGGCCGCTCAGGATGCTGGCAGCCTACCCGGCGACGTCGGGGAGATCGTGCGCGACCTCACGGAGATCAGCCGTGTCGACGTTGATGTCGCCCAGACCGAGGAATCGAACGAAAACGCCTATGCGGAGCTCGTGGAGTTCGTGCGAGTGAGCGTGCAGGTCGTCTTCGAGGAGCTCGAGCCCCTGAGAAGCCAGCCCTCCTCACCCGGAGCACCTCTTCATTGATCCGCCATAGATCCGCCGCCCGACGCGCAACGCCTCCCCATGTCTCGCGGTCCTCGAGCGCGAGCCGACAGGACCTTCGCAACGAATTTGCGCGCCGCAGGCGGGCGCTGCTGAAGGTCATGGGCCGAGACTCCATCGCCATCCTGCCCGCGGCGCCGGTACGCCACCGCAACAACGACGTCGAGTACGCATACCGGCAGGACAGTGACTTCTATTATTTGACCGGCTTCGACGAGCCGGAGTCGGTGGCGGTCCTGGTGCCGGGGCGCGACCAGGCTGAATACATTCTCTTCGTGCGCGAGCGCGACCCGGCGCGGGAGACCTGGGACGGCCGGCGCGCCGGTCCGGCTGGTGCGCGGCGCGTGTATGGGGCGGACGACGCCTTCCCGATCACCGACATCGACGAAATCCTGCCCGGGCTCATGGAGAACCGCGCCAAGGTCTTCTATTCCATGGGCATGTACCCGGAATTCGATCAGCGGCTCGTCGGTTGGGTGAACGGCCTGCGCACGCAGGCGAGGAACGGCCGCCATCCGCCGCAAGAGATCGTTGCGCTCGATCACGTGCTGCACGACATGCGCCTCTACAAATCGCGCCTCGAGATCGGTCTCATGCGTGAGGCCGCGCGGATCGCCGCCAGAGCGCACGTGCGGGCCATGGAGTCGTGCCGACCCGGGCTCAAGGAATACGAGGTGATGGCGGAGATCATCCACGAGTTCCGCCTGTACAACGCGGACACTTCGTATCATCCGATCGTGGGCGGAGGCGCCAACAGCTGCATCCTGCATTACCGCGACAACGATCAGCCGCTGAAGGCCGGCGATGTGCTTCTCGTGGATGCCGGTTGCGAGTACGAGTCCTACGCCTCGGACATCACCCGCACGTTTCCGGTCGGCGGCCGCTTCACGCCGGAGCAGCGCGCCGTGTACCAGGTCGTGCTGGAGGCCAATCGGGCGGCGATCGCCAAAGTTCGTCCCGGCAACCATTGGAACGAGCCCCACGAGGCCGCGGTGCGGGTCATCACGCACGGTCTGGTGAAGCTCGGCCTGCTGAAGGGCCGGCCCGCGAAGCTCGAGCGCGATGGCGCCTACCGGCGCTTTTTCATGCACCGTACCGGCCACTGGCTCGGAATGGACGTGCACGACGTTGGCGATTATAAGATCGGTGATGAATGGCGGGTGCTCGAGCCGGGCATGGCGCTCACCATCGAGCCCGGGATATACATCCCCGCGGGCGCCCGCGGCGTGCCGAAACGCTTCCACCGCATCGGCGTGCGCATCGAGGATGACGTGGTGGTCACGAAGAACGGCGTCGAGGTGCTGACCGACGGGGCCCCCAAGGATGTCGAAGCGATCGAAAGATTGATGACGGCCGCCCGCACCGGATCGCGATGAGCGAGCTGTCGCCCAGCAAACCCGCGGTGCGCGACTTCGATGTCGCCGTCGTGGGCGGCGGCCTCGTGGGAGCGAGCCTCGCGCTCGGGCTCGAGGGCACCGGCGTGCGAGTGCTGCTCATCGAGAGTGTCGCTCCGGACTCGGCGGCGCAGCCTAGCTTCGATGAGCGCACGACCGCGCTCGGCAACGCCAGCCGGCGAATCTTCCAGGGCCTCGGCGTCTGGGATGAGGTGTCGCGTGAAGCCGCGGCGATACGCGCCATTCACGTTTCCGATGCGGGGCGGTTCGGCTTCGCGCGCCTGAAGGCCGAGGAGCATGGAATCGATGCGTTCGGTTACGTCGTCCCCAACAGGGTGATCGGGACGGCTCTGTGGCGCTGCCTCTCGGCCGCCCGTGGCGTGGAGGTCCGCGTGCCCGCGGGCATCGAGGATCTCGACATCTCCATGGAGCGGGCTTACTTCAAGGTGGTGACGGCCGCGGGCGCGCGTGAAGTGACATCGGCGAGTCTTCTGATCGCCGCCGATGGAGCACAGTCCGCAGTACGTGCGGCGGCAGGCATCGAAGCCGATGTCGAGGATTACGATCAGATCGCGATCATCGCCGCAGTGGGCGGCGATCGTGCTCACGATGGCACCGCGTACGAGCGCTTCACGCCATCCGGGCCGGTGGCGGTGCTGCCGCTTCGCGGCGGCGGCTACGGAACGATCTGGTCGTGTGCTCCGCAACGCGCGACGGAGCTGCTGGCACTGGAAGATGACGCCTATCTCCGTGAGCTGCAGGGCCGCTTCGGCTGGCGGGCCGGCAGATTCCAGCGCATCGGCCGCCGCGCATCGTATCCATTGAAGCTGACTCGCGCGGCGACCACGGTCGCGCGCCGCACCGTGCTCATCGGCAATGCCGCACAGGCGCTGCACCCGATCGCCGGGCAAGGATTCAACCTGGGGCTGCGCGATGCCGCACTGCTCGCCGAAGTGATCGCTGGGGCCACGGGCGATGTGGGATCGGCGCCGCTGCTGCGCAAGTTCTCCGACTGGCGCGCGGCCGATCGCGGCGGCGTCGTGCGCTTCACGGACGGGTTGGTCAGGCTTTTCGGCAGTCGGGCGCCTGGCGTGAGCCTGGTGCGCAATCTGGGGCTCCTGGCGTTCGATCTCGCACCTCCCGCCAAGCGCGCGCTCGCGCGTGTCAGTCTGGGGTTCGGTGGTCCCACGCCACGGCTGGCGCGTGGGTTGCCGCTGCAATGACCGATTCGACGCTTCCGTGAACGATCCGATCCACATTGCGGCATCGAGCGAGCCCTGGGATGTGCTCATCGTCGGCGGCGGCCCCGTCGGCGCCAGCGCGGCGGCGTTGTTGCAGATGGCCACGAAGGACACACGCCGGCCCCTTCGCGTAGCCGTCCTCGAGCTCAACAGGCCCCGCGCCAGCGCACCTGGCGCCGCACTCGATTCCCGTGTCTCCGCACTATCGCGCGCGAGCGAGCGCATCCTGACGGCGATAGGTGCCTGGCCTCTCATCCCACCGTCACGCATGCAGTCGTACGAGCGGATGCGCGTGTGGCACGAGAGCGTGCAGCCGCGAAGCGCGGATGTGTTGGAGTTTGACGCTGCGTATGCGGGAGAGCCGAACCTCGGCTACATCGTCGAAAATCGCGGCGTCCAGACGGCGGCGCTCACGGCGTTCGAGGCTGCGGGCGGCACGGTCATCGCGGGCGAACTCGCGCGGCTGCGCGCACACGATCGTCACGTGGAGCTCGAGACGAGTGCAGGCACTCTCGCCTGCCGGCTCGTGGTGGGTGCGGACGGCGCCCGCTCAGCCGTGCGAGAGTCCATCGGCCTTTCCGCGGAAACCTCCAGCTACCGCCAGACGGCGATCGTCGCCAACGTCCGCACCGAGTTACCCCATGAGCGCGCCGCGTGGCAGCGCTTCCTGCGTACGGGGACGCTCGCTTTCCTGCCGCTCGCCGACGGGTGCAGCTCCGTCGTCTGGTCCGCCGACGACTCGGCAGCGGCATCGCTCCTCGGCCAGTCGCAGACCGACTTCGAGCAAGAGCTGCTGCGCCAGTCAGACTCCGTATTGGGTGCCGCGAAGCTGGTGACGGAGCGCCTGTCGTTTCCGCTCCAGAAACTGACTGCGAACCGCTTCACGGCGCACCGGTGCGCATTGATCGGCGATGCCGCGCACGTCGTGCATCCGCTGGCGGGGCAGGGCGTGAATCTCGGCCTGTTGGATGCCGCGGCGCTTTGCGAGCTCATCTGCGCGGCGTTCCGCAAGCGCGAGGATCCGGGTGCGCAGAGCGTCCTGCGCCGCTACGAGCGCTGGCGCAAAAGCGAGATCGAGCCGATCGCTCTGGCCATCGATGGGTTCAACCGCTACCTCGCCCACGGCGTCGGCCCGCTGTCACGCATCGCGCAGCGCGGGCTGGCCCTGGTGAACCGCAGCGACGAGGTCAAGCGTTTCTTCATCACCCGTGCCCTGGGGTTGGGAGGCGAGTTGCCCCGAGTCGCGCGGCAGCCGCCCGCAGCGCAGTCTGCGCCTCTCAGCTGAGCGGAATTGCGTCGACCTTCGACGCGCAGATGAAGTCGTTCTCGCACAGTC
Organism: Steroidobacteraceae bacterium; assembly: GCA_036278795.1. GTDB lineage: Bacteria > Pseudomonadota > Gammaproteobacteria > Steroidobacterales > Steroidobacteraceae > 13-2-20CM-66-19. The sequence continues at coordinate 133,084 of DASUKK010000032.1, read as the reverse complement.
CCTTGATGGCGTGCGTCGTGAACTGCACGCGGCAGTAGTTGTAGCCGACCTCGAGGTCCGGGTGATGGTCCTCGACGTTGGCGATGTGCGCGAGCGCATTGACGAAGCTCATCGTCCGATAGAAGTCCTTGAACTTGAACTCCCGCCGCAGGAAGGGCCCCTCGCTCGACAGGACCCAGCCGCTGGCGAGGTGCTTCATGAGTTGCTGCGCCTGCTCGCGCGAGTAGGGCGCCACCCCGCCTTCACAAGGCTTGCAATGCTTTTCGGACAGCTCGCTCATGATCGTCTCCCAGTAACGTCCCACAGCCAGTGTCGCCCAGAGCACATCGCATAATGATCCTGGCCGGAAGCTGATCGCCAGGACGGCGATCCGCTAGCCTCCAGGGATGGATTTACGGCGTTCCGGCCAGGGTCATTATGCGGTGCGCGTCTTCAAGCCACAGCAGCCCCGGTTGCAATCTCCCTCTTGCTGAACCGCCGAGCCACGTACTGCTCCAATAACTCCTGAAACTCCTCTGCGATCCGATCTCCCTTCAAAGTGACCGTCTTCTCCCCATCCTCGTAGACGGGCGCCACCGGCCGCTCTCCCGTCCCCGGCAAGCTGATGCCGATGTTCGCGTGCTTACTCTCTCCAGGCCCATTGACGACACAGCCCATGACGGCCACGGTCATGTCTTCAACGCCGTCATACTCACGCTGCCACTGCGGCATCCGATGCCGAATATGTGACTGGATGCGCTGAGCAAGCTCCTGGAACACGGTGCTCGTGGTGCGGCCGCAACCCGGGCACGCCGTCACCAGCGGCAGGAACGACCGCAGCCCCATGGTCTGCAGGATCTCCTGCGCCACGATGACCTCCTGTGTCCGATCGCCACCCGGCTCCGGCGTGAGCGAAACACGGATCGTGTCACCAATGCCCTGCTGCAACAGCACCGCCATTCCCGCGGTCGATGCCACGATGCCCTTCGAGCCCATGCCGGCCTCCGTCAGTCCGAGGTGCAGTGGGTAATCGCAGCGGCCGCCCAGATCGGAGTAGATCGCAATCAGATCCTGCACCCCGCTCACCTTGGCGGAAAGAATGATGCGGTCGTGGGCCATCCCGAGCTCCTCGGCTCGGCGCGCGCTTTCCAGCGCCGACAGCACGACGGCGTTGCGCATGATCTGCTGTGCGCTCACCGGCTCCGCACGCGAGGAATTCTCGTCCATCAGCCGCGTGAGCAGGTCCTGGTCGAGGCTCCCCCAGTTGACGCCGATACGTACAGGCTTGTCGTGGCGGCAGGCCGTCCCGATCATCTCCGCGAACTGCGGATCGCGCTTGCTGCCGCGTCCCACGTTGCCGGGGTTGATGCGGTACTTCGCGAGCGCTTCCGCGCAGCCCGGGTGCTCGCGCAAGAGCTTGTGGCCGTTGAAGTGAAAGTCGCCGATCAGGGGGACCGTCACTCCGAGCTGATCCAGCCGGTTGCGGATGTGCGGCACCGCCTCCGCGGCCTCCGCCGTATTCACCGTAATGCGGACCAGCTCCGATCCGGCGCGGGCAAGCGATTTCACCTGCTGCGCGGTGCCTTCGATGTCCGCGGTATCCGTGTTCGTCATCGATTGCACGACGATCGGCGCCGTCCCGCCCACCCGGATGGGGCCGATGGACACCTGTACGGAATTGCGACGCTGAATGGAGGACATGGTCTGCTCGCGAGGTTCCTGGGGCCGGACATTTTACATGGTAGAATGCGCGCACCCCATAATCGGTCTGTCCGGAGAGAGTCCGGCCACCGCCGGAACGCCGAAGGCGCAAGCTCCGCCCGGAAACGCTCAGGCACACGAACGGCAGATCGCGGGGGCTCTGGAGAGTGGTGGACGCCTCGGCGGCCACCCACCGAAGGGGAGCGGCGCCGTCGGCGCCCGATCTCTCAGGTCACCGGACAGAGGGCGGCAAGAGGGCATCCTGCGCCCATGCCGTTTTCATTGATTCCGGAGCGCCTGTGACACGACGAACCCCGCTATTCGACCTGCACCAGAAGCTGGGCGCCAGGATGGTGGACTTTGGCGGCTGGGACATGCCGTTGCAGTACGGCTCGCAGATCGCGGAGCACCATGCCGTGCGCCGCGGCTCGGGTGTCTTCGATGTTTCCCACATGTGCGTCGTCGACCTCGAGGGCGCGCGAGTCAGGCCGTTCCTGCAGAAGCTTCTCGCCAACGACGTCGGCAAGCTCAAGACGCCGGGCAAGGCGCTCTATGGCTGCATGCTCAAAGAGACCGGCGGCGTCATCGACGATCTGATCGTCTATTTCCTGGATGAGCTCTGGTTCCGCGCGGTGGTCAACGCCGGCACGCGCGACAAGGACCTCGCGTGGATGCGCCAACATGCGGCGCAATTCGAAGTCCGGCTCACCGAGCGCACCGACCTAGCGATGCTCGCCGTGCAAGGCCCCGAGGCCCGGGGCAAGGCCGCGAGTCTGCTGTCATCGGCGGGCTCCGCGGCCGCACTCGGTCTCGAGCCATTCTTCGGACGCGAAATCGACGGCTGGTTCGTCGCGCGCACCGGCTACACGGGCGAAGACGGCTTCGAGATGATGTTGCCCGGCACTGAGGCGGAGCGAGTGTGGCAGGCGTTGAATTCCGCCGGTGTCACCTCCTGCGGTCTCGGTGCCCGTGACACACTGCGTCTGGAGGCGGGCATGAACCTCTACGGCAGTGACATGGACGAGAACACCCACCCCTTCGAGTCCGGTCTCGGCTGGACCGTGGCGCTCGAGCCGCGCGAGCGGGCCTTCATCGGCCGTGAGGCACTCGAGGCCGTGCGCGCGCGGGGCTCGCAGCGCAAGCTGGTGGGTCTGCTGCTCGAAGGCCGCGGCGTTCTGCGCTCGCACCAGAAGGTGCTCGTACCCGAAGCTGCTGAAGGCGAGATCACCAGCGGAACCTTCTCCCCCACCCTGGAACGCTCGATCGCACTGGCGCGTGTGCCGGTCGCCGCGGGCTCCAGCGTAAAGGTCGATATCCGCGGCAAGCTGCACGATGCGCGCATCGTGCGGCCGCCGTTCGTCCGTCACGGCAAGGCGCTGGTGTCCTGAGCGCCTCGTCATCGATCGCGAACCTCATCCCGATTCCCCGATCCAAGTCCCAAGTGCTCCGGAGCGCCGCATGAGCAACGTTCCTTCCGATCTCAAGTACACGAAGTCCCACGAATGGCTGCGGACCCTCCCCGACGGCACGGTGGAGGTCGGCATCACCGATCACGCCCAGCATGCCCTCGGCGATCTGGTGTTCGTGGAGGTGCCGGAGGCCGGCCGCAACCTCACCGCCGGTGAGGCATTCGCCGTCGTCGAGTCCGTGAAGGCGGCCTCCGACGTCTACTCTCCGGTCACAGGCGAGGTGACGGCCAGCAATGCCGCGCTCGCCTCGGAGCCGGAGGCGATCAACTCTGACTCCTACGGCAAGGGCTGGCTGATGCGGCTGCGGCCCGCCGCCGGCGCGTCGCCCCCCGCGCTCCTCTCCGCCGCGGAGTACGAGAAGCTGATCGCGGAGGAGGGTGGCTGATGGCCTTCATCCCTCACACCCGCGAGGATGTCGAGGCGATGCTCGCCGCCATCGGCGTCGACAGCATCGAGCGACTCTTCGACGAGATCCCCGCCAATCTGCGGCTGAGCGCGCTCGCCGGCGTGCCGGAAGCCCTGAGCGAAATGGAGATCGGCCGGCTCATGACCGAGCGGGCGCGTCTCGACGGTCGCCCGCTCTGCTTCATCGGCGCGGGGGCGTACGAGCATCACATCCCGGCGGCTGTATGGGCCATCGCCACTCGCGGCGAGTTCTACAGCGCCTACACGCCCTATCAGGCGGAGGCCAGCCAAGGCACGCTGCAGCTGCTTTACGAATACCAGACCATGATGGCGAGCCTGACGGACATGGCCGTCTCGAACGCGTCGCTCTATGACGGTGCGAGCGCGATGGGCGAGGCGTGCCTGATGGCGGTGCGCGCCAACCGCAAATCGCGCTCGCAGCGCATTCTCGTGCCTACCACCGTGCATCCGCACTACCGCAGGGCGGCTGCGGCCGTCGCCGGCAATCAGGGCCTCGTCTTCGAGGAGCTGCCGTACTGCACGGAAGAGGGTTGCATTCCTCCGGGCTCTCTCGCCCGCTACGACGGTCAGGACATCACCGCTCTGGTCATCCAGCAGCCCAACTTCTTCGGTCGGCTGGAGGATGTGGATACGCTCTGCGACTGGGCGCGCGCGCGCAACATCCTGGTGATCGCTGTGGTGAATCCCACCTCGCTCGCGCTCCTGAAGCCGCCGGGCCAATGGGGCGCCCACGATGCCAACAAGGGCGCGGATATCGCGGTCGGGGAGGGGCAGCCTCTGGGAGTGCCGCTCTCCTCGGGCGGACCTTACTTCGGCTTCATGACCGCGCGCATGGAGCACGTGCGGCAGATGCCGGGCCGCATCGTCGGACGCACCGTGGACGTCGCCGGCCGCGCGGGCTTCACGCTGACACTGCAGGCGCGGGAGCAGCACATCCGCCGCGCCAAGGCAACTTCCAACATCTGCACCAACCAGGGGCTGCTGGTGACGGCGGCGACGGTCTATCTATCGCTCATGGGGCCGCGTGGCCTGGAGCGGGTTGCCGCCGCATCGCATGCGCGCACGCGTGAGCTCGTTGCCGCGCTCGGCCGCGTGGCCGGCGTGCGGCGCCTCTTTCGCGGGCCGGTTTTCCACGAGGAAGCCATTGCGCTCGACCGCCCCGTGGCGCCGGTGCTGGAGAAGCTCGCCGCCCGTGGGATCATCGGGGGCCTGGACCTGACCGAGCACTATCCGGAGCTCGGTCCGGCGCTCCTCGTCTGCGCCACCGAGACCAAGACAACCGCCGACATCGAGCGCTACGCCGGCGCGCTTGCCGAGTGCCTGCGCGAAGCGCGCGCGGCCTGAGGCTGTAAGATCATGTCCACCCGAATAGAAAAGCCGATCTTCGAGTATTCCGTCCCGGGCCGCGGCGCCGAGGACCAGTGGCCGCGTGATCCCGGAGCCCTCGGCACCGAGGACTTGCCGGCGGCGCTGCGTCGCACCGCGCGGCCGCTCCTGCCCGAGGTCAGCGAGCTCGAGGCGGTCCGGCACTTCACGCGGCTCTCGCAGCTCAACTTCTCCATCGACACGCACTTCTATCCGCTCGGGTCGTGCACCATGAAGTACAACCCGAAGGCCTGTAACAGTCTGGCGATGCTGCCGGAGCTCCTGGGCCGCCATCCGCTGGCGCCCGAGAGTGTGGGGCAGGGCTTTCTCGCCTGTATGTACGAGCTGCAGGAGATGCTCAAAGCGGTTACCGGGATGCAGGCCGTGGCGCTGAGCCCGATGGCCGGTGCCCAGGGCGAGTTCGCCGGCGTGGCGATGATCCGCGCCTATCACCGCGCGCGCGGTGACCTCGAGCGCAACGAGATCATCGTGCCGGAGGCGGCACACGGTACCAATCCCGCTACCGCCACGATGTGCGGCTGTGTGGTGCGGGAAGTGCCGGTCAACGCGGAAGGCGACGTCGACATCGACGCGCTCAAGGCCGCTGTGGGTCCCAAAACAGCGGGCATCATGCTGACCAACCCGTCCACCCTCGGCGTCTTCGAGCGGCGCATCGAGGAGGTGGCGCGGACGGTGCACGCGGCAGGGGGGCTCCTCTATTACGACGGCGCGAATCTCAATGCCATTCTCGGCAAAGTGCGGCCGGGCGATATGGGCTTCGATGTCATCCACGTCAATCTGCACAAGACCTTCTCCACGCCTCACGGCGGCGGCGGCCCCGGCGCGGGTCCGGTCGGTGTCAGCGCACGCCTGGCGCCCTTCCTCCCGGTGCCGGTGGTCGGCCGGCGCGGCGAGCGATACTGCTGGCTGACGGAGCGGGACATACCGCAGTCGATCGGCAGACTCTCCGGGTTCATGGGGAACGCCGGAGTGCTCCTTCGCGCCTACATCTACATGCGCATGCTGGGCCGGGAGGGGATGGCAAAGGTGAGCGAATACGCCACGCTCAATGCCAACTATCTCCTCGCGCAACTGACTCGGGCCGGGTTCGATGCGGCCTATCCCGACCGCCGGGCGACGCACGAGCTCATCATCGGCCTCAAGCGCCAGGCGAAGGAGCTGGGCGTGACGGCCATGGATTTCGCCAAGCGCCTGCTCGATCATGGCATGCACGCGCCCACGACATATTTCCCGCTGCTGGTGCCGGAGTGCCTGCTCATCGAGCCGACGGAGACCGAGAGCAAGGCGGCGCTCGATGCCTTCGTCGCCGCCATGAGCGATATCCTGACGGAAGCCGCGCAAGAACCCGAGCGCGTCACCGGCGCTCCGCATACCATGCCCGTACGGCGCCTGGATGACGTTCGGGCGGCCAAGCAACTGGATCTCACGTGGAAGCCGACCGGAGCCCATGCGATTCCCACGACGTCTTGACCTTCTCCTGCTCGCTGCCTGCGTGCCGCTGACTTTCGCTGCGGCGGCGCCGCAGGCGGCTTCGCCCACCACAGCGGCGCAGACCCCCCCACCGCCCGCCACTCCCCCTCCGCTGCAACCGCGTCCGGCGATAGGGATGCGGCAGATTCCACCGCGCGTGCCGCTGCCCGGGGAACGACCGCAGGCAACGCATCTGGCGCGCCAAGCGGCCGCGGTCGAGGCCAACCCGACGTGGGCCGCCACCCTGGAGCGCATCGCCAGCAGCGTGGTCTCCATCAACGTCGATGAGGTGCGCGCCTTCGATACGGAGTGGAACGAGACGGCGCAGGCGACCGGCTTCGTCGTGGATGCGAAGCGCGGCATCATCCTCACGAACCGACACGTCGTGACGCCGGGCCCGGTGACCGCCGAGGCGGTATTCCTCGACCGTGAGGTGGTGCAGCTTCACCCCATCTACCGCGATCCGGTGCATGACTTCGGCTTCTATCGCTACGACCCGAAGAAGCTGCACTACATCCAGCCGAAACCCCTCGCGCTCTTTCCGCAAGGCGCCAAGGTCGGCAGGGAAATCCGGGTGGTGGGCAACAACGCGGGCGAGCAGCTCTCGATTCTCACCGGCACGCTCGCCCGGCTGGACCGGCAGGCGCCGGCGTACGGCTTCGGCAAGTACAACGACTTCAATACCTTCTATCTGCAGGCGGCTTCGGGGACTTCCGGCGGCTCGTCCGGGTCGCCGGTGATCGACATCCAGGGCCGGGTCATCGCTCTCAATGCCGGCGGTGCCGACAATGCCGCCTCGAGCTTCTACCTGCCGCTCGAGCGGGTGCAGCGCGCGCTGCAGCTCATTCAGCAGGACAAGCCGGTCACCCGCGGCACTCTGTACACGGTTTTCAACTACACGCCCTATGACGAGCTCGAGCGGCTCGGGCTCGGGCGCGGGAACGAGGCGGCCGTGCGCAAGCAGTTCCCGCAGCGCACGGGCATGCTGGTGGTCGCGAGCGTGCTGCCGGGGACGCCGAGCGCGCTCGCACTGCAGCCGGGCGACATTCTGCTGCGGATCGACGGGCGTTACGTGACCACGTTCGATCCGCTGGAGCAGGTTCTCGACTCCTCGGTCGGTGGTCAGGTCCACTTGGACCTCGAGCGCGGCGGCAAGCCGGTGTCGGTGACGCTGCCCGTCGGCGACCTGACCGCCATCACGCCGAGCAGCTACGTGCAATTCGGCGATGCGGTGGTCAACACGCTCTCCTACCAGGAGGCGCGCCAGCTCAACGTGCCGCCGCGCGGCGTGTTCGTCGCCAACCCGGGATACGTATTCGGCGCCGCCGGAATACCGCGCGGCGCCGTGATCAGGGCGGTCAACTCCACGCCGATAGATGATCTGCAGGATTTTCGTCAGGCGCTCAGCCGCCTCGGCAACGGTGATTACGCCAACATTCGCTTCACCACGGTCGACGATCCCAACGGGAGCCAGCTCGGCTCCTTTCGCATGGATCGGTTGTGGTACCCCTCGGATCAGTGCGTGCGGGACGATGCGCTCGGTACCTGGCCGTGCACGCCGCTCGCCGCCGGGCCGGCGCCCAAAGCCGATCCGGTGAGCGCGACCGGTTTCCCGAAGTATCAGGATCCGCGCCTCACCGCCCTCGCGCCGTCGCTGGCGATGGTGACGTTCACCATGCCCTATTCGGTATCGGGCGTCACCGAGCACTACTACCACGGCACCGGACTCATCGTGGACGCACAGCGCGGCCTGATCGTGGTCGACAGGGACACCGTGCCCGCCTCGCTCGGCGACGTGACGGTGACCTTCGCGGGCACGCTGCAGGTTCCCGGACACGTCGTCTACATCGATCCTTTACATAACTTCGCGGTCGTCGCTTACGATCCGCGGCTCATCGGCGCCACACCTGTCAGGTCGGCGACGCTGAAACCGCAGAGCCTCACGCCCGGCGAGCCCATCTGGGTGGTGGGCCTGGGCGGGGACAGCCAGATACACTCGCGGCACACGGAGATCGCCAGCATCGATCCGCTCTCGCTCCCCCTCTCGCGCACCATGCGCTTCCGCGATACCAACATCCAGACCATCGGCCTCGTGAACCCGCCCGGCGACTTCGATGGCGTGCTCACCGACGCTGCGGGCAACGTGCTCGGGATGTGGTCGAGTTTCGCCTATGACAGCGAGAACGGCATTGCGCAGGCGTTGCGCGGCGTGCCGATCGATCTCGTGGCGGACATGGTCGATCGTGTGCGCAACGGACGCGACTTGCATTCGTTGGAGATGGAGCTCGATCCGGAGCCCTTGGCGAGTGCGCGTCAGATGGGTCTGTCCGAGGAGTGGGCGACGAAGCTCGCCGCCCACAGCCCCTTGGAGCGGCAGGTGCTGACCGTGGTGCGGACGGTCGGCGGTTCCCCGGCGGCCTCGTTGATGCAGCCGGGTGATCTCGTGTTGGCGCTCGATGGCAAGGTAGTCACGGAGTTCCGCGAAGTCGAGCGCGCGGCCGCGGATCGAACCCAGTTGCAGGTAACGGTCTGGCGGGGTGGCGGCGAGCAGACGATCGAGGTGCCGACGGTGGCGCTCTCGGGGGCGGGACTCGAGAGAGTGGTGCAGTGGGCGGGCGCAACCCTGCAGGCACCGTTCCGGGCCATGCGCGCGCAGCGGGGTATTCCTCCCGTGGGCGTCTATGTCGACTTCTTCGCCTACGGCTCGCCTGCGGCACGTTATGGACTCTATCCGGGACGGCGCATTCTGCAGGTCGACGGGCAGCCGACGCCTGATCTGGATGCCTTCCTCAAAGCCGTCGCTGGACGGCCGGACCGCTCGTCGCTGAGACTGAAGACCATCACCTGGAACAATGCCGCGAATGTGATCACCCTGAAGCTCGACAACCACTATTGGCCCGCCTACGAGCTTCTGCGGACGCCGGAAGGCTGGACGCGGCACGCCCTGGATTGAGCCAAACTGTCGTTAAAATGCAACGCTTAGGTTGATCACAGGATCGGCCGCCTGGCCTTGCTAGAATCCGCATCATCATGGTCCGAGTGGTCAGAGCTACCCAGGTCGAGATCGAGACCGCCGTGCAGGCGCTGCGCGACGGCGAGCTCGTGGCGTTTCCGACGGAGACGGTCTACGGCTTGGGCGCCAACGCGCAGAATCCGGCCGCGGTCCGCAAGATCTTCGAGGCGAAGGGCAGGCCGAGCAATCATCCGGTGATCGTGCATCTGGACAGCCCGCGCTTCCTGCCTCGCTGGGTGCGGGAGGTGCCGGATACTGCCATGCGGCTCGCTGAGCGCTTCTGGCCCGGACCGCTCACCATGGTGATGCCCCGGGCCGTCAATGTTCACGATGCGGTTACCGGCGGGCAGGACACCGTCGCCATTCGAGTGCCCTCGCACCCAATGGCACAACAGCTTCTGACGGCCTTCGGCGGCGGCATTGCGGCTCCCTCGGCCAACCGCTACGGCAAGCTCTCCCCCACGCGCGCCGAGCACGTGCGCGAGGAGCTCGGCGAGCAGGTCAAGGTGATTCTCGACGGCGGCGAATGTCAGATCGGCCTGGAGTCGACCATCATCGCGCTGCAGGGTCAGAGTGTGCGACTGCTGCGCCCTGGCGCCATCACGGCGGCGCAGCTCAGACAGGTCATCGGTGAGCTCCTGATCGGCGCGGATGTCGAGTCGCCGCGTGTCCCGGGCGGCACTCCTGCGCACTACGCGCCCACGACTCCGATGACCATCGTGCCCTCGGGCGAGGTCGATGCGCGGGCCGCGGCGCTCTCCGAAGGTGGGCGCCGGGTGGCGGTGCTGGCGCAACGGCTGCCGCTGAAAGCCCACAAGTACGTGACCTGGATCAATGCGGGCCGCCGGCCGGAGCAGTACGGACACGATCTTTACACCAACCTGCGCACCCTGGACAAGGCAGGCTGTCAGCGAATCCTGGTCCAGGACGTGCCCGAGGGAGAGCGCTGGACCACGATACGCGACCGGCTGCTGCGCGCCGCGGCGAGCGTCACCGAGAGCGACGACAGCGGCACGATGGCCGTCTTACCATAATCCATTGGCGCAAAGTCGCCTGGCGGCGCTTTGCGCGGCCAGTCTTGTGGCTCGATTCGATCCCGCAGCCCGGGGAGGCCCTGGGCTGCTTACTGACTTGCTGTTTGACATCCACGAAGAATGAGTCGGTCTCACCGCGCGCGCTACATTGATCCGTTCCAACCGGCGGAGGTCCGGCGGCTGGTCCGCCAGTTCGGCTCACCGCTCGTCATCCTCGATTGCGAGCGGGTGCGGGTGCAGTTTCGCAAGCTGCGCGCCGCCCTGCCCAAGGTAGACCTGCACTACGCGCTGAAGCCCATGCCACATGCGGCGGTGGTGCGGACCGTGCTGGACGAAGGCGGATTCCTCGACCTCGCGACCACTGGCGAGGTGCACCTCGTACGGCGTCTCGGCGTCACCGCCGATCGCTGCATCCACACGCATCCCATCAAGCGTCCGCAGGACATCCGCAACGCGATCGACTTCGGCTTACGGACCTTCGTGGTCGACAATCCCGATGAAGTGCGGAAGTTCGAGCGGCTCGCCGACCGGGTCGAGCTGCTGCTGAGAGTGTCCTTCCGCAGCCCCGGTGCGATGTGCGATCTGTCGCGCAAATTCGGCTGCGACCCGGAAGACGCGTTGGGTCTGGCGCGGGTCGCCGCGGAGCTCGGCATCACCGTACGCGGACTGTCGTTCCACGTCGGCTCGCAGGCGGCGGACTCGGCGAAGCACGTCGAGGCCCTCCTGGCGTGCGCGAAGCTGATGTCGGCGGGGCGTACGGCGAAGCTCGGACCGCTCGATGTGCTCGATATCGGCGGCGGCTTTCCGATCGACTACGCGCAACCTGTGCAGGACATCGGCAGATTCTGCGAGCCACTGCGTGAAGCATTGGCGAAGCTTCCCAAGAAGGTGCGAGTGATCGCCGAGCCCGGCCGCTACATCGTGGGGCCGGCGGTGATCGGTGTCGCTTCCGTGATGGGACGTGCGCGCCGCGAGGGACACTGGTGGTACTACCTCGACGATGGACTCTACGGCTCCTACAGCGGGCAGCTCTACGATCATGCGCGCTACCCTGTGGAGCCGCTGCGTGACGGCGAGGAGCGGTTGCCGTCGGTGCTGGCGGGACCGACCTGCGACAGCATCGATGTGATCGCCGAGAATCTTCTGCTGCCGCAACTGGAGGTGGGCGATCTCATCGTGGGAAGGGCGATGGGCGCGTACACCTGGGCCAGCGCGTCGGAGTTCAACTTCTTCCCCAAGGCGACCGTGGTCGCGGTGAATGGCACGCCCGGCGATACCGGGACCGTGATGCCGTTCCCGCTGTGAGCGGGCGCAAATCGCCGGTCATCGCACATCGCCGGCCGACGCGTCGCCGTACAATGGCTGGGTACGACTCATGGAGGCGGCTTGATTCGTAATGTAGTTTTCGATGTCGGCTGGGTATTCGTGCATCTGAACCACCAGCCCTTCCTGGACTTCCTCTTGGCTCATGGCGCGGACGCGCCCGATCTCGCTTCGGTGCTCGCGCGCATTGCGCTCGACGATCACGAGTGCGGCCGCATGGACGGTCGCGGACTGCTCGAGCGTTGCGCCGCGCTCGCCCCACGGCCGATGGACATGGAGGCCGCGCACGCGAGCTGGGTGAGCATGTTCGAGTTGCAGCCGCAGATGGTGGAGCTCGCCCACCGACTGAGCGAGCGCCACCGCGTCTACCTGCTGTCCAACATCGGCGACCTCCACTGGAGCCACCTCTCGCGGGAATACCAGCTGCATCGCATCGGCCATGGTGCGCTGCCCTCGTTCATCGCCGGCGTGATGAAGCCGGACGAGGGCATCTATGTCGAGGCCGAGCGGCGCTTTGCGCTGACGCCGGCGGAGACTGTATTCATCGACGATCGGACGGAAAATATCGCCGCGGCGCGCAGCCGCGGTTGGCACGGCATAGTGCATGGCGGCTATGACACCACGGTCGGAGCCCTTCGCGAGCTCGGCGTCGCGTGTTGACATGAAGAGCGAGAACAAATCCGCGCCGGAAACGGCCATCCATCGGCAGGTCGCCGCGGCCAGGGCAGGACGCGAGCCTAGAGTCATCGCGCGTCTCTTCTCCGGCTGGGCGGTGTTCGGCGAGCGACAGTTCCTGCGCGGGTACGCGCTGCTGCTGCCCGACCCGGTGGTGCCCAGCCTCAACGCCCTCGGCGCGCACGAGCGCACGCTCTTCCTGCAGGATCTCGCGCGACTGGGCGATGCGGTGCTCAAGGTCACGGGCGCGGAGCGCATCAATTACGCGATCCTCGGCAACGTCGAGCCGGCGCTCCACGCTCATGTCATCCCCCGGTCTGCCGACGAGCCGGAGAAATTGCGAACGGCGCACCCGTGGGCGTACGACTGGGAGGCGGCGCCCCTCTTCGATCGGGCCGCATTCCAGGATCTCGCGGAGGCGCTGCTGAAGGAGCTCTCGCGCATGGGCGTGACCAAGCCGATGCGCTTCGATCCGGGAGCCAACACCGGCGCTTCCGGCTGATCGCCGCGCGTCGGCGGGGCAGTTGGCCCAGGGTTGCATTCCATAGCGCTGCCATGTAGAAGCCTCGGAATGGAGACCGATCCCGGGAGGTAAAGATGAATATCGCAGGCGCAGCAACGGGCGGAGTGAAACGGGTCCTGCGCCTGGAAGGCATCATGATCCTGCTGGTGAGCTTGAGCCTCTATCAACGGCTGGCCGGATCCTGGGAAATATTCGCGCTTTGCTTTCTTTTGCCGGACGTGTCGTTCGCCGGCTACCTCCGCGGCCCAAGGGCCGGGGCCCTTGCCTACAATTGTGCGCATTCGTATGTCGGACCGCTCCTTTGTGCCGCGCTCGGCTTCGTCACCGGATCGCATGCCTGCCTGTTGGCGACGCTGATCTGGTCCGGCCACGTCGGATTCGATCGCGCCCTGGGCTATGGGCTGAAATACAGCGAAGGCTTTGGATTTACGCACCTCGGGCGGATTGGCCGGGAAGCCAGACTGCTCCCGGCGGCTGAAAGGTGAGCAGATGAGGCTCTACTATTCGAGGAATCTCAATCCGCGCGTGGCAGTGGCCGTCGCTCGCCATCTCGAGGCTCCCGTCGAGTTCGTGCGGGCGAGCCCTCGAAATCCGAGGAACACGGAAGCATTTCGTCCCATCAATCCGAACACGCTCGTGCCGGTCCTGGTGGAATCGGACCGCACCCTCTGGGAGACGGATGCGATCGCCTGCAGGCTCTCGATGTTGGCAAAACCTGATTTCTGGCCGGCCGGCGAGCAGGCTCCCGAGCTGCAGATGTGGCTGAGTTGGAGCGCTCACCACTTCACCCAGACCGCCGGCGTCTTCTATTGGGAGTATGTGGTCAAGCCGATGCTCGGACTCGGTGCTCCGAACACCGATGCCTTGCGCGAGGCCACGGGCGAATTCCATCGCTTCGCCCGGATACTGGAAGATGCGCTGTCCACGCGCACTTGGCTGGTGGGCAACAGGCTCAGCTACGCGGACTTTCGCGTCGCGACGCCTCTGCCGTTCGCCGAGGCGGCAATGCTTCCGCTCCAGCGGTACGGCCGCATCAGGGAGTGGCACGACCGGCTGTGCCAGCTTCCCGCCTGGAAGGACCCGTTCGCCGGACTGACCTGAGAGGCGCCCACTCCCTACCTTGCAATCCGCCCCGCTCGGGCTTACGCTAGCTGAAACAATTAGCTGTTAGCGCTAACGCAGGTTGCGGGCAAATGCAGCGGGACGACATCGGGGACCGAGTGGACAAAAGCTCCAACTTGTTGCGCGGGGCGGCGCCATGCGTGGCCATCATCCTGTTGGCCGCCTGCGGCGGGGGATCGTCGGGTAACTCCCCCAGTGTCACGACCTACGCCGTCACTGCCACGGCCGGGACGGGTGGGAGCATATCGCCTGCCACAGCGACGGTGGACGCCGGCGGCACCACTCAGTTCACAGTGACACCTGCCAGCGGTTACGTGGTTGGCGGCGTGACGGGCTGCGGCGGGGCGCTGTCCGGGAGCACGTACACAACAGGGGCGGTCAACGCCAATTGCACTGTGATGGCGAGCTTCACGGCGCAGTACACCGTGACGGCGACGGCCGGGGGCGGCGGGACGGTATCGCCCTCGAGCGCGACGGTGAATTCGGGCGGCACGGCTACTTTCACTGTCACGCCTGACAGCGGCCATGTCTTGGACTTCGTGACGGGCTGCGGCGCCACTCTGTCCGGCAACACCGTGATCGCGGGGCCGGTCACGGGCGATTGCCTGGTGGTGGCACAGTTTTCCGCCGCCTTCACGTGGATGGGCGGTTCCAACACCACGGACGCAGCCGGGATCTACGGCGTCCACGGCGTGCCGGCGGCCGCGAACGTGCCGGGAGCGCGTGACGGCGGGATTACATGGACGGACGCGAGCGGTAATCTGTGGCTCTTCGGCGGATTCGCCGGATACGCGCACAATCCCACGAGCGGCGACTTCCTGAACGATCTTTGGGAGTACTCGCCGTCGACCGGCGAATGGACCTGGATGAGCGGCTCCAACACCGTCGGCGCACAGGGTAGTTACGGCACCAAAGGCGTGGCAGCGGCTACGAACGTGCCGGCGGCGCGGAGCAACGAGATCAGCTGGACGGACGCCAACGGCAACCTCTGGCTCTTCGGGGGAGGCGGGACAGATTCCACGGGCGCGTTCGTCACATACGATGATATTTGGAAGTACGCGCCGTCGAGTGGTGAGTGGACCTGGGAGGGTGGCTCAAATACCACCAACGCGAACGCGGTCTACGGCGCCCAGGGGGTCGCCGCGGCGAGCAACACTCCGGGTGGCCGCTTGATGAGCGACACCGTTTGGACGGACTCCGCAGGCAACGTTTGGCTGTTCGGTGGATACGGGTATTCCGCAGGAGCTCTCGGCTACATGAGCGATCTGTGGAAATATTCGCCCGCGAGCGGCGAGTGGACCTGGGTCGCTGGCTCCAATGCATTGAACACGGGAGGGGTTTACGGCACTCGAGGTGTAGCCGCTCCCGCCAACAGGCCGGGCGCGCGCTATATTCCCGTCACCTGGGTGGACGGCAACGGCAACTTCTGGCTCTTCGGCGGCTACGGGTACGATTCCGCCGGCGCTCCCGGCGAGCTGAACGATCTATGGGTGTATTCGCCTTCCAGCAACGAGTGGACCTATGTCTGGGGTTCCACCACGGCGAACCCGACGGGCGTGTACGGCACCCGAGGTCTACCCGAGGCCGGCAATTCTCCGCCGCCACGCAGCCAGGCAGTAGGCTGGACGGATGCCAAGGGCAATCTGTGGATGTTCGGTGGGGAAGGGTACGATACGTCCAAGGGTCTTTATCATCGCTTCAACGATCTATGGGAGTACTCGGCAGGGGAGTGGACCTGGGTGGCCGGCTCCAGTACCTTCGATGCGACAGGGGCCTACGGCACCCTGACGGTGGCTGCAGCCGCGAACGTGCCGGGTGCACGCGCCGAGCCGTTCAAGTGGCGGGACGCCAGCGGGAACGTGTGGCTGTTCGGGGGCTTCCAGTACGACGACTCGACCAGCACCCGTTTCGAGATGAACGACCTCTGGAAGTACCCTGCTCAGTGAGCGCCAGGTTGCCGGTGCGCGGCTGCCGGTACTTCCGCCTCAGTCGGGCATCGGCGTCATCCGGCCGATGAGGGCGTCCTCGAAGCCGAAGTTCCGCAGGTCGCGCATGCGCTGGGGATAGAGAATGCCGTCGAGGTGATCGACCTCGTGCTGCACCACCCGGGCGTGGAAGCCCTCGACCGTGCGATCGATGGGCGCGCCCTCGAGGTCGCAGCCCCGGTAGCGCAGCCTCCTGAACCGCGGGACGAGTCCCCGCAGTCCGGGCACCGAGAGGCATCCTTCCCAGCCTTCATCCTGCTCGTCACCGAGCGGCGTCAGCTCCGGGTTGACGAGCACGGTGTAGGGGATCGGCGCGACCTCAGGGTAGCGCGGGTTGGTAGTGACCTCGAAGATGACGACCCGCAGGCTCACGCCGATTTGAGGCGCCGCCAGGCCGGCGCCGTGCAGAGCGCGCATCGTATCGTTCATGTCCGCGATCAGCGCGTGAAGCTCTGCATCGAAGCGCTGCACCGGGGCGGCGACCTGCCGCAGCAGCGGCTCGCCCATCTTGAGTACCGGTCGTACGGCCATGCGCGGCAATGTATCACTTTGGCCGCCGGCCGATCGTGTCCGCGACATAGGCGTTGCGCTGGCCCATGGGAGCAGGCGGGCCGCGGGTGGTGTCGACGGCGGTCTGATGCTCCGTTTCGGCGTTGAACTCCGCGCCGAGCACGATCGCATAGCCCTGCAGGTAGAACCACATGATGAGGACGATCACACCGCCGAGGGCGCCATACGTCTTGCCATAACTGCCGAAGTTGCGCACGTAGAGGGAGAAAAGAACGCTCGAGACCAGCCACAGCGTGGCGGCGACCACCGAGCCCCACGTAACCCAGCGCCACCGCGCGTTGTCCCGCGAGGGCGCGTAGCGGTAGACGATGGCCAGGCCCAATACGGCGAACAGCCAGAGAAGGATCCAGCGCAGGACGAGCGCAGCCGTGTTGATGAAGCTCGGTAACGGCAGGCGCTCCAGCCCCAGGGGTACGGCGACGGTCAGCAACAGCATGATCACGAAGCCCACCACCGCCCCGCATGCAAACGCCAGCGCCACCAGGATCAGCTTGATGAATCCGCGCCGCTCGCGCTCGTTGTACGCGATGTTGGTGGCGGACATGAGCGCGGAGACTCCCTGGCTCGAATAGTAGACGGAGACGATGAAGCTCACGATCGCACCGATGCCGAGGGTCTGGTTTTGCGGCCGCGCCAGCGCCTCGAGCTGAGCCTGGATGATGCCCGCGGCCGCATGCGGCAGGATGCCGTAGAAAGGCTGGATTTCCTGCCCGACCTGCGCCGGCGAGGCGAACATGCCGTAGAGCGACGCCAGGACCGCCATCGCGGGGAATACCGCGAGCAGTGTATTGAGAGCGACGCCCGCGGCGACCAGAGAGACGTTGTCCTCGCTGAGCTTGCCCCAGACACGCAGGAGAATGTCGCGCCAACCCGCTCGCGGGATCTCGCTCGGCGTGCGCGCGCCGCGCCCGCGGCCGGGCTCGTCTCTCTCGGCCTTTTGCGGATCGGGGCGCGGATCGGATTCGGCCACGCAACCCGACGAGCAACCGCTATTCCCGCGCGCCCGGCTCGCGATGATCGCGGAAAGCCAGTGGCTCGGCAGGAGCCATGGAGGCGACATCCGCCTCCGCGCGAGCCACGGCTTCGGTGACCAGATGGTGCTGGGGTGAGAGCTCGCAGACGGGGTCGGCGTTGGCCGGATCTCCGGTCAGAAGATAGGCCTGACATCGGCAACCGCCAAAGTCCCGTCCACGCTCCGGGCAGCTGCGGCAGGGTTCCTTCATCCATTCCTCGCCCCGGTAGCGGTTGAAGGCCGGCGAGTCATACCAGATCGAGCGAATACTCGCTGCGCGCACGCTGGGGAAGGTGAGCCCCGGCAGCATCCGCGCCGCCTGGCAGGGCAGGGCGACTCCATCCGGGGCAATGCCGAGGAATATCCGCCCGAGGCCGTTCATGCACGGTTTGGGCCGCGTCTCGAAATAGTCGGGTACCACGAAGAAGATCCGCATGCGCGAGCCGACCCGCTCGCGAAACCGCGCGGTGACTTCCTCCGCGCGCCGCAGCTGCGCGCGGCTCGGAAGGAGCTGTCCGCGATTGCGCCACGCCCAGCCGTAGTACTGAGTGTTGGCGAGCTCGACGTACTCGGCGCCCATGCGCTCGGCCATCTGCAGAATGTCCTGCACATGATCGATGTTGAGGCGGTGCAGCACCACGTTGAGGACCATGGGGTAGCGATACTTCTTGATGAGCGCCGCTACGCGCGATTTCAGCTCGAAGGTGCGGGTGCTGCTCAGGAAGTCGTTCATCCGGCGCGTGCTGTCCTGGAAGGAGAGCTGGATGTGATCGAGCCCGGCTGCGCGCAGCGCCTCCAGGCGCGGCTCGGTGAGACCCACGCCGGAGGTGATGAGGTTGCTGTAGAACCCCAGTCGGTGCGCAGCGGCGACGATCGTCTCGAGATCGTCGCGGACGAGCGGCTCGCCGCCCGAAAGCCCGAGCTGCACCGATCCCAAAGCGCGCGCCTCCTCGAGAACCCGCAGCCACTCCCCGGTCTCGAGCTCGCGGCCGACGTTGCTGAAGTCGGTCGGGTTGTAGCAGAAGACGCAGTGCAGCGGGCAGCGGTAGGTCAGCTCGAGAAGCAGCCAGAGAGGCGGACCGGGCCGGACGCTGTGCGCGGCAGACGGCTCGCTCACGGGCACAGCTCCACCCAGTTGTGGTCGAGCGCGAGCCGGATGAACGCGCATACGTCGGAGGACAGCCCGGTGGCGCAATAGGTGCGCTCGAGCTCCGTCACGATGTTGGCGACCGTCCGCTGACCGTCGCAGCGGGTCAGGATCGCGGCGGCGCTGCGGCTGAGCCGCACCATGCCTTCGGGATAGAGCAGCACGTGCGTCTCCTGTGCCGGCTCCCACTGCAGGCGAAAGCCCCCGCCGATGGCCGGGCGCGCCGCCGTGTCGATGCCCGCCATCATTGCACCCCGTAGCGCAGTGCCATGGCGTCATTCATCTGCCAGAGCACATCCAGCTTGAATTGCAGGATCTCGAGCGCCCGCTCCTGCTCGGCGCGCGTGCGAAACCGCTCGAGCGTCGCGGCGAGCGCGATCTCGGCATCGCGGTTTGCCGGGCTCAGGCGGCTCTGGAAGTAGTGCAGCCCGGCGCGGTCGATCCAAGGATAGTGATCGGGCCAGCCGGCGAGCCGCTGCTGGTGGATCCGTGGCGCGAAGAGCTCGGTCAGCGCGGCGCACGCCGCCTCGTGCCAGGGCGCGCGGCGGGCAAAGTTGACGTAGGCATCCACGGCGAAGCGCACCCCCGGCAGCACGTCCGCGAGGCCCTCGACCTGTGATCGCTCCAGGCCCACCGCCTCGGCGAGCCGCAGCCACGATTCGATGCCGCCGGGATCATCGCCGTAGCCGTCGTGATCGAGGATGCGCTGCACCCACTGGCGCCGCACTTTGCGGTCGTCGCAGTTGGCGATGATCGCGGCATCCTTGAGCGGAATGTTGATCTGATAATAGAACCGGTTGGCCACCCAGCCGCGGATCTGCTCGGGGCGCGCGCCCCCGGAGTTGAGCATCACGTTGAAGGGATGATGGATGTGATAGCCGCGGTCCTTGGCCCGTAGCCGGCCCTCGAACTCCGCCAGGCTCCAGGCACTTGCGCTCACAGGTCTATCTCCATGCCGTCCCAGGCGACTTCGATGCCGCGGCGATCGAGCTCGGCCCGCTCGCGGGAGTCCTCATCGAGGATGGGGTTGGTGTTGTTGACGTGGATCAAAATCTTGCGTGTGGCGTCGGGCAGGCGCGTCAGCCACTCCAGCATGCCGCCCGGACCGCTCAGCGCGAGATGGCCCATGTCGCGTGCCTGCTTGCGCGAGAGGCCGAGACGGATCATCTCGTCGTCGCTCCAGAACGTGCCGTCCACCAACACGCAGGCAGCGCGGTCCATGGCCTGCCGTATCGTCTCATCCACGGCTCCGAGGCCCGGAGCATAGAGCGCGGCTCCGCGAGAGTGCTCGTCCGTGATGAGGAGCGCCACGTTGTCACCCGCCACCGGCGAGTCGCGGTTGGGAGAGTAGGGTGCGGGCTTCCCCGCGACCGGCAGCGCGCGCCAGCGGACGCCGGGCACCTCCTCCATGGCGAATTCCGTGCCGTCCAGGCTCATGCGGTTGCGCTCGACACGGCAGTAGTGGGACAGCACGTCGATGACCGGAT
Organism: Steroidobacteraceae bacterium; assembly: GCA_036278795.1. GTDB lineage: Bacteria > Pseudomonadota > Gammaproteobacteria > Steroidobacterales > Steroidobacteraceae > 13-2-20CM-66-19. Next base: position 112,762 of record DASUKK010000032.1, on the reverse strand, counting down.
TGCCTCTCGTCAGGTCGGCGTACACGGCATCCGTGCACCAGAGCGTCCAGGGCCGGGTGGCTTCACGCAACATGTAGAGACCGGTCGTATGGTCCACCTGCCCGTCGATGAGCAGGATGCCCCGGATCGCCGTGTCGCGTGGCGATCTCGCCGGCTGAAAGTCCGGATAGGCGCCCAATTGCGCCAGTATGTCAGGCGAGGCGTTGACCAGCGCCCAGGCTTCTTTCGCGTCGCGGGCGCGCACGGCGATGGACGACTGCGTTCTGGCGCGCGCGCTCAGCGTTCCCGCGCGCAGTCCGGCGCAGTTGCGGCAATTGCAGTTCCACTGCGGAAAGCCGCCCCCGGCCGCGGACCCGAGCACGCGAATCTTCATTTCAGGTCGCGCGGCGGCGCATGCGCCGCATGCGCGGCACATGCGCCGCGCGCCAGCCGGTCACCGATGGGCGATATACATCGTGATTTCCATGCCGAAGCGAAGGTCAATCGCCTGCGGAGTTTCCCATTTCATGTCGAGCTCCTCCGGTCGTTTGTCGTAAAAGCCGGGCCGGGTGGCCCGGCGACTCATCCTCGCCAAGGCGGCCGGAGCCGGGAAGCGGATCTTCATGATTCGCTCCTCATGATTTTCATGAGTCGCAGATCCACCGCTTGCTGCTAGGATGGCGCTACGTCTCCCGAGCCAGGCCACTGCCGATGAAGCTGCGCACGCGCCTGCATTTGCTGGTCACCGGCCTGACGATCGTGTGGGTCATCGTCCTCGTCACGGCCGAGGTGCAGGTCACCCGCTCGCGCGTACAGGAGGAGATCGAGGCTGCCAATCAAGTGGCCACCCAGCTCATCGGGCGCCTGGTCGACATCTACTGGCGCGTCGGTGGCCCGCAGATCGTGACCGCATTCCTGACACAACTCGGGCACGTGCGCTCCAACGACATCGTGCTGACCTATCGCGACGGCCGCGTGATCTATCGATCGCCGCCGGCCACCTACAAGGCGGGCCGCAGCGCGCCGGCCTGGTTCGCCCACCTTCTCGCCCCGACCGCCCCGCGCTATATCTTTCCGCTTCCCGGCGGTCTCGAGCTCACCGTTCGGGCGGAGACATCGCGCTCCGTCCTCGACGGGTGGGATGCCGTGACGCGGCTGCTCATCATCGCCGCCGCCATGCTCCTGATCGTCAACGGTCTGGCGTTCTGGATCGTCGAGCGGGCGGTGGCGCCGGTGGTGATCGAGCAGCGGCTGGAAGAGGAGCGGCGCCTGATCGCCCATGAGCTGCACGATGAGTTCGGCCAGTCGGTGACCGCGATCCGCAGCCTCGCGCAGGCCATCGTCGGCCAGTCGAGCCAGCCGCCGTTGCAGGACGCGGCGCGCCTCATCTCGGAGGAGGCCGCCCGGCTCTACGATGCCATGCACGGCCTGATACCGCGTCTGGCGCCGGCTGCGCTCGGGACTCTGAGCCTGTCCGAGGCGCTGGAGGGTCTGGTACGTGACCTGCAGCGACGGCACCCTTCCGTGACGCTCACGCTGCGACACGAAATGGCCTGCAATCCTGCTCCGGGCGTGTCGCTAGCGGCCTATCGCGTCGTGCAAGAGGGGCTGAGCAATGCTTTGCGCCACGCGCACGCGTCCCATGTAGATGTTGAGCTGCGCGCCGAACGCCGCAACCTGACGGTGACGGTTACTGACGATGGCGTAGGATTGTCGGATGACTGGTCTCGACCGGGACATTACGGGTTGCGGGGGCTCGGCGAGCGTGTCGGCCACTTGGGCGGCAAGTTGACGCTGCGCAACCAGGAGCGTCGCGGCACACTGCTGGCGGCGGAGATCCCGCTCAGCGGCGTGCCGCGGGTGACCGCATGATCCGCGTCCTGTTGGTCGATGATCACGCCGTGGTGCGCACCGGCTTCAGGCTGCTGCTGCAGGCGAGGCCGGATATCGCGGTGGCGGGTGAGGCCGAGTCCGGCGAGGCCGCCTGCCAGCGCTACATCGAGCTTTCGCCCGATGCCGTCGTCATGGACATCGCGATGCCCGGCATGGGCGGGCTCGAAGCGCTGCGGCGCATCCGCGCGCACGATTCGCAGGCGCGGGTGCTTGCGCTGTCCGCCCACGACGATCCCATGCATGCGCGAAGGGCGCTGCGCGAGGGAGCGCTCGGATTCCTGTCGAAGCGCAGCGCCCCCGAGGCCTTGCTCGAAGCGGTTGCGGCCATTGCCGGCGGCCAGCGCTACATCGACCCGCGCGTCGCGCAGAGGCTGGCACTCGATGACATCGAGGGTACGGAGTCATCGCCGATCAAGCGGCTGTCGGAACGGGAATTCGACGTCTTCATACGCCTGGCGCGGGGCGCCAGCGTGCAGCGCATCGCCGATGATCTGAGGCTCTCGGCCTCCACGGTCGGAACGCATCTTTACAACGTCAAGCAGAAGCTCGGCGTGTCCAACCAGTCCGAGCTCACGCTGCTTGCCATCCGCCACGGCCTCATCGAGGCGTGAACGGGCCCTCGACGGCACCGGGGGTTATCCGGCGGGCGGTCAAGCGCTCCAGGGAGCGTCGGGCGGCGGCTTTCGCGATATGCTTGCACCAGAGAGGGGTCCCACGCCGCCCTTGGCGGCGGAATTTTTCGCAATCGCAGGTCCACTCGATGCGCTCGTCGTTCGTCTGCAGCACCCGTACGGTGCGGCTGGAGAAGAGATATGTGCCCAGGACCGTGGCGTCGCCGCCGCGAGTGAGGCGCTTGGAAAGCCTGAAGGCCATGAGCTGGAGCATAGCCCGGCGCCGTTGTGGAACGCTTGTGGATTAGCTGTGCACGGCCTGTGACACGATGATTCCAGGGCGAGAAGAAGACGAGGAAGGGGCATCGCAGGGTGGCGACGGCCGCCTGCTGGACCTGGCGCTCGATGAAGTCCGCCGCATGGGGGATTTCACGACCAAGCCGCGCGTCCTTCTAATCTCGGCCATCGCCATTCTGGTCGGTACGGCGGGGGCGGGCACCGGGCTCGTGCTGCTCGACCTGATCCGGTTCTTCACGAACATCGCCTACTTCGGGCGCCCGACGCTGCAGAACCTGTCTCTGGGCGCCTCGCCCCTCGGGGTGGCCGCGGTCGCGGTACCCGTCGTCGGCGGCCTTCTCATCGGTCTCATGGCGCGCTACGGCACCGACAAGATCCGCGGTCACGGGATCCCCGAGGCCATCGAGGCCATCCTGCTCGGCCGCAGCCGACTCGACATCAAGGTCGCCATCCTCAAGCCCTTGTCCTCCGCGATCTCGATCGGCACCGGTGGACCATTCGGCGCCGAGGGTCCGATCATCATGACGGGTGGTGCGATCGGCTCACTCATCGGGCAGGCATTGCCGGTGACCGACGGTGAGCGCAAGACACTGCTGGTCGCGGGAGCGGCGGCGGGTATGACGACGGTGTTCGGTACCCCCATCGCCGCGATGATGATCGCGGTCGAGCTGCTCCTTTTCGAATGGACGCCGCGCAGCTTCATTCCGGTCGCGGCGGCGGCGATCACGGCTGCGATGGAACGGCCGTGGCTCGGCCTGCAGCAGCCTCTGTTTCCCTTCCACGGCAGCATGGATGCGTCGGTGGCCGGCCTCTTTTGTTGGGTCCTGATCGGGCTCGTGTCGGGACTGCTGTCGGGCCTCTTGACGCGGCTGGTGTACGCCTGCGAGGACCTCTTCCTGAAGTTCCCGATCCATTGGATGTGGTGGCCGGCGATCGGCGGTGTCGTCGTCGGGGTAGGCGGGCTGATCGACCCCAACGCCCTCGGCCTCGGTTATGACAACATCACGCGGCTGCTGCAGGGGGGCGTGCTGCCGGCGGCGGCGCTCCTGCTGCTCGTCGTCAAGGCGGTGATCTGGGCGATGGCGCTCGGGTCCGGCACCTCGGGCGGCGTGTTGGCGCCGCTGCTGATCATGGGCGGCGGCCTCGGCGCGGCGCTGGCGCCCTGGTTGCCGGCCGCGAGCGGCGGGTTCTGGCCGCTGCTCGCCATGGCGGCCATCCTGGGAGGCACCATGCGCTCGCCGCTCACGGCGACGTTCTTTGCGGTAGAGGTGACGGGCAACACACACGTGCTGCTGCCGCTTGCGACCGCGTGCATCACCTCCCATCTCGTCACCGTTTTGTTGCTCCGGCGCTCCATCCTGACGGAGAAGATCGCGAGGCGGGGGCATCACCTGCTGCGCGAGTACCGGGTCGATCCGTTCGCGCTCGCGACCGTGAGCGAGGTGATGACCAGTGAGGTGCAGGCGCTGCCGGCCAACATGACTCTGGAGCAGACGCTGTCTTTTCTCGCCGATCCCGCGACGCGCCACCCGAGCTTCCCGGTCATCGATGAGGAGCGCCGCGTGCTCGGCGTCATCGATCCGCCTCTGGTGCAGTCCTGGCTGCGCGCCGGCAAGCCCCCCGAATCGGTCATCGGCGCCCTGCTCGTGGGTACTACGGTGCCGCTGGCGCATCCGGATGAATACCTCGAAGGTGTACTCACCCGCATGCTCAAGGCCAATGCCGCTCATGTGCCGGTGGTAGCGCGCGGGGACGCCAGGCTGGTGGGCTACCTGAGCTGGCGGGACCTGCTGCGCGCCTGGGAGCAAGCTCAACAGCAGGAGGTGCGGCGCACGCTTTTCTACCATTTCGGGCGCACGCAGGCGGTGGCGCAGTCCGAGACGGGCGCGGGGAAGAGCTGACGTCAGCCGATGTCGGCGAGGGCGGCCGGCACGTGCCGGCGCAGGAGCGCGTTTCGCGCTTGCCACTGCGCCGCGGCATCGAGCGTTTCCAGGAAGCGGACTTCGCCGCCGGCCAGCGTGGCGAGCGGCAGGCCATCGCGATAGAGCACTCTGTTGCCGGCGAGGGCCGGCAGCCGTGGGCCGGGTGTCAGGATGCCGAGCAGATTGAGCGGATCGGCCGCGGAGAGCGACACCCATTCTTCCTCGCGCGGCCGGCGGCGCACCTCCCGCAGCAGTCCCACCGCCTCCGGCGCGGCGAACTGCTCGCCGGAAAGACCGGCGACGAAGCGGCCGCCGCGGATCTCGCCGCGGGCCTCGAGGCGCCGATAGCAGAAGAGGAGGTCGCGCCAGGGGGGCAGCCAGTCGGCCTCACGCGCGAGCAGACGCCAGAAGACCACTCCCCAGCGCCGCAGCAGTCCGCGAGCGACGAGCTCCAGGGTTTGCGCATCCATGCGGCCGGGCGCGGCGGTTTGCGCCCGGCGCACGAGCGCCCAGCGACCCGCTGAATCCATGCCGAAGAGCGCCCGCCTGCGGTGACGCGGCCCCGTGGAGCCTCGGCGGCGCTCCGCCGGGACCAACAAGGCCCGAAGGCCGCCGAAGCTGTCGGAGTTGACGAGGCCGAGCCCCACGAGCTCCGCCAACCCTTCCTCCGCCTGCGAGGGCAGCAGCCCCGTGCCCTCCACGACCTCGTCGAAGAACGAGGCCCCGTGAGCGCTGAGGTGCTCCAATACCCTGCGGGCCTTGGAGGTGACCGTGGCCCCGGCCGTACCCGGCGGCGGGGCTTCGCCCACCGGGCCGGCGAGCGCCGTCCAGGCGCGAAGCTGGCGCCTGCCGAGCAGTGCGATCGGAGTGGCGCGGACCGGTCCCGCGACCGGGCCGGATTCGGCTCTGCGACGCGCGAGCCGTGTCCAGACGAAGCGGCCGGCGAGACATTGCTCGTCGAGCCACGCCGGGTCGTACTCGTTGACCCGCGCCGGCAAGATCTCGGTTTCCCACGCCCCCGCCGGAGCCTCGAAGCCTTCGAGTTGCGAGAGGACGGCGGCGACAGCGTCTGGTCCCTCCATCCGCGCCCGCGGCGTTGCGCGCTGCCACTCGAGCAGAAAACGCAGGAGATCGCGAGGCTCCACGGGCTCGATCTCCGCCCGCAGGCGCTTCACGGTGTAGCGATGGATGCGTGCCAGCAGCCCGCGTTCGCACCATTCGCCCTCAGCCGGAGCATCGGCGGTGAACCGGCCATGCATGGCCGATCCTTCGGTCTGCAGCGCAGCGAGTGCCGAGAACATTCGGGCTGGCGCCACGTCGACCGGCGCCGCCAATGCGGCTGCCGACACCGGGCCCAGGCCCTGCAGCCGGCCCCGCGCGACCTCCACGAGCGCATCGTCCGCGCTCCAGGGTTCGGCGTAGCCGGCGGGAGCGGCGATCGATGGCTCCGGCCGCGCATCGGGATGGAGCGCCTGCAGCAGGGGCAGGCGCTCTGCGGCGATCCAGAGCGTCACATCGCCGAGAGTCAGGCGGCCAGCCCTGCGGGCGGCGGCCAGGGTGGTGGCCCATCCGAGCCAATCCGGCCGCCTGCAGACTTCGGCCTCTGTCATGAAGGTGAGCCAACACAGCGCGTCGTGCAGCTCGTCGGCATCGGCAGCGTCCGGCCAGGCCTCCTCGCGCACTCTGTCGATGGCCGATGGATCGAGTGCGCCGAGATCGCCCGCCGCCTCGGGGTCCAGCCAGCGGCGACTCAACACTGCCTGCGTGCGCCGCTCCTCGAGCGGGGCGTCATCGAGGAACGCGTAAGGCCTCGCCGACAAAACTTCCAGGGCGAGAGGCGAAGGCTCGGTGAGATCGCGGGCCACCACGCGAATCGCGCCGCTCTCCAGGCCGCGCAGCAGCGCCTCCAAACCCGCGATGTCCATCGCCTCCTCGAGGCAATCGCGGATCGCCTGCCGGACCAGGGGGTGATCGGGGATCTCGAGCTCGCCGGTCAGGTTCTCCGCGCAGGCCACCTGGTCGGGGAAGACCGATGTCAGCAGGTCCTCCGCCGCCATGCGCGCGAGCGGCGCCGGGACCTTGCGGCCGCCCCGGAACCGCGGCAGCGCGAGCGCGATCGCCGCACTCCAGCGCCAGCGTGCCGGGAACATCGGCGCCGCGCAGAGCGCCTGCACGAGAAGCGGGCGCACCGTGTTGGAATGGAGGTAACGAGCGACCTCCTCGAGGTCGAAGCTGTGCGCGGTCGTGAGCGACAGCACGATCGCATCCTCGGTCGCCGCCGCCTGCAGCTCGAAGTTGAACGAGCGGCAGAAGCGCTTGCGCAGCGCGAGGCCCCAGCCCCGGTTCACGCGGCTGCCGAAGGGGGAGTGGATGACGAGTTGCATGCCGCCCGCCTCGTCGAAGAAGCGCTCGATGACCACCATTTCGCGCGTGGGCAGGGCGCCGAGGGCCGCGTGCGCCGCCGCAAGATAGGCTGCCGCCTGAACCGCGGCGGGCCCGGCGATGCCGACTTCGTTCTCGAGCCAACTCGCCGCCCCCTCGAGGCCGCCGTCGAGTCGCGCCGCAACCTCGTTACGCAGCCGGGAGACACCCTGAGACAACTCGTCCGTGCGGCCCGGCGCTTCGCCCAGCCAGAAGGGAATCGAAGGCGGCTGGCCATGCGCGTCCTCCACGCGCACCGTGCCCTGCTCCACGCGCAGGATGCGGTATGAGCTGTTGCCCAGCTGGAACACGTCACCTTGCAGGCTCTCGACGGCGAAGTCTTCGTTGATCGTGCCGACGGGCTGCGATTGCGGCTCGAGCAGCACCGTGTAGTCGGCCGTATCCGGTATCGTGCCGCCGGAGGTCAATGCGGTGAGGCGCGCACCGCGCCGTCCGCGCAGCTTGCGGTTGACTGCATCGTAGTAGATGAGGGCGCCCCGGCGGCCGCGGCGCGTGGTGAAGCCATCGGCGAGCATGCGCACGACATCGTCGAGCTCCGCGCGTTGTAGATCGCGGTAGGGATAGGCGCCCTTCAGCAGGGCGAAGAGCTCGTCCACGTCCCACTCGCGCGCTGCGACTTCCGCCACGACCTGTTGCGCCAGGACGTCGAGCGGCTTCGTCGGAATGTGCAGCCGATCGAGCTCCTCGCGGCGGACGCAGTCGAGCAGTGCCGCGCACTCGATGAGGTCGTCGCGCGACAGCGGGAAGAGCCTGCCTTTGGGCGTCCCGCCCAGGCTGTGTCCGGAGCGTCCCACGCGCTGCAGCAGGGCCGCGATGGATCGCGGCGAGCCGAGCTGACAGACGAGGTCCACCTCGCCGATGTCGATGCCGAGCTCGAGGGATGCGGTGGCGACGAGGGCCTTCAACTCACCGCGCTTCAGCCGCGACTCCGCGGACAACCGCAGCTCCTTGGCCATGCTGCCGTGGTGCGCCGCCACCTGGGTCTCGCCCATGCGCTCCGACAAGTGACGCGCGACGCGTTCCGCGTGCCGGCGCGTGTTGACGAAGATGAGCGTCGTGCGGTGCTCGCCGGCGAGCTGCGCGAGACGGTCGTATACCTGCGTCCAGACATCGCCCGACATGACCGCTTCGAGGGGCGCCGCCGGCACCTCGATCTGCAGGTCGCGCCGCCGGACATGGCCGGTGTCGATGATCGCGCAGTCCGCCGCCCCATCCGGCAGCAGTTGCCGCGCGCCGACCAGGAATCGCGCCACGTCCTCGATCGGGCGTTGTGTCGCGGAGAGTCCGATGCGCGTCAGCCGGCGCCCGGTGAGCGCCTCCAGCCGCTCGAGAGACAGCGCGAGGTGCAGGCCGCGCTTGCTGCCCACCATGGCGTGAATCTCATCGACGATGACACTGCGTACGCTCGCGAGCATGGCGCGGCCGGATTCCGAGCCGAGGAGGATGTAGAGAGATTCCGGGGTCGTGACCACGATGTGCGGCGGGCGCCGCCGCATGTTCTGCCGCTCGTGCTGGGGCGTATCGCCGGTTCGCACGAAGGTGCGGATCTCGACGTCAGGCAGCTCCATTGCGCGCAGCTCGTCCCGGATGCCGGCGAGCGGCGCCTCGAGATTGCGGCGGATGTCATTGGAGAGCGCCTTGAGAGGCGACACGTAGAGGATGTAGGTCTCGTCCTGCAGTGCGCCGCGCTGCAGAGCCTCGCGCACCAGCAGGTCGATGGCGGCGAGGAAGGCGGCCAGCGTTTTTCCCGAACCCGTCGGTGCCGCGATCAGCGTATGCCGTCCGGCCTGGATCGTGGGCCAAGCCTGCGCTTGGGCCGGCGTCGGCGCCTCGAAGGCGCGCTCGAGCCAGCGGCTGACGGCGGGATGAAAGTCTCCGGACATGGGTAGAGGCAGGGGTGAGGCTCAAGTGCGGTTCGTCTGCGATCAGAGTAGAGTATCTCGATTCCCCAATGCGCGGAGAGCCGCTGGATGTGGAACAAGGCGACGGACCCGGAGGAATCTTTCCGAGAAAAGGCCATCTGGTGGTCGGCTGGGATCGTCCTCGCCGGTGCCATCGCCATCGGGGTCTATTACCGGTACTACTCCCCGATGCCGACGCCGCCCGCCGAGCACCCGGCTGCGGTCCCGCAGGCGGCGGCTCCGCCGGCGCCCGCCATCCAGCATCCGGTCCCGCCCTCTGCTGAGCAGCAGCAGACGCCGCTGCCGCCGCTCGATCAGAGCGACCCGGTCGTCCACGACTCGCTGGCCGGCCTGCTCGGCAACCCCGCGGTGGCGAAGTTCCTGGTGCCCCACAATGTCATCCGTGATGTCGTGGTCACGGTGGACAACCTGCCGCGCAAGAAGGTCGCGGCGGAGCTTCGTCCGCTGCAGCCCACGGCAGGCGACACCGCCGTGGACACCCAAGGCGCATCGACCACTCTCAGCCCCCAGAATTACGCTCGCTATGCGGCGCTGATGGATGTCGTGAAATCGACCGATCCGAAAGCGCTGGCGGCCGTCTATTTCCGGCTCTATCCGCTCTTCCAGCAGGCGTATGAAAACCTCGGTTATCCCGGGAAGTACTTCAACGACCGTATGGTGCAGGCCATCGACAGCGTGCTTGCCACCCCTGACGTCCAGGGTCCGATCGAGCTCGTCCGCCCCAAGGTGTTCTATCAGTTCGCGGATCCCAAGCTGGAAGCGCTACCAGCCGGCCAGAAGCTACTGATCCGCATGGGCCCGCAGAACGCCAGCATCATCAAAGCCAAACTGCAGCAGTTCCGCGCGGCCATCACCGCCCAGCCCCCGCAGATGAGTCAGCCGTCCCAGGCGGCTCCCGCGCCGCAGGACAACTCTTCCGGCACACAGGCGAGCCCGCTGCCTCAGGGGACGCAGGCCACGCCTACCAACCCGCCGCCGCCGAACCAACCGCCGCGCCCGCCGCTCCTTTGATTGGCGCAAAGTCGGCAGCCTGCCGCGTTGCGCGGGATTGTTACGCTCGGGCTCACTGCGGTGCTCGTGGCGTCCGCGGGCTGCGCCCGCGGTCCGCACCATCCTGACTGGATCATTCACTCCTCGATCGCGATCGTCGGGCCGCCGCCCGCCGGGGGCTACAGGCTGGTCTTTCCCTACATCGTGGGGGACTTCTACGGCCCGCCCGATACCGGTGATTTCGTCGCGCCCGTCAGCCGCACCGCCAACGGGTTCATCCTCGATCTCAACCGCACGCAGGCGGCGCTCGAGAGCGAGCTCGTACCCACCGATTTCAGCCTTCGGCGTCTCACGATCGAGCCCGCCGACGCCCGTATCGCCCGGTTGACCCCCGACGCGCTGCAGGGCCGCGGCATCGACCCGGTGGGCACGGTGCAGTGGTTGGATGCGCAGTCACGCCGGCCGCTGATGTTGGTTTACTGCGACCGGCCGGCGCGGATCCAGGGCTCCTATGTGCGTGGCGGCGAGACCACTCGCTACGACATCCGAGTGCTCGAGCCGGGGTATGTCTGGATTGCCGGAGTCCCGGCGGGCGCGCACGATACGACTTACACGACGGTGCCGGCGCCCAAGCACCTGGTTCTGACCATCACCACGCGACCGGAATGAAATGATTCAGCGGTCGAAGACGGTGCGTCCGCCCAGCGCGGGCGCGGCCCCCCGCTCATTGTCGATGTACCTCTCGAAGTCGGGGCCACGCGCACTGCGCTCGAGCAGGCGTGCATGCGTGTCGAGTCGCCGGAGGGCCTGGAGCTTCTCCGCGTGCCCCAGCCGCGCCTGACTCACCGCCTGTTTGAGCACGCGCAGAGTCTGATCGTAGACCTCCAGCGGCACGGGGAACGGGTGCCCGTCCTTGCCGCCGTGGGCCAGTGAGAAACGTGCCGGGTCTGTGAAGCGCGACGGCGTCCCGTGGATCACCTCCGCGACCAGGGCGAGCGCGGCTACGGTGCGCGCACCGACGCCGGGAGTCAGCAAGAGATCCGCGAAGTCCCGGGGTCCGCGGTCCGCCGCCGCGGCGAGTGCGCCATGGAGCCGGCGCAGCACCACGTCCGATGCGAGGATCCCGTGCCGCGCGGGCATCTGAAGGTGTGGCAGTGGTGCTGGCCCGCGTGCCTCCAAAGGAGCAAGCGTGCGCGCACAGGCCGCGTTGACGCCCGCCTCATGCTCCGGAAACAGGCTGAGCGTACGTCCGCTCACCGGCTGGAGGCGGCGCAGCACCGCGAGCGTCCGGTCCGGTCCCGCGCGCACGAGGTCCAGTCCCGCAGCGCGGCTCGCGCGGGCGCGGGCATCGGCGAGGTTGAGGATGCGGCCCTGATTGCTGCCTTCGATGGCGGCGTGCGGGGAATCGAGAAAGCTGACGAGTCCCTCCGACAGCCAGTGATAGCGTCGCGCCTCCCTGCGGGCCGCGCTCATGCCCTGCTGTACCACACACCAATGCCCGGCGTCGGTGACGATGAACCCGTGCAGGTAGAGCTCATACCCGTCCTGCACGGCGGCGCTGTCGATCTTGGCGATCAACCGGCTGGTCTCGGTGAGGCGAGTGGCGTCGATTCCGGTGCGCTCTCCTACCCGTGTCAGCTCATCGGGCGTGCGGCGCGAGGCGCGTCCCCGTCCGCCACAGACATAGACACCGAGCTCCCGCTCCACGGGCGCCAGCCCGCGTTTCAAGGCGCCGAGCACGCTGGTCGTGATGCCGGAGGAGTGCCAGTCCATGCCCATCACCGAGCCGAACGATTGGAACCAGAAGGGGTGAGACAGGCGGCGCAGCAGCTCGTCAGCGCCGTAATGATGGACGATCGCCTCCGCAATGACGCGGCCGAGCGCCGCCATGCGTGTGGCGAGCCAAGCGGGAACACGCCCGCCGTGCAGTGGGAGATCCGCGTATCCGCTGCGTGTGGTCACGAGCCGTATCCTACCAACTCCACGTACCCCCGCCCGGCGATCGGCCGTCCCGCACGGGTACCTGACACATCCACCGCCCCTTCCCAGTACTTCGGCGAGGTCATGAGCTCCTGGTCCGCGAGCACCGGATGAACGTCGACGTCGAGGCCGAGCGCCGGCATCACCAGCCGCCAGCGTGACGGGTAGCGGGTGCCGCGCGAGTTGGTCCAATAGCCGAGGACGTCGATATCGACATCCGTGCGGGAGAGCGGGCGGGCGCGGCCGTGCGGGTCGACCCAAGTGCCGGCACTGTAGGAATCTTCGGCGCCGCCGCGGTCGCGCAGCCGATAGAACATGAGACATGATCCGTCGCCGAGCTGCAGCCCGAACCAATCCCAGCCGATCTCCTGCGGCCCGAGGCTGCCGCTGCCCCATTCCCGATCGAGCCAGGCGAGGCCGTGCACCTGCAGCGGCTGCCCATCGCGCACCATCGTGCCCTGAACGGCAACGCGCGGGATCGAGTAGTAGTAGGTGGCGTTCCCGGGCTCTCCTGATTTGCGGCTCAGGCCATGCTGACCGTTGAGGACGGGCGGCAGCAATGGCCGCGCGGTGAGCGACAGAGCATAGCCTCGCCCGCCGGCCTGCACGCGCCACGTCGTTGCATCCGCCGTGGAGTGCTTCGCGGCGGACGCCGGCGCCGCGACCTCGGCCGGCGCCGCGGTCTGGGCGATCTGCCAGTCATGGACCCAGACCCGGAAAGGGTTCGCTCGCGCGCCCGCAAGCTCGAGCGCGCCGCGCGAAAGCTTCGTCGCGAATCGAAATCTCCGTCGCGCGACATCGGTGACGGCAAAGTGCCCAAGGTAGATCTGACGAGTGCGCCAAGAGCTTTCAGCGTCAGTGCGGGAGCCGGTTTTTTCCGACTTCGTGTCCGGCGCGAGCGCGAAGCGGAAGATCGTGAGCTCGAAACCAAAGCGCTCTCCCCGGGTGGAATCCAGGTTGCCGGTGAGATACCACCACTCCTGGCGGAAATCCGGATGCGGGCCCTGGTCCCCGGGAAACTCGAGAGGTACGGGTGCAACGGCCTGCGCATAGCCGGAAGACTCGCCGCTCGCCGGGTAGGGCATTCCGGCCAGCGTGTACGAAGCCGACACCGACAGAGCCAACAGTGCCGCCAGCAGCGCTTGCGAGCGCACTCTATTCGTCCCTCATCTGCGCCGCGATCGGTGCCCTGGACGTGCGCCATGCGGGGTAGAGCGCTGCGCCCAACGCTGCGAGCAGCGCCAGGGCGAGCGCATTCAGGAATTGCGCGGCGTGCAGATGCATTTCGATGTGCCAGCCGAAGGCGCGTCTGTCGATGACTTTGGTGAGCACCACCGCGATGATGAGTCCCGTAGGAATCGCCGCAAGGAGCGCTGCGCCCCCCATGAAGACGGTCTGCGCCGCGACCATCGCCGCCGTGCCACGGGGTGTCAGCCCGAGCGCGCGCAGCACCGAGAGCTCGCGGGTCCTGTCGAGCTCCCAGGCGAGGAGCGCGCTCACCAGGCCGATGGCGGCGATCGCAGCCGCCAGCCAATAGAGCACTCGCGTGATGATGAAGGTCCGATCGAAGATGTCGAGCGACATGGCACGGATGTCGGCGTTGGACCGTATGAGCAGGGCCTGGTGTCCGTTCGCGGCAGCCCGAAGGAGCGGGATCTCTCTGGCCGCATCGATTTCGGGCGCGAGATACAGGCCAACAGCGGTCACCGCGTCGTCGCGCCACAGGCGGCGGTAGACTTCCAGGCTCATCATCGCGCTGCCGAGACCGCTGCCATACTCGTGGTAGATGCCTGCGATCGGGAACTCGCGCGGTCCCGACGCGGTGATCAGCGACAGGCGGCCGCCCGGGCGCAGATCCAACCGCCATGCGAGCGAATCGGACAACAGCAGCGCCCCGCGGTCGTAAGCGCTCCATACGGCGCGCGGATCGCCCGCGGTGAGTTCGATGCCGGCGTAGCTGCCCGGTGCGAGGCGCAAGGCATCGAGAGCAATCGCGCCGCGCGAAGAGCGCACGATCACCGACCGACTGGCGCTGTGGTCGGCGACTCCAGGAGCCACGATCAGAGCGTTCAGGACGGCGGGCTCGAGCCGCCGCTCGGGGCTTCCGACCCCGGGACCCGGCGCCGCGACGTAGATGTCCGCGCGCATGGTCTGCTCCAGCCACAGGCGCAGCGATACCCGGAAGCTCTCCACCATGATCGATACGCCGATCATGGCTGCGACCGCCAGGCCGAGCGCCGCCACCGCGACTCCGGTGCGGCTGAGGGAAGCCGCGACGTCCTCCAGGGCGAGGCGCCCCACGGAGCTGAAGCCGGCGAGTCCCCGCGAAGCGAGCCTCGCCAGCGCGCGCAGCACCCATGGCGTCAGTGCCGCGACACTCGCGAGAAGCAGAAAGAGCGCCGCGAAACCGGCGAGGACGCTGCGGCGGGAGCCCGCGATGAGTGCGCACGCAGCCAGTGCGAGCACGAGGCTGAGCCAGGAGAGGCGCCTGGCGGCGAGGGCTGCACGGCCCTCGAGCACGGAGCGCCTGAGACCGAGCTGCGGGGCACTGCCCGCCACTTCGAGCGCCGGCAGGAGGCTTGCGATGAGCGCCGTGCCGATGCCGGCGCCCAGCGCCTCGGCCACGGTTGCGGCCGGCACTGTGACCTGCTGGACCGCTACGACGTAGTAGAGATCGTTCACCGTTTGCGATACCAGGCGGACGAGCCCATGGCCCACGGCGATCCCCAGCAGTATGCCGAGTCCGGCTCCCGCCGCTCCGAGCGCGGCCGCTTCGCAGAGGACGATGGTGAGGATCTCCCGACGGGTCGCGCCCAGCGCGCGCAGGATCGCGATGACGCGCCTGCGCTGGACGACGGTGAAGCTGACAGCACCGTAGATGAGAAGCGCGCTCACGAGCAGGGCCAGCAGGCTCATCGCCGTCAGATTCGTGGAGAAGGCGCTCGTCATGTCCAGCGTCTCCTGCACCTGTCCGGCAGCCTGCTCGAGCTGCGCTCCCGGCGGCAGCTCGCGCCGCAGCTTTGCGAGGGCCGCCCGGTCTGCGGGCGCGCGCGGCATCCTGACATCGATGCGCGTGAGGCGGCCCGTCATGCCCAGCCACTCCTGGGCCTGCGCAATATCGGTGATCATCAGCGTGGCATCCCCGGGCCGGGGATTGCGTATGAGGCTGATCAGAGTAGCCGGTTGCGGGGTGCCGCCGACGTCCACGGTGAACGGCGCGCCGGTACGAACCCCCAATTGTCGGGCTGTGCGGGGGTCCATGATGACGGCACCGGAGTCGAGGAACCAACTGCGTAGCGCGGAGCCCGCGTCGTAGCCTGTCAATGACGGCAAAGCCCCCAGGGCGTGTCCGGTGTTCGCGCCGTCGCCGTTCTGCACCTCGTCCAGCGCGGCGCTGGCGAAGGGGTCGACCCCCACGAGCTGCATCACTTGGCCGCGCACGGTGACATAGCCGGTCACCACGGGTGCAAAGACCGGCTGCGGGTTGCCAGTGGGCGGCGAGCCGGCCACCAACCGCACATAGAGCGCTTCATCGAGTCCGTGCGGCCCGCCGATGATGACCTGCGTCGCAGGCCCGTTCACCGCCCGCATGGACAGCTCGAATGCGCGGCGGGAACTCGCCGTGGCGATGCTCACCGCAACGATCGTGGCGACACCCGCCGCGAGCGCCACGAGGGCGAGCGCGAGTTGTGCCGGGTGCCGCAGGAAATGGCGCAGACTGGCGGCCCACAGTGTGGGCGCGGGAGCCATCAGCTGACACCGGTCCGGCGCGTGGAAGCACGCTCCGCATCGGCCGATACCAGTTTGCCTTCGCGCAGCTCCAGCACGCGGTCGGCGCTGCGCGCCAGCCAGGCATCGTGAGTGGCGATGATCACTGTCGTCCGGCGTAACCTGGTGAGGGACAGGAGCACGCGCATGACCTGCGCCGCGGTCTCCTCATCGAGGTTGCCCGTCGGCTCGTCGGCCAGCAGAACGGCAGGCTCATGGACCAGCGCGCGCGCGATCGCGACCCGCTGCTGCTCGCCGCCCGACAGCCGGTCGACGGCGCTGCGCAGCCGATCGCCGAGTCCGACCTGCGCGAGAAGGGCGGCGCTGCGCTCGCCGGCCGCGGCGCCGCGGATTCCGTTCAGCTCCAGGGCGAGGCGAACGTTCTCCTCCACATCGAGCGTCGGTATGAGGTTGAAGAACTGGTAGACGAACCCGAGGTGTGCGCGCCGGAAAAGCGTGCGCTCCGGTTCCTCCATCGAAGTTACGATCCGATCTCCGACCGCCACCTCGCCGCTGTCCGCGCGGTCGATGCCGCTCAAGAGGTTGAGCAGGGTCGACTTGCCGGAGCCGCTGCGGCCCACTATGGCGACCACCTCACCGGACTGGATGTGCGCGTCGGCCCCGTCGAGCACCCGGTGCACGCCCGTACCCTCGTTGAAGCTGCGGCAGAGTTGGCGGATGACGATCAGGTGAAGCTTCCGAAAGAACCGCGAGTGGCCCGCCGCCAATATACAATCGCCCGATGAAGCACGTCGTCGCACGAACCATGATCCGACCCGCCGCGGCCTGCGCTGCCGCGGCCCTGCTCGGTCTCAGCAGCCTCGCCCTCGCCCAGGGGGCCGACGCGCCTGCCGCAGCGCAGAAGAAAGCCGAGAGCCCCGCGCAGATCAAGTCCGAAGGCAGCTACAGCCTGGGTCTCAATGTGGGTCAGGGCCTGCGCCAGATGTCGATCGACGCCAACGACATCTCGACGCAGCGGCTGATGCAGGGCCTGCGCGATGCGCTGGCCGGGAAGGCCAAGTTCGGCCCCGCCAACCAGCAGAGCGTCCGCGCGATGATCGTCGCGGCGCGTGCGCAGGTCGGCGACAAGAACCACGCCGCGGCGCGCGCGTTCCTTGCCCGTAACGGCAAGAAGAAGGGCATCGTCACCACTGCGAGCGGCCTGCAATACGAAGTGCTGAAAGCGGGGCAGGGCACCGTGCCCAAGGCGGACGATACAGTAACCGTGAACTACCGCGGCACCCTGCTCAATGGCACGGAATTCGACAGCTCGTACAAGCGCGGGCAGCCGGCGAGCTTTCCGGTGGACCGGGTCATTCCGGGCTGGCAGGAGGCTCTGAAGCTGATGAAGCCCGGTGCGAAGTGGCGTCTGTACGTCCCGCCGAAGCTCGCCTATGACCTCAATTCGCCGCCGCCGATTCCCCCGGGATCGCTGCTGATCTTCGACGTCGACCTGATCGGCATCCAGGCGCAGAAGCCGGCGCCGCAGCCGCCCCCGGCCGCGCCGCACCCGTAATCAGAGCGCACCCACCTCTTTAACTCTTTCCAGGCACATGGATGTGCCCCGCCGCGCAGGTGGCGGGAAGCGAGCAAAAACCGCGCTTTTGCTTGCAACCGCGTCGGGCCCGGCAGGAGCCGGATCCAGCGCTTCAAACGAGCGTATGAAAGACCCTCTGGACGTCCTCGTCCTGCTCCAGCTTGTCGATTAGCCCCAGGACTTCCGTCGCCTGCGCCTCGGGCAACTCGGTCGGCACGGTACAGATGTATTCGTGCTCCGCGGAAAGCGGTGTGATACCGCGCACCTCCAGCGCCTCCTGCAGCTTGCCGAAGTCGGCGAACGCGCAGCGGATGACGAGCTGCGCCTCCCCTTTTTCGCCCGTGCTCTCGCCCATCTCCTCTAACCCGTGGTCGATGAGGTAGAGCTCGAGGTCGTCCTGATCGATACCGGCGGGGTCCAGGCGGAAGACGCCCATGCGCTTGAAGAGAAAGCCCACGCTGCCGGAAGTGGCGAGATTGCCGCCGTTCTTGGTGACGATGTTGCGCACCGATGCGACGGTGCGGGTCGGATTGTCGGTCGCCGCCTCTACGAGCAGTGCCACCCCATGGGGAGCGTATGCCTCGTAGTGCACCTCATGGTAGTGGGCCGCATCGCGCCCCGAGGCGCGCTTGATGGCCGCCTCGATCTTGTCCTTCGGCATGTTGACGGCGCGCGCGTTCTGGATCACGCGGCGCAGCGTCGGGTTCGAGGCAGGATCGGAGCCGCCGGACTTCACCGCCATGGTGATGTCCTTGGCGATGCGCGCGAACTGCTTCGCCATGCGGTTCCAGCGCGCAAACATGGTGTGTTTGCGGACTTCGAAGATGCGTCCCATCAGGAAACCTCGTGCGACTCCGAACCTATAGGCACATGGATGTGCCCGCCGCCGCAGGCGGCGAGCGGCGCGCAAATGTCGAGCCTTTTGAAGCCGCCGCGCTGGGGCCGGGCAGGATGCCCGGATCCAGCGCCCATGAACTAGGCGAGCTGCGATTGCAACAGCCGGAGCCTGCGCCGCTGCAGCCGCAGCCGCTCCTCGAGCTCCTTCAGGCGCTGTTGGAAGCTGGCGTGCTCCCAGTGCTCGATGACGGCGCGCTTCTTCTCCTCCAGCCACTGCTCCTTCACCTTGGCCCATTCGCTGACGGCGGCGGTGAAGGTGTCATATTCGTGAGCGACGCGCTGGCGCAGCTCACTGACCCGTGACGGCGCCGCCACCACGGGAAGGGTCGCGAGCTTTCTCTGTGCGCGCGTGAACTGCATCGAAAGCAGTGCCCGCTGTACCTGGAATACGGGCGTGCGCTTCAGCTTGCGGGTGAGGCCGACCACGTTGAGGCTGGCGATCAGCCACTTGGTGGGATCCCACTGCCACCAGCGCACGCCATTGCGATAGTCGTGCGCGAAATTGTGGTGAAAATTGTGGTACCCCTCGCCGAAGGTGAGCACCGCCAGCACCGGATTGTCGCGCGCGGTGTTTTCCTCGGTGTACGGGCGCTCGCCCCACATGTGCGCCAGCGAGTTGATGAAGAAGGTGAAGTGATGGCTCAGCACCAGCCGCAGCACGCCCGCGAGCAAGAAGGTGCCCCAGAGATCGCCCACCAGCCAGCCCGCCAGGAAGGGCAGCCCGAAATTGGTGGCGAGCACCAGCGCTACATAATGCCGGTGCTGAAAGGCGAGCAGGCGGTCGCGCCGCAGGTCCGGGATGTTGCTGAAGTCTTCGTGGCCGCTCGGGTACTCCCGCACCATCCAGCCGATGTGCGAGAACCAGAAGCCGCGCAGAGCGGAGTACGGATCACGATCCACGTCGTCGACGTTGAGGTGGTGCCGGCGGTGGCCGCTGCACCAGGCCCAGGCGCTGTTCTGCAGCGCCATGGATCCGAAGATGACGTAGAGCAGGCGCACGGTCCAATGCGCCTCATAAGTACGGTGGGCCCACAGCCGGTGATATCCGGCGGTGATGGACATCTCATTGGCGATCAGGAAGACGCCGAAGAGAATCCACGCCGAAGTCGAGAAGCCGTGGCTCAGGCCGTACCAGGGGACGAGTACTGCCGAAGCCAGAAATGTCAATGAAAACAGAAGGGTATTCGTCCAGATCAGGGGCGCCCCAGTGGCGGCTGTGGACGAGGAGCTCGGTGCGGTGGGACTGGGCGGCATGGCGGTCAGGGGCTCCACGGGGTGGCCGGTAAAACCGCGTAAACATACCACGGTTACCGGCCCCACAGGCAACGGCGGCGGGCCTTTGGGATGGGGTGCACGAGCGCGGGCCCGACCGCCCCACCGTCATGGGGTACCCGGCAGGGGGTACCTGGCAGGGCCCGACCCAGGCACGCCACGGCTCGACCCAAGCCATGGCGCGGCCCAGTCTACTTACCGGCGGGCGGTGACACGGTCCGTCCCGCTGGGTGCGCAATGCCGATGCGGCTCGCGTGCGGATTTCGCCGAAGCCTTTTGCCCGCGACGCGGTGACGCTGAAGCTGCGGCTCCCACGGTGTTAGACCCGCGTCCATCGCGCGTCTTACAGGGACGTAATGTCAGGTCCCGCGCGAGAGACATGGCGTTCCATTGTTGACACACTCGCGCGACACATTGTGCCCCGCATTGCGGCGGAGCGCATTCCAGCCGTGTTTGCGGTTGCAGGGCGTTATCGCCGGGTGTATTCATAGCCCCCGACAAACGCAGACGTGCCCGACATGCGTCGCAGAACCATGTCCGCCCTGGAGGGCGCCGCTTCCCCTGTGCGTTCTGGTGGAGGAGCGCTGGAGGCAGCGACGTATTTCCGAAAAACCAAGAATTTGGAGGAGATATGAGCCATCAGTTCCGGTCCTTCTCACCTATGGGGGACATATGAAATCATTAAATTGGCGCAGGGTGCTCGCGCCGGCAGCAATCATCTTGGCGGCGGGCTTGGCCTGCGGGACGACGGCCTTTGCGCAAGGGTCGGACGCCGAGGAGATGCAGGCCAGCGCCAACCCTGATCTGTGGCCATCGATGGGGCAGAACCTCGCGCTCGATCGCCACAGCAAGCTGACGCAGATCAATCCGCGGACGGTCAAACATCTGCAGATGATCTGGTCACAGTCGACGGGCGCGCTGCGCGGCCACGAGGGCCAGCCGATCGTCGTCGATGTCAACGGCAAGCCGATGATGTTCTTCGTCAGCGCCTGGCCGAACATCGTGCAGGCGTTGGATCTGTCGGATCCGGATCATCCCGTCGAAGTCTGGAATTACGTCAAGAAGACGGATCGCGATCTCTCGGCCGTGCCGCGCGCCTGCTGCGATACGGTCAACCGCGGTCTGAACTATGCCGATGGCAAGGTCGTTTTCAACACCCTCGATGGATATCTCATCGCGCTGGACGCCCTGACCGGCAAGGTCGATTGGGAAGTCAAGCACGCGTGGCCGGACAAAGGCGAGACCGTGACCAACGCGCCGCTGATCGCCAACGACAAGGTGATCACCGGTTTCGGTGGCGACGAGTTCGCGGCGCGCGGACGGATGGAGGCTTACGATCTCGCGACCGGCAAGCTGGTCTGGAGATATTGGGACAACGGCACGGACAACGAGATGGGCTTTACGTCCGAGACCAACAAGGACAATCCGCAGTACGGCACCGCCGGCCACAACCTCGGGCTGACCTATCCCGGCGACGAGTGGAAGCGCGGTGGCGGAGCGGCCTGGGCCTGGTACAGCTATGACCCGGAGCTCAAGCTCGTGTACTACGGGTCGGGCAACCCCGGTCTCTGGAGTCCCTCGTATCGTTGCGGCGCCAATCCGCCCACGCAGGAAGCCTGCAACTCGGGCAAATGGGACAACAAATACTCCATGAGCATCTTTGCCAGGAACGTCGATACCGGCAAGGTGGTGTGGGTGTATCAGATGACGCCGTTCGATCAGTGGGACTATGACGGCGTCAACGAGCCGATCCTGGTCGACATGAAGATCGACGGCAGGACGCGCAAGGTGCTCGTCCATTTCGACCGCAACGGCTTCGTATACGTTCTCGATCGTACGGACGGCACGCTTCTCGAGGCGCACAAGTACGTGACGGTGAACTGGGCAGAAAAGGTCGACATGAAGACGGGCCGCCCCGTCAAGGTGTACGAGCACTCGCCCTTGCTGGTGAATCAGATGGCGCAGGCCTGCCCGTCGGCGATGGGCGGTAAGGATCAGCAGCCCGCGTCCGTCGATCCGCAAAATCCACAGATCTTCTATGTGCCGACGAACAATTGGTGCATGCAGGATACGCCGCAGACTCGCACCAGCATGCAGCAGGGCGTGGTCTACGTCTTCGCAAACGTGTACATGTACGAGGACAAGGCCGGCGTCTCGGGTCGGATCAAGGCGTTCAACGTAGTGACCGGAAAGACGGTTTGGGACGTTCCGGACAAGTACCCGAACTGGGGTGGAACGCTGAACACCGCGGGCGGCCTCGTGTTCTACGGCAGCCTCGGCGGTGACTTCCGCGCCCTGGACCGCAAGACCGGCAAGATCCTCTGGTCGCGCAAGCTCGGCTCGGGAATCATCGGCAATCCGATCACCTATCAGATCAAAGGACACCAGTACGTATCGGTCTTCTGTGGAATCGGCGGCTGGATCGGGCTGCCCGTGACGGCAGGGCTCGACCTCAACGACAAATATGGGGCGATCGGTGCCACGGCGATGGCCAAGGCAACGGGCTTGAACCATATTCCGCAGGGCGGCGCCCTGTATACGTTCCGTCTGCAGGACTAGTTGCCGAAGGAAGGGATAGAGACTAGCCTTTTTGGTACCCCGCGGCAGCGCGGGCTCCGGCTCCGCGGGGTACCATGATCGCCTTCGACAAGGATATGCGATGTCCTTAATGCTCCTTGGCCGCTGTGCGAGACCGGCGGCCATTTCGTTGATCGCCGCCGTCCTCCTCGCTCCTCCCGCATTTGCCGACACCAACCCGCCCCACGCACAGACCAACCCCTCCGGGTTGCAGGGGCCCTGGGAAGGCAAGAACTTCGACGAGCTCGATCAGGCCGAGATAGACGCCGCCAAGCAGGCCGCCCGCAGCACGCACTTCAGCACTCTTCGTGTCTGCGCCGATCCCGGCAACATGCCGCTCTCCGATCGCGCCGGAGAGGGGTTTCAGAACAAGATTCTCGCCGTGCTCGCCAAGGCGATGGACGCCAAGGTGAGCTACTACTGGCGTTCCTATACCGGAAACATCGTGGGCCAGGCGTTCGGGCAGGCAGACCAATGCGACCTGCTCTTGGACATGCCCTCCAACTATCCGGATACTTTGTCCACTGTTCCGATCTACCGCACGACCTACGTGTTGGTTTGGCGGAACGATGAGAAGCTTTCCATCAAGAGCCTGAACGATCCGCGTCTGCGGCAGCTGCGCCTGGGTGTGTTCCAGATCTCGGCATTGCGCCAGGCGCTCTCGAATCATGGCGTCGTCTCCAACGTCCAGGTCTGGCCGGTGAGCACCGACACGGAGTGGGTCCCGGCGCATCAGCCCTGGCGGCAGGTCCAGGAAGTGGTGGACGGCAAGCTCGATGTCGCCGCCGCTTGGGGACCGATGGCCGGTTGGGTGAAGACGATGAAGGGTGCGCCGGTCACCATTCAGCCGGTGAACCTGATGGACAATGTGGTGCCGATGGAATTCAGCCTGGGGATAGCCGTGCCACAGGGCGCCGTGCTGCTGAAATTCGCGCTCGACGACGCGCTGCAGGCGCATCACGCCGAGATCGAAAAGATCCTCAGGCAGTACGGCGTTCCGCTGGTGAAGTGCGCCGACTGCATCGTTCCCGGTGACCTGCCGACGAACGGCGGCTACACCGCCCGCACGTCCGTAGCCTCGAACGAGAGCAAGCCGATGCATTGGACGGTTGCGCGCTCGGAGGTCGACAAGTGGCTCGCCGAGGGTTCGGACGTCAACAAAGAGCTCGCCGACGCGGTTGTGTCCAACGATGTGGACCGGGCCGCGTATCTGATCGGCAAGGGTGCCGACGTCAACAAATGGGACAACCTGGGAACACCGCCCCTAGAGACTGCGGCCCGCGCCGGATGCATTCCGATGATGCAGCTTCTCGTCGCGCACGGCGCCAAGATCGATCGCCACGACAGCGACGGGCAGACCCCGCTCATGGGCGCGGCCATGCGCAACCAGGCGCCGGCCATCCGGTTTCTGGTGGCGCACGGCGCGGGCATCGAGACCGGAGGCCCCACCGGCTATACGCCGCTCTCGATAGCCATCGAGGAAGGTCAGCTCGACGCCGCGTACGAGCTCATTCAGGCGGGGGCGAACGTGAACACCGCTGCAAGCGAGCATCGGCTGACGCCGCTGATGGTAATCGCGAGCGAGCTGCCGCCGCAGAGCCGGGACGTCAAGTTGCTGCAGAATCATGGGCCCATCGACATCGCTCGCGCACTGCTGGCCCACAAGGCAAAGGTGAATGCGACCAACGCCGACGGTGTCACCGCGCTCATGATCGCGGCCGCGCGGGACAATTCCCAGATGATCGGCCTGCTGATTCAGGCCGGCGCTGACCCGCACATCAAGTCGGCGGCGGGCGAGACCGCGCGCGATATCGCAGTCGAGAACGACAATCTCGGCGCCATACGGATCCTCGATTTGCTCGCTCGCCGCTAGGCGGGCGACACACCGTATTCAACAGGCGGAGGTAACCATGAGACGCTTAGCAGGCGTAGTCGTTTTCACTTTGGCGCTGCTCGCCGCGGGATGCTCGAAGGCCCCGGCCGGCGCCGCCGGCTCCGCCGACACCGCCAAAGCGAATGGCATCACGGGCAAGCCGCCGCTGGAGGTAGTTGCAAAGGCTCCGAAGGGGTCGCTCCACAACCCGTACGACGGCAACGCCAAGATCGCCGAGGAAGGACACAAGCTGTTCTTCAACTATGGGTGCAACGGCTGTCACGGCGGCGGCGGCGGCGGCGGCATGTGTCCTCCGCTGATCACCGGTGTCTGGATCTACGGTGGCGATGACGACACTCTCTTCAGGCTGATCTCGCTTGGATCGCAAAAACTTCAGGCCGAAGGCTATACGGTCAAGGCGTTGGTGAACGTTACCGGTCCGATGCCCTCGATGGGCCCCCTGATCAAGAGCGATGACGATCTATGGAAGATCATCACCTGGATCCGCTCGGCTTACACCGGGCCTCCGGAGCACAAAGAGAAGTGACCGGCGCCTGATCGTGCGGCGCGCTGTCGTAGGACTCGGGCTGCTCACGCTGAGCCTGTGGTTCGGCGTGAGCGGGCCCTGCGATGCAGTGGCCGCAGGCGCTGCCGCCCCGCGTGCCTTCCCCATCGTCTACCTCAGCGAAGCGTATCCCGAGACCGGGATCATGCCCTCGCTCCTCGAGACCCATCCCGCGGATGAGGGGCTGGCAGGTGCGCGGGAGGCGACGGCGGAGATCAACACGACCGGAAAGTTCCTGGGTTGGAACTTCAAGCTCTATGTCGAGATCCTGCCCGCGGGCGCCGACGTCGCCGCCCAGTCCCGGCGGCTGTTCGCGCGCGGATCGTTGGTCATCGTGGCCGACCTGCGTGCGGACGATCTCCTGAAGCTCGCCGATTCCCCGGCCGCGAAGGGGTCGTTGATCCTCGACATGAGGACGACCGACGATAGTCTGCGGCAGCAGGATTGCCGATCGAGCGTCTTTCACGTGCTTCCGAGCCAGGCGATGCGGGCCGACGCCCTGGCGCAATTCCTGGTGGAGAAACGTTGGACGCGGTGGTTTCTCCTTCAGGGGCCGACGCTGCAGGACGCTGTCTATGCGGCGGACGTGCGCCGCTCCGCCACCCGCTATGGTGCCCGCATCGTCGCCGCCAAGAACTACGCTTACAACCCCGGCTCACGCCGCAGCGACACCGGCTATCAGCAGATTCAAACGCAGATGCCTCTCGCGACGCAGATCGGGTCCGACTACGACGTTCTCTTCGTCGCGGACGAGACCGATCTGTTCGGCGATTATCTTCCCTACAACACGTTCGCCGCGCGTCCGGTCGTGGGGACGCAAGGCCTGATCGCGGCCGCCTGGACCCCGGCGTTCCAGTCGTATTCCGCCCTGCAGATGCAGCACAGGTTCGATCTCTTCGCTCATCGCGCGATGACCGAGCGCGACTACGGCGGCTGGCTTGCCGTCAGTATCGTCGGTGAGGCGGTCATGCGCGGGCGACAGATATCGCCGGCCGGAATACGCACATATCTCAGGTCGGACAACTTCCTCGTCGCCGCCTTCAAGGGGCAGGGCCTGACGTTCCGCTCCTGGAATCAGCAGCTGCGTCAGCCGGTGCTCATTGCGCAGCCGTTGATGGTCATCTCGATGTCGCCGCAGAACGGCTTTCTCCACCCCGGGAATACGACCGACACCCTGGGCTTCGATCAGCCGGAGACACAATGCCGTCTCGCGCAATGACCGGCGGCCGCACCGCGCTCCTCGTGTCGGCCGTCCTCTTGTGCTCCTTCGCCGCAAGGACGCGCGCCAGCGAGCTCTTCGTCTCGAACGAAGTCGACAATACGGTGACCGTCCTCGACGGCGCCAGCTACAGAATCATCGCCACGATCCCGACCGACCAGCGGCCCCGCGGAATCGTGGAGACTCTGGACCATAAGGCCGTTCTGGTATGCGACGGCGACTCGAGCAACATCGATGTCATCGACACCAAATCGCTGAAAGTGATACGCAGGATAAATACCGGCCCGGACCCCGAAACGCTGGCCATGTCGATCTCCGGCGATAAACTCTATGTATCGAATGAGAACAACGCTCTGGTCACGGTGATCGACTACGCCACCGGCAAGTGGATCACCCAAGTCCAGGTCGGGATAGAGCCTGAGGGTCTCGCCGTCAGCAAGGACGGGCGTACCGTGGTGGTCGTTTCGGAGGAGACCAGCATGGCCCATTTCATCGACACCAGGACTTGGCAAGTCGTGGCAAATGTCCTCGTCGATACGCGGCCGCGGGTTGCGATTTACACTCCGGATCAGCGGTATCTGTGGGTCTCCTCGGAAGTGGGGGGCACGGTTTCGGTCATAGATCCGAAAAGCCATCAGATCGTACACGTCATCAACTTCGATATTCCCGGCGTCGACAGGCAGTACATCGGCCCCGTCGGACTGCAGTTCACGGCGGACGGTCGCACGGCCTTCGTGGCCCTGGGCCGCGCCAATCGGGTGGCCGTAGTCGACGCCAGGACTTATGAGGTGAAGCAGTACATCCTGGTGGGGCAACGGCCGTGGCAGCTCTCGTTCAGCGCGGACCGCGGCAAGCTCTACGTCGCAAACGGCCTCACGAATGATGTGACCATCATCGACGTGTCTTCGCTCAAGGCGGTGAAGTCGGTTCCGGTCGGGCGCCTGCCGTGGGGTATCGCCGTAATCCCGTGAGCTGACCATGCGCGCGACTCACACGACTGACCTGCGCGTCCGCCTGTGGGCCCTTTTGCTTGTCGTGGCCAGCCTGGCCGGACCCGCACTCGCCCGGGCGGACCCCACGCTTCGCATCGGCGTCCTGAAGTTCGGCACCGTGAGCTGGGTCATGGATGTCATCGAGCATCATGAGCTCGACGAGACCTTCGGCCTCGACATCGAGACGTTGGAATTGGCAACTAACCAGGCGACGCTGGTGGCGCTGCAGGCAAAACGCGTCGATTGCGTGGTGTCGGACTGGCTGTGGGTCTCGCGCCAGCGCGCGGCCGGCGCCGATTGGACGTTCTTCCCGTTTTCCACCGCCGTGGGCGCCCTGGTCGCGGCGCGCGGCGCACCCATCCACGGGCTCGCCGACCTGCGGGATCGGCGGCTCGGTGTGGCTGGCAGCCCGCTCGACAAGAGCTGGGTGATCGTGCAGGCGCTCGCCCGGAAGCAGCACTTCGACATCGCGCACGACGCGCGGCTGGCGTTCGGCGCCCCGCCTCTTCTCAACCATGAGTTGCTGGCGGGCCGCCTCGATGCCGTGCTGACCTACTGGAACTTTGCCGCGCCGCTGGAGAGCCGTGGGTTGCCGGCCGTCCTGTCGATGAGCGATGCTTTGCGGCAGCTCGGCTTCAAGACCGCGATTCCGCTCGTGGGGTATGTCGTATCGGAGCGTTGGGCGCGGCAGAATCCGCGCGCGTTGGCCGCCTTCGTGAGCGCCACGCGCGAGGCGGAGTCCATCCTGGCGACTTCCGATGCCGAATGGAACTGGCTGGGATCCAGGACGGGTGCCCACAGCCCTGCGGAGCTGAAGGCGCTGCGCGATGCATTCCGGGCCGGCATCCCGGCTCACTGGGGCAAGGAAGAACGGCGTGAAGCCGCCGCGCTGTACGCAGTCTTCGCGAAAACCGGCGGTCAAGCGCTGGTCGGCTCCAGCCCCACCCTGCAACCGGGCACGTTTCTCGATAGCGTGAGTTACTGAATGAGCGCGGCCATCACCGCACGGCGCGCCTCGTCGTGGATCGCGGCATCGTCGGTGGCACAGCGTATCGGCTCCGTGGCCCTCTTCATCCTGGTGTGGCAGGTCGTGGCCGATGCGGTCCACAGCCGGATGCTGCCATCGGCCAGCGCCGTGTTCGCTGTCCTGGCCGAGGAGTGCGTCCACGGTCCGCTGCTTTTCCATCTCGGTGTCACACTGGCACGGGTTGCCGCTGCCTTCGTCGTGGCGATGGTCATCGGGACCGCGATCGGCATCGTGATGGGTCGCTCGCGAACCGTAGATGCTCTCTTCGATAGCTGGCTCGTGCTGCTCCTCAACCTGCCGGCGCTCGTGATCATCGTACTGGCTTATGTCTGGTTCGGGCTCACCGAGGCGGCGGCGATCGGCGCCGTGGCCGTCAACAAGATCCCGAACACCGCCGTGACTTTGCGCGAAGGCGCCCGCGCGCTGGATCGCGACTATTCGGACATGGCGGCGAGCTTCCACGTCGGCCGCTGGCGGACGCTGCGGCATGTGATCTTGCCGCAGCTCTATCCCTACGTGTTCGCGGCCGCGCGGTCGGGCCTCGCCCTGGTGTGGAAAATCGTGCTGATCGTCGAGCTGCTGGGACGAAGCAACGGCGTCGGCTTCGAGATCGAGCTCTACTTCCAGCAGTTCGACGTAACGCACATCCTCGCTTACAGCATCGCTTTCATGATCGTCATTCAGCTGATCGAGTGGGTGATCTTCCAGCCGCTGGAGCGGCGTGCTTCGGCGTGGCGCCGGTGACCCCAGCCCTGGCGGCGGAAATCCGCGAGAAGCGGTATGCGCGTGCGCGCGGTGCGAGCCCCCATGTGGCGCTTGCCGGCCTCTCGCTCGAGGTGGCCGCCGGCGAGTTCGTGGCCGTCGTGGGCCCATCGGGCTGCGGCAAGACGACCTTTCTCAATATCGTCGCCGGGCTCGACCGCGATTTTGCAGGCGAGGTTCGGCTCGCCCCCCGTCCCGATGGGCAGCCGGCGCGAGTGGGCTACGTCTTTCAGGAGCCTCGCCTCCTTCCCTGGCGGACGGTTTACGAGAACATCGCCCTGGTGCTGCCGAAGCCTCGAGCCGAAAGCCAAGTCAAAGACCTGTTGAAGGCGGTGGGCCTGCCCCAGGCGCAGGATCTTTATCCGCCGCAGCTATCAGTGGGAATGAGCCGCCGCGTGGCCATAGCCCGGGCGTTCGCGATCGAGCCGGATCTGCTGCTGATGGATGAGCCCTTCGTGTCACTCGATCACGATACGGTGGAGCAACTTCGTGACCTCCTGCTCAAGCTGTGGACCGCGCGGCCGACGACCGTGCTGTTCGTGACACACGACATGCGCGAGGCGCTGATGCTCGCCGACCGCCTGGTGCTGCTGTCCGGTACGCCGGGCCATGTGGTGGCGGACGTCCCGGTGAGCCTGGCGCGCAACCGCCGCCACGGCGGCGCGGAGATCGAGCGGCTGCGTGACGAGATCCTGCGCCGTCACCGGGAGCTGATTGGCGCCGCCGCCACGGCGACGCCCGTGGAGTGAATCGTGCCGCCCCGTTGTGGCATATTGGAGTGGCCGGGCATGAGGCGGTGATAGGCGCAACGTTGGACCTCACGACAGACACCGCGGACGGAAGAGCGACGGGCGCGCCGGGCGCCGAGGCCCCACCGCTCGTCGTCGCCGGGCTGAGCCACGCGTTCGGAGAACGGCAGGCGCTGCGCAACGTATCCTTCGAGCTCAACCGCGGCGACCGCACCATGCTGCTCGGCCTCAACGGCGCGGGCAAGACGACGCTCTTCTCCCTGATCACCCGGCTCTACAATCACCGCGGCGGCTCGATCCGCATCTTCGGTTGGGAAATCAAAGAGAAACCCTCCGAAGCACTCGCCCGGCTCGGCGTCGTGTTCCAGCTGCCGACCCTGGATTCCGACCTTTCAGTGACGCAAAACCTGTCCTATCACGCCGCCCTCCATGGACTGCCGCGCCGTGAGGCCGCGATCCGAATCGAGCGTGAGATCGAGCGCGTCGGCCTGACCGATCGGATGCACGAAAAGGCGCGCACCTTGAGCGGGGGCCAGCGGCGTCGCGTGGAGATCGCACGCGCTCTGATCCATCGGCCGAAGATGCTGCTCCTCGACGAGCCGACGGTTGGATTGGACATCGCGAGTCGCCAGTTCCTGCTCGATCATGTCCGCATGCTGTGCCGCGAGGAGGGACTCGCCGCGCTCTGGGCAACCCATCTGATCGACGAGGTCGACTCCGAGGCGCGCGTCATCGTGCTGCACCGGGGCCGGGTGCTGGCCGAAGGACCGGTGCCGGATGTGGTCCAGCGCATGAATGCCGCATCGATCCGCGAGGCGTTCGACAAGCTGACCGGCGAGCGCAGCGAATGAAGGCGGTCCACTATTACCGCTGCATGCGCGGCATCGTGTGGCGGGAGGGCTTGCGCTTCCTCAACCAGCGCGGTCGTTTCATCGCGGCACTGGTGCGGCCGCTGGTGTGGCTGGTGATCTTCGCCGCCGGTTTTCGCTTCGTGCTCGGCGTCTCGATCATCCCGCCCTACCAGACCTACATACCCTACGAGGAATACATCGCTCCCGGCCTGATCGGCATGATCCAGCTCTTCCAGGCCATGCAGAGCACCTTGTCGATGGTATGGGACCGCGAGATGGGCAGCATGCGCACGCTGTTGGTGAGTCCGCTGCCGCGCTGGTACCTCCTGGTCTCGAAGATGGTTGCGACGGTGGCCGTCTCGGTCCTGCAGGCGTACGTTTTCCTGGGCATCGCCTATTTCTGGGGAATCCAACCGCCGCCCATCGGGTACCTCACGGTGCTCCCGGCCCTGATCCTGTCGGGCATGATGCTGAGCGCGCTGGGCCTGTTCATCTCGTCGGCGATCCGGCAGCTCGAGAATTTCGCGGGCGTCATGAACTTCGTCATCTTCCCGATGTTCTTCGCATCCTCAGCACTCTACCCCCTCTGGACGGTGCGCGAGGCGAACCAGAAGCTCTACTACATCTGCATGGTCAACCCCTTCACGCATGCGGTCGAGCTGGTGCGCTTCGCGCTGTACGAGCAGTTCAATGGCGAGGCGTGCGCCATTGTCATCGGGGCTCTCATCGTCTTCATGGCCCTGGCGATCCTGGGCTACGATCCGGGACGCGGGCTCATCGCCCGCCGGGTGGGTGCCGAATGATCAGAATTTGTAGACGCCCTGCACCGCGACTTCCGTCTGGTCATCGCTGAAGATCGCCGTCGGTGTGGTGGATTTGAGCAAGGTCGCCTCGCTCGAGGTGTCGTAGCGGCCCTCGAGCCGCAGCTCGAAGGCGGCCACCGGGTCGTAACCCAATGTTACCGTACCTTCCTTCAGGCTCTGCCGCGCGCCCGTCACGAGTGTCGTGCCGTCTTTGTCGTCCAGATATTCCGCGCGCACCGAGACGCGCCACCGGCCGCTCAACTGATAATTGACATACCCGGCGATGCCTTCCCAGCCGCCGCCGGTGAGGCCCGCCGGCGTGGACGGCCCCGCCTCCTGCCTGCCCCAGTCATAGCTCACCACGAAGGACAGCGCGGACGTCGCATTGAAGCTCGCGACGGTGTCGATCAGCGTCCGCTCCGCACCATAGACCGGGTCCTTACCGGCGTAGAGTTGCGCGGTCAGCGAGAAGAGCCTGTTGGGAGTCAGGGATATTCCGAGCTCGCCCGTCTTTGAGCCAGAGTCGACCTGCGTGTAGTTCCAGCCGTTGTTGACCCCTGCGATCACGCGCAGCTCGTCGGTGACCGCATAGGTCGCGCGCAGCCCCGTATGAGTCATCGGCTCCGCGAAGAAGAGGAGCGAGCGCGAGAAATTCGCATCCCCCGTGGGCGCGATGACCTCGGCGCCCGCCAGAGTGGTGAACTTGCCCGCCTGCACGGTCACGGGACCCGCGACGTACTGGGCGAACCCCTGCAGGATGTCGAGCGAATTTCCGCTGCCGCCGGCGCTCTCGGCGGCGTCGACGATCTTCGCGTCCTCGCCGGCGATCACGTCCACGACGGCGCCGAATCCGGATTTGGGCTGGTAGGCGAGCTGCAGTGCCGCCTGATCGAGCTGGAAGCTGTCGTGCGAGGTATCGAACTGATGATAGGTGTCGGTCCCGGAGGAGTGGTAGTACGAGGCCGCCACATACCCCGATTCCGTGATGCCCGAGTTGGCCAGTAGCTGCGACAAGGTGGCGGCCGGTGTGTCGGCCGCGAGCGCGCCGGCCGGCATCGCGCCGGCCGCGGTGAGCAGCGCCGCGAAGGGAATTCGCCGCAACAAAAGCTTCTGCATGGGGACCCTCTGATTTGCCGATGGAGGTTCGTGGGCACGCGGCTCAAGCACGGCCCATGCCAGGTGATGTTTCCTTGAATAATCAGAGGCTTATGTATGATCTGAGCGCCCTGGGGGCCGTGATTGCACCAGCACGGTGCGCGGCGCCCTGAGTCCCTCCCAATCGGGTGCGCCCGGTCACCGCGCGCCGTGCGACCTCTCTCCCACGAGCGCTGTGGCCGCCGGCGGTGTCATACTTTCCGTTTGGGCGTCAGCCACGTCCGACACGTTTTTCAGACACGACAAATGAGTTACCCTGCCAGAATCCCTCCGGACCTCACCAATGCAGAGCTAACGGACTGTCGCTCGATGGCGACGGAAGGGCTCTGTTTGTGCCGCGACGACCGGGCGCGGCATGAGCGAATCGCTTGAGCCGGATAGCCCGGGGAGCCTTGGTGTTACTGTTTCAACGAACGCAGCTGGCCGCCGCCACAGTCGCGCTCCTCTTGCTGACCTCTGCAATCGGTCAGACGGCCAGCACTCCGCAGCAGCCGCAGGCGCCTGCATTCACGTTCGCTTCCGTCCAGCGGCTGGCGCAGGAGCGTGCGGCGCGCCCCTACCACATCCGCTCGACACCGCTGCCCCGGGCGTTGGCGACTCTCTCCTATGATCAGTATCGGCGCATCACCTTCCGGCCAGCCGCCGCCTTGTGGCACGGCCAGTCGATGTTCGAGGTGCAATTCTTCCATCGCGGTTTCAATTTCGACCGGCGGGTGAATATCTACGAGGTGCTGCCGTCGGGCGTGCGGCCGGTGGTCTACAACCCCGCAATGTTCCAGTTCGGGAAAGGCGTGCCTCACGTACAGATCTCGGGCGACCTCGGCTTCGCAGGCCTGCGCGTGCACTACCCCTTGAACTCGCCCGGCTACAAAGACGAGGTGATCGCCTTTCTGGGCGCTTCCTATTTCCGCGCACTCGGCCGCAATGAGGGCTACGGCGTGTCGGCTCGGGGACTGGCCCTGGACACGGCCTCACCCGCGGGCGAGGAGTATGCGTATTTCACCGACTTCTACCTGGTCCGACCGGAGCCCAATCAGCGGGTTCTCACCATCTACGCGCTCCTCGACAGCCCCAGCCTCGCCGGCGCTTACCAGTTCGAGGTGCGACCGGGCACCGTGACCCAGGTGCAGGTGTCGGCGGTGCTTTACCCGCGGCGGGCGATAGCCAAGCTTGGTATCGCGCCACTTACCTCCATGTTCCTCTATGGCGAGAGCTCGGAGGGGCGTCCCTTCGACGACTGGCGCCCCGAGGTACACGACAGCGACGGCCTGATGATGCAGACCGGCACGGGCGAGTGGCTGTGGCGCCCGCTCGATAACCCGTCGAAGCTGCAGGTCAACCGCTTCATGGACCAGAGCCCCAAGGGTTTCGGCCTCATCCAGCGCGATCGGAGCTTCGCCGATTATGAGGATCCGGACTCGCAGTACGAGCGGCGGCCGAGCTACTGGATTCAGCCGCTCGGCAACTGGGGCAAGGGCGGCATAGAGCTCGTCGAGATCCCGAGCGACGAGGAAATACATCAGAACATCGACGCTTACTGGGTGCCCGCCGCCCCGGTGGTGCCGCACTCACCGATCCGCTTCTCGTATCTGATGTCGGCGTACATGGGCTCCGGCGGCGGGTGGCCGCCGGGCGGCAAGGTCGTCGGCACGCGGTTCGGCCCGGTCTTGAACGGCACCACCCCGGTGTCAGGCATGCGCCTTGTTCTCATCGACTTCGCCGGCGGTGACCTCGATTCCCTGTTGCCGTCGCAGCCAGTGCATGCGGACGTATCCGCGGACGGCGGTACTATTACTCATGTCACCGTTCAGCGACTGTCGGAGAACGGTGCCTGGCGCGTCATCCTGCAGGTGAAACCTGGGGGTGACCAGCCGGTCGATTTGCGTTGTTACCTCGATTTGTATGGCGAGGCATTGACCGAGACGTGGACGTATCAGTGGACACCGGCGGGAGCGTAGGAGTGGACACCGATCGACGGTGGCGCCGCGCCGGTCATTGGCGCCGGGCGCTGTTCCTCTCGTTGACCCTGCTCACGGCGGCGGCGGCGACCGCGATGATGGGTGACATTCTCGCCGCCAACGGATTGACCGGCCTGAAGTGGGCAGGCCTGGTGCTCTTCTACATTCTTTTCGTCTGGATCACGGGCGCATTCTGGACGGCGGCCGCCGGATTCGTGGTCCGCCTGCGGGGCGGCGATCCGGTGTCGCTCAAGCCGGAGGCGCTCGCCGGCCGGCCCCTCACGGGCCGCACCGCGATCGTCATGCCGATTTACAACGAGGAGACCGCCCGCGTCATCGCCGGACTCGATGTCATCTGGTCCTCGCTGGTGCGGTTGCCGGAGCAGGCGGCGTTCGATCTCTTCATTCTTTCGGATACCCGTAAGCTCGAGATCGCGGCGGCGGAGGAAGCCGCCTGGCGCGAGCTCGCGGCGCGCCATCATGCCCGCGGGCGTATCTTTTACCGCCGCAGGGCGGAAAATGCAGGACGCAAGGCCGGCAACATCGCTGATTTCGTGCGCGCCTGGGGCGGCGCCTACGACTACGCCATTGTGCTCGATGCCGACAGCATCATGTCGGGCGAGGCTCTGGTCATGCTGGCCAGGCTCATGGATGCGCATCCGCAGGCCGGCATCATCCAGGCGCTGCCGCTGCCCGCGGGCCGGGAGACGCTCTTCGCACGCCTCATCCAGTTTGCCGCCCGGCTGTCGAGCCCGATGCTCGCGAGCGGCCTCAGCTGGTGGCAGCTGGGAGACGGCAACTATTGGGGCCACAACGCGATCCTGCGGCTGAAGCCCTTCGCCGCCTTCTGCGATCTGCCGCGCCTGCCCGGTGCCGCGCCGCTCGGCGGCGAGATCCTGAGCCACGATTTCGTGGAGGCGGCCTTCATGCGCCGTGCCGGATTCCAGGTGTGGCTGGTACCGGACGACAGCGGTAGCTGGGAAGAGGTGCCTTCCAACATCATCGACTACGCGGCGCGCGACCGCCGTTGGGCGCAGGGCAATCTGCAGCACCTCGGCCTCCTGCCCATGCGGGGGTTGAACTGGCTGAGCCGCCTGCACCTCGTCACCGGCGTACTCTCCTACGCCAGCTCTCCGCTATGGCTGCTGGTGCTGCTCCTGAGCTCCACCGTGGTCATCCTCGACGCCATCCACGGGTACCAGTATTTCAAGCCGGGCTCGTACGCGCTGTTTCCAACCTGGCCGCAGTATCGGGATGGAGAGATCGTGGCGCTGCTGTCGATCACGGTGGCCGTGCTCTTCCTGCCGAAGTTCTTCGGCGCGCTGCTCGCGCTGAAGGACTCGCGGCTGCGGCGAGGCTTCGGCGGCGGTGCGCGGTTGTTCGCGAGTCTCGGGATCGAGCAGTTTTTCAGTATTCTGCTGGCGCCCGCGATGATGCTCTTCCACACGACCTTCGTCGTTACCACGCTGGCGGGCAAGCCGGTCGTCTGGCACACGCAGGAGCGCGGCGATCGCGGTATCGGCGTGCTCGAAGCGCTCATGCGGCACAAGTGGCATCTGTTGATCGGAATCGCCTGGGGAGCGGTGATCCTCGCGTTCGCGCCACGGTACATCTGGTGGCTGGCGCCGGTGCTCGCCGGCATGGTGCTGGCGGTGCCGCTCACGGTCGTGACGAGCCGCACCGGAGTGGGGGTGTGGCTGCGCAAGCATCGCCTGTTGCTCACGCCGGAAGAGGCGGAGCCGCCGATGGAGCTGGCAGCGCTCGAGGCGCGCCTGCGCCCGGGGGCAAACCCAGTCGGCGCGGCGGACGCCGCGCCCGGCTTGCTCGACTCCAACGGTGTCGCCGAGCCGCTTCCTGTCCCGGAGCGCGTGCCTCTGGCGATGCAGGCGCAGCCGCCGCGTTATCTGAGTCCCCGCGATGCGCTGCGGATCAGGCGCTGGAAAAGTGTGAACACGACGACCCCGGCTTCCTGACTTATTGGCTCCAAACCTGCCTGACGGCGCTTTGAGCGGCCAACTTTCTTCCTCGATTCGCCCCGCGGCCCAGGGCGGCCCGGGCCCGCTTGCTTGCTTTCGAACGGCGCACAGCTCGATGCCTGGGGGCCGGGGAGCCGGGCGGCGCCGCGCCTCGTGTAAACTCGATCTCCTGCCGCAGTTCCGCGACCAGGAGACAAGTGTGCTCGAGCATCTCGACCGGCTGCCGCCGGATCCCATTCTCGGCGTCATGGCCGCGTTCCGTGCCGATCCGGACCCACGCAAGGTGGACTTGGGCGTCGGCGTATATCGCGACGACGCCGGAGAGACTCCGGTCATGCGGGCGGTTCGCGAGGCGGAGCGGGAGGTGCTCGCACGGCAGACGAGCAAGACTTACGTGGCTGCGGTCGGCAATGCCGGATTCAACGAGGCGATGGAGCGGCTCGTGCTCGGGGAGGGACATGAAGCGCTCACCTCGGGCCGCATCCGCACGATCCAGGCGCCCGGCGGATGTGGCGCGCTGAGACTGGGTGCGGAGCTGATCCTCCGGGCGGCGCGTGATGCGGTCGTGCATGTGAGCACGCCGACGTGGGCGAATCACGTGCCGCTGCTCTCCAACTGTGGCCTCAGGCTCGAGGGCTATCCCTACTTCGATCCGGCGACCGGCGGCGTGGCTTTCGACGCCATGCTGGGCGCTCTCGACCGGCTGCCGCCGCGCTCGGTGGTGCTGCTGCATGCCTCGTGTCACAACCCGACCGGGGCCGACCTCGAGGATGGCCAGTGGCGCGAGCTGTTGGGTGTGGTGCGGCGGCGATCGCTCCTGCCCTTCATCGACATCGCCTATCAGGGTCTCGGCAGGGGATTGGCGGAGGATGCCTATGGGCCGCGCCTCTTCTGCGCGGAGCTGCCGGAGGTGTTGGTCGCCGCCTCATGCTCGAAGAACTTCGGCCTCTATCGCGAGCGCACCGGCGCGTTGCACGTGCTGAGCGCGACGCCGAGCGCCGCGGACGCGGCGATCAGTCAGCTCATGCGGATCGCGCGCGGCCTTTATTCCATGCCGCCCGACCACGGCGCGGCTATCGCACACGCCATTCTCACGCAGGAGCGGCTGCGCGGATCCTGGGAGGAAGAGGTGGCTGCGATGCGCTCCAGAATCCAACAACTGCGCGCCGCGGCCGTGCAGCGTCTGGCGGCGGCCTGTCCCGGCAAGGACTTTGGCTACATCGCGCGTCAGCGCGGGATGTTCTCCTACCTCGGCGTCGATGTTGCGGTGGTGCGCGAGCTGCGGGAGCGGCACCACGTCTACATGATGGACGACAGCCGCATCAACATTGCGGGGCTGCGGATGGACAATATCGGGTATTTCGCGCAGGCCGTCGGCAAGGCACTGGAACGCTAAATCTCGATCAGGCCATCCGAGAGCTCGCTCGTATCGCCGGGATCCGGCGGATAGTGCTCCGCCATTGCGGCTCCACAAGAGCCAATCGCGGCCACGAAGCCGTCCACGACGCGGCCCTGTCGGACCTGCGCTACGAACGCGTCGACTATTTTTTGCCAATGGGCTTCGCCCAGCTTCTCGTGGATGCCCTTGTCGGCCACGATTTCCACGTAGTGCTCGGCCAGGGAGACGAAAAACAGCACTCCGGAGTGGTGTGCGGTGAGCTGCACTCCCTGCTCGTAGAACTGCGCCTTGGCCATGCGGCTCGCACGCCCACGCTTCACGCTCGTGGGGATGAGCTTCAGATGCAGGCCGGGGAGCGACAGGAGCAACACGGCCAGCGCGATGAAGATGAGCAGTTGGATCTGGTAGAGGTGAACCCATTGCTCGTGCCATCCCGCGAGCAGACAGGCGCCCGGGAAGAGTAACGCCAGGACCGCCGACCAGATGAGGGGCACGAATACATAGTGATCGCTGGCGCGCGCCACCACCGCAACGAACTCGCCGCTGGTGTTCTTTTCCGCCGCGTATATCGCCGCGGTGATCCGGGCTTTGTCGTCTGCGTTGAAACGGATCATGGCTCACCAGCTTCCGGAGGCGCCACCGCCGCCGAAGGAGCCGCCGCCCCCGGAGAACCCGCCGAAGCCCCCGCCGCCACCGAAGCCTCCTCCGCCGAAACCGCCGCGGCCTCTGCCACCGCCCCCGCTCAGCATTCCGAGCAGGAGCCAGCCCAGCCAGCCGCCGCCCATGCGGCCGGAGTACCCTCCGCGGCCGAGCATGGCCCGCAACATCGGCAGGATGACGAAGAAGAGGACGATGAACATGAGGAATCCGGTGCCACCGCGCTCCCGGACCTGCTGCTGCCGGGCGGCGAGCTGTCGACCCCCGAGCACCGACAGGATCGCGTCGGTGCCGGCGGTGATCCCACCGGGGTAGTCGCCCTTGCGGAAGTGCGGGGTGATCACGTTATGAATGATCAGGAAGGTCTGCGCGTCCGTGAGCGTGCCCTCGAGGCCATAGCCTACCTCGATGCGCATGTGTTTCTCACCCGCGTCCACGATGAGCAACACGCCGTTGTTCTTGCCCTTCTGTCCGATGCCCCAGTGGCGCCCGAGCTGGTAGCCGTACTCCTCTATGGGATAGCCGCCGAGGGTTGGAAGCGTGACCACCACGACCTGTGTTCCATTGTCGTGCGAGTAGGCCGCGAGTTTCTGCGAGAGCCGGTCGAGCACGTCCGCGGGCAGCAGGTGTGCCTCGTCCACGACCGGCCCGCTGAGCGTCGGGAAGGGCGGCATGCCGGCACTGGGCCAGCTCTGCGCCGCGGACACCGGAGCCACTGCGAACAGCAGCAGCGCGGCGAGCAACCTCCGGGTCCAGTCCACCCCTAGAACTTCACCTGGGGAGCCTGCTGCGCCTGCTCCGAGATCGTGAAGTTCTGGATGGGCTTGTAGCTGCCATAGAACATCGAGTGGTACCAGCGGCCGGGGATGGTGGCGAGCTCGGTGTCGTACTGCTGCACCGCGAGAATGTAATCGCGGCGCGCTACGGCGATGCGGTTCTCGGTTCCCTCGAGCTGGGACTGCAGGGCGAGGAAATTCTGGTCGGCCTTGAGGTTGGGGTAGTTCTCCGTCACCACCATGAGGCGGGACAGCGCGCCGCTCAGAGACGCCTGGTTGCGCTCGAATGTCTGAAACGCCTGCGGGTTGGTGAGGATGTCCGGCGGGATGGTGGTCTGTGTGACTTTGGCGCGGGCCTGGGTCACCGCCTCGAGCACGCTCGCCTCGTGCGCGGCGTACCCCTTGACCGTCGCCACCAGATTCGGAACCAGGTCGGTGCGCCGCTGGTACTCGTTCAACACCTGGCTCCACGCGGCATCGGCCTGCTGCTTGTAGGTCGGAATGGTATTGATGCCGCAGCCGCTGAGCAGGAGCAGCGCGCCCGCCATGGCAATCCACCCGGCAAGCTTGAGGTGACGACGGGGATCGAACATGTGACGCCTTTCACCAGGACTCGGCCATACCTGACGCTTATCATAGCACCGCGCGCGGCATGTTCCGTCCCGGATCAAACCGGGACGGGCAGTTCGACCAGGGGAAGCAGCCGCGAATCCTCGATGGCAGCCGTTCTGTGGGCGAGGCCCGCGAGATGCGCATGATTGCTCGCGAAGGAGGGGATTGAGGCAACGCTACTCTGACGAATCAGCATGGCGATATCCCACCGCTCATCTTCCGGGCCGATCGGCAACCGGCCGCCGGTGGCGAGCAACATGACTTCACCGCCACTGTCGCGCAGAAACCGGAGCGTGTGTCTGATGTAGCGGTCGAAGGCTTGCGCGCCACTGATGGGTGTCGCGGGCGTCATCTCAGGATTCGCCGCGTAGTCGGCGACGCTGCGCAGGCGCAGGAGGTTCAGCATGATGACGCAGCCCTTGATACCCCGCTGCACGAAGTGTCTGCCGGCGTTTTCGGACGGATTGAGGTAACCGCTGGTCTCTGGCGCGGTCATGTGACCCTCCGTCAGCAACTCATTTCGACGCGGCTCGATCCGAAGGCCCAAACGCCAGGCGCAGGACGTGCGCGCGTATATCCGCCGGCCAGTCCGCCATCCG
This sequence comes from Steroidobacteraceae bacterium, assembly GCA_036278795.1. Classification (GTDB taxonomy): domain Bacteria; phylum Pseudomonadota; class Gammaproteobacteria; order Steroidobacterales; family Steroidobacteraceae; genus 13-2-20CM-66-19. Next base: position 72,702 of record DASUKK010000032.1, on the reverse strand, counting down.
TTTCTCCAGCCTCGGGCGATCGTCGGCGAAGAGCGCGCGTGTCCCCTCTTCATAGCCGGGCAAATCGCCTGCTATCCCCAGCATGAATCGATAAGCGGCTTCTTGAGCGGTACGCCGCTGCTGCTGCGGGCCACTGTTGCGCCTCGCCTCGTCCACCAGACGCCTGAGAGTGGCTGAAGCGCCGCTGGGTTGCGCGGCCAACCATTCCCAGTGTCGCGGCAAGAGGGTCACTTCCCGCGACACCACGCCGAGTTTGGGACGCCCCGGGCCTCTTGCCTCGCAAGCCTTCGCGGGCGGCGACTCTTCGCTCGGACTGGAGCGATCGCGGCCGATCCGCGTTTGAGGCGATGGAGACAATCGCGCGACGATGTCGGCCTTGCTGCCGCGCAGATCGAGATCGATCACGCGCCCGGTGAGATCATCGAAGACCAGGATCGTGGTCGATGGACGGTTTTTGAGCGCTGCGTTGACCGCGAGCGCGACTTCGACCGGCGAGCCCGACCGCAGTAAGCGGTGGCCCTCGAAAGCCGAACAGGTGCTTGAAGGATTGTGGGGCACGGGGTCAGCATTCAATGGGGACTTTATTGTACCCGGGTATAATATGCAGTCAATAATACCCGGGCAGATTCACCGTCACACCTGGTGGAGATCCGGAAAATCGATGTTGCCCAGGGTCGGGTAGCCGAATCCGCCCAGCCGCAAACGTGATAGGTTAGGCTTGTCGAAGAGCTTCGGTACCGCTCCATGCCCGCCGAGTCTCACCCGATCGTTGCCCGGTGTCATTGCGGCTCGGTTCGGATTCACGTGCGCCGGCTGCCGCGCACGCTGACGAGCTGCAATTGCTCCATCTGCCGCCGCTACGGCGCGCTCTGGGCCTACTACAAACCGTCGTCGGTGCGCATCGAGGCCCCGAAGGGCGGCCTCGTCAGATATTCCTGGAGTCGCCGGATCCGCTATTACCACCGCTGCAGGAAGTGTGGTTGCGTCACCCACTATACCCATCGAAAAAAGAGCTCCTGGGCGACCGTTGGTGTCAATGCGAGCAACTTCGAGCCGTCGCTCATCAAAGGCGCGCGGATCCGGCACCTGGACGGAGCCGCGACTTGGAAGCTCCTGGATTGACGTACATGCCCCGTATGCGCGGGTGAGACGGCCGGGATTCGGGCATACAATGCAGCGGGGAGTCGGCATCAGAGACTAATAAGAGGTCGTCGTATGAGCACCGCGGATCGTCTGAAATTCCTGCGTGTTGCGTTGGTGGTGGTCGGTCTCGTATTCCTGCTGGGCATATATCCGCTCACCATCGCCTGGCCGGCCGGCTGGGCGTGGCATCACACCGGGCAGTCCCTCTACCTGCAGATGATCCTCGGGATCTACGCCACCCTCGGCGTATTCCTCCTCGTCGCCTCGCGAGATCCGCTCGCCAACCGGAGCCTGATCTGGTTCACCGTCTGGTCGAGTGTCGTGCACGCCGGGATCATGGCGGCACAGTCGATCGTCTATCCCGAGCATCGCGGACACCTCCTGGGAGATGTCCCGGCGCTCCTGATCGTCGCCCTCGTGCTGGCGCTCCTGATGCCGCCCGCACCGGGAACGATCCAGATTGCGGCTGCGCGCTGAGCTTCAGCGCTCGAAGACGAATTCGTAAGTGGCGGCGGTGCGCGATCCGGAGCGCACCCAGGACGCCCGCTGTCTGTCGACCGTGAGGAACCATGATTGCCGTTGACGCACGCCGCCCGTGCCGGAGAAGGAGCGACAATCGAGCACGGCGCCGCAGCCGCCGTGCTCGGGGTCGCGGACCGACGCGTAGCGGATGATTTGCGTCTCCGCCGCGCGTGCCGCTCGCGCCAACGCGTGGCAGGCGCTGTAGTCTCCTGCACTGCCCCACATTCCGGCGTCGCGCAGGAACGGCTCCATACGCAGATCCACGGCCTTGCCCCGGGCAACGGCTTGGAAAACGGTGTGCGGCACTCCGTCGAGTCGGATGAGGCCGTGGCTGTCCGTGACGAAGCGCCAACGCCAGTAGCCGATCTCCGCGCAGCTCGTGCGCACGGCTTGCGCCCCATACCACACACCCGGATCCTCGAAATTGCGGAAGCGCGAGCCGCGCGGCGGCGGCGGATACCGGAAAGGGGTGTAGATCAGGTAGTCGAGACCCGCGCAGGGGGTCGGGACAGACGGCTTGGACGCTTCGAGCACGGACTCGAGCAGCTCCTGCTCCGCCAGGCTGTCCACCAGGGCGCGGGTCGCCACGATGTGCTGCGCTTCCACAGCGCGCCACAGAGCGAGCTCGCAGGCCCTGGCTTCAGATGCGACCGCGTGTGGCGTCCAGGTACTGGACGACATGGAACAGTCCCTCGGCTGTCAGGATCCGTCGGGCCGGCTCTCCGCCCAGCGCGTCATTGCCGGAGTGCAGCCAATCGCGCATGGCCTGTGTCTTGCCGCCCGTAATGGCCGCAAGAGAGCGGTAGAGGCGCACGAATGCCGCCGCAAGCTCCCACGCCTTGCTGTCCTGCGGCAGGAGCCACGTGCCGGCCGCCAGACGCGAGGTGGTCGCGGCGCTCAGACCCAGCACTTTGGCAAGCTGCGCCTGGCGCACGTCGAGCTGCTCCGCGGCCCGGACGGTTGCCTTGGAAAGGACCGCGGCGGCGCTCTGGGGTCTGGCAGCGGGGAGGGTCATGGCTCATCACCTTTCCGTAGAAAGGATACGCCACATTTCATCCATTAGCAATTCCACTCGCCGGGCGGGCTCGGGCACTAGTAGTTGCCGGGGGCCTGCGGCTCGCTCTTGCGCTCCAGCGTCACGAACGTAAAGGGATAGGAGTTGTGCTCGTCGGCCGCATAACGGTGGCATTCGACGTCCGCCCACTGCGTGGGATCGAAATCGGGAAAGAATGTGTCGCCCGGAATGTCCGCGTGTACCAGCGTCAGGTAGATGCGGCGGGCGAACGGCATGAGCAGCCGATAGATCTCCGCGCCGCCGATCGCGACCAGCTCCTCGGCATCGCGCGCACAGCCCAGGGCCTGGCCGAGCGAGTGCACGACGACCACGCCCTCGGCGCGCCAGTCCCGGTCGCGGGTGAGGACGAGGTTGGCGCGGCCCGGCAACGGCTTGCCGATCGACTCGTAGGTCTTGCGCCCCATCAGCACCAGCTTGCCCATGGTCACGGCCTTGAAGCGCTTGAGGTCGGCGCGCAGCCGCCAGGGTAGGGCATTGCCGCGCCCGATCGTGCCGTTCTCCGCCATCGCGGCGATGAGGGAGATGAGCGGTTGCTGCAGGACCATGATGGGTGGGGCGCCGGGTGCGGCCTCAGATCTCGACCACGGTGTTGAGGACGACCACGCCGCGGAACGGCATGCGGAAGAACTCCGCGGCCTGCGTGCTGTGCCGCTGCATCAAGGCGAAGAGTCGCCGCTGCAGGCCCTTCCACCCCGGCAGCGGCCGCGCGCGCACCACATGCTGGCCGACGAAGAACGAGCTGTCCTCGGTGAACACCCTCAGGCCACGCACCCGACACGACTTCAGCGCCTCACCGACATCCGGTGTTTCCATGAACCCGAATCGTGCGTGGACCAGATAGACACCGGGCAGGGTTTCCTCGATCTCGACACGGCGCACCGGATCCTGACGAGGGGAGCGTACGACCTCCACGTTGAGGATGATCAACCGCTCGTGCGCGACGCCGTTGTGCTCGATGTTGCGGATCAGCGCGGAAGGCACGAGCTGCGGATTGCTGGCGAGGAATACTCCGGTCCCGCGGACGCGGTACGTCCCCTCGATCATCTTCGGCAGCTCGGTGCGCGGAACGGCCATCTTGGCGAGCGCGGCCCGCAGCTCCAGCCGGCCGCTGCGCCACGTCATGAACACCGTGAACAGGATTGCCGCCAGCGTGAGCGGAATCCAACCGCCACTCGGTACCTTGGTCATGTTGCCGATGACGAAGATCGCATCGACGATCATCAGAAGGCCGAACAGGCTTCGCACGGACCACTTCGGCCAGCTCCACTGTGTTGCCGCCACGAAAGCGCCCAGAATGGTCGTGACCAGCATCGTGCCGACCACGGCGGCGCCGTAGGCCCCGGTCAGGGCGGCCGAAGAGCCAAACCCGATGACGAAGGCGATCACCGCGATGAATACCAGCCAGTTGACGATGGGCACGTAGATCTGCCCCTGGGCGGTCGCCGAAGTCTGCAGCACCCTGATGCGGGGCAGAAGGTCGAGCTGCACCGCCTGGCGCGCCATGGAGAACGCGCCGGATATCACCGCCTGTGAGGCGATGACGGTCGCCGCCGTGGCCAGGCCGACCATCCAGGGGAGCGCCGGAGCGGGCACCAGCAGATAGAGGGCTTCCGGCAGGTATCGGCCCTGGGAAAGCAGGAATGCACCCTGCCCGAAGTAATTGAGGATCAGCGCCGGCCAGATGAGCGTGAACCACGCGAACCGCACGGGCTCCTTGCCGAAGTGCCCCATGTCCGCGTAGAGCGCCTCCCCGCCCGTCATGCAGAGGAATACCGCGCCGACGATCGCGAGGGCGACCCCCGGACGATGCGCGAGGAGCTCGATGCCGTAGTAGGGATTGATCGCGGTCAGCACGACCGGGTCGCGCCGGATCGCCGCGGCGCCGGTGAGACCGATCACGACGAACCACACCACCATGATGGGGCCGAAGAGACTGCCGATCCGCGCCGTGCCGCGCCTCTGGTACGCGAACAGACCCACGATCACCCCGACGGTGACTGGAACCACCGCGCTCTTGAGCTCCGGGTTCAGCACCTCCATGCCCTCGACGGCGCTCAATACCGAAACGGCGGGCGTGATGAGAGAATCGCAAAAGAAGAACGCCGTACCGGCGAGCGCCAGCCACACGGCGACGCGCGACCAGAGGCTGCCGCCGACGATCTGGCGCTGAGCCAGAGCGAACATCGCGAGAATGCCGCCTTCTCCATCGTTGTCGGCGCGCATGATCACGCTGACATACTTGACCGTCACCGAGATCGTCAACGCCCAGAAGATGAGCGACAGCGCGCCGAGAACCAACTCTCTGTCGAAACGGCCGGCTGCGGTCAGCGTCGCATCGAGCGCATAGAGCGGACTCGTGCCGATGTCGCCGTAAACGACACCGATCGCGCCTACGACCGCTGACAGACTCCAGCGACGGGAGTGGCTCATAAAGTGAGGGCAGCGCGCCTTCAGCGGCGCCGCGAAGATTTCCCGGCGGTCCCGCGCGCTCGCATGGTGTCCCTGCCTCGCCGCGCCGTATCGCGGGCCTGCCGTGTGCGCTTCGCTGCCGGCGGCTGCCGCTTGGCCTTCCGTTTGCGCCGCTGTCCGGGCGGGTCCGGCGGCCAGAGCATGGTGCCGCGGCACTGCGGAAACCCGCAGCGACAGGCGAATACCTCTTCTATGCCCGGTGGATCGTCTTCCTCGCGCTGGATCTGATAATCGTAGGTCATCTCCTCGCCGGGCTCGATGGTGCGGACGGCCTCGATGTATACCCGCCGGTTTTCGATCACCGACTCGCAGTTGGGATTGCAGGAATGATTGAGGAAGCGTGCCTCGTTGCCGTCGACACCGGCGTCGATGACCGTCCGCGAGTCGACGATGAAGAGGAAGGTATGCGCGTCGTTGGCGTCCTTGCTCTCGTAGCGCCGGTCGGCTTCCCGATGCGACACGCGCTCGCCGAGATACTCGATGATGCGGGTGCCTTTGCGGATGCGGCGCAGGGCGAAAGCGCCCATGCCGTGGACCGCGGAGCGGCGCACCTCGAACAACGGTTGATTCGTCATGTCAGACCGCCACCGGCGCGGCGATGGCGGGGTGATGCTGGTAGCCCACGAACTCGAAATCCTCGAAGGTGTAGTCGAACAGGGTGGCGGGCCGGCGCCGGAAATTGAGTCGCGGCGGCGGGAAGGGAGCGCGCGAAAGCTGCAGCTTCGCCTGCTCGAGATGATTGAGGTAGAGGTGGCAATCGCCGCCGGTCCAGATGAACTCTCCGGGCTCGAGGTCGCATTGCTGCGCGAACATGTGGGTGAGCAACGCGTAGCTCGCAATGTTGAACGGAACGCCGAGGAACATGTCCGCGCTGCGCTGATAGAGCTGACAGGACAGGCGGCCGTCGGCCACGTAGAACTGGAAGAGCGCATGGCAGGGCATGAGGTGCATCTGCTCCAGCTCGCCCACGTTCCACGCACTGACGAGGATGCGGCGGGATTCCGGGTTGCCGCGCAGCTGCTCGAGCGCCACGCGAATCTGATCGATGCTGCGCCCGTCCGGTGCGAGCCAGGCGCGCCACTGCTTGCCGTAGACCGGCCCCAGCTCGCCGCGCTCGTCGGCCCATTCGTCCCAGATGCTGACGCCCTGATCGCGCAGCCAGGCGACATTGGTGTCGCCCCGCAGAAACCAGAGCAGCTCGCAGACCACGGAGCGCAGGTGGACCCGTTTGGTCGTGACCAGAGGGAATCCCTGCGACAGGTCGCAGCGCAGCTGCTCGCCGAAGAGCGACAGCGTGCCGGTCCCCGTGCGGTCACCCCTGCGGGCGCCGCTTTCGAGAATGCGGCGCAGCAGATCGAGGTAGGGCTTCATCGCGCGCGGCTCACTACGCGACCACGACGTTACCCGAGCGCACGCGGGCGCTGTAGGCATAGGTCAGCAGGGCGCCGCCGATGAGAATCATGGGCAGCGACAGCAATTGGCCCATGGTGAGCCACCCCCAGGCGAGATACCCGATCTGCAAGTCCGGCATGCGCACGAATTCCACGAGAAAGCGAAAGCTGCCGTACAGCAAGAGGAAGAGCCCCGAGGGGGCGAGCCGCGGGCGCGACTTCGAGGTGAACCACCACATCACGGCGAAGAGCACGATGCCCTCGAGGAAGCCCTCGTAGAGCTGTGAGGCCTGCACGTGCAGAATGCATGGCGAAATCCCGAGGCGCGCGCAGTCCGAGAGCGCATTGCCCGCCTGCGAGGGATGCAGGTGCCTCGGATCGACCACGAAGCCCCAGGGAAGCGTAGTTGGCTTGCCCCACAGCTCGCCGTTGATGAAGTTACCCATCCTGCCGAAGAATAGCCCGAGCTCGGGCAGCGGAGCCGTGAAGTCGAGGACATCGGCGACGCTGCGGCGGCGGCGCCAGGCGAATATGGCGAGGGCGATGAGTGCACCGATGAAACCGCCATGGATGGACATGCCTCCATCCCAGATCTCGATCGGATACCACGGGTTCTGCGCCGTCCAGAAGCTCAGGCCGTAGATGAGCACATAACCCAGCCGGCCGCCGAGAATGCCACCCACCATGGCGAAGAAGACGAGATCGTCGACGTCCACCGGCTTCCAGGTCGAGCCCGGCCGGGCGGCGCGCCGGCGGCCGAGCAGCCATCCGGCCCCGAACCCGAGCAGGTACATTATGCCGTACCAGTGCACCTTGATCGGACCCAGCCGGAACGCGATCGGGTCGATGTTCGGGTAGACGATCATGGCCGCGAAGTTTAGCCGACCTCGCGCGTGACGCGGCAGAAGAAAGCCTTGAGATAGCGCGTTTCCGGGATGGCCGGATGCACCGGATGGTCGGGCGACTGACCGCCGGACTCCAGGATCTGGACGAAGCGGCCCGTGTGGCGGGCGGCCGTCTGAATGGCCGTTACCAGCTCCTCGGGCGCGAGGTGATACGAGCAGGAACAGGAGACGAGGAGGCCCTCGGCTTCGACGAGGGACAGCGCCAGCTGATTGAGCTTGCGGTACGCGGCCTGACCCTGCGGGATATCTTTCTTGCGCTTGATGAAAGCCGGTGGGTCGAGCACCACGACATCGAAGCGCTCGCCTCTCTCGTGCAGTGCCTTCATCGCCTCGAAGGCATCGGACCGGATCGCCTCCAGGGCAACCCCGTTGGCCTGCGCATTGCGTCGTGCGAATTCGAGCGCCGTCTCCGACGAATCGATGCAGGTTGCCGCGGCAGCGCCTGCCTTCAGTGCCGTGATGGCCCAGGCGCCCGCATAGCTGCACACGTCCAGGACCCGTGCCCGCGGCCAGAGGTAGCGCGCGAGGCGCGCCCGGTTGTGAGTCTGGTCGTAGAACCAGCCGGTCTTCTGCCCCTGCATCAGGGGCGCCACGAACCGAACGCCGGCCTCGACGGCGGTGATCTCGGTCGGAATTTCGCCGTAGGCGGCTTCCGCGAGCTGCGGCAACTGCTCGAGCTGCCGCGCCGCGGAATCATTCTTCCAGTAGAGGGCCGCGGGTGGGAGCAACACGCGCACCGCCTCGGCGACGGTTTGCTTCAGTGCCTCCATCCCGGCCGTTGCGATCTGCCCGACCAGGACATCCCCGTAGCGGTCGAGGATGAGTCCCGGCAAACCGTCGGACTCGCCGAACACGAGCCGATAGTAAGGCTCGCTGTGGAGTCGTTGCCGCAGAGCGAGCGCTGCCCGCAGCCGCGCCTCTATGAGCTCGCGACCGACGGCATGGGCGGGATCCCTGCTGAGGATGCGCGCGCAGATGAGCGCGTGCGGGTTGACGTAGGCATAGCCGAGGAACTGGCCCCGCTGCGACTTGATCTGCGCGAGATCGCCCGGCGCGAACGTCGCCAGCGGCGTCGCGTCGGAATCGATCTCATTGCTGAAGACCCATAGATGTCCAGCGGACAGGCGCCGTTCCTCGCCGCGCTTCAGGCGCAGCTCACGGGCGTGGCCGCCATCGGCACTGGATGTGATTGCAGGAGAGCTCAAGGCAGGCTCGATGAGCGGTTCGGCGGCCGGCAGTATACAGAATCGGCGATAGGGTATTCTTTTGAGCTCCATGGACATCCGACACCTGAATCCGGACGGTAGCCCGAAGCACACCAATCGGCTGATTGGAGAGACCAGCCCGTACCTGCGCCAGCATGCGCACAACCCGGTCGACTGGTATCCGTGGGGCCAGGAGGCTTTCGCACGCGCACTCGCGGAGCGCAAGCCCGTCCACCTCAGCGTCGGTTATGCCGCATGCCATTGGTGCCACGTGCTCGCCGCGGAGAGCTTCGAGGACGAGGGCACGGCGCAAGTGCTCAACGAGCTGTATGTCAACATCAAGGTGGACCGGGAGGAGCGGCCCGATGTCGACCGCATCTACCAGATCGCGCAGCAGATGCTGACACAGCGCTCCGGCGGCTGGCCGCTCACCATGTTCCTGACACCGGATGACCGGCGGCCGTTCTTCGGCGGAACCTATTTTCCCAAGGAAGCGCGCTATGGACTGCCGGCCTTCCGGGAGTTGCTGGTGCGCGTGGCACAATACTATCGCGAGCACGAGGCGGAGTTGCGGCAGCAGAACGAGGCGCTGATGTCGGCTTTCGCGCAGATCGATCCGCCGCCTCCCGCGACCGTCGAGCTGAGCGATGCGCCGCTGCGCCTTTTTCGCCAGACGCTCGAGCGGACGTTCGATCAGCGCTACGGCGGCTTCGGCGGCGCGCCGAAATTTCCGCACCCGAAGTCCCTGGAGTTGCTGTTGCGGCAGTGGCGCGCCGGTGCCGACGGCGATACGCCGGACCTGCACGCGCTCTACATGTCAGGCCTGACGCTGCGGCGCATGGCCGACGGCGGCATCAACGATCAGCTGGCCGGCGGGTTCTGCCGCTACTCGGTCGATGAGTACTGGATGATCCCGCACTTCGAGAAGATGCTCTACGACAACGGGAGCCTGCTCGCGGTGTATTCCGATGCCTATGTGGCGACCGGCGACACGTTCTATGGCAGGGTCGCGGCGCAGACCGCCGACTGGATACGGCGCGAGATGCAGGCGCCGGAGGGCGGTTATTACTCGAGCCTGGATGCCGATTCGGAAGGTCGCGAGGGCAAGTACTATGTCTGGGATCGGGACGAGGTGCGCTCCGCGCTGACGGCGGAGGAGTTCGAGCCGTTCGCCGCCCGCTACGGGCTCGATCGCAACCCCAATTTCGAGGGCCGCTGGCACCTGCACGTCTTCCGATCGGTGGAAGATGTTGCTTCCACGCTCGATCGCTCGCGGGAGAGCGTCGAATCGGCGCTGCGCTCGGCAGGTGAGAAGTTGCTGCGGATCCGTGAGCGCAGGGTCCGTCCCAGCCGGGACGACAAGATCCTCGTCTCCTGGAACGGGCTCATGATCCGCGGCATGGCCGTCGCGGCGCGGGCGCTTGCTCGCGATGATCTCGCAGAGTCCGCTGCCGGCGCGCTCGATTTCATACGCCGGACGCTTTGGCGCGACGGCAGGCTGCTGGCGACTTACAACGACGGCCGAGCGCACTTGAACGCCTATCTCGATGACTATGCATTCCTCGCCGATGCCGTGATGGAGCTGCAGCAGGTCCGCTTTCGCTCCGACGAGCTGCAATTCGCCCGGGAGTTGCTGGATGTGCTCTTGCGGCACTACGCCGATGGGCGCGCCGGCGGCTTCTTCTTCACCTCGGATGATCACGAGCAGTTGATTCACCGGCCGAAGTCGTTTGGCGATGACGCCACCCCGGCGGGTATCGGTATTGCGGCCTTCGCGCTGCAGCGGATGGGATATCTTCTCGGCGAGACGCGTTACCTCGAGGCCGCGGAGCAAGCCGTACGGGCCGGGTGGGCGGTGATGGAGAAGTATCCGCAGGCGCATACGAGCCTGCTCACCGCCCTCGAGGAGCTGTTGAATCCACCGGAAATCGTCGTGCTGCGGGGCGACCGCGGGACGGTCGAGACCTGGCTGCGCGAGCTTGCCAGGCTGTACTCACCGCGGCGGATGGTGCTCGCGGTGCCGGCAGAGACGTCAGGGCTGCCGGCCGCACTCGCAGAGAAGACGCCCGGAGCCCCTGCGGCTGCCTATGTGTGCCGTGGCAGCGTCTGCAGTGAGCCTATCGGGTCTTTCGGAGACCTGACCGAGGCTCTGCGCGCGTAGCGGATCCCTACGAAAGCAATTCCACGGCGCCGCCGATCGCCGCCGTGTTGATGGTGAGGGTCCGCTCGGTGGCGAAGCGCTGCAGGTAATTCGGGCCGCCTGCCTTGGGGCCCGTACCCGACAAGCCCTGTCCGCCGAATGGCTGCACACCGACGACCGCGCCGATCATGTTGCGGTTGACGTATGTGTTGCCGACCGGCAGCGCACGGAAGGCATGCTCCGCCAGGCTCTCCAGGCGGCTGTGGACGCCCAGCGTCAGGCCGAACCCCGTGGAGCGGATGGCCCCCAAGACCTGCTCGAGCTCATCGGCGCGGTAGCGGTACACGTGCAGGATGGGGCCGAATTCCTCCGTTTTCTGCTGGCCGGGCGAGCTCAGCTCGAAGAGCCGCGGGCCGAAGAAGTAGCCACGCCCTTCGCAATGCTCGACCGGGCAGGAATAGAGGAGCTTCGCCTCGACTTCCATCCGCTGCGCGTGGCTGCGCAGCCGCTGCCGGGCCTCCGTGGAGATGACCGGACCGACGTCCGTGGCCGGGTCGGCGGGATCGCCGATCACCAGACATTTCATCGCACCGATCAGCATCTCGAGCACGCGATCCGCGATTTCCTCCTGCAGGTACAGCACGCGCAACGCCGAGCACCGCTGCCCGGCACTGGTGAACGCCGAGCCGATGACATCGTCGACGACTTGCTCGGGAAGCGCCGTCGCATCGACGATCATGGCATTCACGCCGCCGGTCTCGGCGATGAGCGGCACGATCGGCCCTTCGCGTCCGGCAAGAGTCCGGTTGATGGTCGCCGCCGTGGCCGTCGAGCCGGTGAACGCCACTCCGGCGAGAGCCGGATGCGTGAGCGCGATGGCGCCGAAGAGGGGGCCGTCCGCCGGGACGAGCTGCAGCACATCGCGCGGAACCCCCGCTTCGTGCAGGAGCCGTGTCATCGCATGGGCGATCAATGTGGTGGCCGGCGCCGGCTTGGCAACGACCGCATTGCCTGCCATCAGCGCCGCGGTGATCTGTCCGGCGAAGATGGCCAGCGGAAAGTTCCACGGGCTGATGCAGGCGAATACGCCGCGCCCCTGCAAAGACAACAGGTTCCGCTCGCCCACCGGCCCCGTCAGCTCCTGCGGCGCGGCGAACAGCTCACGGCCGCGGCAGGCGTAGTAGTGGCAGAAATCCACGGCCTCGCGAATCTCCGCAACGGCATCGGGAAGGGTCTTGCCGGCCTCGCGGACCAGGAGGTGCAGGAAAAAGCCGCGGCGTTGCTCCAGGAGGTCCGCAGCCTTCTCCAGGCACGCGGCTCGGTGCTCGGCGGGTGTCGCATCCCACGCTCGCTGTGCGCGGGAGCAGCTCGTCATCGCGCCGGCGATCTCCGCCTCGGTAGCGTCACGCGTGAGCCCAACCGTTTCCGCCGTAGCCGCCGGCGAGCGCACCGGTACATTGGGCTCGGTCGACTCTTGCTGGCTCAGAATGGGGCCGCCCCGGTAGGCGATGGCCGCGGCGGCCTTGAGCTCGCTCTCGAGCGCCGCGAGCTCCGCCGGGTTGCCGAAGTCCGCGCCCTGGGAGTTGCGCCGCGAGCGGTAGAGCTCGCGCGGCTCGCGAATTCGTGCGGGCGTTTCGTCGCCGGAGGCGGACGCGGCGGCGGAGTTGGGATTGAGATTGTCCACGATTGGGCCCACGACCTGCTCCACGGGAATGTCTTTGTTGAGAAAGTGGTGCACGAACGATGTGTTGGCGCCGTTCTCGAGCAGCCGGCGGACGAGGTAGGGCAGCAGCTCCTCGTGTGTGCCGACCGGCGCGTACACTCGCACCGGCGCCAGGTCGGGGATTTCAGCCCGGACCACTCCGTAGAGCGCCTGCCCCATGCCATGCAGACGCTGGAACTCGTATATCGCTCCCTCCGGCGCCATCGCCGTCACCGCCGCCACGGTCAATGCGTTATGGGTGGCGAACTGCGGGTAGATGGCATCCGGCGCGCGGAACAGCCGCCGCGCGCACAGGAGGTAGCTGGCGTCAGTCGCAGCCTTCGAGGTGTACACCGGGAAGCTGTCGAGGCCGCGCTCCTGCGCCCGTTTGATCTCCGCGTCCCAATACGCGCCCTTGACCAGTCGCACCGACATGCGCCGGCCGCTCTCTCTCGCGAGCTCAGCTACCCAGTCCAGCACCAGCGGGGCGCGCCTGCCGTAGGCCTGGACGGCAATCCCCAGCCCACCCCATGCCTGCGTGCTGACATCGCGCGCCAGGGCTTCGAGGATGTCGAGTGACAGATCGAGCCGATCCGCCTCCTCGGCATCGATGGTCAGGCCGATGCCGGCGTCACGGGCACGCCGCGTAAGAGCCAACATCCGGGGTACGAGCTTGTCCATGACCCGAGAATGCTGCGTCAGCGAATAGCGCGGCTCGAGAGCGGACAGCTTCACAGAGATGCCCGATCGGCGGTGAACCGAGCCGGGGCGCTGCGACCGCAGCGCGTCGATCGCGCGCTCATACGCGGCGAAATAGCGTTGCGCGTCCGTGTCCGACCTTGCGCCTTCACCGAGCACGTCGAATGAACAAAGCGAGAGCTCGCGGTCGCGACGGCCGCGCGCGAGCGCCGACTCGATCGATTCCCCGACGATGAACGCGCGTCCCATCATCCGCATGGCGCGGCGGAGGGCGCCGCGGACGAGGGGTGTCATGACCGGTGAGAGCGCGGGGCGGCGGGTGTTTGCCGTGAATGCCGCGTCAGCGGCCGGCAACATCCGGCTCGCCGTCGCGAGCAAGGCCAAAGACAGTCGCGCCGTCAGGTCGGAGCTGCGTGCCCCGCTCTCGCGCAGCGCCGTCAGCCGCTCGGCGATCAGGCGGTCGGCGCAGCCGGGGTCCGGCGTGCGCAGCAGCGCCTCGGCGAGGCTCATGAGCGCCTTGCCCTGACGGCTGTCCAGCGGGAACTGATCCAGGAGCGACTCGGCCAGGGGCCGCGATCCCGCGCGGCTGCGAGCCGCCTCGACCCAGCGCATGGCGCGGCGACGAGCGGCGTCCAATTGCCCCTGCGACGGAAGCAGCACCGTGCGCATTTCCGCGATCGCCTCGGACTCAGGCCGCAAGGTTGCCGCACGCATGTACTCGCGCAGCTTGCCGAGATCGCATTCCTCCTCGGGGGGGAAGGCCAAACGGGTCTCGGGCATTGCGGCCATGACGATTGGCATTTCCTGCTGAATCTAGTCGATTGTGCTTATGATACCCGCGAACGCAGAGGATATTTTTTCGTTTACCATCTAATAGCAGTAAACTTTACTATCATGGCCCCCAAAATTCCGTCGGCGCAGCAGAAACCGCCAAGCCCGGATCGTCGGCTGGAGCGGCTCGATCGGATCGACCGGCAGCTTCTGGCCAGACTGCAGCAGGACGGCCGCATGCCCGTGTCGCAGCTCGCGCGGGAAGTCCATCTCACCGTCACCCCGACGCTGGAGCGCGTGCGGCGCCTGGAGGCCGCTGGCTTCATCGACGGCTATTTCGCACGGCTCAACGCCCGCAAGCTGGGACTCGGCCTGCTGGCGTATGTCGAGGTCTCACTCGATCGCACGACCCCGGAGGCGTTCGAGCATTTCAAGGAAATCGTACGGGCTCACGACGAGATCATGGAATGTCACATGGTTGCCGGCGGCTTCGACTACCTGCTCAAGGTGCGCGTGAAGGACATGGAGGCCTACCGAACCCTGTTGGGTGACACGATTGCATCCGTGCGCGGCGTGCAGCAAACGCACACCTATTTCGTCATGGAGGAAGTCAAGTCGACACACGCGATTGTGATGCCGGAGCCGTAGCAGGACGCCGGCACGCGATCATCTTCGGTCCGCACGGGCACTGAGCGGCCCGCTCATCGAGTCAGGCCAGCCGCTCCGCGATCAGCGCGCGCGCCAGCTCGCGGTCGAAATCCGCTTCCCCGGGTCCGCTGCGCGCATCGAGCTCCTGCAGAATCTGCTCCTGCACGCTGCCGCGACGTAACGCTTCGGCGTACGGGATCTCCGGGTGAAACATCACCATGGAGTAGCGCGGGATGAAGGCCGGAAAGCGGCGCTCGAGCTCCATCGCGAGCGCCTTGCGGCGAAGGTAGGTCGGATCGCGCACCGTGTCGCGCATCTCGACGTAGTTCTCGAGCGCCATCTGCGCGATGGCGGCAGCATTGGGCAGGCGGCAAAACTCGAGATCGGCGAAGAGCGTATCCCAGTCGTCGTGCTGATCCAGCAGGCCGTCGAGAATCAGACAGTCCTCGAAAGCCGCGTTCATGCCCTGGCCGTGAAAAGGGACGATGGCATGGGCGGCATCGCCGAGAAGCAACACATGGCCGCCGACATGCCAGGGATGGGTGTAGACCGTGCCGAGCTGGCCTTGGGGGTGGGCCGTGAATTCCTCGACGAGGCGCGGCATGAGTTGCGCCGCGTCCGCGAACTGGCTCTGGAAGAGCGATCGGATCCGATCAGGGCCCGTGAGCGCCTCGAAGCTGTCGGTTCCGCTTCGCGCCAGAAAAAGTGTGGCGGTGAAACTGCCGTCGATATTCGGAAGGGCGATGAGCATATGGCCGCCGCGCGGCCAGATGTGCAGGGCATGCGGCTCCATTGCCGGGCGCCTGTCGTGTGCGGCGGGGAGAGTCAACTCCTTGTAATCGTGGTCCAGGCGCTCCTCGCGCACGCTGATGAGACCCGCGCGGGCGAGGCTCGAGCGAACGGCCGACCCGGCGCCGTCGGTGGCGACGGTTGGTGCAAGCGGTACAGTGCGTTCGTTTCCCGTGCCCTCATCGCGCAAGCGCAGCACGCCTTCCTCGGGCAACGCCTCCAGACACGTGTGGCGGAATCGCAGGCGCACGCGCGGATGCCGCGCCGCCTCTTCGATCAACACCCGGTTGAGCTCGGAGCGGCTGACGGAATAGATGACCTCATCCTGGCGCTGGCCATATGGCTGCAACTGTCTCTCTCCGGACACGGAGTGGACCATCCGTCCCCGCATTGGAATCAACAGCGGACGAATGCGCTCCATCATTCCGGCGCGCTCGAGCGCCCGGATGCCCCGGGCTGCGAGGGCGAGATTGATGGACCGCCCGCGCTCGCTCTGCGCCTGCCGCGGGTCGGGCCTGCGCTCGTAGACGTCCACGGCGAATCCGCGGCGGGCCAGCAGAACTGCGAGCAGCGCCCCTGCGAGGCCGGCGCCCGCGATGTTGACCGGCCGATCGGCGGGAGGAGTCACGGCTCGAGGCGCAGGGCTTGCGCGAGCGCCTGGGCGCCGTGGAATACGTCCGAGAAGCTGTTGTACAACGGGATGGGCGCGAGGCGGATGGTGTCGGGCTCGCGCCAGTCGCCGATCACGCCAAGGGCGGTCAGAGCATCGAAGACGCGTCGTCCGCGCCCAGGCGAGCCCACGATGCGCACTGAGAGCTGGCAGCCGCGCGAATCGACAGCGCGCGGTGTGATGAGCTCGAGATCCGGAGCCAGGCGGTCGAGGAGAAATTCCAGAAAGCCGGTGAGCATGAGCGACTTCTGCCGCAATCGCTGCAAGCCCGCCGCCCCGAAGAGCGCCAACGAGGCGACGAGCGGGGCGGCCGAGAGGATCGGCGGATTGCTGATCTGCCAGCCCGCGGCGCCGGCGGCGGCGTGGAACTCCGGACGCATCTGAAACCGCGTGGCTGCCTCGTGTCCCCACCAGCCTTCGAGGTGAGGGCGGTCGTGCCGCTCGTGGATGAAGCAGCCGCCGACGGCCCCGGGTCCCGCGTTCAGGTACTTGTAGCTGCACCAGACTGCGAAGTCGGCGTCGATATCGTGCATGGCGAGCGGCATGTTGCCGATGGCATGGGCGAGGTCGAACCCGGCCACGCACCCGCCGCGATGCGCTGCGCGTGCGATTCTGCCGAGATCGAAGGCCTGCCCGGTTCTGTATTGCACACCGGGCCAGAGGACGAGCGCCACCTTCGCTCCGTGCTCTTCGAGATAGGCCTCGATCGTTTCCTCCGGAATCGTATCCGTGCCCGCGGGAGCGGAGAGCTCGACCAGCGCCTCCCGCGGCTCCAGTCCTCGCCAGGCGATCTGGGAGGCGACCGCGTGCCGATCGGAGGAGAAGGCGCCGGTCTCGATGACGATGCGGCGTCTCTCGCCGTTCGGGCGATAGAACGCGGCGAGGAGCAGATGCAGGTTGACTGTCAGCGAGCTCATCGCGACCACCTCGCCGGGGCACGCACCCGCGAGATCCGCAAGCCCGTCGCGAAGATTCTCGTGATAGGAGATCCACGGGCGGTGCCCATGCTCGTGCCCCAGCACCCCGAGCTGCGCCCAGTCCGCGAGCTCCTCGAGGACGAGCTCGCGCGCGGCGAGCGGCATGAGGCCGAGCGAGTGGCCGCACAGGTAAACGAGGGGCTCACCGCGCCCGCCGCGAGGCAGCGCGAACCGTTCCCGAAAGCCGCGCAGCGGATCGGCCTCGTCGCGGCGGCGGGCGAATTCCGATGTCGGCTCGTAGCTCATGATTGCGGTGCGCGGGCTCAGGCGATCAGGCGATAGAGCAGCGGGCGGCTCGGCACCGCATCGCCATTGAGCGCAGGCGTCTGGAGTTGCAGGAAATATGCGCCGTCCGCGACATCGTCCGAAATATACGCCAGCTCCGTTATCGTGCACTGCGATCGTGCGGCCCGGGCCAGCGAGGAATCACCCGGCGGCAGCCCGAAAAAAAGGCGATGCGCCGTGAGGCGGCCCTCATCGTGCGCGCGGTCGATCGAAGGCAGATCGACGATCAGGTGCTCGATTCCGCGCTCGACGATGAACCGAGCCGCTTCGCGTGTGAGATAGGGAGGCGTGATGTCGGTGTAGTCGCGTATGCGCTTGGCGGGCTCGTTGGGCAGAGTGCGGATCACCAGGGCGCGCGGCGCGAATGGCGGCGCCGCCGGCCAGTCGGCCTGCAGTGCCTCGCGTGTCACCACACGGTCATCCGGCTGTGGTGCCGGATCGGAGCCCTCGAAAGTCTGACCGGAAGGTGTGGGATGGGTGGAGACCAGGAGCGCCGGCACCAGGCCTCGGGGCGCGATACGGTGGGCGTGCAGCGGCTCGCGTGTCAGATGACCGGCGCCCTCGGTGTGTGTGCCATTGCAGTGTGGAATCAGCGTGATGGACGCGCAGTTGCAGCTCGCGCCGCGCGCCACCGATCCGGGAAAGCCCGGAACCGAATAGGCCTGCGAGTGGGCCCGCGGCGCGCCGAAATGCCGCACCTGCGGTCCCTGGAAATCGAGCTCCACGCTCAGGTCGAACGGGCGCGCGAAGTCGACGCCGACCTCACGCCCGTATGCCTGGAGTCGCCCATTCATCCAGGCCGCTCCAGCACTGCCCCGCAGCGGGAGCAGGTGCGCCGCTCCCGGCTCGCGTAGAAGCGCTCGAACACTGGCGCCAGCTTCTCGATGTCGGTGACCTCGAGGAACTCCTCGTGCAGCAGGTGGCCGCAACTCTCACAGTACCACTGGAAGCCGTCACGCTCGCCGGCCCGACGCCGCCTCTCGACCACGAGGCCCACAGTGCCGGCGGGCCGCTGCGGGGAGTGCGGCACATTCGCGGGCAGCAGCAGGACCTCTCCCTGCCGGATGGGAGCCTGCACCGGGCGGCCATCCTGGATGGTGCGCAGCACCATGTCGCCTTCGAGCTGATAGAAGAACTCCTGTCCGGGATCGACGTGATAGTCCTGCCGCGAGTTGGGACCGCCGACCACCATGATGATGAAATCGCCGTCCTCGAACACGCGTTTGTTGCCCACCGGCGGCGCGAGGACCTGGCGGTGCCGATCGATCCAATCGTGAAGGTTGAACGCTTGGATGGGCTTCATGCCGAACTCCTCGATTTATTCATCAGGCGATTGATAGCCGCGGCACGTGACCGAAACCGGTGCGGCGCCGGCGGCCGGATGGCCGTCCAGATCGATTGCCGTGAGCTCGCCCCCCCACACACAACCGGAGTCGAGCCCGATGACATCGTCGCGGACGATGAGGCCGAGCGCCGACCAATGACCGAAGACGACACGTGTGTCACGCGTGCGTCTGCCGGGGACATCGAACCAGGGAAGCCAGGGCGAGTCGGCCGCGGGAGGCTTCCCCTTGATGCGCAAGTCGATGCGGCCTTCCTTGGTGCAAACGCGCATCCGTGTCAGGACGTTGATGGCGAAGCGCAGGCGATTCGTACCCGTCAGATCCGCGTTCCAGCGGTCCGGCTCATCCCCGTACATGTGATCGAAGAGGTTGCGCGGATCATTCCGCAAGGCGGACTCGACTTCGCGCGCGAGTCCCAGCGTCGTCTCGACGGTCCACTGCGGCACCACGCCGGCATGCACGAGGAGATCACCTGCCTCGAAGTGCGCGAGCGGCCGGGTCGCGAGCCACTCGAGCAGTGCATCGCGGTCGGGCGCGTGCAGGATGTCATTCAAAGTGTCGGAGCGGCGGGCCGGGCGGCTGCCGCAGGCGACGGCCAGCAGATGCAAGTCGTGGTTCCCGAGGACCACGATCGCGTTGTCGGCCAAGGCATGCACGAAACGGAGCACCTCGAGCGACTGCGGCCCGCGATTGACCAGGTCGCCGACGAACCAGAGCCGGTCGCGGTCGGCGGCGAAGCCCAGCCGCGTGAGGAGCGCCCGCAGCTCATCGCAGCAGCCTTGGATATCGCCGATGGCATACCTGCTCACTGCAGGATTCCCGGGATCGCCAGGCGGAAGGGCAGGATCGGTGCGTCGAAGTGGTGTCCCTCGTCGTCCACCATCTGATAGCTGCCCTCCATGGTGCCCACGGGTGTTTCGAGGACGGCGCCGCTGGAGTAGCGAAAGCCCTGCCCGGGCTCCAGGTGCGGCTGCTCGCCGACGACGCCTTCACCGCGGACGTCCTTCACCCGGCCGTTCGCGTCCGTGATGATCCAGTGCCGCGTCAGCAGCTTGGCCGCACGCTGACCCTCAT
Organism: Steroidobacteraceae bacterium; assembly: GCA_036278795.1. Classification (GTDB taxonomy): domain Bacteria; phylum Pseudomonadota; class Gammaproteobacteria; order Steroidobacterales; family Steroidobacteraceae; genus 13-2-20CM-66-19. Next base: position 52,894 of record DASUKK010000032.1, on the reverse strand, counting down.
TGCGAATGGTGATGGTGTACGAGAAGACATATCGTTGCTCGCTCGGGCTGGATTGCTCGTCGAGATAGCTCGTGGCGACCTCGACGCGAATCTTGTTCGGCTCCTGGCTCATGCCCTCGGATTCTACGCGGCTGCCGCCTTGCCCACCCGCACCGCGAGCACGTCGCAGGGGGCGGCATGCAGGACGGTGTCCTCGGTAAAATTCACCAGGATCGACAAACCGTGGCGCTCACGGCTGCCGAGCACGATCAGATCGATCTTGCGCTCGCGCGCGACACGCACGATCTCCGCCTTGACGTTGCCGGATTCCACGCGGTGCGGGGCGCCTGGAATGCCCAGCTCCTCTGCCAGTGCGGCAAGGCGCTGACGGGCGCGCGCAAGCAGCTCGTCTTCGATGCGGACCGAGGGCATGAGGGTCTCGCCCATCGGCTCCACCGGCATGAATTCCACGACGTGCAGCAGCTCGACCTCAGCGCCGAGCGTCGCCCCCAGATCGCGCGCTCGTCTGCCGATCTGCAGGCTGTGCTCGGTCAGGTCGACCACGGCCAGGATGCGGCGGTAGGGGTACGTGGACATGAGTCGGCCCTCGATGAAGCCCAGGCATATCGCGCTTCACACAATCCTAACTCAGGCGGCGTCGGACGGCAGCTCTACCGTGCCCGCAATCGCGTTGAAGAGGGCCGGCGAGACTGTCTCCGGGCGGCTCGACGGATCCACACCGCAGCTCGCGATGTGCTCCGCTGTCGCAAGCCCGCGCAACGCATTGCGGAGCGTCTTGCGGCGATGGGCGAAAGCCGCTGCCACGACAGCGGCGAATGCCGGGCTCACCGGGAATGCCGGCTGGGCGCGGACGGTGAGCCGTGCGACGGCCGACCAGACTCGCGGAGGCGGCTGGAAGGCGCCGGGACCGACATCGAACAGCCGCTCCACCTCCACCCATGGAGAGAGCATCACCGTGAGGCGGCCATAAGCGGCATCTCCCGGTTTGGCGGCCATGCGGGCGATCACTTCGCGCTGCAACATGACGTGCAGATCCGTGATGTCGCGCACGCTCTCCAGGAGATGAAACAGCAACGGGGTGGAGATGTTGTAAGGCAGATTGCCGACGATCCGCAGTGGCTGGCCGCGTTGTCTCGCGAGAGCCGCGAAGTCCACCCGCAGCGCATCCGCATCGTGCAGGCAGAAACGCGAGTCGCCGCCCAGGTCATCGCGCAGCAGAGCCGCGAGATCGCGGTCGATCTCAATGGCATCGAGCGAGCCGCAGCCCGCTGCCAGCAATCGTCGGGTGAGCGCTCCGCGACCGGGACCGATCTCCACCAGGGCCTGGCCGCGCGCGGGCGCAATCGCGGCGGCGATGCGCTCGAGCACCGCCGGATCGTGCAGGAAGTGCTGCCCGAATCGCTTTCTGGGCCTGACCCTGAGACCTGTCCGCGCCATCACGCGGCTCGCGCTGCGAGCCGCACCGCCAGATCGATCGCCGCCACCATGCTGCCTGCGCTCGCGCGGCCCGTACCGGCGAGGTCGAGCGCGGTGCCGTGGTCGACGGACGTTCGCAGGATCGGCAGGCCGAGCGTCACGTTCACGGCGCTGTCGAAGCCGGCATGCTTGATCACCGGCAGACCTTGATCGTGGTACATGGCGAGCACCACGTCGCAGCCGGCGAGCGCGGCCGGCAGGAAGGCCGTGTCCGCGGGCAGAGGGCCTGCGATCGAGAGACCTCGCTCGCGCATGTGCTCGATTGCCGGGGCGATGACCCGAATCTCCTCGTCGCCGAGATGCCCGCTCTCGCCGGCGTGCGGGTTCAGGCCGCAGACGCCGATGCGCGGGCGCCCCATGCCCCACCATCGCATCAGATCGCGGTCGAGGATTTCCAGCACTTCGCAGAGCGACTCGCGGGTGATCGCCGCGCTCACCCGTGCAAGCGGCAGGTGGATCGTGGCCAGCGCGACACGCAAGGAGGCCGTCGCCAACATCATCACGGGCCGCGGCGCATGGGTGCGATCGGCGAAGAATTCCGTATGGCCGGTAAAGGGAATGCCGGCGTCGTTGATCACGCCTTTGTGGACGGGTGCCGTGACGATGGCGGCGAATTCTCCGCCGACAGCGCCGTCACAGGCGCGCTCGAGCAGGCTCAGTACGTACATGCCGTTGCGCGGGTCGAGTCGACCCGCAACAGCCGGCGTGCGCAGCGGATGATGCTCTACCGCGAGAGTCCCGGGTACGTGGCGTCGGGGCCTCCCGTCGTACGGCCGCAATTCAACCTGCAAGCCGAGCGCCAGGGCCCGCTCGGCCAACATCTGCCGGTCGGCCAGGCAGACGAGATCGCAGTCGAGCGGCCGCCCCGCCACGCTCAAGCAGACGTCGGGCCCGATGCCCGCGGGCTCGCCCGAGGTCAGCGCGATGCGCGGCAGCACGGCGGGGCCCGGCGACCGGATCAGCCGGTCATGACTTTCACGTAGGCGTCATCGCGAAGATGCTGCAGCCACAGCTCCGTGTTCTCATCGGCCTTGCTCGCCCGAATGGCCTGCATCGCGTTCAGCCGCTTGACCTCCTGTGTCTCGTCATGATTGCGCCGCCCGAGGAGCTCCGCGATGTGCCAGCCGTAATGGGACTGGAACGGCTCGCTGATCTCGCCCACCTTCAGTTTGGCGATGGCGTCCGCGAACTGCGGATCGAACACGTCGGGGCTCTGCCAACCGAGATCACCGCCGTCCGAGGCGGAGCCAGGGTCTTGCGAGGACGCGGAGGCCGCGACAGCGAAGCTCTCACCCTTGAGGATGCTCTGTCGGATCTGCTCCAGCCGCTGCCGCACGGTTGCATCGTCCTGCAGCGCGTTGGTCTTGAGGAGGATATGGCGGACGTGGACCTGCTCCACGATCTGCTTCTTTTCCTGGCTGCGCACCTGGTTGAGCTTGACGATGTGGATGCCGGTGGGGGTGCGCAGCGGCGCGCCGACCTCGCCCGGCTTGAGGGCGAGGATGGTGCTGGTGAGGAAGGTCGGCAGCTCCGAGCCCTGCCGCCAGCCGAGCGAGCCGCCCTCGAGGGCATCCTCGCTGTTGGAATATGCCACGGCGAGCTTGCCGAAGTCCTCGCCCTTGCTGGCGCGATGATAAACGTCGTTGGCACGCTGCTGCGCCTGCGCGATCTGATCCGGAGTCGCATTCGGCGGCACCGCAATCAGAATGTGCGAGACGTTGTATTCCGCGTTGGCGGGGTGGTCGGTCTGCTTGGCGAGGAACTGGTCGATTTCACGGGGTGTGACGACGATACGCTGCAGCACGTCGCGCTGGCGCAGGAGCCCGAGCATGAGCTGCTCCCGCATCTGCTCGCGGTAGCTCGCGTAATCGACCCCCTGCTGGGCGAGCGCCGTCGGCAGGTCGGCGAAGGCGATGTTGTTGCGCTTGGCCACGTCCTCGAGCGCGGAGTTCAGCTGGTCCTCGGAGATCGTGATGCCGTCGTGGTCCGCCTGCTCCAGCTCGATCCGCTGCATGATCAGGCGGTCGAGAACCTGCTTGCGCAGGACGCTTGCGGCCGGCAGCGCCATGTTCTGCGCCTGCAGCCGTGCGGTGACCTCCTTCATCTGAGCGTCGACCTCGCTCTCCAGCACCACGCCGTCATTGACCACGGCGGCGATGCGATCGAGGAGTGTCCCCTGGGTGGACAGGTCCCGGGTCTGCGCCAGCGCCACGCCCTGCAAGACCAAAGACGCCAGAATCAATACCATTAGCCGCCGCATGCGCTCGTGATCCTCGTGGAAAGGCCCTCATCGGGCCGGAAATGCTGGGGAAGTCGCTTCCATCGGAGTGTAGCCGGGAATCGCGTCACTGAGAGAGGCATCCGACGCCGATCCGACACTCGCGAGCCCCGTGAGTTCCAGCTGGAGCCATATGCCCGTGTCCTGGGGGCCGGTGCGGGCCGTGCTGGTGGTGGGACGCGCGCCCACGTAGCGGCGCGCGCCGAGACGCAGGCTCCAGCAGCAGGCGCGGTACTCGAACCCTGCGAATCGCTCCAGCGCCTCCTGGTCCGCCAGCGAGTACACCCCGCGGGCGAACACGCTCCAGGAGCGCCCGATCGGCCAGGCAGCGGAGACCTCGAGCTGCTCGACATTGCAGCTCGGCGTCACCGGGGTGCCGCAGAGGGTCGTCAGCCCGAGCTGCCCGCTGACGAGCGCCGCCTCCTCATAGATGCCGCGCTCGAATCGATAGCCCAGATTGACGACCCGATCCGGGGCGGGGCGGTACTGGACTTCGACGTGCGCGCGCCGCGTCTGTGAGGCCTGAGGATCCCATTGCACCTCGGCATCCGCGCTCCAGTGCTGAAAGGCGGTGAGGGCGAGCTGTGCGACGAGGTCCGAGCGGTGGTTGGTGCGGGGAAGCTCGCCGGGCAGTGTCACCCGGGGACTCGTGAGATAGACCTCCTGCCCGAAAGTGGCCGTCAGATATTGGCGGCCGTCCAGGGCGTTGAGGAGCCTCGTCGTGATACCCGCACTGACCTGATTGGCATCACCCACGCGATCGGCCCCGACGTAGCGATTGGTCCGGAAGAGCTCCACCGGGTCGAGGTCGGGCACGGCGGTGTCGAAGACCGGCAGCTCGCTCTGGTTGCGATAGGGCACATAGAGATACATGACCCGCGGCTCCAGCGTGACCGTGCGCTGATCGTGCGAGCCGGCGGCCCGCTCGAGCTGCAGTCCCGTGTCGAGGCTGGCGATGGGCAGCGCCCTGGAAGGCGATCTCGGCTGCCCGGGCGCGGTGTCCGAGAGATGATATTGCGTCGCCCGATAGGCGACCGAGGGACGGATGAAGTATCCCGGGCCCTCGATGTTGAGAGAGGTCGTGGGGTAGAGGTCGAGACGCCAACCGGTGACACCCGTCGAGCGGCGGAAGTCGACCACCTCCGAGTCGAAGCCGTAGCGCACCAGGTCGCCGGGTCCCCAACCGTAGTCGGCGCTGACCGTGAGGTCAGGCATGCGCGCATAGGGCCGGTTCTCGAGCAGCAGCGTGCTGTCGATCGTCTGATACTGCTCAGCCATGCCCGCGACGCTCCAATGCAGGTCGCGATACGAAAGCACCGCGCGCCGGTGGAGGAAGGGCGTGCTCGTACCCTCCGGGCCGGTCGAGAAATCCTCGAAATACTGGGTGTCGCTGACGTTTTCCCCATCGAGCGTCAGCCGGAAGTTGCCCGGCAGCTCGGTGACGTTCAGCAGCTTGACGCGGCTGCGGCTCGCGCCATAAACGCCATCGTCGGGCAGGTAGTCCCAGGCGAGCTCTCCATGCTGCCGCTGCGTGAGGTAGCGGAAATCACCACCGACGTCCGGCCCGCGGCGGGTGTACTCCGTCGGCTCGAAGGTGAAGTCGATGTTGGGAGCGATATTGAAGTAGTAGGGTACGGAGACTTGCGCCCCGCCGCGCGAGGTGTTGCCCACTGTCGGAAAGAGAAAGCCGCTCTTGCGCTGGTCGCCGAGCGGAAACGACACCCAGGGAAGATAGAGGATCGGCACGCCTTTGAAATCGATGCGCGCGTTGCGCGCAATGCCTTCCCGCTTGTGGGTGTCCAGGGCGATACTCGCCGCGCGCAGGACCCAGGACTGATCGTTGACCGGGCAGGTGGTGAACGTGACGCGCTCCAGGCGGATGAGTCCCTGCGGGCTGAGTTGCATTTCCTTCGCGGCGCCGCGCGCCGAGCGCTGCACCAGGCTGAAAGTCGCCGACTCGAATTGCGCGCCCTCGGTCGGGGAGTAGCTGCCGCCGGACCCGGTGACGTGCACCAGCGGGTCGGTATAGTCGATGCCGCCCTGCGTCTTCAGCGAGTTGTTGTTGCGGTCGTACTCAACCTGGTTCGCCTTGATCCTGCGCTGACCCTGGCGCACGACCACGTGTCCGCGCAGGGTCAGCACGCCGTTGGAGCCGCCGACCATGCGGTCACTCTCGATGCTGACCTTGCCGCCGCCCGCCAAGGATTTCTCGCCGATCGACTGCCGGCGGCTCTTCGTCCCGGGTGCGGTCGCCGTGTCCGGTGCCGCGATGGGCGTCGAGCTCGCCGGGGGCGGCGGCGGGTCGGCTCGCACGAGCGGGGTGAGGCCGCCGAAAGTCAGCAGGGCGGTCCAGAATGGGTTCCAACGCGGCATGTGGGACCGCATTATAATGGTCCGATGCCCGAGAACGATGCGCGACTCGCGCTGATGCAGGATTGGCTGGCGCGCGATCTGGGTCTGGCACCCAAGCGGATCGAGAGCGCGTCGAGTGATGCCAGCTTCAGGCGCTATTTTCGCGTAGTGTGCGATGACTGCACACTGGTTGCGATGGATGCGCCGCCGCCGAATGAGGACGTGCGGCCGTATCTGCACGTGACGGCACTGCTCGAGCCGCTCGGGATTCACGTCCCGCACGTATACGAGGCGGACGTGGCCCAGGGATTCGTCCTGCTCGAGGACTTGGGTGGCACGCACTATCTGGCGCAGCTCGGCGCCGGGGGCGACGCGCAGCGCTTGTATGGCGATGCGCTGCAGACGCTGGCGGAGATCCAGCTGCGGGGAGCGGCCGCCGCCGCGGAGCTCGCGCCCTATGACCGCTCGCCGCTCGCCCGCGAGCTCGCACTCATGCCCGAATGGTTCCTCGAGCGGCACCTCGCGCTCGCGCTGACCGGTGCCGAGCGGGAGATGATCGCCGCGGCCTTCGACTTCCTGATCGCCGAGGCGCTGTCGCAACCCGAGGTGTTCGTGCATCGCGACTACCACTCGCGCAATCTCATGGTGCTCGACGAGCGCAGTCCCGGTGTGCTCGATTTTCAGGACGCGGTGCGTGGGCCCATCGGCTACGACCTCGTGTCGCTGCTGAAGGACTGTTACATCTCGTGGCCGCGCGAGCGGGTGGTGGAATGGGTCAGCGGCTATCGCTCGCTGCTGCAGTCGCGCGGCGGGCGTGTCGGCGCCGGTCCCGCGCAGTTCCTGCGGTGGTTCGATCTCATCGGCGTGCAGCGGCACATCAAGGTTCTCGGCATTTTCGCCCGTCTCTGGTATCGGGACGGCAAGCCCGGCTACCTGCGCGATCTTCCGCTGACGCTCGACTATGTGCGCGAGGCCTGCCGGCTGTATCCGGAGCTCGCGGCGCTCTCCGAGTTCCTGGAGCGGCGCGTCGCGCCTGAGCTGCCGCGCGCCAATGAGCGCGTCGCCCGCCTGGCGGCGCAGCCGGCGTGACGACCGAATCACCGGGAGGATCCGGCGCGCGACCCCGCAGGGCGATGTTGCTTGCGGCGGGACGCGGCGAGCGATTGCGGCCCATCACCGATTCTCTGCCGAAGCCGCTCGTCGCGGTCGCCGGCAGGCCGCTCATCGTCTATCACCTCGAGGCGCTGGCCAGGGCCGGAATCACAGACGTCGTCATCAATCTCTCCTGGCTCGGGGAAAAGATCCGCGCCGCCCTGGGCGATGGCGAGCGCCATGGCGTGCGCATCACCTACAGCGAGGAGGGGCCGGTACCGCTCGAGACCGGCGGCGGGATTCATCGCGCGCTGCCGCTCCTCGGCCCCGGACCCTTTCTCGTCGTCAATTCCGACGTCTGGACCGACATGGATTTCAGTCGTGTCCTGACTTTGGAGGAAGGTGCCGCTGCGCGGCTGCAGCTGGCGCCCAATCCGCCGCACCACCCGCGCGGGGACTTCGGCCTCGAAGGCGATTTCGTGGTGCAGAGTGAGGCGCACCGCTTCACCTACACCGGTATCGGTGTGTATCGGCCGGAGCTCTTCGAGGGATGCGCGCCGGGGAAGTTTCCGCTGCTGCCGCTCCTCGAGCGTGCGATCGCGGCGCGGCGCCTGCGCGGCGAGGTCTACCGGGGCGAATGGCTCGACATCGGCTCGCCGGACCGGCTGGCCTGGCTGGATGCGAGAGAGCGCGCGGCGCGGGGCATTTGAAGGGCTATGAAAGCCCGTGGCGTAAAATAGCCCCCATGGCCAGCCTCAAAGACATTCCGGTCGTCGCCGATGGAGCACCTGCGCAACGGGACAGCCCGCGCAGCGGTGAAAAATACCTTACTTCCCAGGGGTTTACAGCAATCCGCGACGGCATCAAAGCCTCCGCGGCAGGGACGGCCTTGCCGGCAGGACCCCCGGCTCGGGCCGGAAAGCCCGTGTGGCTGCGCGCCAAGGCGCCCTCGGGCGTCGGCTTTCAGGCGGTCAAGGGGATCGTCAAGGAGCATCGCCTGGCCACGGTCTGCGAGGAGGCGAAGTGCCCGAATATCGGCGAGTGCTGGAACGCCGGTACCGCCACGATCATGCTGATGGGCGCGGTCTGTACCCGCGCCTGCCGCTTCTGCTCCGTCGACACCGGCAATCCGCATGGCTGGCTGGACGCGGATGAGCCGGAGAACGCCGCCCGTAGCGTCGAGCTGATGAAGCTCAAGTACGTGGTGCTGACTTCCGTTGACCGGGACGATCTGGCTGACGGGGGCGCGGGTCATTATGCGGCCTGCATCCGGGCCATCAAGCGCCGCAATCCCAACACCGCGGTGGAGGCTCTGACACCGGACTTCCAGGGCGTGCTGGCGGACGTCGCGACTGTAGTCGACTCCGGCGTCGATGTCTTCGCCCAGAACATCGAGACGGTGCGCCGTCTGACTCACCCAGTCAGAGATCCGCGCGCCGGCTATGAGCAGACGCTTCGCGTGCTCGCACACGCCAAGCAACATAAGCCCGCCGTACTGACCAAGAGCAGCCTGATGCTCGGTCTGGGTGAGACAGAGGCCGAGATCGAGGAGACGCTGACCGACCTGCGCACCGCTGGCGTTGACATTGTCACGCTCGGCCAGTATCTGCGCCCCACGGTGAATCACCTGCCGGTTGAGCGCTACGTCACGCCGGCGGAATTCGATCGGTACCGAGAGAGCGCTCTCTCGCGGGGCTTTCTCGAGTGCGTCTCCGGACCGCTCGTGCGCTCCAGCTACCGCGCGGAGCAGGCGCTGAATAGAAACAACGCCGGCCTGGACAATACCCGCCTCTCTTCCGAGAAGAGGGCCGTTTGAGCGCGGGCGATCCGGTGCCTTCGAGCGAGCGCGCGCGTGCCGATGAGCAGAGGCCGGAGGGCCCGCCGCCATGGGCGGCCGGTGGCGCTGATGGCATGACCGCCCGGCCACGAACCGCGCGTCCTGTCCCCCCGCACATCCTGCGCGATCTCGGCCTGGTGCCATACGAGCCCACCTGGCGGGCCATGCAGCGCTTCACCGACGAGCGCGGCCCCGAGACGCCTGATGAGATCTGGCTGCTGGAGCACCCGCCCGTCTTCACGCTCGGCATGAACGCCAGCCGCGATCACGTGCTCGCCCCTGGCGACATCCCCGTCGTGCAGATCGACCGCGGAGGCCAAGTGACTTACCACGGTCCCGGCCAGCTAGTCGTCTACCCGCTGGTCGATCTCCGGCGCGCAGGCCTGGGTGTGCGCGATATCGTCACCGCTCTGGAACGCAGTGTCATCGATTATGCGGCAGAGCTTGGCATCAACGCCGACTGCCGCCGGGGCGCCCCCGGCGTATACGTCGAGGGCCGAAAGCTGGCGAGCGTCGGCATCCGCGTGCGGCGCGGCGCCAGCTATCACGGGATGGCGCTCAATGTCCGCGCCGATCTCGAGCCGTTCCGTCGCATCAACCCGTGCGGCTATCCCGGTCTCGAGATGACCCGGCTCGCCGACCTGAGTCCGGTCGATTCCGTGAGCGTCGCAGCGGAGGCTTTGAAGCCGCACCTGCTCCGGCACCTGTACAGAGGCTCATAACCGGTCTGTCACCGTCTACCGACTGACGGCATAACTGCTCTTACTCCAGCATTGCCAGCTACCCCCCAGAGAAGTGGCAATGCAGCTCATCGACAACAGGCTTGCCCGCGCCGCCGCACTCACGGTTGCGAGCCTCGCCATCGTAGGTGTCTCCGCCTGCTCCCGCCCCGCGGCTTCGGGCGTGACACTTCTCAACGCTTCCTACTCACCAACGCGTGAGCTCTACGGCGAATACAACGCCGCCTTCGAGAAGTACTGGAAGGCCAAGACGGACCAGAGCGTGCGCGTGAGAATTTTTCGGCACGCCGCTTCGCGATTATTACTGTCGGTCTATCGACAGGCTCCCAACCGCCAGGCTGCTGCATTGGGTCTCATCGAAGCATCATCTCAAGCTCATTCTGCGAACCCAGAAGGGCCGGATACGTCGAGACGAGCTAAATCAACATCAACACCCCTTCGCAGCCCTTCAGGTCCGAGGTGAGCGCCACGACCTGCTCGCGGCTCTCTGCCCGGATGTTGTACGAGATGGAGAGGAAATTGCCGTTTTCGCTCAGCCGCTCGGTCACGCGTTCGGGCTCTATGGACGGCACGTGCCGCAACACGATGGCGTGCACGTGCGCCCGAAACTCATCCGAGGGGCGTCCGATGACCTTGATCGGATAGTCGGTGGGAAACTCGAGCAGCGGCGGCGGCTCGCTCATCGCCATGGCTGATGCTGCAGTTCCTGCTTCCAGCGCTGAAACTCATCATACACCCGCCGCCAGAGCGGGCCAGGACGGCCCGTGCCGACCGGCTTGCCATCGAGCGTCGTCACGGGCTGTACCTCGCGTGTCGCCGCGGAGATCCAGATCTCGTCGGCGCCGCGCAGCTCCGCCTCGCTGATCGGCACCGCGCGGTATGTCACGCCCGTGCGCGCCGCCAGCTCTTCCACCACCCCACGCGTCGTTCCTGGAAGGATCCTCCTGGAGTTGGGCGGGATGCGCAGCTCATTGCCGATCACCACGTAAACGGTGGAGGCGGAAGCCTCCATCAGCTCGCCGTTGCGCAGCAGGATGGTCTCGGTGGCGCCGGCATCGACGGAGAGCTGCCGCAGCAGCACGTTGGCCAGAAGGGCCACCGACTTGATGTCGCAGCGTGCCCAGCGAGTGTCCTCGGCGGTGACACAGGCAATTCCCTTTTCCAACACCGCCGGTGAGGCAACCGGCAGCGGCGCGCAGAACGCGAAGATCGTGCGCGGAATATCGGGCAGCGGCGCATGATTGCGGCCCCGCTCCGCGCCGCGCGTCACCTGCCAGTAGATGTACTGGTCGCCACCGCCATTGCGTGCGATGAGGGTCTCGAACATGTCGCACCACTGCGTCCGGCTGAGCGGATCGGCCATGCGGATCTCGCCGAGACTGCGGGTGAGGCGAGCGCAGTGCGCCTCCATCCGAAACGGCCGCCCGCGATAGACGGGGATGACCTCGTACGCGCCGTCCCCATAGAGAAACCCGCGGTCGAGCGGCGAGATGCGGGCCTCGGCGAGCGGCAAATACTCGCCATTGAGAAAACAGATTGGGAACGGGTCAGCCATGGGACGGATTCCAGTGTGTCAACAGCAGGTCAGTAAGCAACCCAGGGCCGTTCCCTGGGTCGCGCGGCTGAGAGCGGTCAGATGGCCGCTCTTTGCGCCAATTTATTAATGAAACCAGAGGCGCATGCTGTCCAACGCCCGGGTGAGTAAGCCACCAGCCGGCACCGCCTCGAGCGTCACCAGCGGCTCGCGCCCGACCACCTGTCCATTGCCGTCGGTCACCGTCAGCTCTCCCACCACGGTGCCTGCCGCCAGGGGTGCTATCAGCCGCGTCTGGGTCAATGCCGCGTTGGTCGTGATACTGGCCGTCTTGCCGCGCGGCAGCGTCACATAAAGATCCGCGGGCGTACCGATCGCGGCGTAGCCGGAAGCGGACTCGTAGACCCGCGGTTTCAGCACGGGGGCGCGCGCGGTCGCGACCTTCTGCGTCTGGAAGAAGTTGAATCCATAGTTGAGCAAGGCTTCGCTGTCGGCCTCGCGCGAGTGCCACTTCGGCGCCTTCAGGACTACCGAGATCAGCCGCGTCCCGTTGCGCTTCGCGGAGGCGATGAGACAGTACCCCGCCTCATCCGTGTGGCCGGTCTTCAGTCCGTCGACCGAGGTGTCGGTCCAGAGCAGCCCGTTGCGGTTCGGCTGCTTGATGTGGTTCCAGGTGAAGTCCTTCATCCCGAAGATGTAGTAGTACTGCGGGAAGTCACGGATCAGAGCTCTGCTCACCGTCGCGAGGTCGCGCGCGGTGCTGTAGTGCTGCGGGTCGGGCAGTCCGTCGACGTCGACGAAGTGTGACGACTTCATCCCCAGCCGCTGCGCGTACTGGTTCATCAGTTGCGCGAATCCCGCGCGCGTGCCGCCGACGCGCTCTCCCAGCGCCACGGTGGCATCGTTCCCGGACTGCACGATCATCCCCTTGATCAGATCGATGACCGGCACCTGGCTGCCCAATTTGACGAAGGATCGCGAGCCGCCCGTGCGCCAGGCGTCTTCGCTGATCGTGACCGGGTCATCCAGCTTCAGCCGCCCCTCCTTGAGCGCTGCGAACACCACGTATGCGGTGATGAGCTTGGTGAGGCTCGCGGGCTCCATGCGCTGGTCGGCATTCTTCTGGGCAATGACATCGCCGCTCTGGTAGTCGATGAGGATGTACGAGCCGGCATCGAGGTCAGGGGCCGGAGGAGCGGGCACCGCGGCATGGCCGGCGGTCAGCAGCGCAAACGTCGAGATGGCGAGCAGGGCGGCGGAAAAACGGGGCATCCTCGAAAATCCTCGTGAGTGGCTGGAAAGCGCGGGCGGATTGTACGACTTACGGCGCGACCAGGCGCGCGCCGGGGAAGCCTGAGGCCGTGAGCCGCGCGACGATCTGGTCGAACTCCGGCACGCCGCCCACCGGGCCGATGCGCACACGGTACAAGTGGCCGCGCGCTGCCGGAGGGCCGAATATGAAGGCGCTGGGGAATCCCGCTGCGTGCAGGCGCGTGACCATGCCCTCGGCATGATCCTGGACGGCGAATGCCCCCACCTGCACATAGAGCACCGCGGGCGGGCTCTCCGCGACACGCGTGAGCTGCAGAGGGGTGTCGGGTGTAATGGCTCGCACTTCCACGAGCGCGGTGCCGGTCGTCAGCATGTCGAGCTTCGCGGCGGCGACGTAGGAGAGGTCGATCAGCCGGTTGGCCACGAACGGGCCGCGGTCGTTCACCTTCACGACGATGCTGCGGCCATTGGCAAGGTTGGTGACGCGCACGTAGCAGGGCAGCGGCAGGGTCTTGTGGGCTGCCGTCATGGCATACATGTCATAGCGGTCGCCATCGGAGGTCGGCTGCCCGTCGAAGTTCGGCCCGTACCACGAGGCCACGCCGGTAGCCTCGTAGCCTTCCGCCGTCGCGAGCACGTGGTAGCGTTTGCCGTCGACCTGATAGAAGGGCGGGTTGCCGCGCGCGGCGCGCGGCTCGACGCGGGGCACAGCGTTTGGGATTGCGGCGAGGTCCTTCGGCGGTGCCGGCAGTGTGATGTGAGGCGCCGGCGCCCGCGTCGGCTCGGGGGGGCGCGTGGTTGCGCAGCCCGCGAGGAACGCCGCCAACGACAGGGTCCAGGCGAGGGTCCGGTGCCTCGAGCCCGCCACGCCTGCAGCACTCACGCCGCCGCGCTCACTGAGTGGATCGCTTGCTGCGATCCGCATCGCTGACTGATTTCGCGCTGGGCGTCATTGCCGGCATCGAGGCCGGGTCGGAGGGGCTGACCCGCGCAGCGATGGCGCGTGCGAGCTCATCGACCGCCATCGCGTAGAGGGCGCTGTGGTTGTAGCGCGTGAGCGCGTGAAAGTTGTTGAAGCCCACCCGGTATGTCGGACCGTCCTGCTGCTGGGCGAGGAGCAGCACCACGGGCGTATTACCGGGTGCGTCGCTTTGCACGCGCACGCCCTGCGCATTCAGGCCATCGATCGTTTCATCGAGCTTGAGATTGCCGGGGTCGATCTGGAAGGTGGCGCCCGGGTCTATCCTGACATCCGCCACGACCGGGCCGCCCGCCTGCCAGCCGTCCTGCTGCAGGTAGTGCGCGACGCTGGCGAAGATGTCGTCCCAGTCGGTGAAGAGGTCCCGGCTGCCATCGTCATTGCCGTCCACCGCGTAGCGCAGATATGCCGAGGGCATGAACTGTAGCGGCCCCATGGCGCCGGCGTAGGAGCCCTTCACCGACAGCGGATCGATCTTTTCCCGGTGAGTGAGCACCAGGAATTTCTGCAGCTCGCTGCGGAAATAGCGCGCGCGCGGCGGATAGTCGAACGCCAGTGTGGCCAGCGCGTCCAGCACCCGGTAGGAGCCCGTGATGCGGCCGTAGAAGGTTTCCGCGCCGAGAATGGCAACGATGTACTGCGCTGGGACGCCTTGCCCGGCGCTCACCCGCTCCAGCGTATCGCGATGCTCTTCCCAGAACTCGACACCCGCCGAGATTCGCTTCTCGCTGAGGAAGATCTGCCGGTACTGCCACCATTGGAGCACCTGCTCCGCCGGGCGGCTGATCTTGTCGATGATCTGCGGCTGCGCGCGCGCATGCCTGAGAATCTTGAGGACCGCTCTGCGGCTGAGTCCGTCGTGCCGCGCCGCCTGCCTGGCGAACGTTGCGAGCTGCGCATGCGGGAAGGGCACACCCGCCTCGGGAGCCGCCGCGGGCCGTGCGCCGGCGTCGCCGATGGCTGCGGCGGTGAGTGCCAGGAGTACGAGTGTCGGAATGGATCGAGACACTTATGAGCCCATGAGCTTCCGGTGCGCGTGAAGTGACATCAGAATACCGAAGCCGGCGAGCACGGTCACCACCGAGCTTCCCCCGTAGCTGACGAGCGGCAGCGGGACGCCGACGACCGGAAGAAGCCCGGTCACCATGCCGGCATTGATGAAGACATACACGAAGAAAGTCAGCGCGACGCTGCCCGCGAGCAGGCGCGAGAACGTGTCGGGCGTCTGCACGGCCAGATACAGCGCGCGACCGATGATGAAAGCGTAGAGAAGGAGCAGCACGGCGAGTCCGAGGAGGCCGAACTCCTCGCCGATGACGGCAAAGATGAAATCCGTCGTGCGCTCCGGCAGGAAATCGAGCTGCGCCTGGCTGCCGTTCATCCATCCCTTGCCGAATACGCCGCCCGAGCCGATCGCGATCTGCGACTGGATGATGTGATAGCCCGCCCCGAGCGGGTCCGATTGCGGATTGAGAAAGGTGAGCAGGCGCTGGCGCTGATAGCCGTGCATGAATCTGAGCCCGAACCATGCCGCGGCGATGCCTACGAGAACCATCCCCACGATCACGCGCACCCTGAGGCCGCCGAGAAACACGACGAGTGCGCCAGCGGCGGCGATCAGCGCCGCGGTGCCGAGGTCCGGCTCCTTCGCGACCAGGGCCGCCGGCACCATGATGATGGCGCCGAGGATGAGCAGGTTGGGCCAGCGAGGCGGCAGGGAACGCTCGTGCAGGTACCAGGCGCACATCATGGGCACGGCGATCTTCATGAGCTCCGAGGGCTGGAAGCGGATGGGCCCGAGGTTGAGCCAGCGCTGAGCACCGAGACGCGTGTGGCCGAAGACCGCGACGGCGAGGAGGAGGAGGACGCCGATGGCATACAGCCACGGCGATGTGCGCCGCAGGAAGTTCGGACTGACCCGTGCCAGCGCCAGCATGGCTGCCGTACCCAGCACCAGGCGCATCGCCGTGCGCAGCACCATGGGCAGGTTCTCCGCCGAGGCGCTGTAGAGCACGACGAGCCCGTAGGCCGCCGTGAGCGCCAGAGCAGTGACCAGCGGCCCATCCATCCTGAGGGCCGAGAGTACCCGCGCCGCGCCGGTGAGGGTGCGGCGAGTGCGCGACTCGGAGCTGACTTCTTCGTAGATCATACCGGGTGGGTCATGCCGTTATTGGGCGGACGGAGGGGCCGCCGGGTCCGGGTGCGCCCGGTCCACGACCTGTTGGGTGGCGGGCGGTTTGGAAGCCGGGAGAGGCGGCAGGGAAGGCTCCGCTTTCGGCTTGAGGTCAGTCGGCTCGGAGTACGGTCCGCGCGGAGCCGCGGGGAGCAGCTTGCCGTCGGGGCCGAGGAGATAGGCATCCATCACCTTGCGGGCGACGGGCGCGGCACCGGTCGATCCAAACCCGGCGTGCTCGACGATGACCGCGATCGCGATGCGCGGCGCCTCGGCCGGCGCGAAGGCGATGAACCAGGCATTGTCGCGATACTGCTTCTTGATCTTGCTGAAGCCGTTCTCCTCGCCGAGATTACCGGTGACGGACTCGTTCACGACCTGATCGGTACCCGTTTTGCCCGCTATGGTGTACACCGAGCCGCGCATCACCGACCAGGCGGTGCCCGTCAGCGGCGGTCCATAAGTCGTCGCGCCCACCATGCCGTGAATGACCCGCTTCCAGGAGTCGGCGCTGATGTTGGACAGGTAGCCCTCGTACACCGGCGGGAGCCATTTGATCTTGCCGGTGTCGGGACTGCGCGATCCGGTCACCAGCCGCGGTTGCCAGATGTGCCCGCGCGAGGCCAGGATGCTGGCGTAGTGAGCCAACTGCAGGGGTGTGACGAGGAAGTACCCTTGCCCGATGCCGAGATTCACCGTCTCGCCAGGGAACCATACTTTGTTGGCGGGATTGGCGAAATGGGCTTCCTTCCAGGCACGCGACGGCACGAGGCCCGGCTTCTCGCCGCCGATGTCGATCCCGGTCGGTCGGCCGAAGCCGAGGAGCGGCAACCACTCGGAGATCCTGTCGATACCCATCTCGTGCGCGACACCGTAGAAATAGACGTCGCAGGATCGGGCGATCGCGAGGTCGAGGTTGGTCTCGCCGTGATGCTCGTGATTCGCATCGTGCCAGATGTGCCGGCTGCCGGGCAGGTGGTAGTAACCGGGACAGAAGACCGGCTTGTCCGGATCTATCACGCCGTCGGTCAGCGCGCCGAGCGCCAAGCCCGGCTTGATGGTCGAGCCCGAGGAGTACTCCCCGCGCAGTGCCCGGTCATAAAGCGGCCGGTCGGGATTGCCCTCGAGGGCGGCATACTGCTTCTCCGTGATGCCGCGGGCGAAGAGGTTGGGATCGAACGCCGGGGAGCTCACTAGCGCGATGACATCGCCGTTGTTGGGATCGAGCGCCACCACCGCGCCTTCCCGGCCCGAGAGCGCCGCCTCCGCAACCTTCTGTATTTTGAGGTCGAGCGACAGAATTAGGTCGTCGCCGGGTTTCGGCGCCTTCATCTCCAGATCCTTGCCGAAGACGCCGGGCTTGGGCACGGGACGGCCCTGCGCATCGACCAACGTCTGCCGGAAGCCGTTGGTGCCGTGGAGCTGCTTCTCGAATGCCGACTCCACCCCGGTCTTGCCGATGACGGCCGTGCCCGCGTAGGCGGCGCGATCGATGTGGGCCAGATCCTTCTCGCTGATCGTGCCCACATAACCCATCGCATCGACGGCGAGCGATCCTTCCGGATACCAGCGTGCCTCTTCCGGCGTGATGTCGATGCCCGGGAACTCGAAGCGCCGCACCGCGAATCGCGCCACCTCGTCGTCCGAGAGGTGGAGGCGAATCGGTACGTTGTCGAAGGTGCGCCGGGATTTGATCGTGCGGACCAGCTCCGGGATGTCGTCGGCCTGCAGCAGACCGAGCTTCACCAGACGCCGCAGCGAACCGCGCAGGTCAGGGACCTCATCGGGAATCAGCTCGAGCTGGAATGTCGGCTGATTGGAGGCGATCACCTCGCCATTGCGGTCCAGGATGAGTCCGCGCGCGGCCGGAATGGGATCGGTGCGCACCCGGTTTTCCTGCGAAAGCGCCGAATAATAATCGTGACGGGCCACCTGCAGCAGGTAGAGGCGCCCCACCAGCGCCAGGCCGAGCAACGCCATCGCGGCGCCGGCGAAGAGCGAGCGGCGCTCGAAGATCCGCTGCTCTCGCCAATGGTCCTTGATGCGGACGGGGGACATGGGGTCAGTCCCGGCTTGGGCGCCGAGCGCTCACGTGCCGGGCCGGTAGCTGCGCGCCAGGATCGCCGCCGCCGCCGGCCAGATCAACGCGCCGGTGAAGGTGGGCACCCAGCGCAGCGGCGCAGTCAGGGGATGGCCGCTCCAACCGTCGATGGCGAAAAGGACGACCTCGTAGAAGATGAGCGCCGCGAACACGATGAGCGATTGCTGGAAAATCGGCTTCGAGCGGATTCTCTGGTGCTCGCGCACCGCGATATAGGCGAGAAACGCCAGGGCGAGCGCGTGCTCGCCCAATACCGGCCCTTCGAAGGCATCTAGCAGGAGCCCACAGACCCAACCGAGGGTGATGCCGCCCGCACGAGGTGCCGCGATCGACCAATAGAGCACCGTAAGAGCGAGGAAGCCGGGCCGGACGATCTCCAGCCACGATGGCAACGGCAGCAGCGTCAGGATGAGCGCGCCGACTACTGTCTTAAGCATTGCGACGCGGGGGGATGAGCCGCTCATGTTGGCGGCCGCTCCGGCTTCCTGGCGGGCGTGGCTGCGGGAGGTTTGCTGAGCGGCTTGCTAACCGTCGCGGCCGGCGTCGGCGAAGGAGGCTTGATGTGCGTTGTCCCCGCCGACTTTCTGGCTGCGTCTGTCTTACTGGCCGCCTTCGGCGCTGCCGCGGCCTCGGATGGCGGTACAGGCTTTGCCGGCACGGTCAGTGGCTGAATGCTCCGGTCGCCGGTGGCCAGCTCTCCGTCATGCTCATGCAACGGCGCCGCCGGGCTGTCCTGTCGGAACCAGATCAGCATGACTTCGCTGTCCGTATCGATGTGCGCGAACGGCACGGCGCGCACATGCGCGAGCGGCTGCACCGTGTCCTTGTGCACCTCGGTCACCCTGGCAACCGGATAGCCTGCAGGAAACACTCCGCCGAGACCGGAGGTCACGATCACATCGCCCACGCGGATGTCGGCATTGGCCGGCAAATAGGGCAGGGCGAGCGAGGTCGAGTCGCCGGCCCCGACGGCGATCGTCCTCAAGCCCGTGCGCTGGATGCTCACCGGAAGCGCATGCTCCGGATCGGTGATGAGGATGACCTGTGCGCTCCAGGGACCCACGTGCATCGTCTGACCGACGACGCCGTCGTCATCCAGC
Source organism: Steroidobacteraceae bacterium (assembly GCA_036278795.1). Lineage (GTDB taxonomy): Bacteria > Pseudomonadota > Gammaproteobacteria > Steroidobacterales > Steroidobacteraceae > 13-2-20CM-66-19. Next base: position 33,960 of record DASUKK010000032.1, on the reverse strand, counting down.
ACGGCCTGACCCGCGACGACACTGTTCACCGATCCCCGGTCGATGAGCACGCGCTGGCGCAGGCTGTCGAGCTGGATATTGACGATGTCGGCCGGCAGCCAGCGCTGCGCGACCGGGGGCAGCGCGTTGCGCAGTCCAATGAGGGCGGCGTTCTGCCGCGCGAGCGCGTCATAGCGCATGGAGCGCAGCTCGAGATCGCGCAGACGGGCCCGCAGGCGCTGATTCTCCGCCTCGAGCGAATCGCGGGTGGCGAAGCTCTTCTGCACCCAGTGCCAGGCGGCGATTGGCGAGCTGACGGCGAGCTCCACCGGGTAGCTGGCCGCCTGCAGAGCGTAGTGGGCGCGCCCGAGCCAGTTGAATCGCTGGTCGAGAATCATGCAGGCGATCGAGAGGATCGCGTACAGCGCGAAGCGAAAGCCCGGCGAGCCTCCGCGCCCCTGAAGCGGTCTACCGGCCCCTGTCGCGAAGCCCGCCACTAACCTTTCAGCGCTCCCGCCGCTACTCGAGCCCGAAGTGACCGGGCCCCATTTCGTCCATCAGCTCCAGGATCCGGCCGCCGCCGCGCGCCACGCACGTCAGCGGATCGTCCGCCACCACGACGGGCAGTCCCGTTTCCTCCGTGAGGAGCTTGTCGATGTCGCGCAGCAGCGCGCCGCCGCCGGTCAGCACGATGCCGCGCTCGGCGACATCCGCGCCGAGCTCCGGCGGTGTCTGCTCGAGCGCCTGCTTGACCGCGCTGACGATGTTCTGCAGGGGCTCCTGCAGGGCCTCCAGGATCTCGTTGCTGTTCAGCGTGAAGCTGCGCGGCACACCTTCGGAAAGGTTGCGGCCTTTCACCGAAAGCTCGCGTACCTGCTGGCCGGGATAGGCGGAGCCGATCTCGATCTTGATGCGCTCGGCCGTCGCCTCGCCGATGAGGATGCCGTAGTTGCGCCGCACGTAGTTCATGATCGCCTCGTCGAAGCGATCACCGCCGATGCGTGCCGAGTTGGCGTACACGACGCCGTTCAGCGACAGCACAGCGACTTCGGACGTGCCGCCGCCGATGTCGAGCACCATGGAGCCGCGCGGCTCGTGCACGGGCAGGCCCGCGCCGACTGCGGCGGCCATCGGCTCGCTGACGATACCGACGTTGCGCGCGCCGGCGCCCTCGGCCGACTCGCGGATCGCGCGCCGCTCCACCTGCGTGGAGCCGAACGGTACGCACACCAGCACCCGCGGGGAGGGCTTCAGCATCCGGTTGCCGTGCACCTTATTGATGAAGAACTGGAGCATCTTCTCCGTATAGGTGAAGTCGGCGATCACGCCGTCCTTCATGGGCCGCACCGCGGTGATGTGGCCAGGAGTCCGGCCAAGCATGCTCTTGGCCTCTGCGCCGACGGCGACGATGATCTTGCCTCCCCTGGAGGGCTCGTCCTGCACCGCGACCACGGAGGGCTCGTTGAGGACTATGCCCTTGTCGCGGACATAGATCAGAGTGTTGGCCGTCCCCAGGTCGATCGACAAATCGCTGGAGAAATAGCCGCGGAAGCGTTTGAGCATGAAGCGTCCGAGAGACTGCGTACGGCGGGGGACCCCCCGAAAGTGGCGCGTAATCTAGCAACCGAGGGGACATTCAGCAAGGCAACATGTATGATTTTGCGCTGTTTTTCTCATTCGTCTTTTCGCCCCCATGTCCCTCACGCGCGCGCAGATCGAAAGCATCGCCCACCTGGCCCGCCTCGAGCTCGAGCCGGCCGAGATTCCCGTCTACCAGGAGAACCTGTCGCGAATTCTCGAGTTCATCGGGCAGCTCGACCGCGCCGACACCGGCGGTGTCTCGCCGATGGCACATCCGCTTCCGGGCCTCACCCAGCGTCTGCGCTCGGATGTCGTCACGGAGAAGGACGCCCACGAGCTTTATCAGGCGAGCGCGCCGCAGGTGGCGGCGGGGCTCTATCTCGTACCTAAAGTTATCGAATGAACTGCCGGGAGCAGTTACGCAGCGCGCTGCCTGCGCTGCGCCCCGCGGGCCGCCTGCGGCGTTTAACGCCGCTCCCGGCGGCGTCGATCACAACGATGCGCGCCTGGCGAGCGTCGGCCCCCGCCGCAGCGGGGGCGAGGCCCGGTGAGGGGACGAGTAATGAGTGACATGATTCACAGGAATTCACTGACGCAGCTCGCCGCGGGGCTGCGCGCGAAGCAGTTCTCCAGCGTGGAGCTCGTCCGTGCGTATCTCGCGCGTATCGAGGCGAGCCAGACCGCCCTCAATGCCTTCATCTCCGTTACGGCGGATCAGGCGCTTGCGGCGGCTGCCGCCGCGGATCGCGACATCACCGCCGGCCGCGGCGGGGCGCTCACCGGCGTGCCGATCGCCCACAAAGATCTCTTCTGCACGGCCGGGGTACGCACGACCTGCGGCTCGCGCATGCTCGACAATTTCGTGTCGCCATATGACGCCACCGTCGTCGCCAAGCTCAAGGCGGCCGGCGCCGTCACCCTCGGCAAGCTCAACATGGACGAGTTCGCCATGGGCTCCTCGAGCGAGACCAGCCACTTCGGCCCGGTCAGAAACCCCTGGAACCCCGAGTTCGTGCCCGGCGGCTCCTCGGGTGGGTCGGCCGCTGCGGTGGCCGCCAGACTGGTGCCCGCCGCGACCGCGACGGATACCGGCGGCTCGATCCGCCAGCCGGCCGCGCTCTGCGGCATCACGGGGGTCAAGCCTACGTACGGGCGTGTATCGCGCTACGGCATGATCGCCTTCGCCTCGAGCCTCGATCAGGGTGGCGTCCTCGCGACGAGCGCACAGGACGCGGCGCTCATGCTGCGGGAAATGGCCGGATTCGACCCGAACGACTCGACCAGCGTCGATGCGCCGGTGCCGGACTACGTCGCCGCGCTGGATGCGCCGCTTGCGGGTATGAAGGTCGGCGTCATCAGAGAGTTCTTCGACGAAGGGCTCGATCGCGAGAACGAGGCCCGGATCCGCGAGGCGCTGGCGGTACTGGAGCGGCAGGGGGCGACGGTGCGGGAGCTGAGTCTGCCCAACCTGCCCTTGTCGGTCCCGGTCTACTATGTGGTGGCGCCGGCGGAATGCTCGTCGAATCTCGCGCGCTACGATGGCGTGCGCTTCGGCCACCGCTGCAAGGATCCGCGCGACCTGCAGGACCTCTACCGCCGCTCGCGGGGAGAGGGTTTCGGGGCCGAGGTCAAGCGCCGCGTCATGACGGGCACCTATGTGCTGTCCGCAGGCTACTACGACGCCTACTATCTGAAGGCGCAGCGCGTGCGGCAGCTCATCGCGGCTGATTTCAAGCGCGCCTTCGGCGAGGTCGACGTGCTCGTGGGCCCGACGAGCCCCACGGCCGCGTTTCGCATCGGTGCCAAGACCGCCGATCCCATCACCATGTATCTCAACGACATTTACACCATCGGCGCGAATCTCGCCGGACTGCCCGCCCTGTCCGTTCCCTGCGGATTCGTCGGCGGACTGCCCGTCGGCCTGCAGGTCGTCGGCCCGCATTTCGCCGAGGCTCGCATCCTCAATGTCGCGCACCGCTACCAGCTCGAGACCGACTGGCACCGGAGGGCGCCGGAGGGCTTCGCATGACCGGCACGTGGGAAACGGTCATCGGCCTCGAGATCCACGCGCAGCTCGCCACTCGCTCGAAGATCTTCTCCGGGGCCTCGACGGCCTACGGCGCGCCGCCCAACGCCCAGGCGAGCCTCATCGATCTCGGCTTCCCCGGCGTGCTGCCCGTGTTGAATGGCGAGGCGGTGCGCATGGCGGTGCGCTTCGGGCTCGCGATCGGAGCGCGCATCGCCCGCCACTCGGTGTTCGCGCGTAAGAATTACTTCTATCCGGATCTGCCCAAGGGCTACCAGATCAGCCAGTACGAGTTGCCGATCGTGGCGCAGGGCGCCCTCGACATAGTGCTCGATGACGGCAGCAGCAAGCGCATCGGCATCACGCGCGCGCATCTGGAGGAGGATGCCGGCAAGTCGCTGCACGAGGGTCTGGGCGCCTTCACGGGCGTCGATCTCAACCGCGCCGGCACGCCGCTCATCGAGATCGTCTCGGAACCGGACCTGCGCTCCGCGAAAGAGGCTGTCGCCTACATGAAGAAGGTGCACACGCTGGTGCGCTACCTCGAGATCTGCGACGGCAACATGCAGGAGGGATCGTTCCGCTGCGATGCCAACGTGTCGGTGCGGCGCATGGGCTCGGACAAACTGGGCACTCGCGCGGAGATCAAGAACATCAACTCGTTCCGCTTCGTGGAGAAGGCCATTCAGTACGAGGTGGCGCGCCAGATCGAGCTCATCGAGTCCGGCGGCAAGGTGGTGCAGGAGACGCGCCTGTACGATCCCGACGAGGGCGAGACACGCTCCATGCGCACCAAGGAGGAAGCGAACGACTATCGCTACTTCCCCGACCCCGACCTCCTGCCGCTCGCGCTCGCCGAGGGTTTGATCGAGGAGGTTCGCAAAGGTCTGCCCGAGCTCCCCGACCAGAAGGCGACGCGATTCTCCTCCCAGTACGGGCTCTCGGCGTACGACGCCGGCGTGCTGACCGCGAGTCGCGAGCTCGCCGACTACTACGAGGACGTGGTGCGCGCCGCGCCGCGGGATCCCAAGCTCGCCGCCAACTGGGTGATGGGCGAGCTCGCCGCCGCGCTCAACAAGGAGAGCCTCGACGTCGGTTCCGGGAAGATGCCGGCCGCGCGCCTGGCGGGACTGCTCACGCGCATCGCCGATCAGACCGTCTCCGGCAAGCTGGCGAAGGAAGTGTTCGAGGCCATGTGGGCGGGCGGCGAAAGCGCTGACGCCGTCATCGAGTCGAAGGGTCTCAAGCAGATCACCGACACCGGCGCCATCGAGCGCGCCATCGAAGAGGTGATGGCGAAGAACCCCGGTCAGCTCGCCGAGTACCGCGCCGGCAAGGACAAGCTCTTCGGCTTCTTCGTCGGGCAGGTGATGAAGGCGACCCAGGGCAAGGCCAATCCCGCTCAGTTGAACGAGCTGCTCAAAAAGAAGCTTCCAGGATAGATCGGCCGGGGATTGGGTCGCTTCAGGGACCCCGTCAAGGTTGAGTAATTGAGATCCGTGCCCCATTCTGCGGGCATGCATCCGATACCCACTCCCCGCGACGAGGTTCGTCGCTTCATCGTCGAGAACCGCCCCGTCCGCGGGCATTGGGTGCGCCTGGAAGGTGCCTGGCGCGAGCTGCGCGCCCATCACGATTATCCGCAGCCTGTGCGCGAGCTCCTGGGTCAGGCCGTTGCGGCGTCGGTGCTTCTGGCCGCTACTTTGAAGTTTCGGGGTCAGTTGACGCTGCAGCTGCAGGGCAATGGCGCAGTGAGCCTGCTGGTCGCCCAGTGCACGCACGATTACCGTCTGCGTGCGGTCGCACGCTTCGACGCAGCGGCTGTTGCGGCGTTGTCCGCCGGCAGTCCCTCGGAGGAGGCCGGCAAACCCACTGGCGGGGTGTTCCGCCGTCTGGTCGGCAGTGAGGGCCGCTTCGCCGTTACGGTGGAAGCCGACGAGCGCAATATGCGCTATCAGGGAATCGTGCCCTTGAGCGGCGATTCACTGGCGGGCTCGCTCGAGGCTTATTTTGCCCGCTCGGAACAGCTTCCGACCCGGGTGCTGCTCGCGGCTGACGGTGAGCGAGGGGCCGGCGTCCTCGTGCAGAAGCTACCGGAAGACGCGGCTAGCGACGACACCCAAATGCGTGAGATCTGGGAGCAAGCGGAGCGTGGCATCGAGCAGTTGAGCGCCGAGGACCTGTTGCAGTGCCCGGTGGAAGAGCTGCTCGGCCGCGGTTTTGCAGCGCATGACATGCGCCTCTTCCGCGGCGCACCCGTGCAGTTCGAGTGTCGCTGCAGTCAGGGCCGGGTGACCAGCCTCTTGCGGGCGCTGGGACCCGATGAGGTGCGCGCGGTGCTCCGGGAGCAGGGGTCGGTCACGGTCACTTGCGAGTTCTGTCATCGGCCCTACCGGTTCGAGGAGGGAGATGTCGAGGCACTCTTCAAGGATGGAGCCACCCCTGGCGGCAATTCCTCGACAATCCATTGATATTGGTTCAGTACTGAAACGACCGCCGCGCCTTTACGCAGCCCGCTCGCTTCTGTACACTGCGATTAAAGAATTGTGCAAGTCTTTATATCGAGGCGATGTCCCCACCTCCTCACGATCGGTTGGTGACCTGGCTGCGGGCGGCGGGCGAGCCTACGCGGCTGCGCCTCCTCGCGCTTTGCGCCACGCGCGATCTCAGCGTCTCCGATATCGCGCAAATCGTGGGCCAGAGCGAGCCGCGCGTATCGCGCCACCTCAAGATCCTGGGCGAAGCAGGCCTGATCGAGCGGCTACGGCAGGGTCAGTGGGTGCACTACGCCCTGGCACGGGGCGGACCGGCCGCCGGCTTCGTACAGGGCCTGCTCGGGCAGCTCGATCGCACCGATCCGCTGCTCGCTCGCGACCGCGAGCGGGCGCATGCGCAGCAGGGCGAGGGGTTGCATCCGGGTGTACCAGCGGCGTCCCGCCTGGGCAGAGAGCTGCGCGGCTTCGTGGAATCGGCCGAGGCCGTCGCTCCGGCCGCCTCGGTACTGCTCGTTGGAGCCGACCATCCGGAGCTGATCGAGACCTCCGCCGCCATGGGCGCGGAGTGCACCATCCTGGCTTACTCCCGCCGATCCTCCCAAATCGCGCGCGCGACGGCTGAGCGCGCCGGCCTTCGTTGCCGCGTCCTCCTCGCCGCGGGCGGTAATGCGTTGGGGCCACGGGATCTCGCGCGCCTCGGGCGCACCTTCGCCGCCGTCGTGCTCGACCGGCTCGAGACGCCCGATGAGGCATTGGGTACGTTGCTCGCCTCGGCCCGGCGCGCGCTCTCGCCCGACGGGCGCCTGCTCCTCTTCGAGCGCTACGACTCGCTCGAGAGCTCGCGCGACCGCGTGGTGGAGCACCCGCTCGCGCGGCTGCGCCGGCTCCTCGGCGAGGCCGGCCTGACCTGCGAGCGCATGAGTCCCATCGAGGCCGATGGCCAACACGTGTTGGCCGCGGTGGCGGTCCTGTCCACGGAGCGGCCGCGCGGCACGGTCAGCGCGGCGTAACGCGAGAGCAAACATGAACGTTTCCTTCGAGTTCTTTCCGCCCGGCGATGTCGAGATGGAAGCCACGCTGTGGCGCTCGGTGGAGCGCCTCGCGCCCCTTGCGCCCTGCTTCGTCTCGGTGACCTACGGCGCCGATGGGTCGACGCGTACGCGCACCCATCAGCTCGTGACCCGCATCCAGCAGGAGACGCCGCTGACCGGCGCCCCGCACCTGACCTGTGTCGGCGCGAGTCGCGGCGAAATTCTCGACATCGCCCGCCAGTACCGCGATCAGGGCATCCGTCACATCGTCGCGCTGCGCGGCGATCCTCCCAAGGGCGCGGCCGGTTACGAGCCGCATCCGGACGGCTTTGCATACGCCGCGGACCTGGTGGCCGGACTGAAGAGTGTCGCGGACTTCGAGATCTCCGTCGCCGCGTATCCGGAAGTCCATCCGGAAGCGCCCTCGGCGAAGTTCGACCTCGACAATCTCAAGCGCAAGCTGGATGCCGGCGCGTCGCGCGCGATCACGCAGTTCTTTTACGACATCGACGCCTTCCTGCGCTTTCGCGACCTTTGCGCCGATTCCGGTCTGCGGGCGCCCATCGTGCCGGGCATCCTGCCGATCACGCGGTTCCCGCAGGTGCTGCGCATGGCCAGCCGTTGCGGCGCACACATTCCGCGCTGGCTGGAGGAGCGCTTCCATGGGCTCGACGACGATGCGGAGACTCGCCGTCTCATCGCCGCCAGCGTCGCCATCGAGCAGGTGCACACGCTGGAGCGCCACGGCGTGCGCGATTTTCACTTCTATACCTTGAATCGTGCGGAGCTGACATACGCGATCTGCCATGCGCTGGGAGTGCGCCCGAGCAGACAGCCGTCCGCCGCACCCGCGGCCCTGGGAGCGACGACATGACCACATGCAGCCACACCGCACCTCGGGCCGACCGGCCGGGTCCCGCCGGCAAGGACTCTCCGGCGCCCAAGGCCACCGCAGCGCCCTTCGCGGTCGCGCCGGTCGACCAGACCGAGCGTCAGGAGCGCATCGAGCGACTGAAGCGCATGCTCGATGAGCGCATCGTGCTGCTCGATGGAGCGATGGGCACCATGGTTCAGCAGCACCGGCTGGATGAGCGCGGCTACCGCGGCGACCGCTTCCGCGATCACGGTCGGGACCTGAAGGGCAACAACGACATCCTGACCCTCACGCGGCCGGATGTCATCAGTGGCATTCACCGCGCGTATCTCGAGGCCGGCTCCGACATCATAGAAACCAACACGTTCAACTCGAACGCGGTGTCGCAAGCCGATTATGGCACCGAAGCCCTGGTGCCCGAGCTCAACTACCGCGCCGCGAGACTCGCGCGCGCGGCCGCGGACGGGTTTGCGACGTCGGCGGGCCGCCCGGCCTTCGTGGCGGGCGCGCTGGGGCCCACCAGCCGCATGTGCTCCCTGTCGCCCGACGTCAACGACCCCGGCTACCGCAACACCTCGTTCGATGAGCTCGCGGCGACTTATCTGGAGGCTGCGCGGGCACTCGTGCTGGGCGGCGTCGACCTCCTGCTGATCGAGACGGTGATCGACACTCTCAACGCCAAGGCGGCGATCTATGCCGTGCTGTCTCTCTTCGACGAGACGGGCATCGAAGTGCCGATCATGATCTCGGGCACGATCACCGATGCGTCCGGCCGGATTCTTTCGGGACAGACCGCCGAGGCCTTCTGGAATTCCATCCGGCACGCGCGCCCGCTCGCGGTGGGCCTCAACTGCGCGCTCGGCGGACGGCAGCTTCGCCCCTACATCCAGGAGCTCTCGCAGGTCGCGGATACCCGGGTCTGCGCTTACCCGAATGCCGGCTTGCCGAACGCCTTCGGCGAATACGACGAGCCGCCGGCGGAAACCGCGGAGATCCTGCGGGATTACGCGACCTCGGGTCTCGTCAACATCCTCGGCGGTTGCTGCGGGACGACGCCGGAGCACATCCGGCTGCTGCACGAGGCACTGGGCCGGTGCGTGCCGCGTGCCGTCCCGACCGTGCCCGTCAGGACGCGGCTCGCCGGCCTCGAGCCGGTCGGGATCGACGAGGAGTCGCTGTTCGTCAACGTGGGCGAACGCACCAATGTGACGGGCTCCGCGCGTTTCCGCAAGCTCATCGAGGCCGGGGACTACGCGGCGGCGCTCGAAGTGGCTCGCCAGCAGGTGGCGAACGGCGCGCAGGTGATCGACATCAACATGGACGAGGGCATGTTGGATTCCGAGGCGGCGATGGTGCGCTTCCTGCACCTCATCGCGGCGGAGCCCGACATCGCGCGCGTGCCGGTGATGCTCGATTCCTCCAAGTGGACCGTCCTCGAGGCGGGACTCAAGTGCCTGCAGGGCAAGGGGATCGTCAACTCCATCAGCCTGAAGGAAGGCGAGGAGGTCTTCCTCGAGCACGCGCGCAAGGTGCGCCGCTACGGCGCCGCGGCGGTGGTCATGGCCTTCGACGAGCAGGGCCAGGCCGATACGGTCGAGCGCCGCGTCGCGATCTGCGAGCGCGCCTACGGCCTGCTGACGCGCGAGGGCTTCTCTCCCGACGATATCATCTTCGATCCCAACATCTTCGCCATAGCTACGGGAATCGAAGAGCACAACGGCTACGCACTGGCCTTCATCGAGGCGACGCGGCAGATCAAGAGCCGGCTGCCCCATGTACTCGTGAGCGGCGGCGTCAGCAACGTCTCCTTCTCGTTCAGGGGCAATGATCCGGTGCGCGAGGCGATGCACTCGGTGTTCCTCTATCATGCCATCGCCGCCGGCATGGACATGGGCATAGTCAACGCCGGCCAGCTCGCGATCTACCAGGAGATCGCGCCCGAGCTGCGCGAGACGGTGGAGGACGTCATCCTCAACAGGCGCCAGGACGCGACGGAGCGGTTGCTGGAGATCGCAGCGCGCTACAAGAACGACGGGGGCACGAAGCGCAAGGAGGATCTCGAGTGGCGGTCGCTGCCCGTGACCAGGCGCCTGGAGCATGCGCTGGTCAAGGGCATCGACGACTTCGTCATCGAGGACACCGAGGAGGCGCGGCTCGCCTACGAGCAGCCGTTGCAGGTCATCGAGGGGCCGCTGATGGACGGCATGAACATCGTCGGCGATCTGTTCGGCGCCGGGAAGATGTTCCTGCCGCAGGTGGTCAAGAGTGCGCGTGTCATGAAACGCGCGGTCGCGCACCTCATACCCTACATCGAGCAGAGCAAGGGGTCTTCCGGGGGCCGGCGGACCAACGGGCGGGTCGTCATGGCGACCGTGAAAGGCGACGTGCACGACATCGGCAAGAACATCGTCGGCGTCGTTCTGCAGTGCAACAACTTCGAGGTCATCGACCTCGGGGTCATGGTGCCCTGCGAGAAGATCCTGGAGACAGCCCGCCGCGAGAATGCGGACTTCATCGGCCTGTCCGGGCTCATCACTCCGTCGCTCGACGAGATGGTGAGCGTCGCCCGTGAGATGCAGCGGCAGGGATTCGAGCTGCCGCTGCTCATCGGCGGCGCCACGACTTCGCCGGCTCATACGTCCGTGAAGATCGCGCCGCAATACAAATCGGCAGTCGTCTACGTGAAGGATGCATCGCGGTCGGTCGGCATCTGTCAGTCGCTCGCCAATCCGGCGCAGCGCGCGGCGTTCGTCGCCAAAGTCAACGAGGAGCACGAGCGCCGGCGCGAGCAGCACGCGGGCAGGAAGGTCAAGGCGCCGGAGGTCAGCATCGCGCAGGCCAGGGCCAACCGCCGCCGCATCGATTGGGCAGGCTATGCGCCTGCGGCGCCGCGCGTGCCCGGCGTGCGCGCCTTCGAGAAATATCCCTTGAGCGATCTCCTCGGCTACATCGACTGGATGCCGTTCTTCAACGCCTGGGAGCTCACCGGGAAATTCCCCGATGTACTCAACGACCCGAAGGTCGGCGAGGCCGCTAGCAACCTCTATGCCGACGCCCGCCGCATGTTGAAGCAGCTCATCGCCGAGAACTGGCTGGAGGCGCGGGCCGTCGTCGGTCTCTTCCCGGCGAATGCGGTGGGCGATGATGTCGAGGTCTATGCCGACGATGAGCGTGGCAGCCCGCTCGTCACGCTGTCGTTCCTTCGCCAGCAGAAAGGCAAGCCGCCCGGCCAGCCGCATGAGTGCCTCGCGGACTACATTGCGCCCAAGTCGAGCGGCGTGCGCGACTACATCGGCGCGTTCGCCGTGACGGCCGGCATCGGCATCGAGGAGCACATCGCCCGGTTCGAGCGCGCGCACGACGATTACTCGAGCATCATGCTCAAGGCGTTGGCGGACCGTTTCGCCGAGGCCGCGGCGGAGCACTTCCACGAGCGAGTGCGGCGGGAGTTGTGGGGATACGCGACCGCGGAGTCCCTCACCAATGAACAGCTCATCCGCGAGGAGTACCGCGGCATCCGCCCCGCGCCTGGCTATCCCTCCTGTCCCGATCACACGGAGAAAGCAAAGCTCTGGCGGCTGCTCGATGTCGAGCGCCGCACCGGCATCCGCCTCACCGAATCCTACGCGATGTATCCGACCGCCGCGGTGAGCGGCTGGTACCTGGCGCACCCCGAGGCGCATTACTTCCCGTTGGGCATGATTGCCCGCGATCAGGTGGAGGATTACGCGCGCCGCAAGGACATGCCGCTCGAGCAGGCCGAGAAGTGGCTGTCGGCCAATCTCGGCTATCAGGCCTGAGCAGGCCGCCAGCGCCCTGGCGTCTACTCGGCTCGGCTCATCCTGCGCACTTCGAGGTCACCGAACAGCGCCAGGGTCAGCGCCGAGTAGAACGTCAATCCGACAGCCAGAACGGCGAGGACCGCGGCGGCGGTGATCGCGCGCGTGATGGCGGCATCATCGGGGCCGTTGTCGGACATCGCCACGGCCGCTATGGTCGCCACGAGCACGCAGAGCGTCCAGATGACCGCCAGCCCGACGACATAGATCATGGCAACGCGCCACCAGTTGCCGCGCACGAGCCTGAAGCTGTACGCGAGACTGGCAAGCACCCCCTTGCGCGCGAGCACCAGCGCCGGCAATGCGAGCGACAGGGCGATCCCGACATAGATGGCGGGCGCGAGCATCACGGCCATGCCCGCTGTCCGGTAGCGTGGGGCGAGCGCGAGCGTTGGCAGCAGAAAGACGGCCACGGCGGCGCCAGCGAGCAGGGCGATGGCCGCGATGGCCGGCGCGCGCTTCAGCGTGTCGAGAAGCTGGGCGGAGCCCGACACCGGGCGCCCGGAGGCGATGCAGGACTGACGCAGCAGCAGCGCCATCCAGAGGATGACCGCGATCAGGCTTCCGACGCCGTATAGTGCGACCCCGATCGGATCGTTGCTGTCGAGGACGGGTAAGCGCCCACGGGACAGGTAATAGAGTGCCGAAAGCTGCCCGGCAATGATGGCCAAGGTGGCGTACGGCAGGCATTTGAGCAGTGACAGACGGAATATCTGCAGTACCGCATCGAGCAACTCCCCGAATGAACGGGGCTTGAGCGGCGGGTATAGGGCATTGGGCATGAGAGCATCTTAGCTTCGCGATGACTTCGGCGGCTATCCAATCCGGGACCTCGACGGTTGCAGCGCTGCTCGCGGCTGGCGCGCAGCGTCTGGCAAGGAAGCCAGCTCCGGGGGATTCAGACGGCACGCCCGGCCTCGATGCCGAGCTGCTTCTCGCCCATGCGCTGGGAGTCGGGCGCGCGCGGCTGCGATCGCATCCCGAGGAGGTACCGGCGGCCGATGCCGCGACGCGATTCCTCGACCTCATCGCGCGGCGAGCCGTCGGTGAGCCGGTTGCCTACATCCTCGGACGCAGGGATTTCTGGACTCTCCAGCTCAGCGTGAATTCTGCCGTTCTCGTGCCTCGTCCGGAAACAGAACTGCTCGTGGAACGCGCGCTGACACTCGCTCAGGAGGGGGAGGTCAGGGTGGCAGACCTCGGCACGGGCTCGGGGGCGATCGCCCTCGCGCTCGCCAGCGCCAGACCCCGGTGGCGGATCGTGGCCACCGACATCTCCGGCGCGGCGCTTGCCGTCGCTCGCGCCAATGCGGCGGCGCTGGATCTCGGGCGTGTCGAGATGATCCAAGGGGACTGGCTGGGCTGTCTCTTGGCGCGCCGGTTCCATCTGATATTGAGCAACCCGCCGTATGTGGCCGCAGGCGATCCGGCGCTCGGCCACCCGGAGCTGATGCGCGAGCCGCGGCTGGCGCTCGTTGCGGAGGAGGACGGCCTCGCGGCCCTGCGCGCGATCATCCGGGCCGCACCCGAGCACCTCGAGCGCGGCGGCTGGCTGTTGCTCGAGCACGGCGCAGCGCAGGCCGCCGCGGTCGCGGGCGCGCTTGTCGCGCGCGGCTTCGCTCAAGTACGCTCACACCGCGATCTCGCCGGGCGCGAGCGCATGACGGAGGGCCAATGGCCGATACATCCCTGATTCGATTCGAGACCTCACATGGCGCATTCACGGTGGAGCTCTTCGCCAAAGAGGCGCCGGTCAGCGTGGAAAATTTCCTCCGCTATGTCGATGAGCGGCACTTCGACGGCACCATCTTCCATCGTATCGTGCCGGGCTTCGTCATCCAGGGCGGTGGGCTCGATGCGCAGTTTCGCAACAAGCGCACGCATGCACCGATCCGCAACGAGGCGAAGAACGGGCTGAAGAACACGCGTGGCACGCTTTCGATGGCGCGCACCAGCGAAGTCGACAGCGCCACGTCGCAGTTCTTCGTCAATCTTTCAGACAACGGTTTCCTCGATCACAGCGCGCGCGATTTCGGCTACGCCGTCTTCGGGCGTGTCACGGAGGGGATGGACGTCGTCGATAAGATCGCGGCCGTCAAAACCGGACGCCGGCAGGGATATCAGGATGCGCCGCTCGAGGACGTGGTGGTCGTGTCAGCGAGCCGGTCGGAAGCGCAGACTCGGTAGCTTCGACGAGCATGCGCCGGGGGGTCTGGGGAACGCTGCGCCGCGGTGCGCTGTTCGTCCTCGTTGCGTGTGTCGTCCTGACGATCGTGCCGGTGGTGCTGCTGCGGTGGATGGCACCCCTCACGAGCACGTTCATGCTGGAGGCGCGCATAGAGGCGCTGCGCGCCGGCGACAAGGGCTATCACACCGACTATCGGTGGGTGAGTCTCGAGCACATCTCACCCCAGGCCGCGATCGCGGTGATCGCCTCGGAGGACCAGACCTTCCCCTTCAACTACGGCTTCGATCTGAAGTCCATCCGCAGCGCGGTGCGCGCCGCGCAACGCGGCAGGCGTCTGCGCGGGGCGAGCACCATCTCCCAGCAGGTGGCCAAGAACCTCTTTCTCTGGCCCGGCCGCAGCATGGCGCGCAAGGCGGTCGAGGCGTATTTCACCGTGTTGCTGGAGGTGCTGTGGCCGAAGGAGCGGATCCTGGAGGTCTATCTCAACGTCGCGCAGTTTGGCCGCGGCATCTACGGCGTCGAGGCGGCGGCGCGCCACTTCTATCACGAGCCGGCCTCGCGCCTGACGGCGAGCCAGGCGGCGCTGCTCGCGGCCGTGCTGCCGAACCCCGTGCATTGGCACGTGGACCGGCCGTCGCGGTTCGTTGCTTGGAAGCAGCAATGGATTCTGACCCAGATGCGCAATCTCGGAGGCGCGGCCTACCTGCGGGACGTGAGGCAAGGCGAATAGGCAGCTCGCGCGTGCCGTGCGCCGCATATAATCTTCGGGTACGGGCATTGCAGGCGGCGCCTGTCCTTCTGGAAACGAAACCAACTCCATGGCCGAGCGTGAATTGACCGCCGCGGACTGGCGGGGCTACTCCGAAGCGCAGTTTCCACAGGGAAGCTGGAGCTTGGACGACGACGTGCTGCGCGCGGTAGCGGCGGGTCCGCAGGTGGATCTCATCACGCGCGAGCGCTTCCGCGACTTTACGCTTCATTTCGAGTGGCGGCTGCCGCGCGGCGGCAATTCCGGGGTCCTCTACCGCGTCAGTGAGCAGCCCGCGCATTCATGGCAGTCCGGTCCGGAGATGCAGCTTCTCGATGACGAGCACCACCAGGATGGGGCCAACGCGCTCACTTCCTGCGGCGCGCTCTATGGCCTCATCGCGCCGTGGCGCGATCAGCGTGACATCGCCAACGCGTATCACAGCGCCCGGCTCATCGTTCGCGGCAGCCAGGTCGAGCACTGGATCGATGACACGCAGGTGCTCGGCTACGACCTGCGGAGCGACGAGGTGAAAGAGCGGATCGCGCGCAGCAAGTTCCGTGAATGGCCGCAGTTCGCGCAAATGGAGGAGGGGCATATCGCCCTGCAGCACCACGGCACGGAGGCGTGGTTCCGCCACATCCGGATAGGGACCGAGGAACGCTGAGCGCCACGTCCCCGGCGGCGTTCATTCCAGCTCCGCCAGCAGCTCCGCCTGGTGCTCCTGCTGCAGCGCATCGAGCAGCTCGTCGAGATTGCCGTCCATGATCTGCTGCAGCTTGTAAAGCGTGAGATTGATGCGGTGATCGGTGACGCGCCCCTGGGGGAAGTTGTAGGTGCGGATCCGCTCCGAACGGTCGCCGCTGCCGACCTGCAGACGCCGCGTCTGCGCCTGCGCGCTCTGCTGCTTCTCCTCCTCCGCGGCGAGCAGCCGCGCCCGCAGCAGCTTCATCGCGCGGGAGCGATTCTTGTGTTGCGAGCGCTCGTCCTGACACTCGACCACGATGCCGGTCGGCAGATGGGTGATGCGCACGGCGGAGTCGGTCTTGTTGACGTGCTGTCCGCCCGCCCCCGAGGAGCGATAAGTGTCTATGCGCAGATCCGCGGGGTTGATGGCCACTTCTTCGATCTCATCGAGCTCCGGCAGGATCGCGACCGTGCACGCCGAGGTATGGATTCGCCCCTGCGCCTCCGTCTGCGGCACCCGCTGCACGCGGTGTGTGCCGGACTCGAACTTCAGACGTGAGAATGCCCCGCGGCCGGCGATGCGGCTGATGACTTCCTTGTAGCCGCCGTGCTCCCCCGGACTCTCGCTCAGCACTTCGACGGAGAAGCCTTTGGACTCGGCATAGCGCCCGTACATGCGCAAGAGATCACCGGCGAAGAGAGCGGCCTCGTCGCCCCCCGTGCCGGCGCGCACCTCGAGGAAGAGGCTCTTGTCATCGCGCGGATCCTTGGGAAGGAGAAGAGCCCGCAGCTCCTCCTCGGTGGCCCCGAGTCCCGACTGCAGCCTTTCGACCTCCTCGGCGCCGAGCGAGCGCATCGCTGCGTCGGGGTCGGCCAGCATCTCACGGGCAGCGGCGAGATCCCGCTCGAGCTCGCGGTAATGCTCCAGCCGCTGCGCGAGCGGCTCGAGGCGCGCGTACTCGACGGAAAGGTCCCGGAATTGCGGGGACCCGCCGGCGATATCGGCGGTGGCGAGCAGCCGGCCGACCTCCTCGAAGCGATCGGAGAGCTTCTCGAGCCGCTGGCGGATGGATTCCTTCATCATGATATGGAGTCTGGGACCCTTTCAGGACTGCCATGCGCACGCCTCAGCCGGCAAAAGTCGCGCCTTTTGCCGGCGGAAACGAAGGTGATGTCCGACAAACGCGCAGGAGCGCGATTGGACGACCGCAGGTCGGCCCGCAGGGTGCCCGTCCAGGGATGGTAAGGCACAAAAAGCGCCGCAGGCGACTTTTTCCGATGGACCATAGGCATTGTAGGGCCATGCGCGCCGGGCGGGGAGGCTCTATAGTGGTAGTGTGCGTCTCTTGACTCTTCGCCTGCGTGTTCTCCTTGCGGCCCTGTGCGCGGCGCTCGCGGCCGGCTGTGCCACCCAGCCGGAGAGGCCGGCGCCGCCGCCCGCGCCCGATGCCGCCGCCCTGACCATCGTGGCCGAGATCGCCCTGCAACGGGGCGATTGCAAGACCGCCTCGGAGAGCTATGCGCAGGCGGCGCAAATCGGCTCCGCGCCGGTGGCGCATCGGGCGAGCGAGATCGCTCTCGCCTGCGAAAATCTGCCCGCGGCCTGGGCTTCCGCGCAACGCTGGCGTGACCTGGCTCCGCAGAGCCGGGAGGCTCAGGCCATGTACGCGACCGTGGCGTTGAAGCTCTACCGCATCGCTGATGCGCGCGCCGCGGTGAAAGCGTGTCTCAGTCTGCCGTTGCCCGCCAGGCGAAGTCAGGTGCATCGCGCAGGCAGTGGCGCGGGCGCGCCGACACCCGATACAGACAGCGGCCTTGCCGATCTCACGACGCTGCTGCTCGAGGAGTCGGATCCGCCGGAGGTGTTCGCGGCGCTGAATGGCGTGATCGACACCACGGACGCCTCGCCTGCGCGGTTGGCGCTTCTCGGGGAGCTGGCGCTCGAGGCGTATGACGCGCGCAGCGCGCAACAGTACGCGTTGCGCGCGGTCCGCGAGAGCCCGAAGGATCTGCAGGCGAATCGTCTTCTCACCCGCGCCTATGTGGTGTTGGGTCAGCCGGCGAAGGCGATTGCGACGGCGCGCAGCCTCATGCATGTCGATCCGAAGCCCGGCATGTTCGCTCTTGCGGATGTCTATCAGCAGCTCGGTCGGGTCGAGGACGCGCACCAGGAGCTCGAGCGGCTGCGCGCCGCCGACGCGCCGCGTGCCGAGGTCGACCGTCGCCTCGCGGTCCTGGCCTACGATTCCGGGGACCTGCAGGAGGCGCAGCAGCGGTTCGCCGCGCTCGCCGAAAGCGGCGAGGCGGACGAGAGCACCCTCATGTATCTCTCGGACATCGCGGCTCGGGAGGGTGATGTCGCGGCCGCGCTCGCAGGTTACGGCAAGCTCGCGGACTCCTCGCTCGCGCTGCAGGCGCGGGAGAAGGCGGCGGCGCTGCTGCTGGCCTCGCACCGCTCGGGCACGGCGCTCGCGCTGCTCAAGAGTTACGCGCGCCAGCATCCCAACGAGAGCGTGGATCTCACCGTCGCGGAGGCACAGCTACTCGGCGACCATGGCGGCGCGGATGCGGCGCTGAAGCTGTTGGATGCCAGCCTGAAGTCTCACCCCCAGCACCCGTCGCTCGAATACGAGCGCGCCATCATCCTGGAGCAGGCCGGGCGGGTCAGCGAGTCGGTGCAGGCGCTGCAGCGGCTCATCGTCCAGCGGCCCGATGACCCGACGTTGTTGAATGCCCTCGGCTACACCCTGGCCGACCATGATCTGCAGCTGTCACACGCCGAGGCGCTGATCCGCCGCGCCCTGCAGCAGATGCCGGACAATCCCGCCGTGCTCGACAGTCTGGGTTGGGTGCGCTTGCGCCGCGGCGATTCGCGCGGCGCGCTGCCTGCACTCGAGCGCGCCTACGACATCAGTCACGATGCGCAGATCGCGGCCCACTGGGGACAGGCGCTATGGGCGGCCGACCGCCAGGAGGCTGCCCGTAAGGTTTGGGCGGAAGCTCTGGCTCGCAATCCCGATTCCAAACCGCTGCAGGCGGTGGTCGCCCGCTTCATTCCGCATGCGAAATGACATGAGACTCCCGCGGGCCGGCGGCGTGTTGGCCGGCCTCGCTCTTGCCCTCGTCCTGGCCGTTGTACTCGCCGCCTGCCAGACGGTGCCGGTCGCTCCCGCACCCTCGGTCGCATGGAGCGTGCGCCGGCCGGCGCTGCAGAATCTCGATCGCTTCGGCCTCAACGGGCGCGTCGCGGTAGCTGTCGGCAAGCAGGGTTTCAACGCCGGCCTGCGCTGGACGCAATCCGGTACGTCGACGCACCTTGCGCTCACCGGACCGCTCGGCGCCGGCGGGGTGGAAGTGAGCGAGGATGGCGGCGACCTGAGCGTCGTCACATCCAGCGGCAAGCATCTGGGCGATACGCAAGCGCGCGCGGAGCTCCAGGACAAGCTCGGCTTCGAGCCGCCTCTCACGAGCCTCCGCTATTGGGTGCTCGGCGTGCCCGATCCCGCCGCACCCGCCTCGGTCCGCCTCGATCCCCAGCAGCGACTCTCCAGCCTGACTCAGGACGGGTGGCAAATCGATTATGGCTCGTACATGCCGGTGGGCGCGGAGTGGCTTCCGCGGCTGATGACCCTGACGCGGGAAGGGGTACGGGTGCGCATGGTCGTGGACGGATGGCAGCTATGACAGACGGGGAGACCGTCTGGCCGGCGCCGGCGAAGCTGAATCTCTTTCTCCACATCACCGGCAGGCGCGCGGATGGGTACCACGAGCTGCAGACTCTCTTTCAGCTCATCGACCTGTGCGATGCAGTGGCGCTGAGGATCCGCGACGACGGAGTCATCGAGCGTCCGGAGGGACCGGCCGATGTGCCAGTGGAATCAGACCTGGTGGTCCGCGCCGCCCGCGCATTGCAGGCGGCTTCCGGTTCGCGGCTCGGCGCGACGCTGCGCGTGCGCAAGCGCATTCCCATGGGGGGTGGCCTGGGCGGCGGCAGCTCCGATGCGGCCACCACCCTGCTGGCGCTCAATCGGCTCTGGGGCTGCGGGCTGGGCGTGGACGACCTCGCGCGCCTGGGCCTGCCGCTCGGCGCGGATGTCCCTGTATTCGTTAGAGGTTTCTCCGCCTGGGCGGAGGGAGTGGGCGAGCGGTTGACGGCCGTCGAGCTCCCTGAGCGCTGGTACGTGGTCATTCACCCGGGGGTCGGCGTGAGCACCCGGGAGGTCTTCCAGAGCCCTGAATTGACACGAAATTCCCCCCTCATCACAATACGCGCCTTTTTCGAGGCCGGTGGTCGCAATGATTGCGAGCCGGTGGTGCGGGCGCGTTGCCCCGAGGTGGCCGCGGCGCTCGATTGGTTGTCGCGATGTGCGCCGGCACGGCTGACGGGAACCGGCTCCTGTATTTTCGCGTCCTGCGCGACCGCCATCGAGGCGGAGCGCATCGCGGCGCGCGTACCGGATGAGTGGACGAGCTTCGTGGCGCGGGGACTTAATATCTCACCCGCGCATCGTTCCCTGTGAGCCAAGCTGTTAGCAATGCTGGGGTGTCGCCAAGTGGTAAGGCAGCGGGTTTTGATCCCGCCATTCGGAGGTTCGAATCCTTCCACCCCAGCCATATATTTTGAGGCCGTTGGCCCGACGAACCTATGACGACGAGTGACACGCTGGCACTCTTTGCCGGTAACGCCAATCCGACGTTGGCGACAGACATCGCGCGGCATCTGCAGACGCCGCTCGGGCGGGCGTTCGTGGGCCGCTTCAGCGATGGCGAGGTGAACATCGAGCTGATGGAGAACGTGCGCGGCCGCGACGTCTTCATCGTGCAGCCGACCTGTCCGCCCGCCAACGACACTCTGATGGAGCTGCTCGTCATGGTGGACGCGTGCCGCCGCGCCTCCGCTGCGCGTATCACCGCGGTCGTACCGTACTTCGGCTACTCACGCCAGGATCGCCGACCTCGCGCGACGCGCTCGGCGATCACGGCGAAGCTGGTGGCCAACATGATCTCGAGCGCCGGGGTCAACCGGCTGCTCACGATCGATCTGCATGCGGACCAGG
Organism: Steroidobacteraceae bacterium; assembly: GCA_036278795.1. Taxonomy (GTDB): domain Bacteria; phylum Pseudomonadota; class Gammaproteobacteria; order Steroidobacterales; family Steroidobacteraceae; genus 13-2-20CM-66-19. Next base: position 13,455 of record DASUKK010000032.1, on the reverse strand, counting down.
TTCAGGGTTTCTTCGACATTCCGGTGGACAACGTATACGCCTCGCCGGTGCTGCTCGGGGACGCATGGAAGCAGGCATATCGGAACGTCGTGATCGTCTCACCCGACGTGGGCGGTGTGGTGCGCGCGCGGGCCTTCGCCAAACGGCTCGACGATGCGGAGCTCGCCATCATCGACAAACGGCGGCCGCGGCCGAATGAGTCGAAGGTGATGAACATCATCGGTGACATCAAGGACAAGACGTGCGTGCTCGTCGACGACATGATCGACACGGCCGGCACGCTTTGTCATGCAGCGCAGGCGCTGAAGGACGAGGGCGCGGCGAAGGTGATCGCCTACATCACGCACCCCGTGCTCTCGGGCGAGGCGGTGCAGCGGATCTCGACCTCGGTGCTCGATGAGCTGGTCGTGACCGACACCATTCCGCTCTCGGCCGCCGCTCGTGGCTGCAGCCGCATCCGCCAGCTCTCGGTGGCGGCGCTGCTCGCGGAGACCATCCGCCGAATCCGCGACGAGGACTCGGTGAGCTCGTTGTATGTAGATTGAGATTTTCGGGTGTGCCGAGCTTGGTCGCGAGCGCCGGCACGTGTTTGTCAACATTGGAGAACATCATGCGTATTTCGTTCAGCTTCGGCGCGGACTCGCGCGGGGCGCAAGGCAAAGGTGCGAGCCGCCGCCTGCGTCGCTCCGGCAAGGTTCCCGCCATTCTCTACGGCGGCCACAAGGAGGCGCAGCCGCTCGTGCTCGATCAGCAGAACCTGCTCACCATGATCGGCGATGAGCGCTTCTACTCCTCGATCGTGCAGCTCAAGATCGATGGCGCCGAGCAGCCGGCGATCATCAAGGACGTGCAGATGCATCCGGCGAGGAACGTGGTCGTGCACGTCGATCTGCAGCGGGTGATCGAGAACGAGGCTATTCGCCTGCACCTCCCGATCCACTTCAAGGGCGAGAGCGTCAGTCCGGGCGTGAAGACGCAGGGCGGCATCGTGTCGCACATGCGCGCCGACGTCGAGGTGAGCTGTCTGCCGAAGGACCTGCCGGAGTTCCTCGAGCTCGACCTGTCCAACATGAACCTCAACGAGACCAAGTTCCTGGCGGACATTGCCCTGCCGTCCGGGGTCACGATCCCGGAGCTCGCGCACCGCAACACGCCCGTCGTATCGATCCATGCTCCGCGTGCGGCCGAGCCGGAGCCGGTGGCCGAGGCCGCCGCTGCGGCTGCCCCCGCCGAAGGCGCGGCCCCCGCTGGCGCAGCCGGTGCGGCACCTGCCGGTGCGGCACCCGGCGCAGCCGACGCCAAGAAGGGCGAGGAGAAGAAGGAGGCCGCTCCGGCCAAGAAGGAGGGCGGCAAGAAATAGCGGCGGCGCATGGCGGGGTTGCCGCTCACGCTCATCGTGGGGCTCGGGAATCCGGGCCCCACGTATGCCCGCACCCGCCACAATGCGGGCTTCGAGCTCATCGACGAGCTCGCGCGCCGCACCGGTTCGAGTCTGCGGCACGAGTCGCGCCATCAGGGCGAGCTGGCGCGCGCCAGCATCGCCGGCACGGAAGTCTGGCTGTTGAAGCCCATGACCTACATGAACCTGAGCGGCCAGGCGGTGCGCAGCGTCGCCGGCTTCTACCGCATCCCGCCGCAGTCGATCCTCGTGGCTCACGATGAGCTCGACTTCCCGCCGGGCGTGGTGCGCCTGAAGGAAGGCGGCGGCGCGGGCGGCCACAACGGCCTGCGCGACCTCATCGCCCAGCTCGATGATCATTTCTGGCGTTTGCGGATCGGCATCGGGCATCCGGGCGACCGCGACGCCGTGTTGAATTATGTCCTGGGGCGCCCCCCGGCCGCAGAGGCCGAGCTCATTCGCGAGGCGGTGCTCGCGGCCGCCGATGCGGTCCCGGTGATGTTGACCGATGGGGTGCAGAAGGCGATGAATCGTTTGCACGTCCGCAGCGCCGCGGGTAGTTGATCACCTCCGCCACCTGCGGCGGCGGGGCACAATCCCTGTGCCTGGCTACGCGGGCCACTAGCAGGAGTTCTTTGTATGTCCATTCGCTGCGGCATCGTCGGATTGCCGAATGTCGGCAAGTCGACGCTGTTCAATGCTCTCACGAGGGCGCAGATCGCCGCCGAGAACTATCCTTTCTGCACGATCGACCCCAATGTCGGCGTGGTCCCCGTCCCGGATCCGCGCCTCGACCGGTTGGCGCAGATCGTGCATCCGGAGAAGGTGATCCCGGCCGCCGTGGAACTGGTCGACATCGCGGGCCTGGTCGCGGGCGCCTCCGAGGGTGCCGGGCTCGGCAACCAGTTTCTGTCGCACATCCGTGAAGTCGACGCCATTGCGCACGTGGTCCGCGCGTTCGAGAGCGCCGACGTCATCCACGTGGCCGGGAAGGTCGATCCCCTCGCCGACATCGAGACCATCGATACGGAGCTTGCGCTCGCGGACCTCGCCAGTGTCGAGAAAGCACTCGATCGTGCCGCCAAGGGGGCGAAGGCAGGCGACAAGGACGCGCTGCGCAAGCGTGCCCTGCTCGAGCGGGTGAAGGCGCAGCTCGATCAGGTGCGGCCGGTGCGAGCTCTCGGTCTCGCGGAGGAGGAGCAGCGCGATCTCAGGGATCTGCACCTGCTGACGGCCAAACCGGTGATGTACATTGCCAACGTGGCGGAAAACGGCTTCGAGGGGAATCCTCTCCTCGCCGCCATCGAGGCGCGCGCCGCAGAAGAAGGTGCGGCCGTGGTGCCCGTCTGCGCCGCCATCGAGGCGGAGATCGCGCAGCTCGATGAAGGCGATCGCGCCGAGTTCCTCGCGGAGCTCAAGCTCAGCGAGCCCGGACTCGATCGCCTGATCCGCGCCGCCTACCGATTGTTGGGCCTGCAGACGTTCTTCACGGCGGGTCCGAAGGAGGTTCGCGCGTGGACGGTGCGCGTCGGAGCGACCGCCCCGCAGGCGGCGGGAGTGATTCACACCGACTTCGAGCGCGGCTTCATCCGTGCCGAGGTGATCGCCTTCGAGGATTATGTCGGCTTGCGCGGTGAGGCCGGGGCGCGTGAGGCGGGAAAGCTGCGGTTGGAAGGCAAGGAGTACGTCATGCGCGAAGGGGATGTCGTGCACTTCCGGTTCAACGTTTGAGAAACGGGTCACGGCACGGAAGTCGCATTCTGTCGCATGGGAGGGTGACAGCCATGCCTGGCCTACGTATCGTGCGCTTTCATCCGGCAAGGGTACGAGGAAATGGAGCAGGCATTACGCCTCCTGATTCTGGAAGACGCTGCCGCGGAAGCCGAGCTTGCCGTCAGAGCGCTTCAGACGGCCGGTCTCGATTGCTCCTGGCGATGTGTCGAGAGCGAGACTGATTTTCGCTTGGGGCTGCGCGACCCGCGGCCGGACATCGTTTTGTCCGATTTCTCCCTGCCGCGATTCGACGGAATGTCGGCCCTGGCCATCGCCGCGGCGGAGGCTCCGGACATCCCGTTCATCTTCGTCTCCGGCACCATTGGCGAGGAGCGCGCCATCGAGGCGCTGAAGCACGGCGCGGTCGACTACGTCCTGAAGTCCAACCTCGCGCGGCTCGCCCCCGCCGTCAAGCGCGCGCTGTCCGAAGCCGCATTGCGGCGCGCCCGGCACCAGGCGGAGGAGCGGGTCACGCGCCTCACCCGCGTTCTGCAGATGCTCTCCGGAATCAACACCGCGGTGGCGCGGGTGCGCGATCGCACGAAGCTGCTCGAAGAGGCTTGCCGGATCGCCCATGCCGTGGGCAACTACATCTGCGCGTTCGTCGTGCTGATCGAGCCGCGCACCCGGATTGCCCGCTGCGCGGCCTGGGCGGGCAATGGCCACGACCGGCAGGGTGAGCTCAATTTCAGGGTGGACGACAGCGGCCGCAGCGAGGTGGGCGAGAGCATCACCGGCCGCGCTCTGCGCACGGGCGAGGTAGCCATTTGCGATGATGTGGCTCGTGTGGCCGGCCCCTGGCGGTTTGCCGACACCCTCGACGCGCTTGCCGTCCGCTCCATCGCTTCGATCCCGTTGCTCATCGACGACACGCCGGTCGGCACGTTCACGGTGGCGGGCGGCGACGTCGGCATGTTCGGCGAGGAAGAGGCGCGGATGCTGCAGGAAGTCGCCGCCAACCTCGCCTTCGCGCTGCAATACCTCTACAAGGAGGATACGGTCAGGTTTCTCTCGTACTTCGATCCGCTGACCAGTCTCGCCAAGCGGACGCTCTTCTGCGAGCGGCTGGCGCGCTCTCTCGGACGCCACGCCGGCGTGAAGCAGGAGGTCGTGGTCGTCGCTTTCGATGTGGAGCGCCTCGGGGCGATCAACGACTCCCTCGGCCGGCACGTCGGCGACCGCGTGGTACAGTTCGTCGCCGATGCCATGAAATGCAACTTCGGCGTCAGCGAGTGGCTGGCGCACCTCGAGGGTGGCAGCTTCGCCGCCGCGGTGTTGGATTGTGACTCCTACGAGGAAGCGGTGCGGCTCATCCACGACCGGATGACCGCGGCTTTCGGCAAGCCGCTCGCCGTGGGCGGCCACGAGATCCCGGTCACCCTCAGGGCGGGACTGGCACGCTATCCGGAAAACGGCGCCGACGCGGAAACGTTGCTGCAGAACGCGGAAGCGGCGCTGCACAAGGCGCGCAACACCGGTGAGCGCTTCCTGCGTTACCGGCGGGAGCTGAGCGCCGAAGTGGCGGATCGCCTCGCGCTGGAGCGGCGGTTGCGCACCGCCCTCGATGGCAACCAGTTCGCGCTCTATTATCAGCCCAAGGTCAGCATCGCGACCGGGGAGCTGGTCGGCGCCGAAGGCCTGTTGCGCTGGAACGACCCGCAGAGCGGTGTCGTCGCGCCGGCGGTGTTCCTGCCGGTCCTCGAGTCCACGGGCCTCATCGTGGACGTCGGCGAATGGGTCATCCAGCAGGCGGCGCACGACCTGGCACGGTGGGTGGAGCAAGGACTGAAGCCCATCCGGCTGGCCGTCAACGTCTCGCCGCTGCAGCTGCGCGACCCGCAATTCGCCGCAAGGTTCTTCGCGGCAGCCGGGCGGGGCGCCACGGGCGCGGGCGGCCTCGACATCGAGATCACGGAGGGCGCCCTCCTCGATGACACCGTATTCCTCGGGCGCACGCTGCAGGTACTGCGCGACGAGGGCGTCCGGGTTGCGATCGATGATTTCGGCACGGGCTATTCGTCGCTGAGCCGCCTCGCCGAGCTGCCGGTCGACACGCTAAAGATCGACCGGTCCTTCATCAGCCGGCTCGCCGGCGACAAGACCGCGCAGGCCGTCGTGGCCACCATTGTCTCGCTGGCGCGCGCGTTCAATCTCAACACGGTGGCCGAAGGCGTCGAGCGCGAGGAGGAATTGGCCTTGCTCAGGGAGCTGCAATGCGAGCAGTCACAGGGCTATCTGCACAGCCGGCCGTTGCGCGTGGAAGACTTCGAGGCGCTCCTCGTGCGAGCTCCCGCGGCCAACTGACGGTCAGCGTTTCGGCTCCACCATCTTGAACTGCAGGCGGTCGGACCTGCAGAGACTCTCCAGCACGGCGCGCAGTCCTCCGGCGTCGTCGGTGAGAACCGAACGGACCCTGAGAAGAGGGGAGCCCAGCGGCACATCGAGCGCGCGCGCGACATCGGCATCGGCCGGAACCGCCCCCACGGAGTACCTGACGGCGGCGGTCGGCTGTCCCAGGCGGCGCAGCATCGCCATGACGGACACTCCGCTTCGACTCGAGCGGCGGAGGCGGTGACCGACAGGCTCCGGCAGATACGCAGTGGTGAGCAACAACGGTTCACCGTGCCTGCGCCGCAGCCGCTGGAGCCGGTAAGCCGTCGAGCCCAGCTCCGCGGCGATTGCGCGCAGTGCCGCGGGCACCGGCGCCGCGTCGGAGCGCAGCGTCGTCGTGGTGGTGTTGGATTGCAGCGCGGCCAGAGTCTCGGGCAGGGCGTGCAGCTCGAAGCAGAACCGCCGCGCGCCCCGCTGGGCGCGGGCGTAGGTTCCACTGCCGCGCCGGCGGACGATGCGGCCTTCGCGCTCCAGCCGATCGAAAGCGCGGCGCACTGTCGTGCGGGAGATCCCGTGCCGGACGCAGAGCTCAGGCTCGCTCGGCAGAGCGCTTCCTGGTGTGATGGTGCCGTCCTGTAGCGCGGCGGACAGCAACTCATAGAGCCGGTAGTAACGGGCTACCCCCTTGTCCACGCCGCGGCTCGTGAGCGCGGCGTCCCATCTCGGGGAAGGCCTGATGCGGTGTGAGCGGGGTCTCGAGGCCATGGCGGTGCCTCAGGCCTGCCGTGCCGTGCGCCGGCGCCCGGGGCCGCCGATCTCGATTCTCGCGTGCGCCTCGTAACAGTCAGGACGATACAAACAGTTGACGTACGCCAGGATCCGCTGTTCCGGACCGCGCGCGAGCATCCGGACGTTGAAAACGGGCGCGCCCACTGCGAGCCTCAGGCTGCTGGCGGCGAGGGGATCGGCTTCGAGGGCGGCGAACTCCCGCTCCAGGCTGCAGAAGAGATGTCCGAGGCTGGCGAGCAACGCCACGATGGCGCCCCCTCCAACGCCGATGCGCTCCCGGGTCAGTCCGCCGCTGACGTCTTCAGGCAGATACGCGGTCTGCAGCGCCATGGGCTCGCGCTCGACGTAGCGTATCTGGCGGACGAGCAGGGCAGTGGCGCCGAAGGCTGGCTGCTCACCCAACAGAAACGGTGGCGTCCGGATGTGCTGGAAGGCGACCGTCCGGCTGCTGGCCGCGGCGTGCGCGCTAGCCGTGGCATCGAGTACGTGGGAGAGATCCCGGGGAGCGGCGGCCCCTGCCCGACGCATCCGCGCGAACGTGCCACTGCCTCTCTTGCGCTCGATGCGGCCTTCCGCCTCCAGCCGCGCCAGGGCCCTGCGGACCGTGGACCGAGATACCCCGTAGTCCCGCATGAGCCGCGGCTCGCTCGGCAAAGGCACACCGGCGCCGAATCGGCCCTCCGCCAGCGCCTGCGACAGTACGCGGTAGAGCCGTAGATAGCGTGATACCCCTGCCCCGGACTTGGTTATTGTCGTCATGCAGAAAGCCCCGGTGGGTGAATTGTATACACCTTCTGCTTGGGCTGGACTGGAGATCTGGGAGGGGGGTCGGGGGCTCGGCGGGCAGGTTGACACCCCCGGCGTGTGCCTAGGACAATGCGCCCCCCTCCGGGCAGGCCCGCCCACCCCGATCGTCAGAAAGGGGTGGCATGCGGCGGTGAAGAACAGTGGAAAGGTAGCTCAGCCGGTTAGAGCACGGCACTCATAATGCCGGGGTCGAGGGTTCGAGTCCCTCCCTTTCCACCAGAATTCAAGCTGTTATGGCGGACCCGTACGGTAAGTACCGCGACTTACGGTAATAGTACGGTAATTACAAGATGAACAGGCTCTTGGCGGTTCAAGTGTCACTTGCGGCAGTTCTGCGCGATGGATACGGCGAGGTCGCGAGCCCCGCCGCGTTGGCGAGGTGATCGCGCGTAGCCCCGCGAGAATCGCATCGCGTCGGTGCCGAAGCGGGTGACCCAGCCGGAGGATGAACGTGAATCGTCTGATTCACGGTGTGGGCGGTGATGCCGCCGGACTAGTTCACGCTGACCAGAGGGTCTGCCGGGCTTCTGGTAGCCTCGGCCTAAGCAGGATGGAGGGGACGCAAGCAGTGCCTATGATTCGCAAACCGCTGGCTGACATCGTCCAGGACGACCTGGAAGGACTCATCCGCGACGGGTGGTTCGAAGACGAGCAACTCGACTTCAAGGCGAGCATTCCACACAAGGACGGCGAGAACCGCGATCCGTGGCGCAATCCACCGACGCCTGACGGGCGCCGGATTAAGGAGTATGGCCGCGATCAGTTGCTTGCCACTGTCGTCGCATTTGCCAATTCTTATGGCGGCGACCTGCTGATAGGGGTTCGCGAGATAGCGGCGTCGCAGCCAGGCAGAGCCGAGGCGCTTGATCCCCTACCCGATTGTTACGATTGTGCGCGACGGATTTCTCAGGCGGCGAATGAGTGTATTGAGCCGCCTCTTGCTGCACTGCAAGTTCGTGCTGTTGCTACCGGAGCCGATGGCGCCGGCGTCGTTATCTTGCGGACGCCGCATTCACGAGGTGCGCCCCACCGCTTGAGGACCGTAAAGGACTGTTATCACCGGGTGCGACACGAGACCCTTTCAATGACCATGCGACAGATTCAAGACCTCACACTCAGCGTCTCCCGTGGTCTGGACCTCTTGGAAAAACGCATTGCGCAGAGCCGAGACGCATTTTCGAGGTGGGCTCAGACCGGAGTTGCTTATCCCGACAGGAGTCGCTTGTGTTTTCGGGTTACTGCCATACCTGTTACCGACGACGTCTACCTGGAACAAGTTCACAATGTTCCTGCTATCCGTCCGGGATACCGCGCCGTACAGTTGCAACTAAGTCCCGACGGACGTCAGTTTGGTCTTCCGTTTCCTTTGATGCCTGGTCAGTGGCGTCCGGTAATTCGCGGCACGCAGGGTGAGGCTCAAGCCGGTACACGACGCATGCGGACCGCGGTTTACTGCGATGGGGCTGTCTCGTATGAATACGTCGCAGAGTTTGTAGAGCCAGCGCAGGGAGACGTGGCGGCGCGGCCGTTTGCACTATATCCCGGTTGGCACTTCGCAACTGTCGTTAACGCTGTAGAAACACTTGAGCGCGTCCGCCAAGCAGCTGCGGTTCCATCGGTCGAGTATGCACTGGAGATTGAGCTGGTAATGAGCAGGAACGTGCCGGTGCTGCGCATGGGAGGGGACTTATTTGATCCGGCAGGCGAGCTGCCGGTGGGAGCGAATCTCTATCCACGATACGTCGTGGGCTCGGCTGACACATGGCGGGACACCTACCGGCTCATGTGGCGGGATTTCTGGAACTCCATCGGTATAGAAGCTGCTAGCGATGACCCCATCGTGGGGTGAGCTCCGAAACCTGGCCATGACCAGTCACTCTGGGCCCGCACGAGTTTGTCCAGAATGCGGTCATTCGTTTGTAGACGTTGAGATGCGCGCTTCCTGTATCTGGGGGTTGAGATCCGCAAATAAGTTTCCGGAGCTCGCCTCGATAGAAATCCGCCAGCTTGCTTGTCTTCCACTTACTCGCGTAAATTCCGCTTCACGAACCACCTACGGAGGTGCCCATGAAGATTGGAATGTGGCTCGCCATTGGCATCGGCGTCGGCGCTGCTATCGGAGCCGCAACACATCAACTGGCTATTGGCGTTGGCTTGGGAGTCGCATTCGGCCTGGCTGTTGGCTCGTTCGCTAGCCGGAAACGTCAATAGGCGTGTGCGCACAAATGCGGGTTGAACATGAGGCTATAAAGCGAAGTACGGCACCTCGGACCGTTTCCGGGCGCCCTAGCCTCATTGCCCGAGCCTAGGCGATAGGTGTCGGATCGGATAGAATTCGCTCGATAAATAACTCGAAGGCAGAGCGCCACCATCGCACGCGGGGGCACGCATGGACCTAGACTCTGACACGCCGGATACCGACGGGGAGCTGCTGGATGATGCTCCGTTGACGGAGCGCTCAGCGACCAGACTCGAACGCAGTTGCGCGAATCATTGGGCGGGAAGCGCCCCCGCCTCGGGGCGAGAAGCGATTTCCAGGGAATGGCAGCGGCTCCTGCCAAATTTGAGAGCCCGGGCGCTCGCAGGGTCTACGTCTGAGGTCGGGTACCGCGACCTGATGGCCTCCGCCTGGGGCACCGTCGGGGAGCTGTTTCAGGCCCTACACCGAAATGCGTGGGACGAGGAACTCGATGCATCCAAGAAGCCTCATGGCTTCTGGTACCACCAGCGGCCCGACATATTTCGGACGGAGGATGATACGCGAGGGTTTGAAATCAATAAGGGTGAGCTGTCGGAGGCCGCCGCAAGATATCTGCAGCATCCCGAGATACAGACCAACAGGCTGGATTGGATTTTCCTCGACTCCATCGTGCTCGCGGAATTTGAGGCATTTGCGCGGGACATGCTGAACACCCGCGCTGGCACTGGAATGAATTGGGCCGCAGCGTTCGCGGGTCGCAGCGAGCTGAAGTACTACGGGTTCAGCGTCCTCTTTTGGATCATCGGCGTGATCCTCGCGTATGCACTGCCGATAGCGGCGGTCTACTACCTTGCGACAAAGGGTCACGAGACGGGCGCCATCGTGCTCCTCGCGATTTGGGCGCTCCTCACCTTGTGGAAGCTCGTCACGTACCCGCTCCGGTTCCGAGCGCGTCGAAAGGCACGGAAGCTCCTGCAGCGCTTGCTCGATCTGTACCGTGCGTTGGGCGAAAACACGATCTCACCCACGCAGTGGCGAAAGATGCTGGACGCCGCGACGACGGATGGGGTGATCCTCGATGGAGCCGCGTTCACCATCATCGATAGGGCCATCGCCCGCGACGCCACGGCGTTCATCCCGGCGCAAGGGTAGAAGCCAGTCGGAGCGTTGAGCGCAGCCAATGCGATTAGCTATAACGTCGATAACCGAGTTCTTCAGCTCCCGATGGCGCAGCTTCAAGGCATTGCTGCTGCGCCTCACACACGCGCATGTTGCCGTGACTGCCATTGTGGCGCTCGCCGCTCTCGGGCTGTCAGCCTATAACACCTACGTTCAAGCTTGGCCGCGACATCGTGTGACGGCAACGATAGTCAGTATGTCTGCAAATCCCGTGGGAGACTCCGGCGGCGCACAAGTACGCGTTGAACTCGCACTGTGGAATCGGGGAAACCGGCCTGCTGTCATTTCCGAAGGACATTTGGTGTTCGACGTCTGCCCGGACTTCCGCTCTTCGATCCTCAGTTTCACCGAAAGCAAGCTGACGCCCTTCGTGATTGCCCCGGGCGACGTCGTCCTGAAGACCCTGATGGATGATTATCCAACCAAGTCACCGCTCACTCACGGTCTTGATTTGAATGACCGCTACAAATCGGTCCCCGGAATCTATCCGCCCAAATGCAGCGCAAGGGTGCGCGCTCCAAAGGGAACCCTGTACGTCGGCGTTTTCATTGAGGCGATGCAGAGTGACAGAAAGCCGGGCGCGTCTTGGGGGCTCGGAGGCTTAGTGCAAGGCCCCATGCACGACACAGGAGCATCGGCCATCTATGGGTATCTCGGGAAAACGCCCGTTCCCGTCGGGCCATTTGATGTCGTCCCGGCGCAACGTGCCGAACCCACAGGAACCTACATGTATTGGCAGAAATGACGGACTGTTGTCGGCACAGATATTTCGCAGTCGGGTCGAATACTATATTTGCGTTCGGGCGCAATACTGTAGCGTCTGTTAAGCTGCACGTCCAAGTACTTGAATGCGCCACTTCTTTCGTGCCGCAGCAGGACTCGACGTCTAGATCATCACCGAACGAGGGTATAGAGGCCCCACGGTGCTGGAGTTCTCGAATATCCGGATCCGGAAGATCCAGTCGAGCGAATGACCGCCACAGGGCGTGCAAACTGAAGCAGTGGAGTTCCGCTTGTGGCCGGGTGCGGCCGATCGTCCATTGCGGAAGCGCCACATGTCGACCGGTTCCCTAATGCACGAATTCGCATGGACGCGGCCCGAACTCGTCGCTCAGATCCGATTCGTGGAATGGACCGCGGAAGGTCGGCTGCGGCATGCTGCATTTTTAGGTCTGCGCTCGGATAAGACTGCTAGCTCGGTTCATCGGGAGCTTTGAGCTTCGAACCTAGGGCCGATACGTGCCCGATGCGGCCGCTGGCAGTTTCCGATAGCCGTCATACAAATGTGGGAAGCGGACGTTCGAGATAATGAGTAGACCGCCGAACGTGTGTGTACAGCACGGACACCGGTTTTAACGCGCTGCTCGAACCCGCAGAGATTACTTCGTGCCTTCCAATGTAGACTGAGCCCCCGCCGTCGATTTTTCCTCGAGAGCTTGCCCCTGCTCAAGGTACTTTTCGATCAGAGTCGTGTGGGCTTGCAGCGCCGCCAGATCTTGTCCATGCCGAAACACGAGCTTGCCCTTATTCACGACCCACTGGCCTTGAGTGTCTCTCAGCAGCTGAAAGATCGCACGATATTCGACCAGGGATTTTGCCTGCAAGTCGAGGAGGGTATCTAACGGCGAGAGACTTAATCCTCTCTCAAAACCCGCTCGCATCTGCGCTTTGGTTGAGGCGCCAATCGGCAGCGAGCTGATCTCCTGGCGTGCGCTCATCTGCAGTGCGTGCATCTTCTCGTCGAAAGTCTGCAGGAGAGTGGTGGCACTATCTACCATCGCGAAGCTTTGTGCGAGCCCAGTGTCTTTTGCGATTCGGTCGGCATTTAATATGTTGGGCCATCCGATCGCTTGCAGCCCGGCGACGTAATCGTTGCGCAGCGCGACCTCGTTATTGAGGTAGGTCTTGGCGAAACTCTCCCTTTCGCCGATCTCGCCGGGCTCGGATTTCGTGGGATCAAGGACCGTGTCAATCTTCTTGGGGTTCCCTTGCGCGTCGTTGCTCGCATCGACGATCGATGATATGCCTTGAGCGAGATGAGCCTCCGCGCGATCGATCGACGCTTTCTGACGCGAGTAGCCGATGAGGCTTGCCACGACCAGCGAGCTTAGGATGGCCAGGTAAGCGAACCCGGACAATCGACGCGTTGCCTTGCGACCGGTGCATACACGAAAGACGGCAAAAATGATAACGCCGAAAACCGCGTTATAGCCCACCAAGTAGCCGACGTTGTCCGTGGCGTTCTTTGATAGGAACACACCGTAGGCGAGAATGAGACCACAGATACTTGCTAAGGTGAGCAGCCATCGCCGATCGGGCCGACTCATGAGCACTATGGCTTTCTCCAATATCGCGCTACTCACTTTTCCTACATCCGTCACGTTTCTGCCCTTTTTTACAATACGCACACTGGCACTAATGCGCATCCGATCAGTTCACGGTCCGGCGTTCCGCAGCTCCCCGTTGCCCTCGGCGGGTTGCGCTTTGGAGTCTTCTGTGGGCCCGGAATGTCGGCTTTGCGGGAGCTTAAGTCGGCGGCCTGATAGACAACTGTTTGCCGCGCTGCTCCCGAGACGATCCAAGATATCCTCAAGGGGACGCCATAGACCGCGGGCCGGTGGCCAAGGGGGGTACCGACCCGGAGCCGCCGGTGAGTGATGTCCGCTTGCCGGACGGGAAATGCACTGCGGTCTGCCTCGTCGCCAGCGGCACCACGGGCCGGCCTCGGTTCTACCCGTCGTGTGTGTTGTGAGGTGCTAGCATGCTTGAACTCTGCAGTGGATCGGCAATTTGTGAGGCGTGGAACCCATGAATACCAAGCTGCTCGCTAGAACTGTCGCGTTTCTGCTCATGGGAATTGGTTGCGCAATGGCCCGGAACGCCATTCCCAACACTCCGGCCGGACATGTGCTCCAGGGGTGGCTCGACGCGTTCAACAGTGGCGATCGCGGTCGCATGGAGCATTTCGTAAAGACCG
>DASUKK010000031.1:0-71789 GCA_036278795.1 Steroidobacteraceae bacterium | reverse complement strand
GCGGCGTCGAGCCGTGGCTCGATTCGCCGGGAAGCGATGCCGCGCGCGCGCTCGGACAGGCGGCGCTCGTCGTGGCCATCACGCCGTTTGCCAGCGAGACCCTGCGCCGGGTCGCGCATGTCCTCCTGCCGGCAGGCACCTTCGCGGAGACCTCCGGGACGTACGTCAACCTCGAGGGAGTCTGGCAGAGCCAGACGGGCGCGGCCGCTCCCGTCGGGCAGTCCCGGCCCGGTTGGAAGATCCTGCGCGTGCTCGGCAATCTCCTCGGTCTCCCCGGCTTCGACTACCAGTCATCGGAGGAGGTCCGGGAGGAGCTGGCAACACTCGTCGGCGCGCCGACCGCGTATTCCGCTCCGGCCTATGAGGGCAGCCACTCCGTCGCGGCAGGCGCGCAGACGCCGCAGAATGTCGTCGACATTCCGATGTACCAGATCGATGCCCTGGTGCGCCGGGCCCCGTCCCTGCAAAGAACCCGCGAGGGCCGCACGCCCGCGGTGACCTACTGACCATGTTCCAAACGCTTGCCACTGCCTGGGCGTCGCTCCCGGGCATCGCCCGGACGACGGTGTGGATCGTGATCGTCACGGTCGTGCTCATCATCTGTGTCGCGCTCCTGACGCTCTGGGAGCGCAAGGTCATCGGCTGGATGCAGCTGCGCCGCGGCCCGAACCGGGTGCGCATCTTCGGACTCTTCCCGGGGCTCGGGCAGCCGTTCGCGGATGTCTTCAAGCTGCTGAGCAAGGAAGTGATCATCCCGACGAACGCCAACAAGCTGCTCTTTCGCGTGGCTCCGATCGTCGCGCTCGTGCCGGCGCTCGCGGCCTGGGCGGTCATCCCACTCTCCCCGGAGCTCGTCATCTCCAAGGCCAATGCCGGGCTCCTCTATCTGCTCGCGCTCACCTCGATGGGGGTGTACGGCGTCATCATCGCCGGCTGGTCGGCCAACTCAAAGTACGCCATGCTGGGCGCGATGCGCTCGGCGGCGCAGATGGTCGCGTACGAGATCGCCATGGGCTTCGCCCTGGTCGGTGTGCTGATGGCAGCGGGCAGCATGAATCTCGGCACCATCGTGCGCACGCAGGAGGGTGGCTTCCTCTCCTGGAACTGGTTCTGGCTGTTTCCGCTCCTCGTCGTCTATTTCATCTCGGGAGTCGCGGAGACCAACCGCGCGCCGTTCGACGTGGCCGAGGGGGAATCGGAGATCGTCGCCGGGTTTCACGTCGAGTACTCGGGGATCGCCTTCGCGCTCTTCTTCCTCGCCGAGTACGCCAACATGATCCTCATCTCGGCGCTGACGGCGGTGTTCTTCTTCGGCGGGTGGCTCTCGCCCTGGCAGGGATATCCGGGGATCGGCGGCACGATTCTCGGTGAGCCGAGCTTCTTCTGGCTGGGACTGAAGATGTTCTTCTTCCTGTTCGTATTCCTGTGGCTGCGGGCCACCTTCCCGCGCTACCGCTATGACCAGATCATGCGGCTCGGCTGGAAGGCGCTGATTCCCGTGACGCTGGTCTGGATCGGGGTGGAAATGGTGCTCGCGGCCTATCACATCGGCCCCTGGGCGCGGCCCTGGTATCACTGAAGGAGGCGAGCGCGATGGCCAATGTGCTGAAGACATTCCTCATGCCGGAGCTCATCAAGGGCCTCTCGGTCACGGCGCGCACCTTCTTCCAGCGCAAGTACACGCTCAACTACCCGGAAGAGAAGACCCCGCAGTCGCCGCGCTTCCGCGGCCTGCACGCGCTGCGCCGCTACGCCAACGGACAGGAGCGCTGCATCGCCTGCAAGCTGTGCGAAGCGGTCTGCCCGGCTGTCTGCATCACGATCGACTCCGATGTCTCGCAGGACGGCACGCGGCGCACCTCCCGCTATGACATCGATCTCTTCAAGTGCATCTACTGCGGCTTCTGTGAGGAGGCCTGTCCGGTGGACGCCATCGTGCTGACCCGCATCCACGAGTACCACATGGAGCATCGCGGCGAGAACATCATGAGCAAGGACAAGCTGCTCGCGGTCGGGGAGCGCTACGAAGCCATGATCGCCGCCGACAAGGGGGCGGATGCACCGTACCGCTGAGGCGGCGCGAAGGCGGAAACCATGCTAGTTCAGATCCTCTTCCTGATTTTCGGCACACTGCTGGTCGTCTCCGCGCTCGGACTGATCACGGCGCGCAACCCGGTGTACTCGGCGCTCTTCCTGGTGCTGTGCTTCTTCAACTCCGCGGTGATCTGGCTGCTCACCGGGGCGGAGTTCCTCGCCATCGTGCTGGTGCTCGTCTACGTCGGCGCGGTGATGGTGCTCTTCCTCTTCGTGGTGATGATGCTCGACATCAACCTCGCGGAGCTGCGGCGCGGCTTCACGCGCTTCGCCTGGCTGGGCTGGATCACCGCGATCGCGGTGATCGCGGAGATCGTCGGCGTCGTCTGGTCGCACGGGCTCACCGGGCTCGACGTCGGACGGAGCATGGTCCAGGAGCCCGAGACCTACAGCAACACGCTGGCGCTCGGCCAGGTCATCTACACCCGCTATGCGTATCCCTTCGAGCTCGCCGCGATGCTCCTGCTCGTGGCGATCGTGGCCGCCATCGCGCTCACCATGCGCCGCCGCCAGGGCCTCAAGGCCCAGGACATCTCGCGCCAGGTGTCGGTGCGCGCGGCCGACCGGGTGCGCATCGTCAAGGTAGCGCCGGAGAAGCGTCCATGATCCCGCATTCGATCACCCTCGCGGAGCTCCTCACGCTCTCGGGGATACTGTTCGCGCTCGCCGTGGCGGGCATCTTCCTCAACCGCAAGAACGTCATCCTGCTCCTCATGTGCGTCGAGCTGCTCCTGCTCGCCGCCAACTTCAACTTCATCGCCTTCTCCCGTGTCCTGGGCGACATCAACGGCCAGGTGTTCGTATTCTTCGTGCTCACCGTGGCGGCGGCGGAATCGGCGATCGGGCTCGCCATCCTGGTCGTGCTGTTCCGCGAGCGGCGCAGCATCAACGTCGAAGACCTGAATACTCTCCGAGGCTGACGCCGCATGAATCCGCACGTGTTGATCGCCATTCCCCTGCTGCCGCTCGTGGCCGCCGTGATCGCGGGCCTCGGCGGCCGTGTCATCGGGCGCGCGGGGGCGCACACCGTGACCATCGCCGGGGTCGCCATCTCCTGCGCCCTGTCGATGTACGTCCTCAAGCAGCTCTACGCGGACGGCGTGCCCGCCTTCAATGGACCTGTTTACACCTGGGCGCTGACCGATGGCGTGCACATCGATGTGGGATTCCTGATCGACCACCTGACCGCGCTCATGATGGCGGTGGTGACCTTCGTATCGCTCTGCGTGCACCTCTACACCATCGGGTACATGAGCGACGACCCGGGCTATACGCGCTTCTTCAGCTACATCTCGTTGTTCACCTTCTCGATGCTGATGCTCGTGATGTCGAACAACTTCATGCAGCTCTTCTTCGGCTGGGAGGCCGTGGGTACCGTGTCGTACCTGCTGATCGGCTTCTGGTACACCCGCCCGAGCGCCGTGTTCGCCAATCTCAAGGCCTTCATCGTCAATCGGGTGGGGGACTTCGGCTTCGTCATCGGCATCGCGGCCGTCTTCTCCTACACCGGCTCGCTCAACTACGATGCGGCCTTCGCCGCCGCTCCGCATCTCACGCACGCGATCATCCCGATCACCGCGACGAGCGGCGTGAACGCGCTCACCCTGATGTGCATCTGCCTCTTCATCGGCGCGATGGGCAAGTCGGCGCAGGTGCCGTTGCACGTGTGGCTGCCGGACTCGATGGAAGGTCCGACGCCCATCTCCGCGCTGATCCACGCGGCAACCATGGTGACCGCCGGGATCTTCATGGTGGCGCGCATGTCGCCGCTCTTCGAGTACTCGGAGACGGCGCTTTCTTTCGTGCTCGTCATCGGGGCGACCACCGCGTTCTTCATGGGCCTGCTGGGTATCGTCAACAACGACATCAAGCGCGTCATCGCCTACTCGACGCTTTCGCAGCTCGGCTACATGACCGTGGCGCTCGGGGTCTCGGCGTATAGCGCGGCCATCTTCCACCTGATGACCCACGCCTTCTTCAAGGCCTTGCTCTTCCTCGCAGCCGGCTCCGTCATCATCGGCATGCATCATGAGCAGGACATGCGCAAGATGGGCGGCCTCGCCAGGTACATGCCGATCACCGCGGTGACCTGCTGGATCGGCGGACTGGCGCTGGTCGCCACGCCGTTCTTTTCCGGGTTCTACTCCAAGGACGCCATCATCGATGCAGTGGGCGCCTCGCACCGCTGGGGCGCGACTTACGCCTACTGGTGCGTGCTGCTCGGCGCCTATGTCACCTCGCTCTATACCTTCCGGCTGCTCTTCATGACCTTCCACGGCGAGGAGCGCTTCCGTCATGCGGCGGCCGCCCACGGTCACCAGGATCATCAGGGATCGAAGACTGTCGGGCACGAGGAGGAGGAGCAGGAGCCGAGTGCCGCCGGCAACGTGCCGGACGATGTGCATGGTGGGTCTGCGTATGCGCAGGCAGAGACGGCGACGCACCCGGCGGAGCACGGCCACCATTCCGCGCAACCGCATGAGAGCCCCTGGGTGGTGACCGTGCCCCTCATCGCGCTGGCCATCCCATCGCTGCTGGTCGGTTACTTCACCGTGGGTCCGGTGCTCTTCGGCAGCTACTTCGGCAACTCCATCTTCGTCCTGCCCGCGAACAACATCATCGGCGAGATGGCGCGGGAATTCCGCGGACCGGGGCAGCTCGGGTTCCACGGCTTTCTCGGCTGGCCGTTCTGGCTGATGCTCGCGGGCTTCGTCACCGCCTGGGCCTGCTTCCTCTGGCGCCCGGCGCTGGCGGATCAGGCGGCGCAGACCTTCGGCTGGCTGCGTGCCATCCTCGTCGAGAAGTATTACTTCGACTGGTTCAACGAGAAGGTGATCGCGCCGCTCGCTCGCGGCATCGGCTTCGGGCTGTGGAAGGCGGGCGACCAGGGCCTCATCGACGGCGCGCTGGTCAACGGCTCGGCGGCGACGGTGGGTTGGTTCGGTGGCGTCGTGAGAAAGGTGCAGAACGGCTACCTCTACTCGTACGCCTTCTGGATCGTGATCGGTCTGGCGGCGTTGCTCGGCTGGTTCCTCGAGCGCGCCTGAAGAAAGCACAAGAATGCAAGCACATCTGCTCTCCATCCTGATCTGGCTGCCGATCGTCGCCGGCATCGTCGTGATCCTCCTGGGCGAGCGGCGCATCGCCGCCGGGCGCTGGCTCGCACTCCTCGCCGCGGTCGCGACACTGATCCTGTCCTTCCCGCTGCTCGCGCATTTCGACACGCAGACCGCGGCCTATCAGTTCGGGGAGAAGGCGGCGTGGATCCCGCGTTTCAACGCCTTCTATGCGCTGGGCGTCGACGGGATCTCGCTGCCGCTCGTGGTGCTGACGGCGGTGATGACCATACCGGTGATCATCGCCGCCTGGACCGTGGTGAAGACGCGCGCACCGCAGTACTTCGCGGCCTTCCTCATCATGGAAGGGCTGATGATCGGCGTGTTCTCCGCCACCGACGCACTGCTCTTCTACTTCTTCTGGGAAGCCATGCTGATCCCGATGTTCCTCATCATCGGCATCTGGGGCGGTCCGCGGCGCGTCTACGCGACCATCAAGTTCTTCCTCTACACGTTCCTCGGCTCCGTCTTCATGCTGGCGGCGCTCATCTACATGTACGTGAAGGCCGGCAACTACGCCATCGCGAGCTTCCAGTCGCTGCCGCTGACGCTCGAGGAGCAGCGCTGGATCTTCGCGGCCTTCCTCCTCGCCTTCGCGGTGAAAGTGCCCATGTGGCCGGTCCACACGTGGCTGCCCGATGCGCACGTCGAGGCGCCTACCGGAGGCTCGGTGATCCTGGCGGCGATCATGCTGAAGATGGGGGGCTACGGCTTCCTGCGCTTCAGCCTGCCGATCACGCCGGACGCGTGCCGCGAGCTCAACCTGCTCGTCATCACGCTATCGCTGATCGCCGTGATCTACATCGGGTTCGTCGCCATCGTGCAGGCGGACATGAAGAAGCTCATTGCGTACTCCTCGATCGCTCACATGGGGTTCGTGACGCTCGGCGCGTTCGTGGTGTACGAGATCGTGCGCACCACAGGCCAGGTGCAAGGCGCGGCCATGGGAATGGACGGCGCGATGGTGCAGATGATCTCTCACGGCCTCATCTCCGGCGCGCTCTTCCTCTGTGTCGGGGTGCTCTACGACCGGGTGCACAGCCGTGAGATCTCCGCCTACGGCGGGGTCATCAACACCATGCCGATTTTTGCCGCTTTCATGGTCATGTTCGCGCTCGCCAACACCGGTCTCCCGGGCACCTCGGGGTTCGTCGGGGAGTTCCTGGTGATCCTGGCGAGCTTCAAGGCGAGCTTCTGGTATTCGACGCTCGCGGCGGTGACGCTGATCCTGGGCGCGTGCTACACGCTGTGGCTGGTGAAGCGGGTGTTGTATGGGCCGGTGGCCAACGATCAGGTCGCACACCTCACCGACCTCAACGGCCGGGAGTTCGTGGTGCTGGGGATGCTGGCGGTGCTGGTGCTGGCGATCGGCATCTGGCCGCAGCCGCTCCTCAAGATCATGGAGCCCTCCATCCATCACCTGGTCACCCAGGCCGTCGCCACGAAGATCCCGGTATAAGCTCATGATGACGACCCTGCACAGCATGACCCCCGCGACGCCGGAGATCTACCTCGCCTTCGCGATCTGCGTGGTGTTGCTCTTCGAGGTCTTCGTGGGCGTGAAGCGTCCCGGCGCGACCGCGACGCTCACGCTCCTCGTCCTTGCGGTGGGAGCGGCTCTCACCGTGCGCTATGCCGACGTGGACCATCACCAGATTCTCTTCGACGGGATGTACGTGACCGACCCGCTGGCCTTCGTACTGAAGCTTGCCGGGTTCCTCTTCGTCGCGGTGGCGCTGCTCTACTCGCGCATGTACCTGGAGAATCGCGACATCCTGCGCGGGGAGTACTACGTTCTGGCGCTCACGGCGTTGCTCGGCATTTTCGTGCTCGTGTCCGCCAACAGCCTCCTCACCGTGTACATCGGCGTGGAGTTGCTCGCTCTGTCGGTCTATTCCCTGGTCGCGTTCGATCGCGAGTCGGGTCTGGCAGCGGAATCGGCGATGAAGTACTTCGTCCTGGGAGCGATCGCCTCCGGCACGCTGCTCTACGGCATGTCGATCGTTTACGGCCTGACAGGGACGCTCAACCTGGAAGTGATCGCGACGAAGCTCACCACGCCGGGCAGCCTGGGGGTCATCCTGGGGCTCGCGTTCATCGTGGTCGCTGTCGCCTTCAAGTTTGGTGCCGTGCCGTTTCACATGTGGTTGCCTGACGTTTACGAGGGCGCTCCGACGAGCGTCACCCTTTTTGTCGGCACCGCACCCAAGATCGCGTACTTCGCTCTGATGCTGCGGTTGCTGGCGCACGGTCTGGCGGGTACCGCTGCGGATTGGACTCTGATGCTGACGCCCCTTGCTGTGCTGACGCTCATCGTCGGCAACGTCGTCGCAATCGTGCAGTCGAACCTGAAGCGCATGCTCGCGTACTCCACGATTGGCCACGTCGGGTTCATCGTTCTCGGCTTCGTCGCTGGCACTCCGAGCGGCTACACCGCGGCCCTTTATTACATGCTGGTGTACGTCCTGGTTGCGCTCGGCGCCTTCGGGGTGATCCTGCTTGCCAGCCGCAAGGGCTTCGAGGCGGACAAGCTCGATCATTACAAGGGCCTCTATCAGCGCGATCCGCTGCTGGCGCTGGTCATGATGCTGCTGATGTTCTCCTTTGCCGGCGTGCCGCCGCTGGTCGGCTTCTGGGCGAAGCTGCGCATCATCCAGGCGCTGTGGGAAACGAGCCATCTGGGCCTCGTCGTCGTCGCGGTGGTGATGTCGGTGGTCGGCGCCTTCTACTATCTGCGTGTCGTGAAGCTCATGTACTTCGATGCGCCGCCTGACAGCCTGCCCGCGACTCTGCGGCCGCTCGGGCCGCGCTTCGTGATCGGGGTCAATGCGGCGGCAGCGCTCGTGCTGGGCATTCTGCCCGCGCCGCTGCTCGACCTTTGCAGCCGCGTGATCCACTAGTTTAAGCGCTGGATCCGGGCCTCTTGCCTCGCCGCGCGAGTCGTACGCAGCAGGCGCGACTCTTCCCCGCGGCTCGCCGCCGCCTCGAAGACCTCCCCGACGCGCTTCGCGGTGGCAATAGCCAGCCGGATGACCGGCGTGTCGTCGGTCGCGCACGGCGAGATCATGGAGGCGCAGCTCTTCGACGAGCGCTACCGCGAGATCCCGGGCGGCAATCCCAAGCAGTACCTCACTGACTACGTCGCGTTCACCGATCGCGTGTTGCCGTCCATCCAGGATCCGCTGCAGCGGTCGGACCCGCGAATCGTCTTCTGCGTCGCCTGGGCGCGCGGCGGATACCTGCCGACGCACAATCCCAACTACCGCAAGCCTCAAGGCAAGGATCCGGTGTGGAATGCGGCGCACTGCCGCAATCGCCGGCTCTTCAAGGATCGCGCGGTGCAGAAGGTCGCGCGCAATACCAAGCCGTTTCTGCTGCAGACTTACCGGCGGGACATGGGGGCGGGGAGCTTCGTGTTGCTGAAGGATGTGTCTTCGCCCATCTGGGTGCGGGGGCGGCACTGGGGGGCTTTTCGGATCGGGTACAAGCAGTAGCAGCAGGGGGGCGGCTTGTACTTTGCAGGCTTCCGGGGCCTCGCGTCTGCCGGGCTTGCTCCGGGTCTGGGGCTTGCTTTGGGCGTCTGTGCATGAACAGGCACTACGATCTTGTTGTCATTGGCAGCGGCGTCGCGGCCTCGGGCGTGGCGTCGCGGGTGCGGCAGGCGGGGCGCAGTGTTGCCATCGTGGACTTCAGACCCTTTGGCGGAACCTGCGCGCTGCGCGGATGTGATCCGAAGAAAGTGTTGGTATCGGGCGCCGAAGCGGTGCGGGCCGTCAGGCGTCTGGCCGGCCACGGCGTGCGCGGCGATACATCGATCGCATGGAGCGAGCTCATGTCGTTCAAACGGAGTTTCACCGATCCCGTGCCGGAGGAGCGCGAGCGCGGCTACGGGAAGGAGGGGATCGATGCGTTCCATGGGATGGCGCGCTTCAGCGGCCCGGGTGAGCTCGCCGTCGACGGGATGCCGATCGAAGCGGGCAACATCGTCCTCGCCGGCGGCGCGGAGCCCGTGGCGCTCGGCATTCCGGGGCAGGAGCTCGCCATCACGCACGAGGAATTCCTGTCGCTCGAGGAGCTGCCGGAGCGCGTCGTCTTCATCGGGGGCGGCTACATCGCCGCGGAATTCTCCAATGTGGCGGCGCTCTCCGGGGCGCGGGTCACCGTTCTACAGCGGGACGAGCGGATGCTGACGGGATTCGATCCGGACCTCGTCGGCTGGCTGATGGAGTCGTTTCGCTCCATGGGCATCCAGGTCCAAACGGGAGCGAAGGTCACGGCCATCGAGCATGGCTCGGGTGGGCTCACGGTTCGGTTCTCATCAGGAGCGGGCGCCGCTTCCGTGGCCGCGGATCTCGTGGTCCACGCGGCGGGCCGCCGGCCCGAGCTGCAGAAGCTCGCTCTCCAGGCCGGCAACGTCGCGGTCGACGATCACGGCCGGTTGCGACTGAACGAGTGGTTGCAGAGCATTTCCAATCCGGCGGTGTATGCGGCGGGGGATGCGGCGCAGCGCGGCCCGGCGCTGACACCGGTCGCCAGCCGGGACGCCGAGATCGTTGCGGCGAATCTGCTCCACGGCAACTCGCGCGCGGCCGAATACCGCGCCGTGCCGACGGTGGCCTTCACCATTCCGCCGATAGCGGCAGTGGGGCTCGGGGAGACGGCAGCCCGCGAGAAGTGCCGAAGCCTGCGAGTGCACTGCCGGCAGTCCGCCGGCTGGTACACCGCGCGGCGCCTCGCCGAGCCGGTCTACGGCTTCAAGGTGCTGATCGACGAGACGGAGCGGCGCGTCCTCGGGGCGCACCTCGTCGGCCCGGGCGCCGAGGACACCATCAACCTGTTCGCTCTGGCGATCCGCGAGAATCTGACGAGCGATGCGCTGCGGGAGGCGCTCTTCGCTTATCCGACGGCAGCCTCCGACATCGGCTACATGCTTTGAGCGTCGCTGGCCGCGAGCACGGTCGCGCTCGCCTCGCCGAAGCCGATCCGCGCGCAACCCGCGCGCTCGCACCAGCCCCGCAGGATCACCCGGTCGCCGTTCTCAACGAACGCCCGGGTCTCACCGCTCTCGAGAGGAACGGCGCGCTTGCCGCCTTCCGTGAGCTCGAGCAGTGAGCCGGCCTCCTCGGGTGCGGGGCCGGACTGTGTGCCGGTGCCGAGGAGATCTCCGCTCTCCAGGTTGCAGCCATTCACGGTGTGGTGGGCGAGCATCTGGGCGATGGACCAGTAGCTGTGCCGAAAACTGGTGCGCGCCAGAGATTGCGGCGCGGCGCCGGCGGCGCGCATGCGGGCCGTCTCGATCGCCACCTCGAGCTGCAGATCGAGCGCACCGCCCGCACGCAGCTCCTGACAGTCGAGGTAGGGAAGCGGCTGCGGATCCTGCGCCGGCCGATCCCACGGCAGACGAAAGGGGGCGAGGGCCTCCAGGGTCACGATCCACGGCGAGACCGTAGTCGCGAAGCTCTTGGCGAGGAATGGACCCAAGGGCTGGTACTCCCATCCCTGGATGTCGCGGGCCGACCAGTCATTGAGCAGGCAGAGACCAAACACGTGCTCCTCCGCTCGCGCAATCGGGATCGGGCGGCCGAGCGGGTTGCCCGAGCCGACGAGCACGCCGACCTCGAGCTCGTAGTCGAGCCGCGCGCTCGGGGCGAGCCGCGGCCGGTCGGCCCCGCGCGGCATGATCTGCCCGCTCGGACGGCGGATATCCTGACCGGACACGACCACCGACGAAGCGCGGCCGTGATAGGCGATGGGCACCCATTTGTAGTTGGGCAGCAGCGGCTGGTCCGGCCGGAAGAGGCGTCCGACCGCCGTGGCATGATGAATGGACGTGTAGAAATCGGTGTAGTTGCGGACTTTGGCGGGCAGCGTGAATTCCACTCCGCTGCGCGGGATCAGCGCGTTGATGAGCTCCGCCGCGCGGGCGGAGCCTTCGCGCAGGCACTCCGAGAGCCCGCGGCGCAGCGCGATCCGCGCCTCCCGCCCGAGCGCCATAAGCCCATGCAACGACGGCTCGCCACAAGCCGCGAGCGCCTTGGCGCCCAGTCCGCCGAACGGGGTCAACATGTCGAGGGCGCCGAGGTCGAGAACGCAGTCGCCGATCGCGACACCGCAGCGGAAGTTCTCCCCGCCGCCCAGGCGCCGGAAGACGGCGAACGGCAGGTTCTGGATGGGGAAGTCGCAGCCGGGACGGTTGGCGGACTGCACCCAACTGCGCAGCTTCGGGTCGTGGGTCGCATCGAGCGCGGCGCTCATCGGCGAAGCTCCATCACTGCGCGGCCGCTCCGGGCGGTGGAGTGAACCGCTTGGTCAGGCCACGCCAGCATTGCGCGTAGTCCGGCTGCAGCTGCGGCAGCGCCAACGCCGGGCGCGTGGGCCGGATCACCGTGCGTGTCTCGAACATGAAAGCCATGGTATCGCTGATGCGCTGCGGGCGTGTGGTATCGGCGCGGACGGCGCGCTCGAAAGTCTCGGCGTCCGGGCCATGCCCGGTCATGCAATTGTGGAGCGATGCCCCGCCGGGCTCGAAGCCGCCGGCCTTGGCGTCGTAGATGCCGTGGATCAGCCCCATGCATTCGCTGGCGACATTGCGGTGAAACCAGGGCGGCCGGAACGTGTCCTCCATCGCGAGCCAGCGCGGCGGGAAGATGACGAAGTCGACCGTATCGACCCCGGGCGTGTCGCTGACCGACTGCAGCACTAGAAAGATGGAGGGATCCGGATGATCGTAGCTCACGGAGCCGATGGTGTTGAAACGGCGCAGATCGTACTTGCAAGGAGCGTGGTTGCCGTGCCAGGCGACTACGTCGAGCGGTGAGTGGTCGAGACTCGCCGTCCAGAGCTCGCCGCCGAGCTTCGCCACGAGCTCCATCCGTCCCTCCCGGTCCTCGTACCAGGCGACCGGAGCCTGAAAATCCCGCGGATTGGCGAGGCCATTCGAGCCGATGGGACCGAGGTCGGGCAGGCGCATCGGCGCGCCGAAGCTCTCGCAGATGTAGCCCCGCGCCTGCCCATCCGGCAGCTCGACCCGGAAGCGCAGGCCGCGCGGGATCAGCAGCACTTCCTGGGGCGCCGCCTCGAGTATGCCGAGCTCGGTCGCGACGCGCAGCCGCCCGAGCTGCGGCACGATGAGCAGCTCGCCGTCGGCATCGTAGAAGAACCGATCGCTCATCGAGCGGTTGGCGAGATACCAGTGAATGCCGCAGCCCGCGTGGCTCTCCGGCGAGCCGGTGCCGCCGAGCGTCAGGAGTCCGTCGACGAAGTCGACCGGCTCCGGCGGAATCGGCGGCGGGCTCCAGCGCAGCGGATTCGGCGAGGCCGAGAGCGCCTCGAAACGTCCCGCGAGTCCGCGGTGGGGGAACGGCCGAAAGGGGCTCGCGAGCACCGCCGCAGGCCGGATGCGGTAGAGCCAGCTGCGCCGGTTGGCCTGGCGCGGCGCGGTGAACGCGGTGCCGGAGAACTGCTCGGCATAAAGGCCGTACGGACAGCGCTGCGGCGAGTTGCGGCCCTCCGGCAGGGCGTTGGGCAGCGCCTCGCTGGCGAAGTGGTTGCCGAACCCCTGCAGGTACTTCATGGGCGCCGGCGGCGCGCCGCTGTCAGCAATCGCGGTGCTCATCGCTCACTCCCGGTATGCTTTGCCTCCTATGATGACAGAATTAGTTGCGCACGCAACCACTTGGGGCATGAGGCGGTGAGCATCCGGGTCTCCAGCGAGCTCGGGCTCGAGCTCGCGGGCTTCGTGCCCTACCGTCTCAATCGCCTGGCGGTTGGCGTCAGCAATCATCTCTCCGACATCTACCGGGAGCGCTTCGGCCTCGATGTCCCGGAATGGCGCGTCATGGCCACCGTGGGTTCCCGGCACGGCTGCACCGCGCAGCACATCGCGGAGAGCACCCGGATGCACAAGACCCGTGTGAGCCGCGCCATCGCCCACCTGGAGGAGCGTGAGCTCATCGAGCGCGCATCGAGCGCCGCCGACCGGCGAGAGCGGGAGGTGCGTCTCACCAAGGCAGGTCGGCGGATGTACGTGGAGCTCGTGCCGCTCGTCCTCGAGCGCGAGCGGGAGCTGCTCGCCTGCCTGACGAAGGAGCAGTTGCGTGGCTTCCTGGCGGGCATGGAGCTCCTCGAGAGCTTCCTGGGCCTGCAGGAGTAGCGGATGGCACCTCCCGCGCCGCAGCACGGCTCGACGGTCGTCGCGCGCTCGGCGCTCCTTGCCCTGACCGCCGTCCCGTCGGACCAATCTCTCACGCTGCAAGTCTCCCGAATCTCGGACCACAAGCTCATCGTCGGTCCGGGGAGGATCACGGTGACCCTCGATGGTCGCAGCACGCCGGTCACGGCCCAACCGGACGGCAGCTATCTCGTCTCCACGCGCGATCAGGATGCGGGCGCTCATTCGCTGAGTGTCGTGGTGTCGCACGACGGCATCCGCGAGCTCCTTACTGGCACCGTCACCGTCGCGCGCCATACCGGCGCCCTCGACGCGCTCGAGAGTCACGGCATGTCCGCCTGGTGGGTTCTCAACATCGCCGTGGTGTTGATCGCGGTGCTGATCATTTCCCGCCGCAGGTCCGAAAAATGAAGAGCTACAAATACTACGATCTCATCCTCGGCGCGTACGTCTGCGTGCTGCTCTGCTCCAACCTCATCGGGCCGGCGAAGGTCTCCACCATCCAGGTGCCCGTCGTGGGATCGGTCACCTTCATGGCGGGGGTGCTGTTCTTCCCGATTTCCTACATCTTCGGCGATATCCTGACGGAGGTCTACGGCTACGCGCGCGACCGGCGTTGTGTCTGGGCGGGGTTTGCGGCACTGGTCTTCGCCGCGTTCATGTCGTATGTCATCGTACATCTGCCGCCCGCAAAGTTCTGGGAGAGCAAGCAGCCGGCGGTCGAGGCAATATTCGGCAGCACGCCGCGCATCGTCGGGGCCTCGATCATCGCCTTCTGGTGCGGCTCGTTCGTCAACAGCTACGTGCTGGCGCGGATGAAGCTGTGGACCGGCGGCCGCTGGCTGTGGACCCGCGTCGTCGGATCGACGCTCTGCGGAGAGCTCGTGGATTCGGGCCTCTTCTACACCATCGCGTTCGCGGGGTCGTGGACGCCTGCGGAAGTCCTCACCGTGGGCGCCACGCAGTACGTCCTCAAGTCCGGATGGGAGATCGTGATGACGCCGGTGACGTACCGGATCGTCGGCTTTCTGAAGCGCACTGAGCAGGAGGACTACTTCGATCGTGACACGGACTTCACGCCGTTTTCGCTCAGCATCGGCGAGGGGCGGTTGCCGCGCGCGCTCGCGCGCCCGGCGGAGTGACCCGGATGCGGGGAGGCGCCTTGCAAGCGGCTCCCCCCTCCGGCGCGAGAGTTACTTGCCGATGCGGCGGCGGACGTGGTTCTCTTCCCGATTGAGCCTGCCTTGCTCGTGCCTGGTGAGGTGGCCGCCGTGCCGCGCCGCCATGCGCCGCTCCTGGGTGCGGATGCGGTGGTCGGCGTGATGCAGGCGCGCTGCCTGCGCGTGGGACATCTCACCTTGCCGCACTTCCTGGTGAATGCGGCCGCGCTGGTTGGACAGGCGGCTGTTGACTTCAGCGCGGCGCGGATGCTGGGCCTGCCAGGGGGTGTCGGCCATGGCCGGAGCGGCCAGACACGCCAGCGAGGCGGTGGCGGCGACGGCAGTGAGGACTGCGCGGATCGATTTTGACATAACGACGGGCTCCTTCGGCACCATTGCCGGGATCGCATTGCGCCCGAAATCGCGGGCTCTCGACCGTTAACAACGTCGCGGAGCGAGACATGATGACGACTATTACCGAAAGTTAACGCGTGCCGCAGGTAAGACCGACGATGTCACAACACGACGGCTGTCACCCGGGCACGGCGCCGGCGTCGCGCCGCGGGTTGACCGCGCGCGAGGCGGCCGAGCGGCTGCGGTCGGAAGGCCCGAACGAGCTGCCGCAGCTCGAGCGCCGCACCGCGCTGCGCATCGTGCTCGAGGTGGTGCGCGAGCCGATGTTCGCGCTGCTCCTCGGCGCCGGCGTGTTGTATCTGCTGGTCGGCAGCCACGGCGAGGCGCTGGTGCTCTTCGCGTTCGCGTGCTTCTCGGTGGCGATCGCCATCATCCAGGAGGGCAGGAGCGAGCGGGTGCTCGAAGCGCTGCGCGACCTGACGAGCCCGCGCGCGCTGGTCATCCGGGACGGCAGGCAAGCACGCATTGCCGGCAAGGAGGTCGTGCGCGGAGATCTGCTGGTGATCGCGGAGGGCGACCGCGTTCCGGCGGATGCCATGTTGATTTCCGGCGATGACGTCCAGGCCGACGAGAGTCTGCTCACCGGAGAGTCCGTGCCCGTGCGCAAGCGCGTTTCGTCGGACCCGCCGGCCGCCGACGCGGCGCCGGGAGGCGATGACCTTCCTGTCGTCTTCTCCGGCACCCTCATCGTGACGGGCGGCGGCCTGGCGGTCGTCACCGCGACCGGGGCGCGCAGTGAGATCGGCAAGATCGGACACGCGGTCATGCGCGTCGAGCCGGAGCCGCC
Organism: Steroidobacteraceae bacterium; assembly: GCA_036278795.1. Lineage (GTDB taxonomy): Bacteria > Pseudomonadota > Gammaproteobacteria > Steroidobacterales > Steroidobacteraceae > 13-2-20CM-66-19. Next base: position 56,048 of record DASUKK010000031.1, on the reverse strand, counting down.
GCGCCTGCAGGTTCAGAGCCGCCGGTTCATCACTGGGTTCGCCATCGTCGGGTTGTCGTTGAGCGCCTTCGCGGCGCTGCTCTACGGGCTTTTGCGAGGCGAGTGGCTGCAGGGCCTGCTCGGCGGCATTGCGCTCGCGATGTCCATGCTCCCCGAGGAGTTCCCGCTGGTGCTCACCGTCTTCATGGTGATGGGCGCCTGGCGGCTGTCACGGTCCCAGGTGCTGACCCGCCGACCGGCGGCGATCGAAACCCTGGGCGCGGCCACCGTGCTCTGTACCGACAAGACCGGCACGCTCACGCGCAACTTCATGTCGGTTGCATGGCTGGAGCGGGACCCGGAATGTGCGGCGGCGCCGTCCGGCGCTGTCGGCACGCTGCATCCCGGGCTGCGTGAGCTGCTCGAGACCGCGGTGTTGGCGAGCCGCCCCGAAGCGGTGGATCCGATGGACCGCGCGCTCGCGCGGTTGGCGGACGATGTCGGCCGCGAAGCGGCGGCAGAGGAGCTGATACGCGGCTATCCGTGGATGCCGGAGCTGCCCGCGTTCATACAGGTCTGGCGTCGCTCGAGCGGCGCACTGACCGGCGCGGCCAAGGGCGCGCCGGAAGCCATCGCCACGCTCTGCCGCCTGGATGCCGTGGCACTCCAGAGGCTGCGCGTCAGGGTGGACGATCTGGCGCATCGCGGCATGCGGGTCCTCGCGGTGGCCTCGGCCGGGTTCGAGGGGCCCGTGCCGCCGGAGAGCGCCCGTGACTTGCCGCTCACGCTGGTGGGCCTGATCGGATTCGCCGATCCCCTGCGCGAGGGTATCCCGGATGCCGTGCGTGAGTGCCGCTCGGCGGGCATTCGCGTGGTGATGATCACCGGCGACCATCCGGTGACGGCGCGCGCCATCGCGCGCCAGGCCGGCATCGAGCACGAGGGGGTCATGACGGGGACGGAGTTGGCGGGGCTCGACGAGCAGTCGCTGCGCGAGCGTGCTGCGGACGTGTCGGTATTCGCGCGGATCACGCCACAACAGAAGCTGCGCATCGTTGCGGCCTTCAAGGAGCGCGGCGAGGTGGTCGCCATGACCGGTGACGGCGTGAATGACGCTCCGGCGCTCAGATCGGCGCATATCGGCATCGCCATGGGGCAACGCGGGACCGACGTTGCGCGCGAAGCTTCCTCGCTCGTCCTGCTCGACGACGATTTCAACTCGATCGTGCGCGCGGTGCGGCTCGGGCGCCGCATCTACGACAACCTGGTGAAAGCGGTCGGATACATCCTCGCGATTCACCTGCCGATCGCCGGTCTCGCGCTGGTGCCGATCGCCATGGGTCGGCCGCTGGTGCTGACGCCCATGCTGATCGCCATCCTGGAGCTCATCATCGATCCGCTCTGCTCGATCGTGCTCGAGGCAGAGCGCGACGAGCGGGACGTCATGCGCCGCCCGCCGCGCGACCCCGAGGGGGCTCTGCTGTCGCCGCGGCTCCTCTTCACGGGCTTTCTGCAAGGGGTATTCGCGATCCTGGCGGTCTGCGGCGTCTTCCTGTATGCAACGCTCTCCGGGCTGCCCTCGCAAACGGTGCGTTCCATGGGGTTTCTAGCGCTGATCTGCGTCAACTATGCGCTGATCTTCGGCAATCGTAGCTTCGGCGCGTCACCCTTCGCCGGTTTCGCTCGCCCGAATCCATCTCTTTGGATCAGTGTGGTATCGGCGGCGGCCGCGCTCACGGCGATATTTTTCATCCAGCCGGTGCGCGCGTTCCTGGACCTGGGGCCGCTCCAGGGCCATCAGGTCCTCCTCTGCCTGGCGGCGGGGCTGGCTCTGCTGGGAGTCCTGGAGCTCATCAAGCTGCTGGTGCGGCGGGCCTGAACGCCCCCCTCGGCGAGCCCCCGAGACCGACCTCGTGGGCGGACCGGTAAGCAGGTCATCGCCCCTTCCGCTGGCGCGTTGTACGGTACAGTGACGGGACCGGCGCAAAAGTCGGAACCCCTGATCCGAGTTCGAACGAAGTCGGGCGACATAGGTCCAAGTCATTGATAGGCAACGGCATGACATCCATGGCACGAATCAGGAACGGTATCGGTGGCGCAGTCGCGCTGGCGGCTTCGCTTCTTTTGGCGGCGGCGCCGGCGGTGAGCAGCGCACAGGGCCATGAGCACGCGCATGGCGGCTACGGCGGACATTACGGTGGCCATTACGGCGGGCACTACGCGGCGCCTCGTTACGCGGGCCACTGGGCGGGCCATGCGCATTACGCGGTCCCCCAGCATTGGGTGGGCATGCACCCGCACTGGGAGGGACCTCGCGGGGGCTACTGGGTTCGTCCGTGGGGGCCCCACTGGGTACCTCATACGTGGGGTGGCGGCTACTGGGGCGGCAGGTTCTGGCCGCATGTCCGCCTCGGATGGGATTTCCCGTGGTTCCTCGCGGCGCTGCCCGTCGGTTATTCGACCTACTGGTGGGGCGGTGTGCCCTACTATTACTACCAGGGCGTTTACTACAACTGGAGTCCTGACTATGGCCAGTATGTGGTAACCGACCCGCCACCGATCTCCGGCGGCGATGAGTCCGCGGGCGCCGCGCCTCCTGCGGCCGCCCAGGCGGCGGATGGCGATGGCCGCGGCGCGATGAGCCTCTTCGTCTATCCGAAACAGGGCCAGAGTGACCAACAGACGCAGAACGATCGTTTTCAGTGTCATCAGTGGGCCGTCGGGCAGACCGGGTTCGATCCGACGAATACCGCCAACACCTCACAGGCCTCCACCGCGACGCCTGAGAACTACAAGCGCGCGGTGACGGCTTGCCTCGAAGCGCGCGGCTACAGCGTGAAATAGGAGATGCCGCGGCCCGCGCCGATCGTTTTCCTGTTCGATGTCGACAACACACTGCTCGACAACGACGCGGTACAGAATGACCTGAGCGTGCATCTGGAGCAGGAGTTCGGCCGCGAGCACCGCGACCGCTACTGGTCCATATTCGAGGCGTTGCGCGCGCAGCTCGGCTACGCGGATTATCTCGGGGCGCTGCAGCGCTACCGCCTCGAGAATCTCGACGAGCCTCAGCTCCTGCTGATGTCGTCCTTTCTGATCGACTACCCGTTCGCGAGTCGCCTGTATCCCGACGCTCTGGAAGTGCTGGCGCACTGCCGCCGCTTCGGCCCGACCGTCATCCTGTCGGATGGCGATGTCGTCTTTCAGCCGTGCAAAGTGCGCCGCTCCGGCTTGTGGGATGCCGTCGAGGGACGGGTGCTCATCTACCTGCACAAGGAGCGGATGCTCGACTCCGTCCAGCGGCGCTATCCAGCGTCGCGCTACGTAATGGTCGACGACAAGCTGCGCATCCTGACGGCGATGAAGGGCGCATGGGGCGCATCCTTGACCACGATCTTCCCCCGGCAGGGCCACTACGCCTGCGATCCGAAGGAGACCGCGGCCTACCCCGCCGCGGATCTGAGCGTCGAGCGCATCGGACACTTGCTCGACTGGCAGCCTTAGGGCCCGCGTTGCGCGCCGGTCACGCTGGCTGCAGGCCGTGCCCGGCGCTATGCTCGACGGCCGGCGCTTCACGATCCCGAGGAGTTGGTCATGGGCCAGAACAGCATTCCCGACTCGCATGTCGATCTCTTCCGCAAGAAGGCCTTCGCCAATCTCGCCACGGTGATGCCCAACGGCTCGCCTCAGGTCACGCCCGTATGGGTGGACTACGATGGGCGGTACGTCCTCATCAACACGGCTGAGGGGCGCCAGAAGGACAAGAACCTGCAACGCGACGGCCGTGTGGCGCTGTCGATCATGGACCCGGAAAACCCCTACCGTTATCTGGAGGTCCGGGGTCACATCACGGAGCGCACGCGCGAAGGGGCCGACGAGCACATCGATGCGATGGCGCGCAAGTACCTGGGTCAGGATAAATATCCCTATCGCCAGGCCGGCGAGGTGCGGGTGCTCTACAAGGTCGCGGCGGACAGGTGTACGTTCCAGTAACCCGCAACCTTACTTTCCAGCCGCGGGGGTATCGGGCTTCACGGCCGGCTCGGCGGCGAGCAATACGAGCGAGCACTCCGCCCGCTCGAGCAGCACCGAAGCGACATCCCCGAAGTTGAGCGGGTCGCCGGGACGCGGGCTGACCCCCATCACCAACACATCGTGCCGGCCCGCGGCGATCTCGCGAAGGATCGCGGTGTCGGGCTCGCGGTGGCTGCGCACCGCGGAGCGTACGGTGACCGAGTAGGCACGCGCGAGTTGGACGATTTCGTTGGTGATGGGGTTGTTGGACGGCCCCTCATCGACCTCATCCTGCATGCCGAAGAGCGCGCCCAAACGCCTGCGCAGCGGGCGGCGAGTACTGCTGCGTCCCGCGATGTGCAGGGCCGTGACCGAGCCGCGTGAGCCCTGCGCCAGAGCCACTGCGAGCTCGGCGCCGCGGCGCGAGACGCTCGTCCCCGACACGGGTACCAGGATATTGAGCGGCGCCCGCATCCTTCCCGAGCGATGCTCACGCCGGGCGAGAACGATGGCGAACGGCCCCGAGAAGCCGGCAGCGGTCTGCGCGAGCGCGCGATGAGCCTTCGAGCCTCCGGCGGCCGGCTCGCGGCCGATGAGCAGCAGGCCATATCCCTTGCGATCCTCCGAGCGGACCGCATCGCCACCGGGTTGCGGCTCCTCGATCTTCAGCGTCAGGTCGAGCGGCTCCGAGCCGCCATTCTCCGCGCCGCCCGACTCGGCCGCCTCGCGGATCACGGCTGTCGTGTGCTCGGCCGCGGCACTCTCCGTCGCTGCGCGCTCGAAATGCAGCGCAGTGGTGGGTATCTGGCGCACGCCGGCGATGAGGCCTGCCAGGCGCGAGGCGAACTGACCGCTCGGACTCGAGTCCGCCGCGAGCAGCAGCCGCTCGACATTGGACAGAAACCCCCGGGCGTCGAGGGCCTCACGCTCCAGGCGCGCGGCTTCCTCGGGCCGCATCGGCAGGCGCCGCAGCGCCCACCGCAGCATCGGCGGCATCGCGAGTGTCGTAACGAGGGCCATTACGACGATGGCGGTGAAGAAGCTCTCATCCAGGAGGCCCATGGAAAGCCCGATGGAGGCGATGATCACCTCCGTCGAGCCGCGGGCGTTCATCCCGCAGCCGACGGCCAGCGACTCGGCACGCGTGAGCCCGGCGAGACGGCCGCCGAGAACCGCTCCCGAGAACTTGCCCACACTGGCCACGACGATGAGTCCACCGGTGAGCAGCAGCATGTCGGGGCGGCCGAGGGAGGCCACATTGGTGACGAGGCCTGCCAGGCCGAAGAATACGGGCATGAAGAGCGCCACGATGAGGCCGCGGAGCTGCTCCTCGATGTGTCGGGTCAGGATGGGCGATTCGCCGATCAGAATACCGGCAACGAAGGCGCCGAGCACCGCCTGGACTCCGATCAGGTCCGTCGCCAGCGCCATCGCGCCCATGATCACCAGGATGACGGTGATCACCGGTAGCTCGCTGACGAAGTTATCGTTCGTCCAGCGGATCACGTGAAAGACGAGCCGCCGTCCCACGGTGATGCTGAACGCGAGGAAGGCAAGAGTGCCGAGTACGCTGCGCAGCACCCCGGCTACATCGACGCGGCCGTGTTGTGCGAGGCCCAGGAGCACCGACACGAAGATCCATCCGATCGCATCGTCGATGATGGCGGCGGCCAGGATGATCTGGCCGACGGTGCGCCGCATGAACCCGAGCTCGCGCACCAGTGCGGCGACGATCTTGACGGATGACACCGCGAGCGCGGTGCCGATGAATAGCGCCAACAGGAGCCGCTCGTCAGGCTTGACCAGCATCGAGGCCGGCAACAGCTCGATGGCGAGAATGCCCACGGCGAAGGGCAGGGCAATGCCGGCCAGCGACACGTTGACGGCAGCGCGTCCGGAATTGCGCATGACCGACAGGTCGGTCTCCATTCCGGTGAGGAGCAGAAGCAGGAGCACCCCGAGCTGCGCCACGCCGTCGAGCATCGCCCGCTGCGGCGGCGTGTGCGGGAAAAGGGCGACCTCGGCCCCGGGGAATATATTGCCGAGCACGGAGGGCCCGAGCACGATACCGGCGAGGAGCTGTCCCATGATCGGCGGCTGCCCCCAACGGGAGAGGAGCTCCCCGAGGAGACGCCCAACGAGGAGGAGCACCACGATCTGCGCGAGGAAGATGGCCGCCGATGCGCCCAATTCCGAAGGATGCAAGCCGGTCGCCCTGGTAGCCTTACCGCGCGACAGTCTAGCGGGCCACGCGGGACGCCGCCCGTGCCATAATTCGGCCATGCTGCCGGCCGAGCCCCCCTCCGCGCCCGCGCGCGCCGCGGACTCCCCGGTGCAGCGGTATGCAAGCGCGACCATCCTGGTTTGCCGCCCGAATACGCGCCTCGGCAATACCCTGTTGATGACGCCGCTGCTCGAGGAGATCGAGGCGACGCTGCCGGCAGCGCGGGTGGAAATCCTGACGGCGTGCCCGGCCGCGCAGGAAGTGTTCCGGGAGTTCCGCTCGGTCGCGCGTGTTCACCAGTTGCCGTTTCGCGGTGTTCGCCATCCGCTGCGGCACCTGCTGACGCTCCTGCGCGTCGGGCGGGTGCGCTATGACGTGCTGATCGACCCGGACCCCAGGTCGTGGACCGCGCGCTTTCTGACGCGACATCTGCCGGCGCACCTCAAGCTTGGCTTCGCGAGCGCCCACAAGAGTCGTGGAGTCGATGTCAGCGTCCCTTTCGAAGGCGCGCCGGCCCACATGGGGGACTATCCGGTATACCTCTTTCGTCGCGGCCTGCTGAGGCTGGATGATGGTGCTGCCCGCGCGGCCAGCCCCAAGCTTGCCATCCGCCTGACCGAGGCCGAGCGACTCGCCGGAAGGGGGGAGGTCCAGCGCCTGCTCGGCGCGGGCGGCTCGGGCCCCGTGGTGGCCGTGGCGACTCATGCGACGGGCGCCAAGCGCTTCACCGTCGACTGGTGGCGCCGGATGTTAGCGAGCCTCCACGAGCGCATGCCGGCCGCCCGGGTCATCGAGATCCGGCCGCCAAACGGCGTCGCCTCGCTGCCGGAACTGCCGGCGTACTACTCAAGCCGGGTGCGTCAGGTTGCGGCGGTGGTGGAGGCGGCGGCCTGTTTCATCTGCGCCGACTCCGGCCTCATGCATCTCGCCGCGGCCACTGACGCCACGACCGTGGGTTTGTTCAAAGTGACGGAGCCGCGCCTCTATGCGCCGCGCCGTGGCGCAAGCTGCGCGCTGACCGCGAGCGACAACGCGCCGGAGCGGGTGGCGGAGCAGGTCGCGCAAGTCATCTGAAGCGCTGGATCCGGCCTCCTGCCCGGACCAGCGCGCCTCGGGAAAAAAGCGCGGTTTTTTGCCCGAGGCCCCGCCACCTGTGGCGGCGAGGCACATCCTTGCGCCTATGCTCCACGCTTCGCCGGCACTTGCAACCAGGCGGTAAGGAGCGACGCGCGGTCCGCGCTCGGGCCCACCAGGACTTCGACTGCTCCGGGCTCGAGCTCAGGCGTCAGATCGGGTCCGAGTGAGCGCAGCTCCGCAATGCGCAGAGTCAGAGTGAGCGTGCCGCGCGCGCCCGCATCCAGGGTGATCTTGCCGACGCCGTGCAGCTCGAGAAGAGGAGGTGCGACGCGCGATTTCAACCGCCTCGTGAAAAGGAACACTGTCTCCTGCGCGCGGCGGCTACCCACATTCTCCACGTCGACAGCGATCTCGACCGCGTCTGCGGCGCCAGCCGACTCGGGAGTCACCCGCAGTCGGCTGAGCTTGCAGCGCCCGAAGGTCAGTCCGTGCCCGAAAGGGAAGAGCGGCTCGTTGGATTCGTCGATGTACCGGCTGGCGAACGGGCCTGCCGGATCGACGGGCCGGCCGCTACTGCGCTGCCCGAAGTAGAGCGGGATCTGCCCCACGGCGCGCGGCCAGGTAATCGGTGTGCGCCCGCTCGGAGATGTGCGGCCGATGAGGATGTCCGCGAGGGCGTGGCCCGCCTCGCAACCTGGGAACCAGGCGGCAATCAGCGCGCTCGCCCGCTCCGCGAGCCAGGGAACGATGAGCGGCCTGCCGGAGAACAGTACGGCAATGACGGGGATGGCTCTGGCGCCGGCGCGCTGCAACACCGCCTCCGCCAACTCCCGCTGGCGTCCCGGCAGTCCAGGGTGGGCGCGCGATGCCGCCTCGCCGCTCATCGTGGCTCCCTCGCCCAGACACAGGACCACCGCTTCCGCTCCGTCACACAAAGCCATGGCGCCCGCAATACCGCTCTCGTCCGTACCTTCGATGGCGACGCCGCCGGCATGGAGGATCTGCGCCTGCGGCAGCGCCGCGCGCAGGCCCACGAGCAGACCGGTTTGCGCTTCCGGCTCCGCCGCGCACCACCAGGGACCTCGCATCTCGGCGGGCGCATCGGCCAGAGGCCCAATGAGCGCGAGGCGCCGTGTGCCGCCGGCGAGCGGCAGAGCTTCGTCGCGATTGCTCAGCAGGACGATGGAGCGCGTTGCGATGTCGCGGGCGAGGCGGCGCCGCTCCGCTATCGCGGACGCGCTTTCTGGCGCCGCACCGCGCCGGTAGGGGTCCTCGAACAGGCCGAGCCGCGCCTTGAGGGTCAACACCCGGCGCACGGACTCGTCGATCTCCGCGACGCTCACACTGCCGCGCTCGAGTGCGGCCGGCAAGCCATCGAGGTAAGCACCCGAGACCATGTCGATGTCGACACCAGCCTTGAGCGCGAGGGTCGCCGCTTCGACCAGGTCCGCCGCCACACCGTGTCTGATCAGCTCGGCGATGGCGTTGTAGTCGCTGACCAGTACGCCTTGGAAGCCAAGCTCGCGGCGCAGTCGCCCGCGGAGCATGCCCACATGGGCGGTCATCGGAATGCCGGCGAGGTCCGTAAAGGAGGGCATCACTGCCGCGACATCGGCGCTGACGGCAGCCGCGAACGGCGGAATATGGACCTCCAGAAGCGTGCGGTCCGAGACGTCCACCGAGGCGTATTCGCGTCCCGCGGTCACCGCGCCATACCCGCAAAAGTGTTTCGCCACCGCGGCGATCGAGTCCGCGGCTGCCAGATCGGCGCCCTGGAAGCCGCGAACTTTGGCCTCGGCCAGCCGCCTCCCCACCCACGGTGATTCGCCTGGCCCTTCGATGGTGCGCCCCCAGCGAGGCTCGCGGGATACATCGAGCATCGGCGCAAAGGTCATATTAATGCCATCCGCGGCCGCCTCGCGCGCCGCTTCCCGCGCCGTCAGCGCCCAGGCTTCGGGATCGAACAGCGCGACTTCCGCCAGAGGCACGGGAAAAAGGGTGCGATGGCCGTGGATGACGTCGAGCCCGATGAGGAGGGGGATTCCCAGCCGGGATTCCTCGACTGCGATGCACTGCATTTCGCGCGCGGCAGCCGCCCCGATAAGATTGAGGAGATTGCCGATCCTGCCGGAGCGGATATCGTCGGTCGAGTGACCGCTGATCACCGGTCCGGTCACGGTGTGGCTGGCGGCCATCATGGTGAGCTGACCGAGTTTCTCGGTGAGGGTCATCCGCTCGATGAGCGTCTCGATGCGCCGTGCGTCTTGCGGTTTCGATGTCCTCATGAGGTGTTCCGGAGTGCGAGTGGGCGGCCGGTTACGATGACGAGCACGATGATAGATCGAGCCGACGACAGCAGCGACAGCCACCCGCCGGAAACGGAGGCTGCGCACGCGGGGCTCGTGCCGCAACTCGGCATGATCGTGCGGGCGATGCTCGCCTCTCCGGTCGCGAAGTCGCTCATCGGACTCATCGCGGCGATCTCCGCGGTCATCGCGGCCACCGCCTACGGGCAGGTGTGGCTGAACAGATGGAACCAGCCCTTCTACGATGCGCTGACGCGGCGCGATTTCAGGGACTTTCTCGTCCAGCTCGGCGTGTTCTTCATCATCGTGGCCGCTCTCCTCGTGCTCAACGTGGCGCAGCGCTGGCTGGTCGAGACGTTGAAGGTGAAGCTTCGGGAGGCTCTGGTGGGAGACCTCATCCGCGACTGGATGAGCCCGCGACGCGCTTTCTGGCTCGCCAATGCCGGGCCGATGGGGGTCAACCCCGATCAGCGTATGCACGACGACGCGCGCCATCTCTGCGAGCTCTCCGGAGATCTCGGCACCGGGCTGATCCAGGCATCGGTGACGCTGGTCGCTTTCATCGGCGTCCTCTGGGTCCTCTCCCGGGGCTTCGAGCTCACCATCGCGGGGCACGACATCGCGGTGCCCGGCTACATGGTGTGGGCGGCGATCATCTATGCGGCGCTCGGCTCGCTGCTCTCCTACTGGGTGGGCGGCAGCCTGATCGGGCGCAATGCCGAGCGCTACGCGCGCGAGGGAGACTTGCGCTTTGCACTGGTGCGCGTCAACGAGCACCTGGATGGCATCACTCTGGCCGCGGGCGAGGAGGGCGAGCGGCGGCGGCTCGAGAGCAGCCTCGATGCGGTGCTGCAGGCCACCCAGCGCCTGGTGACCGGACTCACCAACCTCACCTGGATCACGGCCGGCTTCGGCTGGGTGCTGCTCGTGGCGCCGATCCTGGTGGCGGCGCCGCTCTACTTCGGCGGCACGCTCTCCTTCGGCGGGTTGATGCAGGCCGCAGCCGCCTTCACCACGGCCCAGGCCTCGCTGCGGTGGTTCGTCGACAACTTCAGCAACATCGCGGACTGGCGGGCGACGCTCCTCAGAGTCGCTAACTTCCGCCGCGCCGTCGTGACCACCGACATCCAGCACGAGGTGGAGAGCCACATCACCTACGCCGAGGGCATCGCCGGCCGGATCGTCATCGAAGGCCTGGAGGTCTCGTCCCCGGCCGGCCACGACATGCTGCGCGAGGGGATGGTCGAGGTGCGCAGCGGCGAGCGCCTCCTCATCGTGGGTCAGCCCGGAACCAACAAGACCCTGTTGTTTCGCGCCCTCGCGGGCCTCTGGCCGCTCGGCAGCGGACGGGTCGTGAAACCCGCGGGCGAGCAGATTCTGTATTTCCCGCGCGGCACCCCCTACCTGCCGCAGGGCTCGCTGCGCGACGTGCTCGCCTACCCGCTCAAGTCCGAGAGCTTCGAGGCCGACGCCTGCGCGCAGGCGCTGCGGCGCCTCGGACTCGAGCGCCTGGTGCCGCTCCTCGATGTCTCGCGGCGTTGGGATCGCGAGTTGAGCGAGGACGAGCAGCTGGCGCTCGCCTTCGCGCGGGTCCTGCTGCAGGCGCCGCAGTGGCTCCTCATCGACGATGTATTCGGATCGCTCGACGGCGACACCCTGGAGCGTGTCATCGAGGTGTTTGGTCACGAGCTGGCGCGCACCGGAGTCATCCACATCGGCGGTGCGCAGGCGCGCGATCCGCTCTTCGCCCGCGTGGTGCATCTGGTGAAGAATCCCAACGGCCGGCGTGCACGGTGAGTCTCCATTTGCGTGAAGGAAGGAGTTGACGTTGTCCGACATCGCCCGATCCGAGGAAATGAGTCCAGCGCGGCTCGCCACCCTGAGCGACGCCGAGCTGCTCGAGCGCGTGCAGCTCCAGACCTTCCGGTTTTTCTGGGAGGCGGCGCACCCCGTGAGCGGCCTGGTTCCGGACCGGCGGCCGCCCGGCAAAGGGCAGAGCGGCGACCTCGTGACCACCGGTGGCTCCGGCTTTGCGATCATGGCGCTGGTGGTCGCCGTCGAGCGCGGCTGGATCGCGCGTGAGCAGGCGCTCGAGCGATTGAGCGCCATGCTGGACGTCCTCGTCCGCGCCACCTGTTATCACGGCGCGCTGCCGCATTTTCTGGATGGACGCACGGGCGCGACGATTCCCTTCTCCCGCAAGGATGACGGTGGCGATCTCGTGGAGACGTCCTTCCTCTGCATGGGGCTTCTCACCGCGCGACAGTACTTCGATCGTGACACGCCCCTGGAGACGAGGCTGCGGCATGCGATGACGTGGTTGTGGGAGGACGTCGAGTGGGACTGGTATGCGCGCGGAGCCCGCGGTGTCCTCTACTGGCACTGGAGTCCCAACAACGGCTGGGCACTCGAGCACGAGATCCGCGGTTGGAACGAATGCCTGGCGACGTACGTGCTTGCCGCCGGGGCGCCGCGCTATCCGATCAGCGAGCACGTCTATCACCGGGGCTTCGCCACCGGACGGGACTTCATCAACGGCAAGTGCTGGTCGGGCATCGAGCTGCCGCTCGGACCGGCATTCGGCGGGCCGCTCTTCTTCGCGCACTACTCCTTCTGCGGCCTCGATCCGCACGGGCTCGAGGACCGCTACGCGAGATACTGGGAGCAGAATCTGCGGCACGTGCGCATCAATCACGCTCACTGCGTGGCCAATCCGAACCATCATCGCGCGTATGGCGAGCACTGTTGGGGCCTCACCGCGAGTGACGATCCCGACGGATACGGCGCGCATGCCCCCGACAACGACAACGGTACGATCGCGCCGACCGCGGCGCTCGCGAGCTTTCCCTACGCGCCGGCGGAGGCGATGAAGGCGTTGCGGCATTTCCTCGGCACCTTCGGGGAGAGGATCTGGCGGCGGCACGGCTTCGTCGACGCCTTCTGCCCGCAGCGCGATTGGTACGCAGACACTCATCTGGCGATCGACCAGGGCCCGATCATCCTCATGATCGAGAACTTCCGCACGGGCCTCTTGTGGAAGCTCTTCATGAGCGCTCCCGAGGTCCGCGCCGGGCTGCGCCGGCTCGGGTTCTCGAGCCCGCATCTGGCAGGGTGACACCCGTGGCGACGCTCTGCGAGTGGGTCGATCGACAGTACGCGCATGCGGCGCGGCAGATGGTGCGCAGCATCTCGCCGGTCGGTATCGTGAAGGCCCGTCCGGGCTTCGATCAGGTCATCCATCCGGCTCCGGGCGCGGTCGTCGCCTCACCGGTTCCAGCCTCCTACGATCCGGACCCTGATTACTTCTTCCACTGGTACCGCGACTCGGCCATCGTGATCGATGCGCTGCGGGTCCTCCACGAGCAGCCGCCCGCGGGCCATGAGGCCGGCGAGGAGGCGCCGCGTCTCTTCGCGCAGTTCGTGCGTTTCAGTGAAGCGCTCTCGCGGCTCGATGGCCGTGAGCTCGCCGCCGCCTCGGGCGAGTGGCGGCCGCGGGTGGCGGCCGACTTCACGCAGTTCCTGCGCCCCGACGCCGAGCTGCAACGCGTGCACGGTGATGCGATCGCAGGCGAGACCCGCGTCAATGCGGACGGCAGTCTCGATATCTCCAACTGGGGCCGGCCGCAGAACGACGGCCCGGCGTTGCGCGTGCTCACGATCTTGCGTTGGATGCGCAGCGCCCCGCCCGGCGTCGAGCTGCAGAGAGCGTGCGATGGGTTGCTGCGCGACGACCTGCGTTTCACGCGCGATCATTGGCGCGAGCCGTGCTACGACATCTGGGAGGAGGAGCGGGGACTGCATTACTTCACCCTCCACGTCGGCGCGCAAGCGCTGGAGGACGGAGCCGCTTGGCTCGATGCGCAGGGCGAGCAGGCGCAGGCGCACAGTTGCCGGATGGAGAGCCGGGCGATTCGCGACAGGCTGGACGAGTATTGGCTGGCGGACCGCGGTTACTACCGCTCGCGGGTGCTCGAATCGGGCGCGCCGTCGGCCAAGGAGCTCGACATCGCGGTGGTTCTCGCCGCGCTGCAGGGCGACGACGATCGCGCCACCCATTCGGTGCGCGATCCGCGGATTCACGCGACTCTCGGCGTGCTCGACAGTGTGTTCGAGGCGGACTATCCCATTAACCACACCCGGCCGGCGGCCCGGGGTCCGGCGCTTGGGCGCTACCGCGCCGACCGTTATTATTCCGGCGGCGCCTACTACTTCTCGACCCTGGCGGCCGCCGAGCTCTGCTTTCGTGCCGCCAGGCCCGGCGGCGGGCGCGACGCGCTGCTCGCGCGGGGAGACAGGTACCTGGAGACGGTCCGTGCCTACACGCCCGAAAGCGGCGATATGTCGGAGCAGTTCGATCAACGCACCGGCGAGCAGACTTCGGCCAAGCATCTCGCCTGGAGCTACGCGGCTTTCATTTCCTGCGCGGCGGCGCGGCGTGCCGCGCTCGGTCGCCAGGCCGGCTCGGGCGGGGGCCCGGGCCGAGCCCCGTAGCCCGCGGACAGCACATGCGTAGAGCGCTCGGCATCGTCCTCTCGGCTCTCCTGCTACCTGGGCTCGCGGCGGCACAGAGTCTGGAGTTTCATGCACCGGCCTCGGTCTACGATGCCACGACGCCGGCGGTCATGCGCGATCTCGCCTCGCGCATCATTCCGGTGTACCGCAGCGATAACCGCGAACAGTACCTCGCCAACATGTCGGCGCTGCAGCTCGTGGCCGGAAGCTTCGAGCCCGCGTACTCGGCGCGGCTGGAGCTGCGGCGGCTGCGCGGCGGCAACCCCCGCCGGCCGCCCGTGGATTCCACGTTGGTGTACGACCTGTACGCGCATACCAAGTCGCTGCAGGCACAGTACCGACTGCCGCTGGCGCAGGCTTTCGATCTCGCCTTCTGGGAGACCATCCCGATCTTCGACAATCTCGACGCCTACCGCGTGGAGTCCTGGCTGCAGGCGCCGCTCGCGGCGTACGCCCAGGCCCTGCAGGCGAGCTTCGATCATTGGCGCGGCCACCCGCGGATCGGCCAGCGCGATGCGCTGGCGCTCATATGGCAATACCTTGCCTTCGACGCCTACCGCAGCTTCGGACCCATCGCCCCCGGGCTCATCTCACTCGATGAGGATCGGCGCTACATCATCCAGGACGATGTCGTCATCGATACACCCGGGCGCGGCGCGGTGGTCGCGCTCCTCGTGCGCCCCCGCAGCGGCAGCGAATTGCTGACCACCCTTCTCCAATACCGCATCTCCCCGGGCGGGCACGACGACGCGATCGAGGCAGCCGCTTACGGCTTCGCGAGCATGGTGGCGTTCACGCCACGCGTACGGACGGGCCGTCATGCCTGGCAAGTGATTCCATTCGAAGGCGAGGAAGCGCGCGTGCGCGCGGTGATCGGTTGGATCGCCAAGCAGCCCTGGAGCGATGCCCAGGTGGGCATGTATGGGGATGGCTACAGCGGCTTCGCCGCCTGGGCGGCGGTGAAGCGCCTGCCGCCGCAGCTCAAGGCCATCGCCACCTCGGACGTGCTGGCGCCTGGCGTCAACTTTCCGATGGATCGCCGGATCGGGCTGAATTCCGCCTATTGTTGGTTGCAACGCGTCGCGCAGGAGCGCGAGGCAAGTGCCGCGGAGTTCGATACGGGCGCGGGCTTGACGCCGCAGACGGGATCCGGCGCCGGCGTGAACCTGACGACCCAGGTCGCTCCCGATGTCCGGGTGGACCTGAGTGCGCGGGCCGAGTCGGGCGGCGCGGGTCCGACGGGTAACGGGGCGACGGGTAACGGTGCGAGCAGCGGTGCGGCCAATGGTGCGACGGCCAACAGCGCGGCGCCCAATGGCGCGGCGGCGAGCGGCGCGGCAACGGCTGCTGCGCCCGCTGCCGCACCGGGCACGCCTGCCTGGTGCGATGCGCTCAATGCAAAATGGTATGCCAGCGGCAAGCCTTTCCGCGATCTGCCGCGTCTTGCTCACCGACCCAGCGAGACCTTCCGGCGATGGCTGGAGCATCCCGCCTACGATGAATATTGGCGGCGCCTGGTGCCCTCGCCGCAGGAGCTCGCTCGCCTCGACATTCCCATTCTGTCGCTGAGCGGGTACTACACGGCCGGCGAGGCGGGCACGCTCTTCCATTTCCTGCGCCACTACGAGCACGATGCGCACGCGGACCAGATACTGGTCCTGGGTCCCTACGACCGCGCCGAGATGCGCCAGGGGAGGGCGCAGGACACGATCCATGGGCTGCGCACCGATCCCACCGCGGTCATCGACCTGAGGGCGCTCGAGCTGCAGTGGTTCTCGTATCTCTTCCTCAACGATCCCAAGCCCGCGCTGCTCGCGGATCGTGTCAACTTCGAAGTCATGGGCGCGAATGCCTGGCTACATGCCGGCACGCTCGATGACCTCGCGAAGGATCGCGTGCGGCTCTACCTCGCCGCCGAGCCGAACGCGGGCTCCGGGCTTCTGACCCCACGCGAGCCGGCGAGCCGTGCCGCCATCCATCTCACGATCAATCTGGCGCGCCGTAAGGACGGCGGCGAGCCGCCACCGCAGGGCCTCATGACCACCAGCGTGCCCGTGGAGAACGGTTTCGCCTTCGTGAGCGGTCCGCTGCCGGGCGGCTTGCAGATCGCCGGCCGATTCAGCGGCCACCTGCGCCTGCAGACCAACAAACGGGATCTGGATCTCACCGTGGCGCTCTATGAGCTGTTGCCCGACGGCAGCTACTTCCATCTCTTCGCGCCCGCCGAGGAGTTTCGCGCCAGCTATTTGCGCGATCCTGCCCGCCGCAGGCTGCTCGCGGCCGGCACCGCCCAGTCGCTCGACTTCACCAGCGCACGGATCACCGCCGTGCGTGTCGAGTCGGGTGCCCGGCTGGTGATGGTGTTGCGAGTCAGCAAGCGGCCCGACCGCGAGATCAACTACGGGTCGGGGCGGGCTGTGAGCGGCGAGTCCATCGCAGCCGCGCATACGCCCGTGAAGCTCAGCTTGTTGCGCGGCAGTTACCTGAATCTGCCGATCACCGAGGAGCCCTCCGCAACATCCAGGCCCGCCCCCGGTCACTGAGCCGCTCACAGGGAACCCGGACGCACGACGAGGCGTTGGGCTCGACAGGTGATTCTTACGGCCGCAAAAGGCCGAGGAGAAGCTTATGAGAGTTTCGGGACAGGCTGCGTGGCTCGCGGCCTCGCTGATGACGATTGCGCTTGCCGGCTGCGCGACGACGCGCCACGGCGGCCTGGACAGCTCCGCCGACAGGTTGGATCGGAATGCCCAGGCGTTTGCGGAGGACTCCAGGGAGGCACCGCGTGGCTACGATGAGAGCACGAGCTACACGGAGGACGCGCGGGACTTCGCGGATCGGGCGCATGAGTTCCGCCGCACGGTCGAGGATAGAGACACGGGCGATTCTGGCGACCGGGACGTGAAAGTCGCCTTCGACGAGCTCTCGCGCAGCTACCACGCGCTGCGGGATGACGTCGAGCGGACCGGAAACCCGGACGCGAGGCGCGATATGCAGCCCGTGACGCAAGCCTACCTCGACGTCGAGGACAACATGGGCGGCGCGCAGGCGCCGAGCCGCTATTCGGAGGAGGACGACGGGAACCCGGGCTGATCCGGTGCTGAGCGCGGATGATGGCGCCGCCGGCGAGACGGTGGGGATGCGCCGGCGGCGGTGCGGTACCATAGGAAGATGCCAGCGCCCTCCACCGCCATCAGCGTCATAGATTCGCACACCGCCGGGGAGCCGACGCGGCTCGTCATGGAAGGCGGGCCGGATCTCGGCGACGGGCCGCTCGAGGAGCGGCTGCGGCGATTCCGGGAGCAGCACGATCAGTATCGCCGCGCGATCGTCAACGAGCCGCGCGGCTCCGACACGCTCGTCGGCGCGCTGCTCTGCCGCCCGCACCGGCAGGACTGCCAGGTCGGCGTGATCTATTTCAACAACGTCGGCTATCTGGGAATGTGCGGGCACGGGACCATCGGTCTCGTGGCCTCGCTGGCCGCCGCCGGGCGCTGCACGCCGGGGCCGATCCGGATCGATACTCCCGTCGGGCCCGTGGACGCGCACCTGCACGATGACGGGCAGGTCGATGTCGTCAACGTCAAGAGCTTTCGCAAGGCGCGCCAGGCCACCGTCTCTCTGCCCGGTGTCGGGGAAGTCCGCGGCGATGTCGCATGGGGCGGCAACTGGTTCTTCCTGGTGGAAACGCAGTTGGCTCCGATCGCGCTCGGCCACCTCGAGGAGCTGACCGGCCTCACCACACGCCTGCGTCGGGCCGTCAACGAGCAGGGATTTCCCGAGGTCGATCACGTGGAGCTTTTCGGCCCGCCCGTCCGCGCGGACGCGAACAGCCGCAACTTCGTGCTCTGCCCGGGCGGCGCCTACGACCGCTCCCCCTGCGGCACCGGCACCAGCGCGAAGCTCGCCTGCCTGGCAGCGGACGGCAAGCTGGAGGAGGGCGCGCCCTGGGTGCAGGAGAGCCTGATCGGCAGCACCTTCAGCGGCCGCTATCGCTGGCACGACCGCCAGAAAGGCGAGATCGTGCCGACCATCACGGGGCGCGCGCACGTGACCGCGGAATCGGTGCTGCGCCTCGAGCCCGACGATCCCTTCCGTTGGGGAATCGTCGCTGGATGATGCGCGCGCTCATCATTCCCGTTACACCCTTCCAGCAGAATTGTTCGCTCATCTGGGACGAGGACAGCCGGCGGGCGGCCGTGGTCGATCCGGGCGGCGAAATCGAGCGGGTACTGGCGGAAGCGGACCGGCGCAGCCTCACGCTCGAGAAGATCCTCCTCACACACGCACATCTCGATCACTGCGCGGCCACCGCGGACCTGGCGCGCGCCAAGGCGCTGCCCGTCGAAGGTCCGCAGCGCGAAGACCAGTTCTGGATCGCGGCGCTGCCGCAGCAGGCGGCGCAGTTCGGGTTCCCACCGGCTCGATCCTTCGAGCCCGACCGGTGGCTCGAGCAGGGTGATCAGGTCACCGTCGGCAGTCAGACACTCGAGGTGCTGCATTGCCCGGGACACACGCCGGGGCATGTGGTGTTCTTTCACCCGGGGGAACGCTGCGCTTGGGTGGGCGATGTGCTCTTCGCCGGCTCCATCGGCCGTACCGATTTTCCGCGCGGCAATCACGAGGCCCTGATCAGGTCGATCCGCGAGCGGCTCTTTCCCCTCGGCGATGACGTGCGATTCGTGCCGGGGCACGGGCCAATGTCGACCTTCGGCGCGGAGCGCCGGACCAACCCTTACGTGGCGGACCGGCTGTTCGCCCCAAGTTGAGGTGACCAAGCGATGAACGGCGCGCAACTGCTGGTGGCGGCTCTCGAGAACGAGGGAGTGGAGCGGATATTCGGCGTCCCGGGAGAGGAGAACCTCGACGTCGTGGAGGCATTGCGCCGCTCCAGCATCGAGTTGGTGTTGACGCGCCACGAGCAGGCGGCGGCGTTCATGGCCGCGACCCACGGCCGTCTGACCGGGCAGGCGGGCGTTTGTCTCTCTACGCTCGGGCCGGGCGCCTTGAACATGACGACCGGTGCCGCCTACGCGCAGCTCGGCGCCATGCCCATGGTCATGATCACCGGGCAGAAGGGGATCCTGAGCCGCAAGCAGGCGCGATTCCAGATCGTCGACATCGTCTCGACGATGACACCGCTCACGAAGATGGCGCACCGCATCGTCGGCACGGCCACCATCCCCTCGATGGTGCGGGAGGCATTCCGGGTTGCACATCAGGAGCGCCCGGGTCCCGTGCACTTGGAACTGCCGGAGGATGTCGCGGCGGAGGAAGCGCCCGACGTGCCACTCGTGCCTCCGCATCCGACGGTTTTACCGGTCGCGCACCCGGCGGCGCTCGACCGGGCGGCGGAGCTCATCCGGGGGGCCCAGTACCCGTTGGTGATGCTGGGTGCAGCTGCGAGCCGCCCGCGTCTGGCGGACGCGCTATCGGCGTTCGTCAGGCGCGTGCAGATTCCGTTCTTCAACACTCAAATGGGCAAGGGCTCTGTGGCGGGCGGCTCCGGCCTCTACATGGGCACCGCGGCCCTCTCCGCGCGGGACTACATTCACCAGGCGATCGATCGCGCCGATCTCATCGTTTCCATCGGCCACGACACCGTCGAGAAGCCCCCCTTCCTCATGGGACCGGGCGGCCCCACCGTTCTGCACGTGGGATACCTGCCGGCGTCCGTGGAGGAAGTGTATTTCCCGCATGCGGAGCTGATCGGTGACATCGGGCCGAGTCTCGCGCTTCTGGCGGACCGGCTGGAAGGGAAGCTTCCGCGCGCGGACGCGCTGTTGCCATTGCGCGAGCGTATCCTGGCGCGCGTCGCGGAGCGAGCCACTGAGCGCCGTTATCCGCTGACGCCCCAGCGCATCGTGCACGACGTGCGTCAGATCATGCCGGAGGATGGCATCGTCTGCCTCGACAACGGCATGTATAAGATCTGGTTCGCGCGCAACTACCGCACGCGAGTCACCAACACACTCCTTCTCGACAACGCGCTCGCCACGATGGGGGCCGGACTGCCCTCGGCGATGATGGCCTCGATGCTTCATCCGGAGCAACGCGTGCTCGCCGTATGTGGCGACGGCGGCTTCATGATGAGCTCGCAGGAGCTCGAGACTGCGGTGCGTCTCGGGCTGAACCTCGTCGTCCTCGTGCTGGAAGACAATGCCTACGGTATGATCCGCTGGAAGCAGGCGGCCGACGGATTCGCCGATTTCGGCATGACGTTCGGCAATCCCGACTTCGTCACCTATGCCCGGGCCTACGGCATGAAGGGGACCCGCGTCGAAAGCGCGGATGGCCTTGCGCCGGCGCTCGAAGCCGCGTTCGCCGGCGGCGGGATGCACCTCGTCGCGGTGCCGGTGGATTACTCGGAGAACATGCGCGTGCTGGTCGAGGAGTTGGGGAGCGTCCGGGAGTAGGAAAATCCGCAGCGGGCGCCCCCTCGCCAGGCTTCAGGCGCATCGGCGGGAGCGCTTCTTGCGCGTCGTCGACTGTCGGGCAAGCCCGTCCGGTCAGCGCCATGCCGGGATCGAAGCGTCGTAGCGGCACAATTCCGCACCATATCGAGACCATGGAGGCGCGGCTCGTTGCCGAGTTGCCGCGTGATGCGGGTTGGCAATACGAGCCGAAGTGGGACGGCTTTCGCTGCCTCGCGATCCGGGACGGACGGCGCGTGGAGTTGCAGGCCCGCTCCGGCAAGGAACTGTCGCGGTACTTTCCGGAGGTGGTGGCCGCGGTGGCGGCGCTCGAGCCGCGGCGTTTCGTGTTGGATGGCGAGCTCGTCATTGCACGCGGCGACACACTGTCGTTCGACGCGCTGCAGATGCGCCTGCACCCCGCCGCGAGCCGCATCGCCCGGCTTGCCGCCGAGACGCCCGCGAGCCTCGTGCTGTTCGACATGCCGTTCGGCACCGGCGGCGCCAGTCAGATGGATCAGCCGCTGCGCGAGCGGCGATCGGCGCTCGAGCGGTTCTTCGAGTCACTGTCGGGGCCGCGGGGTTTCGTCCTGACACCGTACACACGCGATGTCAGGCAGGCCGAGAAGTGGCTCGAGCGGCTGGGCGGTGCGCTCGATGGCGTCGTGGCCAAACGAGTCGAGGGGCCGTACGTGCCGGGCGAGCGGGCCATGTTGAAAGTGAAACGCCTGCGGACCGCGGACTGTGTCGTCGGCGGTTATCGGTTGGGGACCGACAGTGCCGAGGTCGGGTCGCTGCTTCTCGGGCTCTTCAATGACGAGGGGCTTCTCGATCACGTCGGGTTCACCGCCTCGATTCCCGAGCGCGAGCGCAAGCCGCTGACCCGCCGCCTGCGGCAGCTGCGGGGGAGTCCGGGATTCACGGGCAGGGCGCCCGGCGGTCCGAGCCGCTGGAGCACCGAGCGCTCCGGGGAGTGGTGTCCGCTGCGCCCGGAGCTGGTAGTGGAAGTCTGCTACGACCAGGTGACGGGCGGCCGCTTCCGGCATGGCACGCGGCTCCTGCGCTGGCGCCCGGACAAGGCGCCCCGGCAGTGTACCGATGAGCAGTTGGGACGAGAGGCGCGGCCGGGGCGGCTGATCGCCCGCCTGCTGCGCCAGGCGTCCCCACCGAGTGCCTGAGACCTATTGCGGGTCCGGGAACGCTACACTCTGCCTCCGGGCAATTCCGCCCATCGAGACGGAGGGGGCTCGGCGTGGCCACTCGCAGGGGCCTGTCGGCCTGCATCATCACCTTCAATGAGGCCGACCGGATCGAGGCCTGCGTGCGCTCGGTCGGCTTCTGCGACGAGGTGATCGTCGTCGACTCGCACTCGAGCGACGATACCCGCGCGCGCGCCGGCGCGCTCGGCGCGCGGGTGATCGAGCGGGCCTGGCCGGGGTACCGCTCCCAGAAGCAGTTCGCGGTGGCCGCTGCGCGCAATGACTGGGTGCTTTGCCTGGATGCGGACGAGCGGGTCAGCGATGCGCTGCGCGCCGAGATCGAGAGCTGGCGCGAGCGCGGCTTTGGCGACTTCGCAGGCTGGTCGATACCGCGCATCACCGACTACTTCGGCAGGTTTCTGCGCCACGGCAATGCCTACCCCGACCGTCTGGTGCGCCTCTTCGACCGCCGCCACGGGAGCTGGGTCGGGCGCGAGATCCACGAGAACACGCGGGTCGCGGGGCGCGTCGGCAGGCTCCACGGCCATCTCGAGCATTATTCCTATCGGAGCCTCACGGATCATCAGCAGCGCATGCAGCGCTACGCGCAGCTCATGGGGGAGGCCCTGTACGCGGATGGCAAGCGGTGCGGCATGGCCAAGGTGCTGCTCAATCCCCAGTGGCGGTTTTTCCGCGGGTACGTGCTGCGGCTCGGCTTTCTCGACGGTTGGCGCGGCCTGGTTTTCGCGCTCGTGGAAGCGCATTACGTGCGCGGCAAGTACCTGCACTTGTATATCCGCTGCCGCGGCCTGCCGAGCTAGAGTCACGACCAGCGGTGCGGGCGGCGGGCCGGTTGCGGGTGGCACGGGCGCTCGGGGCAAGTAGAATCAGCGCTCGTCCATTACCGCATGCCACCCCATGGGGAGCCGCACATGGCCTTTACGATCACGGTGAA
The DNA here is from genome assembly GCA_036278795.1 of Steroidobacteraceae bacterium. GTDB lineage: Bacteria > Pseudomonadota > Gammaproteobacteria > Steroidobacterales > Steroidobacteraceae > 13-2-20CM-66-19. The sequence continues at coordinate 33,369 of DASUKK010000031.1, read as the reverse complement.
TGGCAGACAGCGCACCGTTCACGCGGAAGGAGACACGCCTCTTCTCTGGGTACTGCGCGACGAGATCGGCCTCAAAGGCACGAAGTTCGGCTGTGGTATGTCCTTCTGTGGCGCCTGCACGGTGCACCTCGACGGGGTACCCACACGTTCCTGCATCACGCCGGTATCGCGTGTTGGCAACGCGTCGATCGTGACCATCGAAGGCATCGGTGATAGCGAGGTCGGCAAGCGCGTGAAGGCCGCATGGCTCACGCTCGATGTGATGCAATGCGGCTATTGTCAGTCGGGTCAGGTGATGACAGCGACTGCGCTGCTCAGCAAGAATTCCAAGCCGACCGATCAGGACATCGACGAAGCCATGAGCGGCAATCTCTGCCGCTGTGCCACCTATACGCGCATCCGCGCAGCCATCAAGCAGGCCGCGGGATTGCCGACCGACGACACGAGGGAGGTGTGACATGGCGAGACTCGATGCGATCGACCGTACCGCGCACGGCCCCTCGGACGCCGAGGGCGCTGGAGCGAATCAACTCTCGCGCCGCGCTTTCCTGACGACCGGCCTTGCCGCGGGCGGGGGACTGCTCCTCACACTGAATGTGGCGTGTTCGCCGAGCACGGGCCAGCCGATGAGCGTGGGCTCGAAGGCCGGGGTGGAGCTCAACCCCTTCATCAGCATTGCGCCCGACGGGATCGTCACAATCGTCGCGAAGAATCCCGAGATAGGCCAGGGTATCAAGACGACCCTGCCCATGCTGATCGCCGATGAGCTCGACGCCGACTGGTCGCAGGTGCGGACCGAGCAGGCGCTGCTGGATCCGATCTATGGCGAGCAGTTCGCCGGCGGCAGCATGGCGACCCCCCTCAACTGGGACCCGATGCGGCGGGTCGGTGCCGCCGGCCGGCAGATGCTCATTCTCGCTGCGGCGCACACTTGGGAAGCGCCGGCTGCGGAGTGCGAGACGAGCCAGGGGAAGGTGCATCATCGGCCGAGCGGCCGCACGCTGACCTACGGAGCGCTTGCCGCCAAGGCCGCGACGCTTCCGGCGCCGGACCTCGATTCGGTCAAGCTGAAGGATCCGAAGGATTATCGGATCATCGGCAGATTCACGGGCGGCGTCGACAGCGCGTTGGTTCTCGACGGCACGCCGCTCTTCGGGATCGACACGGTTCTGCCCCGCATGCTCTACGCCACGTTCGAGAAAGCGCCGGTGTTTGGCAGCCGGGTGGTGAGCGCCAACATTGCCGCGGTGAAGGCGATGCCCGGCGTGCGCGATGCCTTCATCGTGCACGGCCCGGGGCCGGACGCCGTTTTCGAGATGGGACTGGTCGACGGTGTAGCGATCGTCGCCGACAGTTGGTGGCAGACGCAAAAGGCGCTCGAGAAGCTGCGGGTGGTCTGGGATCGGGACTCCGCCCCGGGGCAGAGCACGGTCGAGTTCGAGCGTCAGGCGGCGCATCTCTCTCGGCAGAAGCCGCAGTCGGTGTTGCGTAGCGATGGCAACGCCGATGAGGCATTCGCTCACGCGCACAAGGTGGTCGAAGGGGCCTATGCGTATCCGTTCCTGGCGCACGTGGATCTCGAGCCACAGAACTGCACCGCGTATTGCAAACGGGATGGCAGCATAGAGATCTGGGCACCCACGCAGAATCCGGCTCCGGGCCGCGCGCTGGTGGCCCAAGCGCTGGGAGTCAGCGAAAGCAAGGTCACCGTGCACATGACACGGGTGGGCGGCGGATTCGGGCGGCGCCTCAAGAACGACTTCATGGTCGAAGCCGCCATGATCTCGAAGCTGGCGGGCCGGCCGGTCAAGCTCCTCTGGAACCGGCGGCAGGACATCCAGCACGACGCCTATCGGCCCGGCGGCTTCCACTACTTCAAGGCCGGGCTCTCGGCCCAGGGCCAGCTCGCCGCGTTCAGCGATCATTTCGTGACCTTCGGCCAGGGCAGCGAGGTGGCCTCCTCGGCCGACCTTCCGACGCGGCATTTTCCGGCCGGCTTCGTCCCGAACCTGTTGTATGCGCAATCGCTGATCGAGCTCGGTGCCCCGACAGGCCCGCTGCGCAATCCGGGCGGCAATGCGCTGGCGTTCGCGTTCGAGTCTTTCATCGATGAGGTGGCGCTTGCCGCCGGCCGGGATCCGCTCGATTTCCGGCTCGAGCTCTATGGCCCGTCGCGCCTGATTCCGATGCCTGGAAGGAAAGGGCGTCCGCAGCCGCCGCTCGATACGGATCGCGTGCGCGGAGTGCTGGAGCTCGTGGCCGAGAAGTCAGGGTGGCGCAATCGTCACGAGCTGCCGCGCGGTACCGGCATGGGCCTCGCGTTCTACTACAGCCATTACGGGTACTTCGCTGAGGTCGTCAAGGCGAGTGTTGCGCCGGACGGCACGCCCAAAGTCCACAAGGTCTGGGCGGCTGGCGACGTGGGCCGGCAGATCATCAATCCCGCCGGCGCCTACAACCAGGCGCAGGGCGCCATTCTCGATGGACTGGGCGCCGCGCTTCATCAGGCGATCACCATCGAGGGCGGCAGGGTCGTGCAGGAGAATTTCAACACCTTCGGCCTGCTGCGAATGCGCGAGGCACCGCCGGTCGAGGTCCATTTCCGCATCACCGACAATTCGCCGACAGGCATGGGTGAGCCGCCCCTGCCGCCGGTTCTGCCGGCGCTCTGCAGCGCGCTCTATGCCGCGACGGGCAAGCGGATCAGGAAGTTACCGATCGATCCCAAGGAGTTGCGGCGGGCCTGAGCCTCACGTCGATTCCGCGAACGCCTTGAGCTTGCCCAAGGTGGTCTGCCATTGCCGGCCGATGATTTCGAGCGTCCGCTTTGCCTGCTCGAGCTGCTCGGGATCGAGCTGCCAAAGCCGCTCGCGGCCAGCCTTCGTATCGCGCACGACACCGGCATCCGCGAGGACGTTGAGATGCTTAGTGACTGCCTGGCGGGTGATCGCGGTATTCGCCGTGAGCTGCGCGATGGAGCAAGCGCCGCCGGCGCACAGTACGGCCACCAGCCTCAGACGGGTTGGATCGCCCAAGGCCGCGAAGACGCTCGCCAGCGCTTGGCTGGCCTGGACGGGGGCGGGCAGGCCGGCCGCGCGCTGCCTGGCGGCCGCGGCCTCAGGCCTGCGAGGCGACATGACGGACGATGTTCTCCATTTGGGCGCTCCAGCCGCTGCTGTTCATGCGAAATGCATCCAGGCGGCGGCCGGGAGGCACTTTATCGAAGCCCGACTCGACCACGGTCAACAGTGTCCCACTTCCCGGCGCGTCCTTCAGCGTGAACGTCACGAGCGTCGGCTCCTCGTTGCCGTAGTCCACCTTGGGGTCGATGGCATAGGGGTGCCAGCGGAACGAGAGCAGGTCGGGTGGCTCCACGCGCTCGATGGTGGCTTCCCACGTGAGGTGCTCGTAGCCCTCATACGTGATCGGGCCGCGGGTGGACCGTTCGGGCTTGAAAGTCTGACCGGTGAGATTGACGCCGAACCAGGTGCCGAATTCCTCGGCGTTGGAGAGGGCGCGCCAGACGCGCTCGCGCGGTGCATGGATGATGACGCTGCGCTCGATGCGGTCGGTCTCTGAGACTCGGCTCATTGACGTTGTCCAGGCTCGTAGATGCAACCACGTGGTTGCGTATCGTCATTATGCACCCGGTTCCCATGAACGCAACCTTTCGGTTGCATCAATTTCGCGCGGCAGAGTGCCTTCGCTCGAGCGGGCAGGTGAACGACTCGCCGTGATCATCGAGGGATGTGTGCGCGGCGGCTGGCTCCGATCCACGCTCGGAGCGGCCGCCGCGCTGACGGCTACCGCGGTGGGGGATTCGGATTAGCCGGGTGAGTGTTGCGCGTGTGCACGTGACTCCGTTGGTGCCGCTCTCCTTTGCGCACATTGTGCTCCGCGCTAGCGACGCGCATTTCCTTCGCACGCGTTTCGTTCATATGCTTGGTCGTCTGTTTGAGCTGAGCGGTTGCGCGGTTCAGCTTCCCCGTAGTCTGCCGCATCTGCTCGTTAGTCTGCTTTACCTGTGAAGTGAGCTGCCGCACGCTCTTCTTGCTCGCATGCCGATGACTCGCCGGGGCATTGCCCTGGTCGCTCTGAGACGTCGTCTGAGCCAATGCCGTGCCGGCCGTCAGGCCGAAAGTCGCGGCCACGAGCGCGGCTATCACGTATTTCGAGGATGAGCTCGGTTTGCGCATGAATTCACTCCTGGTGTTCCCGTAATCAGGCGGCCGCTTCACATCAGGCTTCACGGACGCCCAGGCCGATCGGTAACTCGACTCAGGCTCAAGCAAAGGGCGTTCCAGGCTGGAAGTCAGCGGTACGGATGGCGCGAGTGCGTCGGCGTGCGTCCGTGATCGCAGGTGCGTGGCAGTCCTGCCGCGCCAATGGCGCGAGCGGTTAGGGCGCTCGGCCGGATGCGGAGCCGGGACCGGCGCCGAGCGCCGACCTGACCGCGAGCCACGGCGTATCGCGGTACGAATCGGCGATCACCCATGCCGCGGTGGTCAGCGCCCAGGAGACGATGAACTCTCCAAGCTGGCCGGCAGTCATGGTTCCCGCCGTCATCAGGGGCAGCCATACCAGCAGGGTGAAGAGGCCCATCTGCAATGCCGCCAGTGCGGCCGCCAGGCGTGCGCAGACACCGGTGAGCACGGCCGCGGCCGCAGCCAGATAGGCACAGCCGGTGAAGTAAGCCCAGGCGACGTGCGCGGGCAGCCAGGACGGGACCAGCGGTGCGGTGAGGTCGAGATAGGCGAAATGGGACAGCCCGAAAGCGATCAAGGCGAGCGCGTAGAGTTCCCTCGCCAGCCGTACGCCCCGGTCGCCGGTGGCGAAACCGAGCTGCCGCCTGTCCCATGTGGCGGCGAACCGCGCATACAACACCCACGCGCCCGCCATCAACACCGCCGTCTCACCCCAGTTTTGATAGTAGACCTCCACCGCCGGCGCGCGAGCGATGTTGGGTACCTTGAAGAGCACCATCCAGATCAGGAGGTAAGCGAAGAGCACGCGGGCGGCGGCGCCGGCGGCACGCTGCAAGAAGAGACTGGCCCCGCATATCACGGAGACGCAGGCGCAGAGATACACCAGTGCCTGGCGGCCGGGCACATCCTTGGGAACGCCGCTCCAAATCGGCGCGAAACGGCCTTCGACGATACTGAGAATGCCCAGGGCGACCATCGTCGCCGCAAAGAGCGCGTGACCGACGCTCGCGATGCGCATGGCGGCATCTCTCCCGTTGGCGGGAGACAAGGGTAAAACAAGCGAAGGCCGAGTTACAGTCTCCCGAAGCTCGCGTCAAAACTACTGCCGCATCACATCGTCTTCACTGCGGCCGCCGTCGGAGCACCGCCGGTCTCTTCCTGCCTGATCATCATCCTCTTGAGCAGCGGAGTGATCGCGGTCGCCGCGATTGCGCAGGCCAGCGCAAACATGCCGAGCCAGAAGAAGAGCCGGACGTAGATGGGAAGCGAGGCTGTCGGCTGGAAGGCCCCGGTGGGGATGCTCGCGAGGCTGGCTATGGCGCCGCCGGCATACAGACTGACCCCCATGCCCAGAAACCAGGCGCCCATGACGATGCCGCGCGAGTGCTCCGGCACCAGTTGCGAGACCATCGAAAAGCCGAGCGCGCTGATCAGCAGCTCACCGAGCGATTGCGCTCCGTAGCCGGCCACCAGCCACCAGGAAGAGGTTATGCCGGCATGCGCGGTCAGACTGCTGGCCGCGTAGAGGAAGAACGCGGCGGCCAGCATGTAAAAGCCGGCCGCATATTTGCCTGCGATCGAAAAGTCGCCGCCCTTGCTCTTGCCCATGCGCTGATAGAGCCAGGCGAGGGGCAGCGCCAGTACCACGAGCCAGAACTGGTTGAGATCCTGGAACTGAGCGGGGGAGACCTGAATGCCCGCTATGTGGTGCTCGACGTTGCGCAGAGCGAAGAGGGTGAGCGAAGTGTAGATCTGCTGGTTGTAGATGGCCCATATCGACGACATCACGATGAAAATGATGCAGGCGACGACTCGGCTGCGCTCTTCTTTCCCGCCGGTCGCCAGCATGTGCACGAACACATAGATCATGAGGACCACGAACAGCGCGACGACTCCGTATGCCGCGAGCTGATACCGGATGACCTCGGAGAGCGCGTAGGCAATGAGCAGCGATATCCCGATGACGGCGAGGAGCTTTCGTACGTCGAGCTTCTTGAAGTCCGGGGCGGTTCCGTACGGGCGAAGATAGCGGCGGAATGCGCCGTAGTTGAGGAGGCCCAGCGTGAGGCCGATTGCACTGATGCCGAATGCCAGATGCCAGCTGTCGAAGCGCAGGGGACCGAGTGTGATCATCCAGGTGGGATGATCCTTGATCCAGGGAGTGAGCAGAACGGAGAAGAAGGAGCCGATATTGAGCGACATGTAATAGATGGTGAACAGGATGTCCATCTTGGAATGCTCGCCTTCGTATAGCCGGGACACCAGGTTGTTCGGGTTGATCTTGAACAATCCGTTACCCAGCGCTATGAGGCCCATCGCGGGAAACAGCGTCGTGGTCAGTGGGATCGAGAGCAGCACATAACCCAGCGCCAGCGTGATGGCGCCGAGAACCAGGGTACGCCGCGCCCCCAGCACCCGGTCACCGATGTAGCCGCCCAGCATCGGCATGGAATAAACGAGAGCGGAGAAGGCGCCCCAGATGATGTCCGCCCGCGCATCTCCGAAGTCGAGGCGCTCCACCATGTAGAGCACCAGGAGCGAGGCTACCCCGTAGTAGCCGAATCGTTCCCAGATCTCGACGAAGAACAGGACGAAGAACGCCTTCCGCGGGTGGCGGTCGGTTTCTGAAGCGTTGGACATCGTTGGCCTCTTGCGGATCCGGTTCGCGCCCGCGGCGCGGCTATCGTGATTCCGGCCGGCTTTCCCGGAGGAACCCGATCAGGTCACTGCTGGCGTGGATGACGTGGCCGCGCACCAGCTGGGCGGCCTTGTCTATCTCCCGGGCCTCGCAGTATTCGAGGAGCTCGCCATGCTCCTTGATGTTGCGTGCCAGATCGACCGAGCTGCGCAACTTGAGCTGCATGTGAACGTAGCGGTTGATGTTCTGATAGACGTTCTCGATGACCGCCGACAACTGCCGCTTCTCCGCGGGCCTGTACAAAGTCGTGTGGAATTGCCAGTTGATCTTGGTCCATGCCGTCGTCTGCGTGCCGCGCTTGTAGATCTTCTTCATCGCCTCGTGCAGTTGCTTCGCGGTGGCGATATCTGCCTCCGTGAGCCGGGGGATCGCGTGCTTGATCAGCTCGACCTCGATCAGTGCCCGCATTTCGTACAGCTGCTGGATGTCGTCGGTCGACAGGGTCGTGGGGGCATAGCCGTGATGCCGGACGAGCGTGAGCAGGCCCTCCGCTTCGAGTTGGATCAGGGCCTCGCGAACGGGGCTCAGGCTGACGTTGTACTCCTTCGCGAGCCGGTCCTGGCGGATCATTTCGGATTCGTTGAACTCGTGGTTCATCAGGCGCTCCCTCATGGAGTCCACGATCAGTGCGCTCGTCGTTTTGCGCGGCAGCTTGATGGATTTGCTTGCTTTGGCCATCGGAAGATCCCTGTCAGCTCGGATCGGCAGTTGAGAACGGGACATGGATGATGATCCAACTGCGACTCTGAAGCCACCGCGCGTGATCGGCCGGCGACCGCCGCCATGCGTCACTCCATAGAGCCGCGAACGCGCTCACGATGCGCGGGGCGGCCCGCCCCGCGAGATGCGGGGCACGGAGAGCGCGGCAATAAGCCATTGATTTACCGGATTTCCAGCGGTGAGAGAGCAGTCCGCTACCAGCCCGCAGTTCTACGTTACCGTAAAACTATAATTGATTTTCGAAAATATATGTGATGAGATCGCGCCAAAATACGGGTGCGGTTCCGTTGCGGAATTCACGCCAGCCTCCCGGAGGACCCCGGGGGGATCACGGCGATTTCAGGGGCGTCCGAGTAATCAGGCCGCCGGATCAGTGGTGAGTCCTACGTCCGATCGGCTTCAACAGCGAACTGCAATGGCAGTTTGAGGGGCAAGAGTCATGGCTAGCAGTCAAGGTCAGTGCAAGTGGCTCCAACGTGTCGCCGGCAGAGTGCTGGCGCTGGGCCTTTTGTGCATATGCTTCGGTGTCCTGCCGGCCACGGCGCAGCAGGCCGGTATGGCCGCGCAGGCACCGGTGGCCGATGCGGGCGCGGCGGCTAATCCGGAATCGGACACCACGGGCGCTGCGTCTCTGGGCGAGGTCACCATCATCGGGTCGCGCATACCGCGATCCAGCGTGGAGACGGCCCGCCCCGTGGTCACTCTCGATGCGAAGCAGCTCGCGCAGACGGGTCTCGTCAACGTGGGTGAGATATTGCAGCACATCACCTCGGCGGGCTCGGCGATCAACTCCAAGGTGGACGTCGGCGGCAACGGCGGAACCAATATTGATCTGCGCAACCTCGGCACGAACCGGGTGCTCGTGCTCGTGAACGGCAAGCGCTGGATCACGGGATTGCGCGGGGCGGTCGACCTGGATCAGATCCCCACCTCGGTCATCGAGAGCGTACAGGTGCTCAAGGATGGCGCCTCCTCGATCTACGGGTCGGATGCCATCGCCGGCGTGGTCAACATCATCACGCGCAAGACCTTCGTCGGCGCCGAGGTCAGTGGTTACATCGGCGAGGACAACTACGGCAACACGTGGGACGGCCCGACCAAGCAGTATTCCGCCATGCTGGGTTTCGGCAATGACAAGGGCAACGTCACCATCGATGCCCAATACCAGCAAAATGACGAGGTCCACGATTGCTCGCGGCCCATATCCTGCGTGCCGTACTACGGGACTCCGGTCGGCAGCAGCTTCGGCCCGAATGGCCGGTACGAGTTCTACCCGCCTCCCGGGTCCAGCCTCTACGGCGATACGACGCTCTGTCCGCCGAAGAACGGCAAGCCCTATTGCGATCTGACGACCATCCCCGGGACGCCCGGCAACAGCATCTCGAACTTCAAGCCCTTCACGGCCGCGGATCAGTTCAACTACGCGCAGCTCTACGACCTGGTGGCACCCAATCAGTCCACCGACCTCTATGTGCAGGGAACGTACGACCTGGCGAGCTGGGTCACGTTCCACACGACTGCGATGTACAACCACCATGTGAATATCGAGTCGTACTCGCCGGTCAATCTGGACATCGGCGGTGGCGGCATTGGCTCGCTGATCTCGGCGACGAATCCGTACAACCCCTTCGGCTTCGACCTGAACTCGAATGTCAGCGCGCCGAGCCCCGGCGTGGGGCAACTGGTGCTGGCGGGTATCCGCATCATCGCAGGGGGTTATAGGGAATTCACCAACACTACCAACACGTACTACTACAACGGCGGCCTGGATGGGAAGTTCGATCTCTTCAGCAAGAACTTCCTCTGGAGCCTGGATTTCACTTACGGCCAGGAGCTCGAGTGGGACCTCACTCCTGCGGGCGAGTACAACGTCGCGAACCTGAACCAGGCCCTGGGGCCGGCGAGCGGCTGCACGGGAACCTGCGTGCCGATGAGCTTCTTCGGCAGCGGCGGCATCACGCCCGCCATGCTGAGCTACGTCGGCGCGCAGGAGCAGTCGACCACGACCGAAACGCAGAAGGACTATGAGTTCAATCTGAGCAGCGGGGACATCTTCGACCTGCCGGGCGGGCCGCTCGGCTTCAACATCGGCTTCGAATATCAGCAGGTGGCCGGCGCCAATCACCCCGACTCGTTGCAGCAGGCCGGCATCTCGACCGATGGCGCGCAGGCGCCGACGGCAGGCGGCTATTCGGTCAAGTCCGAGTACGCGGAGCTTGCCGTGCCGCTGCTCCAGAAGCTGCCCTTCGTCAAGGAGATGGACGTGGACCTGGCCGCCCGTTCGTCGCAGTACTCCTCGTTCGGATCGAACACCACCAAGCAGGTCGGCTTCAGGTGGCAGCCCGACGGGCAGACGCTCATCCGCGCGAGCTGGGGCACGGGATTCCGGGCGCCGAACATCCAGGAGCTCTATCAGGGCCAGACTCAGGCGGCGCCTTTCGTGCTCGACCCGTGCAATTCCGCGCAGCTTGCGGCGGAAAGCGCGCAGACCTCGGCGAATTGCGCCCAGGCGGGCGTTCCGGTCGGCATCTACACCCAGCCGGTCAACGGCGAGTTGGACAACGTGACCGTGGGAGGCAATCCGCACGTCAAGCCGGAGAGCTCGACGTCGAAGTCCGTCGGTTTCGTGTTCAACCCGAACATGGCCCCGGGGCTCGATATCAACGTGGACTACTTCAAGATCCAGGTGGACAACCTCATTTCCGATTTCGGCGCACAAAACATTCTGGACGCCTGCTACATCGGCGGCTCGAGCCAGTTCTGTGATCTCGTGCAGCGGAACGCCGTTGGCGTCATCACCGTGCTCGATGACATCGAGACGAACGTCGGCGACATCCAGACCGAGGGACTCGACTTCGGAGTCGACTACAGGCTGCATACGCGCATCGGCCTCTTGAGTGCGCAGTTTCAGACCACGTTCACCACGGAGTACAACGAGACCATTCCGAGCGCCAACGGCGGCCCGCCGCAGGTCTACCACCTGGCGGGGTGGGAAGACGGCTCGACTTACACGAGCTATCCGAAGAACAAGTCGATCCTCACGTTCAACTGGAGCCGCGGCAACTGGTCAGCGCTGTGGCGGATGCGCTACATCGGCAGCATGATCGAGAACTGCACGGGCTACACGCAATATCACGTGTGCTCGGATCCGAACGCGGACCACACGCTGTACACCGGCGTAGGCCTGGTTCCCACGAACCGCCTGGGCTCCACGGTCTACAACGATGCGGCGCTGAACGTCACCATACCGTTGATCAACAGCAGGTTCACGCTGGGGGCGAACAACCTGCTCGGACGGAATCCGCCGGTCAGCTATTCGGCTCACAATCTGAGCTTCGACCCCACGACCTACGACATTCCGGGACGTTACGTCTACGCCCGTATCACGGCGACGTGGTAAGGGATTGAGACGGATGCGCAGGATCGAGGGGACATGGCGGCTCGTCGGACTCGCGGCGCTGGTACCGATGCTGTCGCTTGCGGCCTTGCCGGCGCAAGCGCAGCCCGGTGCGCCGGCGCTGGATATTCCGTTCCGCAACATCGGGCCCGCGATATCGGGCGGGCGCGTCACGGCGGTCGAGGGATTGCCAGGCAACTACAACGTCTATTACCTCGGGACTGCCGGCGGCGGGCTGTGGAAGACCGTCAACGGGGGCGACAGTTTCGACCCGATCTTCGAGCATGGACCGTCGGGCTCGATCGGCGCGATCGAGATCTCGCCCAAAGACCCCCAGACCATCTGGCTGGGCACCGGCGAGAGCGATCTGCGCAACCACGCCATCGATGGAGATGGATTGTTCCGCTCGAACGATGGCGGCAAGACCTGGCAGGACATGGGCTTCAGGCACACCGGCCAGATCGCGAGCATCAGCGTCGACCCGGATGATTCCAACGTCGTTCTCGTCGGGATACTGGGACATACGACCGGTCCCAATAAGGAACGTGGGGTGTACCGGACCGCCGATGGCGGCAGGACCTGGAAGCAGGTCCTCTACGTGGATTCGACGACGGGTTGCATCCAGATCGTCAGGGTGCCGGGCAGCCCGAATACGCTGTTCGCGGCGATGTTTCACATCATCCGCTACCCCTGGCTCACGATCGAAGCGGGAACCAGCAGCGGGCTCTATCGGTCCACGGACGGAGGCGTGACCTGGCAGAGGCTGACACGGGGATTGCCGCAGGGGCCGCTCGGTCGGATCGGGGTGGCCGTGGCCCCGAGCAATCCGAAGCACGTATACGCCATGATCTATGCCCAGCACGGACGCCTGTGGGAGAGCAAGGACGGGGGCGACAACTGGTCGTTCGTCAGCAACAATCACGCTCTAGCGCCCCGGCCGTTCTATTTCACCTCGTTTGCGGTATCCCCCGAGAACGAAAACAAGCTCTATATCGGCACGCTGGACTTCACCGAATCCGACGATGGTGGACGGACGATTCACCGGATCGATCCGGGCGTGCACAGCGATCACCACGCCGTGTGGGTAGATCCGCAGAACGGCGAGCATATCCTCGACGGCAATGATGGCGGGGCTTGGGAGACCAACGACGGCGGACGGAACTGGCGGGCATTCAAGAACATGGCCATCGGCCAGTATTACGCGGTGAGCGCCACCCCGACGCGCGACGGAACCCCCTATATCATTTGCGGAGGACTGCAGGACAACTCGGGATGGTGCGGACCGTCCTCCAGCCTGGACAGTCAGAACCTGAACAACTCCGACTGGAAATCGGTCGTGGGGGGCGACGGAAACTACATTGTTCCCGCTCCCAGCGATCCCGATATCATCTATACGACTGCCGCCACGGTCTCGGCCGGCGCGTTCTACCGCTATGACATGAAGACCGGCATGGCGGTTTACCACCGTCCTTATTGGTGGGTCGACAATGAGATCGGACCGGAGAACGTGAAGTACCGGTTCGCGCTCCCCGCGCCGGTCGCCGTTTCCCGCACAGATCCGAACACGGTTTATTTCGGCTCGAATGTCATATTCAAGACGACGACGGGCGGCAACGACTGGCGGGTGATCAGCCCGGATCTGACGCGAAACGTCAAGAGCCTGCAGAAGCAGACCGGCAAATCGCCGATCGCCGTGGAATACACGAACGTCATCGACACGATCCTGTCGATCAGCATCGCGCGGACCGATCCCAAGGTCATTTGGGCGGGTACTGACGACGGCTACGTCTGGGTGACGCGGGATGATGGCGGGCACTGGAGCAATGTGCGCCCGAAGCTCGCCGGTGTCCCGCACTGGGGCCGGGTCTACCAGGTCGGCGTGTCGCCTTTTGACGCCGGCACCGCCTACATCGCGATGGACGGCAGCCGGGTCGATGACCGCAGCATCTACGTATATAAAACCCATGATTACGGCAAGAGCTGGCAGCAGATCACCCATGGGTTGCCCGATGTGCCGGGACACGTCGTGCGCGAGGACCCCGACAGGAAGGGGCTGCTGGTCCTGGGAACCGATACGACCCTGTACTACTCGCTGGATGAAGGCGCGCACTGGTCGCTGCTGAGCAAGGAGTTCCCGACGACACCCGTGTGGGACATGCGCTTCGTCAAGGGTCAGCATGCCCTGGTCGTGGCGACACATGGACGCAGTCTCTTCACCTTCGATAACCTGCGGCCGCTGGAGGAAGCGGGGGCGATCTCGGGCAAGGCGTTCCATGCGTTCAGCCCATCACCCGGCACGCTGTTCCATACGCAGCGCACTTACATGCCGGACGTTCCTTACTACAGCGTTCCAAATGTGTCGACGGGTGTCCGCATTTCGTATTACATTCGGCAACCCACGGCAAGAGCCGTCAAATTCGTCATCAAGAATGCAATGGGAGAGACCGTCGCCGTGCGGCATGGACCGGCGAAAGCGGGACTGAACGAGTTCGCCTGGGATCTGCGCTACGACGGCCCGACGGGGCTCGACTTCGAGCCACCCGCATACACTCCGCCACGGAGGAGAATGCGGAACGGACCGCTCGTCTCACCGGGCGACTACGGCATCGACGTCGTTTATGGCGGCGCGGAGCAGCATCTCAACGCGGTGGTCCGGCCTGATCCGCGGCTGCAAATCCCCGCCAGCCAGATACGCACCTATACCCGCTATGCGCTCGCCTGGCAGGGCGAAGTAACCGCGCTCGACACGATGTTGAACCAGATCGTTGCGGCGCGTAAGAGCATCGCCCGCCTGGTATCGGCGGGCGGCAATGACCCGGGCGTGCGGCAGGCGCGCAGTGTGGATACGCAACTGCGGAAGATAGAAGAGCAGGTCTTCAACCCGGCAATTCAGCACAACGTAGGGGAGGACATGCTGCATGCCCTGTTCCGCACTCACGGCAAGCTGACCCGGCTTGCCGCGGTGGCATCGTTCGGCTACTACGTGCCTCCGGATTCGTCGATGCTGCAGGCCCACCAGATCGTCAGGCGGGAACTGGATGCAGCACTGCTCGAGTACAACCATCTCGTAGCCACCGAAATGCCGGCGTTGCAGAGCGCGCTCGAGCGCGCGGGCATCGAACCGGCGGCCGTTTCGCAGATCCGTATCGCAGCACAGGCGCCCAATTGACGTGACAGACATGAAAAAGACACGAATCGCGCTCTTTGCGGCCATGGGAATTTCGGGGCTGACGCTCGGCGCCAGCAGCTTCGCCGCGGATGCGCACCATGGCCCGAAGCCGCAGGCGGCCGACGAGAACCCCGCGGCCGCGATCACGCAACATACGGTGAAGATGGGCAGCCAGACCATTCACTACACCGCGGTCGCCAGCAAGATCATCCTGCGGGACGACGCCAACAAGCCTGTCGCCAGCATGTCCTACATCGCCTACACGGAGGATGGCGTGCCGCAGGAGCAGCGGCCGGTCACCTTCATATGGGGCGGCGGACCGGGCTCGACGTCCTCGGGGCTGCAGGTGGTGGGATTCGGGCCTAAACTGGTCACCACGACCGATGCGGCGCATACACCCCCGGCGCCGTATAAAATCCAGGACAACCCCTACTCGCTGCTCAATGTGACCGATCTGGTCTACATCGAAGAGGTCGACACCGGATTCGGCCGGCTGCTGAACGGCTCGAAAATCAGCCAGTTTGCCGGCGTGGACGAGGACGGTCAGGCGTTCACACAGGCGATCACCCGCTATCTGAATATCTACAACCGCTGGAATTCGCCCAAGTACATCATGGGCAACAGCTACGGCACGACTCGCGATGCCGTGGTCGCCCACGATCTGGAGGAGGCCGGAGTCGATTTGAAGGGGGTGGTACTGATTTCGACCGTGCTGAATTTCCAGACCCTGGAATTCAGTCCCGGCAACGACATGCCCTACATCATGTTTCTGCCCACCTATGCCGCCATCGCGCACTACCAGCACGCGCTGCCGGCGGACCTGCAGGCGCAGCCGCTGGAGCAGTTTCTCGCCAAAGCGCAGTCCTTCGCCACCGGAGACTATGCGCGTCTGCTCATGGAAGGGGACGACGCCAGCGCCGAGGAGAAGCAGAGCGTGGCGACCAGGATGGCGCAGTACACCGGACTCAGCGAGCAATACATCCGCTACAGCAATTTCCGCGTGTCGCAGCCCTTCTTCAGAAAGCAGTTGCTGCTCGACCGCGACCAGGTGGTCGGGCGGACGGACGCCCGCTTTCTGGGGATGGACTACGACCAGGGTACGGCGAATGCCGAATATGACCCGCTCGACCAGGCAATCGGGGGCCCGTATACGACGGCCATGAATTATCTGCTGCGCAATTTCCTGCACTACGACGACGGCGCAGACCTGTTCAAATCCAGCTGTTACGGCGTCTGCCGCTGGGATTGGCATCGGCTGACGCGGCGTCGCGGCGGTTACGGCTTCGATCAGGGCTACGCGGACGTCTCAGGGGATCTTCGCGAAGCCATGATAGGCAATCCGCAGCTCAAGCTCTTCGTGTCCTGCGGCTACTACGATCTCGCCACCCCGTATTTCGCTGCCCTGTATACCTATGCCCATCTCAATATAGGAAATCTGCGCAAGAACATCACGATCAAATGTTATCGTTCCGGTCACGTCAGCTACCTGGAGCCCGAGACGCACGCGCAGATGTACAAAGATCTAGAGGCGTTCTATCACACGAGCCCTTGAGGAGTTTGTCGTGAAAATCCGCGATATGAATTGGAGCCAGGTCGAGGCTTATCTGAAGAAGGACGACAGGGCAGTGCTCCCCATCGGCAGCACCGAGCAGCACGCGCAGCTGAGTCTCTGTGTCGATTACATCCTCTCGGAGCGGGTGGCCGCCGAGGCGGCGGAGCCTCTCCAGGTGCCCGTCTTCCCGGGGCTGCCCTACGGGATGACCCCGTATTTCATGGGCTTTCCCGGTACCGTCAGCATCAAAGTGCAGACGTACATCAATCTGATCCGCGACATCCTGGACAGCCTGGTGGCGCATGGTTTCAAGCGCATCGTGGTGGTCAACGGACACGGGGGCAATTCGCTGGCGCAGTCATTCATCGCGGAATGGATAGGAGCCCAGAATGGCGTCGCGGTGAAGTTTCACAATTGGTGGAGCGCGCCGGCCACCTGGAAGAAAGTCGTGGAAATCGATCCCGTCGCGTCGCATGCGTCGTGGATGGAGAACTTTCCGTGGACCCGGCTGGCGGACGTTCAGTATCCGCAGGGTCAAAAAACGAGGATCGATCCGAAACTCGTTCACGCCCTGCCTCCCGCGAAGGCCAGGGACTACATCGGTGACGGCAATTACGGCGGCTATTACCAGCGCTCGGACAAGGAGATGCTGGAGCTATGGCGCATCGGGGTCGAAGAGACTCGTGAGGTGATTGCCAATAACTGGCCGTGATGAGCGACTCCGCCATATTGATCGTCGGCGCCGGAGCGATGGGCGGGACGATTGGGGCATATCTCGTGCGCAGCGGCAACGAGGTCGTCTTCGTTGACCGGGCGCGCGATCACGTGACGAGGATGAGCGAGGCAGGGCTGCAGATCACCGGCCCTCTGGAAGCCTTCAGAGTGCCCGTGAAGTCCTGTTTTACAGACGAGCTCGACGGGCGGTACGGCCGTGTATTGCTATGCGTCAAGGCGCAGGATACCGAAGCAGCGGCGAAGGCGATCGCTCCGCACGTTGCCCCGGACGGGTTCGTCGTATCGGTTCAGAACGGACTGAACGAGTACGTCATCTCCGACATAGTCGGCGCGCAGCGCACCATAGGGTGTTTCGTCAACTTTGGCGCGGACTACCTGTCACCCGGCCTGATCCAATACAGCGGCCACGGCGCCGTGGTCGTCGGCGAGTTATCCGGTGAGACCACCGAAAGGATTCGCGCACTGCACCGTCTCTTTCTGACTTTTGACGGGCGGGCGAAGCTGACGGACAACATCTGGGGCTTTCTGTGGAGCAAGGAGGCGTATGGCGCCCTGCTGTTCGCTACCGCGCTGACCAATGAATCGATTGCGGACTGTCTCGGGCTGCGGCGTTATCGGACGTTGTTCATTTCGCTGGCACGGGAACTTCTCGACGTAGCGGCTGCAAAAGGCATTCGCTGCGAATCGTTCGACGGCTTCCAGCCGGAAGCATTTCAGCGCGGCAGCACCGACGCTCAAGCTGCCAAGTCTCTCACTGCGCTGGTCCAGCACAACCAAAGGTCGGCGAAGAGTCACAGTGGAATCTGGCGGGACCTCGCCGTGCGCAAGCGTCGCACGGAGGTCGACGCTCAATTGGGTGTGGCGGTAACCGAGGGAAAGACGTGCGGCATCAGAATGCCGATCACGGAGCGTCTGATCGGACTGATCCATGAGATCGAGGATGGAACCAGGCCACAGGGTATGGGTGCGCTGGAGGCATTGGCGGAAGTGGTATCACCATGAGCAGACCGGCGATCATTGTCCATGGAGGGTGCGGCAAGGTAGAGGAGAGCTCCATACCGGAGCGCTTGAAGGGGGTGGAGGAGGCCGCCAAGGAGGGCTGGAAAGTCTTGCTGGCAGGCGGCAGCGCGGTGGATGCCGTGGAGGCCGCGGTGCTCATACTGGAGGACAATCCGCTGTTCAATGCCGGCACCGGATCGGCTCTCAACAGTGAAGGCCGGATCGAGGCCGATGCCGCCATCATGGATGGCGCCAGGCTGGCCACCGGTGGAGTGGCCGCGGTGACCGGAATATTGAACCCGATTCGCCTCGCCAGGCGGCTGATGGAGGTCGGCCCTCCGGTGCTCCTGGTGGCGAGAGGGGCGGAGCAGTTCGCTCGCAGCCAGGGAATAGCGAAGTGCGAGCTCGAGCGGTTGGTGACGAAGCATCGCCGTCAGGAGTGGGAGGACGCGCATGGCACGGTGGGCGCGAGCGCCTGCGATGCTGTCGGCAGATTGGCGGCGGGTACCTCCACGGGGGGCCATTTCAACAAGCTGCCGGGCCGGGTAGGGGACAGCCCGCTGGTCGGTTGCGGAACCTATGCCGACGCGCAGGTGGCCATCTCCTGCACCGGCAGCGGCGAGCAGATCATCCGCATGACCCTGGCGCGGTTGGGCGCGTTCATCTATCAGGAGCTGGGCAATTCCCAACGGGCTTGCAACAAGACGCTCCAGGAATTCGAGTCGACTTTCGACGGGGAGATCGGCCTCATTCTCGTCGATCGCCTCGGGCAGCCGGCATTTGCGAAGAATTCGTGCCACATGCCCGTCTGCGCCATCACCGCGGATGGTGTATCGACAGTCTGTTAGGATTGACGCAGGGTCCTGAACGTAATGGAGTACCGCAGGGCGGGCACCGGAGGCTCGCTATGCTGCCGTTCCCAGCGCGCCTCCCCATGAAGGTACCTTTCGTGCCCGTCGGCCGGAGGAGCTCAGTTCTCCCAATGCCGCGTGGCGAATTGTCGGGGATCGAAGATCGCCGGATCGAGCTTGGGATTCACCCGGATATCGGAGTAGCGCTCGCTGAAGACATTCTTTCCGGTGACGTAGAGCTCCACGCGAGCCGCGACCCATCCCGGCGAGACTCTGCGATAGTCCATGAAGCGAGTATCGGCGATCTTGCCCTGGCCGTGCTCGTCAGGATCGATCAGGCGGACGAAAAGAAGACGCTTCCGGTCGACCCAGAATTGCTTCGTTTTCAGATCCCCCGCATCGGCGCCCACCACAAAGACCGGCGCACCCTCCCAGGTGTCTTCATGCAATTTGGTCAGGTCGAAGCCCTGGCCGGCGACTTGCTCGATGGTGCGGCGCACCGGCTGCCGATAAACGTCGAAGCCCAAGACCAACAGCATATGGACGAGCGGACGGGACGAGGCAACTTTGCCCGCTTGAAACCTGGTCAGCGTCCCATCGGCGACGAGCGCGCCGTTGCCCCGCCTCGGCTCGCCGATATCTATGCGCAACCGTCCGGGCAGGAAGGCGGCTTCGTGCCAGATCTCGCTCTTACTGGTCCCGTCCGGATCATGGGTGATGCTGGTTTGCTCGAACGTGAGGGTCTCATACCAGTCGTGTTGATACCGATCATGCATTGCGCGGAGCAGGTCCTTGCCGTCGGCAATCTTCGCGGTGCGGGCTTGCGCCGGCGGTGTAACCAAAAGGACAAGGAGCGCCAAGGCCGTGCCCGCCTTTGCCGTTACGAGGATCCGGTTGGGGAGACTTGCCGCGCCAGTGATGCCGAGTGCCATAGGTAGCCCCGATGCAAGGTTGCGCTTCGCCGCAACACTGCGCATTATGCGCTCACGCATACCCGGCCGCTGCGTCTGTTTGCTGAGAAGCGATTGAGACACTCTCCTTCTGATATCGGCAGATCGAGGCCGCTCGGGCGTGGCTGACCTGAAGGCGCGCGGTCGCTCGCTGTCCCGGCGTCAGGCGCTGGCCATTGCCGTCGGCAACGGCCTCGAGTTCTACGATTTCGTGACCTATGCGTTCTTTGCGACCCAGATCGGCCATACATTCTTCCCCTTCAGAACTCCCGGCCTGAGCCTGCTGTCGTCCCTGGCGACATTCGGAGTGGGCTTCCTGACGCGCCCGCTCGGGGCGATCGTGATCGGCCGATGGGGCGATCGGGCAGGGCGCAAGCCGGCGATGATGTTGTCGCTTTCCCTGATCGGAGTGGCCATTACGGGACTCTCACTCACGCCTTCGTACGCCTCTATAGGCATCCTTGCGCCCGTCCTGGTCATCGGGTTTCGTCTGCTTCAGGGATTTGCGCTGGGTGGCGAAGTCGGGCCGAGCACGGCGTTTCTATTGGAAGCCGCCCCGGTTTCGCGGCGGGGCCTGTATGCCTCGCTTCAGGCAACCAGTGCGGATGCTGCTGCCCTCGTCGCCGGGGTGGTCGGGGTGCTGCTCGCGAGCACGTTGAGCGGCGCGCAGCTCGATGCCTGGGGTTGGCGTGTTGCGCAGCTGCTGGGTGTGTGCATCATCCCGTTTGCCTTCGTGATACGGCGGACACTGAGTGAGACATTGACCACCCCCGCTGCAGGGGACCCCGGTGGCGGTTCCGCGAAAGGATACGTCGGAGTGTTCGTCCTGGGCGTGATGATGCTGAGTGCGGCAACGACGAACAACTACGTGCTCGAATACATGACGACCTACGCGAGCAATACTCTCGGCATGCCGGCCGCGATATCCTTCGGGGCCACCGCCGCAATCGGCGGCAGCGGGCTGATTTGCGACACCCTCGGCGGCTGGCTGTCCGACCGATTTGGGCGCAAGCCGGTGATGATCATCCCCTGGCTGGTCCTGATCGTGGCGGTCTATCCGTCGTTCTGGGTGCTCGAGCGGCTGCGGACCGGTACGGCTCTGTTGGCAGTGAGCGCTCTCCTCAACGGGATCCAGACGCTGTCGTCGGCGACCATCATCGTTGCCATCACAGAGTCTCTGCCCAAAAGGGTACGCTCGGGTGCCTTCGCCCTGATCTACGCCCTGGCCATCTCGGTATTCGGCGGGTCCACGCAGTTTCTCGTGGCGTGGACCATCCATGTCACGGGCAATCCACTGGCGCCGGCGTGGTACATGCTCGGGGCGGTGGCGCTCGGGTTGGCGGCCATGCTCGGGCTTCCGGAGACGGCGCCGGCAAGGCAGACCGCCGGGGCAGAAGGTTTTTGACGGTTACTTGATGTCCGGCGCCGGCAGCGGACAGGCAAGGCTTTCCATGAGCGGTACGTCACGCGGCCGGTCTCGCATTCCACCCCCGACACTCGAGCTGCCGGATGCCGTGTACGAGCCAGGTCCACCGGAGTCCGTTTCGGCATAACGTGTTGGATGCCATGGCGGAGGAGCTGCCGGACCTTGCGAGCTCGATTTCGGCGCGATCTCGAGGTGGAGAATGCGCTTTCCCCACCGGCGTTTCAGTCCATCGAGGCGCCCTGCCACCCCGTTCCAATCGCATGGCTGCTCATGATGTGCCTGCGGGTACGCATGCAGCGCCCCGGCCGGTGCCGATCCGGCACCGGCCGGTCTTTGCGCCACTTTCACGAATGCTGCCGAATCTTCGGATGGCAGCAGGCGGCGCGAGAACTCATATATTGGCGAGGCTCGCGAAAGCCACGCGAAGAGGCCGCCGTCCGTGTAAAGTGGGTGGAACTCGGGGTCTTTTCGGCTCATCCAGCCTCGGCGCAGAGCCACTCTGCCAGTTCCCCGGCGCCGGCAAAGGCTGCCATGTCGAAGCGACCGCGACCGCGATCGGATGCGTGGCGTTATTCATGTCTCCACGGACGATATTCAACTTAGGTAAATCATATGTCCTCGAACCCTTGGCGTCTCAGCTCGCATCTGCCACCGGCGGCCGACCATGCCGATCCGACAGCGGCGTACTCGGCGCGGATTGCTCGCGAGCAGCTCGAGGAGGTCGAGCGCGCGCAGCGCGAACGAATCGAACAGTCTTGTGAACTCAATACTCCCGCAATCCGAATCCGTGCTTGGGAAAGACTGCATTGCCTGACGCTGCCGCGCGGGCCGGCGCACACAGTGCTCAGTGTCGTTGCCGCGGCCACGCACCTGACGCTGGAGCAGGTGCGCGCGGAGCAGCGGCGACGTTCGGAACCCGCTCCTCTGCCGAAGCTGATCGACTGCCGGGAGACTGCGACGCCGACCGAGGAATGAACATACACGCATGCAGCAGTCTGATGGATATCCGCCCACGCTGTCGGCGAGGAGGCTCGCAAGCATGACCTGTGCAGACGTTTCGGAGGTGAGCTCAAATGCAGCCAGGCACTGATTCTCTCTTGAGCTCATCCGGTGTGCGAAAGCGGCTGCTGCCGAAGGAGGGCGAGAATCCCGCGCCTTTCGCCGGCGAGATTGATATTGCGAACCATGCGGTTCTTGCCTACACCTCAGATGATCCAGACCACCCGATCGACAACCTGATCGATGGACATTACGGTCGCCACAGTACGTTCTGGGCCGGCGCCAAGCCAAATACCGTGGAACGTATCATCGTGGAGTTCGACCAACCACAGAGTATCTCTTGGATGATTTACGAGGTGGAGGACTGCGCGTGTGCAAGGACGCAGGAAGTGAGCGTCGAAGTATCGTCAGACGGGGGTCGCACTTACCGCCAGATGCTCGTCCAGGAGTACACCTTCAGCCCTGGCGGCGCGACTTTTCAGCGCGAAGTGCAGCGCTTGAACCTGCCGCCGATCAGCCAGCTTCGCTTGACCATCGTTCCTGACAAAAGCGGCTCGGGGCCGGCGAAACTGAACTCGCTGCGCCTCTTTGCCTCGGAATCGAGGAGTGACACATGAGCAAGGCAATGGACAGAAAGAAGGACAGCAAGAAGAAACCCGCCAAGACATTGTTGGAGAAGCGAGCTGCTAAGCGGGAAAAGAGGGCGAGTAAGCCAATTCGAGTATGATGGCAGCGAATGTAACGGCTCGGCCAAAGTTGTGATCCGGCCCGAAAACAGCCGGTTTCACTCGCGGGGCCAACAGGTGAACCATGAGCAGCGATGCGGATACGATCGACATGACCGGGGCGCGAGAGGTCTACAAGCTGCTCGACGAGCTCGACGGCCATATCAATGGACAGGACGCCCGCGGCCGGGCGCTGCTGTATGAGGCAAAGGAGCGCATTCGCGTGCTCATAATCAGGATTGATCGATCGAACGCGGAGCAGCCGCTCCGGGACGCATCGTGCCTATCGACCCTCACAGAGGAAACCTAGTGCCCAGACAGAACTACCGCCAAGTGAAGAAGCAGAAGGAGCTGAGCAGAAAGGCGCGTCAGCTGGAGAAGCAGCAGCGCCGGACGGCTCGTCCAAATGGCTCCGGAGAGATTGTGACGCCGTTGGAGGACCCGCCCGCTGATCCAACCGCTCCACCATCGCGCGGCGGAATATGAGACTCGGCCAGGCCCGCGGCGCGGCTACGCGTCATGCCCGCTATTCCCAGCTACACCGCGACCGGGAAGCGGCGCCCAAGCTGCGTACGATATTCCCGGGGGTCGAGCAGCTGCGCTTTGAGCTGAGCTTCGAGGGCGGCGGCGCGGCGACTCCGGTGCCTCAATCACACGTTCTGCACCCTCCGGCTCGAGCGTATTTTTCTTTCCCCTGTCCGTATGCGGACTGCGACGGTCGATTCGAGCTCGCTGCGGCCGTGCACGCAGTAGTGGAGGGTCCGTCACACCGGGTCGAAGGTGTGCTCGAATGCGCCGGCTCGCGTGTGAGCGAATTCAGGTCCAAGCCGCTGTGTCAGTTGCGCCTCTTCTTTACGCTCACGGCGGTGTGCTCACCGTCGCAGTGAGCAGCTACTTGCGGCGGCCTGTGAGCGGCGGACTCGCCGCTTGCGGCCGGGTAAAGTCGATCACGAAACGGTCTCCATCGAATTCCACGATTTTTCCCGTCAGATCGGGGCGCACGTGATAGCTTCCGCCCTTGCCGGTTTTTGCACCGTCCGGGAAAGTGACGATCATCCTGACCGGGAGGCTCGCATCACGCGCGCGTGTCAGGTGCTCACCGAGCGCGGTGACGACCCTGGAATCGGCTTCCGCGGTGGAAAGGCTGGTTTCGTAACGCAAGATGCCGCGGGCGGGATGGCCGAAATGCGCCGGCAGGCAGTTGAGCACCAAGGCGCCGTCCGCCGCCATGGCAGACAGGCTGCTCAGTCGACTTTCCGGTTTGGCGCCGAACCGGCGGAAGGCATCTATCAACGTTAGATTCATCATTCTTTTCGGCTCCTGCGTTCGGGTACGTTAGGAGATAGGCTGCTCTCTCCTTCGTACGGCCAGATCTCGAAGCATGCGCGATGCAATTTGACCGTCTGCGGCGTAACGCCTGTCGACCAGTCAACATCGCACGATGCTGCGCGGACGGAGATGCTGGCAGCAGCCATCGCACAAACACCCGCCTGCATACGTACCCTGACACCGCCAAGCTTCATATGAGGCAGGATGCGCCGTTGCAGGCGTTTGCGGATGAGTAAGCGTCACCGCAATGCTGTTCATGTCAGCTCCGCTTGCCGTGTCGGCATCTCACGCTGAATGCGCGGTACCAGCATGCGCGCCCGGCAACGCGAGTGCAAGTAATGGCGGACCACGTTTGTCGCGGGCGGAGCGAAAGTCCGGCAGTCTGCTTCCGAATCGTGTAATGTATGGCACGGCTCGTACCTTTCGGCTTGTCTGCCTTGGCGCCTAGCGCTCCCGGCGCGCCTTCCGGCCAATGTTTGCCACCTCGCAAAGCTCCGCGAACCGGGAGGCAGGATTTAGCCGCTTCCCATACCGCTTTCTTTCACGAGTGTTGTGCTGTGACGAAACTATTCGTTGGAAATCTTCCCTTCACGGCCACTGATGAGGCCGTGCGCGCCCTTTTTTCCAGGCATGGGACGGTCGAGCGGGTCTCCCTGATCACCGACCGCGAGACTGGTGGTCCACGCGGCTTTGGTTTCGTGGAGATGTCGAACGATGAAGCTTCCCGGGCGATGCAAGCGCTGAACGGCGCCGACTTCGACGGTCGCGCTCTCAAAGTCAACGAGGCACAGGACCGCGAGCGTTCGGGCGGCGGTGGTAACCGCCGCGGTGGTTCACGTCGTTACTGACTTCAGTGCCGGTCCCGACCGCCATGGCCTGGTGCGACATGCTGACAGTCTTCCCTGCCTCAAAGGAGTGACTGTCCGGCTGGTGGGTCAGGCCGCGGCAGGTGAGTGCTACATTCCGGGAGCCGGCCAAACTGCTCCAACGGACACTCCCATGAGCGAGTATGAGTTCACGGTTTCTCTGCGTATTCGCCATCCGACGATAGACCCGGCGACGATCAGCGCCGTGCTGGGCATCCAGCCGCAGCACGCCTGGCGAGCGGGGGAGATGCGCTGCGATCCGTCGGGCGCGGAGCTCGGTGGTGCGCATCACGACAGCTACTGGATAAGCCGGCTGATGGACGAGCCGCAGCTTTCCTCCGATGGCGTTTCAGTGGAACGAGTGATCCTGCAGACGCTCAGTCAACTGCGACGCTCACGGGCCTTCCTCGAGCAACTCAACGCGGAGGGCGGCGTCGCTGAGCTGCTCGTCAGCCTGTACGCACGCAACGACTTCCGGCTCGAGCTCCCTCCGGACTCTCTGACATTGCTCGGCCGGATGCACCTGGCGGTCGTCCTGGACGTTCATCCTCATTCACCGCTCAAGGCACCGGTATCGCGCCCGAACTGACGCGGCGCTCCTCGAAGCATCATCGTGCGCCTGCTGGACGAGGTGCCGGATGCCGGGAGATCTGCATCGAGCTGTCCAAACCGTACTTTACGCGGCGCTGGTGGCACTCCGATCAGCACAGCTTCTGGAGAGCGACCGCACGACGGCGTGTGCCACACGCATTTCTGGATTCGGCTCGCGCAGCTCTTGCGCATCGAACACAATTAATGATTGCCGCGCCACCCTTCGCCTCGTACAATGCGCGGCCTCCTGGTGCGGGGTGGAGCAGTCTGGCAGCTCGTCGGGCTCATAACCCGAAGGTCGCAGGTTCAAATCCTGCCCCCGCTACCACTTTCAAATCAATAACTTACAAGAAGAACCTCAGAGGTTCCGCAGCTGGTCCGCGAGGCTTCAGCTGGTGCGCGGCCGCGAAGGCGGCTCCTCGACCATCAGCTCCCGCAGGACCTCGGGGTCGATCGGCTTGATGAGATGGTGGTCGAAGCCGGCGGCGCGCGAGCGCTCGCGTGCCTCGCGGGTGCCGTAGCCGGTCAGGGCGACCAGTATGACCTGCTTGCTCCTCGGCTCTTTGCGGAAGGTGCTGGCGATTTGGTAGCCGTCCATGCCGGGCAAGCCAACATCGATCACGGCGATGTCCGGCAGCTCGGTTTTGAGCAGCTCCAGGCCCTTGCGGCCCTCGTCCGCCTCCAGGACTTGGTGGCCGGCAAGCTCGAGCATCATCCGGAAGGTTTCGCGGGCATCCCGGTTATCCTCGATGACCAGTACGCGGCGCGGTACGGTCTTGAGGTGCGCTCCGGAGGGGGCCGGCTCGACACCAGGCGGCGCGATCGCGGGCAACCGGACGGTGAAGGTGCTGCCGCAGCCGGGCCCCGCGCTGAATGCCTGGACGCTGCCGCCGTGCAACTCGACCAGGCGGCGTACGAGGGTCAGGCCTACGCCGAGGCCGCCTTGCGAGCGATCGAGCGTCCGCTCGCCCTGCACGAAGGGCTCGAAAATCCGCGGCAGCAGGTCGGGAGCGATGCCCAGCCCATTATCGGTGACCGCAAGCACGGTGTCGCCGTCCTTCGCGTCGAGCGTCACGCGGATCACCCCGCCATCACCGGTGTATTTGATGGCGTTCGAGAGAACATTGGCGACGATCTGCTCGATCCGCAGCGGGTCGCCGTGAATCCAATGCGGTCCTGCTGCGACTGCGACCTCTATCCGACGCGCCTCCGCCCGTGATTCGATTTGAGCGATGCATCGATGCACGGTATCGCCCAACTCGAGGGGCGCCACGGTGAGCGCCACCTTGCCGGTGATCACCCGGGCGACCTCGAGCAGGTCGTCGACGAGCCGTGAAAGATTACGCGTCTGACGGGCAATGATGGTGCGCGCGCGCTGCGCCGCCACCTCGTTGCCGCCCTCGGGCTGCAGCACCTCGAGGGCCGCGCTGATGGCGCTCAGTGGATTGCGCAGCTCATGCGCCAGCATCGCCATGAACTCGTCCTTGGCGTGGCTCTGCTGTTGGGCGCGCTCGAGGCCCATCTGCGCATCCGACAGCTCGGTCAGGTCGGTCACGATGAGGGTGCGCCGCTTGATTTCGTCCGTCACGGTGCTCGTCAGTGAAAGCAGGACATCGACTGCGCGTCCGTCAGGGCTTCTGAGACGCGTGCGCAGCTTGCCGCTGCCGGCGGCGAGCAGTGAATCAAGAAGCTGGCGCGCATCGCCTTCGAAAAAGCGCACTACCCGCGCGCCGATCACTTCCTGCAATGGAATCGAGATTAGTCTAGCAAAGCTTTGATTACAATAAATAATGTCGCCTTCTGGAGTAAGGATCGCTGCCCCGTCCTGCATCTGCTCCACGACTGTGCGGTACGGGTAATCGGCATTGCGCAGGGTATAGACCTGTTCGCCCGCGGGAGCCTGCACGATCAGCGCGTCGATTTCCCCGGCGCGAATCGCGCGGAGGGTCTCCTCGGCCTCGCTGAGCCTCTCCTCGAGCGCCTGGAAGTTCATCTGGGCATTCGAATCGTGCTGCATGGAATTCGACACCTCCGGACGACGAGACGCTCAGGTGGGAAGCCCGAGGCCGGCGAGCACGCGGTGCTGATCGGACAGGTCTCCGACCAGCCGTCGTTGTGGCAGCGGCGTGCGCTTCACCAGGGTTGGCGCGGCGATCAACTGCTCCTCTCGCGCCAGCGACGGCTGCTGGTACAAGTCGAATATCCGCAGCGTATGCCGACCTTCGAGGTGCTTCTTGCAGAAAGTGCGCACATTCTCGATGGCTCGAACCGAGCGAGGCGTCATCCCGGTGATGTACAGGCACAGATCGTACCGCTCCGGGGCGACGGCGCTCGCGGCGGCCAGGATTGCCGCGGAATCGCCCATTTCCTCCGATCGGTCATCCATATCTCGTCTCAGACACGGCGAAGGTCCAGTCCGACCAGCACGCGCTCCGTGTTGGACAGATCCCCGATGATCTTCTTGACGGGCTCCGGCAGCTGCCGCACGAGCGTCGGCACGGCAAGGATCTGGTCGCCGCGAGCGAGTTGCGGATTTTCCAGCAGATCGATGATTTCGATCCGGTAGCGGTCCGCCAGGTACTCTTCGCAGATCTGCTTCAAGTTGGTGAATGCGCGCACGCACTTCGGCGTCTGGCCGGCGATGTACAGGCGTAGCACGAATCGTTCTTCCTGCGCCGGCTGTTCTCTCGCTGACATGGGATTTCAGCCTTTGGCAGCGGTGAATTGAAATCCCCGCTCGGTCATCTTGAAGTCGTACACGCGGCTCGAGTGAGCGATGCCCCGCGCCTTGAGCACCGAAATCTCCCGGTGGCGCTCGCCACCGGCCAGTTCCAGCTTGACGAGGATCCACGCATCCATGAGCGATGACACTCCCGCATGCGATTCCTGAAACTCGCTGCCTCCGGGAGAAAGGCTGCTGAAGAGCACCGTCACGGCGCGAGTCTTGAGGTAATCGATGAGCCGCGTCAGCATCGCCTGTACCTCGGCCTGGCCGCCGAGCGATAAGAGATCGGAAATGGAGTCCACGACGACCGTCTCGGGGCTCAGCTCATCGATGGCCCGGTACATTGCGGCCAGGTGCGCCTCCAGGCCGAAACGCGAGGGTCGCTCAGCCAGCATATGCAGCAGGCCGCTCTCCGACCACTGCCTGAGGTCGATGCCGATGGAGCGCATGTTGCGCATCATCTGCTTTGGAGATTCCTCCAGCAGAAAATAAATGCACTTCTCACCGCGGCGGCAGGCCGCATCGGCGAAGGTCGCCGCCAGGCTCGTCTTGCCCGTGCCCGCCGTCCCGGAGAGGAGCACCGTGCTGCCCTTGTAGAATCCGAGACCGCCCAGCATGGCGTCGAGGGGCGGAACACCCGTCGAGACGCGCTCCATCGGTGCCGGATGGTCCAGCCGCAGTGAGGTGACGGGCAGGACGCTGAGGCCCTGCTCGTCGATGAGAAACGGATACTCATTGGTGCCGTGAAAGGAGCCCCGGTACTTGACGATGCGCAGGCGCCGGGTGGAAAGCTCATCCCGCACACGGTGATCCAGCAGGATCACCGCATCGGTCACGTATTCCTCGAGCCCCTGGCGAGTGAGGGTCTCGCTGCCGCGCTCGCCGGTAATGACGGTCGTCAGATCTCTCTGCTTGAGCCAGCGCAGGAGCCGGCGCAGCTCGGCGCGCAGGACGCCCTCGTTCGAGAAGCCGCCGAAGAGGGATTCGATGGTATCGAGCACTACGCGCTTGGCGCCCACCTGGCGCACCGCGCACTCGAGTCTGACGAAGAGCCCCTCCAGGTCGTACTCGCCCGTCTCTTCGATCTCGTTGCGATCGATGTGGATGTAGTCGACGAAGAGCTTTCCCGCCGCGATCAGGCCCGGCACATCGAATCCGAGCGAGGCCACATCGCAGGCGAGGTCCCTGGTGCTCTCTTCGAAGCTGATGAGCACACCCGGCTCACCGAAGCGCCGGGCGCCGTTCACGAGGAAGCTCAGCCCGACGAGTGTCTTGCCCGATCCGGGTCCGCCGCAAACGAGCGTAGGGCGTCCCGCTGGTAGGCCTCCACCGGTGATCTCGTCGAGGCCATTGATACCGCTCGGGACTTTCGCGAGCACGGACGGAGCTACGTCGCTCAGGTCAGACATCTGCACAGTATAAGCGGGTCTACTTCAGATCAGGATTCAGCAATACAGAAACGGCAAAGCTCGAGCTTTGGCCTCAGCCGATCCTCTCGCGTAGCTTGGCAGCAAGCTTGGCGCCTGCCTCGGCCTCGAGCGAGCGCGCCGGCCATCCGATGCCGAGGCCCGCTTCACGGCTCGGCTTCGGGATGATATGGAAATGCACGTGCGCAACGGCCTGATGTGCAGCGGCTCCGTTGTTCTCCAGTACGTTGTAATCCCTGACCCCGGTGACCGCGACGACGGCGCGGCAAATACGCGGCAGCGCGCGCCCTAGCGCTGCAGCCGAGTCGTCTGAGAGCGCATCGAGCGTCGGCGCGGGCTCCTTGGGGACCACCAGCGTATGGCCGGTACTCAGCGGGTTGATGTCGAGGAAGGCGAAGACGCGCTCGTCCTCGTAGACCTTGTGGCAGGGAATCGCGCCGCTCAGGATCTTGCCAAAGATGGTCTCTGACATGGAATGCCGCTCCGTCCGCTCGTGCCGCAGGGGGTGCATTGTCTCGCAACCCGGGCCATCCCGGAACATGGGCGTCCGTCGATCGTCTAGCCTGCAAGGCGTTTTTCGGAAGCGCGCCACGTCCGGGATGGGCATGCCCGAGCCACTGCTGCGTTGGTTCTCGCCGTTCCGGCTGATGAAGGACGTGGGCCGCGGAACGCGCGAGGAGCGTATCGCCGCCTATCGCCACAACCGGCGGCGGCGGGGTGAGCTCGCGGCCTGCATGCGCCGGTGGGCTCTCGCTCTCGCGACCGCGGCGCTCCTCACGGAGGGCTTCGACACGCTGAGCGGCGCCGGTGGCCAGGCGGAGGGCCTGTCGAGGGTCTTCACCTACCTTTCGGCCGTGTGCGCGACGTTTCTCGTCTGCGGCTTGTGCGTGCTTTTCATCACGGCCTACGTCTACGTTTACCTGACCAGTCACGATGGATGATGCTTTGCGAGGTGATGTCATGGCAGAAATGACGACCAATCACGAGACGATCCGTAAATGGGCTGAAAAGAAGGGCGGCAAGCCGGCCGCGGTGGCGCGCACCCATCAGGGGGACGACGTTGGAATCGTGCGGATCATGTTCCCTGATGCGCCCCATTCGGAGCATCAGGCGTTGACGGAGATCTCCTGGGAGGAGTTCTTCAAGGAGTTCGAGCAGCGCAAGCTCGCCCTCCTGTATGAAGAGGACAGTCTCTTCTCCAAGATCATCGGCCGCGACACGGTGGAGGGTCGCCGCACCCGACACTAGCCGCAATCGGTCAGTGACGCGGCGGCAGAGTGATCCCGAGCCGTCGCATCTTGCGATACAGCGTGTTGCGGCCGATCCCGAGCTTCTGCGCGACGCGGCTGATGTTGCCGTGGTGCAGCTCGATCTCCTTGAGCAGGGCACCGCGCTCCGCTTTTTCCAGCGGATTCAAACCCTGGGCCTCGGGCGGCAGCTCCGATTCTTCGGGTGTCACGGCTTCCGGCTCGCCGACGCCATAGTCGGCAGGGAGGCAGCTGCCGTCGAGCCGGTCGCCCGAGCGCATGGCGATCATGCCGCGCAGGACGTTGCGAAGCTGGCGGATGTTGCCCGGCCAGGCGTAGGCGCGCAGGGCGTCGGCCAGCTCGTCCCCGAGCGACACCGAGGGGGTCGCGGCGCTCTCCTGCGCGAAAATGTGGCGGATGAGGGCCGCCTTGTCCTTGCGCTCGCGAAGCGGCGGCAGCGTCAGGACGAGGCTCTGCAGACGATAAAAGAGGTCCTCACGGAACTCGCCCCGGCGCACCTTCTCCTGCAGCCCGCCGCGCGCCGCGCTCACCACTCTTACATCGATGCGGACGGGCGCTTCACCGCCCGGGCGCAGCACCTCCCGCTCTTCGATCACGTGCAGCAGTCGCGCCTGCAGCTCGAGCGGCAGCTCGCCGACATCATCGAGAAACAGCGTGCTGCCGTTTGCCTGCACGATGCGTCCCTGGTCGTCTTCAACGTCACCTTTCGCGGAAGCGGACGCAGCCTCGCCTTGAGGAGTCGCGGGGGCCGCCGGTGGCTGTGCGGCGAGCGGCGCGGGCTGCGCACCGCGCGAGCCGGGCGGGCGGCCGAAGAGCTCCTGTTCGAGCTGCGCCTCGGGCAGGGAGCTGCAGTTGACTGCGACGAAAGGCTTGTCTGCGCGATCGCTCGAGGCATGCATGGCGCGCGCAAAGAACTCCTTGCCGGTGCCGGATTCTCCCAGGAGCAGGATCGGCACGTCGCGTGACTGTGTGCGCCGCGCGGCCTGGATGTTGCGCGCCATCATGGGATCGCCGAAATCGAGCTCATCGAGAGGACTGCGCCCCGGGTCGGGGAGCGGCAACTCCTCGATGCGCGCCAGCCGCTGCTTGTTGCCCAGAGCCCGCTTCGATTGCGGCGCCTGGGCAATGGCGAAGAACCGGCCGCCGTGACGGGCGTCGTAGATCGGCAGGGGGTGGAAGGACTTCTTCTGGCTGCGCCCGATGAGTGCGCTGAGCGAAATATTGAAGACCCGCTCGAGCGGCGCGCCGGTGAGCTCGGCCGCGCTCTTGACGCCGAGCTGGAAGAGGGCGTTGCGATCGAGCGCGGCGATGGCGCCTGCGGGGTCCAGGGCGATGATGCCTTCGCCCCAGGTGCCGACCAGCTCCGGGCGGCTGTGGAAGCGCACCACGAACTCGTCCTTGAAGCGGTAGAGGAAGAGCCGATTCTCGATCATCTGCGCCGACATGTTGACCAGCACCAGCGTGTGCTGCTGGGCGCGGTCGGACTCCCCGGAGGCATCGAGCACCGCCACGAGGTCGCCGCGGTAATCGAAGATCGGCGCCGCGCAACAGGTGAGCCCGGTATTGCGCGAGAAGAAGTGCTGGTCGCGGTGCACGATGAGCGGCGCCCGCTCGAACAGGCAGGTGCCCATGCCATTGGTGCCGCCGTGCTCCTCGCTCCAGACGGCCCCGAGGACCAGGCCCGTGCGGAAGGCGGCATTACGGAAGCTCAAGTCCCCGTAATAGTCGAGGAGCACGCCGTCGCGGTCCGTGAGGATGATGGAGTAGCCCGAGCCGGCGAGCTGGTGATAAAGGTGCGCCATCTCCGCATCGGCGAAAGAGACCAGCTCGAGATTGCGCTCCTTGCGGCCCAGCCGCTCGTCGCGGGGCAGTACGTACGGCTCCCGCTGGGACTGCGGGTCGAGGTGGTATTGGGTGAGGCAGCGCAGCCAAGAGCGCTTCACGTAATCGGGCGTTCCCTGGCTTTCGTCGCGTGCGGTACCTCGCAGTACCGACTGGATATAGCGGGCGTGACTGCCGATAGGCTGCAGCATAGAGTCTCCCCCTCTCGCTCGAGCCGGGGGATTATGCCACGCTCCGCGACCCTACTCCCGCGAGCGTCGAAAGCGGTACAGGGAGCCAGGGGATTGTTCCGAATTGGAACAACAGGCCCGCGCAGGTGCCGCTGGCCGCGGCGCCCCGCGGCTTGCCGCGATCCGCGGCTAAACTCGTGCCCCCACCCGTGATGGGGCTCCTGGAACCCTGAGCAAATCCCCATGAAAACCAAAGCAGCCATTGCATACGCGGCCGGCAAGCCGCTCGAAGTCGTGACGCTCGATCTCGATGGCCCGAAGGCCGGCGAGGTCCTGGTCGAGATCAAGGCGAGCGGCGTCTGCCATACCGATGAGTTCACCCGCTCGGGCGCCGACCCGGAGGGCCTGTTCCCGGTGGTCTTCGGCCACGAGGGCGCGGGAATCGTGGTCGACGTGGGTCCCGGGGTCACCTCGGTGAAGAAGGGCGATCACGTCATCCCGCTCTACACGCCCGAGTGCCGGCAGTGCAAATCCTGCCTCTCGCGCAAGACCAACCTCTGCACGGCGATCCGCGCCACTCAGGGCAAGGGCGTGATGCCCGATGGCACCAGCCGCTTCTCGCTCGGCGGGCAGATGGTGCACCACTACATGGGCTGCTCGACGTTCTCCAACTACACGGTGCTGCCGGAAATCGCCGTTGCCAAGATCCGTGAGGACGCGCCGTT
>DASUKK010000030.1:0-37815 GCA_036278795.1 Steroidobacteraceae bacterium | reverse complement strand
GCCACGCGCTGCTGCTGCAGGTTGCCGCGATAGATCAGGTAGGGCTCGGCCTGGCCTTCGATCACCGCGTCGTCCACCACCACCTTGCTGACGTGCTCCAGCGAGGGAAGCTCGTACATGGTGTCCAGCAGCACCTGCTCGAGGATGGTGCGCAAGCCGCGCGCGCCGGTCTTGCGCTTGAGCGCGCGCCTGGCGATCGCCTTCAGCGCTTCCGGGCGGAATTCGAGCTCGACGCCTTCCATGTCGAACAACTTGCGGAACTGCTTGGTGACGGCGTTCTTCGGCTCGGTCAGGATCTTGACCAGCGCATCCTCGTCCAGCTCGTCGAGGGTCGCCACCACCGGCAGGCGGCCGACGAACTCCGGGATCAGGCCGAAGCGCACCAGGTCGGCCGGCTCCACGTCGGCCAGCAGCTTGCCGACGTTCTGCTTGCGCTCCTTGGAACGGATTTCCGCGCCGAAGCCGATGCTGGTCGCCTCCGACCGTTGCTGGATGACTTTTTCCAGGCCGGCGAACGCGCCGCCGCACAGGAACAGGATATTGCGCGTGTCGACCTGCAGGAATTCCTGCTGCGGGTGCTTGCGCCCGCCCTGCGGCGGCACCGACGCCAGCGTGCCCTCGATCAGCTTCAGCAGTGCCTGCTGCACGCCTTCGCCGGACACGTCGCGCGTGATCGACGGGTTCTCGCTCTTGCGCGAGATCTTGTCGATCTCGTCGATGTAGACGATGCCGGTCTGCGCCTTCTCGACATCGTAGTCGCACTTCTGCAGCAGCTTCTGGATGATGTTCTCGACATCCTCGCCGACGTAGCCGGCCTCTGTCAGGGTCGTCGCATCGGCGATCGTGAAGGGCACGTTCAACAGGCGCGCCAGCGTCTCCGCGAGGAGCGTCTTGCCGCAGCCGGTGGGCCCGATCAGCAGGATGTTGCTCTTGGCGATCTCGACATCTTCCTTCGCCCGGCTGGCGCCGGTACGGGTCTGCAGACGCTTGTAATGGTTGTAGACGGCGACCGAGAGCACCTTCTTGGCGCGCTCCTGGCCGATCACGTATTCGTCGAGGACCTTCTTGATCTCGTGGGGCTTCGGCAGCTTGTCGCGCGCGCGCTCGGCGCGATCTTCGAGCTCCTCACGAATGATGTCATTGCACAGCTCTACGCATTCGTCGCAGACGAACACGGAAGGGCCGGCGATGAGCTTGCGGACCTCGTGCTGGCTCTTCCCGCAGAAGGAGCAGTAGAGGAGCTTACCGTCGTCGTGGCGGCCGCGGGAATCGTCGCTGCTCATCAAATACCCTCACGTGAGGCCAGGCAGCCTCGCAAGCCATGTATAGCACGGGGCGCGCCCGCTAGGCAAAGCAGCCCGGCACGGCTAAGTCTTTGTAAGATTGGGACTTGTATAGCGGTTTTCACTGTTGCCGCACGCGGCTCCTCGACTCTTCGATGCTCACCCGGGGTAACGGTCCCCCCGATGAGGGCAATTTCGGGGCGACTACGCCGATTTTCCACCCTTATCCGTACCCTTGTCCGCACCCTTGGCGGTTCCACCATCCGCGGGCAGCTCACCGCGCTTCTCCAGCACCCGGTCGATGAGACCGTACCGCACGGCCTCCTCCCAGGACATAAATCGGTCGCGATCGGTGTCCTGCTTGATCCGATCGACACTCTGGCCGGTGTGCTTGGCCAGGATTTTGTTCAACCGGTCGCGGGTCTCCAGCATCTCCTTGGCGTGGATCTCCATGTCCGCCGCCTGGCCCTGAAAGCCGCCGAGGGGCTGGTGGATCATCACCCGCGCGTGCGGCAGGCAGTAGCGCTTGCCCGCCGCCCCGGCCGCGAGCAGCACGGCGCCCATGCTGGCGGCCTGGCCGATGCAGATCGTGCTCACATCGGGCTTCACGAACTGCATGGTGTCGTAGATCGCCAGCCCCGCGCTCACGACTCCGCCCGGTGAATTGATGTAGATCGCGATGTCCTTCTCCGGATTCTCGGACTCCAGGAAGAGCATCTGCGCCACCACGATGTTGGCCATGTAGTCGTCGATCGGGCCCACGACGAAGATCAAGCGCTCCTTGAGAAGGCGCGAATAGATGTCATAAGCCCTTTCGCCGCGGGCGGTCTGCTCGACGACGATGGGGACCAGGTTCAGTGCACGCTCGTTCATGATGGGGTTGTCTCGCCTGACTTGTTTGCGCCTTGGGGCTGGGCGTTCGTGCCGAAGCCGGTGATCTCCTGGAAGCTCATGGGCGCATCGGTCACTTTGGCGCGCTCCATGATCCAGTCGATCACCTGATCCTCGAGCACCACGGACTCGATCTGCCGCATGGCCTCCGCGTTGTGCTGGTACGCGCGCCGCGCCTCGTCGGAATCCGGATAGCCCGCCGCCAGCTCCTCGATGCGCGCCTGGACGCGCTGGCGGTCGACCGCGATGCTCTCCGCCTTGACGATCTGGCCCATGAGCAGCCCGAGGGCGACCCGCTTGCGTGCCGGCGCCTCGAAGGGCTCCCGCGGCGGCAACTTGGACGCGTCACGCACGCCCATGCGTCGCGCCGCATCGATCTGCAACTGTTGGACCTGCTCTTCAACCAGCGCTCGCGGGATATCGATGGGGTTCTCGGCATAGAGTGCATCGAGAACCTGGGTCCGGACTCTGTTGCGGATCACATCCGCGAGCTCCCGTTCCATGCTTTTGCGAACCTCCGCCCGCAGCGCGTCGACTCCGCCTGCTTCGACACCGAAGGCACGGCAGAATTCCTCGTCGATGACGGGCAGCGACTGCTCCTCC
This sequence comes from Steroidobacteraceae bacterium, assembly GCA_036278795.1. GTDB lineage: Bacteria > Pseudomonadota > Gammaproteobacteria > Steroidobacterales > Steroidobacteraceae > 13-2-20CM-66-19. The sequence continues at coordinate 35,038 of DASUKK010000030.1, read as the reverse complement.
ACGCTCTTCACGGTGAGCGCGAGCTCGGCCGTCCTGCCGGCGAGTGTTGGGTTGGAAAGCTCGGCCGGGAACGTCACCGCAACGGTGCGGTTCTCGCCCGCCACCGCGCCCTTCAGCCCCTCTTCGAGCTCCGGCCGCGACTGGCGCGAGCCGATCACGATCGGGACGTCCTTGCCGTCACCGCCCTCGAACGGCTCACCGCCGATGCGGCCGGTGTAGTCCACCGTCACACGGTCGGTCTCACGCGCCGGACGATCGACGGCGGTGAATACCGGCCGCTGGCGGCGCATGCTCTCCAGCATCGCATCGATATCTCCCTCCGCGACCGTCGCGCTCGGGCGCTCCACCGCCAGCGTCGCAGGTGATTTGACCCGGATCTCCGGCATGACCTCGAAGGTGGCCGCGAACTTGAGGTCCGCGCCGGGCGACATCGCGATCGGCTCGATGCGCGGCCCGGCGGCCGGCGTCAGCTTCTCCTGGCTGAGCGCTTCCGCGAGGGAACTGCGCATGAGATCGCCCATGACCTCCGCGCGCACCTGCTCCCCGAACTGCTTGCGCACGACGGGCAGCGGCGCCTTGCCGGGCCGGAAGCCCTTCAGACGCGCGGTGCGGGAGATCTCCTTCAGGCGCTGCTCGACCGCCGTGGAGATTCGGTCGGCCGGCACTGCCACCTCCATGCGGCGCTCGAGGCCGGAGGTAGCGGACACTGAAACTTGCATCAACGGATATCCTCGGAAAAATCAAAGCGGGAATGCGAAAGGAGGGACTCGAACCCTCACGGGGTTTCCCCACTGGATTCTAAGTCCAGCGCGTCTACCAGTTCCGCCACTTTCGCCGGGCAGCGGGCAGAAGAAGAATTATAGCGGGATCAGGCGTGGGCTCGCCGGTGGCTTTGAGGGAGGACCGGTGGCACGGCTCTCACCGTGCCTCGCTGCCAGCACCGGCCCTCTTCTCCAGCTTCTCGATCTGATCGTCTATGCGATCGCAGACGCACCGCTGCAGCAGGCGGGCGATATCCTCGTCCAATTCGCAGTTCTGCCGGCGCAAGGCGGCAATCGCCACGATGACGGCCGATCGGATATGCCGCAGATGAAGCGCGACGCCCTCGAGCGGCGCGTCCGCTTTCCGTCGTTTTGGCCGGCCTCATGCCACATTGGCAATTTATGGCATTTAAGTACGACGAGTCAATACTTTCGTGAGGGAGCCCTTGGCGAACGACCCCGGTTGGGACTACATTTGTGCTGCAACCTCTCACCCTGCGTAGCTCAGCAGACGTGAACACCGGACGGCGGGAAAGACAGGAGGCTGGAGGCTTTGCCACACGCCTTCGGCAAGTACTCAAGGCGCACGGCAGTGCGAGTGGCCTCGCGAAGGCCATCGCCCGCTCCGAGGGCGCGGTGCGCAAGTGGCTGCGCGGGGAATCGGAGCCGAACGTCACCGACCTGCGCACGCTCTGTGACGTGACCCAGACCCGTATCGAGTGGTTGGTCACCGGCGAAGGCCCGCGGCAGATGCAGCCGGAAGGCGCGCCGGGAGCGACGGTGCGGGAGGCGCCACCGCCCTATCGCCATCCGTCGCATGCAACCCTCGACCTGCCGCTGCTCGAGGCGGTGATGACCGCCGCCGACGAACAGTTGCGGGCCGCGGGCCTCGACCTCTCCGCCGCGAAGCGCTCGGCCTTGATCACGGCCGCATACGATCATGCCCGCGAGCGCAATGCCGTCGACATGGAGGCCGTCGCGCGCCTCGTGCGGCTCGCGCGGTAGGCCCTGGCCCGCTTCTAGCGAATCGAGTGCGCGACGACTGTCGCGACCGCCAGCAGAATGAGCGCCACGACGATTGCGAGGGCCACATGCCGAGCGTGCGGTTTCATGAGGCGAATGTACCCCTCTCGCCGAGCGGTGCAAGGTGATCGGGAGCGCCCCTGTCCGGTCCGCTATCGCTCGCCGAATACCGCCACGCTGTTGGGCGTGCCGACGAAGACCATGCCGTCGGCTATCGTCGGTGTGATGAACTTGTTGCCGGCGCCGAAGTTGTCCCGGCCGCCGGCGGCCTGCGTGCTGTTGTAAAGCTCATGCGTCAGGTCCGTCGCGTCGTAGGCATGCAGCACCGCGGTGCTGCCGTTCGCCACGGCCCAGACGATGCCATTGGAAGTGCCATTGGCGGAGACAGCCGGCGCCGTTCCGGGATAGGAATATTGAGTGCCGCTCTCCGATGCCGGCAGGCTGGAGACCTTGGCGTTCGCGACGGGGAACGCCTTCAGCGTTGCACCGATCTCGCCGTAATAGAGCGTTCCGTTGAAATAGGCGGGCGTCGAAAAGATGCCGTTCGCGAAGAGACCGTCGAGCTCCTGCCAGATGGCGTTGCCCGATGAGCTGAACTTGCCCATGTTGTCGCGGTTGAGCACGTAGAGCCTGCCGTCCTTGCCGGCGCCGACCAGAAGGTGGCGCACCACGCCACCGGCGTCCGTCATGTCCGGCAACAGCGTGGCCCCGCCCGAACCGAGGTCCACGTCCGCGGCCGACTCCGCCACCTCGTCCGATGGCGCGAAATAGTCCGCCACCGCGAGACCGCCCCCCGCGGTCGAGAGCTTGAGGAAAGAGTTGCCGTAATCTCCGTTCTGCGGCATTCCCCCTGAGCTCAGCACAGTGTCGAAGGCGCCGTTGGCGGTCTCCGCGTAGATATTGCCGGTGCTGTCGGCTGCGAGCCCGCCACCGCTCATCCAGATCGAGGGGCCCGCATCGCTGTCTGCGGCGACATTGATCACCGCAGTCTCGGCCAGGGTGCTCTCGCTGAAGGCGACGACCCATCCGGAGTAGGGCTGGATGTCGCAATGCGAGGTCCAACTCGTGTAGATCGTGTGATTCTCGAGCAGAAGCGCGGCCCGCTCCGCGTACTGTCCCGGTGAGAAAGTCTTCAGGCCACCCGGGGAACTCGAGTAGGTGGGATTGATCGTCGTCGGACCATTGAAGAGCTCCGCGCCCGTGGTGACGTCGAGCGCGTGCAGGCGCTGGTAGTAATTGGCTGAATTCTTCGACATGGCCACGACGAATATCGCGCCGTGGGGACCCGCACTCTTGTCGATGACGGGCGTCGATGTGATCCCGATCACCGGGGTGATCTGGCTGCAGCCGCGGTCGTCGCTCGGCGTCTCCCCGGAGCCGAGGACCGACACGTGCCACAGCGTGGCACCCGTCTGCGCGTCGAAGGCATAGACCGAGTCGTTCTCCGTCGCGACGAACACGACATCGTGCGCAGCGCCGCCGATCGTCAGATGCGACAGGTAGAGCGGCTGCGCATCGACCTTGCCATCGACCGAGAGGATCCGAAGGAGTCCGAAGGAGGAGGAATTGACGTCCGCCGGGGTAAGTACGGACTCCGTCAGATTCGAGCCGGTACGGGCTACATCGTCCCGGTATGTCGTGACATCCGTATTCGTCGATGGCGTGGGCGGCGGCTGCGAAGGCGGTGAGCTCGAGCTCGACGGTGGTGGCGCCGGAGCGGACATGCCGCTGCCGTTGCCGCCGCCGCACGCAGTGAGCCCAGCCGCAAGGACAGCCCCGGCGAGGAGCGTGAGGATGAGAGGGAGCTTTGGATGCACGACAGTCCGATCGGCGAGCTAACCGACGCCACCGCGGGGGATCGCTGAATTCTACGCGCCACTCCCGCGCAGGTTCCAAGTGTCGCCGCGCAGCGCCGGGTCGGCGCGCTCGAAGCCAATGCGTATCACTCGCATTTGAGCCCGTCCGCTCGTACTCGCCGCATCGGGCTCGGGCGGGATCTGGAGTGGTCGGCATCCGCCTGCCCCGGATGCGTCCCCCGCCCCGCCTTGCCCGGCCCCGTTCGAGCTTCAGCTCCTGTCGGGTGTTGCTCCGCGGTTAGGAGTAAAATCGTCGCTGTTATTCCGACATGGAGGCGTATTCCACCGCAACTCACTCGAGAACAAGAGGTACCTTCGAATGGCTATCAACGTCACTGACCTGAACAACCGCTGCGTCACCACCTCGACGGTGGGATACATGGCACTCGCATTGACATCCTGGATGCTGTCGATGTCTGCCGCCGGTTGGTATGACCACATATATACCGTCGGCAGCTCTCTCATGCTGCCTTTCGCGCTGCTTCTCGCGATCATCGGCATCCTCGCCTATCTGCATGGCCGCAGCCTGGACTCCATCGTGTTCTTCGCGTCCGCCGTGTTGTTCACGGCTGGGCATTCGGGGATGGCATCCATCGCAAGCGGCGCAGCGGCGCCCATGAGTTATGTCGGCTGGTTCTGGATCGTCTGGACCGTGGCTTTCGGCTACTTATGGCTGGGCTCTTTCCGGGCGGGGCTGCCGCGGCAACTCTTCCTGCTCGGCATTTCGCTCACTTTTCTCGCCAAGGCGCTCTACGGTTGGGCAGATCTGCGGATCTTCGAGATCATCAGCGGCTACCTCGGGCTCATCAGCGCGATCATCGCCGCGATCATCTCGGCATCCGACGTCATACTATTCGGGCGCGAGGCACACAGCCCGAATGATGATCACGTCGACAGTACGGCAGGGCACCCGCACACGGTTTGATCAGGAGTGGGGGTTCGGCGAGCGCCCGAACAGGACGATTCGAGTTGGAGGCCGTGCCACCGCCATCCGCGGGCGGCAGGCCCTTGGCCGCGCATCCGTGCGCGGGCGCTCGCCGGAGCGAGGACACTTCGAGTGTCCTCGCTGAAGGGCACCGGCTCGCCCCGATGGGGTACACTGAGTGACTTGGTCACCCCGTCAAGGAATCCATGAAGCCCAGCCTTGCTCGCCGTCGCCTCGTCGGCCTCGGCGCCCTGCTCCTTGCTTTGCCGGCCTTCGCGGCGACGCCGCCCCCGTCTCCCGCTCTGCCACCCGTGCTCGTCCAGTTGGTCGAGGCCGGCAAGGTGAAGGTGGTCAGTCAGTTCACGACGGAGGTCCCGGGGCTCATGGGCTACATCGTCAGCAACAAGGACGGCACGCAGGTCGTCTACGGGGAGAACGGCTACCTGTTCGTCGGCCATGTGATCTCGCCGAAGGGCGCGGATCTCACCGACGACTATCGCGCACGGTATAGCCCGAAGCCCGACTACGCCGCGATAGTGAGCAAGCTCGACGGCGGCGGCCACCTCATCCATGAAGGCCGTGCGACAGCACCCCTTCTCTATGTATTCGCCGACCCCAACTGCAGCGTCTGCTATCGCTTTTACACAATGGCCGAGCCGCTGGTCTCGTCCGGGCGACTGCAGCTGCGCTGGGTGATGGTCGCCTTCCTGCAATCGACCAGCGCCGCCAAGGCAACCACGATTCTGTCGGCGCGTGATCCGCGCGCGGCGCTGCACAAGGACGAGGATCACTTCGACACCACCCATGAGGCAGGCGGGATCGAGGCTGCCGGCTCGCAGGACAAGGCTCTGCAGGCCGTGCTGCAGGCGCATCTCTCGGCCATGGATGCGGTGGGGGGCATCGGCACTCCCACCCTGCTCTATCGCGACGAGCGCGGCCGCTGGGCGTCCATCGTCGGCCTGCCGACGGGCGACTGGCTGAGCCAGTACGCCGGCGGCAAGCACCTGCCTACGCGACCTGCTGGTTGACGGGCGTCCGGATCAACCGTTCTCGGTAAAGCCAGGGTACAGCGTCATCCCACCGTCGACGAAGAGGGTGGCGCCCACCAGGTAATCGGACTCGTCGGAGGCCAGCCATACGGCCGTGCGTGCGATGTCCTCGGGCTCGCCTATCCGCTTGTAGGGTACCAGCGTCATCAGGCTCTGATACGCCTCGGGCGTGCTCCAGGCCGCAGTGTTGATCGGCGTGCGGATCGCTCCCGGCGCGATGCTGTTGATACGGACGTGATGCGGCGCGAATTCCTGCGCAATGCTTTTCATCATCATCATGATGCCGCCCTTTGACGCCGCGTAGTTCGCGTGGCCCGCCCAGGGAATGGTCTCGTGCACGGAGCTCATGCAGATGATCTTGCCCGCGGAGCAGGACACCGATGGCACGATGCCCCGGCGCAGGAATTCCCGCACGGCTTCCCTGGCGCAGAGGAACTGACCGGTGAGATTGACACTCAGCACCGCATTCCAGTCCGCCAGGGTCATATCGACGAACCTCGCGTCCTTCTGACGCCCGGCGTTGTTGACCAGGATATCGATGGTGCCGAACTCTGCGAGCATGCGCTGGAACATCTCCACCACCTGGCTTTCGTCCGAGACATCCGCACAGTGCGCGTACGCGTGCACGCCGCCGCGGCGAATCTGCTCGACGACAGCTTCGGCGCGATCCTCGCCGGTCACATAGTTGACGACCACATCCGCGCCCGCCTGTCCCAGGGCGATGGCGGTCGCACGGCCGATGCCGGAGTTGGCTCCGGTCACCAGAGCCTTCTGGCCGCGCAACAGGGGGCGCGGCTCGATGTTCGGCGCGGGAGCCGGGCTCATGTGTTCATCCTCCGGGGTGTCGTGCGCGTAAGGTGCGCGCCGGAGGTCGCAAGACTCGCGCCGCCGCCCTGGCGCGACTTCGGGCCGTCAGCCGCTCTCTCGGGCGGCTCCGGCGCCCCGGTCGATGCTCCAGACGACCGTACGCGTTCGCACGATGCCGGCGCGGGCACTGCCTCGCAGATGCGGGACCCGCCAGAAGATCTGGCTACCCCGGCGCACGAGATGGCCGCGCACGTGATGCAGGCGCGGACTCATCCGCGTGGACTGCGGCTCACCTCGCGGCACCTGCGGGTGCCCCGGCAGCATCGGGACCCGCACCTCGATGTGCTCGAGCAGGGGTGCCTTCCCGCCGCGCAGCCGGCGCCGGTTGAGGCGCTCGAATGTCTGTGTGCGCTGCGGCAACCCATTGCGGGTCGCGAGCAGGAGGAAGAACGCGAGCAGCATCGGGACGTCCATGGCAATCGTCCTGACGGCATGCCGCCACAAGTTGAATTTCTGTTCGCGCGTGAGTGCGGCGTTCGCGTAGTACCGCTCCCAGCTCGGCTCGTAGCGGAACCGAAAGCAGCGAGCGAGGACATCCTCATCCGGGGGTTCGTTGTCATCCAGCCTCACGCAAGAGCCCTCTGCCCCATCGAGCGGCTCCGGCTCCTCGCCCGCGGCGGTATCGAGGTCGAAGTAGGCCTCGACGCTGCTGGCGAGCACATCATGCTCCGTGGCGCCCCAGAATGTGCGCAGGACCCCGCGCCGCCCGTCCGGCGATGAGCGCGCCCAGATGCCGTAGCGCTCGGCCGAAGGCGAATCCGCCGGCATCGTCAGAGAGCCATGCTGCTGTAACGCTCTCTGCCAGGGCGCGTGACGCCACTCGACCCACAGCCTCTCGGCCGGTGCGCGCAGAAGGTCCGCACAGGCGCCGACCCGTGCTCCGGCAGGGTATGCCAGCTCGGCGCACAAATGGACCAACTCGTCAGTCAGTACATAGCGCAACGGGCAGTGCGCGACGCGCTCGGCGCAGTCCGCAGCGTTGTTGAGTGCCATCACTGCGCCGCTCGCCGGATCGCGCACGAGAAACGGCGTGCGACATTGCACGACGCCATCGATGAGGTTCACACCGGCAACGTAACAGCGCCTGACTGCAGGGGAGAAAGAATGTGACGAGACGGATCGCTACGGGGATGAACTGCGTGTTGTCCGCTGCAAAGCGTCATGCCTGCACGCCGGCGGGTATCGGCGCGGGTCACGGCGTGGCGGCGCACGCCGCTCGCCCGGGCGTGCACCGGAAGTACTCGTGCTGGACCCGGCGCCGACTCGCCCCTGCGTTGGTTGCCCCGATGGAGCGCGGCGCGTCACCTCGAGAATTCCGGGGACGAACGCGGGAAACTCGCGGATGAGCGCGAGAATCCGCTCTGGACACCGCGAGCGCCAGCCAGTGTGATATCCACCCATGAATCTGCTCATCGTCGACGACGAGCCGGCCGCCCGAACGGGCCTGGTACGGCTCTGCGAGGGAATGGCGGACGTTCACGTGGTGGGCGAAGCGGGCACGGGTGCCGGCGCCATCGAGGCAGCGGCATGCCTGCGGCCGGACCTCATGCTGCTCGATGCCGACCTGCCGGACATGACCGGCTTCGATGTGCTCGGTGCGCTTCGGCGGCGGCAGCAACGCCGGACGATCCTCCTCACCGCCAATGTGCACGAGGCTTCGCGGGCGTTCGCCGCGGGAGCGATGGACTTCCTGGTGAAGCCGGTGACCGGCGCCGCCATTTCCGCCTCCATACTGCGCGCCCGAGCGCGCCGCGTACCGCACCCGACGGGCGCTGCTCACCGTCGCGGGGCCTCACCGGACGCGGAGGGCGCCGCCAGCGACGCCGAGGGGCCTCGGTTCCTCGTCGGCGAGCGCGAGCATAGGCTCTACCCCCTCGACACGTTCGAGATCGACTACGTAAAGTCCGCCGGCAACTACGTCACCTATCACCGCGCCGGCGTCGAGTACATCGCTCGCGAGTCGATCAAGCGGCTCGAGATCGTCCTCGCACGGGCCGGCTTCGTGAGAATCGAGCGCTCGCTGCTGCTCAACATCCGGGCCATCGCCTATGCGCAACCGATCGGCCGGGGCTCGTTCGTGTTTACCCTCACGACCGGGGCCAGCCTGCACTCCGGTCATGCCTACCGCGACATGATCCTCGCGGCACTCCCGCTGCGGCGCCGCGCCCCCGGTTACTGATCGGCATCCGGCCGGCGAAGCCCCGATGCTCGGGCGCCACGGGAAATGCTGCCCGACTCCCGATTGAGCTCATGTTGTCGATCGCAAGCCGGCATCACTGACCGCCCTGACGGCAACAGTTCGTCCCTGCATCCGACGCCTTCCTCCCACGCTGGCGCCGCTTCGTCACATTGAAGCATCGGCACTCGCTTGCACCGGCTATCGTCGTTGCACCAACAGCGCGCATGAAGCCAGTTGGCAGCCGTGCGCGTGGCCCGAGAGCAACGATCATTCGAAAGAACTCTTTCAGGGGAACACACATGACTCCAAGCCGCAAGGCGCTGATCGCAGCCATGATTGCGATATTCGCGCGCCTGTTCATCGCTGACGTCGAGGCACAGCAGGCCCCGCCCGCGCCGGCGGCGCCGGCGTCCAATCTGCTGCAGGAAGTGGTCGTAACCGGCTCCAGGATCCCGGTGGCGGGCAACGTCACCGCCACGAGCCCCACGACCATCGTCTCGAGCCAGGATGTGCGTCTGCAGGGCTATACCGACATCACCGATGTGATGAATCAATTGCCGCAGAACATCATCGGAGCGAACGCGGACTTCGGTAACACCTCGAGCCCGCTGACCTCGACTGGAGGTTTCTCGACCGTCGACCTGCGCGGCCTCGGTCCGCAGCGCACGCTCGTACTCGTCAATGCACGCCGGCTGGGCGTTGGCGACCCCAGCACCTCCAATCAGAATGTCGCGCCCGACATCGACCAGATACCGGTGCCTCTGATCGAGCGCGTCGATGTGGTGACCGGGGGCGCATCCGCCACTTACGGCTCCGATGCCATCGCGGGCGTGGTCAATTTCGTTCTCAAGAAGAACTTCGAAGGCATTCAGATCGACGGCCAGTACGGGTTCAGCCAGCACGACCAGCACAACACCTACATCCAGGGACTCTTGGGCATGGACGATCCCGATACGGGCTTCACCGCCCAGCCGACGGTTCCGACCGGCGGCATCCGCGACGGCTACAAGCACGACCTCTCCATTCTCGTGGGTCGAAACTTCGATGACGGCAAGGGAAACTTCACCGGCTGGTTCGTTTACCATCAGCAACAGCCGGTGACGGCCGCGGCGCGCGACTTCTCGGACTGCCAGCTGGTCTCGAACGGCCTGATCGCCTCGCCTACTTTCTCGAACGTCGAGTGCCTCGGCAGCTCGAATTCCAACCGCTTCACTCCGGTCGGGATCGCGCCCGGCGCCGGCATCGAATACACCGTGGTGGGCAACCAGTTCCTCCCCTGGCCGCAGGCGGGATCGAATCCGCCGGCCATCTTCGATTTCAACAGCTACGAGTATCTGCAGCGTGAGGACAAGCGGCTCCAGGCGGGCTTCCTGTCTCATGAAAAGCTCAACGATCACCTGCAGCCCTACGTGGAATTCTTCTGGATGGACGACCGCAGCACGGCGGTCGTGGCGCCATCCGGGATATTCATCGGCGGCGACCCCTTCACCGCGGACAACAACGAGCTCGTCAACTGCAGCAATCCCCTCCTGAGCGCGCAGCAACAGGCGTTGCTCTGCACGCCCGCCCAGATCGCCGCGGACGCGGCCGACCCGGGCTCCAGGGGCAACAGCGCGGACGTCTCGATCGGTCGCCGCAACCTCGAAGGCGGGGGCCGCACCTCGTTCTACGAGCACAACAACATCCGGGCGGTCATCGGCACGAAAGGCGACATCGACAATGACTGGACGTACGACCTGTACGGCTCCTATTACTACGTGACCACGTTCCAGCGCAATACCGACTACCTCGACTACTCCAAAATCAACGATGCGCTGCAGGTGACCACCAACTCCGCGACCGGCGCGCCGGTTTGCATCAGCGGCGGCCAGTGCGTGCCCTGGAACATCTTCTCTACGGGGGGAGTGACTCAGGCAGCGCTGGATTACCTGTCCACACCGGGAACGGCTTACGGCAACAACACCGAGCAGATCGCCCATATCGACTTTACGGGCGAGCTCGGCGGGTACGGACTGCGGACACCCTGGGCGAACGACGGCGCTGCGGTCAATCTCGGTTTTGAGCACCGGATGGACAGCGTCACCTTCGACCCGGATGGCGCCGAGACCTCGGGCAATCTGGCCGGCTTTTCAGGAGCGCTGGTCAATATCGACGAGCACTACGACGTGAATGAAGGGTTCGTGGAGCTGCGTCTGCCGATCGCGCACAGCCAGCCCGGGTTCTATGATCTGACGACGGACGTCGGCTATCGCTATTCCAATTACAACACCACGGGCACCACGAACACTTACAAGTTCGAGGTGCAATACGCGCCGATCCGCGATGCCCGGCTGCGCTTCTCGTTCGATCGCGCCATCCGAGCCCCGAACCTCATCGAGCTGTTCCTGGCGCCGTCCTACGGCCAGGAGGCCGTCCTCGGGACGGACCCCTGCGCGGGCACGCCCACCGCCACGCTCGAGCAATGCGAGCGCACGGGCGTCACGCCCGCCCAATACGCCGTAAACCCCGTGAGCGGGGTCAACAGCATCACCCAATGCGTGTCGGGGCAGTGCGGGCAGGTGATCGAGGGAAATACTGAGCTGAAGCCCGAGATCGCGAACACCTGGTCCCTCGGCGTGAGCCTGACGCCCAGGATGCTGCCGGATTTCACTGCGACCGTGGACTATTACCACATCCAGCTCAAGGACCAGATCGGCAACTACCCGTTTTCTACGATTCTCAATGGCTGCCTGAACGATGACAACCCGATCTACTGCAGCCAGATCGTGCGCACGCCGGCGGGCGCGCTCACCGGCGCCACCGTGGCGGGGGGTGGCTACTTCCTGCAGAAGGACTTCAACCTCGGCGTCTCGGTGGTGTCCGGGTTCGATGTGACAATGGCCTATCGCCACCTGTTGCCGGGCCGCCTCGGCAGTCTGAGCGCCAGCCTGAATGGCGCCTACCTCTGGCACGACACCACGACACCATACCCCGGCTCCCCGAGCTTCGACTGCGCAGGCCTCTTCGGCAGCACCTGCCAGAACGGCTCGGTGAACCCCCGCTGGCGCCACGTCATGCGGCTCAGCTGGAAGACACCGCTCGATGTGCTCCTCTCCGCCCAGTGGCGCTTCATCGGGCCCACGACGTTCGACAACAACTCCAGCAACCCGCTGCTCCACTTCGCCGAGGAGGGCGCATACGATCAATACAACGCGCGCATTGCAGGCTACAGCTATCTCGACCTGACGGCGGAGTGGTATGCCACGAGACAACTGGTGCTGCGCGCCGGGGTGAGCAACGTGCTCGACAAGGATCCACCCATCATTCCTTCGCTCGACATCAGCGGCAACGCCGGCGCGGCGAACAGTTTCGACGCATACGATTACCTTGGACGGCAGGTCTTCATCGCGTTCACCGCGAAGTTCTAAGGTCGATGTCCCGGGAGCGCCACGAGGCACCGCTGCGCAATGAGGGGCAATTGCGCAGCGGTCTTTGTTCGGCGGGCGTTGCTCGCAGCCTTTCTCGCGAGCGCTGCGCTGCCGCCGCACGCGCGCGCCCGCGACGCACAGTCTGCGCAATCGGGACCTCGTCCGCCAGAAACGCAAGTGCCGGCACCCGGCGTGGTCGTGCAGGCCCCGGAGCCACGCTTCGTCGCACCCACCCGGCGGGACCGGATCGGACGCATATGGGCACCGGTCATGATCGACGGCCGCGGCCCATTCCGGCTGGTCCTCGATACCGGCGCGAGCGGTTCCGCGATCATCGCGCAGGTCGCAACGACGCTGGGGCTGACACCTGATTTCTCGCACCCCGTGCTGGTAAGGGGTGTCGCCGGCAACGCCGTCGTTCCAACCGTTCATGCCGACTCGCTCAGGGTAGGCGATCTCGAGATCCGATCGGTCACACTGCCGATCATTGCCGATGCCCTCGGCGGAGCCCAAGGGGTGCTCGGGACCGACGGTCTGTCGGACAAGCGGATCGAGATCGATTTTCTCGATGACCGGATCACGATCGCGCGCTCGCACGGCCGCAGCGCGCCGATCGGCTTCATCACGCTTTCCCTGGAGCGCTCGGGTCCGGGGCTGCTGATGGTGCGCGGCTCGGTGGATCAGGTGAAGGTGCACGCGGTGATCGATACGGGCGCGCAGCGCAGCATCGGCAACGAAGCCCTGCGCGCTGCTCTGGTGAGCCGCCACGCACAGGGCACGCCGGACCGGATCTTCGATGTGACGACGGCCGTCCAGAGCGGCGAGATGTTCATCAGCCCTCCGATAGTCCTCGGGGGCATCGAAATCCACGGGGCCCGCATCACCTACGGCGAAGTGCGCATCTTCGAGCACTGGCACCTGACGCGGGAGCCGGCCCTCGTCATCGGCATGGATGCGCTCGGGCTCCTCGACTCACTCATCATCGATTACCGACTTCGCGAGCTGCAGCTGCGGCCGCATTGAGCCCGGGCAGGCTTGCCAATTTGTCCGAGAATTGCGACGATCATCGGGTGAGCTCAACCACCACCCGGCGCCGTATGTTGTTATCGGCGGCAGCGGGCCTGGCCACCTGGGCCGCCAGGCGCGCCATCGCGATCGTGCCGCAGGACAGGCTGTCGGGCGTGCGGCTGCCGGAAGCGGTGCCGCTGGCCTGTCGTGAATTCCACCTGGCCGACGTGACGCTGCTGCCGGGTCCGTTCCGCGACAACATGACGCGGGACCTCGAGTACATGGCGAGCTTCGACTGCGATCGCCTGCTCGCTCCGTTCGAGCAGGTGGCGGGGCTCAAACCGCGCGCGCCCAGCCTCGGGGGCTGGGAGAGCCAGGGGCTTGCCAGCCACTACGGCGGACACTACCTCTCCGCCGCGGCGATGATGTACGCCCACACGCGCGATGCGCGGCTCGCGCGGAAGGTGGATCTGCTGCTGCCGCGGCTCGCGGCCTGTCAGGAAGCCAACGGCCGCGACGACCCGGATTTCCGCGGCTACTGCACCGGCATTCCGCAGAGCAAGCCCGCGTTCAAACAGGTCCTCGCCGGAAACGTCGATCTGCACGATTCGCGCGCGACACACGTCGAGCACTCGCTCTATACGTTTAGACTGAACGGCCTGTGGTCGCCCTGGTACACCGTGCACAAGGTCATGGCCGGGCTGCGCGATGTATGGCTCTACATGGGTCGTGCCCGGGCCCGGGAGATCCTCCTCGGCATGACGGACTGGGCGGCGCAGTTCCCGCGCAGATTGAGCACCGTTCAGATGCAGACGATGCTCGTCAGCGAACAGGGGGGCATGAACGAGGTGCTGGCCGACGTCTACGCCATGACCGGCGATGAGGCTCACCGCGCGCTCGCGGCGCAGTTCAACCAGGCCGCGCAGCTCGCCCCGCTCATGCGCCACGAGGACATCCTGAACGGCCTGCACTCGAATCAGTACATCCCGCGCGTCATCGGCATCGCCCGGCAATACGAGCTCACGGGCAGCAGCGATTACCGCACCGGCGCGGAGTTTTTCTGGCAGACCGTCGTCCGCCATCGCAGCTTCGTCTTCGGCGGCAACAGCGACCGGGAGAACTTCTTCCCCATCGGCGATGCATGGCAGCATCTTTCCGTCGGCTCGGCGGAGACTTGCTGCACCTACAACATGCTCAAGCTCACGAACCACTACTTCTGCTGGAACGCCTCGATGGAGGCGGCGGACTTCTACGAGCGGGCCGTGATCAACCACATTCTCGGCTCGCAGGATCCGGCCACGGGCGGGATGACCTACTACTTCTCGATGCAGCCGGGACACTTCAAGACATTCTCATCACAGTGGGATTCGTGCTGGTGCTGCGACGGCACGGGTATGGAGAACCACGCGAAGTACTCGCGCGGCATCTACTATCACGATGCCGACACGCTCTGGGTGAACCTCTACCTGGCATCGCGGCTGCACTGGCGCGAGAAGGGCATCACGGTCCGCCAACACACGCGTTTTCCGGATTCCAACAGCGTGCGGCTGCAGCTCGCCTGTGCGCGCCCGGTGCGCGCCACGCTGAGATTGCGCCATCCCCACTGGTCGACGCCCACCATGCTCGTGAAGCTCAACGGCAAGGCCATCAATGCCGGCAAACCCGGCACGTACCTGGATCTCACCCGGCGCTGGCGGGACGGCGATGTCGTGGAGATCGAGCTGCGCACCCCGCTTCGGATCGAGCGCATGGCGCACCACCCTTCCAAGCTCGCCATCCTGGCGGGACCGACCGTCCTGGCTGCGGACCTGGGCAGTGCGCTGATGTCGCCCCCCATTCCCATCGCCGGCGTGGACCAGTACCAGTTCGCAAAGGTGCCGGACCCGGTCGCCGTTCCGACGCTCGACATTCGCGGCCGGCCGGTCGAGGAGTGGGTGAAGCCGGACCCCGTCCAGCCTCTCGTTTGGCACACACGGGATGCCGGGCGGCCCGCCGACGTGAAGCTAGTGCCCTTCTACAAGGTCGCGCACGAGCGGTATTCGGTCTATTTCGATGAAAAAATTTCCAACGGTCCGGCATCGGACGGGTAATCCCAGGGATTGAGGATCACCGAGCGGGTGGCATCGGCGAGGGCCGATGCCGCCGCTGCACTGACCACCCGCATGGACTGCCAGGTGATCGGCCGAATGAGACCCTGCCAGATGTCCTGCTTCTCGTCGTACTCCGCCACCGCCACGCCGTTGGCGCGGAAAGTGGTACCGGTCACGGAGAAAAGGGACATGGGCTCGGAAATGAGCGAGTCGCGCGCGATTCCGAAGGCCAGACAGCACGCCCCGGCGATGGAAATGCTGGGGTAGTACTTACCGTGGTGTTTCCAGGAGCCACAGGCGAAGCAGGCAATCAGACCGTGCTCCATCTGACTCCAGAGCACGCCCCCGGTGATTCGAATATCGGTCGCTTCGAGGGCTGCCGCCGGGGCGTCCGATGCGTCATGGAAAGTAAGCTGAATCACCGACAGTAGTCCAATCCCCGCCCGATCCGTTGGTTGCAGCAAGCTTCGTGCCAGCTACTCGGCGCCACGCATGGATCAGCAGTGCGCACACTGAGTTTATCCAGCGTGCCCATCCCACCGATCAGGATTTCACTGCTCAGGCTCATTTTGGGCCGCAGGCTGGCGAACGAAGAGCACGTCGAGCGCAAGATCGGCGCGATCGAGGCTGTGCCTGCAATGGGTCTGGATGGACTCGGATCCTCGTCGTACGGGCCGGAGGCCGCTCTGACGGTGCTGATGCCGCTCGGCGCCGCGGGTCTCACGTACGTCAGCTGGGTGATGATTCCGATCCTGTTGCTGCTGCTCATCCTTTACGCCTCGTACCGGCAGACGATTCGCGCCTATCCCAACAACGGCGGCGCCTATACGGTTTCCAAGCTGAATCTGGGCAGGGGAGCCAGTCTCGTCGCCGCCTCCGCGCTGATGATCGACTACGTACTGAATGTCGCGGTAGGGATCTCAGCCGGTATCGGTGCGCTCACCTCGGCGGTACCGGCCCTGTATCCCTACACGCTCAGCCTTTGCCTGGCGACGCTCGTGTTGGTCTCCGTGATGAATCTGCGCGGCACCGCCGATGCCAGCCGTGCGTGGGCATTACCGACATACCTCTTCCTGGCCAGCTTTCTCGGCATCCTCGCCGTCGGGGCCTGCAGGATCCTGTTATCGGGCGGCCACCCGGCGGCGATCGTCGCACCCCCACAGCCACCCCACGCAACCGCGGCGCTCAGCATGTGGGTGCTGCTGCGCTCCTTCGCCGCGGGCTGCACCGCGATGACCGGGGTCGAGGCGGTGAGCAACGGCGTGAGTGCCTTTCGTGAGCCCGTCATCGCGCGCGCACATCGAACACTCGGTGCGATCTGCGGTTTTCTCGGCTTGCTTCTCGCCGGTATCACGTTCGTGGTACGCGGTTATGGCATCGCCGCCATGGACCAGACGAAGGCCGGCTACCAGAGTGTGCTCTCCCAGGTCGCCGGCGCGATCGTCGGACATGGGGCCTTCTATTACATTGCGCTGGCCAGCGTGCTGTGCGTCCTTTGCCTGTCGGCAAATACGAGCTTCGTGGACTTTCCCAGAGTTTGCCGCCTGGTTGCCGAGGACGACTTCCTGCCGCGCCCGTTCGCGATCGTCGGCCGCCGGCTCGTGTTCTCCGTCGGAATACTCTATCTGGCGGCGACCGCCGGTCTGCTGCTCGTCGTATTCGGCGGCATCACGGACCGGCTCATCCCATTGTTCGCCATCGGCGCGTTCCTGACGTTCACAATGTCACAACTGGGAATGGTGCTGCACTGGCACCGTGAGCTGCACGCCGCCGGCGCGGCCGCGGACCGTCACAGATACGGAGCGCAGCTTGCCATCAACGGCATGGGCGCGGCGGCCACGAGCGTCGCGCTCCTCATCATCATCGTGGCTAAGTTCAGCGAAGGGGCATGGATAACCCTCCTCGCCATTCCCGCCACCATCCTCGTGCTCCGCCTGGTCAAGCGATATTACGCCAGACTGGATGCACAGCTGCGTGAAGAGAGACCGCTCAATCTGCGCAACAGAGAGCCGCCCCTGGTGTTGGTGGCGACCGCGGGCTGGAACAAGCTGACCGATCGCGCCCTGCAGTTCGCGCTGCGCATTTCACCGGACATCCTCGCCGTGCACTTCACGGAGCTCGGCGGATCCGAGGCCGACGGCCCGGAGGGGGCCCTGCGCCAGAGTTGGCTGCGGGATGTGGAGGAGCCCGCGAAGAGAGCCGGAGTGCGCCCGCCAGAACTGGTGCGCGTCAAGGCGCCCTTTCGAAGAATGACCGGACCCTTGCTGCAGTTGATCGGCGAGATCCAGCAGAAGCACGGCAATCGCCTGATCGCGGTGCTGCTGCCCGAGGTGGTCAAGAAATACTGGTGGCAATACCTGCTCCACGGGCAGCGCATGCGCCGCCTGCAGGCCGCCCTTTTGAAATACGGCGGGTCACGCCTGGTGGTGATGATCATTCCCTGGCACCTGGAGGAGCCTCGGATCGAGGAAGGGCTGGAGAACGAGGAGACTCCGCCTTCCACGGCCGGCGGCGTGTCGGGTTGATCAGTAGTGGGGCGGCCGCTCCTCTTCCGGCGTGCGCACAGCGCTGTCCGCTTGCACCGCATCGATCCGCGCGGCCAGCGCGACGACCTGCGCGCGCAGAGTTTCGATCTCCCGGTGCTGCCGGAAGACGACATCGCTCAACTCGGCGTTCGCGCTCTCCAGGAAGGCGATTTTGGTCTCTATCTGCTCGAGCGTATGGACATTCATGGCGCGGCATCCTCCGTCGCAGCATGCTACACTATGGCCGTCAGCACTCTCGATGCGCCTCTCGCGCACCCCCCTCCCAGACGAGCTTCGCGGGCCGAAAGACCGCGCCCACGGAGACCATGAAAGTTCCCAAAGGCTTGCAGCCGTTGATCGACGACGGCGTCATCGATGAAGTCATCCGTTCACTGAAGAGCGGCAAGGAGGCCACGGTTTACATCGTACGCTCCGGGATACACCTTCGCTGCGCGAAGGTCTACCGGGACATGGCGCAGCGCAGCTTCCAGAGGCGTGCGCTATACCAGGAGGGCCGCAAAGTTCGCGGCAGCCGCGAAACCCGCGCCATGAGCCGCGGCACGAGGTTTGGCCGCAGAGAGCAAGAGCACGAATGGAAGAATGCCGAAGTCGACGCGCTCTATCGACTCGTGGCCGCCGACGTGCGGGTGCCGCGGCCCTTCGGCTATTTCAATGACGTGCTGATCATGGAGCTCGTCAGGGACGCGGCGGGAGATCCGGCGCCGCGCCTGGGCGATGTGGAGCTCACGCCGGATGTCGCGCGCGAATATCACGGCTTTCTCATGCAGCAGATCGTGCGCATGCTGAGTCTCGGCCTCATCCACGGAGACCTGTCGGAATTCAACATCCTGCTGGCACCGGAAGGACCTGTCATCATCGACCTGCCTCAGGTCGTCAACGCCTCGGGCAACAATACCGCTTTCGCCATGCTCGAGCGGGACGTCAACAATATCAGGGGCACGCTCGGCCGGTTCGCGCCCGAGTTGCTGCAAACCGACTTCGCCCGCGAGATGTGGGCGCTCTATGAGCAGGGCGAGCTGCACCCGGGCAGTCGCCTCACGGGTGTCGTCGTCCGCGAGGAGGTCCCCGCCGATCCCGGCAGCGTCATCCAGGTGATCGAGGACGCCCGGGAGGAGGCGCTCCGCCGGCGTCTGGGCCGTGAGGAACAGGTCGGGTGATCCCATGAACGATGAGCAGCCGCTATCCGGCTTTCGCGAGCTGGGCCTGAGTGCACCGATCCTCGAAGCGTTGGCGGCCGTGGGCTATGAAACGCCCTCCCCGATCCAGGCGCAAACCATTCCCTTGCTCCTTTCCGGTTCCGACCTGCTGGGGCAGGCGCAGACCGGCACCGGCAAGACGGCGGCCTTCGCGCTGCCGGTGCTGGCGCGGATCGATCTGCCGCTGACCAGCCCCCAAGCGCTCGTGCTCGTGCCGACTCGCGAGCTCGCCATCCAGGTTGCTGAGGCCTTCCAGCGCTATGCCGCTCATCTGAAGGCCTTCCACGTGTTGCCGATCTACGGCGGCCAGAGCTACGTCCCGCAGCTGAAGGGGCTCAAGCGCGGCGTGCACGTGATCGTCGGCACGCCCGGCCGGGTCATGGACCATATGAAGCGGGGCGCGCTGCGGCTCGACACCGTCCGGTTCATCGTGCTCGATGAAGGCGACGAGATGCTGCAAATGGGCTTCGTCGATGCGATCGAATGGATATTGGAGCAGGCGCCGCCGCAGCGGCAGATCGCGCTGTTCTCGGCTACGCTGCCCGCGCCAATCCGGCGGATCGCGCACACGCACATGCGCGAGCCGGCGCAGATCACGATCCAGAATCGCGCGAGCACCATGCCGAAGATTCGCCAGCGCTACTGGCTGGTCAGCGGCCTGCACAAGCTGGATGCGCTCACACGGGTCCTGGAAGCGGAACGCTTCGAGGCCATGCTCATATTCGTGCGCACGAAGCTCGAAACGACGGAGCTCGCCGAACGTCTCGAGGCGCGCGGCTTCAACGTCGCCGCACTGCACGGCGATATCCCTCAGCAGCAGCGTGAACGCACGATCGGCCGCCTGAAGGCGGGGCAAGTCGACATCGTCGTCGCGACGGACGTCGCCGCTCGAGGCCTCGACGTCGAACGGATCTCCCACGTCGTCAACTACGACATTCCGTACGACTCGCAGACCTATGTTCACCGGATCGGCCGCACAGGCCGGGCGGGACGCAACGGAGAGGCAATATTGTTCGTCGCGCCGCGCGAGCGAAACATGTTGCGCATCATCGAGCGGGCGACCAAACAGCCCATCGAGCAGATGCAACTGCCCAGCGTCGAGGATGTCAACGAGCAGCGCATTCTCAAATTCAAGGAGACCCTCGCGAGCGCGGTGCGAAGCGGCGAAGGCAAGGCATTCCAGCCGCTCATCGAGGAGGTCGAGCGCGAGCAGAACTTGCCCGCGATCGAGCTCGCCGCGGCGCTGGCCAGCTTGCTGCAAGGTCCCGCTCCATTCCTGCTGACGCCCAAGGCGGGTAAACGGCACGAGGCACCTGCGACGGACGAGCTCCACGACCAGCCGGGAAGTGAGACGGAGAGCGCCGCAGGCGCTGATGAGCCCACGTCCGAGCCACGGGCGCGTCACGGTTCCAAGAAGGGCCCACGCGTCGAAACGTACCGCATCGAAGTCGGCCATGCGCACGGGGTCCAACCCGGAAATATCGTCGGCGCCATCGCCAACGAGGCAGGCCTGGATGGCCGCAACATCGGCCGCATCGACATCCGCGACGATCACAGCCTCGTGGATCTTCCAGTGGGCATGCCAGAGGAGACGTTTGGCCATCTCCAAGCGGTAAGGGTGCGCGGAGTCGAGTTGCGGATCAGCCGTGTGGACTCGAAGCCCGCGCGTTCCGGGCGGCCTTCGCGCTCCCACAGTTTCCCCCGCGCGCCGGACCGAGACAGGAAGGCACCGCGGCACGGCCATGCGCCGAAACGTCGGGGCAAGCCTTCTCGCCGCTAGCGCCGTCCGCTCTACGAAGCCCGAACTTCGAGTGGCAGCCTTCTGTTGAGATCGCGCCGCGTTTACTTGCGGTACCCCCAGCGGTGTGATATCACTACGTCATGCTCGAATTGCGCCCCGTCCGCTATTACTTTTATTGGCCGCGCTCACAGGCGGTTAGCGGGCTGCTGCACACGACATGACCTCGAGTATCGAAACCTAGCACACCCGAAAAAACCGCCAGTCCCCTGGCGGTTTTTTTTCGCCCCGGGGACACGCGAACCGGAGCCGACGATGCATATCCAAACAGACGACCTCCGCATCCGGGGGATGACCGAGCTCGCGACGCCCGAGGAGCTGATCCACGAGCGTCCCTGTACCGATCGTGCGGCCGCCACCGTGAACGGCGCACGCAATGCTGCGCAGCGGATTCTGCATGGCCGCGACGATCGCATCGTCGTCGTGATCGGCCCCTGCTCGATCCACGATGTCCGGGCGGCCCGCGAATACGCGGAGCGGCTCGCGCGCGAGCGTACGCGCCTGCATGGCACGCTCGAAGTGATCATGCGCGTCTACTTCGAGAAGCCTCGCACCACCGTCGGATGGAAGGGCCTCATCAACGACCCTTGTCTCGACAGTAGTTTCCGGATCGATAAAGGGCTCAGACTGGCCCGGGAGCTGCTGCTCGACATCAACGAGCTCGGAGTGCCGGCGGGCTGCGAGTTCCTGGACATCATCACGCCGCAGTACATCTCAGACCTCGTCGCATGGGGCGCCATCGGTGCGCGCACCACGGAGAGTCAGGTGCACCGCGAGATGGCGTCCGGCCTGTCTTCACCGATAGGCTTCAAGAACGGCACCGACGGCACCGTGCGGGTCGCGGTCGACGCCGTGCGGGCCGCCTCGCAACCCCATCACTTCCTCGCCGTCACCAAACAGGGACGCAGCGCCATTGCGGCGACATCGGGCAACAGCGACTGCCACATCATCCTTCGAGGCGGCCGGACCCCCAACTACGACCCGGACAGCGTCGAAGCCGCCTGCCGAGAGATGGCGGCGGCGGGCATCACGACGCGACTGATGATCGACGCCAGCCATGGCAACAGTCAAAAGCGCCCGGAGCGGCAGCCAGCCGTCGTCGACGCCATCGCCGCACAGATCGAGGCGGGTGACCCGCGCATCGGCGGAGTGATGATCGAGAGCCACCTCGTCGCCGGCCGCCAGGACCTGGTACCCGGCAGTCCGCTCATCTACGGACAGAGCATTACCGACGGTTGCATCGACTGGCCGACGTCAGTGGCGGCGCTCGAGCGCCTGGCGACGGCAGTCGAGCGGCGCCGCGCCCGGACGGAGCGGATACGAGCGGCTATTGGATGAGGTGCCGATCCAGCTCATCGATATCATCACCATCCGCGGCTGGAATGGCCGTCCCCGGGGCAAGGGCCCGGTGGTCGGCAGCGCTGCAAAAGGATCCGCCCTGCTATTTCGTTCTTCTGCTCGCGAAGCTCAAGTAGGCGCGCGCAGGCACCGCAAACTGGCGTATGCTTCGTGCCACGGGTCAGTTTCCAGCCCACCTGGCAGTTAGAGTGTCGCCGCGTGTCGTTCGGGCTCCTGGCGGAACGTTCGAACGTGGAAGCACTGCCGCGCTCTCCAAGCAACGTTCGAGCAGTCGTCCCTGGTAATCGCATGCTCGCGACGGCGTGCTCACGGGCCCGCTGACCGTCGCTACTTGCGACGGCCTTCCGTGACCGCCTGCGTGATGCGGCGCTTGCGCCCCGGAACAAATGTTCCGCGGTCCGCACTCGAATCCTGTAGTCTATGCGGTGGCTCGTACCTTTTCGGCTTGTCTGCCTTGGCGCCGTGCGCCGCCTCCCGGCGCGCCTTCCAGCCAATGTCTGCCACCCTCGCAAAGCTCCGCGAACCAGGAGGCAGGAAGTACCTGCCGCCTCATACCGCTCCCTTTCACGAGTATTCCGCAGTGACGAAACTATACGTTGGAAACCTCCCCTTCACGGCCACCGATGAGGCCGTGCGCGCCCTGTTTTCGAAGCACGGGACGGTCGAGAAAGTCTCCTTGATCACCGATCGCGAGACCGGCCGCCCGCGCGGCTTTGGTTTCGTGGAGATGTCGAACGCCGACGCTTCCCGGGCGATGCAGGCGCTCAACGGCGCCGACTTCGACGGCCGCGCTCTCAAAGTAAACGAGGCACAGGACCGCGAGCGGTCCGGCGGTGGTGGTAACCGCCACGGCGGCTCGCGTCGTTACTGACACCAGACCGATCAGCGCCGCTCCCGGCCTCAATGGCCGGGAGCGGTAAGCTGCCTTCGTTCTTCGGGTTCTCCGATAGCTCCGCCACGATCATTGTCACGCTCGGCATCCCGCCGCAGCACATCGGGCGGGCGGACCGGCTACGCTCGGGCGCCAGCGTCGAGAGCTAACTGACGCGCCCCCCTCGAAGGACGACAGACCTCATCAGAATGGACAAAACGAGAATCACCTCCACGCGAGCGCTTGTCGCCGACACCACCGCCATCATGCGGCTGCTGGACGAGGTACCGGATGCCCGCGAGATCCGCGTCGAGCTGTCCAAGCCGTACTTCACACGGCGTTGGCGACACGAGGACCTGCACAGCTTCTGGATCGCGAGCGACGGCACGACGGCCGTGTGCCACACCCTTACAGGCCTCGAGCTCGATGAGGTGATTGCCCTCTGGCTCATCTTCGAGGACTACCGGCGACAACCCGGATTCAAGCTGTCAGCGAGCTCGCTGGGCAAAATCATCGAAGCGGAGCTGGGCCTGACAGTCGAGCTCGACGGGTGATCACGCTTACCTTTCGAGCGCTGACCGGCGAAGCGATGGCGCGCGTCCGCGGGACATATTTCAGGATTTGCGCCGATGGGACGCTTCGCGGACACGACAACGCCGTAGCGGCCAGCTACACCGACGGGCAATGGCAGCTCGGGCGAGGACGGCACATGATGCTGGAGTGCCACGAAACCGTGTACCTGCGGGTGACGACCTCGGACGGTCGGCGCGAATGCATCGGGCCTTACGAGTATCTCAAGGTGAGCGGAGGCGAGATTTTCTCCAACGACGCCTATCTCGGCGCGCACTCGCGCGGGGAGTCGCACCTGCCGAAGGCCGATATCTGGAGGGAGGTCGCGGTTCTGTCCGAGTTGTGAGGCAGGATTGCGCCGCCCGGTTCGATCTGATGGAGACCATCGAGCCAGGGGATCAGCGGAAACCTCGGCGGGGTATGGTGGGCCGTGTAGGGATCGAACCTACGACCAAGATTAAGAGTCGTAGGGGGTGCTCGCCGCGGCTCAAGCACACGCTATCCCGCACCTCGCAAGCCAATTGATTAATGGCATATACCGAAGGCTCGGCGAGCGCATGAGGGGGTACCGACGAGGATCGACGAGTACCGCTGCACTGAATTTGCACTGAGCCATCAACGCTCGATGGTCGCGCCGAGCAGGCTCCGTACCCGCGTAAACAGCTCCTCGGCGCCGAAATCGTCCTCATAGCACTGCTCTGCGATCTGCTGCTCGGCGTCGAGCAGGTCGCTCAGAAGCTTTCGGGCGAGCGCCACGTCGCTGGGCAGCACGACCCGTTCAATGATTTCGAGGGTGTAGCCAGCGCGGGCGACGATCTCGGCGCTGCGGCGGTGGCGCACGTCATACTCGCGCTCGCCCACGCGAAGCGCGCAGATCTCGCGGCGAACGATCGTCGCGATCTTCGCGGGCTCCGCCGTAGCGATAAAGGCCTCGATATACGATCGGACGCCCGCAGGCGCGCCGCCAAGCAGGGAAACGATGAAGGCGGAAAGTTCCTCCGGGCTGCGGCGCTGCAGGGCAGCCAAGGCTCCGACGATTTCTTCTTCAGTGTCCATGGTGGTCTAAAGCCGTGAGTTGCGTCAGGCGAGGCCGCCCGCAAGTAGAGCGCGGGCGAGCATGTCCGGAAACCCCAAATGCCCCCTGCCTTCTCCAATCGCAGACATGGGGGTATGCGCAAGACGCTCCGCGATCGTGGGCAGATCATCGCCGCGGGCCAGATAGTGCCCCGCCTGGAACGCGAAATCGTTCATCGAGCCGAGCACGCGACGATTGCTCGCGCGAGCGAAGCTGACCGGCTGCATGGCAGAGAGCTCGCGGCTGACGCGCTCCTGCGGAACGTCGAGCCGCTCGAGGAGACTGCGTAGTGACGCGTGGAGATTGGGTACCAGACTCGTACGCAGCTCGCGCGCAGGAAGCAGCATCGTGAGCAGGCAGCGCTCGCTCGTCGCGATGGCGAACTCGGAGCGGCCAAAACGCACGAGATGAACGTACCAGTCCCCGAGGACGCCACTCGATGCGGGGGCTTCTGGGAGCTGCTCCGGCAACCTGAGCCGCGTCCGCACGCGCTGCGTGCAGCGCAGCGTCAACACAGCACGACGCGCCCGAACGCTACGGAACGCCGGACGCAAAAAGGCAGCATGGCGCGTAGTGCGACGTCTTTAGATCTCCGCGAGACGCCGTACCGTGTCGGGGTAGCGCTGCACGAGCCGAATGAGCAGCGCCGCTTGCGCGTTTGGCTTGGCCCGGCCCTGCTCCCAATTTTCCAGCGTGCGGAGGTTGGTGCGCAGGTATCGTGCGAAAAGGCTGCGGGAGAGGTTCATGTCCTCCCGGACTTTCGTGAGTTCGTCAGCGCGGATCTTCGGCGCGGGCTTCGGTTTCACAGCATGCGTCCGAAGCGTTCGTTTGCCAACACGCTGATCAGCCAGGGCGTCAAACCCTTCCATCAGCTCATCGAACACATTGCGCTTCTTTCTCATGTCTTGCGCCTCGCTTTCAGCTCGTCTTTGATGCGCTCCTTCAACGCCTCCCGTTGCTTGGGCGTCAAATCCGCCATCTCGTCCTTGTCGTACAGTGTGAACAGCCAGAACTCCGGGCCACCCGTCCAGTAGTAATAGATCACCCGCAGACCGCCGCGCTTGCCCTTGAATCGGCGCGCGTCGCTGAATCGCACCTTGCGCAAGCCGCCCGTACCCGGGATCACCTCGCTCCCTCTGGGTTCGCCATCAAAGCTTCCTGAAGGCGACCGAAGCCACCGTCATCCAGTTAGCTCTCTCGGCTTCGCTCGAAAGCCGGCAATTCGACGAAGACCGCCTGCATGACGGTGTGCACTATACGTAAGTTGCGTATAGTCGCAAGCTGAGCAACGGAGCGGATATCCTGCCTTCCTCAGCGGGGCCCACCACGATCGTTCTCGATGCCACCCGGCCCCCGCAGCCGGCGCCCCGCCCTGCGCCCAACGCGCGGCTTGGCAGGGCCGCTGAGGCCAAGGAACCAAGCCAGGAAGGACGGTTCATGAATCAGCAACTCTCCGCATGGAGAGTCGAAGACAGCGGCAGTGAGCCCGTTCACCGCGCGGGGCGTAGGTCCGCTGCGAAAACGACGAGAAGTCCCATGCCGGGTACCCCGCATTCGTCGACCGGGATGTATTGAGGTCAACGACTTACCGGTATCGTAAGCTTGAACATTGGTTGCTTGTATCACGTTTTAGACTAATTGCCTCATCTAGTCTATATTGTGATACATGCCATCTAAGCCTCCACTTGTCTATCCTGCGCAGCGACGCCTCCTGAGCGCGCTTGGCGAGCGGCTTCGCTTAGCGCGCCTGCGCCGAAAGCTCGCAGTCGACATAACCTGCCAGCGCGCCGGGATCTCCCGCATGACGCTCTTCCGCGCAGAACGGGGGAGCCCCGCCATTTCACTCGGTACGCTCACCCGCCTGCTTGCGGTCTTAGGCCTCGAGGGTGATCTCGAGCTTCTCGCTCGGGACGACAAATTGGGGCGCGTGCTCCAGGACCAGGCGCTCGCCCCTCGTCGCCGACGCAGCGCGCGCGTAAAGAGCGCAGAACCGCCCGAGCGCGCTTCATGAGCGCGGCGGTCGAAGTCTGGCTGGACGCGGATTTCCTTGAGCGCACCCGCGTCGGCATCCTCTCCCACGACCGAGGCACCGTGCGCTTCGTGTACGACCCCGCATGGCTCAAGAACGCTCAGAGCTTTGCGCTCGATCCGGATCTCACCTTGGGGGAGGGAAGCTACTTCCCAAACGTGGAGGTCGGCAATTTCCGGGTATTTGACGATTCAGCACCCGATCGCTGGGGACAGACTCTCATGCGAAGGCGAGAGACGCTCGCCGCCAAGGACGAGGGCCGACCCGCGCGCACGCTTTACGCCTGGGATTTCCTCTTAGGCGTCCAGGACCTGACCCGTCAGGGAGCGCTCCGCTACCGCGCGCCCGACAGCGAAGCCTTTCTTGCGAATGAGTCCCAGGCCGTGCCACGCGTCGCAAACCTGCGCGAACTCGAAGCCGTCGCGCGCGAGATCACCGCAAAACGCATCGAGGATCTCGATGCGCTTCGGCGCTGGCTCGCGGTCCTGGTGACTCCCGGGGCATCACTTGGAGGAGCACGACCCAAGGCGAATTTTTCCGAGAGCGACGGGACGCTCTGGATCGCGAAATTCCCCGCCCGCGACGACAGCCGTGACATCGGCGCCTGGGAGGCTCTCACACAGCAGCTCGCCAAGCGGGCCGGGGTGGAGGTGCCCTCCTCCACGGTTCGCCGCTTTGCGAGTGAATACCGCACCTTCTGCGTCCAGCGCTTCGATCGTGCCAACGGCCGCCGGCGCTTCTACTCCTCTGCAATGGCGCTCCTTCGCAAGGACCAAAGCGAAGGCACCAGCTACATCGAGCTTGCGGAGTTCCTGCAGACCCATGGAGCCAAGAACCATATCGAGAACGATCTCGAGCAGCTCTACCGCCGGGTCGCCTTCAATGTCGCGGTCGGCAACCGCGACGATCATTTGAGGAACCACGGGTTCCTCCTGACGGCGGCTGGCTGGCGCCTAGCACCGGCTTTTGATTTGAACCCCAACATCGAAAAGGCGGATCATGTCCTGAACCTCGATGAAGCCGACAATCGCCCGAACCTTCAAAGCATCATCGATACTGCCGAATGGTACGGGCTCTCCAAGGATCAGGGCGCAGGAATTGTGGCGCAGGTGCTCGGAGTTACGCGCCCCTGGCGGGAACACGCCGTCGAGCGCGGCATTGCGCGGGCCGACATCGAGTTGACAGCTTCCGCGTTCGCCCAAACGGATGCGCATTTCGCCCCGGCACGAGGCTAGCTCACCGTCGACTCGCGCGGCTGCTGTTCTTGTAGCTCATTCCGCAGCGAGAAGCGCAGCGCGATCCTCGTCCGAGAGAAATCGGGTCCGACCTCTCGGCTCCTTCTTGCGGCGGATGTCGCCGACCGGGTTGCGGTCGATCAGCCGGCTGAGCGCGATCACGGTATCTGATGGAGCCGTTTTCACGATCGGTGATGGACGGACGGGGTGAGTGATCGTGCCGAGGATTCGGCACGACCTGAGTGAGGAGGGCAGGTCAGCGTGCGGCCGCGCGCCGTGAGGTTTGGGTTTCGGGCTTTCCGTAGACCTGCAGGTAGAGCTTCTCGTCAAGGGTGGTGATCTCGCGCTGAGCCGCGCTCATGAGGAGTTCCGCGGCCATGGACACGAGGATGCGGTAGTTTCCGGCGGCGTGATCGACGAGGGTCTGGCGCAGCTCGCGTGTCATGAGGCTGGCGTTGCCGGCGGCGGTGAGCAGGTGCTCGAGGCAGGCGAGCAGTTCATCGCGGGTGGCGGCCTCGGCGGCCAGACGCGTTCTGATGCGTGAGCCCAGTGGGATCAGTTCCTCACGGCGCAGCTTCTCGAGGAGCCGGGCGTCGCCGGCGAGCACGATGCACAGGAGTGATTGAGAGTCGAAGCGGGCGCTGGAGAGCAGGCGCAGCTCGTTGAGGACCAGGGGGCTCATTTCCTGCGCCTCATCGCATAGCAATACGGAACGGCGAGTGGTGGATCCCAGGTGATCGAGCCAGCGGGTGCGCAGGGCCTTGAAGCCGCCCCAGCGGTTACTGACGCGGATCGACACACCGAAAATGTCGCCGAGCTCGCGGTAAAAGTCCGAGAGGTTGCTCTGCGGGTGGTGGACGACGCCGACAGAGAGATCCGCCAGGCGCGCGAGCCGCTCGGCGAGCACCCGCATCACGACACTCTTTCCGGATCCAGGGTCACCATGGATCAGTGCGAAGCCGCCCTCGCGCAGGTGCGCCTGCTCGATGCGCCAGCAAAAGTTTTCGATCTTCGGGGACCGGTAGAGCGCCTCGGTCGGCACCTCAGGGGAGAACGGATCGAACTTCAGACCATAGAGGGCGAGGAGCTTGGGGTTCATGCGGGATCATCCTGCGAGTTGGAGTTGGGGAGGTACGCCGGGGGCAGCCCTGTGGCGGCGTAGTCTGCGATCATTTGCTTCAGGAGCGGCGCGATGCCTGTGGCCTGAGGCGCCGGCGTGCCGCTGACCGGCTCGAGCACGCGGCGCAACGCTTCAGCGTTGGCGGTCTTGTCAATCGGACGCACGGGACAGAGGATCGCTCCCGAGTGCGGATCGATGAGATCGACGCGGCTCAAGTCCCAGCGGGCGTAGCGCAGATGAAGGTCCGAGAGATGCCGATACCGGGAAGGGATCTCGAAGCGCTGCCCTTCGAGGCTGACGGTGCCGTCGGAACGGCGCTGGCGGCGCTTGACCTCGATGCGGAAGGCCGCGCGTAGCGCATCGCTCCCTGGAGACTCGCGTGCGACGCTCGGGCCTGCCAGATACCGATCGAGCGGTGTCGCGCCGATCTCGCGGTGCACCGTGCGGTGGTACTCCTGAGTGATCCACGCCTGGGTAGCGAGGTTGAGTTGATCGAGCGAGAGGTTGGCCTCCCCCTCGAGCATCGCAAGCAGCCGCCCTTCGACGCGCGACCAGAGGTTCTCTTGCTTACCATTGACGTGCGGCGACCGCGGTAGCGTCGGGACGTGCAAGATGCCGAGTGCCGCGAGCCCGGCGGTGAACTCGCCCGACATCATTGCGGATCCCCGGTCGCTCATCAGCGAGCGCGGCAATCCCACCTTCGAGAGCGCCTGGCAGAACCCGTGCATGAGCTGCTCGGTGCCCTCCGCGCCGTACCACTGGGCGTGGCCGAGATAGCGCGAGCGATCGTCGATGAAGGCGACCAGGAGCGGCGTGATCCACTCTCCGGCACGAGTGAGGACCTTGCGCGAGCCGTGGTGGAAGTCGAGATGCATGAGCTGGAGGACATACTCGACCTCGTAGCTTCTGATCTCGCGCTCGGTCAGCGCGACGTTGCCGCGCAGGATCTCATCGGCGCCGCGGCGCAAAGGTCGCTTGCGAGTCAGGCCGTGGGCCTTCAGGTACCGCCGCACGCTCGGATAGGAGGGACAGGCCACCGGCGGTGAGGCGGCAGCCAATACCACGCGCAAGTTGTCGTGGTGCAGCTGCGCGGTCCAACCTGGGTGCTCGAGATACTGAGCCCGAAGCACTTCGGCCGCCTGCACGGCGACACTCGAGAACGAACCGATGTCGCTGCGGAGCTGATTGCGTAACACCGCCATCGGGTCGGTAGCGCCCCGGGCGGCGTAGTACCAGCGCTCGATGGTGGAAGCACCAAAGCGCACCTCGAGTCCGGTCAGTGGATGGCGCCAGGGGCGTGCGGCGAGCTCAGCGAGCGCCGCCTGTAAATCCCCTGCTGCAGGAGGAGCGGCCAGCAAAGGACCTATGATCGCAAAACGCAGCCGTGCCCATCGATCGCGCTTGAGCGGATCGTCATCGGTACTCACCTATCGCCTCCCAACAGCGGTCACGCCCGTGTTGTTGTTGTGGTGCGCAGGCTATGAGGCCTGCCTCCGGCCTGCCACCGGCATCCTCTGCGGGAGCGCGGCCGCGTGTTCGCGGCCCTCGATCTACTTGATCACAGAGGCGGTGCTTAAGGGAGAGATGAAGCGCAGCAGCTGTATCAGCCGCTCATGGTTGGTTGGCCGCTGGAACCGTGCGAGCAGACTCTGCGGCAAGCCTTCAGCCGCTACCGGCGGTGCGAAGCGTTCGCGGACCGACCGTCAGAACACTGTTCGCTGGAAATCTCTCTGCCACCAGAGACGCCATCGCCTCATCGTGCGCACCGGCACCGCCATCAGATCCGCGAGCTCGCCCGCGGCAGAGCCGGCCGGCGGCGAGACCAGCATCAGCACTACCGCCACGTACACCCGCCGGCCGAGAAAGCGCACCGAAGCCGGTGTCGTGCGCGCATCGCACCGGCCGCAGGTAAAGCTCAGCCGAGAGGAATACTCCTCCCGCATCGAAGCCGGGCAGCCGCGCGGCTTACGAGGAAAGTCCGCCACGTGCAGCGGGCCGGCGCACTCGGGGCAGCGCCTCTCATGTGCCTCGGCGGCGAGCTGCGCGTCAATCCGGGTGAGAAAGCGGAAAAAGGCGGGATCGTCCAGTACATGGCACACTGTGAGGGTCTCCTGGCGTGGTAACCGGAGACTCCCCCGAGGGGCTCTTGTAAATCAAGAGCCCTGACGGGGATCCTGTTCGGCCACCAAGGCGCTCAATCGCCCGCGCCTCTCCCGAGTTCCTACAGGACCTTCTGCCCGGCCTGCGATGACCAACTAAAGCTGCTATGGACCAGGAAAAGAAAGATCGCGAGCTCTTCTCCCTGGCTCAGCGCCAGTCACGGCAGGGCGATACCGAGGGCGTTGTGCGCACAATGCGACAGTTGGTAAATCGCCGCCCAAAATCTGGGATATTTGCAGCAGTCTTGGCGAATGCACTGAAATCGCTTGGTCACATGGACGAAGCAGAGCGCTACTTCAAAAGTGCCGTCGTGCTCTCACCGAAAAGTGAAAAGGTATCCCTCGGTCTCTTTCATTGCTTGTGGGAACGGGGAAAAGAGGACGAAGCGCTCGAAGAGATGAAGCGCCTCGTCAGAACGACGAAGAAGAAGAGTGATGAGTATCAGGTAATCCTGGATGCGCTTCAGAAGTCCGACTAGCTGCGGGTGCGCCTGTCCGCCGGGCTCCGAACTGAGCAGATCGCTGGGTCGTCACGCAAGGTGACTTGGCCAGATGCTTACCGGCCTGCGGCTCGCGCAGACCGCACTGCCGCTTCACGGTCGTGCGGACCAAAGACGATGTAGAGAGAGATGGGGATCAGAGAAGACCGGCAGCGTGGTCACGGTCCGTGATGGACCTCGCCAGCAATCCATCATCGAGCGTGATCAGAAATCGCCACGTCGCCATCAAATAGCGTGGCCGTGCTCACCGGCGCTCCTTCACGGCGAAGGAGAACAGGTGCGAGAGCGTCGCGATGTAGCGGTTGACGGTGGCGCCGCTGCGCCGGTATTCCTTGGGCTGGATGATCTCGCCGGTCCTCCTGTCCTTCCGCGGCTTGCCTCGAGTGAAGATCTCGGTCGCGCAGGCATCACGCGCTTTCGCGACGGCGTCCACCGTTATCTCGGCCACGCTCTTGCCGGCAAATTGCCTCGACCACCAGTTGAGTTGAAGCGCTCGAGCGTTGCGCTGGACCTCATCGAAGTCGGCGAGGACTGTCTGCGCTTGGCGAGCGCATCGAAGCTCGTGCGCTTTGCGGCGGCGTGCGGGAAGTGTCGACCCTCGCGGATCGCGGTCTCGATCGAGGCCGCCCAGGTCTCCGCTTCCTTTCGGTTCGGGAATGTTGCCGACTGGGCAGCCCGGCCCTTTGCTCGCACTTGCGCGGAGGGAAGATTGCGCTTGCCTACCGCGCAATCAACTGATATCTGAGGAAATTTGGTGGGCCGTGTAGGGATCGAACCTACGACCAAGAGATTAAGAGTCTCCTGCTCTACCAGCTGAGCTAACGGCCCATTTTTTTGGTGGGACGCACGATGGGAGACCATCGGCTACCACGAAATCGCCCACGTTCCCGCGATTCGCGTGAGCTGCGACTCTGGTCTGTGGAATGGATAAGTGTAGCAGATGCTTTTGGTCTAAGGGAGGAGCCTCAGCGGGAGCCGCCCCGAACCCGCCCGAGGAGTCACGGGAACCGAGCGTGCCACCCGAAGCCGCTCAGCCTGGGCGCGCGAATGCCGTTCAGCTGCCGCCGACCTGCTCGTCCTGAGGCGCTCGGTAGGCCACCAGCGACGTGCCCTCGATCTGCACGAGGGGCAGCGTCTTCGACAAAGCATCGAGCGTACGGCATACCCCGCTCGACCGGTGAGGTCCTCTTGCGGATCGTCGCCGGCGTCCGCACGGTAGACCTCAGGATGCTGGGGATCGAGTGTCAGCTGATCACCAACAGCGGGGCCTGACGGCCGCTGGCGGAGTTGGAATAACATCGAAGGGCTCGGGCGCCGGCGCGGGTATTCTGATCGCGCGATTGTCAGGCGGCTTCCGTGCCCGCCATCACTGCAGGTGAGGCCAAATCCGCACCGAAAGTGTTGAGCCGCTGCCTGACGTCTCGTTCGACGGCTGCGAAGTCTACACAGACCTCTGCGGGATCGCGGATCGGGACTCGGCAATCGCTGAAGTCGATTTCGAGACCCGTAGCGGTCAGGATCTTTGCGCTCACCTTCTTCCGATACGCAGGCAGTCGGCTCAGGCGATCCACGTCCAGCACCAGATCCGCGACGGGTTCCGCTGCGGCGTGGGACAGGAGGGAAACCGCCGTGAACGCGCGATAGGACAGCTCATCACTCCAGGGGTGCATGGCGGAGTACATGAATGGGAACTGTCGCAACAGGCCACGAGGGAGGCTCGGAAGGCCGAGGAAGGCGGCAAAGCGACTCGCGGGAGAGTCTCTGGGGGCGAGCGCGAGGATGAGGAAGTGGCACAACTCGAAATAGGAGAGCGACACCACGCCGCGATAGCTGCGGCAGGAGAGCCACTGCTGCAACGGATCGCGGCGGATGACCACGTGATAGCCACCCAGTGCAAGCTTGAGCCCGGGTGCGCGCGCGAGAGAGCGGGAGAACCCTAACACGGGATGCGTGCGCAGGCGCCAGGCATGCTTCATGAGCCGAGCGATATACCTGGTCTCCGGTGCGATTCCTGCTTCGGTGGGGAAATATCCCGCCAGCGCGAATTCCCTGCGGTAGCCGGGCACCCCCTTGATGAACGGGCGATGGAGCGGGCAGTACTCCTGGGCATAGGGCAACACCAGTGTAGGATGACGCGAATTCCACCCACGCGCCGTCTGCCGTTGAATGCGCTTCGGCGAGCTTCGGGCCAACGATTCGCCGAAAGGCTCGTAAAAGCTCGTAGTGGACGGGTTGCGCCGGAAGCGGCTCCAGACGTATGTGCTCGCGCAACGCCAGCCCGCGTGAAGAAAAACCGCCTCGTGTTTCTCCGCCGGCGCTTGCATGGCGTGGCTCCTCCCCAACCGCCCACGCAATTTCGAGGCCCAGAGCCCGGGCGAGGCGCTAGGTAAAGTTCAGCTTACACAGGCCGGAGCGCCAAGGTGGTTGCAAACTGTAAGCGTGACTCTCATGGGGACTGAGGCCCGACGAGGCCCGACGGATGCGGGGATTGGGGTGGACGATGGGACTCGAACCCACGACAACCGGGATCACAACCCGGGACTCTACCAGCTGAGCTACGTCCACCGTCGTCGTGTCCCTACGCACCTCTCACATCCCTGGATGGCCTGCCATCCGAGCCCATTAGGGGCGTGGGGTGGCGTGCCCGGCAGGACTCGAACCTGCGACCACCGGCTTAGAAGGCCGGTGCTCTATCCAACTGAGCTACGGGCACGCGGACTGCATCGCCCACTCGCTCGGTGTCCTCTCGCTGCCTGCATCATGCCGCGCCGGTCGGACGCGTGCCACGTTACCGGCAACCGAGCCCTGCCAGACCCGCCGCACGGGGGCGCGCATGATACGGAACCGGGCGAGTAAGCGTCAATTTGGGTTTATCCTTGGTGCATCCCATGCCTCCTCGTAGGGCCACTTCCGTCCCAGCCGTCGCTCCGGGCCCCGCGCAAGGCCCCGGTGCCCATGCCGCAGCGGCGCGCGACCAGGAGCGCGAAGTCGAATGGCAGCTTGCCGCCCCCGACTTGGCGGTGGTCCGCCGCTGGCTGGCGCAGCACGCCACGCTGGACGGATTGGCGATCGAGCGGCTGTCGACGCAACAGCTTCACGACACCTATCTCGATACCCGGGACTGGCGTATTTTTCGCGCGGGGTTTGCCCTGAGGCTGCGCGATAAGCAGGGCAAAGCGGAGGCCACCCTCAAGGGGCTGCGGTCCGCCCGCAAAGACGTCGCAGACCGGCGGGAGCTCACGGAGCCGTTGCCTGACGGCGGGATCAAAGCCCTGGCCCTGGCGAGCGGCTCGGTCGGCAGTCGCGTGCGCGACGTCGCGGGAGTGGTACCTCTTCGCAGGCTTTTTGAGGCCCGTACTAGGCGTCAGCGCTTCGCAGTGCGCAAGCGAGGTTCATCACAGGAAGTCGGTGAGAT
>DASUKK010000029.1:0-41457 GCA_036278795.1 Steroidobacteraceae bacterium | reverse complement strand
CGGTGGTGTTCGACATTCAGCGCGTCGGTCCTTCGACGGGCATGCCGACGCGCACGCAACAATGCGACCTGCTGGAGTGCGCCTACGCCTCGCATGGCGATACGCGCCACGTCTGCCTTTATCCGGCCAATCCCGAGGAATGCTTCTACATGAGCGCCCAGGCCTTCGACCTGGCCGAGCGCCTGCAGACCCCGGTGATGGTGCTGTCGGATATCGACATCGGCATGAACGACTGGATGTGCCGCGACCTCGAGTGGGACGACACCTATCGTCCCGACCGCGGCAAGGTGTTGGAAAAGGCGCAGATCGAGAAGCTGGAGAAGTTCCATCGCTTCCTCGACAAGGATGGCGACGGCATTCCGTACCGGACCCTGCCGGGCGTGCATCCCAAAGGCGCCTATTTCGCGCGCGGCTCCGGACACTCACAGTACGGCGCATACACGGAGGACTCGACCGAGTATCAGATCGTGCTCGACCGGCTGATGAAGAAATGGGCCACGGCGAAGAAGCTGGTGCCGCGAGCCGTCATCGACGCCACCGCCGGGAGCGACCTCGGCATCGTCTCGCTGGGCAGCTGCGACAGCGCGATTCGTGAGGCGATGGCGATTCTCAAGGCGCGCGGTGTTGGCATCAATTACATGCGCGTGCGCTCCTTCCCGTTCAGCGAGGACGTCGAGCGGTTCCTCGCCGCGCATCGGCTGCTCTTCGTCGTGGAGCAGAACCGGGACGCGCAGCTGCGGTCGCTGCTGACGCTGGAGACCCCGGTGGAAAAATCGAAGCTGCGCTCGCTGCTGCACTACAGCGGACTGCCCATATCATCGAGCTTCATCGTCGACGGCGTTCTGGCCGAAGTATTGCCCGAACCTCTGCCGCAACGGAAAGACGCCGCGCGCGCCTGACGCGCAGCCGCAGGTCCAGTCATGACTTTCATAGCGAAACCCAAGGTCGTTCATCCTTCCCTGCCGCGCAACGCGCTCGGCCTGGTCCGCCGCGACTACGAGGGGGCCCTCTCGACGCTGTGCGCCGGCTGCGGACACGACTCCATCACGGCGGCGATCGTGGAGGCGTGCTGGCGCCAGGCGCTCGAGCCGCAGAACGTGGTGAAGCTCTCCGGCATCGGGTGCTCCTCGAAAACCACGGCCTACTTCGTCAGCGGCGGCCATGGATTCAACTCCGTACACGGCCGGATGCCATCGATCGCGACGGGCGCCAACGCCGCCAACAGGGCCCTCACCTACATCGGCGTCTCGGGTGACGGTGATACTTTGTCGATCGGTCTCGGTCAGTTTTGCCACGCGATCCGCCGCAACCTCGACATGCTCTACATCATCGAGAACAACGGCGTCTACGGCCTGACAAAGGGACAGTTCTCCGCCTCGGCGGACGTCGGCACCAAGGCGAAGAAAGGTGAGACCAACTTCCAGCCGCCCATCGATCCGGTGTTGCTCGCGATGACGCTGGGAGCCTCGTTCGTGGCGCGCAGCTTCTCCGGCGACAAGCAGCAGCTCGTGCCGCTCATCGAGGCAGGCCTGCGCCATCGCGGCTTCGCCCTGCTGGATGTGCTGTCACCCTGTGTCACCTTCAATGATCACGAGGGCTCGACCAAGAGCTACGCCTACACCCGCGAGCACTACGAGCCTGCCGTGCAGGCGGACTTCGTGCCGCCGGAGCGGGAGATCACGGCCGAATACGACGCCGGCGAGGCGCTGGCGGTCACGATGCACGACGGCAGCCGCATCGTATTGCGCAAGCTGGATGCGGCCTATGAGCCCACCGACCGTGGGGCGGCGCAGGCCAGGGTGCAAGAACGCCTCAAGTCAGGGGAGTACCTGACGGGGCTGCTGTACGTCGATGCCGACGCGGGCGCAGAGGGGGGTAGGCCGGAGTTCCACCAGGTCAACCGCACGCCCGAGCAACCGCTGAACAGCCTGCCCTATGAGCTCCTCTCGCCGGGCTCCAAAGGCCTAGCTAAGATCCTGGCCCGTTACCGGTAACGGGTCCGAAGCAAGGCCATTCAGCGGTCCAGGGCCGTTCCCCGGGGGCTGCGGTACCGAACCAAGCCAATCAACAGACAGCTTGTATCTTGCCCGGCTCCTAGGTATCGTGCCCTACCGGTCCGTGACCTTTCCCTTTCCTGCCGCCTGCCGCCCGTCTTGCACTCGGGACCGGCTTCCGAGTCTGAGAAAAGCCGAATCGTTCCCGGCCAGGTCGTATCTGTTTCTTGGAGTTTGATTGCATGACGAAGATCTACGTCGGAAACCTTCCGTTTTCGGCCACTGAGAGTGAGGTCCGGGAGCTGTTTGCACAGCACGGTACCGTCGAGTCCGTAAGCCTCATCACCGACCGGGATACCGGCCGGCCCCGCGGCTTCGGGTTCGTGGAGATGTCTCGCGCCGACGCTTCCCGCGCCATTCAAAACCTGAATGGCAAGGACCTCGGCGGACGTCCCTTGCGGGTAAACGAAGCGCAGGAGCGCACCGGCGGCGGCGGCGGACGGGGCGGCGGCGCTCCGAAGCGCTGGTAAGCAGCCGATCCTGAAGGCCGGCCCCCCTGGGCCGGCCTTTTTCATTGGCGCAAATCGCTCCCGGCGGTTTGCGCGGAGCGCGGGCTGGGGCTTTTTCGGGCCCGCGGCCCAGGGAACGGTCCTGGGCCACTCAATGACTTGCTTTCGCACGGCGCCCAGGGGATGGGCGGACGTGGGTTAGTAGGATGCAGATCCCAGGGCGTAGCGGATGGAGAGCTGCGCCTGGTTGTCGGTGACGGGGCCGGGGCGGTCCGTTTCTTCGGACCAACTGTAGGAATTGCCCGTCACCCGCAGCCATTCGACAGTCAATGTCCAGTTCTTTCCCGCATTGAATACGTAGGCCGCCGTCCAGGCGTGGCCGGTCTGCGCACCGTCGGGTTCCGCGTTGCGACTGTCGACCTCGAACTCATCGTAGCGCACGCTGAGCGTTTGCCGGCGGGCGAACCGCTTCGACAGCAGCGCGTAGCGGGCGTCGAAAGGCCACTCGAGAGCGCGGCCTCGGGGCGCGATCTCCGTCTGACCCTCCAGCCATTGCGCGATCACCGTCCAGCCAGCGCTGGATTCCCAACGTGCTCCGGCACTGTTGAAAGTCGTATGCCACGCGAAGACGTGGCTCACGGTGTCGGATGCAGCCGGGTCCGCCCGGTTGTCATAACGGAGGGCGGTAACCAGGAGGCGCCCCGGGAAATTCACGTCCATGCCGGCGTAGTATCCGGCGCGGCCGTCGATTTCCTGGAACGGCTCGATTCGCGCGCCCGTCGCACCCTCGAGCTTGCCGACGCGGTCGAACAACGGCGTTTGGCGGTCATCGAGGATGAAGCCGCCGTTGGCCAGAGCCGCGCCCGCCGGCTCGTTCCAACCGTAAACGCCCGCCACTGCGCCGACGTCGAATGGCAGGCCGGTTCGCGTCCCCAGCCAGTCGACTTTCGTCTCCAGTCCGATGGTGCGCAATTCCTCCGCGAGCCAACTGTCGAGGGCAGAGTAGGAAAGCGTATAGGGCGAGGCCCATCCGCCCGCGTCGTTCTCCAGCGAGATGGGCGCATAGAAGGCGCCCGCCTTCATCCGCAGCCGCAGCGTATCGCGCGGGTAAGGACGGAACTGCAGGTAAGCTTCCGTCAGCCCGACCGTATCCTTGTACGCGTTGCCCCATGCGGAAGCGTCCAGGTGCAGCCGCCAGACCTCGCCGAGCGGCGTATCGAGCGCAAGGCGCAGACGCCCGAGTTGTAAACCTGACTGATGCTCGCTGAACCGTACAGGGCTGTACCCGCCGTCGAGGACCGACGCCGCCGCGTCCGAGCTCACCGCCCGCAGGTCGAGGTCCAGCTCCCAATTGGCGGCCCGGACCGAGGTGGCGGCCAACAGGGTCGAGACGGCGAGCGCGAGCCGGAACGCAACGGGGCGCATCAGTAGCCGTCCCCTGAGGGAGACTGGCCTTCCATGGGCGCGGGGCGCAGGGGCTTCGTGAGCTGCAATGTCAGGGTGGCGCGGTCCGTCGCGTCCACCGACAGGTCACGCACGAGCCCGGGGGTCGGCTCGCGCATGCGCGGGTGCCAAACCGTGATCTCGTAGCGGCCGCCCGGCAGCTCGACCGACCAGGTGCCTTGGGCGTTGGTGGTCCCGTAGAACGGGGCATCCGTCACGTCGATGTATCCGATCATCCAGTCATGGATGTTGCACCCCAGAATGACCACTCCCGTACGATCGAACAGCACCGGCGGATACGGCTTGCCGCGATACAGCGGCAGTTGGAAGCGCTTGGCCGGCGAGAACGAGTAGATCTGATGGCTCACCGAGTCGCTGTTGGGAAAAGAGACCGTCGAGCCCACCGGGATCACGATGACCTCGGGGGCGAACATGCGGTTCATCTGGTCCACCACCGCCTGGATGGGAGCGGGAGGCGGCAACTTCTTGCCGAGAGGCTGCACCGTGACGACCGCATCCGCCAACGGACGGCCGTCAGGCAGCTGCGCGGTGATGGCGAGCGATGCCGCAGCCGCAGGGCCAACGCGCAAGAGGACGCAGAGCAGCGCAATCGCTGCGATGGCGGCGGAACTGGCAGCGCCGAAAGCGCGGCTCGAGCGTGCGGAAAGTCTCATTCCTTCAACCGGTTACTCGCGCCCTCAGGTCGGGACGCCTAGGATGAGGGCATATTCGAGCGGATCCCATGGGCAGTTTCCGCAAACGACTTCTCGTGCTGATCATCGGTCTGGCGGTTCTAACCCAGACTGTGACTCTGTTTGCAGTATTGGCAAGCACTTCGCGCAACGTGCAAGCGCGGGGCGCCGAGCAGCTCACCGCGGCCGGCTCTTTCGTGGAGCAGCTCGTCCGCTATCGCGCCGAGCAGCTCGCGAGCGCCGTTGCAGTGCTGGCGGAAGACTTCGGCTTTCGCGAGGCGGTCGCGAGCGGCGATGGGCCGACGATGCTGTCCGCGGCGGGCAACAATGCCCGGCGGATCGGTGCCGATCTGGTACTCCTCATCAACACGCACGGACGGGTGCTGGCTTCCAACGCGCCTTCCGACGCGCACGCCGGCTCTCCGATCGGGGGACTGCTGCTCGGAGAGTCAGGCGCACGCCGCGAGCGGCCGCAGTTCGTGGTACTGGGACACAAGACCTACCAGTTCTTTCTCGCCCCGATACGCACGCCCGAGATCATCGCCTGGGTCGCCATGGGCTTCGCGGTAGACGATGCGTTTGCCCGCAAGATCCGCGACCTTGCCGGCGTCGAGGTCACACTGGGCACCAGCGGATCGGCCGGCATCACACGCGTGGCCTCGAGCCTGCCGCAGGCCGTCCAGAGCTCGCTGCGCCTCGACTCGATCGGCGTCGCCGCGGGCCGCGGCGCACACGTCATCCGGCTCGGCGACACCAGCTATCTGACCTTCGTGCAGCGGATCGACTCGCGCGGCGAGCCGGTCGAGGCGGTGCTGCAGAAGCCGATGGCCGCCGTGCTGGCGCCCTACCGGCAACTTCGTTACTCGCTGTTGTTCATCGACGGTGTCACGATCCTGCTGGCGGCGGTGATCGGAATCGTCCTCGGGCGCAGCGCGACCCGTCCACTGGGGGAGCTGGTGCGTGCCGC
Source organism: Steroidobacteraceae bacterium (assembly GCA_036278795.1). Lineage (GTDB taxonomy): Bacteria > Pseudomonadota > Gammaproteobacteria > Steroidobacterales > Steroidobacteraceae > 13-2-20CM-66-19. The sequence goes on along the minus strand of DASUKK010000029.1, from coordinate 35,852 downwards.
CGAGCGCATCCAGCACGGCCGCTACGACACGGCGGTGGCGGCGTCGGGTGGCGACGAGTTTCGCAGCCTCGCGGCGACTTTCAACACCATGCAGCGCACGATCGCCGACCGCGAGGCGGACATCACTCGCCATGCCTTCTATGACTCGCTGACCGGTCTTCCCAACCGCACGCTTGCCGAGCGGCGGCTGGAGGAGTTGCTGCGTGCGCGGGGAGCACCGGCGGCTCTCGCCCTGATCCTGATCCTGGTGCGCAGCGTGCGCGAGGTGAACGCCACCTTCGGGCACGAAGTCGGCGACGAGGTCATGCAGGAAGCCGCGCGGCGCCTCAGCCGCAACGTCGCGGCCGAGCACGTCATTGCGCGGCTCGGGGAAAGCCAATTTCTCATCATCGCGCCCGGATTCTCCGTCGAGCGCGCACGCATCTACTTCGATCAGCTCGCCGGCGCGCTGCGCGGAGGCTTTCACCTCTCGGGAATGACGCTCGATCTCGGCGTGACGTCGGGCATCTGCGCGTACCCGGAGCACGGGCAGACCGCGCAGGAGCTGCTGCGCCGGGTGCAGGTCGCGCTGGAGGACGCCGATGAGACGCGGTTGCGTGTCGCGAGCTACGAGACCGGCCGCGACGAGCAGCATCGACGCAGACTGACGCTCATCACGGGGCTGCGCGCGGCCATCGAGCACGACGAGCTGACGCTCAAATACCAACCGAAGGTGGAGATCGCCACCCGCTGCGTGAAGAGCCTGGAAGCGCTGGTTCGCTGGCAGCACGGCACGCTGGGAGCGGTGTCGCCGGGCGAGTTCGTGCCGCTCGCGGAGAGCGCGGGCGCCTCCCGGTCATTGACCAATTGGGTGTTGGGCGCCGCCATCCGGCAGCTGGCGGCATGGCGGCGCGAAGGCCTGCAGGTGCAGCTCGCCGTGAACCTGTCCGCGCCGGACATCCTCGATCCGGACCTGGGTGACGGCATCCTGCGGATGCTCGCCGATCGGCAGGTCGAGCCGACGGCGCTGCTGCTCGAGATCACCGAGAGCGCGGTGATGCGCGACCCGGAGCTCGCGGCGCGCCACATGCAGCCCCTGCGTGCGGCCGGGGTGCGGTTCGCGATCGACGACTTCGGCACCGGACACTCCTCGCTCTCCCTGCTCAGCAAGCTTCCCGTGGACGAGCTCAAGATCGACCGCTCGTTCATCTCACAGGCGCTCACGGCGCAAAGCGCGGCGACGATCGTCGCCTCGACCGTCGCACTGGCGCACGGCATGGGCCTCAACGTGGTCGCCGAGGGCGTGGAGAAGCCCGAGGCCTGGGACATGCTGAAGCGCCTACATTGCGACTGTGCGCAGGGGTATCTCATCAGCCCGCCGATGCCGGACACGGCCGTACCGGCGTTCGTGCGGCAGGCCAACGACGTCCTGCCGGCATCGGACTCGACCGTCAGGCAGATCCGGGCCCTGGAGAAGCTGGCTGGGGCTGCCAAAGCCTGAGGCCGGTAAAGCCTGCGCCGGCAAAGCCTGCGCCGGCAAAGCCTGAGGCCGGTAAAGCCTGAGCCGGTAAAGCCTGAGCCGGTAAAGCCTGAGTCGGCAAAGCCTGAGTCGGCAAAGCCTGAGCCGGCAAAGCCTGAGCTGGGGCCTGGCCCATGCGCAGGCCGGCGGGATGACTCTGGTAGACTGCGCGCCCTTTCAAGCAACGATTCTCGGAGGCAGCATGGGCAAGGGCGATACCCGCTCCCGGCGGGGCAAGATCTATCGTGGCTCCTTTGGCAAGTCTCGGGTCAAGGACCCGGCCAAGAAGCGCAAACGCACAGCGGCCAAGAAATAGCCCTCGTTCGGGCCCGGGATCACGGGCGAGGCAGTGTGGCCTGAGGTGGAACGCGGCTTGCGACACCGCGCCTCCGTCTGGCGACTTCCTTGTGAGGTGATCCTTATGAATCGCAGCCTGTTGTTGCTATGCGTCACTGCGCTCGCGCTGTCCGCGGGCGCCTGCTCGCACCAGCAATCGAATAACCCGGGCGGGACTCCGTCGAGCGAGCAATCGAGTCCGAACATGCCGCCGTCCAACGAGCAGGCGCCGCCGCCGGCCAACGCTCCGAGCACGCAACCCGGGGGTGCGCCTGAGCAGAATCCGCCGCCGCCGCCGCCGGGCGCCAACCCCAATCCCAACGCCCCGCCGCCGCCTGGCAACCCGCCGCCCCCGAACAACGGCAATCCGCCGCCGCAATAATCTAGAATCGCTGGTGGGGCTCGGACGAGGGCCGAGCCTTTCGCTCACCAGCATCGGCGCTTCCGCCTCGCCCGCACGCGATGCGGGGGCGCCGACTCGATCAGGAAAGAAGAACGAGAGCATGACTTCCGACTCGCCGCTCGGCTATGCCCGCTGGCGTCCCCATCCTTGGCACGGGCTCGAGCCGGGGCCGGAGTGCCCGCGCGTGGTCAACGCCTTCATCGAGATCACGCCGTTCGATCTCATGAAGTATGAGGTGGACAAGACGACGGGGTACCTGCGGGTGGACCGTCCGCAACGCACCTCGTCTCATCCACCTTCGCTCTACGGCTTCGTGCCGCAAACGTATTGCGGCGACCGGGTGCGGCGGCTCGCCCGGGACTGCGACCGTGGCGACGGCGATCCGCTCGACATCTGCGTCATCAGTGAGCGGCCGATCACGCACTCGGAGATCCTGCTGCGCGCGCGGGTGCTCGGGGGCCTGAAGATCATCGACCGCGGCGAAGCCGACGACAAGATCGTCGCGGTGTTGGATGGCGATTACATATGGGGCGGAGCGCGCGATCTCAGCGACGTGCCGGGGGCGCTGCTCGAGCGCCTGGAGCATTATTTCTCGACCTACAAGCTGGTGCCCGGGGAGCCCGCGAAGATCGCGGTCGTCGGCCGGTACGGCTATGAGGACGCGGCCCGGGTCATCACCGCCGCGATCGAGGACTACCGCGAGATGTTCGGCCGGGTGGCCGAAGAGACGACTGGCTCCGGGAGCCGCTGATCCGAGGCGCGGCTCAGGCATGAAGCGTCAGGACGAGTACCCGCCGATAGCGGACTACGCGCTCATCGGTGATTGTCATTCGGCGGCGCTCGTTTCCCGGCAGGGTTCGATCGACTGGTGCTGTCTGCCGCGGTTCGACTCCGACAGCTGCTTCGGGCGCATGCTCGACTGGGCCAAGGGCGGCCACTTCCAGATCACGCCCGAGGGGCGATTCAGCTCCCATCGCGAGTATCTGGAGCACAGCCTGGTGCTGGTGACCACCTTCCGCGGCCGCGGCGGCGAGGCGCGGCTCATCGACTTCTTCGCCATGCGCGTCGGCGGGGCGCAGCGGCCGCGCCGGGAGATCGTGCGGATCATCGAAGGAGTCAGCGGCACGTTGCGGCTCGACGTGAGGTTCTCGCCGCGGTTCGATTTCGGCGAGGTCAAGCCCTGGATCCGCTCGTCCGCCGCCGGGGCGTTCGTCGCCGTTGGAAGTAACGCTGGGCTCTTCGTGTTCTCCGATGTGCCGCTGCAACCCGACGACGGCCACCACGACCTTCACGGGACGCTCGAGGTGCGCGCGGACTCGCGATATCACATCGGCCTGCAGTTCCTGCCTCCCGAGGAGTGCGAGGACTCGCGTCTCGACAAGAAAGGCGAAGTCGCGCAGCTCGATGGGCACTACGAAGAGACGCTGCGCTGGTGGCGCGAGTGGTCGAGCAAGATAGTCGACGGGACCGGCCATGGTGTCAGCGTCGTGCGCTCCGCAATAGTGTTGAAAGCGCTCTGCTACGCGCCCACCGGCGCCATCATTGCGGCGCCGACGACTTCTCTGCCGGAGACGGCCGGCGGTGAGCGGAATTGGGATTACCGCTTCTGTTGGATCCGGGATTCGATCTTCACGGTCCACGCGCTCGGCAACCTGGGCCTGCAGGCGGAAGCAGGCGGCATGCGGCGCTTCATCCAGAGGAGCGCCGCCGGCAACGCGGATGAGCTGCAGGTGCTCTATGGCGTCGACGGCAAGCGCCGGGTGCCGGAGATCGACCTCGAGAAGCTCGACGGCTGGCGCGGCTCGCGGCCCGTGCGCATCGGCAACGGCGCCGCCGAGCAGTTCCAGGCCGACATGTATGGAATGGTGGTGGAGCTCTCATGGCGGTGGAGCGAGCGCGGCGAGCGGCCGGATGATCATTACTGGCGCTTTCTGACCGCCATCGTGGAAGCCGCCATCGAGCGCAGCCACCTGCCGGACCGGGGCTTCTGGGAAGTGCGCTCGCGGCCGCTGCATTTCGTGCAGTCGAAGGTGATGTGTTGGGCCGCGGTGGACGGCGGCATCGCGCTGGCGGAGCGTTACTCGCTGCCGGCACCGCTCGAGCGCTGGCGCCAGGAGCGCGATCGTCTGCGCCAGAACATCGAGAAGCGGGGCTACAACCGCAAGCGCGGCATTTTCGTCCGCAGCTACGGCAGCAAGGACGTGGACGCAGCGCTGTTGTTGCTGCCCGCGGTGGAATTCGTGGCCTGGGACGACGAGCGTATGGTGCGCACGGTCGATGCGATCCGTGAGGATCTGTCGTATGAGGGACTGGTGCGGCGCTACGACGCCAAAGACGGACTGCGGGGCGACGAGGGGGTGTTCGTCGCGTGCACGTTCTGGCTGGCCGAATGCCTGGCGCACCAGCGGCGGCGAAAGGAAGCGGCAGAAGCATTCCAGCGCGCCTGTGCTTGCGCCAACGATCTCGGGCTCTTCGCGGAGGAATACGATCCCAGGAAGAAGGAGATGCTGGGAAACTTTCCGCAGGGTCTCACGCACCTCGCGCACGTATCGGCTGCGTTGGCGCTCAAGGAGTTGGAAGCTCGGCATTGACGCGGGCGGCCGGCACGGCGGTTGCGCGGGCGCACGTATGCTCAGCATTCCGCTCTCGGTCAACGGGTGGGCGAAGGACATCTGGGCCCTGCTCAAGGACGCGGTCACCGGCTGGAGCGATCATCACGTCTCCCGCATCGGGGCGGCGCTGGCCTTCTACACCGTCTTCTCGCTCGGGCCGATTCTGCTGCTCGCGGTCGCGGTGGCCGGATTCTTCTTCGGGCGGGGCACGGCGCAGGGCGAGGTTTATCAGCAGATGACCAACCTGATCGGCCCGCAGGCGGCGGCCCAGGTGCAGATGGTTCTGCAGCATGCGCACCGGCCGACGGCGGGGCTGGTCGCGACGGTGATCAGCCTGGTGACATTGTTTCTCAGCGCGGATACGGCGCTCGTCGAGTTGAAGTCCGGGCTGGACGAGATCTGGAGTGTGCCGACTGAGGCACGGCGGTGGTACTGGGACTATCTGCGCACCCGCCTGCTCTCGGTCGCGCTCATTTTCGCGCTCGGACTGTTGCTGCTCGCCTCGCTGCTCTTCAGCGCCGCGCTCGGCGCGCTGGAGACGCTGTCGCGCGGGATCCTGGTCGTGGGCGTGATCCTGCGCTGGACGAACTCTCTCATCTCCTTCGGCCTCGCCGCACTGCTCTTCGCGACGGTCTACAAGGTACTGCCCAGCGTGCGTCTCGCATGGAAGGATGTCGCGGTGGGGGCATTGATCACGGCGGTGCTCTTCATCGCGGGAAAGTACGCCATCGGCGCTTACCTCGGCAGCAGCACGGTCGCCTCGACGTACGGGGCTGCGGGCTCGGTGATCGTGGTGCTGCTCTGGGTGTACTACTCCGCGCAGGTGTTCCTGTTCGGGGCGGAGCTCACGCGCGGATATGCGTGCCGCTTCGGATCGCGGCGGGGCACGGGCCCGTCGCGCATGTGTCCGCAATAGCGCCGCGAAATCTTGGATTTTTGGCGCGCCCGACTGGATTGCGCCTTGACCATCCATGGCCGGCGCCCTGCGGGGCCGCGCTCCGCGCGGTCCAAAATCGCTCCCGGCGATTTTGTCGAACCAGCGTTCCGGCTCATCGGATCGATGTCAGTGATTTTGGCGCGCCCGACTGGATTCGAACCAGCGACCTGCAGCTTCGGAGGCTGCCACTCTATCCAACTGAGCTACGGGCGCGCCGGCCCGGGTGGGGACCCGGAATGATACGCTGAGCGCGGTCCGGGCGCTATTTACAGGCTTGCCGCCGCCCCGAGCTTCTTCATCAGCCGATAGGTGAACTCGACGGTGGCGTAGAAGTCGCCGATCTCCTTGCGCTCGTCTCGGCCGTGCATGCGCAGGTCATTGAGGTCGTTCCAGCCGCCGCCCACGCCGTACGAGGGGATTCCGGCGGCGCGCGTGAAGATGCTGTCGCTCGCCCCGGCCGCCATTTGCGGCAACACCATCACACCCGGCCACATGGAATGCACCACCTCGGTGATGGCCCCCATGACCTTCGGATCCGGTACGGTCTCCGGCGCGGGCTGCACCGGCTCCAGCAGCGTGACCTTGATGCCCGGATCGGCCGCCACTTTCTGCAGGGTGGCCAGCGTCTGCGGCTCTGTTTCACCCGGGAAGACGCGGCATTGCACCGTCGCAGCCGCGCTGGACGGCAGGGCATTTTCCTGGACACCCGCCTGCAGCATCGTGGCGACGCACGTGGTGTGCAGGATGGCGTTGATCGCAACATCGCTCGCGGCCATCCGGCGGGCCACCGCCGGATCGAGCGGCTCGCGGGAAAGCGCCATGAGGTCGGCCTTCTTCCGGCCGCTGGCCATTTGCGCGGTCGCCGCGAAGTAGGCCCGGGTCGTGGCATTGGTCTTGTAGTCGAACTGATAATGCCCCAGGCGCGTCAGCCCGCCCGCCAGCTCGTAGATGGCGTTGTCGGAGCGGGGCTCGGAGGAGTGACCGCCTCTGTTCGTGGTCTCCCAGCGAAAGGTCATGTAGGTTTTCTGGACGGTTTCGACGCCGAAATCCAGCCGCTTGCCATTCACGATCTCCCCCGAGCCGCCATCGGGATTCATCACCCAGCCGGCATCCACCAGATCGCGGTCGTGCTTCAGCAGCCAGGCCGGGCCGTTCTGCTCGAGTCCCACTTCCTCATCGGCGGTGAATGCCACGATGATGTCGCGGTCCGGCACGAAGCCTTCCTTCTTGAGCCGGATGAGCGCGGCGGCGGCGGCGGCGTCCTCGTCCTTCATGTCGGATGTGCCGCGGCCATAGAAGAACCCGTCCTTCTCGGTGAATCGGTACGGCGGCATCGACCAGTCCTGCCGACGCGCGTCCACGACGTCCATGTGACAGATCCACATCACGGGCTTGCCCTGACCCTTGCCTTTGAGGCGCACCACGAGGTTGACCTGATTCGGCCATGGCCCTTCCGGAACCAGGTGCATTTGCTTGTCGGTGAAGCCCGCCGCCTTGAAGTGGTCGTAAAGCACCTGTGCCACGCCTTTGGTGCCGACGGCGTGCACGGAGCGGATCTCGACGATCTGCTTGAAGATGTCGCGCGCGAGCCGCTGGTTGTCTTGCGGCGGCAGGGGTCCCGGAGCGGGCCAACCCGGGGTTGCGGCGGACGCCGCGGTGGCGAGCAGGAGCGCGCACGCGAGTGCGCCAAGGTTTGCGATATGCCTCATGGTCCCCCGTCCTCTCGTCGCAGCCATCGATGAATCTCGCGTGAAGCAGCATAGTGGCACGGAGCGCTTCGCGCAGTGGCCGCGCGATGTGCCGTGCTTTGCCTGCGGCGAAGCGCCGCGGCCGCTGGCGCACCCTGATTGCGCCGGCTAGCCGATTGCGGCCGGCTATTTACGAAGCGTTCGCCCAAACCGTTATACTGCGGGCTTCGTGTTCGCGATTCGCGTGAGGCACCGGTGAGCAAGCAGGACACCCATTTCATCAACATGTTCAGCCTGGTGATCGGCGTGCTGGTCGCATTCGCGATCGTGCTCTTCGTGGTGGCGCGCAGCATGGGCGCCAGCATCGAAGGCAAGCAGGTGATGAGCGAGCCGGACTACTACAAGAGCGTGGAGACGCGTGTCGCCCCCGTCCAGCAGGAGGCCATCGCGGGGCAGAACAACGCCGCTCTGGAGATCAAGCCCCTGGCCGGCGCCACGGCGCAGGCCGGCGGCTCCGGCGGCCTCGCCATGCCCACCAGCGGCAAGGAGCTCTTCGAGCAGACCTGCAGTGCCTGCCATGGCGCCGGCGTCGCCGGCGCGCCCAAGGCGGGTGACAAGGCGGCTTGGGCGCCGCACCTCGCGCACGGTCTGCCCATGCTCTACGACCACGCGCTGCACGGCTTCACCGGGAGCACCGGGACGATGCCGGCCAAGGGTGGCCGCACGGACTTGCCGGATCCGATCGTGGAGCAGGCGGTGAACTACATGGTCTCGCTCGTCGACCCGTCGATGGTCAGCGGCAAGAAGAAGTAGCCCATCCAGCGACGCAGCCACTGAAATGGCGACCTGAGCGAGTCTCGGAGCTCGCGGCGCCATTTGCTTTCCCCTCAGCGCGGAGCGGCTCGCTCCCGATCGAGACAGCGCAGCATGACGGCTTCGCCGACATGAGTTTCCGCGATCACGTCGCGGTCATTCAGATCTGCGATCGTGCGGGCGAGCTTGAGAATGCGTTGGCGGGTCCGCCCTGAGAAGCGCAATTGCTTCATCGTGCGATCCAGCAGAGCGCGGGCGTTGGGCGTCAGAATACAACACTGGTCCACCTGAGCATCGCTCAGCCGCGCGTTGCAGCGGCTCTGGCGCGCGAGCTGCCGCGAACGGGCGGCGGCGGCACGTGAGGCGAGCGCCGCGCTGGATTCGCCTCTGTTCACGCTCTCATCGAAGTCGCTGACTTCAAGACGCGGCACTTGCACATGCATGTCCAAGCGATCGAGCAGCGGGCCTGAGATGCGAGTGCGATATCTCAGAGCCTGCGCCGGGGTGCAGTGGCAGTTGCCAGCGGGGTCGCCCAGATGACCGCATGGGCAGGGATTCATGGCGGCAACGAGTTGAAACTCCGCGGGGTAGTCCGCGTGCGCGGCGGCGCGGGAGACTCTGACGACACCCGCTTCCAGAGGCTCTCGCAGCGCCTCGAGTACGTGGCGGTCGAACTCCGGTAGCTCATCGAGGAACAGCACTCCGTGATGGGCGAGGCTTATTTCTCCGGGCCGCGCGTGGGCGCCACCGCCCACCAGGGAGACCGCCGATGCGGTGTGGTGGGGGGCTCGGAAGGGCCGGCGTCCGAAGCGGCTCATGTTGAAGCCGGCGGAGCTCACCGAGGCGATGGCGGCGCAGTCCAGCGCCTCGGCTGCCGCAAGCGGCGGCAGCAGGCCTGGCAGCCGCTGCGCCAACATGCTCTTGCCGCAGCCGGGCGGACCAATCATGAGGAGGCTGTGAGCGCCAGCCGCGGCGATGAGCAACGCCCGCTTTGCCTGAATCTGTCCTCTGACGTCGCTGACATCGGGCCCAGCGGGCTGGCACTCCTCCAGGGCGGGAAGCATGTTCGTCCGGAGGCAGGTGCGCAGCGGCTCTTCGCCGGCGAGGTGTCGGCAGACTTCCTTCAGGTGTGAGGCCGCGCGCACCGCGGTGACCGAAGCGATGAGGGCTTCATCCGCATTCGCAACAGGTACGATCAGCTCATGTCCGTCGCGGCTGGCATGCGCGGCCGCGAGCAGTATCCCTCGAACCGATTTGATCTCTCCCCGCAACCCGAGCTCGCCATAGAGCTCACAGACAGTCCCTTCGCGCATAGCCGTTTGCCGGAGCTGTCCGGAAGCGACCAGGATGCCGAGTGCGATGGGAAGCTCGAATCGCCCACCCTCCTTCGGGATCTCCGCGGGCGCCAGGTTGACCACGATGCGGCCGCTCGGAAATTCGAAGCCGGAGCACAGGAGCGCCGAGCGCACCCGATCGCGGCTCTCACGGACGACAGTCGCAGGGAGGCCCACCAGATGGAATGCCGGGAGCCCGCTGGTTACGGTGACTTCGACCTGTACCAGCGGCGCCTGGAGGCCCACCTGCGCCCGGCAAAGGAGAGTGGCAACGGGCTGAGACAGGTCGTCCATGAGGGTGAACCGGGTCGGGCAGATCGCAGTGGCCGCTGGACGCGCATCCAGAGGTTTCAGGGTGTGTGACCTCGACTCCGCTGCAGCTTTGCCGGTCAGTAGTCTTTGGACGCTCCGGGTGGCGTGGGCTCGGGAGCGGTAGAGCCGCCGGCGGGCGGCGCCGCCGCGCCCTCCAGCGCCTGCAGCCGCGCCTCGAGCTCCGCGAGGCGCGCGCGGGTGCGCTCGAGCACGCGGGTCTGGGTGTCGAACTCGTCGCGGGTCACCAGGTCGAGCTTGCCGAGGCTCGAGCGCAGCACGGCGCGGAAGTTGGTTTCGAGATCCTTCTGCACGGTGCGGAATGCCGGCGGGACGCTCTCGAGCAGGCGGCGCGCGATCTCGTCGATCCGGAAGCTGTCCATCATCTGTCTCCTCGAGTGCGATGCCCCTCGATGGGGCGAAGCCGCTGACGCGCGGCACCAAAACAGTGCGCGCGGCGGGCGGGTCGCGGCGCAAGTCCCGGAAAGCGCAATGGAAATTCCAATGGCATGGATTCTGCACCCTGACCGCCCGCTTCACCAGCTTACGCGCGCGAGGGCCGATCGTGCAGCCGCCATTCGTGGCCCGGTCGCCCGGAAACGCGCCCAAAGACTCGAGAACCGTCCGGGAGACCACATGCGCACCGCTCCGATCCTCCACAAAGCGATCCGTCGAACGACGGGCGTCGCGGCTCTCGCGACCCTCGTGCCAACGCTGGCCTGGGCAGCCGATGCGCCCGTGCCCACACCCGACAAGGGCGACATGGCCTGGATGCTCACCTGCACCGCGTTGGTGCTTCTGATGTCGGTGCCGGCGCTGGGTCTCTTCTACGGCGGGCTGGTCCGCACGAAAAACATGCTTTCCGTGCTGATGCAGGTGTTCGTCGGCTTCTCCCTGATCACCGTCCTGTGGTGCATCTACGGCTACTCGCTGGCCTTCACCGCGGGCAACGCATTCATCGGCGGCCTCAGCCGGGTGTTCCTGACGGGAACTTTCAACGCGGCCACGGGCGTGTTCTCCAACATCGGGACCTTCGACAAGGGCGTCGTGCTGAATGAGCTGGTGTACGTCGGGTTCCAGGCCACCTTCGCCGCCATCACCTGCTGCCTCATCCTCGGAGCGCTGGTCGAGCGGGTGAAGTTCTCCGGGATCCTCCTCTTCCTCGCGTTCTGGTTCACCTTCTGCTACTGCCCGGTGGCGCATATGGTGTGGTACGTGCCGGGCCTCGACATCAATCCGGCGGATCATCCCGTCGCCGGTCTGTTGGCGAGTTGGGGCGCGCTCGACTTCGCCGGCGGCACCGTGGTGCACATCAACTCCGGGGTTGCGGGTCTGGTCGGCGCCGTCATCCTGGGCAAGCGCATCGGCCTCGGCAGGGAGCCGATGCCGCCGCACAGTCTCACCATGACCATGATTGGCGCGTCGCTCCTGTGGTTCGGCTGGTTCGGATTCAACGCGGGCTCCGCCCTCGAGGCCAATGGCTCCGCCGCGCTCGCCTTCATGAACACCTACCTCGCGACCGCCTGCGCGGTGCTCACCTGGATGAGCACGGAGTGGATCATCAAGGGCAAGCCCTCGATGCTGGGCGCCGCGTCGGGCGCGGTGGCGGGCCTCGTGGCCATCACGCCGGCCGCCGGCAACGTGGGTATACCGGGAGCGTTCGTGATCGGCCTCGGCGTGGGTCCGCTCTGCTTCTGGGGTGTCACCGGTCTCAAGAAGATGATCCGCACCGACGATGCGCTGGATGTGTTCGGTGTCCACGCGCTCGGGGGAATCTTCGGCGCGCTGACCACGGGCATCTTCGATGCTCCCGCGCTCGGCGGAGCAGGCGGCAGTGCCTATCCCGGTATCTGGGCCCAATTCCTCATCCAGGCCAGGGCAGTCGCTGTGGTAATCGCGTGGACGGCCGTGGTGGCCACCGCGGGTTTCTACCTCGTGAAGTTCGTCATCGGCCTGCGCGTCAGCGAGGACGAGGAGCGCGAAGGCCTGGACATCACTGTCCATGGCGAGCGGGCCTACGACATGTAATCGCTCTGGGCGGCTGCAGCACCCCGCAGCCCCGGGCCGCTCAGGCGGTCCGGGGCTGCTTTCTGTGAGCGGCTGCCGTCCCGAATGTGACCGAGTTCAAAGGATGCGCGCGCTTCAGAGCGGAGAATGGGGGCGCTCCGGGGAGAAAGGTCATGTCACGATCCATCGCCATCCTGCTGGCCACTTCGATGGCCGCCCTTCTGGGAACGGCCCGCATCGCGCACGCCGACGTCATCTATCAGTGGACGGATGCGAAGGGCGAGGTGCACTACACCGATCAGTGGGTACCCGGTGCCAAGATCATCAGGACCGAGTCGGCTCACGGGCCGGCGACGGCCGCGAACGCCATGCAGGGTATCCACAACGAGAGCCAGGCTGCCTCGGGCGCCGTCAGCCAGCAGCAAGAGACGCAGGCCGTGCAGGAGGATGAAGCCAAGGCCCGTGCCGCGCGCTGCACGCAGGACAAGAAGGAATATCAGAAGCTGATCGTCTCACGGCGCATCTTCACGACCGACAAGAGCGGCGAGCGGCACTACCTCAGCGACGCCGATGCCGATGCCGTCCGGCTCAAGGCCCGCCAGGCCATGGATATGGACTGTGGCAGCGGCACCTGATCCCTCCCAGGCCTGATCCGGCTCCGATCCGTTCCGTACAGGGCTTCTTCGCACTATAGTGGCGCTCATGCGTGCGCCGTGCGAAAGCGAGCCATGGGAGACGCCCTGGGAAACGGCCGCGGGATCGAAAAAGCGAGTCGGTTGGCCGCTGAAGCGGCCGGGAGCCTGTTTTAGCCAATGAAAGCAGCATTCGTCGGATTGGGCGCGATGGGCAACTACATGGCCCGCAATCTCCACCGTGCCGGGCTGCTGACGGCCGTGTGGAACCGCACCGCGGAGAAAGCGCGCTCGCTGGCTCAGGAGCTCGGGATCGCAGCTCCCGCGACCCTCGCGGAGCTGGCGGCCGGTGTCGACGCCGTCGTCCTCTGTGTGTCGGCCGACAATGACGTGCTGGAGGTCGTGCGCGCTCTCGCCCCTGGCTTGGCTTCCGGCAGTCTCGTAATCGATTGCTCGACGATCGCGGCCGACACGGCACGCAAGGCCGCCGAGCTGTTGAGCAAGCAAGGGGTGGAGTTCCTCGACTGCCCGGTGAGCGGCGGCGTGGAGGGTGCGCGCGAGGGAACCCTCGCCATCATGGCCGGCGGCAGCAACGAGGCTTTCGAGCGTGCCCGTCCGGTGCTGGCCGCCATGGGACGAACGGTCGCCCATTTTGGTCCGACCGGTAGCGGTCAGGCGGCCAAGGCGACCAACCAGATCATGTGCGCCGGGATCATCGAGACGGTCTCCGAGGCGATGGCATTCGCCCGCGCGCAGGGACTGCCGCTGGAGAAGCTGATCGACACCCTCGGCAAGGGCGCGGGCTCCAGCTGGTACTTCGTGCATCGCGCGCCCAACATGGCGCGTGGCGCCTATCCGGCGGGCTTTCGCGTGCGGCTGCATGCCAAGGATCTGACGATCTGCCGTGACATGGCGGCGCGCTTCGGCGTCGCGCTGCCGGTCGTGGAGCGGATGCTCAGTGAATACGCGGAGCTCATCTCCCGGGGTTACGGCGATGAGGACATTTCCGCCGCCTTCCGTTTGAAGGCGGAGCTCTTCGAGCCCTCTGGAGGACGCGCTCCATCCGCCTGACTGGCAGCGCCATCGTGCGGCAGGCGCTGCGCGGCGGCGCGGAGTCCTTCTACCTCCCTGATTTCTGCACCTCGCGCGCCGCGCTCGCGATCGTGCTCATCGCCGAGCTGACCGCCATCGTTCTGGCGCTCGCCCGCCAGGGCCAGACTGCGGGCGCCGCGCTCGATTTCTGGGCGGACCTCGCGCGGACCTCGCTCTTCCTCCTCTGGGTCGGCCTGGTCTGCGCGGCACTCCTCTGCTGGACCCGGCGGCGACTCGAGCGCCTGACCGTCGCCCGCGGGTCGGTCGCGGTGCTGGCGCTCCTCACGGCCGCCATCGCAGCGATTTCCGCCGCCGCTTACTTCCTCGGGCGCAGCCAGGTCGTCCTGGACGCGGGCACAGCCGAGTTCTTCCCCTCCGCCGCCCGGCCGTTCCTGCTGCGCAACATGGCGATTGGCTTCGTGATCATCGCGGTTGCCCTGCGGTACTTCTACGTGACGCATCAATGGCGGCGTAACATCGAGATGCGGGCCGCCGCGCGCGTGCATGCGCTGCAGGCGCGCATCCGCCCGCACTTCCTCTTCAACAGCATGAACACCATCGCCTCGCTCACCCGTTCCGATGCCGTGCTCGCGGAACAGGCCGTGCAGGACCTGGCCGATCTCTTCCGCGCCTCTTTGAGTGATCAGCACCAGACCATCACGCTGGCGGAGGAGCTCGAGGTGGCCCGAACCTACCAGCGCATCGAGGAGCTGCGCCTGGGTCCACGGCTGCACGTGGAGTGGGATGTCGACCGCCTGCCGAGCGATGCGCGGGTCCCCGGTCTGCTGCTGCAGCCGCTCCTCGAGAATGCGATCTATCACGGCATCGAGCCGCGGCGCGCGGGCGGGACGGTGAGCATCGTGGGCGAGCTTGCGGGCGAGCTCATCACCATCGTCGTCCGCAACCCCGTGGCGGAGCGCCAGAGCGAGCGTGAAGGCAACCGGCTGGCGCTGGCCAACATTCGCGAGCGGCTGGCGCTGCTCTACGGCGAGCTCGCGCTGGTGAAGGCAGGCCGCTTCGGCGATGAGTACATCGTGACGCTGCGCTTCCCTCACGTCAGTGCCGCGCAACAGCAGCCGGGTGCGCCGGGCAAGCCCGCCGTTCGCGGGCGAGGCCCCGCACAGTGATGAAGGTTCTGATCGTCGACGATGAGCCGCCCGCGCGCGAGCGGCTGCGCAGCCTGCTCGCGGAGATCGGCGATGCCGAGGTCGTCGGCGAGGCCGGCAGCGGCACCGAGGCGCTCGACCAGGCCACCACGCTCTCGCCCGACGTGGTATTGCTCGATGTCCGCATGCCCGGCATGGACGGCATCGAAGCCGCGAGGCATCTGAGCACCCTGGAGGAGCCGCCCGCGGTGATCTTCACGACCGCCTACGACCAGTATGCCGTCAACGCCTTCGAGACACGGGCGGTAGGGTATCTGCTCAAGCCGATCCGCAAGGAGAAGCTGGCTGCCGCCCTCGCGCAGGCGGGACGCCTGACGCGGCCACAGCTGCAGCGCCTGGCGACTGCAGCGAAAGCCGAGCGCCGCACGCACATCGCCGCGCGCCACCGCGAGGGGCTGCGTCTGATTCCCCTCGAGGAGGTGCAGTACTTCTTCGCCGACCAGAAGTACACGACCGTGCGCCACCTGCGGGGCGAGGATCTGATCGAGGACTCGCTGCGGGCGCTCGAGGAAGAGCTGGCTCCCGACTTCGTGCGCATCCACCGCAACGCGTTGGTTGCCGTGCGGCATCTCGATCGCATCGAGCGCAACACCGAGGGCCAGTACTTCGTGCGGCTGCGTGGCTGCGAGGCGCCCCTCGCCGTCAGCAGGCGGATGGCCGGGGAGCTGCGCGAGCGGTTTCGATTATGAGTTATGCTTTCGGCCCGTGATGCGGCTCGAGTTCACCAAGATGCACGGGCTCGGCAACGACTTCGTCGTGTTCGACGCCCCCGGCTCCGCGCCCCTCGACGGCGCAGCCATCAGGCGCCTGGCCGACCGCCACACCGGTATCGGCTTCGATCAGGCGCTGGTGCTGGAGGCGCCGAGGCGTCCGGATACCTCCGTGTTCTATCGCATCTTCAACGCGGACGGTGTTGAGGTGGAGCAATGCGGCAACGGAGCCCGCTGCATCGCCGCACTCCTCGCGGCACGCGGGCTGGCGTCCTCCGGGTCGGTCACGATGGACAGCCTCGCCGGGCTGATCCGGGCGCGCACCCTGGACGGCGGCCTCGTTTCCGTGGACATGGGACCGGTGCGCTTCGATCCGCGCTCGCTTCCCTTCGATGCGCCTGCGGAGGCGGAGCGCTACCCGCTCGAGGCCGCCGGCGGCACGGTCGCGATCGGCGCCGTGTCGATCGGCAACCCGCACGCGGTCATCGAGGTGCAATCGGTGGAAAGGGCCGCGGTGGAGAGCCTGGGGCCGGCCATCGAGCGTCATCCCCGCTTCCCCCGGCGCGTGAACGTGGGCTTCCTGGAGGTCGTCGATCGCACGCACATCCGTCTGCGGGTCTACGAGCGCGGCGCCGGTGAGACGCTGGCCTGCGGGACCGGAGCCTGCGCCGCGGTCGCGGTCGGTCGGCGCTGGGGCAAGCTCGACCGGGAGGTGCACGTCGGCGTGCGCGGCGGCGAGTTGCGAGTAAACTGGAACGGTCCGGGAGAGAACATCTGGCTGACGGGCCCCGCGGAGGTATCCTTCGCCGGCCATGTCGAGGTTTGAAAGCGCATGACGACAAGAGAAGCTCGAGGGTTGGCCGCCAAGGAAAACGACGAAGACACGATCGCCGCCTACCTGCAGCACAATCCCGATTTCTTCGAGCGCCACCAGGCGCTGCTCACGCGCCTGCGCATTCCGCACGCGCGGGGCGGCTCGACGATTTCGCTGGTGGAGCGTCAGATCGAGGTGCTGCGCGAGAAGCACGCCGCGCTCGAGGGAAAGCTCGCGGAGCTGGTGAGTGTGGCGCGGGCCAACGACGCGATCGCCGACAAGCTCCATCGTTTCACGCGCAAGCTTCTGCTCGCGCGCTCGCGCGCCGAGGCGGTCACGCGCATCGAGGCCAGCCTGCGGGAGGACTTCGATGCTTTCCATGGCGGCGTGCTCGTGTTGATCGGGGAGTATCCCGACCTCGCGCCGCAGCGATTCGTGCGCACGGTCGCGCGCGATGATGCCGGGTTGAAATCGTTCGAGACGCTGTTCGCCAGCGGCAAGCCGCGCTGTGGCCAGGTGCGCGATACGCAGCGCGAGTTTCTCTTCGGCCAGGACGGCGCCGACATCGGCTCCGTGGCACTGGTGCCGTTGGGTGACAAGACCGGCCCGCTCGGCGTGCTCGCGCTCGGCAGCACCGATCGCGACCGCTTCCATCCCGGCATGAGCACCGAGTTCCTGGCGCGCATGGCGGATCTGATCGCGGACTCTTTGAGCCCGGGCGCCAGCGCTTGATGTCTGCGCCGGGCCGCGCTGGAGCGCCCGTGCGCGTGATGACGGCGGATGATCGCGGGCGCGCGCTGCGCATCCGCCCGGGTGCGGGGATCTTTTGACTCCGGCCGCCACCGTCTGGATCGAGCGTTTCCGCCGGTACCTCATGACGGAGAGGCGGTGCTCGCCGCATACCGTGGCCGCCTACACGAGGGACCTGCAGGCTCTGGTGTCGTATTGCGATCGCACAGGCCTCGAGAGCTGGACCGCGATCGACAGCGGGCACCTGCGATCGTTCGCAGCGCGGCTGCATGCGGGCGGCCTGGGGCCGCGCAGCATCCAACGGCGGCTCTCGGCGGTACGCAGCTTCTACGAGTTCCTGCAGCGTGAGGCGCAGGCGCTGCGGACCGGCACGCGCGCCAGGAAGTCGACGGCGACGGAGCCTGCCCGCGTGGTGACGGCCGCTGCCGGCGCCAGAGGCCACGACAGTGGGCAAAGTGGCAGCGAGCGGAATGAGGGCGAGCGCAGCGCCAGCGAGCCGGATGACGGCGAGTTGGATGACAGCGAGCGCAGCGCCAGCGAGTCCCAGGTGGCGCGGATTCGCAGCAATCCGGGTCAGGACGTACGGGCACCGAAGGCCGCGCGGCGCCTGCCGCAGACACTGGATGCCGATCAGATGGCCCGCCTGCTCGAGATCCCGGCCGGCGAGCCCTTCGCCACCCGCGACCGAGCCATCATGGAGCTGCTCTACTCCTCGGGGCTGCGGCTCGCGGAGATCGTCGGGCTCGACCTCGTCCATCTCGATCTGCGCGACCGTACGGTCGACGTTCTCGGCAAGGGAAGCAAGGCGCGCGTGGTGCCGGTCGGCCGCGTCGCGATCGGCGCGCTCGAGCGATGGCTTGCGGAGCGTGCAGCGCTGGCTCGGGCAGGCGAGCAGGCGCTTTTCGTCGGTCGCTCGGGGCACCGCCTGGGCCGGCGTGCCGTCGAGCTGCGGGTCGCGTACTGGGCGCGCCGCCAGGGCCTCGCCCCTGATGTGTATCCGCATCTCTTCCGGCACTCGTTCGCCTCGCACCTGCTCGAGTCCGGCGCGGAGTTGCGCGGCGTGCAGGAGCTGCTGGGACACGCCGACATCGCCACGACGCAGATCTATACCCACCTTGACTTCCAGCACCTTGCCCGCATTTACGACGTCACCCATCCGCGCGCGCGGCGGTCGAAGACATCCGCCAAATAGCGTCAATCCACGAGGGTTTGATGACCGATTCGCAGCATTTCGATCCGCACGGCACGACTATCCTCGGCGTGCGGCGCAACGGCGCCGTGGCACTGGCCGGCGACGGCCAGGTGACGCTCGGCAATACGGTCATGAAGGGCAACGCGCGCAAGGTGCGTAAGCTCTACAACGACAAGGTGATCGCCGGCTTCGCCGGTGGAACGGCGGATGCTTTCACGCTCTTCGAGCGCTTCGAAGGCAAGCTGGAGAAGTACGGCAATCTGACCCGCGCCGCCATCGAGCTCGCGAAGGACTGGCGCTCGGACCGTTACCTGCGGCGCCTCGAGGCGCTGCTGCTGGTCGGGGATCCGGGCAAGCTGCTCGTGATCTCCGGCAACGGCGATGTCATCGAGCCGGACATCGATGCGGCCGCGATCGGATCCGGCGGACAGTTCGCCCTCGCCGCCGCACGGGCCATGCTGGAGACGACGCAGCTCGATGCGCGCAGCATCGCGGAGCGCTCACTCAACATCGCGGCCGACATCTGCATCTATACGAATCGGAATCTCACCGTCGAGGAATTGGCTTCCTAACACCATGTCCGGCACCATGTCATCGCTGACCCCCCGAGAGATCGTCCAGGAGCTCGACAAGCACATCATCGGACAGGATGCCGCCAAGCGCGCCGTGGCCATCGCGTTGCGCAATCGCTGGCGGCGCATGCAGGTGCCGGAGCCGCTGCGCCAGGAGATCACGCCGAAGAATATCCTCATGATCGGTCCCACCGGCGTGGGCAAGACCGAGATTGCGCGCCGGCTGGCGCGGCTCGCCAACGCTCCGTTCGTCAAGGTCGAGGCCACCAAATTCACGGAGGTCGGCTACGTCGGGCGCGACGTCGAATCCATCGTCAAGGAGCTGGCGGACGTCGCGGTGAAGATGACTCGCGAGCAGGAGATGCAGAAGGTCGGCGAGCGGGCCGCCGAGGCGGCGGAGGAGCGGGTACTCGATGCGCTGCTGCCGAAGCCGCGCATGATGGGCTTCTCCACCGATGAGCCGGCGCAGCCGCGCGATGCGGAAACGAGGCAGAAATTCCGCCGCATGCTGCGCGCGGGCGAGCTGGACGACCGTGAAGTCGAGATCGAGGTGCGCGCCATGCCGATGGGCGTCGAGATCATGGCGCCGCCTGGCATGGAAGAGATGCAGCAGCAGCTGCAGTCGATGTTCCAGAACCTGGGCGGCACCCGCACCCGCAGCCGCAAGGTGAAGGTGCGCGAAGCGCAGAAGCTCCTCGTCGAGGAGGAGGCTGCGAAGCTCATCAACGAGGATGAGCTCAAGGTCAAAGCGCTGGCCAACGCGGAGCAGAGCGGCATCGTCTTCATCGACGAGATCGACAAGGTGACGCGCCGGCAGGAGACGATGGGCGCGGATGTTTCGCGCGAAGGCGTGCAGCGGGATCTGCTGCCGCTCGTCGAAGGCTCCACCGTGGCCACCAAGTACGGGCCGGTGAAGACCGATCACGTGCTCTTCATCGCCTCGGGCGCTTTCAGCCTGTCGAAGCCTTCCGATCTCATCCCGGAGCTGCAGGGTCGTTTGCCGATCCGCGTCGAGCTCGACTCGCTGAAGGTCGGTGATTTCGTGCGCATCCTGACGGAGCCGGATGCTTCGCTGACCTCGCAGTATCGGGCCCTGATGAGCACGGAAGGCGTTTCGGTGCAGTTTTCCGCGGATGGCGTGCGGCGCATCGCCGAGATCGCCGCCCAGGTGAACGAGCGCACCGAGAACATCGGCGCCCGCCGCCTGCACACGGTGATGGAGCGGCTGCTGGAGTCCGTTTCCTACGAGGCTTCGGAGAAGGGTGGCTTGCAGGTGACGATCGACGCCAGGTATGTCGATGAACACCTCGGTAATCTCGCCAAGGACGAGGATCTCAGCCGGTATATTCTCTAGACCCGGCGCTGCTCCTCACCCCGGCGACACATCCGCTGGCGCCGCATTGATCATCCCTGACCCTGCTTGTGGTCGTGCTCCCAGGCCGTCAGGAAGTTGATCAGGGAAATCAGCTTGTTCGGGTCGTCGGTGTTGCCGGCGGCCTTGCCGACATCGGTGCTGAACTTGCCGTCCACCGCGATGAAGGGTACGCCCTGCACCTGGTAGGTGTTAGTGATCTCGTCCGCCTGCTGGAGCTGCGTGTTGACGAAGAAGGAGTTGTAAGCCTTCTGGAAGGCGTCCGCGCTGATGCCGTTCTGCGTGGCCCAGGCCTGCTGCTGCCGGAACGTGTCCTCCTGGCTGTTGGAGAAGAGCACGGACTCGCTGCCGGTCTGGGTCTCCTGATCGTGGATGTAGGCGAACACCTTCTCCACCAGGTCGTCGCGGCCCAGAGACTCCAGCGTGTAGTAGAGCCGCGCGTGCGCGCGATGCACCGGGCCCCACATCACCGGCACCCGCACGAAATCGACGTATGCCGGCTTGGTCTTCAGCCACTGACGGATGTATGGCTCCAGTGCGAAGCAGTGCGGGCAGCCGAGCCAGAACACTTCCAACACCTCGACTTTGCCGGGTGGGACGGTGGTCGGCTGGGCCGGCGAGAGCACATCGTAGTTGGTGCCGGCCTTCCACTGGCTGCTCGTGGGCAGCGCGGCTCCCGCGGACACATCGGCCAGGTGCTCCAGCGAAGTGCTGCCGGCGTCAGCGGCCTGGGCGCTGCTCACCGGCCCGCTCGATGCCGGGGCAGGCTGCGCCGGGGTTGCCGGCTGAGTGTCGGCCGTGGCCGGGGCCGCGGTGTCGCCGACCTGCGCGGCCGGTTGCAGTGCCCCGAGTCGGCGCGAGGCGACATGGTGAGCGTGCCAGGCCCAGCCGCCCAGGACGAGCAGGACTGCGGCGGACAGGGTGAGTAGGGCGGGCTTTCGGCTCATGGTATTACGGTCCGGTCCTCAGCGCAGACCCTGCACGTAGGAGGCGACGTCGCGGATCTCCTCCGGTGTCAGGCGCTTCGCGATATCGAACATAATGACGCTGTTGGGGCTTGCGGTCGTGGCATTCGGACCGCTGTAACGCGTTCCATTGGCGTAGTTCTGCAGTTGCGTTACGACATAGACCGACTGCTGCGCCTGAAGTGCCGGATATCCCGCGGCAGGATTGCCGCGGCCGAGCGGCCCGTGGCAGGCGACGCAGCCTGGCACGCCCCTGGCGGCATCACCATGCATGTAGAGCGCCTCGCCGGCTTTCCAGTAGGAGGGGTCGGCATCCAAGCCGGTGGGCGTCTGCGCGGCAAAGAAGACCGCGACATTGTCGATATCCTGATCGCTGAGGCCCGCGGCCATTGGCTGCATCACCGGGTTCTTGCGGACGGCGTCCTTGAAGAGATGCAACTGCTCCGCGATGTAGACGGCGTTCTGGCCGGCGAGGCGTGGCCAGGCTGGGTTCTGGCTGTTGCCGTTGGGACCGTGACAGGAGAAGCAGACGGCAGCCTTGGGGGCGCCGGCCTGCACGGTGCCGTCCGCGTACGGATTGGGCGTGACCGGCGGAGTAGCGGCTGCGGGGCTTCCAGTGGAAGTCGCAGGTCCCGCGTCTGCTGCGCTGGAAGTGGCCGTGGTTGTATCCGATGCCGGAGCGGGGCCTGCGGCCCGCGACACGGCCGGACCGGCCAGTAAGACTGCCAAAGCCGCAGCGCCTGCAACGGATGACAGTGTGGCGGAGGCGGTTGCCAGCGGTACTCTTTTCGCCATCGTTTCGCTCTTTCCCCGAGTATCTGCCAGTGATGCGAAAGCGCGGGATTGTACACTACGGCCGTGGCCGCATTCCCGAACGCACGATTTCTCCTCAGCGCCGCCGCCCCGGAGCAGTTTCCCGCCGACCATGGCGCCGAAGTCGCCTTCGCGGGGCGCTCGAATGCCGGCAAGTCGAGCGCGATCAATGCGATCGTCGGCCGCCAGGGCTTGGCGCGGACCAGCAAGACACCGGGGCGCACACGGCTCATCAACTTCTTCGAGCTGGCGCCGCGGCAGCGGATCGTCGACTTGCCCGGATACGGCTATGCGAGCGCGCCGGCGGCGGAGCGCCGCACCTGGCCGCGCCTCATCGAGGCGCTGCGCGCGCGCGATGCACTGAAGGGCCTCTTCGTGATCATCGATGCGCGCCGTGGGGTCGGTGAGGGCGACGAGGCGCTGCTCGAGTGGGCGTTGCCGCGGCAGCGCGTGCATGTGCTGTTGGCGAAAGCGGACAAGCTGAGCCGGAACGAGGGCCGGCAAGTGCTCGCGGCGGCTGCAAAGGCTTTGGATGGGCGGGCCACGGTGCAGCTCTTCTCCGCGCATGCGCGAGCGGGGCTGGACGAGGCGCAGGCAGTGCTGCGGGCGTGGCTGGCAGATAAAGAAAAGACCCCGATGACCTCTGCTGAGGCCACCGGGGCAGACTAACCCGGCACAGGTCTCGTGTGAACCGGGTTGACCCGCTCAGGGAGGGAAGCGGGGAGTGCCGAGGCACTCGACGAATTAGATGAGGGAGGACAGGGGAAGTTCCGTTCGCGGACCGGCAAAAATCCATTTTGCTTCAATGGCTTGGCATTAAATTACCCAGGGTTGCGCCCAGGCTGGTGGCCACGTCGCCGCTGCGGCTCCCGGCTCCGGCCCGGCTCACGTGAGCGCGCGCTTCAGCGCTGCCACGTCGACCGGCTTGCGCAGGTGCCGGTCGCAGCCGGCCGCGCGCGCTGCGCCCTCGTCGTCCTTGTTCCCCGAGAGCGCAATGAGCAGGGTCGCGCGCAGCCCGAGCTGCATCCGCAGCCGTCGCGCAACCTCGTAGCCGCTCATCCGCGGCAGGTCGAGGTCCAGCAGGATCGCGTCCGGGCGAAACCGTTCCGCGGCGTCGAGTGCCGACAGCGCCGTATAGGCGACTTCCACCCGGTGCCCCGTGGCGGCGAGGATCGCGGCGAGGGTGTCGGCCGTATCGGGATGGCCGTCGACGACCAGGACACATTTGGACTCTGCTCCGGGCGCCCCGCTCTCCGGCTCGCCAGACGCAAGCGCCGACTCCAGCCGCCAGAGGCGGACCGCGAAAGTCGAGCCGTGGCCCTCGCCGTCGCTCGCGGCCTCCACGCTGCCGCCATGCATTTCGACCAGCCGCTTGACGATCGCGAGCCCCAGGCCGAGGCCGCCGCGGGAATGCTCGCGTGTCGCCTCGCTCTGGACGAAAGGCTCGAAGACGCGAGGGAGGAGGGCGGGGGCGATGCCGGCGCCGTCGTCGCGGACGGTGATCGAGACCTTAGCGCCCGATTCCGTGGCCGCGAGGTGGATCCGGCCGCCGGGACGGGTGTACTTGGCCGCGTTCTGCAGGAGATTGGCGACGCACTGAACCAGCCGGGCGCGGTCGCCGAGCACGAATGCGGGCGCCTGGAGCCGCGCGACAGTCAGCTCGTGTTGCTTCTCCCGCACGAGCGGCTGCACTGTATCCAGCGCCTGCTCGATGATCTCGCCGAGCTCGACCGGTCGCTCGTGCAGCGTCAGGCGGCCCTGCTGGATCCGCGAGATGTCGAGCAGATCCTCGACCAGGCGAGTGAGTTGCTCCGTCTGGCGCTTGAGGATCGCGAGTGGCCGGCGCGCCGCGCGCTGGTCCTGGAGGAACTGCCCGAGGACCTCGCCGACGTTGCGGATGGGGGCCAGCGGGTTGCGCAGCTCGTGCGCCAACATGGCGAGGAAGTCGTTCTTCTCCCGGTCGATCCGCTCCAGCGCCGCGACCCTCAGCCGCAGGGCTGCTTCGCTCGCGCGCAGCGCCTCCAGTTCGCGTGCTTCGATGTTTATCGTGCTCACGCCGCCTCGGGCGCCCGAGGAGCAGCGCCCCGTTACCCTCCCGACCTCCACACGTACAACATATCAGCTTGCATCCGGTTGCGCATCCGGCGCGGCCCGCGCGAAGGCCGGCATCGTCTCCAGATGCGAACATATCGAGCGCAGGGTTGGATAGGGCTCCACGTCGCACTTGAAACGGCGGGCGTTGAACATCTGCGGCGCGAGGCAGACGTCCGCCAGTGTCACTTCGCGGCCGAACATGTGCCGCCCGTCGCCGCTCGCGCGCTTCGCCTCCTCCTCCAGGGCGCGCAAACCCTCGGCGATCCAGTGCCGGTACCACGCATCCACTGCCGACTCGTCATGGCCCAGCGGGGAGCGCAGATAATTCAACACCCGCAGGTTGTTGAGCGGGTGTATGTCGCAGGCGACGGCGAGCGCCATCGAGCGTACCCGCGCGCGGTCGAGCGGCGAGCGCGGCAGCAAGGGCGGCCGCGGCTGGATTTCCTCCAGATACTCGATGATGGCGAGCGACTGCCCGATGACGGCGCCGCCGTCCTCGAGCGCCGGGATCAGGCCCTGCGGGTTGCGGGCGAGGTAGTCCGGCTGCCGATGCATGCCCGGCCGCAGATCGATCGGCACCGCCTCGGGGGTGACTCCCTTGAGATTGAGCGCGATGCGCACGCGGTACGCGGCCGAGCTGCGGAAGTACGTGTAGAGCTTCATGGGCGTAGAATACCGCGATGAGCATCTGGCGCACCGTGGCTACTCCGGAAGAGATCGAGCGTCTCGCTCGCGGCAGGTTTGCCGCGCGGCTCGGCATCCGTATCGCCGAAGTAGGGCCGGATTACCTGCGCGCCAGCATGCCCGTCACGCCGGAGCTCCATCAGCCCTACGGTGTGTTGCACGGCGGAGTTTCCGTGGCCCTGGCGGAGACCGTGGGCAGCGTGGCGGCGAACCTGTGCATCGACTTGGAGCGGCAGCAGTGCTTCGGCCAGGAGATCAATGCCAACCACCTGCGCCCTGTGGTCTCCGGCGTGATCACCGCGACCGCCCGTCCCTATCACATCGGCAGCCGCAGCCACGTGTGGAGCATCGAGATCCGCGACGAGCTCAACCGGCTGGTGTGCATCTCCCGCCTCACCATGGCGATCGTGCCGCGGCGCGAGTCGGGCGCTTGAGCAAGCTCACGGCGCTGGCCGGGCTCGCGGCGGCCGGCGCACTGTTGGCCTGCGCGGGGTGTGGATACAAGGGACCGCTGTACCTTCCGGAGCGCAATGCCACGGTGATCACACATCCGGCCCAGGGTGCGCCCGGAGCGCCATCTTCAAATCAGACGCCGCCGCCCGCGGCGAAGAAAAAAGGCAAAACGCCGCCCGGACAGACGGCGCCCCGCCAGACTCCTCCTGCGCAGACTTCTTCTACTCAGGCGCCTGCCGCATCCGCGCAACCAGGCGCGTGAGCGGCGCCTCTCCTCCCGCGTCGCTGCAACGGCGCATTTTTGCCCAATTCACATCATTTGACCGCTGAGCGCCCCAACGCGGCCGCGGCTCGACTAGACTTGGCTCTCTCCGTGCCGAGGCGAAGGTTCATGGACGTCGACGATGAAGCGAGCCGAATCCTGCGCGAGGTATTCGGCTACGCGCAATTCCGCGGCGAGCAGCGGGAGATCATTGCGCACCTGATCGCCGGCGGCGACGCGCTGGTGCTCATGCCCACCGGCGGCGGCAAGTCGCTCTGCTATCAGATCCCGGCATTGGCACGTCCGGGCCTCGGCGTGGTCGTCTCACCGCTCATCGCGCTCATGCAGGACCAGGTGGCGGCGCTGCAGGAAGCGGGTGTGCGCGCGGCGGCGCTCAACTCCGCCATGAGCTGGCCGGAAGTGATGGAGACCGAGCGGCAGGCGCGCGCCGGACAACTGGATCTGCTCTATGTCGCGCCGGAGCGCCTGGTCACGGAGCGCTGCCTGGGCCTTCTCGACCGCTGTGCCCCGGCGCTTTTCGCCATCGACGAGGCGCATTGCGTCTCGCAATGGGGACATGACTTCCGGCCGGAATACCTGCAGCTTTCGGTGCTGGCGGAGCGTTATCCGGGCGTACCGCGCATTGCGCTCACGGCGACGGCGGACATCGCTACGCGCAAGGAGATGATCGCGCGACTGCGCCTGCGAGAGCCGCGGGTATTCATCGCGAGCTTCGATCGGCCGAACATCCGCTACCGCCTCGGCGAGAAGGACAATCCGCGCCGGCAGCTCCTGCGATTCATCCGCGACGAGCATGGCGGCGAATCCGGCATCGTATATTGCCTGGCGCGCGCCTCGGTGGAGGACACCGCGGAGTTTCTCGTTCGTCAGGGAGTGGATGCGCTGCCTTACCACGCCGGGTTGGACAGCGGCACGCGTGAGGGCAACCAGCGACGCTTCATCCGCGACGACGGCATCGTCATGGTGGCGACCATCGCTTTCGGGATGGGCATCGACAAGCCCGACGTGCGTTTCGTTGCGCACCTGGATCTGCCGAAGAGCATCGAAGGCTACTACCAGGAGACCGGGCGCGCCGGCCGCGACGGGCTTCCCGCCGACGCGTGGATGGTTTATGGGCTGCAGGACGTCGTACAGCAGCGGCGCATGATCGAGCAGTCCGAGGCCAGCGCGGACTACAAACGTGTCGCCACCGCGAAGCTGGATGCGCTCCTCGGGTTGTGCGAGACGACGGAGTGTCGCCGTGTGCGCCTGCTCGACTATTTCGGCGAGGTCGCGCAGCCCTGTGGCAACTGCGACAACTGCCTCGACAGGCCGGAGGAATGGGACGGCACGGTCGCGGCACAGAAGCTCCTCTCCTGCATTGCCCGCTGCGAATCGGCCACGGGCTTCGGCTTCGGCGCCCAGCACGTCATCGATATCCTGCGCGGCAACCGCACGGTGAAAGTCGAGCAGTTCCGCCACGAGCGGCTGAGCACCTTTGGCATCGGCGCGGACCTCGAAGTGGCGCAGTGGCGCTCCGTGCTGCGCCAGCTCGTGATGCTTCGGCTGGTTGAGGTCGACACGGAGCGCTACAGCGTGCTGCGCCTGACGTCAGCCTGCCGCGAGGTCCTGCGCGGGGAGCGCACGATACGACTGCGGCGCGCGATCGATCGCGGGGAAACGCGGCCCACCGGCCGCGGACAGGTCGATCGCTCGCGCGTGACGGGCGCGCAGGTGGCGCGCGTCACGTCAGCGGGCGCCGCGTCCACGGCAGACGACGAGACTCACCAGCTCCTGTTCCAGGCTCTGCGGGACTGGCGGCGGCAGGTGGCGCGCGAGCATGGCGTGCCTGCCTACACGGTGTTCCATGACTCCACCCTGGAGGAAATCGCGCGCCGCCGCCCGGGCTCGACCGAGGAGCTGCGGGCGGTGAGCGGAGTGGGCGCGGTCAAGCTCGAGCGTTATGGGATGGCAGTGTTGGGAGTCGTCCAGGACGCGCAGCCCGGTGTGACGGCCGCATCATCCGCCTGAGCGCGTGCGCGTGCATCGCGCGCGCAACAGCCCCGCAGCGACCGAGCCGCATCAGGCGCGCAGCAGTCCCCCGAGCGGCCGAGTCCGTGCGCTATCCGGGAACACGGAGCTCTCGAGGGCGGGCTGCGATACCTGCAGGTGCTCCGCCAACAGGCCTTTCATGACGGAGCGCAGGTCGAGCGTCGGCCGGAGATCCCGGCCCTGATACAGGCCCCGCGGCGAGAGGCCGGGCCAGTCCGCGAGCACCCGCCCGCCCCTGACGGCGCCGCCGAGGAGGTAGGCCGCAGTCGCGGTGCCGTGATCGGTACCGCGCGTTCCGTTTTCCGCCACCGTGCGGCCGAACTCCGTCGCGAGCAGTACTGCCGTGTCATTCCAGGCAGACCCGAGTCCAGACTTAAGCGCGCCCAGCGCGGCATCGAGGACGGCGAGCCGTAACGCGAGCTGACCCTTCGCGCCGCCTTCGTTGAAGTGAGTGTCCCATCCCATGGTGTCGAAGACCGCCACCTGGGGTCCGTCCTCCTGCCGCAGGAATCGCGCCGCCGCCTCGACGACTTCCGCATACCGCGCGCCAGGCTTGCCGCGCTTCGCCAACAGCGAGCCGCGCTCGCTGCCGCGCAATCGGCCGCCCCTGGACGACGTGTCTTCGGCCATCGACGTGTCCGTGGCCGCCGCCATCATCGGGTCCATGGCACCGGCCTGGCCGTTCGACATCGAGCCGCCAGCAGAATGACTGGCGGCGGCTCCCCCGCCACCGGTTGTTTCCGTGACCCGCGCGGCCGCTTCTTCGGCGATCGCTTCGGCCGCGAGCGCTTCCGCCAGCTTCTGCCCCAGCACCGGATCGTGTGAGTAGAGGTCCGATATCCGTTGCAGTGTGTCGTCATCGAGCGGCGCCAGATGCGACGGCGACCAGGACGTCACCGGCGCGGGTCCGCGCATCACGAGCGGCGCCGTCGGCGCAATACTGATTCCGCGCTCCTTCTCCGACGAGCGAGCGGCAGGCATCGCGGCCAATGCCCGATTGAGCCAGCCCGTCTCCGCCGCATGCGGCTCCGGATAGCCCGTCTCCAACACGTTCTGCCCATCGAAGTGCGATCGGTCCCGGTAAGGGCTGGCCACCGCATGAAACACGATGAGCTCACGCGCCGCGTAAGACTGCTGCATGAACCTCAGCGACGGGTGCAATCCGAATGTCCCATCCAGCGGCAGCGCGCCGCCGTCCGTACCCGGCTTCCCTATTGCCAGATCACCCCGCAGCTCCGCATATCCCGGATCGCCGCACGCCGGCACCGCCGCCAACCCATCCAACGCGCCCCGTAAAATGACAAACACGAGTCGCGGCTTGTTGCCATTAGCCGCGCCCGCAAACGTCACCCGCGAGCTCAGCAATGCCCCGCCCGCCGCCAACCCCGCCGTTGCCAGAAACTCGCGTCTCTTAACCTGTTTCATAAGCCCATACCCGTCGAGTCGTCACTGAGGGGCAGCGCGTGCAAAGGCATTTTCCGGGGGCTTGTGGAGCCAGGGACGGCGGAACAGAGCCTCCAGGGACAAGGTGAGCCGGCGCGAGCCGGCGCAACCCGGATTGCTCGGCCCCGTCCCTGCGCCGAGCCCTTTCGGGCCGGCATGCGCCGTCCAAAATCGCTCCTGCGATTTTGTCACGGCGTCCCCCGGAAAATGCCTTTGCACGCGCTGCCCCGAACGTGAAAGCAGCAGTCACTCCTGCACGCACTATGAAGTCATCAGTCACCGCCGCATGAACTCCGGGCTGACCAACATCAACGCAACCCCTTGCGCTCCACTGGCCGCATGTGCAATTGCCTCGCGCGTAGCAGTACTCAACTCGTCCCCCAGCAGCAGTGGCGCCAGCTCCATCGCATTGCGCCTGGAGCCAACCCTCTGTCCCACCGCATCCGCCCACTCGATCCTTTTCAACAGCTCCGAAGCCCCCTGCCAATCCTCGCTCCGATCCGGCCACCCCGCCGGCGACCCCGGCGCCCAGATCCTCTGTCCCAGGAGTCGAAACAGCCCGACCGGCGCCTTGTCCGCCTTGACCGGCAGCTCCAGCCCGCGATAGGCCGACACGATGAAATCAGACGGGCTCTTGTATTTGGCCACCCGCTGCTGCCAGGCCTCCGGCGACCGGATCAGGGCCCCGTATACGGCGGGCAGATCGCCGCCGCTCTGCGAGAATGCCGCGGCCATCCGCTCCACCGCCGCCGCGGGCGGATCGTCAGCGATGAAGTGCCGCGCGAGCTTGGTGGCGATGAACCGGGCGGTCGCCGGCCGGCTCGCGAGGTCGCGCAGCACCGCAACGCCCTGATCGTATCCCGTGTCAGGATAGCGCTTGCCCATGATCACCTTGGAGCCCGGCTCGTGCATCGCGGCGCGGTAGAGGAAGGTGCCCGGCTGCGCGCCCGTGCGCCAGCCATCCCGTCCCGCCAGCGACCACCCCGTCAGCACCTGTGAGAACACGGTGACATCAGTCTGCGTGTAGCCGCCATCCACGCCGACGGTATGCAGCTCCATCGTCTCGCGCGCCAGGTTCTCGTTGATTCCCGTCTTGCGATCGGGGTTGCGCCGCGCCATCCGGCGCGCCGCAAGGGAGTCCGGACCCATCGACGTCTGGTTGTCGAGATAGAGCAGCATCGCCGGATGCCGCTCCGTCGCGAGCAGCATGTCGTTGAAGTTGCCGAGGACGTAGGGCCGGATCGCTTCCCGCTCATAGCTGCCCGCCAGCGCGGGCACGACACTCTTGTCGGCAGAGACGGCAAAGTGATTCGCCCAGAAATGTGTCAGGCGCTCGACGAAAGGCCGGTCGGTCGCGACCGACTCCCGGAAACGCGCGCTGGCCTCGGCGACATAGATGGGACGGACGAGCTGTCCGAGTTTCCTGAACGCGCCGACCGCGGCCGCGGAGCCCGCTGCGGCGCCTCGCCCATTGTTGCCGCGCTGCGCTGCGCCCAGGCGCGCGGCGCGCAGGGTCTGCCGCAGATCGTAGACCTGCGCAAGGATGCTCGCCGAGCTCTGCAGTCCTTCGCCGGAAATCTGCGGCGCCGGACCGTCGAGCTGGGCGCGCAGCCAGTCAGGTCCGGCGCCCCCGATGGCCGCCAGCTCGCCGGGCCGGGCGCCGAGCCCGAACCGATTGGCCGCAATGGCCGAGGTCAGCCCCTTGTCCATGAGCCTCATAGCGCACGGGCCCGGATTCCGGTTGACCGCGGCCCTGTTCGCTATACTGCCGGAATGCCCATGCCCGATTCCCCCGACCTCGTCCTCGTCGACGCGTCCTCCTACCTTTACCGCGCCTTTCACGCGCTCCCGGCCTTGAGCAACTCCCGCGGCGAGCCGACCGGCGCGGTCCTCGGCGTGCTCAACATGCTGGCCAAGTTCCTCAAGGAGTGTCGGCCGAAGCGCATCGCCTTGGTGTTCGACGCACCCGGCAAGACGTTTCGCGATGACCTCTTCGCCGAATACAAGGCGCATCGCACGCCGATGTCGGATGACCTGCGCGCGCAGGTCGAGCCGCTGCTGGCCATTCTGCGGGCGCAGGGCTTGCCGCTGCTGCGCATCCAGGGCGTCGAAGCCGACGATGTCATCGGCACACTGGCGTGCCGGGCCGCGCGCGCCGGCCAGAGGGTGCTGATCTCGACCGGCGACAAGGACATGGCGCAGCTCGTCGACGAGGCGATCACGCTGGTCAACACGATGAGCAACACCACGCTCGATCGCGCCGGGGTCAAGGCGAAGTTCGACGTATTCCCGGAGCAGATCATCGATTACCTCGCTCTGGTGGGCGACAGCTCCGACAACATCCCCGGCATCGACAAGGTGGGTCCGAAGACGGCCGCGAAGCTCCTCAGCCAGTACCAAACGCTCGACAACCTGATCCGCAACGTGCAGGAGGTGAGCGGCAAAGTCGGGGAGAACCTGCGCGCCGGACTCGAGACCCTGGAGCTGTCACGCAAGCTCGCGACCATCCACAGCGACCTCGAGCTCGCCACCACACTCGAGGAGCTGGTGCCGGGACAGCCGGACACCGAACGCCTGCGCGAGCTCTACACGAGATATGAGTTACGCGCGTTCCTGCGTCAGCTCGACGGGGGGAGTGGTGACTCGGCGGCGGGCAGCTCGCCCGACCGCGCAGGGTCGGCCGCAGCGGGTAGCGCGGCGTCGGTCGCGTCGAGCGACCGCGCCGGGGCGGATGCCGGTGGCGGCGGCGCGGCGGCATCGCCCGACCGCGCACGGTCGCCTGCCGATGGCGCGCAACCGGCGGCCGCAGGCGCGGCGACGCTCGTTGGACGCGCTCCAGGTGGCATGACGGGCGCCGCTCTGCCCGTCGTGGCGAGAAATTACGAGACGCTCGCCAGTTGGGAAGACCTGGAACGGTGGATCGCGAAATTGCGTGAGGCGGAGCTGATCGCCATCGGTACGGAAACGACGAGCCGCGACTACATGGGCGCCGAGGTCGTCGGAATGTCCTTTTGCATCGAGTCGGGCACCGCCGCCTACCTGCCGTTGGGTCACGACTATGCGGGCGCGCCCGCGCAACTCGACCGTGCGCGGGCGCTCGCGGCCCTCAAGCCGATCCTGGAGGACCCGGAGAAGCCGAAGCTCGGGCATCACATCAAGTTCGACGCGCACGTGCTGCAGAACCATGGCATCCGACTGGCCGGCATGCGCTACGACACCATGCTCGAATCCTATGTCTGGAACAGCGTGGGTACCCGGCATGACATGGACGCCGCGGCGCTATGTTATCTCGGACGGCGCACCATTACTTACGAGGACGTAACCGGCAAAGGCGCGAAGCAGATCAACTTCAGCCAGGTGCCGGTGGAGCGTGCCGCCGAGTATGCGGCCGAAGATGCCGATGTGACGCTGTGCCTGCACCGGGCGTTGTGGCCGAAGCTCGAGAGCATTCCGCCGCTGGCGCGGCTCTACGAAGAGATCGAGCAGCCGCTCGTGGCGGTGCTCGAGCGCATGGAGCGCCGGGGCGTATTGGTCGACCGTGAGCTTCTGCGGCAGCAGAGCTCGAAGTTCGCCACGCAACTGCAGGATCTGCTGCAGCAGGCGCGGCAGGAGGCCGGGTACGACATCAACGTCGATTCGCCCAAGCAGCTGCAGCAGGTGCTCTTCGAGAAGCTGGGCCTGCCTGTGCTGCGCAAGACCCCGACCGGGCAGCCATCCACTGCCGAGGACGTGCTGGAAGAGCTCGCCGCTTCGTATGCGTTGCCGCGGATCGTGCTCGACTATCGCGCGCTGGCCAAGCTCAAATCGACCTACACCGACAAGCTGCCGGAGCTGATCAATCCGCGGACCGGCCGCATCCATACTTCGTATAATCAGGCGGTGGCCCAGACGGGCAGGCTCTCCTCCGTCGATCCCAACCTGCAGAACATCCCCATCCGCCGTCCCGAGGGCCGGCGCATCCGTCAGGCGTTCATCGCCCCGCCCGGGCACCTGCTGATGGCGGCGGACTACTCGCAGATCGAGCTGCGCATCATGGCGCACCTCTCGGGTGACGAGGGCCTGCTGGCCGCGTTCGCCGAGGATCGCGATGTCCACCAGGCGACGGCGGCGGAGGTCTTCGGCGTGCCGCTCGCGGAGGTCACTGCGGACCAACGGCGGCTGGCGAAGACCATCAATTTCGGACTCATCTACGGAATGTCAGCGTTCGGACTTGCGCGTAACCTCGGAATCGAGCGCAGCGCGGCGCAGACGTATGTGGAGCGTTACTTCCAACGCTACCCCGGCGTGCGTCGCTTCATGGACGACACGCGCAAGCAGGCGCGGGAGCGCGGGTTCGTCGAAACCGTGTACGGCCGACGTCTTTACCTGCCGGACATCCGCTCCGGGAACGTCCAGACGCGACAGTACGCCGAGCGCAGCGCCATCAATGCGCCCATGCAAGGCACCGCGGCCGACATCATCAAGCGCGCCATGATCGCCGTCGATGCGTGGTGCGCCCGCGAGGACGCTCCCGCGCGACTCATCATGCAAGTCCACGACGAGTTGGTGCTCGAAGTGCGCAGCGACGCCGTGGAGTCGGTTGCGCAAGCCGTCCGGGAGCGAATGACCTCAGCCGCGGAGCTGCGTGTGCCCCTGCGGGTGGATGTCGGCACCGGGGCCAACTGGGACGAGGCGCACTGACCAGGCCGGGCGCGAAAACTGTCCCACGTGTGCTATTATTTACTTGTGGATAAGACACTTACGCGGTTCACCAGCTTGGAGGCAATGAAGCGCGCCGAGCGCGATGCCTGGCGGAAGGTCTCGCCGGCAGAGCGAATCCGTGCGGCCACGGAAATCACAACGGCATTGTACGCAATGAAAGGATCGATGCCGGATGTACCGAGACTTCAAAGAACTCTTATCCGTCTTAAACGCTCACAGCGTTAAGTACCTGATCGTCGGCGGCTACGCGGTCTCGCTTCATGCGGAGCCGCGGGCGACGAAAGATCTCGATATTCTGATAGGCCCCGGCGCGAAAAACGGCAGAGCCGTTTTTGCCGCGTTAGCTGAATTCGGAGCTCCCCGGTCGACTCCGAGCTGAATGCATTATTCATTTCGCGAGAGGACCTGCTTGCAGCAAAGCTCGCTGCTGGCCGACCGCAGGACCTCGCAGACGTCGAGGCATTGGGCGAACACCTGGCTACGGCAGAGCATCGGTCGCTTGAACCAGAAGCCAACCCGTCGGCTTCCGACATGGAAGCGGCAAGAAAGCAGGCTGTTACCGACTGGCTGGCATATCGAGCGCAGCAACAGGCTGCGCACGAGTCGCTAACCCTCGAGCAAAGGCGGGCTAAGGCCGTAGAGGATTGGAAAAAGCTGCGGAAGCAGAGAGAGAATGCGAAGGATGCCAGAGAGCAGAAGAAGCAGCATTCGAAGGACGGAGGAAAGGATGCCGCGGAAGACCCTGAGGTCTGATCAGCATCATCCAAGCTTGCCCCCCAAGATCACATCCAAATGTGGAAATGCCCCGGGTATTTCCACATTGCAATGAAATTTCCGGGGGGTGCGGGTCGTCAGCGATCCTGAAGCTTGGCAGTGGTCGGGCGCGAGCCCGGCGCTACATCAATGCTGCGCATCCACCGCCGATCGGGCCTGAACGCATCGACTAGGCTGCGCCGCGGCGCAAGCCGCGCTGGGCAAGATCGTGTTGCTCCACCGGGCGGCGACGCGTTGGCGTGACCTGGTTGCTCGCCAGCGCCCTGGGGTCCTCATGCGGCCGCAGCAGTCGCCTCAACATGGATTCGAGATGGGCGGGTGACAGTCCGGACGGCGGCAACGAGATTCTGAGGCTCGCCTCGTCGATGATGGAATTGCCGTGAAGCACGGCCAGCGTGCCCGCGCGGCGGCCGAAGCGCAGCGAGCGCCCGAGCGGTGTTGCCGGCTCGGACGAAGCCATTTGCTCCTCGATTGCCGCCAGCATCTCCTCCGAAAGCCGCCATTCGGCGGCGATGTGCCAGGCGAAGGCCGCCGAGCGCGAATCGAGTATGGAAGCGACCACCAGAGGATCGATCCGCTCTCCCGCGGACGGAGGCAAACAGTGCTCGAGCACCGCGCGAAAGAGGGCGATCTCCGCCAGACCGCAGATGAGGGTCAGCAGCTCGGCCGCAAACGCATTCGCCCGCTCCACCAGAGCGGCGTGAGCCGAGCGTACCGCGTGCTCCCACACGATCTCCGGAAAGCGCGAAGCCCCTCCGGCACCCGGAACCTGGAAGATCGGCTGCATCAGAGCCGCCGCCATGACCGAGCGCAGCCCGTCGCTCCCGAGAATCACGAGGGCGCTCTCGATGGTCTCGATCGGCTGTTGGGTGACGCGGTAGAACGAGCTGTTCGCCACCCTGAGCAGGTTTCCGACCAGCGACGGGGCCCCGGCGACGATGGGCACCAACTGCCGCACCGAGACATTCTCGCTGTTGATGGCGCGGATCAGCTCCGGGAGGAGTTTGGGACGCCTGGGAAAGTACTTCCTCTGGCTGGCCGGATCGCCGATCGCCGCCAGGGCGGCAGCCACCACGCGGTCGTGCGCGGGATTCCGCCGATCAGCCTGGGCGGCGAGATTCGCTCCCAGCTCCAGCTCCCGCAGCCTCCTGAGGGCCTCGGCGCAATCGATGAATGGCACCGAGCCAGCCGGCTGCAGTAGCGGAGGCGCGGGCAAATGGCGCAGGCCGATCGGGAGGTCGTTCGCAATCTCCGGTGATCCCCCCAACGTTTGCGATGCCCGGTCCGGCCGGCCGGCGCACGGCGGGGGACGCTCCCAATCCACGGACCACGACGAAGAGCGATGATAGGAACCTGAGCACTACTGCGACCCCC
>DASUKK010000028.1:0-839129 GCA_036278795.1 Steroidobacteraceae bacterium | reverse complement strand
CTGATACCGCTCGTCTCCGGCACCAGCGTGAAGCGGTAGAGGATGAAGGCCGGCACGAGCTGCGCGAACAGTCCCGCCAGGAAATAGGGCGCCCGCGAAAGCCGACCCGAAACGCCGAAGAAGAGCCAGATGAGCTGCCTTCTATCCAACGGCGCGGCTCCCGCGATGTAGCACCCGACCGTCCTCGGTCTCAATCACGCAGCAACTCGTTGATCGAGGTCTTGGAGCGTGTCTTCTCGTCGACATGCTTTACGATCACCGCGCAATAGAGTGAAGGTCCCCAGTTCTCGCCGGGGATGTTCTTGCCCGGCATGGTGCCCGCCACGACGACGGAATAGGGCGGCACCTCGCCGTAGAAAACCTCGCCCGTAGCGCGGTCGACGATCTTGGTCGACTTGCCGATGAAGACGCCCATGCCGAGCACCGAGCCCTCGCGCACGATGCAGCCCTCGACCACTTCCGAACGCGCGCCGATGAAGCAATTGTCCTCGATGATGGTGGGGCCGGCCTGCATCGGCTCCAGTACGCCGCCGATCCCGACGCCGCCGGAAAGATGCACGTTCCTGCCAATCTGGGCGCAGGAGCCGACGGTCGCCCAGGTATCGACCATGGTGCCCGGCCCCACATACGCCCCGATGTTGATATAGCTCGGCATCAATACGACGTTCGGCGCCACAAAGGCTCCTCTGCGCACGATCGCATGCGGAACGATGCGCGCGCCGGACGCGCGCAGCTCCGCCTCGGTCGCCTGACTGTACTTCAGCGGGACCTTGTCGAAAAAACGCGAGTACCCCGCATCGATCACGGTGTTGTCGCGCGTGCGGAAGTAGAGGAGCACCGCCTTCTTCAGCCACTCGTTGACGGCCCAGATGCCGTCCTGCCGCTCTGCGACGCGGGCGTTCCCGCTATCGAGCAAGCCGATGCATTTCTCCAACACGCCTTCTAGCCCCGCGGGGATGTTCTTCGGGGTGATCTCGGCGCGGAACTCGAAGGCGGCGTCGATGGCGGATTTGAGGTTCTGCAGGTCGTCGTTCATGTTGGATTCTGTCGCAGGAATTCGCGGATGCGCTCGGCGGCCTCGACACACTGCTCGATGGGCGGCACGAGTGAGATGCGTACGCGGCCGGCCCCGGGGTTCGTGCCCGAGTCCGCGCGCGCAAGATAACTGCCCGGCAGCACCGTGACGGCCTGGCTGGCGTAGAGGTCGCGCACGAAGCGCTCATCGTCCCGCCGCACGTCCGGCCAGAGATAGAACGCTCCTTCCGGCTCCTCGAGGTCGAAGCACGGAGCGAGGATCGGCAGGACGCGCTCGAATTTCTCCTGGTAGAGGCGGCGGTTGCGCGCCGCGTATTCCTCGTCTCGCCAGGCGGCGATGCTGGCAAGTTGCGTGGGCACCGCCATGGCGCTGCCGTGATAGGTGCGGTACAAAAGGAAACGGGCGAGGATCTTCGGGTCGCCGGCGACGAAACCGGATCGCAGGCCCGGCACGCTCGAGCGCTTGGAGAGGCTGTGGAACACCACGCAGCGCTCGAAGCGGTCGCGGCCCGCGGCACGGCAGGCCTGCAGGAGTCCCGGCGGAGGGGCGCCCTCGTCCAGGTAGATCTCGGTGTAGCACTCGTCCGCCGCGATGATGAAGCCGTAACGGTCGGCCAGCTCGAGCGCGTGCCGCAGAAACCCGAGCGACAGAACCCTGCCGGCCGGGTTTCCCGGGCTGCACAGAAACAGCACCTGACAGCGCCGCCAGATGCTCTCCGGCACCGCATCGAGATCGGGCGTGAAGCCGTTGGCCGCGGTGGTCGGCAGAAAATGCGGCTGCGCACCCGCGAGCAACGCCGCTCCCTCGTAGATCTGGTAGAAGGGATTCGGCATCAGCACCAGAGCATCGCCGCGGCTGTCGACGGCCGCCTGCACGAAGGCGAAGAGCGCCTCGCGGGTGCCGTTCACCGGCAGCACCATGGTGGCGGGATCGACGCCGCCGTCCGGCAAGCGGAAGCGCTTCTCCAGCCAATGCGCGCAGGCCGCTCGCAAATCGGCAAGGCCGGCGGTGGTGGGATAGGTGCCCAGCCGGTGGAGATTGTCGCGCACGGTCGCGAGTACGTTGCCCGGCGGCTCGTGCTGCGGCTCGCCGACCGACATCCTGATGGGCGTCAAGCCCGGCGGTGGCCGCGCGTCTGACAACAACTGCGCCAGACGCTCGAATGGGTACGCGTGCAACCGCGTCAACAACGGATTCATGATGAGGGTTCCCGCCAGCTATGCCGCATCGCGCCGGTCGAGCGCGCGGGTGAGACTTTCCCGCAGCCGCTCAGCCGCCGCGGCATCGAGCGGCCGGCCGTCGAAATCGATGACGTAGAAGACGTCTTCGGCGCGCTCGCCGACGGTCATGATCTTTGCCGCCTGCAACTCCACCCGCTCTTCCATCAACACCTTGCCCACGTCGCACAGCAAGCCCGGACGGTCGCCTGCGGTCAGCTCCAAGACCGAGCGGCGGTTGCGCTCGTCCACGCTGAGCGCGATGAGGGTCGCGGTATGGAACATCCGTGCCTGCCTGGGCGCGCGCCGATACACCGCGAAGGGAGTGTCCTCGGGACGCTGCAGGGAGCGCCACAGCGCGTGCTCGATTTCCTCTTCACGGTCGCGGTCCGTGATCGGCGCGCCGTCATCCTCCAGCACGTGGTAGAGGTCGAGGCTGAAGCCGTCTCCGGTCGGAGTGATCCGCGCATCGACGATGTTGAGTCCCAATTGGTCGAGCACCGCGGTGGTGCGCGCGAAACCGTGCCGGCGCGCGCGGGTGTAGATGAGCACCGCGGTCGTGCCGCGCACGCTCTGCGGGTCGAGGGCGATCAGCGGCTCATCGGAGCTCGGGTCGCGCTCGGCCAGCAGGCGCGAGTGCCAGGCAACCTCCTCGGGCGAGTATTGCAGGAAGTAGGTCGCAGAAAAGCGCGTCCAGGCCCGCTCGATGTCGGGAATGGGGAGGTTGCGCTCGTGCAGCAGGCGGCGGGCGGCTTCCTGGGTCTCACGCACGAGCTGCTCCTGGTCGATGGGCGTCTCGAGGCCGCGGCGCAGCGCCCGCCGCACCCGGTGATAGAAGTCGTGGAAGAGCGAGGCTTTCCAGGAATTCCACAGCTTGGGGTTCGTGCCCCGCACGTCCGCGCAGGTGAGCACGTAGAGATAATCGAGATGCGCCTCATCGCCCACCGTGTGGGCGAAGGCGTTGATGACCTGCGGATCGCTGATGTCCTGCTTCTGCGCCGTGATCGAGAAAGTGAGGTGGTTGCGCACCAGCCAGGCGACCATGCGCGCGTCATAGGGCGAGAGGCCCTGCTCCAGGCAGAATGCTTCCGCATCCACGGCGCCGAGCTCGGAGTGATCGCCGCCGCGGCCCTTGGCGATGTCGTGGAAGAGGGCCGCGAGGTAGGCGACCTCGGGGCGGGGCAGCTGCTGCATGATGCGCGAGGCTTCCGGCAGCTCGTGATCGTATCTCGGGATGGCGAAGCGGCGCAGGTTGCTCACGACGAATAGCGTGTGGGCGTCCACCGTGTAGGCGTGGAACAGGTCGTACTGCATCCGGCCGACGACGCGCCCGAAGGCCGGGATGTAACGCCCCAGCACTCCGTAGGCATTCATCCGCCGCAGCTCGTGGGTCACACCGGCCGGTGCCCGGACGATCTCGAGGAAGAGGCGATGGTGGCGCGGATTCTGGCGGAACTCCTCGTCGATGAGCCAGAGGCACCGCGCGACCGCGCG
Source organism: Steroidobacteraceae bacterium (assembly GCA_036278795.1). GTDB lineage: Bacteria > Pseudomonadota > Gammaproteobacteria > Steroidobacterales > Steroidobacteraceae > 13-2-20CM-66-19. The sequence goes on along the minus strand of DASUKK010000028.1, from coordinate 835,382 downwards.
CATGGTGGCCGCCCGCACCCCCTTGATGTCGGGGTTCTGTTGCAACAGCACGAAGAGCTCGAGGAGCGCCGAGGGCGTGCGGGCGAAGATTTCCTCGTTGACCGCCTCGAGCGAGCCGTTACGCACCTGAAAGCGGGGGTTCAGCGGCCGGGGCGGCCCGCTCTCGGTCTGCACCGCCTCGCGGAAGAGCTGCAGCAGCAGCTCGTTCAGCAGGCTTACGTCCTTGACGGTGCGGTAGTAGCGTTGCATGAGCTGCTCAACCGCCAGCGTGTAGGAAGCGTCCTCGTAGCCGAAGGTCTGGGCGAGCCGCAACTGATGGTCGAAGAGCAGGCGATCCTCGCGGCGCCCGGTGAGCACGTGCAGGCCGAAGCGCACCTTCCAGAGGAAAGACTGCGCCTGCTTCAGCCGCCGCAGCTCCGCGAGTGTGAGAAAGCCGTTGGTGACCAGTCCATCGAGCGTATCGGAGCCGAAGCGGCGCTTGGCGACCCAGGCGATGGTCTGGATGTCACGCAGACCCCCGGGACTGGTCTTGACGTTGGGCTCGAGGTTGTAGGCGGTGTCGTTCGCCTTCAGGTGCCATTGCGATTGCTCGCGTACCTTGGCCTCGAAGAACTCCTTCACGGGCCATATCCGGTCCGGCTCGAGCGCGGCCTGCATGTCCGCGAGGAGTGCCGCATTGCCGGAGAGGAGGCGCGCCTCGAGCAGCGTCGTCATGACGCTGACATCGGCAACGCTCTCCGCCGCACATTCCTCCACCGTGCGCACGCTGTGGCCGACCTCGAGGCCGATGTCCCAGAGCACGGCGAGCAGCCGCTCGATCGCTCCGCGCTCCGGGCCATCGGGGGCGCGCGGCACGAGGAGCAGGATGTCGATGTCGGAGCACAGGTGCAGCTCGCCGCGGCCATAGCCACCCACGGCAACGAGCGCCCAGGAGATCATGGAGGCGATCGAGTGCGTGCGCCACGATTCCCGCAAGACCACGTCGACGAGCGCCGCGCGGGCGTGCACCAGGGTCTCGACGGGCTCGTCGGCGAGGAAGCGGGCCTTCAGCTCCTCGTGCGCCTGGCGAAGCAACTCCCGCCACGCGGCGGGCGATCCATGCGCCTCGGCGAGCAGCGCCGGCAGGCGCTGCAGCCAGGGCCAGCCGGGGTCGGCGGGCGGGGAGGGCAGCGCTTCCTCGAGGAGATCGGCGTCCCCGGCGGCCATGACGGCCTCAGTGTGTCCGCCGGTCGGCGGATCCGAGCGTGAGCACCTCATGGCCCTGGTCGGTGACCAACACCGTGTGCTCCCACTGGGCCGAGAGCGAGTGGTCTTTGGTGATCACGGTCCAGCCGTCCGGAAGCAGGCGCACGTGACGCTTGCCCGCGTTGACCATCGGCTCCACCGTGAAGGTCATTCCTGCCTTGAGCTCGAACCCCGTGCCGGGCTCCCCGTAGTGCAGGACCTGCGGATCCTCGTGATAGATCCGACCGATGCCGTGGCCACAGTACTCACGCACCACCGAGTAGTTGTTCTGCTCCACGAAAGTCTGGATGGCATGGCCGATGTCGCCCAGGCGCGTGCCGGGGCGCACCGTCTCGATGCCCCGCCACATCGCCTGGAAGCAAGTCTCGGCGAGCCGTTGTGCGTGCGAGGGGGGCTTGCCGACGAAGTACATGCGGCTGGTGTCGCCGTGGAAGCCGTCGCGAATCACCGTGACGTCGATGTTGACGATGTCCCCTGCTTTGAGGCGCTTGTCGTTGGGGATGCCGTGGCAGACGACGTGGTTGACCGAGGTGCAAATGGTCTTCGGAAAGCCGCGGTAGTTGAGGTTCGCAGGGACCGATTTCTGCACGTCGACGATGTAGTCGTGGCAGATGCGGTCGAGCTCGTCCGTGGTGACCCCGGGCACGACGTACTCGGTAATCATGTCGAGCACGTCGGCGGCGAGGCGCCCGGCGATGCGCATCTTCTCCTGCTCTTCTGGGGTTTTGATCGTTACGTGCATGGTGTCTCGATTCATGGTATAAAGCGCGGCCTTTTTTGGCAATTCTCGGCTATTTACACACCACACGCGTATCGGTAAACCCGCCGGCTGGGTGCCCTCTTTTAGAGGGTGGCTGCGGGGATGCGCGGAGGCTCAACCCAAACAGGAGATTTCTCCATGCCCGGCGTGTCCATGCGACAGATGCTGGAAGCGGGGGTCCATTTTGGACATCAGACCCGCTTCTGGAACCCGAAGATGGCGCCTTTCATCTTCGGTGAGCGTAACAAGATCCACATCATCAATCTCGAGAAGACGCAGCCGCTCTATGCTGAGGCGGCCCAGTTCATCAAGGGTGTGGTCGCCGATGGCGGCACGGTGCTCTTCGTCGGTACCAAGCGCTCCGCCCGCGAGGCGATGCAAAAAGAGGCCGAGCGCTCCGCCCAGCCCTACGTCAACCAGCGCTGGCTGGGGGGCATGCTGACGAACTTCAAGACCATCCGACAGTCGATCAAGCGGCTGGGAGAGATCACCGAGCTCGCCACTTCCGGTGCACTCGACAAGCGCGGCAAGAAGGAAGCGACCCAGCTTCGCCGCGAGATGGAAAAGCTGGAAAGGAGCCTCGGCGGCATCAAGCACATGGAGGCGCTGCCGGATGCGCTCTTCGTCGTCGATGTCGGGCACGAGAAAATCGCGGTCGATGAGGCGAGAAAGCTCGGCATACCGGTGGTGGCGATAGTCGATACCAATTGCTCTCCGGACGGCATCGACTACGTGATCCCCGGCAATGACGATGCCATGCGAGCCATCCACCTCTATGCCACCGGCGTCGCGGACGCCGTGCTCGAGGGCAAGGAGTCCGTCCCGGCCGTCGCCGTGGGCGAGGACGAATTCGTGGAGCTCGATGAGGCCGGCAATCCGCGCCGCAAATCCGCACGCGGCCGTCCGCGACCCGCAGCGACCGTGCGCAACAAGAAGGCCCCCCCGCGCCGCCGGCCTGCGCCGGCCAAGGCGCCCGCGGGCGCTCCCGCCGCTGCCGCCGAGGAGCTCGGTGCGGAGGAGGACGATCTGGACGGCGAGGAAGTGCCGGAGCTTGCCGCCTCCGGTGGCACGGGAGAGAAGGTGGCTCCCGCCCCGGCGCGGCGTCCGAGCGGCGGTGGCGCCGGCCGGCGCAGGTCCAAGTCCGGTGACTGACCGGCTCGTAGCACAGAAGGAGCATCACGATTCATGAGCATCTCAGCAGATACGGTCAAGCAGCTTCGCGAGCGCACGGGCGCCGGCATGATGGAGTGCAAGAAGGCACTGGTGGAGACCGGGGGTGACCTCGATGCGGCCGCCGAGCTCATGCGCAAGCAGGGCCTCGCCAAGGCCGACAAGAAGGCGGCGCGGATCGCGGCCGAGGGCGTCATTGCCATGGAGCGGTCAGCCGACGGACTGGCGGCTGCAATGGTAGAGGTCAACTGCGAGACCGACTTCGTCGCGCGCGGAGACGACTTCCGCGCCTTCGCCAAGGCGGTCGCCGGGCGCGCCATCGCGGAGCTTCCGGAGAACCTGGATGTCCTGTTGCAGGCGAAGCTCGAGGGGGCGGAGACAATCGAGGAGCGCAGGCGCGCGCTCGTGGCCAAGATCGGCGAGAACATCGGCGTGCGGCGCTTCGCGATGCTCGCCACGCCGCAGCACCTGGGTGCTTACACCCACGGCACGCGCATCGGATCTCTGGTGGCCGTCAAGGGCGGGGATGCGCAGCTCGCGCACGACCTCGCCATGCACGTCGCCGCCAGCAACCCCAGGTACCTGTCCCCGCGGGAAGTGCCCGCTGAAGTGATGGCCAAGGAGCGCGAGATCCTCACCGAGCAGGCCCAGGGGGAGGGCAAATCGGCGGAGATCGTGGCCAAGATGGTCGAGGGACGCTTGCGCAAGTCTCTGGGTGAGATCACCCTTCTCGGCCAGCCGTTCGTCAAGGATCCGGAGACGACGGTGGAAAAGCTGCTTAAGGGCGCCGGCGCGCAGGTAATCGCGTTCGAGCGCTTCGAGGTCGGCGCGGGCATCGAGAAAAAGCAGGAGGACTACGTGGCGGAGGTCATGGCCCAGGTGAAAAAGCACTGACGCAGCGCCAGCCGCCCCCGAAAAAGCCCCGCCGACGGCGGGGTTTTTTCCATCACGATGAGGCGATTTGGAATGACCGACATCGATAACACCAAGGCTCGCTACTCCCGCATTCTCGTGAAGCTCTCGGGGGAGGCTCTGATGGGCGGGGCGGATTACGGGATCGATCCTGCGATCCTGAAGCGCATCGCCGGCGAGCTGCAGGATATCGTCGGCCTCGGTGTGCAGCTTGCGGTCGTCATCGGCGGCGGCAACATCTTCCGTGGCGCGGGCCTGGCGCGTGCGGGCATGGACAGGGTGGCCGCCGATCACATGGGAATGCTCTCGACGGTCATGAACGCGCTTGCGATGCAGGATGCGCTCGAGAGCCTGGGCCTCTATGCGCGGGTGATGTCGGCCATCCGCATCAATGAAGTCTGCGAGGACTACATCCGCCGCCGCGCCATCCGCCACCTGGAGAAGGGGCGTGTCGTCATCTGCGCCGCAGGGACCGGCAACCCGTTCTTCACGACGGACACTGCCGCGGCGCTGCGCGCGATCGAGATCGATGCCGAGGTGCTCCTCAAGGCGACCAAGGTGAACGGGGTCTATTCCGACGATCCCATGCGCAATCCGGCCGCCGTACGCTACGACCACCTCACCTTCGACCGGGTGCTCACGGAGAAGCTCAACGTCATGGACGCGACGGCCATCGTCATGTGCCGCGACAACCACTTGCCATTGCGGGTCTTCAATCTGAACAATGCCGGTGATCTGACGCGTATCGTGCGCGGCGCCGAAGTCGGCACCGCGGTCACTTGCGAGTAGAACGCGCCCCGGAGGCTACGAAATGCTAGAAGACATCAAGAAAGACGCTCGTGAGCGCATGGCGAAATGCGTGCAGACCTTCCAGGCGGACCTGAGAAAGTTGCGCACCGGACGGGCGCATCCGAGTCTGATCGAGCACCTGAAGGTCGACTACTACGGGTCGGACGTGCCCCTGCAGCAGGTGGCGAGCATTGCCGTCGAGGAAGGCCGCACCCTGGTCGTCTCGCCCTGGGAAAAGAGTGTCGTCCAGGCGATCGAAAAAGCCATCTTCAAATCCGACCTCGGCCTGACGCCGATGACGGCAGGCACGGTGATCCGTATTCCGATGCCCCCGCTCACCGAGGAGCGGCGCCGCGAGATCACCAAGGTGCTGCGCCACGACGCGGAGAACGCCCGAGTCGCTGTGCGCAACGTGCGCCGCGATGTCATGACCGCCGTCAAGGACATGCAGAAGGAGAAGAGGATTTCGCAGGATGACGAGCGCCGCGCGGAGACGGAGATCCAGAAGCTCACCGACAAGCACGTGGCCGACATCGATCAGCTTTTGGCGTCCAAGGAAAAGGAAATCATGCAGGTTTGATGAGAGGCTCACCCTGAGTGCCGCTTCCGCGCAACGAGATGCCGCCGCAAACCGTGTCGCCAGCCGCAGCCGCTGACGCCGTGCCCCGGCACATCGCGATCACGATGGACGGCAACGGCCGTTGGGCTGCTGCGCGCGGCCTCCCTCGCTCGGCTGGTCACAAGGCGGGCCTGACACCGGTGCGCCTCTGCGTCGAGGAGTGCAGCCGGCTGGGCGTAGAAGCATTGACGCTATTCGCCTTCTCGAGCGAGAACTGGTCGCGGCCCGCGGAGGAGGTGGCGAGCCTCATGGGCCTGTTCTTCGAGGCCGTCGACCGCGAGATCGCGGAGCTCCACCGGCAACACGTGCGTGTGCGTTTCATCGGCAACAGGCAGCGGCTGTCGGTGCGCCTGCAGGCGCAGATCGGCGCCGCCGAGCAGCACACGGCCGGCAACACCGGCCTGAAGCTACAGGTGGCGGTCAGCTACGGCGGACGCTGGGACATCGTGCAGGGCGCGCGCCGGCTCGCCGCGCAGTGTGCGAGCGGTGCCCTGCAACCCGCCGACATCGACGAGGACCGCTTCGCCGCGGTGCTGGAGCTCGGCGGGCTGCCGGACGCGGACCTCCTGATCCGCACCGGCGGTGAGCGGCGGATCAGCAACTTCCTGCTCTGGAACATCGCCTACGCGGAGCTCTATTTCAGCGATCGGCTGTGGCCGGACTTCGATCAGGGAGAGCTGTCGGCCGCGCTCGAATTCTTCGCGGGCCGCGAGCGGCGCTTCGGCCTCACCACCGGACAATTGCCGCAGGCCGCGCGCGCACCCGCGCCCGCCGCGAAGCGATGAAAGCCCGAGGCCCGTGAGCGAATCGCTTCGCAAACGCATCACCACCGGCGCCATCCTGATCGCACTGCTGCTTGCGGTGCTTTTCTGGCTGCCCGCCGGCGCGACCGTCGCGCTCCTGACCTTCGTGGTGCTCATGGGCGCATGGGAATGGTCCGCCTTCCTCAAGTGGACCGATCCGCGCACACGGGGCGCGTTCGTCGCCCTCGTGGCGGTTCTGCTGCCCGCCGCCTGGGCCGTCACGCGCACGCCGGCGGGGCTCGAGGCACTGCTCTGGGCCGCGCTTCTCTGGTGGCTGGTGGCACTGGGATGGATCATCATGGCGCCGCGCCGGGTGCAGTGCTGGTCAGCCGCGCTCGCGGGACTGCTCTCGCTGGTGCCCGCCTGGCTCGCGCTGACGCGCCTCAGGCTCGGGACGGCGCATGGCGCCGAGTGGGTGCTCTTCGCGCTGGTGCTCGTCTGGATGGCTGATATCGGTGCCTATTTCTGCGGGCGGCGTTTCGGGCGGCGCCGCCTCGCTCCCTCGGTATCGCCGGGCAAGACGTGGGAGGGCGCTCTCGGCGGCCTTGCCGCGAGCGGCATCGTTGCCGTCATCGGTGGCGCCTGGTTCCGGCTGCCGCTCGAGCAGTTCCTGGTGCTCTGTCTCGCGGCGGTGGCCTTCTCCATCGTCGGCGACCTGACCGAAAGTCTGCTGAAGCGCTTCGCGGGAATGAAGGACAGCGGTACGCTCTTCCCGGGGCACGGCGGCGTGATGGACCGCATCGACAGCGTCACGGGCGCCGCGCCCGTGCTGCTGCTCGGCCTCACTTTTCTAGGAGTCTTGCCATGATCGGTGTGGTCGTCTTGGGTTCCACGGGGTCGATCGGCGAGAGCACGCTCGATGTGCTCGCGCGTCACCCGGAGCGCTTCCGGCTGGTCGCGCTCGGCGCCAACCGCAATGTCGGCAAGCTGGCAGATCAGATCCGGCGCTTTCGCCCCGCGTATGCGGCGATGGCCGATGAGCAGGCCGCGCGCGAGCTGATGAGCGAGCTCGGCGCTGCTTCGCACGGAACCCGTGTGCTGGCGGGCGTCGGGGCGCTGACCGAGATCGCGACTCTCCCGGATGCCGATTGCATCATGGCCGCGATCGTTGGCGCCGCGGGGCTGCCCTCCACGCTCGCAGCCGCACGCGCGGGCAAGCGCCTGCTGCTTGCGAACAAGGAATCCCTCGTCATGTCAGGACCGCTGCTCATGGATGCCGTGCGCGCGGGCGGCGCGACGCTGTTGCCCATCGACAGCGAGCACAACGCGATCTTCCAGTGCCTGCCGGCGGGTGCGCGCACCGGGGAGACGCCGAGGGGCGTGCGCCGCATCCTCCTCACCGCCTCCGGCGGTCCCTTCAGGGACTGGCAGCCGGAGGCGATCGCCGCGGCAACGCCGGAAGCGGCCTGCGCCCATCCCAACTGGGTCATGGGCCGCAAGATCTCGGTCGATTCCGCGACCCTGATGAACAAGGGGCTGGAGCTCATCGAGGCCTGTTTTCTCTTCGCGCTGACACCGGATCGCGTCGACATCGTCGTTCACCCGCAGAGCATCATCCATTCGCTGGTCGAGTATCTCGATGGCTCACTGCTCGCGCAGCTGGGCTCGCCGGACATGCGCACGCCCATCGCCTGTGCGCTCTCCTGGCCCGAGAGAATGGCCTCCGGTGTAGAATTCCTCGATCTGGTCAAAACCTCGCGGCTCGACTTCCGCGCCCCGGACCCGCAGAAATTCCGCTGCCTTGCGCTGGCGCAATCGGCGGCACGGGCCGGCGGCCTGACTCCGGTCGCCCTGAATGCCGCCAACGAGGTTGCCGTCCATGCGTTTCTGGAGCGCCGATTGAACTTTCCCGGCATCGCCGCAGTCATTGAGGATGTGGTCACACGGTGTCCCGCGGGGGCTATCGCCGGTCTGGAAGATGTCCTGGCGGCCGACGCGGAAGCCAGGCGGCTCGCGTCCGAGCGCATTGACGGCGGGCGGCGCGTGGCCGGGGGGCGCTCGCTCGAGGGCGCGCGGGCATGAGTGTCGTCTGGTACGTGCTGTGGTTCGTCATCGCGGTCGGGCTGCTGGTCACCGTTCACGAGTTCGGCCACTACTGGGTGGCGCGGCGGCTCGGCTTCAAAGTCCTGAGGTTCTCGGTGGGCTTCGGGCAGCCGCTCATCTCCTGGCGGGTGGGCCCGGACCGCACGGAGCACTGGATCGCGCCCATTCCCCTTGGCGGCTACGTGAAGCTGCTCGACGAGCGCGAAGGGCCGGTTCCGCTCGAGGATCTGCCCCGGTCCTTCACACGCAAGCATCCCTTCCAACGCATCCTGGTCCTTCTGGCCGGTCCAGGCTTCAACATTCTCTTCGCCATTCTGGTGCTCGCCGGGATGATGTGCGTCAACGGCATCACGCAGCTTCTGCCGGTGGTGGGCGATGTGACGGCCGGCTCCTTCGCGGCGCGTGCCGGACTACAGTCCGGCGACGACATCGTCGCGATCAATGGTGCCCCCGTCAGCGAGCAGCGCGACGTCGTCTTTGGGCTGCTCGATGCGATGAGCTCGCGCGGCGATGCCGACTTGACGGTGCGCGGCGGCAACGGACAGAGCCGCCACGTCCGACTCGAAGTGAGCAATGCCGAGCTGCGCCGTCACATGACGGTCGATCCGCTCGCCGGGCTCGGCTTTCAGTTCTGGGAGCCGCCCATTCCGGCGGTCCTGCATCAGGTGGCGCGCGATGGGCCGGCGGCGCGCGCAGGCCTGCGGGAGGGCGATCGGGTCCTGTCCATCGACGGCCACGCGGTGAAGAACTGGGACGATCTCGTGGCGCAGATCACGCCACACCCGGGGAGGACGATCAGCCTGACCTATGCCCGCAACGGCGCCACCCACACGGTGCAAGTGGAGCTCGGCAGCCGGGAGGTCGGCGGCAAGTATATCGGCCGCATCGAGGCGGGAGGACCGACCGACGTCCCTTACCCGCCGAACATGGTCCATCACCTCAGCGTGTCGCCGTTCACGGCCGTGGGACGTGCCGCCGAGGAAGCCTGGGGCATGACGGCGCTGCAGGGGAGGCTCTTCTGGCGCATGATGCTCGGGCAGGTATCGCTCAAGAATCTGAACGGGCCGGTGTCGATCGCCGAATACGCGGGACAGTCGGCCAGTCAGGGAGCGAGCGCGTTCCTCGGCTTCCTGGTGCTGATCTCGTTGTCCCTGGGATTCCTGAACCTGTTGCCCATCCCCATCCTCGACGGCGGACAGATCGTGTTCCAGCTCGTCGAGTGGGTGAAGGGCAGCCCCCTGTCGGATCGGGCGCAGGCGTTCGGACAACAGGTGGGGATCGCGCTGCTGATCCTCCTCATGGGGGTGGCGCTCTTCAACGACATCGCGCGCCAGTTCAGCTGAGTCTTTTGAGTCTTTGAGAGCCAACGCCGGACCCCAAGAGGTCCGCAAACCCCCGCCACGGTCTTCCACCGCGGCGAGCTGGGGTCGACTTACGTGAATGTTACAACGGTTGGGGCGGAGGCCCGAAAGTGACAAAGTTGGATACTAGAACATGAAGCCTCGCGTCGTGGTGCTGGCCTCGGTCGCACTGGCCGTCCATTCGGCGCTCGCGCTCGCGCAGGTCCAGGCACCCGCCGCGGGTCCCGCCCAGGCGCCGTCCTCGGACGCGGACTTCACCGTCGGCGACATCAAGGTGGAGGGCCTGCAGCGCATTTCCGAGGGCACGGTATTCAACTACCTGCCGGTGAACATCGGCGATCACCTGACGCCGCAGCGGGTCCGCGAGGCGATCCGCGCGCTCTATGCCACCGGGTTCTTCCGCGGCGTGGAGCTGCGCCGCGAGGGCAACACACTGGTTGTCGTCGTGCTCGAGCGCCCGTCGATCGAAAGCTTCACCATCACCGGCAACAAGGACATCAAGACCGAGGATCTGCAGAAGTCGCTGCGCAACGTCGGCCTGGCGCCCGGAAAGATCTTCGACCGCTCCGTCCTCGATGAGGTCACTGGATACCTGACGGATCAGTACTACAGCCGCGGCAAGTACGGCGTGGGCATCGACACCAATGTCACTCCCGACACCGACAATCGGGTGAAGATCGCGATCAAGATCCGCGAGGGCGACCGCGCGGTGATCCGCACCATCAATATCGTGGGCGATACGAAGTTCAAGCAGAAGAGCATCCTGAAGACCTTCCAGCTCAAGACCCCGAACTGGCTTTCCTGGTACAGGCAGGACGACCGCTACTCGCGCGAAACCCTGCAGGGCGACCTCGAGCGCCTGCGTGACTACTACATGGACCGGGGCTACGCCAACTTCCAGATCAACTCCACCCAGGTGCAGATCACGCCGGAGAAGGGCGACATCTTCATCGACATCAACATCACCCAGGGCGAGGTCTACAAGATCTCCGAGGTCAAGCTCGCGGGCATCTTCGTCGTGCCGAAGCCGGAGCTCGAGCAGCTGATCGAGATCCATCCGGGCGAGACCTTCGACCGGAAGCTCATCACCGCCACCCAGAAGCTGATCCAGGACCGCCTCGGCGAAGACGGCTACGCCTTCGCGAAGGTCGATCCGGTGCCGACGCCGGACGAGAAGAATCACACGGTTTCGCTCACTTTCTTCATCGATCCGGGCAACCGTGTCTACGTTCGCAACATCACCTTCTCCGAAGAGACGTCGATCAACGACGTCGTGCTGCGCCGCGAAATGCGCCAGCTCGAGGGCGGATGGCTCTCCAACGTGGCGCTCGAGCGCTCCAAGCAGCGCATCCAGAAGCTCCCTTACGTCAAGGATGTGAGCTATACGACGACGCCCGTGGCGGGATCCCCGGACCAGGTGGACGTCGACTACAAGGTCAAGCAGGGGCCGGCAGCCCAGCTCTCGGGCGGTATCGGCTACTCGGCGACCTACAAGCTGATGCTGAATGCCAACTATGCCGACGCGGACTTCCTCGGCACCGGCAATCGCTTCGCCGTGGACCTGGAGGGCGGTGCGTACAACAAGGTCTACAACATCACTTACACGAACCCGTACATCACCATGAACGGGGTCGGTCAGACGCTCTCGGTGACCTATCGCGACGTCACGCAGTTCGTCTCGTCCTCCTCGAACTTCTCTTCGAAGAACCTCAGCCTCGGACCCACCTGGAGCTATCCGATCTCGGAGTTCCAGTACCTGACCTTCGGCGGCGCCTTCGAGACCTCCAAGCTCCTCACCACCTCCTTCAGCAGCGCGCAGCAGGCGCAGGAGTGGGTACGGCAGAACGGCCATTCATACAGCCGGCTGGTGCACGAGGACTACTCGAACAACGACTTCGAGCTCTACGGCACCGACTACAGCGACTTCCTGCTGGTCCTCGGCTGGGGCATCGATTCGCGCAACCGCTCGCTCTTCGCCGATCGCGGCAATCGCACCGCCATCAGCGCGCGTGTGACCGCCCCGGGAAGCACGGTGCAGTACTGGATGGGCAACTTCCTGTTCCAGCAGTACATACCCATCTGGCGGCATTGGCTCACGCTGTCGCTCAACGACAGCGTTCAGTATGGCGCGCCGCTCGGCAAGACGACAGCCATTCCCCCCTACAACCAGATCTTCGGCGGCGGCCCGGACTCGGTCCGCGGCTTCCGCGAGGACTGGCTGGGACCGCGCGACAATTTCGGCAACCCCTACGGCGGCAACTTCAGTATCACCAGCCAGAACGAGCTCATCCTGCCCATGCCGGCCAAGTGGCAGCAAAACGCCCGGGTGAGCCTCTTTTTCGATATCGGGAACGTCTTCTACACGGGGAACAAGATCCAGTTCTTCGGGCCGGACGGCGTCACCCCGGCGACCTACCACCTGAACGGCTGGAACGACCTCAAGCGCTCGACCGGTATCGCGGTGGAGTGGCTGGCCCCGCTCGGCCTTTTCCGCTTCAGCTTCGGCATACCGCTGAATCACAAGCCCTACGACCCGACAGGCAGGACGTGGGGGGACGAGACCGAGGGCTTCCAGTTCTCCATCGGTCAGGCGTTCTGAGGGCCGTCCGGCAATGCTATTATTGCTAGCTTGGCTGCCATAAACGGCCTTCCAATCATATTGAGGTGGGTTTCCGTGAAGCGCTTGATCCGGTTGAGCTCGGGGGGTTGCAGGGTCGCCCTTGCGGGGGTTGTCGGCGTTCTGGCGATGTCGCTGGCCGGGCCCGTGGCCGCGGCGCCTGCCGCCGGCGGGCTCAGGATTGCGGTGGTGAACTATGGCGTCCTGCTGCAGGAGTCGCCGCAGGCGAAGGCCGCCGTCGCCTCGCTGCGCGCGGAATTCGCGCCCAAGCAACGCACGCTGCAGACCGAGGCCACCCAGCTCAAAACCAAGGAAGACACGCTGAAGAAGAACGAGGCCACGATGACCCAGGATCAGCGCGATCAGGCGGAGCTCAATCTGCGCGAGCGCTATCAGGACCTGGCGCGCAAGCAGAGCGAGATCCAGGACGACGTCAACACGCGCCGCAACGAGCTGATGTCGCAACTGCAGAAGACCCTGGTGCAGGTCGTGCAGGCGTACGCCAAGCAGCAGCGCTATGACCTCGTGCTCGCCGATGGCGTGATCTACGCCGACTCCGGACTCGATATCACGCCGGCGATCCTCAATGCCCTGAAGTCGCAGCCGAGCCCGGCCCGCCGCGCTCCGGCCCGCGGCAAGTAAAGGGAACACGGCGCGAGCGCCGCGGCCCGTCCTCCATGGGCATCTCACTCGGGGAGCTCGCGGTCCGATTCGGCTGCGAGCTGCGGGGTGATCCCGACGTTTGTGTCGAGCGCGTGGCCACGCTGGCCCAGGCGGACTCGCATTCCCTGGCCTTTCTCGCCAATCCGCGCTACCGCCAACAGCTTGCGACGACGAGTGCGGGCGCGGTGGTACTGGATCCGGCAAGCGCCGGCGACTGTGCGACCGCTGCTCTGGTCTGTCAGAACCCGCATGCCACCTACGCTCGCATTGCCGGCGTGCTGCACCCCCTTCCTGTCGCGCCGCCGGGGGCGCACCCGTCAGCGGTGGTGGCGGCAAGCGCACGCATCGATCCCACCGCGCATGTAGGCGCGCTCAGCGTGATCGGCGAGGGCGCCGTGATCGGGGCGCGCGCGTTCGTCGGCCCGCAATGCCTGGTCGAAGAAGGGGCGGTGGTCGGCGAGGACGTACGGCTGACTGCACGCGTGACACTGTGCCGCCGCGTGGAGATCGGCGCGCGAACCACGATTCAACCGGGAGCCGTGATCGGCGGTGACGGCTTCGGCTTCGCGCAGGAGCGAGGACGTTGGATCAAGGTGCCGCAGACGGGCAGCGTCCGCATCGGGCCTGATGTCGAGATCGGGGCCAACACCACGATCGACCGCGGGGCCATCGAGGACACCGTGATCGAGGAGGGCGTGAAGCTCGACAATCTCATCATGATTGCGCACAACGTGAGGGTCGGTGCCCACAGCGCCCTGGCGGCCTGCGTCGGCGTTTCCGGCAGCACGAGCATCGGCAGCCGCTGCATGATCGGTGGCCAGGTCGGGATCGGCGGGCATCTCACGATCAGCGACGATGTGATCATTACCGGCTGCACCATGGTCAGCCATTCCATTCCCCGCCCCGGCGTATACTCCGGTGGCATTCCGCTCGAGGAGGCCCATGTCTGGCGCCGGCTGGTCGCGCGCTTCAAGCGCATAGACTCGCTGACCTCACGGCTCAAGGCGCTGGAGCGCCACACCTCGCGCGGCCCCGATCAGGAAGAGGATGATGACTGAATCGACACAACTCGATATCCAAGGCATTCTGCGGTATCTGCCGCACCGCTATCCCTTCCTGCTGGTCGACCGCGTGCTCGAATGGCACAGCGGCCAGAACATCCGGGCGCTGAAGAACGTCACGTACAACGAGCCGTACTTTCCCGGACACTTTCCCGGCCGGCCGGTCATGCCCGGCGTCATCATCATCGAGGCGCTTGCCCAGACGGCGGGCATCCTGACGTTCCTGAGTGCCAACGTGATCCCGGACGTGGAAACCCGCTTCTACTTCGTCGGCATCGACAAGGCGCGCTTCCGCAAGCCGGTGGAACCGGGCGATCAGCTGGTGCTCACCGCCCAGGTGGAGCGGTACCTCAAGGGCATCTGGAAGTTCTCCACCGTGGCGCTGATCGGCAATCACGAGGTGGCTCACGCGGAAATCATGGTGGCGCCGGAGACCGCAAAGTGATCGACCGCCACGCCATCGTCTCGCCGCAGGCGGAGCTGGCGGCGGACGTCGCCGTGGGTCCCTTCAGCGTGATAGGCCCGCAGGTCCGCATCGGCGCGGGCACCGTCGTCGGGCCTCATGTCGTCATCAACGGGCCGACCACGATCGGCGCGGACAACAGGATCTACCAGTTCGCTTCCATCGGCGATGCACCGCAGGACAAGAAGTACGCCGGCGAGCCGACCCGTCTCGAGATCGGTGACCGCAACATCTTTCGCGAAAGCTGCACGCTCAACCGCGGCACGATCCACGACAGGGGCGTCACCCGTGTCGGCGACGACAATCTCTTCATGGCCTACTCGCACGTCGCGCATGACTGTGTCGTCGGGTGCCAGACGGTCTTCGCCAACTGCGTCTCTCTTGCCGGCCACGTCGAGATCGGCGACTGGGTCATTCTCGGCGGTCTCGCGGCGGTGCATCAGCATTGCAAGGTTGGCGCGCACGCCTTCCTCGCGGGGGGCTCTATCGTCACCCGCGATGTCCCTCCCTACGTCACGGTGGCGGGCAATCACGCCATTCCACACGCGATCAATTCCGAGGGCCTCAAGCGCAGGGGGTTCACGGAAGAGCAGATTCGCGGCATCCGTGAGGCGTACCGCCTGGTCTATCGCTGCGACCTGAAGCTGAGCGAGGCGCTCGCGCGGCTGGAGCCATCGGCCGCGGAGCGGCCCGAGCTGCGCCTGTTCGTCGACTTCATTCGCAGCTCGACCCGCAGCATCGTCAGATGACGCCGGCGGCGCCGCTGCGCGTCGGTATCGTCGCGGGGGAATCATCCGGAGATCAACTCGGCGCCGCGCTCATCGCGGCGCTGCGCGAGCGCGTCCCCGACCTGCAATGCTTCGGGGTCGCAGGCCCGAAGATGATCGCCGCGGGGTGCGATGCATGGGCGGGCGCGGAGGAGCTTGCCGTGATGGGGCTGACGGAAGTCGTGCGCCATCTGCCGCGCCTGTTGCGGCTGCGGGCGTCACTCACCGATCGGTTTATCGCGGCGCGCCCCGAGGTGTTCATCGGGGTGGACGCACCGGAGTTCAATCTGGGTCTGGCAAAGCGCCTTCACGCCAGCGGCCTCAAGACTGTCCAATATGTGAGCCCGCAGGTCTGGGCATGGCGGCAGGGGCGGGTGCGAAACATCGGCCGTGCCTGCGATCTGGTGCTTTGCCTCCTGCCGTTCGAGACCACGTTCTACTCGCGCCACGGCGTGCCGGCCGTATTCGTCGGCCATCCGCTCGCGGATCAGATTCCACTCGACCTCGACCGCGCAGCCGCGCGCGCGGCCATCGGGCTGGAGCCGTCCGCCACCGTCGTGGCCCTTCTGCCCGGCAGCCGCGTGGGCGAGGTCGAGCGGCTGGGTGAGGATTTTCTGCAGGCCGCAGCCTGGCTCGCCGGGCACCGTCCGGAGCTTCGCTTCATCG
The DNA here is from genome assembly GCA_036278795.1 of Steroidobacteraceae bacterium. Taxonomy (GTDB): domain Bacteria; phylum Pseudomonadota; class Gammaproteobacteria; order Steroidobacterales; family Steroidobacteraceae; genus 13-2-20CM-66-19. Next base: position 819,443 of record DASUKK010000028.1, on the reverse strand, counting down.
CACCGATGGCGACGGCACGTGCGCGTGAGGCTTTCCGGAGCAAACAGGCGGAAGTCCCTGCTGCACCAGAGATTTTGCTGCTCGACGGGCGAGCCCAGGAGGCGCTGGCGGCATGCGATGCGGCCATCGTCGCTTCGGGAACCGCTACACTGGAGACGCTGCTGTCGCGCCGTCCGATGGTCGTGGCGTATCGTCTCGGCGCGCTCACTGCATTCCTGCTGCGAAGACTGCGACTGGTCAAGGTGCCGTACTTCTCGCAACCGAATCTGCTCGTCGGACGACTGCTCGTGCCTGAATTCCTTCAGGAGCAAGTGACTGGCGCCGCGCTCGGCGAAGCGCTCCTCGGCCGGTTGTCCGATGGCGCGTATCTGCGCGAGCTCGACGCGGAATTTCGCAAGGTGCACGCAACGCTGCGCGGCGGCGCGGCCGCGCGCGCCGCCGAAGCGATCCTGACGCTGTTGCATACGCCGAAGGCGCAGGGGATGGCAACGTGAGCCCGGCGCCGCGGCGCAGTCGAGCAATGCGCCCAAAGTCAGCGACCGGGAGGCCTGCGAAGGGCCGCGCAACGATCCCCTTGCACCGGCAGACTGCCGGCCCGGGAGCCGGACGACGAGTCGCCGGTGTCGATGAGGCCGGCCGCGGCCCGCTGGCCGGCCCGGTCGTCGCCGCGGCGGTGATTCTGCATCCTAACCGCCGCATCAGGGGCCTCGCCGATTCCAAGGCCCTGCCGCGCGAGGAGCGTGAGCGCCTCGCGCCCCTCATCCGCGCCCGCGCCCTGGCATGGGCCGTCGCGTGGGCGGACCGCGACGAGATCGATGCACTCAACATACTCGGCGCCACATTCCTCGCGATGCGCCGCGCACTGCTGCGCCTGCCGGTTTGCCCGACCCACGTGCAAGTCGACGGCAACCAACTCCCGCCGCTGGCGGATCTGCAGCTCGGCTGCACGGTCGAGGCCATCGTCGAGGGCGATGCGCGCGTCGCCGCGATCAGCGCCGCCTCCATTCTCGCGAAGACCCATCGCGACGCCATGATGGAGGCGCTCGATCCCTGCTATCCGGGATTCGAGCTCGCGGCACACAAAGGCTACGGCACGCCCGCGCACCTGGCGGCGCTGCGGATCCGCGAGCCCTCGCCGCAGCACCGCCGCTCCTTCAGTCCGGTGCGCATCGCACTGGGACTGCCGGACCTTCCCGATCTCGCCGACCTGCAGGGCGAGCTGCCCCTGACCGGCACCGATACGGACTGCTGACATGTCGGCCGGCTTCGTCCATCTGCGCCTGCACACCGAGTACTCGCTTATCGACAGCGTCGTGCGTGTGCCGGAGCTCATCGAGGCCGTTGCCGACGCCGGCATGCCCGCGGTCGCCGCGACCGACCAGAGCAACCTCTTTGCGATGGTCAAGTTCTACCGCGCCGCGCTCGCGCGCGGCGTCAAGCCCATCATCGGCGTCGACCTCTTCGTGCGCGAGCCCGGCGAGCGCCAGCAGCCGTCGCGCATCACTCTCATCTGCCAGAACCAGACCGGCTACCACAACGCTACCCGCCTGGTCAGCCGCGCTTATCTCGAAGGCCAGCAGCGCGGTGTGCCCCTGATCGAGCGCGCGTGGCTCACCACCGAGAGCCTCGAAGGCCTCATCGCGCTTTCCTGCGCGACCGAAGGGGATGTCGGCCGCGCCCTCGTCAACGGCCGTGAGGAGGATGCTGCGCTCGCGCTCGATGACTGGCTCGCACTGCTTCCGGACCGCTATTACATCGAGCTGCAGCGTCTCGGCCGGGCCAACGAGGAGAGCTACATCGCTGCGGCCGTCAACCTGGCCGGTCGCCGCGGGGTCCCCGTCGTCGCCACCAACGACGTACGTTTCCTCAAGCAGAGCGACTTCGAGTCACACGAAGCCCGCGTCTGCATACACGACGGGACGCTCCTCGCCGACGCGAGCCGCGTCCGCCGCTACACCCCCCAACAATACTTGCGCTCCCCCGAGGAAATGGCGCGCCTGTTCGCCGATATCCCGGAAGCGCTCGCCAACTCCGTCGAAATCGCACGCCGCGCCAGCCTCACGCTCAAGCTCGGCCAGCCGCGATTGCCCGCCTATCCCGTGCCCGGGGACATGAGCACCGAGGACTTCCTGCGCAAAGAGGCCGAATTGGGCCTGCAGAAGCGTCTGTTGGAGATGGCGGCCGCCGCACCTCCCGCAAACGACGCTGTAGACGCCGAGGTCTATCGGAAGCGTCTTCAAGCCGAGCTCGACGTCATCTGCAAAATGGGCTTCGCCGGCTACTTCCTCATCGTGGCGGATTTCATCCGTTGGGCCAAAGAGAACGGTGTTCCCGTGGGCCCGGGGCGCGGCTCCGGCGCCGGCTCGCTGGTTGCCTACAGCCTGCGGATCACCGATCTCGAGCCGCTGCGCTACGACCTACTCTTCGAACGCTTCCTGAATCCCGAGCGCGTCTCCATGCCCGACTTCGACGTCGACTTCTGCATGGAAGGACGGGACCGGGTGATCGACTATGTCGCCGGCCACTACGGCCGCGAGCGCGTCTCGCAGATCATCACCTACGGCACGATGGCCGCCAAGGCGGTCGTGCGTGACGTCGGCCGCGTGCTCGGCATGACCTACGGCTTCGTCGACAAGATCGCCAAGCTCATCCCCTTCGAGCTCGGCATTACGCTCGATGATGCCTTGCAGAAGGAGCCCGAGCTCAAGCGGCTCTACGACGCCGAAGAGGACGTCCACAATCTGATCGATCTGGCCCGCTCGCTCGAGGGATTGACCCGCAATGCCGGGATGCACGCCGGTGGCGTAGTCATCGCGCCGTCAGTGTTGACCGATTTCGCGCCTCTTTACTGCGACGAATCCGGCGGGAGCCTCGTCACCCAATTCGACAAAGACGACGTCGAAGCGGCGGGGCTCGTGAAGTTCGATTTCCTGGGCCTGCGCACCCTCACCGTCATCGACTGGACCGTGAAGGCGATCAACGCGCGGCGCGCCCAGGCCGGCGAGCCGGCGCTCGACATCACCAGGATTCCGCTCGATGACGCCTTCACCTACGACCGGGTGTTCAAGCGGGCGCAGACAGTCGCGGTGTTCCAGTTCGAGTCCGGCGGCATGCAGCGCATGCTCAAGGACGCGAAGGCCGACCGATTCGATGACCTCATCGCGCTCGGCGCCCTGTACCGCCCGGGTCCGATGGACCTGATCCCGGAATACATCGCCTGCAAGCACGGCAAGAAGCCCGAGTACCTGCACCCCGACATGGAGCAGGTGCTGGGCGTCACGTATGGCGTCTTCGTGTACCAGGAGCAGGTGATGCAGATCGCCCAACGCCTGGCCGGCTACACGCTGGGCGGCGCCGACCTGCTGCGCCGCGCCATGGGCAAGAAGAAACCCGAGGAGATGGCCAAACAGCGCGGCGTCTTCGTCGCCGGTGCCGCAGAGCGGGGCATCGGGGAGAAAATCGCCAACGCCATCTTCGACCAGATGGAGAAGTTCGCCGGCTACGGCTTCAACAAAAGTCATGCCGCGGCGTATGCACTGCTCTCCTATCAGACGGCCTATCTCAAGGCGCACTTCCCGGCGGCGTTCATGGCCGCCATGCTGTCCGCCGACATGGATCACACCGACAAAGTCGTGACGCTGATCCACGAGTGCGAGGCCATGAAGCTCGCGGTGTCACGCCCTGATATCAACACCTCGCTCTATGAGTTCGCCGTGGAAGGCGACAACGCCATCCGCTACGGCCTGGGGGCGGTGCGCGGCGTGGGCCGGGGAGCCGTGGAGGCGATCATCGCCGAGCGCGAGGCGCGCGGGCCGTTCACCAGCATCGAGGATCTCTGCCGCCGCATCGATCTGCAGAAAATCAACCGACGCGTGCTGGAGGCGCTGCTGCGCTCCGGCAGTCTCGATGCCCTCGGACCCAACCGCGCGACGCTCATGCAGCGCCTGCCTGCGGCGGTGCAGCTCGGCGACCAGAACTCCAAAGCCCATGAGGCGGGGCAGAATGATCTCTTCGGACTGGGCCCCGCGCCGTCGAGTCATGCCGAGGGTGATGAGGCGTCGTCGCAGGCTTTGGCCGGCGCGCCGCGTGCGGCGGATGGAGTTGTCCTTCAGGAATGGAGCGAGGCGGTACGCCTCGCCGGCGAACGCGAAACGCTGGGGCTTTATCTGACCGGGCATCCGGCAAAGCCATTTGCGCCGCTGCTTGCCCGTGTTGCCTCCCACTGGATCGGCGACCTGGTGAGCGAGCGGCCACCGGCTGGCGCCGAGCCGATGCGCTTCGGCGGCGGCAAGCTGGTGACCGTCGGCGGCCTGGTCGATGAGGTCAGGAAGCGCGGCGGGCGCTTCATCCTCACGCTGGACGACAGCACCGGCCGGCTCGAGGTACAGCTCTTCGAGGACGTGTACCTCAAGTACCGGGAGATCGCCACGAAGGATGCCTTGGTGATCGTCGAGGGCATGCTGCGGTTCGACGATTTCAGCGATGGCTGGCGAGTCACCGGGCGATCGGTCACCGATCTGTGCAAAGTGGGTGAGCAACACGCGCGCGAGATCGTCCTCACATGGCCGGAGGAGAGGCCCGATACGGAGGCGCTGCAGGGGCGACTCGGCGAGCTGCTCGCCCCCTACCGGCCCGGTCCTTGCGCCGTCATGATCAAATACTGCGGTTCTGCCGCGCGCGGTGAGCTCAGGTTGGGCGCCGGGTGGACCGTGCGCGCCACGAGCGAGCTGCGCGAGAGTCTCGAAGGACTGCTCGGCCGCGGCTCCGTGGACATCAAGTACGCGGCGCCCGGTGCCGCACCGAGCTCGCCCGTCTCCGCGGATGGGCGCTGATACCGGTGGACGACCGCGGCAGCGCCGAGCTTGCGCCCGGGGCTGGCGCCCCTTAACCTCACGCGCAGCATGAGAAAACTGCGGTAAGACTGCATGGCCGTTGCATTCCTGGATTTTGAACAGCCCATTGCCGAGCTCGAAGCCAAGATCGAGGAGCTGCGGCACGTGACTACCGACTCCGAGGTCAATATCCAGGAGGAGATCTCGCGCCTGCAGGCGAAGAGCCGGCAGCTCACCACCAGCATCTTCGCCAGCCTCACGCCGTGGCAGATCACGCAGCTTGCCCGCCATCCCCGCCGTCCGTACACGCTGGATTACGTCGCCGCCATCTGCACGGAATTCAGTGAGCTGCACGGCGATCGCATGTTTGCCGATGATCAGGCGATCATCGGCGGCCTCGGCCGCATCGATGGCCGTGCCGTCATGGTGATCGGACACCAGAAAGGTCGCGATACGAAGGAGCGTGTGCGCCGCAACTATGGCATGCCGAAACCCGAGGGGTATCGCAAGGCGCTGCGGCTGATGCGTCTCGCGGAGCGCTTCGGACTGCCGCTGGTGACATTGATCGATACTCAAGGCGCCTATCCGGGTGTCGGCGCCGAGGAGCGCGGCCAGAGCGAGGCGATCGCGCGCAATCTTTTCGAGATGTCGGTGCTCAGCGTGCCGATCGTGACGGTGGTGACGGGGGAGGGTGGCTCGGGCGGGGCGCTGGCCATCGGCGTCTGCGATCGCCTGCTCATGCTGCAATACAGCACCTACTCCGTCATCTCGCCCGAGGGTTGCGCCTCGATCCTGTGGAAGAGCCAGGACAAGAAGGAAGCGGCTGCGGAGGCCCTCAACCTGACCGCGGACCGTCTCAACAAGCTCGGGCTCCTGGACGAGGTGATCGAGGAGCCGCTCGGCGGTGCGCACCGCGATCCGGTGGCGACGTCGGCGAGCCTCAAGTCGGCGCTGTTGAAGCACCTCGAGTCGCTGGAGTCGGTCCCGCGCGATGAGCTGCGCGCCGCGCGCTCGCGCCGGATCGCCTCATTCGGGGTGTTCAGTGAGAACCAGGAGTAGTTCGCCGGCAGCGAAGTATGACGACATGCGGAGCATGTCGGCCCCGCGCGGGCGGGGCGAGGCTCAGGATGGGCCGAGCGATGATGCCGCCGATGGCAAATCATGAACGACATGCCCGACGTGTCGGCCGCCGCGTGAGCGGGGGCGAGGCCCGGGACGGGCCGAGCAATGAGCCAAGCGCGTTCGGTCCGGACTGGCTCCGCGAGCGCCTCACGCACCTCCTGCCGGGATTCCCGAATGTTTCGATCTGCGTCGCGCTGAGCGGCGGGATCGATTCCACGGCGCTGCTCTCCGTCCTCGCCGAGGCTCGCTCCGACGGCTTGCGTCTTCGCGCCCTGCACGTCAACCACGGCCTGCATCACAATGCGAAGCGCTGGAGCGCGCATTGCCGCAGGCTGGCACGGCAGCTCGGCGTTCCGCTGGGCGTGCTGTCGGTCAACGTGGCGCGCGAGCGCGGCGCCTCGCTGGAGGAGGCGGCGCGAGTGGCGCGCTATCGCGCCTTCGCGGATCGGTTGCGCGGCGGCGAGGCATTGCTCACGGCGCACACGCAGGATGATCAGCTCGAGACCGTGCTGCTGCAGCTCTTCCGCGGCTGCGGTCTGCCGGGTCTCGCGGCCATGCCCGCCATGGCGCCACTCGGGGCGGGATGGCTCGTGCGCCCCCTGCTCGCATGCTCGCACTCGCAGCTCGAGGCCTGGGTGCGGGCGCGCGAGCTCGCCTGGATCGAGGACGACACGAACCTCGATGAGCGCTTTGATCGCAATTACCTGCGGCGGCGCGTGCTTCCGCTGGTGCGCCAGCGCTGGCCCGGCGTCGGCGGTGCGGTGGCGCGCTCGGCGCGTCACGCCGCCGAGGCGCAGGGATTGCTCATGGCGCTCGGTCGTAGTGATTTCGAGCGTGCCAGCGACGGTGCGTCACTGTCGGTCAAGGCGCTGCGGCCGCTGTCGCACGACCGCAGGCGCAATGTGCTGCGCCTCTGGATCGCAAGCCGCGGACACAGTTTGCCGGATGCACGCCGGCTGGAAGAGATCGCGGGCCCGCTCATCGAGGCGCGCATCGACGCCCATCCACGGGTGGAGTGGGGCACGCAAGGCCCAGCGGCGCGGCGCATCGTAGTGACGCGGCACGCGGATCTCCTGTCGCTCATGGAGCGCGGCCGGGTGTTGGATTGCGGCGGGCCGGCGGCGCAGCTCGCGTGGGACTGGCGGCAATCGCCCCGCTGTACGCTGCCCGACGGCGGTGCTTTGGAGCTGACGCCGCAGCGGCATGGCCCCATCGATCTCGATGCGTTGCCTGCGCGCCTCGGTGTCGCCTGGCGGCGCGGCGGGGAGCGGCTGCGCGTTCGGCGAGGAGGTCCTCGCCGCGCGCTCAAGAGCTTGCTGCAGGAAGCTCATGTACCGCTCGCGGAGCGGGCGCGGCTGCCGTTGATCCTCGCGGACGGCGAGGTGATCGCGGCGGCGGATCTCTGGATCGACGAATCGGTGCGTGCGCCGCCCGAGGCGCGCCATCGCGGCCGCCTCATCTGGCGCAAACCTGCCGGCGATCCGCACTGAACTGCTCGGCCCATCCCGGGCCTTTTGTGATACCCTGTCCTCCCGTCGTCCATGCTCTGATTCATCGGACGCGCAGGCAGCACTCTTCACGACGGGACATCCCCTGATTTAACTATGGCGCGATTCGTATTCGTCACCGGTGGCGTCGTGTCCTCATTGGGCAAAGGCATCGCCGCCGCTTCACTCGGGGCGATCCTGGAGGCCCGCGGCCTCAAGGTCGCGATGGTCAAGCTCGATCCCTACATCAATGTCGATCCGGGAACCATGAGCCCCTTCCAGCACGGGGAGGTGTTCGTGACCCGCGACGGAACGGAGACCGATCTCGACCTCGGCCACTACGAGCGCTTCGTGCGCACGACCACCGGGCGCAACAGCAATTTCACGACCGGGCGCATCTACGAGCGGGTCATCGCCAAGGAGCGCCGCGGCGACTATCTCGGCGCCACCGTACAGGTGATCCCGCACATCACGGACGAGATCAAGCGCTGCATCCAGCTCGGCGCCGAGGGCGCCGACGTCTGCATGGTGGAGATCGGCGGCACGGTGGGCGACATCGAGTCGCTGCCCTTTCTCGAGGCCATCCGTCAGCTCGGAGTCGAGCTCGGACGCAGCAACTGCGTGTACATGCACCTCACGCTGGTGCCGATCGTCGGCGGCTCCGGCGAGATCAAGACCAAACCCACCCAACACTCGGTCAAGGAGCTGCGCGGCATCGGCATTCAGCCCGATGTGCTGCTCTGCCGCTGTAAGCATCCGTTGCCCGAAGAGCAGCGCCGCAAGATTGCGCTCTTCACCAATGTCGAGGAACGGGCGGTCATCTCCGCGATCGACGCGGACGACATCTATCAGATTCCGATCCTGCTGCACGAGCAGTCGCTCGACGACATCATCGTCGACAAGCTGCGCCTGCAAGTGCCGCAGACCGATCTCTCGGAGTGGCGCCAGGTGGTGAGCGCCAAGGCCAATCCCGACGGCCAGGTGGACGTCGCGATGGTCGGTAAGTACGTGCAGATACGCGATTCCTACCTGTCGCTGCACGAAGCGCTGATGCACGGTGGACTGAAGTCGCGTACTCGCGTCAACATCCACTATATCGAGTCCACCGATGTCGAGCAGCATGGGACCCACGCGCTGAAGGGGATGGATGCCATCCTGGTGCCCGGCGGCTTCGGCGAGCGGGGGATCGAGGGCAAGATCCAGGCCGTGCGCTTCGCCCGCGAGCATGGGGTTCCCTATCTCGGCATCTGCCTCGGGATGCAGGTGGCGATCGTCGAGTTCGGCCGTCACGTGCTCGGCCTCGCCGGCGCCAACAGCACCGAGTTCAACCGCGCCACGGCGCACCCGGTGATCGCGCTCATCAGCGAATGGCAGGACCAGGCCCGCGGCACCCAGATGCGCGATGAGGCCTCGGCGAAGGGCGGCACCATGCGCCTCGGCGCCCAGGAAGTGCTGCTCGGGGCCGGCACCGGGGCACGGGACATCTACGGCAAGGAGTCGATCTTCGAGCGCCACCGTCATCGCTACGAATTCAACAACAACTTCCTCGACCGCTACCGGCAGGCCGGCATGCGCTTCTCCGGCTTCTCGCGCGATGACCTGGTCGAGGTCATCGAGATCCCGGGGCATCCGTGGTTCGTCGCGACCCAGTTCCATCCGGAATTCACCTCGACCCCGCGCGATGGTCATCCGCTCTTCACCGGCTTCATCCGCGCCGCGCGCGCCCAGCGAGCCTCGCTCCTGCCGCAGGCTGCCGGCGCATAGCATGACGCGCTGGCTCCGGACATCCTGACATCGCATGAAGCTCGCGGGACACGAGATCGGCATCGGCCGTCCGCTCTTTCTCATCGCGGGTCCCTGCGTCATCGAGAGCGCCGAGCTCACGCAACAGGTCGCCGGCCGGCTGAAGGAGATCACCGGCCGTCTCGGCGTGCCGTTCGTTTTCAAAGCTTCGTTCGACAAGGCGAACCGCTCCTCGCGCGCGAGCTACCGCGGGCCCGGGATGGAGCAGGGCCTGAAGATCCTGGAGGGGGTCAGGCGCAGCATCGGCGTTCCGGTGCTCACCGATGTGCACGAGGACACGCCGCTCGGTGAGGTCGCCGCCGTCGTGGACGTGCTGCAGACCCCGGCGTTCCTCTGCCGGCAGACCAACTTCATCGTGGGCGTCGCGTCCCGCGGCAAGCCCGTCAATATCAAGAAGGGCCAGTTCCTCTCCCCGTGGGAGATGGGCAACGTGGTCGACAAGGCGCGGTCCACGGGCAACGAGTCGATCCTCGTCTGCGAGCGCGGCTTCTCGTTCGGCTACAACAATCTCGTCTCCGACATGCGCTCCCTCTCGGTCATGCGCGCGACGGGCTGCCCCGTGGTGTTCGATGCGACCCACTCGGTGCAGCTACCGGGCGGCCTGGGCGGCGCCTCCGGAGGCCAGCGCGAATTCATTCCCGTCATGGCCCGCGCCGCCGTGGCGGCGGGCGTCTCCGGCCTTTTCATGGAGACCCACCCCGATCCGGCGCGTGCGCTCTCCGACGGGCCCAATGCGTGGCCCCTCGACCGCATGGAGCCACTGCTCACCACCCTGAAGGCTCTCGATGCGGCCGTGAAAGCACGGCCGCTCGAGGAGTCGCTGCTCACACCAGGAGGACCTTCCCCATGACCCGAATCGCCGACATCCGCGGCCGTGAGATCCTCGATTCCCGCGGCAACCCCACTGTCGAAGCCGATGTCATTCTCGACTCCGGCGTCATGGGCCGCGCCGCGGTGCCCTCGGGCGCTTCGACCGGAACACGCGAGGCCGTGGAGCTGCGCGACGGCGACAGGAAGCGGTACCTCGGCAAGGGAGTGCTCAAGGCCGTGGAGCACGTCAATACGGCCCTGAAGTCGGCCGTGCTCGGCGCGGACGCGCGCGACCAGGCGGGCATCGATCAGAAGATGATCGAGCTCGACGGCACCGAGAACAAGGGTCGTCTCGGCGCCAACGCCATTCTCGCCATCTCGCTCGCGACCGCGCACGCCGCGGCGCGCGATGCCGGGCTGCCCCTCTACCGCTACCTCGCGCAGAGCTTCACGGGCGGCAGGGAGCCGGTGATGCCGGTGCCGATGATGAACATCATCAATGGCGGCGCGCACGCCAACAACAGCCTCGACATCCAGGAGTTCATGATCCTGCCGGTCGGCGCTCCGAGCTTCCGCGAGGCGCTGCGCTACGGCGCCGAGGTCTTCCATCACCTGAAGAAGATTCTCGGCGAGCGCAATTTCACGACCGCGGTCGGTGACGAGGGCGGCTTCGCGCCCAACCTCGGCTCCAACGAGGAGGCACTCGGGATCATCCTGCAGGCCATCGACAAGGCCGGATACAAAGTCGGCCGCGATATCTGCCTCGGCCTCGATTGCGCCAGCTCGGAGTTCTTCCGCGACGGCAGCTACGACCTCAAAGCCGAGAAGCGCCGCTTCTCGAGCGCGGAGTTCACGCGTTACCTCGCGGACCTCGCCGGCCGCTATCCCATCGTCAGCATCGAGGATGGCATGGCCGAGGGCGACTGGGACGGCTGGGCGCAGCTCACCCGCGCGCTCGGCGAGCGACACCAGCTCGTCGGCGACGATCTCTTCGTCACCAACACGAGGATCCTGAAGGAGGGCATCGAGAAGCACATTGCGAACGCCATTCTCATCAAGCCCAACCAGATCGGTACTCTCACCGAGACGCTGGCGGCCATCGAGCTGGCGGACGACTCCCACTACGCCGCGGTCGTCTCTCACCGCTCCGGCGAAACCGAGGACAGCACCATCGCAGACCTCGCCGTCGCCACCGCCGCCACCCAGATCAAGACGGGCTCGCTGTCGCGCTCCGATCGCATCGCCAAATACAACCAGCTGCTGCGCATCGAGGCCGAGCTGGGCAAGGTTCGCTATGCGGGCCGTGACGCGTTTCCGGTGAAGGTGTGAGCGGGAGCTGGTAGTCTGATGCGCTCATGAGGTGGCTCGCGACAGCCCTTCTCGCTGCTCTGATACTCCTCCAGTACCGGATCTGGATCTCCGACGACGGCGTGCGCGGAGTGCAGCGTCTGCAGCACGCCGTGACCGCCCAGCAGGCGTTGAACGGTACCCTCACGCAGCGCAACAGCCGGCTCCAGGCGGAAGTCGAGGACCTGAAGTCCGGCACCGCCGCCATCGATGAGCTCGCCCGCAGCGACCTGGGCATGATCGGGCCCAACGAGACCTTCTATCAGGTCGTCGAGCCTGCCCCGGCGGGGCGCAGGCCTGCTGCCTCCAGGCCCGCCGCCATCAAATGACAAAATCGGCGGGACCGATTCTCGACGGCGCAAGCCGGCCCGAAGGGCGAGGCGCGGAGACGGGGCCTCGCAACTACTGGCTGGTCATGCCGGCTGCCGGGGCCGGCCGCCGCTTCGGCGCAGACCGTCCGAAGCAGTACGCGCCTCTTTGCGGCCGCACCGTCATCGAATGGGCGCTGGCCCCCTTTCTGACCGATCCCCGCTGCAGCGGTACGGTAGTGGCCCTCGCCGAGGACGATCCCTACTGGGCGGCTATCGCCCCGCCGACCGTCCTCGTGGCTTCCGGCGGCGAGGAGCGCAGCCACTCCGTTCGCAACGGCCTGGCGGCACTCGCCGAGCGCGCCGGCCGCGATGATTGGGTGCTGGTCCACGACGCCGCAAGGCCATGCCTGCCGCGCCGGGACCTCGACCGCCTGCTGGCGGACCTGGCCGCCCACCCGGTCGGGGGCATTCTGGCTACCCCTACCGCCGACACCCTGAAGCGTGCCGATGCCGCCCGGCACATACAGCAGACCGTCGACCGCGCGGGTCTTTGGCGCGCCCTGACCCCGCAGATGTTCCGCTATGGCCGCCTCTGCGAAGCGCTCGATCGGGCGCACGGCAGCGGCCGCGCGCCCACCGACGAGGCGCAGGCGATCGAGTGGCTGGGCGACCGCCCGGCGCTGATCGAAGGGGCCGCCGCGAACCTCAAGATCACCAGTGCCGCCGACCTCGCGCTCGCGGCCGCGCTACTGAAGGAAACCCGCTGATGCGAATAGGCTCCGGCTTCGATGTGCATGCGTTCGGCCCCGGCAATTGCCTCATGTTGGGTGGCGTGCGGGTCGCACACACGCACGGCGTGGTGGCTCACTCCGACGGCGATGTGGTGCTGCATGCGCTCACCGACGCGCTCCTCGGCGCGGCGGGTCTCGGCGACATCGGCCAACACTTCAAGGATACCGACCCGCGATGGAAGGGCGCGGACAGCAAGCGCTTCGTGCGCGCGGTGATGGACATGCTCCGCGCCCGCAAGCTCCGGGTAGGCAATGCCGACGTGACCGTTCTCGCGGAGCGGCCGAAGCTCTCGCCCGTGCGCGAGGACATCCGCCGCCAGGTGGCGGAGCTTCTGGAAGTCGACCCTGAGCGGGTCAACGTGAAGGCGACGACGACGGAGAAGCTCGGCTTCCTCGGACGCGCCGAGGGGATTGCCGCGCAGGCCGTGGTGCTCCTGATCGATGCCAGTTGACGCGGCGCTCGATCCGCCGCGAGCCCACGGCGAGCCGCTCTGCGCGGGAAGACTGCGCGCCGAGCCAGAGGATTTCCTCGTCGAGGAGCAGCTCGGCTTCACTCCGGCCGGGGCCGGCCAACACGTGTTGCTCAAGGTGCGCAAGCGCAATGCGAATACGCAGTGGATTGCGCGCGAGCTGGCGCGCGCCTGCGGCTGTCCGCCGCGCGATGTGGGCTATGCGGGCTTGAAGGACCGCCGGGCGGTGGCCTCGCAGTGGTTCACGGTGCCGCAGTCGCGGCTCGCGCCGGCGGACTGGCTGGCTGTCGGCAGCGGCGAGTACCAGGTGCTGGAGGCGCATCGCCACTCCCGCAAGCTGCCGCGAGGGGCGCTCGCGGGCAATCGCTTCGTCATCCGGGTTCGCGGGATCGCGATCGACGATGCAGCTCTTGCCCGCCGTCTGGCCGCCATCGCGGCCCGAGGGGTGCCGAATTACTTCGGGCCACAGCGGTTTGGCAGGGGCGGGGCCAACCTGGCACGCGTGGGCGAGGACGTGCGCGCGCTGCGGCCGGCGGAGCGCGGCTTCGTCCTTTCAGCGGCGCGGAGCCTGGTCTTCAATGCCGTGCTGGCCGCGCGCGTCGGCGCTGGAAGTTGGGAGCGCCTCGAGCCGGGCGACCTCGCCAACCTCGATGGCCGCGCGAGTCATTTTCCGGTCGCAGCGGTCGACGAGACACTCGCAGTGCGCAGTGCGCAGCTCGACATCCACCCCACCGGCCCCCTTTGGGGGCGCGGCGCCCCGCCGAGCGGCGGCAGAGTGCTGGAGCTCGAGCAGCAAGTCGCGGCAACTCTGACCGTTGCGTGCGAGCAGGTCGCGCAGGCCGGCATGGAGCAGGAGAGGCGCAGCCTGCGGCTGGCGGTGCGGGAGCTGAGCTGGCGGCGCGAGACGGATTCCGTGATCGTCGAGTTTCGTCTGGGTCGCGGCGCCTATGCGACGGCGGTGTTGCGCGAGGTGTTCGCGCTGGATGCGGACTATGACGACAACAATACGTAAACGGCGCCGGTGCCGCCGTCGACCTGCCGTGCGGCGACGTACGCCAGAACCGGGCCTGCTTTGCGCAGCATCGCGCCCACCATGCCCTTCAGTACAGGGCCGCGGTGCCCGGAGCGGAGCCCCTTGCCATGAATGATGCGCACGCAGCGCCATTGCCGCAGCAGCGCCTGCGCCAGGAACTCGCGCAGCGCCTGCCTGGCCTCGGCGACGGTGAGGCCGTGCAGGTCGATTTCCCCCTGCACCCGGTAGTCGCCGCGGCGGAGCTTGCGCAGCACCGCAGGCTGGACGCCCTCACGCTGGAACACGAGCTCCTCACCCCTGGCGAGCTCCGGGTCGACGACATCATCGCGCAGGCTTTCTTCCAGGACGGCCAGCCGGTCGGCGCGGGTGAAGCGCGCGGCCGGACGCGGACGGCGCGTACCCCGCGAGGCGTGGCCCGCCGCCGGCTCAGGGCGGCCCAGAGGCTTGACGTCCTGGACCGCTTCACGGAACAGCCGAGCGTCTTCGCCAGTGTCCCCTCCCGGGGAGTCTTTCCGCGATCTGGGACTCACGCTACCTCCGCCTGATTTGCTCCAGTATAGTTACGCGCCCGCGGACGGGCGTAAGCCTTGCAATACCCTACATCAGGACCGTGAAGATCCTCGTCAGCAACGATGATGGCTACCGCTCCCGCGGCATCCGCTCGCTCAAGGAGGCGTTGGCGAGCCTCGCCGAGATAACGGTCGTCGCGCCGGATCGCAATCGCAGCGGCGCCAGCAACTCCCTGACCCTCGACGTGCCGCTGCGCGTGTTCGAGTCCGAGCCCGGCGTGTACTACGTTCAGGGTACGCCGACCGATTGCGTGCACCTCGCCATCTCCGGACTCTTTGACTTCGAGTACGACATGGTGGTTTCCGGCATCAATGATGGCGCGAACCTCGGGGATGATGTGCTTTATTCCGGGACGGTGGCGGCCGCGATCGAGGGCCGCTTCCTCGGTCTGCCGACTCTCGCGATCTCCCTCTGCACGGTGCCGGACGAAGAGGCGCGTTACGATACGGCCGCGCACGTTGCGCGGCAGCTCGTGGGGCACCTGCTGCAAAGCCGACTCGAGCCGACACTCATTCTCAACGTCAATGTTCCCAACGTACCCTGCGCGGCGCTGCGAGGCTTTCGTGGCACGCGGCTCGGATTTCGCCATCGTTCCGAGCCCATCCTGCCGGCGCGCGATCCGCGCGGGCGGCCGGTGTACTGGGTGGGACCCGCAGGCGCGCAACAGGACGGCGGGCCGGGCACGGATTTCGAAGCCATCGACGCGGGTTATGTCTCGGTGACTCCTCTGCAAATCGATCTCACCCGCCACTCTGCGCTGCCCGGCCTGCAGCATTGGCTGGAAGGCCTCCATGCCTGACCTGCGGTTTTCCGGCATCGGCATGACATCGGCGCGCACGCGCGACCGGCTGGTGCAACGCCTGCGCGACCAGGGCATCACGAGCCTCGCCGTCCTCGACCGGATACGCAACGTGCCGCGGCATATCTTCGTCGACGAGGCGCTCGGCAGCCGGGCTTACGAGGACACCGCGCTGCCGATCGGCTTCGGGCAGACGATCTCGCAACCCTACATCGTCGCACGCATGACCGAAGCACTCCTCCAGGGAGGACCCCTGCAGAAGGTGCTCGAGGTCGGCACCGGATGCGGCTATCAGACCGCCGTGCTCGCCCCGCTCGTCGAGCGCATCTACACGATCGAGCGCATCGAGCCGCTGCTCGATCGCGCCAAGGAGCGGTTGAAGGAGCTCGGCGTGCGTAATGTCAGATTCCGGCACGGCGACGGCTCCGCCGGCTGGAAGCCGCAGGCGCCGTTCGACGGCATCCTGGTCGCGGCGGCGCCGCTCGTCGTTCCGGAGGCGCTGTTCAAGCAGCTGCAGGTCGGCGGCCGGCTGCTGGTCCCGGTGGGTCCGGAGGGGGAGCAGGAGCTGGTGCGTTTCACGCGCCGGGAGCAGCGCATCGACCGCGAGTCGTTGGGGCCGGTAGCGTTCGTACCGCTGCTGGGCGGCACCGGCTGAGCCGATATTCGAGATTAACTTTATTTTATAATCTACTGAAAACTAAGGATTTGAAAATCCTCAGTTGCTAATCGGAGCGCGACCCGTTTAACATTGCCCCCTGTCGCTGAGTGCCGACAGGTGCGATCGGATCGCAGGGCAGCCGGAAGAGGGCACAGGGAGGAGGGGATGCCGAAAGAAAAGCAACAACAGCGACGAACAAGAAGAAAAGCATGCCGTCGTCCGAGTCTGTCAGCTCCGGATGATGGGTCGATTGGTTGATGCCCCTCCCCCTGTGTCTTCTTCCGGCGGCCCTGCCGCCGGAAGAACTCTATTCCAGGAAGAGCGCCGCGACGGCGTGCCGCTCCTCCTGCACCAGGATGTTGTAGGTGCGGCAGGCGGCGCCGAGATCCATCACTTCGAGCCCAACACCCCGCGCGAGGAAGGCCGCGCGAATCTCCGGCGACGGGAAGCGCTGGCGCTCTCCACTGCCGAGCAGAACGACCTCAGGCTCGAGCTCAAAAATCGTCTGCAAGTGCTCGCTCGCCAACGCATCGAATCGTGCCGGCGGCCAGTCCGTGATCAGCCGGTCGGCTGATACGACGCAGCTCGCGCGCACGAGCTCCTCGCCTATGCGCAGCTCCGTCCGCGAGTAGGCGCGCACCAGATTCACTCGCGAGCTGCTTTCCAATGTGAACTTCATTGGGACGGTACGATAACCCTCATGCGCGAGATCGTCATCGTCATTACCGATTTGTACCTCGATCCGGACCCGGCGGGCCGCCCTGCGGCGCGCGCGGCGGATGAGCTCGCCCCGCGGGATGCGCAAGCCAGCGCTGGCTCGGGCGCGACCCCGGCCATCGATCATCTCGCGCGCTTCGCCGACCGGACCCGTGTGGCGGAAGGCTGGCGAGCGTGGACTGCCGACTGGCTCGCTCTGTCCGAATACGCCCGTGAGGCTCCCGCCAGCGTCGCGGCGGCCGAGCTTGCCGATGCGCCGGCGGGTGCCGTGTGGCTCGCGACACCCGTGCATTGGCTCGCAGGCCTGACGAGTCTGCACTTCGACAGACGCAGTGTCCTTCGCCTGTTGCCGGCGGAGCTCGCGCAGCTCGCGGCAACTTTCCGCGAGACGTTCCGCGGGTCAGGCTTCGATCTGCATCCGCTGCCGGACGGTGAGCTCGTGCTCTCCGGGCCGCAGGTCGCGACGCCGGCGATCACTACGGACCCGGCGCGGATGCTGTTGGTCCCTGTCGCCGAGTCGCTGCCGAAGGGAGAGGGTGCCGCCGCGTTGCGGCGGCTGAGCGCGGAAATCGAGATGTGGCTGCATGGACATCCGCTCAACGATCAGCGAGCGCGCCGCGGAGCCCCACCGGTCGCAGCGCTCTGGCTGTGGGGTGGCGGCGCTCCGGCTCTCTCCCGTCCCGCACCGGCGCGAGAGATCACGGACGCGGCGTTCGGGTGCGATGCCTATGTCCGTGGCCTGTGGCGGCTTGCCGGAGGAGAATGCCGGCCGATGCCGGTAGACTGGCGGGCGGTGATCGGTGATCGGCGCGCGCAACGCGCACTCGCCGTCGTGGAGGTTGCCGAATTGCTGCATGCCCATGCTTCCTGGACTCTGGCGGACGCCGCGGTGGAGATCGATCGCCGCCTGATATCGCCGTCCCTTGCCGCTTTGCATCGCGGCGCACTCGAGCGCCTCGTGCTGCTGGCGAATGACCGGACGTTCACTCTGCGGGCGGGGCACCGTTGGCGTCTCTGGCGGCGGGTGGGACCGCGCCGAGGGCTGGAGGCGCTGGCATGAATCTGCGCGTGGTGCGGCGCGGGGCCTGCGCGCAGGACGCCTCGACGCTCGTCGGCGGCGGGCTGCATCCGGTGCTGCGCCGAATCTATCTCGCCCGCGGCGTGCGGACGGCCGACGACCTCGACCTCTCGCTCGATCGCCTGCTGCCGGTGAGCACACTGGAGAGCATCGCCGCCGCCGTCGATCTGCTGCTGGCGCATCGCACCGCGGGCCGCGTGCTGGTGATCGGCGATTTCGATGCGGACGGCGCCACCAGCACCGCGCTCGTCGTCAGGGCGTTGACCGCGTGGGGATTCGCCGCGGTCGATTTTCTCGTGCCCAACAGATTCGAGTTCGGCTACGGACTCACGCCCGAGATCGTGAGGCTCGCCGCGGGCCGCGCCCCCTCGCTGATCATCACCGTGGACAACGGGATTTCGAGCGCCGCCGGCGTGGCGGAAGCGCGCACGCGCGGCATCGATGTCCTGGTCACCGATCACCATCTGCCCGGTCCCGACCTGCCGGCCGCCAACGTCATCGTCAATCCCAACCTGACCGGCAGTCTCTTCAAGAGCCGCGCGCTCGCGGGCGTGGGTGTGGCCTTTTACGTGATGGCGGCGTTGAAGCGGCGGCTCGACGAGGAGCGGCTGACGCCCGCCGGCGCTGCGGGCGCCGCGGACTTCCTCGACCTCGTTGCCCTGGGCACGGTCGCCGATCTCGTGCCGCTCGACGCCAACAACCGGGTGCTCGTGGCGCAAGGACTGCGACGCATCCGTGCCGGCCGCTGCGCCGCCGGCATCCGTGCGTTGCTCGAGATCGCGGGACGTCCGGTCGCGAGCCTCATCGCCGCCGATCTGGCTTTCGGGGCCGCGCCGCGCCTCAATGCGGCGGGACGGCTCGACGACATGACGGTCGGAATCCAATGTCTGCTCGCCGATGACATGGACACTGCGGCCAGGCTGGCCGTGCGCCTCGATGAGCTCAATCACGAGCGGCGGGCGATCGAGGCGCGCATGCAGGCGGAGGCGCTCGCCGCGGTGCGGCGGCTGCGTGATCCGGGACCGCGCGCGCTGCAGCGCAGCGGAGTCTGCCTGTTCGACGAGAGTTGGCACCAGGGTGTCGTCGGGCTGGTGGCAAGCCGCATCAAGGACCGGATCCGCCGGCCGGTGATCGCCTTCGCTCTCGCGGGCGAGGGGCAGCTGCGCGGCTCGGCGCGTTCCATGCCGGGCATTCACATCCGAGATGTGCTCGCGAATCTGGATGCGCGTCATCCGCAGCTCATCGGCAAGTTCGGCGGCCATGCCATGGCCGCTGGCCTGACGCTGCAGAGCGCGCGGCTGGATTTCTTCGCGCGCGCATTCGACGAGGAAGTCGCGGCCTGGGCGGCGCAATGCGGCCCGAGCGATGCCATCGAGACCGACGGCGAGCTGACGGTCGAGGAAATCGCGCTCGAGACGGCGCATGCGTTGCGCGCCGGTGGTCCCTGGGGCCAAGCCTTCCCCGAGCCCTGTTTCGATGGCGTGTTCGCCGTCCGCAGCGCCCGGGTCGTCGGCGACCGGCACCTCAAGATGTGGCTGGAATTCCCGCGGACCGGCCGGTCCTTCGATGCGATCGCATTCAATCACATCGAGGAGAGCTCGGTGTTCGCGCTCCCAAAGGGCTCCCTGCAGCTCGTCTACCGGCTGGATGTCAACGAGTACCAGGGGGAACGGCGGCTGCAGCTCCTCGTGGATCATGTGCTGCCGTGTCCGCAACCCGCCTGACATTCTCAACATGTCAGTCGTTGGAAAGCGACACCCCGGCGGGAACGGAGCGGTAACCCGCCTGCGCCTTGCGCTGGCACGCTCCTTGCCTGTGCCGGCGTGAACGGCGTCGCAGTGCCGGTGCGCGGGCTCCGCTAAGGTTCGAGCCGCCGCCGAGCACGGCGGTGCATGGGTCCGGGTTGGGGAGGTTGCGTCATGACGCCAGTGGTAGCAAAGGGCAGGATCGTCGCAGCAGCTTTGATGCTGGCCTGTCTCGCCGTGCCGGCCGTCTCGCGGGCGAACACCCCGGATTTTGCGGTGGCGGTCCGGGGCGGCACTCCAGGTGTGGGCTTGGACCTGGACCTCGGCATCTCGCCTTCGTTCGGCATGCGCGTCGGCTTCGCAGGCTTCAACATCAGTCGCACGATCGACACGTCGGACGTCAATTACGACGGGCGGCTGAAGCTCAGGACCGTTACGGGTCTTCTCGACTGGTATGTGTTCGAGGGCGGTTTCCACCTGACAGCGGGCGTGGCTGGCAACGACACCAAGCTCGATGTCGTCGGGCAGCCGAGTCAGGGCTCTTACACCATCAACGGTACGACGTACTCCAGCTCGCAGCTCGGCTCGCTGAGCGGGCAGCTCAAGTTCGGCAACTCCGTTTCGCCGTACGTCGGCTTCGGTTGGGGTAATCCGGCCGGCGAGAACGGCCGTATTCATTTCCTTTTCGACGTGGGCGCCATCTACGGCGGCACGCCGACCGTCTCGCTCTCCGCGCACTGCGGCCCGGCCGCGCCGCCCGGCTCCGCGCTCTGCAACGAGATCCAGAGTAACGTCGCTACCGAGGAGCAGAAACTGGTGAGCAAGGCGGACATCCTGCGCTGGTACCCCGTGGTGAGCCTCGGAATCGCAGTCCGGTTCTGATAGCATGCCGGACCTTCCACGGCACCGCTTCAACCTTCCTCGGGCACCGCAATATGGAAGTCAATCAGCTCAAGCGACTCCTCAAAGACCTGGGCGAGCGCACCGCCTCGCTACGGGGGTTTCTTTGAGTACGATCGCAAGAAGGAACGCCTCGAAGAGGTAGGCCGCGAGCTCGAGGACCCCGCAGTGTGGTCGCAGCCGCAGCGGGCGCAGGAGCTCGGGAAGGAGCGCGCGCGCCTCAGCGGCGACGTCACGGAGATCGATCGTACCGCCAAGGGCATCGCCGACGCGGCGGAGCTCCTGGAGCTGGCCGAGGGGGAAGGCGATGAGGCCGCCGCGCAGGACATAGGCCGGGATGCCGAGCGCCTCGAGGACGAGGTGCGCCGCCTCGAGCTCAAGCGCATGTTCCGCGGCGAAATGGACTCGCACAGCTCCTTTCTCGACATCCAGGCGGGCGCCGGCGGTACCGAGGCGCAGGACTGGGCGCAGATGCTTCTGCGCATGTACCTGCGCTGGGGGGCCGCGCACGGCTTCGTGTGCGAGGTCATCGATTCCAGCCCCGGCGAGGTGGCGGGCGTGAAGAGCGCCACGGTCGAATTCAAGGGCGACTATGCCTATGGCTGGCTGCGGACGGAGACCGGCGTGCACCGGCTGGTCCGCAAGTCACCGTTCGACTCCGGCAACCGGCGGCATACCTCCTTCGCCTCCGTTTTCGTCTCGCCGGAGATCGACGACGACATCGAGATCGACATCAATCCCGCGGACCTCAAGACCGACGTCTACCGTTCCTCGGGCGCCGGCGGCCAGCACGTCAACAAAACGGAGTCCGCGGTGCGCATCACGCACATGCCCACGGGTATCGTGGTCGCGTGCCAGAACGAGCGCAGCCAGCACAAGAATCGCTCGACGGCCATGAAGATGCTGAAAGCCAAGCTCTACGAGCTCGAAGTCAACAAGCGCAACGCCGCCGCGCGGGTGCTCGAGGACTCCAAATCGGACGTGAGCTGGGGCAATCAGATCCGCTCCTACGTGCTCGATCAATCGCGCATCAAGGACTTGCGGACCGGCGTGGAAGTGGGCAACACCACCGCGGTGCTCGACGGCGATCTCGATCAATTCATGGAGGCCTCGCTCAAGGCGGGTCTATGACCGATATGACAGACAAGCAGCAAGACGGGGGCGCCGGCGCGCCGGATGGCGGGGATGAGAACAAGTTGATCGCGGAGCGCCGCGGCAAGCTTGCAGCCCTGCGGGATCGCGGCGGGCCGGCCTTTCCGAACGATTTCCGGCGCACCGCGCTCGCGGGGCAGCTGCAGAGCGCCTACGGCGAGCGCGATCGCGAGTGGCTGGAGGCCAATCCGACGCGCGTCAGCGTCGGCGGCCGTATGATGCTCAAACGCGGCCAGGGCAAGGTCAGCTTCGCCAACATCGCCGACCGCACCGGACAGATCCAGCTCTTTCTGCAGAAGGACGCGGTGGGTGAGGAGGCATACGCGGATTTCAGGACCTGGGATGTCGGCGACATCGTCGGCGCGACCGGGCTGATCTTCCGGACGAATGCCGGTGAGCTCTCGGTGCGCGTCGAGAGCTTGCGCCTGCTCGTCAAGTCGCTGCGGCCGTTGCCCGACAAGTGGCACGGGCTCGCCGATGTCGAGACACGCTATCGCCAGCGTTATGTCGATCTGATCGTCAACGAGAGCAGCCGCAACGTCTTTCGGACGCGAGCCAGGATAGTCAGGTATCTGCGCGATTTCCTCGACGCTCTCGATTTCCTCGAAGTTGAGACGCCGATGATGCAACCAATCGCAGGTGGCGCAACGGCACGTCCGTTCGTGACGCATCACAACGCGCTCGATCTCGACATGTATCTGCGTATCGCGCCGGAGCTCTATCTGAAGCGCCTGGTCGCGGGCGGATACGAGCGGGTGTACGAGATCAATCGCAACTTCCGCAACGAGGGACTCTCGACCCAGCACAACCCGGAATTCACGATGCTGGAGCTCTACCTCGCCTACGCCGATTACCGCGATCTCATGGACTGGATCGAGAAGGCGATCCGCGGCCTCGCCGATACGCTTCATGGCTCGCAGCGGCTGACCTACCAGGGCCGCGAGTACGACCTGTCCAAGCCCTTCCGGCGCGTCACGGTGGAGCAGGCCATCCTCGAGAACAACCCGGATTTCGACCCGCTGTCGCTGCGCGATCCCAGGTACCTGCGCAAATTCTGCGAGCGGCTCGCCATACCCGTGCAGCCGCACGACGGTCCCGGCAAGCTGCAGATCGAGATCTTCGAGAAGACCGCCGAGCACACTCTGATCGCCCCGACGTTCGTGCACGCGTATCCGGCGGAGGTGTCGCCGCTATCACGCGCCAATGACGCGGATTCCTTCCTCACCGATCGGTTCGAGTTCTTTCTCGCCGGGCGCGAGCTCGCCAACGGCTTCTCCGAGCTCAACGATCCGGAGGATCAGGCGGCACGCTTTCGGGCGCAGGTGGCCCGCAAGGACCGTGGCGATGAGGAGGCGATGCTGTACGACGCCGACTACGTGCGGGCGCTCGAGTACGGGATGCCGCCCGCCGCCGGCCTCGGCGTCGGCATCGACCGGCTGGTCATGTTTTTCACCGACTCGCCGTCCATCCGCGACGTAATCCTCTTCCCGCACATGCGCCCGGAATGAATTCTCAGTCCGGAAGGGCGTAGGGCAGGTCGAGCCGTTCCAGGTCGTGCGGCTGCTCGCCGGGCAGACTGGGAGGCAAAGTCGGGATCCCGGCCCGCCGGGGTGCCGCCGGTGAGCTCGCAAAAGGCGCCCAGACCGCTCCCGTGGTGGTGAGCTCCGTGGGCACTCCCGCGTGCAGCGCCGCACCCGTGGAAGGCGCCCCGACGTTGGAGCGGGTGAGCGCCGCGGATCCCTCGATGGCGGGCCGCACGCCGAGCGGAGCGCTGACACGTTCCAACACCGCGTCGGGCTGAGCGGAGGCGGTCAGCTCCAGGTTCGTCGCCGGCAGGGGTGCCACCGCCAGGAATTCGCAACGGCCGTCGTCGAGCCGCACGGCCTCGACGACCTTGAACGCGCGCCCGTCGGGCAGCTCGCCGCTGTCGCCCGGCTTGAGCTCGACCGGACCGCGCGAGCGGAACCGCTGCAGCCTGCGCTTCACCCGGCCCCGATAATGCGCACGGGCGATCACTTCCTGTCCGGTGTAGCAGCCCTTGTCGAAGGCGATCGCGCCGACGACATCGAGGTTCAGCATCTGCGCGACGAATTCCTCGCAAGTGGCGGCGTACACCTGCGGCAGACCTGCGATGATGTCGAGCTGGCGCCAGACTTCACGCCGCGCGGGAGCGCCGTGCGCCAGGTCGTCAACTCTCCTAGAGGGATCGCCCGCTTCGGCGGCTGCTGGAGCAATGAGCAGCCATCTTGCCGGTTGCTCGCCGACGCATATGGCCACGCGATGGCCAACACGGCGCTGCTCGCCCGTGACGGGCGGATAGTCAGTGAGCGGTGCGGACGCGGTTTGCGGCGAATGCAGTCCCGTCGTGGCCAACCCCGAGGCGATCAGTCCGCTGATGTGCCAGCTCTGTGACTCGTCGGTCACTTTCACCTTCGCGCGCAGCACGTACTTCGACAGACGGCTCGCGACGGTGCCTGCCAACTCCCGCGGTAGCAGTATGAGAAAGTCGTTTGGCGCGAGATGCACGATGCGCAGCAGAGCGATCGTGCGGCCCTGCGGGTTGTGCAGGCCGGCAAGCGTCGAGCGCTCCGCGCTCACCCGGCCGAGGTCGCTCGATACCTGGCCCTGCAGGAAGCGCGTCGCATCGGCGCCCGCGACGCGCAGCGCGCCGAGATCATCGAGCTCGACGGTCTGCAGATGGCCTCCAGTCACATTCATATGACTAATTATGGCGTTTTGCCTCGGCAATTTCGCGGCCGGTTCATGGCCGTGGGGGCTGAATTCTGGCACACTTGTAATATATGCCGACGAGCCCAGAGAAGAACTCCTCGACGCCGCCTTCCGTTCCGTTTCCCGATGACCTTTCCGCCGCGTCGGCGGCTCTCGCTCTCAGGACCGATCCTGAAGCTCCGCCCGCCGCAATCGGGCAGCCACTCGCAGTCCCTGCCGCAACCGCCGATGCCAAGCTGGCCGAGCGGCGTGAGATCGGCGGGCCCTCCGGCCCCGAGCCCACGCGGTTCGGCGACTGGGAGCGCAAAGGACGCTGCATCGACTTCTAGTCCGCGAAGCCGCCTATGACCGAACGACCGCTCTCGCCGCACCTGTCCGTGTACAGGATGTATCGCTACACCCTGCTCACGTCCATCCTGCTGACTCGCGCGAGCGGCATCGCGCTCTCGGTGGGCCTCATCCTTCTGGTTTACTGGCTGGTCGCAGTCGCGAGCGGCCCCGCCGCGTATCACGACGCGCGCGCGGTTCTCTCACTGGGAGTGCTCAAGGCCGTCTATCTCATCCTGCTCGCGGCCTTCTCCTGCCATCTTCTCGCAGGCATCCGCCATCTGATCTGGGATACCGGACATGGTATCGAGCGCGAGCAGGCCAAGCGCAGCTCACTGCTGCTCGTCATCGTGAGCATCGTGCTCTTCGTGGGCCTGGCGTGGTGGGCACTGCACGCGGCAGGACGTACGCCATGAGAAATTCGTCGGGAACGAATTTGAACGCGGGGCAGCCGCGGCCCCGCAGGGGCGAGGCCCAGGAAGGGCCGAGTCACCTGCGCAGTCCGCTCGCCAAGGTGCTCGGCCAGGGGTCCGCGAAGGAAGGGGTGCAGCACTGGTGGGCGCAGCGTCTGACTTCGGTCGCGCTGGTGCCGCTCACCGTCTGGTTCGTCGTCTGCCTGCTGTCTCTGCCCTCCTACGACCACGCGATGATCGTCGCCTGGATGGGACAGCTCTGGACAGCGGTATTCCTCATTCTGCTCGTGCTCACCGCCGCCTGGCACTCCCAGCTCGGCGTGCGCGTGGTGGTGGAGGATTACGTCCATGGCAGCGGGACGAAGACCCTGATGCTGACGCTGGTGACCTTCTTTCATGTAGTGGTTGCGGTGGCCGGAGTGCTCGCGATCCTCGAGGTGGCGTTTGGAGGCGCCGGATGACCGCACACGAGTTCATCGATCATACCTACGACGTCATCGTGATCGGGGCGGGCGGCTCGGGGCTGCGTGCCACGCTCGGTCTCGCCGAGGCGGGGCTCGCCACTGCCTGTATCACCAAGCTCTTTCCCACGCGCAGCCATACGGTTGCCGCCCAGGGCGGCATCAGCGCGGCGCTCGGCAACATGGGCGAGGACGATTGGCGCTGGCACATGTACGACACCGTGAAGGGCTCGGACTGGCTGGGTGACCAGGATGCGATCGAGCTGATGTGCAAGGAGGCGCCCGCCGCCGTGATCGAGCTCGAGCACTACGGCGTGCCGTTCTCGCGCACGGAGGAAGGCCGCATCTACCAGCGGCCCTTCGGAGGCATGACCACGCAGTTCGGCAAGGGCATCGCACAGCGCACCTGCGCCGCGGCGGACCGCACCGGCCATGCGATGCTGCATACTCTCTATCAGCAGTCGATCCGCCGCTCCGCGACGTTTTTCGTGGAGTACTTCGCGATCGATCTCATCATGGAGAACGGCGCCTGCCGCGGCGTCATCGCCCTCGACATGACCGAGGGGAAGCTGCACCGCTTCCGCGCGCACATGACGATTCTCGCGACCGGCGGTTACGGCCGCGCCTATTTCTCCTGCACCTCCGCGCATTCCTGCACGGGTGATGGCAACGCCATGGTGCTGCGCGCCGGGCTGCCCCTGCAGGACATGGAGTTCGTGCAGTTTCATCCGACCGGCATCTACGGGGCCGGCTGCCTCATCACCGAGGGCGCGCGCGGCGAGGGCGGCTACCTCACCAACTCCAAGGGCGAGCGCTTCATGGAGCGCTATGCGCCGAACGCCAAAGACCTGGCTTCGCGCGATGTGGTGAGCCGCGCCATGACGATCGAGATCCGCGAGGGCCGCGGGGTCGGCGCGGAGAGTGATCACATCCACCTGCACCTGGAGCATCTCGGCCCCGAGGTGATCCACGAGCGGTTGCCCGGCATCGCTGAGACCGCCCGCATCTTCGCCGGCGTCGATGTCACGAGGCAGCCGATACCCGTGCAGCCCACGGTCCACTACAACATGGGCGGCGTGCCTTGTAACTTCCACGGCGAGGTCGTCGCGCCCCGGCAGGGCGATCCGGATTCGGTCGTGCCCGGACTGATGGCCGTCGGCGAGGCGGCCTGCGTTTCCGTCCATGGCGCGAACCGCCTCGGCTCCAACTCGCTGCTCGATCTGGTCGTCTTCGGCCGCCAGGCCGCCCGCCGCTGTGCGGAGCTGATCCGTCCCGGGACGCGGCACGCGCCGCTGCCCCGGGATGCGGCGGAGCTCGCGGTATCCCGCCTCGAGCGGCTGCGCAACGCCAATGGCTCGCGCCCCACGGCCGCCATCCGCCTGGAGATGCAGAAGATCATGCAGATGGATGCGGCGGTGTTCCGCACCGGGCAATCACTGGCCGAGGGCGCGAAGCGGCTCGCACAGACCTTCGAGTCCTTCGCCGATGTCAGGGTAAGTGACCGCTCTCTCGTCTGGAACACCGATCTCGTCGAGACGATGGAGCTCGAGAATCTGCTCTTCCAGGCCACGGCTACCATCCACTGCGCAGGCAACCGTACGGAAAGCCGTGGCGCCCATGCCCGCGAAGATTTCCCGCAGCGCGATGACCAGGGGTGGCTCAAGCACACTCTCGCGTGGGTCGAGGGACCCGGGCGTGTGCGCTTCGATTATCGGCCGGTGCATCTCAACACCCTGACCCAAGAGGTGCAGACGATTCCGCCCAAGGCGCGCACTTACTGATGCTCAAGGTTTCCTGATGGCCCAGTTCATACTTCCCGCGAACTCCCGCATCCGCCGGGGCAGCACCCACCCGGCGCCCGCCGGCGCGCGCAAGGTGCGCAAGTTCCGCATCTATCGCTTCGATCCCGATTCGGGCGAGACCCCGCGGGTCGACACTTTCGAGCTCGACGTGGCGAGCTGCGGGCCGATGGTGCTCGACGCGCTGATCCAGATCAAAGGCAGCATGGATTCCTCGCTGACCTTCCGGCGCTCCTGCCGCGAGGGCATCTGCGGCTCGTGCGCGATGAACATCGACGGCATCAATCGTCTGGCGTGCACCACCGCCATGGAGGATCTGGGCAGCGGTGATGTGCGCATTTATCCTCTGCCGCACATGCCGGTGGTGAAGGACCTGGTGCCGGATCTCACGGATTTCTATGCGCAGTACGCCTCGGTGAAGCCGTGGCTGGTCGCCCATACGCCGCCGCCTCCGGACAGCGAGCGGCTGCAGTCGAAGGAGGAGCAGGAGAAGATCGACCGGCCCGCCGCCTGCATCCTCTGCGCCTGCTGCTCCACCGCCTGTCCCAGCTACTGGTGGAACAGCGACCGGTTCCTCGGCCCGGCGGCGCTGCTCGCCGCGTATCGCTGGATCATCGATAGCCGCGACGAGGCGACCGGCGAGCGGCTGGACGAGCTGGAGGATCCCTTCCGGCTCTATCGCTGCCACACCATCATGAATTGCACGGACGTCTGCCCGAAGGACCTCAATCCGGCCAAGGCGATCGCCGAGATCAAGCGCATGCTGGTCGAGCGCCGGAATTGATCGCCCATGGACGCTGAAGCCCGGGCCCTTCTCTGGCGCTGCCGGCGCGGAATGAAGGAGCTCGATGTGCTCCTGGAGCGCTACGCGACCGCCATGCTGCCGCGGGCCGGCACCGCCGAGCGCCAGCTGCTCGCCCGCCTCCTGGAGCATCCGGACCCGCAGCTCGCGGGGTACTTTCTGGGTGGCGAGGTGCCGCCGGAGCCTGAGATGGCGGCGCTCGTGACGCGCATCACGGCAAGCGGGACCCGCTCCTGAAGCTGGTAAATGCCCCGGCAGACGGTGCATGATTGAAATCCCTTGACCCGGTCCAATCTTTTTCCAGATGCCCCGGCGCTGCGGCGCCCTGAGGACCATGTCCACGAAGCCGGAGGACGGACGTTCCCTGAACTTTCAAAATAGTTCAGGGTCTATTCAGGTCGCGGCGCCGCGACCTCACCCCTGGGAGGAGAGGGCGCGTATGAGCGCCGATGCAAGCGATCTCAGCCTGGTTCGCCGTGTGCAGCGCGGCGACAAGGGGGCATTCGATGCGCTGGTGCTCAAGTACCAGCACAAACTCGTCAAGCTGGTCATGCGTTATGTCCGCAACCCGGCCGAGGCCGAGGACATTGCCCAGGAGGCCTTCATCAAGGCCTACCGCGCGCTGCCGCAATTCCGCGGCGACAGCGCCTTTTACACCTGGCTGTACCGGATTGCGATCAACACCGCCAAGAACGCGGTGGTCTCGCGCGACCGAAGCCCCGTCGAATACGATCTCGACCGCAGCAACACCGATGAGTCCTACGATATGCAAGGCCGAATGAAGGATTCCGAGACTCCCGAAGGGCTGGTGCTGACGGACGAGATCCGCTCCACCGTCAACGCCGCGATCGACTCGCTGCCCGAAGACCTGCGTACCGCCATCGTGCTGCGCGAGCTCGAAGGCCTGTCCTACGAGGAGATCGCCGCGGCCATGGCCTGTCCGGTGGGCACGGTCCGCTCGCGCATCTTCCGCGCGCGCGAGGCCATCGACCGGCGCCTGCGTGAAGTCTTCGAAGGCGGCCTCGGCCGCGCGGAGGAGTTGGGATGAACGAGGAGCTCGACAGCCAGCTTTCCGCCATGTTCGACAACGAGCTGCCGGCCGCCGAATGCGAGCTGCTCGCCCGCCGGCTCTCACGCGATCCCGATATCAAGGCCCGCTGGGGCCGATACGCCGTCATCGGCGCCGTCATCCGCGCGGAGCGCGGCATCGCCCTCGAGGGCATCGTCGCGGGCCGGGTGAGCGCGGCGCTCTCGAGCGAGCCCGCTCTGTCCGTCGATGCGCTCCAGCCGGCCGGCAGGCGACTGCAATACCGCTGGTGGCAGCCGATCGCGGGTGCCGGGCTCGCCGCCGGCGTGGCCGCGGTCTCCATCCTGTGGCTGCGCTCACAGGCTCTGCCCGATGGTTCCCAAGCGGTGGCGCCCGCCCTGGCCGCGCGCACCGCGGCCTTGGCCGCCCCCGCCGCGCAGGCGCTGCGAAATGCGATCGCTCCGGTACCCGACAGCTTCGTCGTGCCGCCCGTGTCACAGCGATCCACCATGGTCGTGCCGGCCACGGAGCTGGCCGACTACGTGGTGGCCCATAGCGCCTTCTCCTGGCCCGTCAGCCGCGGAAATCTTCTCTCGGCCCTCATGGTGAGTGAGCCGGGAACCTCCAGCACGCCTGCAAGGTCGGATCAGCCAGCTTCAGGCGTGCAAGGCAATGCGATCCAGAATCCGAAGTAGCGAGCGTATCGGCTGGCTGGCGCTCGCCCTGACCCTCGCGGGTGTGGCGAGCGCCGATGAGCCGGCAAAGTGGCTGGAGCGCATGAATCACGCGCTCACCACACTCAACTACGACGGCACGTTCGCACACTGGGAAGGCGGCAAGGTGGAGATGCTGCGCATCATCCACCGACTCGAGGACGGCACGGTCTCCGAGCGGCTCGTATCCCTCGATGGCTCGGGGCGGGAGTTCGTCCGCACAGGTCCCAGCCTCACCTGTTATCTGCCCGACAGGCATGTCGTACTGGTGGAGCGCACGCCGGCGAAAGTCTCGCTGCTCAGCGGGTTCCCCGCAATCAACGAGCAGACCGCG
The DNA here is from genome assembly GCA_036278795.1 of Steroidobacteraceae bacterium. Lineage (GTDB taxonomy): Bacteria > Pseudomonadota > Gammaproteobacteria > Steroidobacterales > Steroidobacteraceae > 13-2-20CM-66-19. The sequence goes on along the minus strand of DASUKK010000028.1, from coordinate 789,212 downwards.
CGCTTCTATGACATCAAGGAAGTCGCCCGCATGCGGTTCAATCGGCACAGTACGCATCTGATCACCGTGATGCCGCGGGATGAGTATCGCTACGGCTATCGCCTCTGGATCGACGACTCGACGGCGATGCCGTTGAAGACGCAGCTATGTGATGCTCATGGAAATGTCATCGAGCAGATCGTGTTCGCGAATCTCAAGATCCGCCCCACTATCCCCGACGCTGCCTTCCGGCCAGCCATTTCCACCACAGGCTTCCACTGGCTGCGCAACGACTCCGCGGCGCTCAAGGAAACGGTGACTCAGAGCGCCACGGTGTGGAATGTCGACCGCTTGCCGCCGGGATTCCACATGACCGTGCGTGCCGCGCAGACCATGCCGGGGTCGACAGGTCCGGTCGATCACCTGGTTTTCACAGATGGGCTGGCCTCCGTCTCGGTATTCGTCGAAACGCACGTCGTGACAACCGCAGGTCAGGCGCCGGTCATGGAGTCGGCTCGGGTCGGCTCTTCTTATGCCTTCTCCCGGGTGGTGGATGGCCACAAAGTAACCGCGGTCGGGGAGGTGCCTCCGCAGACGGTTCGCTTCATCGCGGACTCGGTCAAGGCGGAGAAGCCGTCCGAATCCGCACCGCCGCCCGCGACTCTCGGGCCGCTGCCGGGTGGTCCTTTCGCGCACGCGCGCCCGCCGCCGTGAAGGGCTGGTCGTTCTTACTGTAGTCCACCGCCGCGAGTGCGCACTCTGCGAAGAGATGCTCGCCGAGCTGCGGGCGCTCGCGCAGACCATGCCGCTGCCGCCCATCGAGGTGGTCGACGTCGATTCCGATCCCGTCCTCGAGCGTCGCCACGGGCTCGATGTCCCGGTGCTGCTCCTCGATGGCACGGTGGTCTGCCGCCATCGCCTGGATGCCGGGGAGCTGAAGCGCCTGCTGCGAGGGCACTGACTGCTATAATTGCGACGGCCGCTGAAGACCTGGCGCGGCAGTAACGCGACAGTTCCGATTCATGCGGCTCATACGTAATTTCTCCATCATCGCCCACGTCGATCACGGCAAGTCCACCCTCGCCGATCGTTTCATTCAGCTCTGCGGCGGGCTCGCCGACCGGGAGATGCAGGCGCAGGTGCTCGACTCCATGGATCTCGAGCGCGAGCGCGGCATCACGATCAAGGCCCAGAGCGTCACCCTCCATTACCAGGCGCGGGACGGCGAGCGTTATCAGCTCAACATGATCGACACGCCCGGGCACGTGGACTTCTCGTACGAGGTGTCCCGCTCGCTCGCCGCCTGCGACGGGGCACTCCTCGTGGTCGATGCGTCGCAGGGGGTGGAAGCGCAGAGCGTCGCCAACTGCTACACCGCCATCGAGCAGGGGCTGGAGGTCCTGCCCGTCATCAACAAGATCGACCTGCCTTCGGCCGATCCCGAGCGGGTCATGCGCGAGATCGAGGAGATCATCGGCATCGAGGCGGGCGACGCCGCACGGGTCAGCGCCAAGACCGGCGAGGGCGTTCCGGAGCTGCTCGAGACGCTGATCCGCCGCATCCCGCCCCCGAAGGGCGACACCGAAGCGCCGCTGCAGGCGCTCATCATCGACTCCTGGTTCGACAACTATGTCGGCGTGGTCTCCCTCGTGCGGGTCGTCAACGGCAGCGTCAAAACAGGAGAAAAGATCCAAGTCGTGTCGACCGGCCGCAGCCACACGGTCGATCGCCTCGGCCGCTTCACACCGAAGCCCATCGTGGAGAAAACGCTGTCCGCCGGCGACGTGGGTTTCATTGTCGCCGGCATCAAGGAGATCGACGGCGCGCCGGTGGGCGATACCATCACGCTGGAGAACCGTCCGGCGGCGGCGCCGCTTCCGGGCTTCCGGCAGATCAAGCCGCGGGTGTTCGCGGGGCTCTTCCCCATCAACTCCGAGGATTACGAGAGCTTTCGCGACGCGCTCGCGAAGTTGAAGCTCAATGACTCGGCACTCCATTACGAGCCGGAGGTCTCCGGCGCGCTCGGGTTCGGCTTCCGCTGCGGGTTCCTGGGCCTGCTGCACATGGACATCGTGCAGGAGCGGCTCGAGCGGGAGTACGAGCTCGACCTCGTGACGAGCGCGCCGACCGTGGTGTACGAGGTGGCGCGCACCAACGGGGCGGTGGAGTACGTCGACAATCCGGCGAAGCTGCCGCCCTCCAACGAGATCGAGGAGATCCGCGAGCCCATCATCGTCGCGAACATCCTCCTGCCACCCGATCACGTCGGCGCCGTGTTGAAGCTGTGCAACGACAAACGCGGCACGCAGAAGAAGATGCAATACCTGGGCAACCAGGTGTCGCTGCAATACGAGCTGCCGCTCGCGGAGGTCGTGCTCGATTTCTTCGATCGGTTGAAATCGGTCAGCCGCGGGTACGCGTCCTTCGACTACGAGTTCTCCCATTTCCAGGTGGCACCGCTCGTCAAGCTGGACATCCTCATCAATGCCGAGAAGGTCGATGCGCTCTCGATCATCGTGCACCGGGAGAGCTCCTATCAACGCGGGCGCGAGCTCGTGGACAAGATGCACGAGCTGATTCCGCGGCAGATGTTCGAGGTCGCCGTGCAGGCGGCGATCGGCAGCGCCGTCATCGCGCGCGCCACGGTGAAAGCACTGCGCAAGAACGTGCTGGCCAAGTGCTACGGCGGCGACGTCAGCCGCAAGCGCAAGCTCCTAGATAAGCAGAAAGAAGGCAAGAAGCGAATGAAACAGTTGGGCAGGGTCGAGATCCCCCAGGAGGCGTTCCTCGCCGTCCTGAAGGTCGGGCGCAAGTAGGCGCTGCGCGATGCCTCCAGTCCTGATGCAGGTCATCCTGGTCCTCGCCTGGCTCGCGTTGCCGGTCGGGCTTCTCTGTATCTTCGATGATTGGTTCCTGCGGCCGAGGCGTCAGATCGCCGCCGCCCCGGAGCCTGTCGTCGATTCCCCGGCGATGTCGGTCGCCTACCACGTCCTGCCGATCCTCATCGGCGCGGCGGTGGTGCGGCTGCTGGTCGCCGAGCAGCTCGATTTCAGCGGGGTGCTGGTCGCGATTTCCGCCGTGACGGGGGTCATCTGGGCGGTTGATGCCTGGGTGCTCGGGCGGCAACGACGGCGAGCCGCCAAGGCGGCGGGCAAGGACCCGGCGGCCATCCCGGAGCCCGGCACCGTGGACTACGCGCGCAGCTTCTTTCCGGTAGCCCTGGCGGTGCTGCTGCTGCGCTCCTTCGTCTTCGAGCCCTTCCGCATCCCCTCGGATTCCATGATGCCGACGCTCCTCGACGGGGATTTCATCCTGGTCAATAAGTTCTCCTACGGCCTGCGGCTGCCGGTCACCAACAAGAAGATCCTGGACACGGGGGGGCCGAAGAGAGGCGATGTCGTGGTTTTTCGCTATCCGCTCGACCCTTCTGAGAACTACATCAAGCGCCTGGTCGGCCTTCCGGGCGATCATGTCACCGTGCGCGACGACCGGCTCATCATCAATGGCAAGGTGATACCGTTCAAAGTCACCGACACCTATACCGACGGCTGCTACATCAACATGCAGCTCGCCGTCGAGCAGTTGGGCGTCCACGATCATCAGTCGCTGCTCTGTCCGGTGCCGCTGCAAGTCACCCCGTATCCCTTGCCGGGCTGCCGGCGCAGCGACGCGCGCGGCTACGTCTGCGGCGGCACACCTCCGCCGGGCGCGGAACCCCTTCCGGCAACGCCGTCGGTCGATGAGGTCGTACCACCTGGGAAGTACCTCATGATGGGAGACAACCGCGACAACAGTGACGACGGGCGCGTCTGGGGCTATGTGCCGGATGCGAATCTGGTCGGCAAGGCGACTTACATATGGTTCAATTGGGACCCGCAACGCTCTGGCGGGCCCATCTGGAGCCGGATCGGCAAAAAGATCGACTAGCGGGGGTTCTGCAATGCATGCGCGTCAACGTGGCGTGACGGCGATCGGGTGGCTGATACTGCTCATCCCGATCGGAATCGTCATTTATGCCTGTATTCGCCTGTTGCCGATCTACATGAATTACATGGAGGTCGCGCGCTCGCTGAACGAGCTCAACACCGAGTTTCAGACGGGCGGGGCGACACCTGCCGGCATCCGCGATGCCCTCCAGAGGCGCTTCGACGTCGAGGGCGTGGACTACCCCACCGTCAAGGACATCAGCATTTCCCGGGCTGGCCAGGCCTGGAAGGTCGAGGCCGCTTACTACGACCAGGCACCGCTCTTCCTGCACATCACCCTGCAGGTCGCCTTCGACAAGGCCGTCACTCTGAGCGGCAGTGGATAGGGCCGACTGGCCGTTCGGCTGGGTACGTGCCCAGCTCGGCTACGAGCCGCGCGAACCTGCGCTCTTTCGCGCGGCGCTCACGCACCGCAGCGCACCTGGGCCCAACAACGAGCGGCTGGAGTTTCTCGGCGACGCAGTGCTCAATCTGGTCGTCGCGCACCATCTTTACGTGGCGTTCCCGGATGCCGCCGAGGGTGATCTCAGCCGGCTCCGGGCACGGGTCGTGAGCGGCGAGCCGCTGGCCGAGGTCGCCGCATCGCTCGCGCTGGGCGAGGCGCTGCAGCTCGGCTCCGGCGAGCTGAAGACCGGGGGCTTTCGCCGTCAATCCATTCTCGCCGATGCCCTGGAAGCTGTTTTCGGGGCACTTTATCTGGATGGTGGCCTCGCAGCGGCGGAAGCCGTCATCGCCCGGCTGTTCGAGCCGCGGATCGCGGCTCTTCCGGCCCCGGGCGAGCTCAAGGACGCCAAGACGCGTCTGCAGGAATACCTGCAGTCCCGCGGGCTCACGTTACCCCGGTACACGGTGGAGCGGGTGGAGGGGGAGGCTCACGCCCTGACGTTCCACGTCACCTGCGAGGTGCCGGCACTGCGCCTTGCGGGCGAGGGTCGCGGCTCGAGCCGACGTCGTGCCGAGCAAGAGGCCGCGGAGCGCATACTGTCGTCCATCGACAGTAGCGCAGGCCCTGGAAGTGACTGACCCTCCCACTGATTTTCATTGCGGCTTCGCGGCGCTCGTGGGGCGCCCGAACGTCGGCAAATCGACGCTGCTCAACGCGCTCGTCGGGCAGAAGCTGAGCATCGTCACGCCGCGCTCGCAGACGACGCGCCACCGGATCATCGGGCTGGCACAGCTGCCGAAGGCGCAGATCGCTTTCGTCGATACGCCGGGACTGCACAGTCAGGCGCGGCGCGCACTCAACAAGGCGATGAACCGGACGGCGGCGGCGGCTCTCGAGGATGCGGACCTCGTGGTGTTCGTCGTGGAGGCGCTCCTCTGGAACGCAGAGGACGAACTCGTGCTGAAGCGCATCGCCCGCGCTGCGCGTCCGGTGTTGGTGGCGGTCAACAAGGTCGACCGAGTCAAGCCGCGCGAGCGGCTGTTGCCTTATCTGGCGGAGCTCGACGGCCGGCACGGCTTTCTCGGGCTGGTGCCGGTCTCGGCCCTCAAGGAGAAGAATCTCGACGACCTGCGTAACTCGATCGCGGCGCACCTGCCGCTCTCGCCGCCGCTCTTTCCCGATGGGGAGCTCACGGACCGCGGCATCGAGTTTCGCATCGCGGAGATGATTCGCGAGAAGCTGACCCTCGAGCTCAATCAGGAGGTGCCGTACGGGATCGCGGTGGAGGTGGAGAGGCTGGCCGAGGAAGACGGACAGCTCACCGTCTATGCGGCTGTGTGGGTGGACCGTGACGGGCAGAAGCCGATCGTCATCGGCGCGAAGGGGGAGCGCCTGAAGCGGGTGGGGACTTCGGCGCGCCTGGCGCTCAACGGCCTGCTCGGACGACGGCTACACCTGAATCTCTGGGTCAAGGTACGGGAGAACTGGGCGGATAACGCCCGGGCGTTGCGCGAGCTGGGCCTGGAGTAACAGAGTGTCCACGGCGCATGCCCGACGCGTTCTGCTGGCGCCGGGGTACATCCTGCACCACCGGCCTTACCGGGATACCAGCCGGATCCTCGAGGTACTGGTGCGGGATCATGGGCGGCTGACGCTGTTTGCGCGGGGAGTGCGCGGGCCGAAACCGCGGTTCGGGGGCGTGCTGCAGCCTTTCGATCTGCTGCTGCTCTCCTTTCAGGTGGGGCGCGAGGCGGGTCAGCTCACGGGGGCGGAAAGCGCGCAGAGCGCGCCGCCTCTGCCGGCGGGGAGCCTGATGGCGGGGTTCTATCTCAATGAGCTGTTGCTGAAATTGACGGCGCGGCATGACCCGATGATCGAGGTGTTCGAGGACTACGGGCGGGCGCTGGCGGGCTTGCGTGGAGGAGGGAGGGTCGAGGCGGTTTTGCGGGTGTTCGAGAAGAGGTTGCTGGAGGCGGTGGGGTATGGGGTGGATCTGACCTCGGAGGCGCGGACGGGGAGGGCTATCGAGGCGGAGCGGTTTTATCGGCTTCGGGCTTCGGAGGGGCTGGTGCCAGCGGTGGAGGGGGATGCGGATGCGGTGGCGGGGAGCTCGATTCTGGCTTTGGCGCGGGAAGATATGGGGAAGCCGGGGCAGGGACGGGTAGAGGAGCGAGTGCTCGAGGATGCGCGCAAGGTGCTCAAGGCGGCTCTGGCCGAGAGGCTGGAGGGGAAGGAGCTCACTACCCGGCGGGTGGCTCGGGCTGTGGCTTCTCGCGGGGGGTCGCGTACTTAGCTTTAGTACGCAAGAATTACGGTATTGACTGGTTTGTGCTCGGCGGTCCGCACGCAAGAGGCGCTTTGCCGGGGACGCCGTGACAAAATCGCCAGGAGCGATTTTGGACGGCGAATGCCGGCCCGAAGGGCCCGGCACAGGGATGGGGGCAGGGCAATCCGGGTTGCGCCGGCTACCGGCTCACCTGGTCCCTGGAGGCTCTCTTCCGCCATCCATGGCTCCAGAAGCCCCGGCAAAGCGCCTCTTGCACGCAAACCGCCGGTCTCACTCGGAGCGCTTGTGACTCGTTCTTATATTGATTTGGGCGTCAACATCGATCATGTGGCTACCTTGCGGCAGGCGCGGCGGGGGAAGGAGCCGGAGCCGGCGCATGCGGCGCTCGTGGCTGAGATGGCGGGCGCCGATAGCATTACGCTGCATCTGAGGGAGGATCGGAGGCATATCCAGGACTTCGATGTGAGGACCCTGAAGGGTCTGTTGAAGACGCGCATGAACCTCGAGATGGCGGTGACCGACGAGCTGGTGCGGATTGCGGGGGAGGTGCGGCCGGAGGATTGTTGCTTCGTGCCGGAGAGGCGGCAGGAGGTGACGACCGAGGGCGGGCTGGATGTGGCGGGGCAGGAGGCTCGGATCAAAGACGCTACGGGGAGGCTGGTGGGGCAGGGGATCCGGGTGTCGCTCTTCATCGATCCGGAGCCGCGGCAGGTGGAGGCGGCGGCGCGGATCGGGGCGCCGGCCATCGAGCTGCATACGGGGGCATATGCGGAGGCGACGGGGGCGGCTAGGGCTACGGAGCTCGAGCGTCTGGCCCGATGCGCGCGACTGGGGGCGGGGCTCGGACTCGAGGTGCATGCGGGGCATGGGTTGAACTACCACAACGTGCAGCCGGTGGCGGCGATCCGGGAGATCGTGGAGCTCAACATCGGGCACGCGATCATCTCGCGCGCGGTTTTTGACGGGCTCGCGGCGGCGGTGCGGGACATGAAGGCGCTGATGACGGCAGCGCGCGCATGATCTTCGGGATCGGGGTGGATGTCCTGGAGGTCAAACGGATCGGGGAGACGCTGGAGCGGTATGGGGACCACTTCATCGATCGGTTGCTGATGCCGGAGGAGCGGGCGCAGCTTGCCATGACGCAGCGGCGGGTGCGGTTCGTCGCGATGCGGTTTGCGGCGAAGGAGGCGATCGTCAAGGCGATGGGGACGGGGTTTTCGCATGGGGTGTGGATCAGGGATGTGGGGGTGGTGCAGAACTCGTGGGGGAAGCCGGAGGTGGTGTTTTCGGAGCGGGGGGAGCGGGTGCGGCGGGGGTTGGGGGTTGGCGAGGGACACGTGACTTTGACGGATGAGGCGGGACTTGTCGTGGCTGTGGCCGTGCTCATGAAGGCGGAGAAGATGGAGGCATGAGTGTTGGGGCGTGATTCGGATTGCATTCGGGGGTTGGCGGACCGCTTGCAAAAGCTTTTTTCCGGGACCGCCGTGAATACGTCCGTGTAGGCTGCCGCAAAAACATCCTGTTTTTGAGGCTCCCGGAAAAAACTTTTGCAATCGATCCGCCGGCCTTTAGGTGCTGAAGAGTACGTACTTTGATATCAGGTGGTCATGAATTGTTTGGTGTTTGATATCGAGACGGTGCCGGATGTGGCGCTCGGGCGGCGGTTGTACGGGCTCGGGGGGTTGCCGGATGCGGAGGTGGCGAAGGCGATGTTCGCATTGCGGCGGCAGGATTCGGGCGGGGAGTTTCTGCCGCTGGAGCAGCATCGGGTGGTGGCGATTTCCTGCGTCCTGCGCAGTGGGGACGGGCTCAAGGTCTGGAGCCTGGGGGATGTGAGCTCGCCGGAGGGGGAGCTCATCGAGCGGTTCTTCGATGGCATCGAGCGGTTCTCGCCGGACCTCGTGTCCTGGAATGGGGCGGGATTCGATCTGCCGGTCCTGAACTATCGCGGGTTGCTGGCGGGGGTGCAGGCGCCGCGGTACTGGGAGACGGGGGACGGGGATCAGGCGTTCCGGTACAACAATTATCTCAGCCGCTATCACTGGCGGCACGTGGACCTCATGGATCTGCTGTCGGGGTTTCAGGGCCGGGCGCGGGTATCGCTGGCGAACATGGCGTGCCTGCTCGGGCTTCCGGGGAAGCTGGGGTTCTCGGGCGCGCAGGTGTGGGATACCTATCTCGAGGGGAACCTGATCGGAATCCGACGGTATTGTGAGACGGATGTGCTCAACACCTATCTCGTGTATTTGCGCTTCGAGCTGATGCGCGGACGGCTGACGCGGGAGCGCCACGCGGAAGAGGTGGAGAGGGTGAAGGCGCTGCTGCGCGCCGGCAGGGAGCCGCATTTCGCGGAATTCCTGCAGGCGTGGGAAAGCGGCGCGTGAGCGCAGGGGAGGCGATCCGGAGCGCTCCCGGTCGCGAGCGTGAGACGGCGGAAGTCGTTGACCTGACGCACGACGGAGAGGGGATCGTCCGCTCGGGCAAGACGGCCTTCGTGGCGGGTGCGCTTCCGGGCGAGACGGTGAGCTTCGAGCGCATCCGCAAGCACCGGCGGCACGACGAGGCAAGGCTGTTGGAAGTGCTGCGGCCCGCGCCGGAGCGAGTTGTGCCGCGCTGTGCGCATTTTGGCGTATGCGGCGGATGTGCTCTTCAGCATCTGGAGCCGGAGGCGCAGCTTGCCCTGAAAGAGAAGGAGCTGCGCGACAACCTGGAGCGCGTTGCGCGCGTGGAGTACCGCAACTGGCTGCCTCCGCTGCGCGGTCCCGTCTGGGAGTATCGCAGGCGCGCGCGGCTCGGCGCGAAGTATGTGCCGAAGAAGGGCAAGGTGGTCGTCGGCTTCCGTGAGCGTCTGGCTCCGTACGTCGCTGACGTCACGCAGTGCGAGGTCCTGGCGCCGCCGGTTGGGACTCTGGTTCGGCCGCTGTCGGACCTTCTGGGTGCCCTCGAGATTCGCCAGTACGTGCCACAGATCGAGGTGGCGGTGGCGGACAATGCCACGGCGCTGGTGCTGCGGGTGCTCAGGGCACCGACGGAGCAGGATCGGGGCAAGCTACGCGACTTTGCCGCCCGCCATGCGGTGCGGCTCTATCTCCAGAGCGGTGGGTTGGATTCAATCGAGGAACTGACGACCGGGGAGGCGGACGATCGCACGCAGGATGGCACAGACGATGGCGCCGACCGCGACCGTCCTCGGGCGTCGCCTCTCAGTTACGGACTGCCGGCATTCAACCTCACGCTCGAGTTCACACCAACGGACTTCGTCCAGGTGAATGGCATCGTGAACCAGACGCTGGTGAGTCGCGCGCTCGAGCTGTTGCGTCCCGACCCGACATCGAGAGTACTCGATCTCTACTGCGGGCTCGGCAACTTCACGCTCGCGCTCGCCAGGTCCGCCGGCCGTGTCGTGGGAGTGGAAGGCGAGCCGGGTTTGGTGGAGCGCGCGCGCCACAACGCGCTCCGCAACGGAATTTCCAACGTGGAGTTTCATGCGGGTGACCTGTCCAAGCCGACGGAGCTCCCGGCGGCATGGCTCGATGGACCCTACACGCATGTCCTTCTCGACCCGCCGCGGGTCGGGGCCACGTCCGAAATGCTCGCCGCCATTGCGCGGCCCGCGGGATCGGGCCGCCGCCGTGTCCCGGAGCGCGTGTTGTACGTCTCCTGCCATCCGGGCAGCCTGGCGCGGGATCTCGGCATCCTGGTGCACGAGCTGGGATTCACTCTCGAATCAGCCGGAGTCGTCGACATGTTCCCCCACACCGCGCACGTCGAGTCGATGGCGCTCCTGGTGCGCTCATGACCCTCGGGCCGCTCATGATCGATCTGGAAGGGACTTCCATGACCGCCGCGGAGCGGGAGATGCTCCGGCACCCGCTCGTGGGCGGTGTGATCCTGTTCACACGCAACTACGCCGACCCGGAGCAGCTCTCGGCGTTGGTGGCGGCGGTCCATGCCGCTCGCAGCCCCCCGCTCATCGTGGCGGTGGATCACGAGGGAGGCCGCGTGCAGCGCTTCCGCGCCGGTTTTTCCGCTCTCCCGCCACCGCGGCGGATCGGCCATCAGTACGATGCCAACGCCCGTTCCGGCCTCGAGTTGGCCCGCAGCATGGGTTGGCTCATGGCCGCGGAGCTGCGCTCGCACGGGGTCGACCTGTCGTTCGCACCCTGTGTCGACATCGACTATGGCGTGAGTTTCATCACGGATCGGGCGTTCCATGGCACTCCCGACGGGGTCGCGGCACTCGCGACAGCCTATGCGCGGGGCATGCGGGATGCGGGGATGGCCGCCACCGCGAAGCACTTCCCGGGCCACGGCGCAGTCGTGGCCGATTCCCATCTGACTCTGCCGGTCGACCGGCGGGAGCTCGCGGACCTGACGGGCGACCTGGCGCCCTATCGCCGACTAATTGCCAACGGGCTGCCGGCCGTCATGGTGGCCCATATCCTCTTCCCGGCAGTGGATGACGCACCGTCGAGCCTGTCGGCGCGCTGGATTCGCGACGTATTGCGCGGAGAGATGCGTTTCCAGGGGGTAGTGTTCGCTGACGACCTGTCGATGGGAGGGGCCGCGGCGGCGTTCGGGGATGTCGTGACCCGGGCGACGCGGGCGCTGTCGGCGGGATGCGACATGCTGCCGATATGCAACCAGCGCGCCGCGGTGGTGGAGCTGCTGGATCACCTGCGTGTGGACCCCGAGCCGGCTTCGGGCCTGCGTCTCGTGCGGCTCCACGGACGCGGGGGCCTGCGCCCCGAGGAGCTCAGGGATCGGCCGGAGTGGCAGCGTGCACAGGAGTGGCTCGAGCGATGCGCGGCGGCTCCGGCGCTGAAACTGGATCCGGGACGATGATGAGCGGAAGACAATGAACAACTGGTCGGCCGAAGCCTGGCGCACTGTCGTCGACAGCGCGCCCGATGGCGTCGTGGTCTGCGATGCCATGGCTGCCGACCAGCCGGTCATCTACCTCAACGCGGCATTCGCCGCCATGAGCGGCTATGCGGCCGAAGCGCTGCTCGGCAAGAATCTGCGCATGCTCCAGGCAAACGATCGCGAGCAGGAGGGCCGCCAGCGGATGCGTGAGGCCGTCGAGCGGGGAGAGACGGCAAGGGTGTTGTTGCGCAACTACCGGCCGGACGGCTCGCTCTTCTGGAATGAGGTGGTGATCCAGCCGGTGCGCAACCCTGCCGGTCAGCTGACTCATTTCGTCGCCTTCTACCGCGATGTCAGCGAGCGCCTCAAAGGCGGCGAGCGAGCGGCGCCCGGTCTGCCCTCGTGGCTGCGCGAGGATCGGTTGACCGGTCTTCACTCCAGGGCCTATTTCGAGGAGCTGCTGCAACGCGACTGGATGTTGGCGCAGCGCGATTCGCATGAGATCGCACTGACCCTGTTCGACATCGACGACCTCGCGACCTACAACGATACCTTCGACAAGAGCGCGGGCGACGCCTGCATCCGCCGGGTCGCCCGTGTCATCGGCGCCTCCTACCGGCGCGGGGGAGACCTCGTCGGCCGTTGGGAGGGAGGAACGCTCGCCACGCTGACTCAGGGCGATGCGGCGCAGAAGGCGCCGCAGTATGCGCAAATCGTCGCCCAGCGCGTGCGCGATCTGCTGATCCATCATCCGCGCAACGGCGCGGGGCGCTATCTCACCATCAGCGCCGGCGTCGCGAGCCTCGTGCCCGAGCGCGACATGCCGCTGGAGGCGCTGCTGAAGGCCTGCCGGGCGGCGCTGAAGCGCGCCAAGGGGACGGGAAAGAACAGTATCGTGACCGCCGGGGCGATGGATTTCTCCTGAGGCCGATCGCGCTCAGATCCTTTCGAAGGCGACGCGGACTCCGAGTCCCACGAGGAAGGCTCCCGGTGTCTTGTGCAGTCCGAGCGACAGCGACTGCTTCTGCCGCAGGTTGCGGGTGATCCAGGCCGAGCAGCAGGCGAGCGCGATGTTGATCGGAAGGCCGATGACGTTGACGGTCACCCCGAGAAGCAGGATCTGCAGAGTCGGATGCGCCGCGGACCTGTCGACGAACTGTGGCAGCAGCGCGAGAAAGAACAGGGCGACTTTCGGATTCAACACATCGCTCAGGAACTCCTGCCGGAGAATGGTTCGACCCCGGAGCGCAGTCTCCTCACCGCTCATCGCCAGCGGGCCCTGTCTGCTCCAGAGGATGCTCACCCCGAGATAAATGAGGTAGGCGGCGCCGACCCATTTCACCACAGTGAAGGCCACCGCGGATGTCGCGAGTATGGCGGAAAGTCCGAGCACCGCCGCGGTCAGATGGACGTACCCGCCCAGATTGAATCCCACAGCGGAGAGGATTCCGGCTCTGCGCCCCTGGGCGATGCACCGGCGAGCATGTACATCATGTCCGGTCCCGGGGCGAGCATCAGAGCGATGCAGGCCAGGACGAACAGCAGATGGCTGTGCAGGGTCATCATTTCAGTCGGTGAGCCGGGCCGTGGGAGGAACCCGATGGTTCACGGGCAGTCACACCAAGTCAAGCGGGCCGCGACGCGACGGTGTGGAAGCCCTGAAGATGCAGAACAAGAGGCGATACCTCGTCCTGGCCTCCGTAGTGGGCATTCACGCTCTCGTTCTCGGCATGCTCTTCAGCAGCTCGCGAACGCTCAGCCTGTCTGCTCCGGGAGGTAACCCGCTCCGGGCCTTCATCCTGACGCGGGCGGCGCGCAGGCACCCGTCAGTTGGGCCTGCGCCCCTCGGCGAGAGACCATCGCCCATCGCACCGCTCGTCGAGCCCATCACGCTTCCTCCTCCCGCCGTTGCGGTGACCCGCAACGGCCGCGCCATCGACTGGAGCGCCGCGGCGAAGCGGGCAGTCACTACGGTCCTTCAGCCTCGAAAGCGCATCTCCTTCGGCTTCCCCTCCCGCGGAGAGAGCGCCATCACGCTCGGCGTACCTTCTCCTCATACTCCAGCTCACCATGCCGGTGAATCCGACCGGACACCTGACGGAGAAGTTACGGAATGGATCAGCGACAGATGTTATATCGTCTCGGACCCGCCGTCGCCGTTCGCGCCCGAGTCCTTCAGACACGCCGGAGTCACCCGTAGCGGCTGTCTGCCGCCGCCTGGGCCGGACCCGGGCGAGTTGTTCAAGAGTCTGCCGGCGTACAAGAGGCTTCATCCGCCGTGAAGCGGAGTTCCTGTGATGTTCTCCATACTTCAGCCTGCTCTGGCGTCTGCAATCCCGATGAGGTAGTCCCAGGCCGCGCGCTCGGTCGGCGCCAGGTCCACCCACTCGCCGGTATCGGATAGGGAGCCCATCGCGCGGCACCATCGCGCGTACACGACCGGATCGCCGAGCTCGTACCGGCGAGCCAACTCATCGAAGCGGCTCGCCAGCGAAGCCGCCTCCGATGCACGCGCAGCCGCCCCGCCGGTCGCGAGCTCTTGCGCCTCCGCGAGCAGCGCCGCGGACGCCCGCCCCAGTGGGCTGGCCTTCAAGGCCGCGTGCAGAAACTGCCAGATATTCCGGCACGGATCTTTCCATTGTCCGGCGGCGGTTCGAGCAGTGATCCGCTCTCCAACCCGAAGCCATTTCCTGGTAACCGTCGCGTTCCACGCCAGCGCATCGAGCAGTCGCGACCGGACATTGTAACGCGTGAGATTTCCGCTCCAGCGCTGCGCCAGAGCCTGGGCTTCCGGCGAGGTAGGACTCGCGCCCTCGGCGCTCAGTCTTGCGAGCTCGGCGAGCACGCTGCGTTGACTCAGCGCGTACTGCTGCATTTGCTCGGTTTCCTCCGCGGGCCGCCTGGACCACCAGGTCAGCCACGCGCGCTCTTCCTCCGCGCTGACGGTCTCATTGATCGCCTCCCGGGTGGCTTCGCGCAGATGGGTCATCTCCATCTTCCTCGCCAGCTTGCAGAGATCGTCAATAGGCAAGTCTCGACGAATATCGAGGTTCGCGAGGGCAGCGCGCACCAGGGCCGCGCCCTCGTCCGTCGCAGCCCGGCGCTTCTGCCACACGGCAAGTTGCATGTACAGAACGTTTCGCAATGCGGGGGGAGAACCGGTCAGGACCTCCCGGATCTGACCGAGCGTGAGTCCGAGGCCTTTCAACGCAACGATTGCGTTCAAGCGGATCAGGTCAGCATGTCCATACACGCGCCAGCCGTTCGGTGCCCTCGAGGGCCTGATCAGTCCTCGACGCTCGTAGACTCGCAATGCGCGTGCGGTGAGGCCCGTGCGGCGAACGCATTCCGCGACGCCGATCGAAGGCTGGTCGTTGGACGTCTTCTTCTTTCGCATTGCCGCGCTGAGCGTAGAGGGTGACCGTGGGTCAAGGTCAAGTGTCCATGCGCGGTTGCTCGGGAACGACGCGCGCGAATCTGAGGTTTGCGTCCCGCACGCTGTGCGATAGAATACTGTATATCAATACAGTACTGGTTCTCCCATGGAAGAAAATGCCCTTTCCGGCACCATCGCCGCCCCACTGCTCGAGCCCCATGCGGGGCCAGTGAACCCGCGGCAATCCTTGCGGGATCTCGAAGCGCAGATCACCGAGCTCACCGGCCACTTGAATGCGGCGACGTATTACTGGCTGACGCTGATCGCGGAATTCGATCGCCGGGAAGGGTGGGGTGGCGATGGGGCGACCCGGTCTTGCGCGCACTGGCTCAATTGGAAGTGCGGCATCGATCTCGGCGCCGCTCGCGAGCGTGTGCGGGTGGCACATGCCCTCGAGAAGCTGCCGAGGATTTCCGCGGCAATGCGCGAAGGCCGGCTGAGCTACTCGAAGGTGCGCGCCATTACCAGGGTGGCGAGCGAGGCGACGGAGGAAGTGTTCCTGCAGATCGCCATCTACGGTACGGCCCATCACGTGGAGAAGCTGGTGCGGGTGTTCAGGCGGGCCAAGGAGGCCGAGGAGCTCTCGCGCGAGGCGCAGCAGCAGGAGCGACGCAGTGTGATGTGGCTGCACGAGCCGGATGGCTCGCTGGTGATCAAGGCTACGTTGCCGGCGGAGGCGGGCGCGCTCTTCATCAAGGCGATGGAGACGGCGCTGGAAGCGGCGCCGGCGACCATGACCGCAGCCGAAAAAGACGTGTCCGCGGCAAGGTCTTCGGGGTACCTCACAGTGAGCTCTGACGCGGAGCGTCTTGCGCACCGGCGGGCTGACGCATTCGCACGCATTACCGAGAGCTATCTGAAGCACGGACAAGAAGAGCTCTCTGCGTCGGAGCGCCAGCAAATCGTAGTGCACGTTGATGTTCAGACGTTGAGGAACAGCACCGCGGGTCGTTGTGAGCTCGAAGACGGTCCTTCGCTTCCCGCCGAGACGGTGCGAAGGCTCGCTTGCGATGCAAGCCTGGTGACAATCATCGAGAGCGAACAGGGAGAGCCTTTGAGCGTCGGAAGGAAGACGCGCGCGATCTCGCCTGCGCTGCGGCGCGTATTGAATGCACGCGATCGCGGATGCCGCTTCCCGGGATGTCCGAATACGCGTTATGTGGACGCACATCACATCCGTCATTGGGCGCATGGTGGAGAGACGAAACCGTCCAACTTGATCAGCCTCTGCCGCTTTCATCATCGGCAGGTGCATGAGGGGCGGGTGGTGATCGACATACTGGATGATGGCGCGCTGAGTTTTCGCAAGCCCACCGGCGAAAGCTTCGAGAGCGTCGCCTTGGAGCATTCGTTACCGCTCGCGAGCTGGCAGGGGCTCATCGCGGACAACCGGCGCAGGGGCCTTGCCATCGAACCCAACACTGCGGCCACGCGCTGGATGGGAGAGGCCATGGACTTTCAGATCGCCATCGACAGTCTGCTGTTTCGGGAAAGACGCGCCGCGCGCGTTTCCGCGGAAATGCCGGACAGGATCGAGCCGGGTGTCATCGCTGCGCCTGTTTCCGCGGAAACGCCGGGCAAGATCCAGATGGACATCATCGCTGCGCCTGTTTCCGCGGAAACGCCGGGCAAGTTCCGGACGGACACCATCGCTGCTCGCATCGGGCGATCAGGTTAGATTCACCGCTCCATCTTCGCCATTGGCTCGCGGCCATGACATGCGGCGGGACCGCCCGGCTGGCGCGCCCGGGCGACTGTGGCATACCGGAGCCGGGAAAATGGCAGGATTGTGGCCGCGCGCTGTCATCGTGGTGGACGTAATGGAGGTTTGCGGCGACAGGGAGTATTTGCGCGGACGGATGTAGCGTTCTCCGAAGCGCATGTGTTGTAATCCACGCGTGCTCATCGTGTCTTTCAGACGTTGGATGAGTTGGTGTGGAGGAAACATGAGGAACTCGCTCAAGTCCGATCTCGTACGCGGCGTAGCGACGCTCGGCCTTCTCGCCATCCTGTCGTTCCCTCCTCCAGGCCAGGCGGCGGGGCGCAACATTTCCACGGGGCGCGCGGCGGGACGCAACATTTCCACTGGGCACGCGCCGGTGCGCGTGGAGTCGTTCTCTCCACAGGGCTACGTCCCCCACGTGCGGCAGGTCGTGGTCCGCTTCAGCGACTCGATGGTGACACTTGGCGATCCGCGTCTGGCCGATCCGTTTACGGTGAGCTGCCCCACGCGTGGCAAAGGCCGATGGGCCGACACACGCGACTGGGTGTTCGATTTCGATGCCGATCTGGATGCGGGTGTGCGCTGCCACTTCACCTTGAAGCCGCGCTTGAAGTCTGCTGCGGGAGCGACGGTAGCGGGCCGCAGGAGGTTTGGCTTCGAGACGGGTGGCCCTGCGATCGTGGGCTCGCTTCCGCGCGATGGCTGGGCCGAGATCGACGAGCAGCAGGTGTTTCTGCTGCGTCTCGATGCACAGGCGAGCCGAGCCTCGATCGAAGCGCATGCCTATTGTGCGTTGGATGGGCTCGCGGAGCTCATGCCCGTACGGGTGCTCACGGGCGCGCAGCGGCAGAGGATTCTCGCGGAGCGCCGGGCGCTTGGCTACGACTACTTCTGGCTCCTCTGGAAGAGCGGGGGAACGTCGAACATCCGCGTGCGCGACCGGGCGATGGAGCGGCGCGAGTCATTGCTCACCGTACTGCAATGCGAGCGCCCGCTGCCGCCCGGCACGCGAGTGTTGCTTCATTGGGGCGCCGGCATCACTTCGCTGTCCGGCATCGCGACCCGTCGGGATCAGCAACTGGCTTTCCGGGTACGGCCCGCGTTCATCGCGCAAGTGGAATGCACCCGTGTCAACCCACGCGCCGGTTGCGTCCCCATGCAGCCGATCTCCGTCACGTTCAGTGCTCCCGTTCCGCGCACGCTGGCGCTCGGTATCCGCATGAAAACGCCCGACGGCAAGCTGCTCGTGCCCACTGCGGCTGGCAGCGCGCATATACCGACGTTGGAGGAGATCACGTTTGCCGCGCCGTTCCCGGAGTCGGCGCCGGTCACGGTAACCCTTCCGGCGGGATTCGCGGACGATGCGGCGAGGAAGCTGGAGAACGCCGCGCGCTTCCCTCTCGAGGTGCGCGTCGACAGCTATCCGCCGCTCGCGAAGTTCTCCGGGACGTTCGGCATCCTGGAGGCGCGCGAGGGGGGCATTTTGCCGGTAACCCTGCGCAATGTGGAGCCCACGCTCACGGCGCTGCAGACGCAGTTGCCTGGCAAGATCCTCCGTGTCGACGGTGATGCGAGCACGATCGCCAGCTGGCTCATACGGGTGGAAGAGGCGGCGCGGCCCACCGGCGAATGGGTGACCGCGGACGATGCGAACAATCCCAAAGGACTGAGGCCCAGACTCGCTGACCGGGAGTTTGCCGAGGCCGAGGAGGGCATGAGAAGTCCTGGCCGGGTCTGGCGCGACACCACCGGCAGCAGCTCGGTGTTCGGCGTCACCGATGCAGCGAAGGCCTTCACAGTGGGGAACCCCGGCGGGCGGCGGCTGGAAGAGGTGATCGGCATTCCGCTCGGGCAGCCGGGATTCTACGTCGTCGAGCTGGCGAGCCGGACGCTCGGTGCCGCGACCCTCGGTGCCGGCAAGACACGCTATGTGTCCACTGCCGCGCTGGTTACCGATCTCGCCGTGCATTTTCTTTGGGGGCGCGAGAGCTCGCTCGTCTGGGTCACGCGCCTCAGCACCGGACGGCCCGTGGCCGATGCGCAAGTCGCCATCAGTGATTTTTGCAGCGGCGTCACGCGCTGGAAGGGCCGCACGGGAGCCGATGGCACGGTGAGCGTGACGGAGTTCCTGGGTGCGCCTTCAGGATACGGAGGCTGCCCGTGGAATCATCCGCTCCTCGTGCTGGCCAAGTCAGGGGCGGATTTGAGCTTCACGGAATCCGACTGGAGCCAGGGAATCGGGCCGTATGAGTTCGGGCTGCCGATGGGAAATGCGTATTCGGCCAACATATATGACACCGTGCTCGATCGGACCCTTTTTCGCGCGGGCGAATCGGTTTCGATGAAGCATTTCCTGCGCCGGCACGTGTCGGCCGGGCTGGCCGTGCAACCCGGCGCCGCGAAATCACATCGGATCGGTGTCCGGCACGAGGGCGGCGGCCAGGAATACAGTTGGAGCGCGACGTTCGATGGGAACGGAGTTGCCACTTCACAGTGGAAGATTCCGCTCGAAGCGAAGCTGGGTAACTACGTCGTTCTGGTCGATGATCATGAGAGCGGCGCATTCAAAGTCCAGCAGTTCCGGCTGCCATCGATGCACGGCAGCGTCGTAGGTCCGGCGCAGCCGCTCGTCGCGCCTCATGATGTGACGCTCAACCTGCATGTTGCATATCTCTCGGGCGGAGGCGCCGCCGGTCTGCCGGTCAAGGTGCGGACCCTGGTCGAGCCGCAATCGGTGCGGTTCCCGGGCTACTCGGACTACGTGTTTGGCGGCAAGCCGGTCGAGGAGGGAGTCACGACTCTCGGACAAGGCCCGGCGGATTTCGATTTCGACCCCGAGCAGACGGATGCGCAGACCGCCAGGACCCGCACCACGCCACTGACTTTGGACGATTCCGGCTCCGCCCGTCTCGACCTGGCGAATCTGCCGCTCGTGCATGAGCCTTCGCGGCTGACGGCGGAGCTCGAATATTCCGACGCCAACGGCGAGCTCATGACCACGGCGGCCTACGTGCGGCTGCTGCCGGCCGCGATCAGCCTCGGGATCCGACCGGAAAGCTGGATCGGCAGCCCGGGACAGTTGCGCTTCCGGGTGGTGGCGCTCGGACTCGATGGCAAGCCGCGCGTGGGGCAAGCGGTCGTCGTCTCGCTCTACCAGTCCAATGCTTACTCCTATCGCAAGCGACTCATCGGCGGCTTCTACGCCTATGAGACGATCCGCGACACGAAGCGGCTGGCTGCCGCCTGCCGCGGCAAGACCAATGCGCAGGGACTGCTGCTGTGCGCGGTTGCGCCGGGTGCATCGGGAGAGATCGTCCTGCGCGCCGAGACCCGCGACAGCCACGGCAATCCCGCGGGGGCGACGACCTCGATGTGGGTTTTCGACGGCGACGGGTGGTGGTTCGGCGGCACGAGTGGCGATCGCATGGATTTGCTCCCGGAGCAGAAGCGATACGAGGCCGGCGACACCGCGCGCTTCCAGGTGCGCATGCCATTCCGCGACGCGACTGCGCTCGTGACGGTGGAACGGGAGGGCGTGATGCGAAGCTTCGTGACCACGCTACAAAGCAAGAATCCCATCATCAACGTCCCCCTGGAAGCCGCGGACGCACCGAATGTGTTCATCTCGGTGTTGGCGGTGCGCGGCCGCGTTGCGCACGCCGAGCGGGCGATCGCGAAGTCGCGGGCGCAGGAGGTCACGGCACTGGTGGACCTGACGAAGCCGGCTTATCGGCTCGGCATCGCGCAGATCAAGGTCGGCTGGCGCCCGCATCGCCTCGATGTGCGGGTCGATCCGGCGCGCCGCATCTACGAGGTTCGCGACAAGGTCGCGGTCCACATCCACGTGGCTCGCGCGGATGGGCAGGCATTGCCGCCGGGAGGCGAAATCGCCGTGGCAGCCGTCGATGAGGCGCTGCTCGATCTGTCACCGAATGAGAGCTGGAAGCTGCTGCAGGCGATGATGGGCGAGCGCGGGCTCGAGGTGTGGACTTCCACGGCGCAGATGCAAGTGGTCGGCAAGCGCCATTACGGGCGCAAGGCGGTGCCGGTGGGCGGCGGCGGCGGCCGGGGTGGCGCTCCGGGCCGGGCACGGCAACTCTTCGACAGCCTGCTCTTCTGGCAGCCTCGCATTCCGCTCGATGCGCGGGGCGACGCTACCGTTACCGTGCCGCTCAACGATTCGCTGTCGGCTTTTCGCATCGTTGCGGTCGCCGATGATGGCGCGCAGCTCTACGGTACGGGCGATGCCACGATTCACACGACTCAGGATCTGATTCTCACTTCCGGGCTGCCGCCGTTGGTGCGCGAAGGGGATCGCTACGCGGCGACATTCACCGTACGCAACACGACCGACCATTCGATCGACGCGCGAGTGGAGGTGGTCAGCAAGGCGGTTGGCGCCAGCTCGCAGCCGCAGACGGTTCAGCTCGCTGCGGGCCAGGCGCGGGACCTGGTCTGGCCTGCCCTGGCGCCCCTGGATATGAGCAGGATCGCTTGGGACGCCACGGCCCGCGACACTCGCGGGCGAGCGAACGATCATCTCGAAGTCAGCGAGAGCGCGATTCCGGCATATCCCGTGCGGACGTACCAGGCCACTATCGCGCAGCTCACGGCGCCTCTGATCCTCCCGGTAGAGCGTCCTCGCGATGCGATCGCAGGCCGTGGCGGACTCGAGATCACCCTGCAGCCGAGCCTCGCGGGCAGTCTGGAGGGAGTTCGCGAATACATGCGCTACTACCCTTATGTATGTCTCGAGCAGCGCGTTTCGCAGGCCATCGCGCTCGAATCCCGCAATCAGTGGAACGCGGTCATGGAGATATTGCCTGCGTATATGGATGAAGATGGACTCCTCAGATATTTCCCCAACGAGGATCTTCAGGGTGACGATGGGTTGACGGCCTACGTGCTGTCGATCGCGGCGGAGGCGGGTTGGCCGATAGGCTCCGCCGATCGCGGCCGCATGCTGCACGCACTGGCGGAGTTCGTCGCGGGCCGGATCGTCCGCTACTCGGCGCTGCCCACGGCCGACCTTTCGATCCGCAAGCTGCAGGCGATCGATGCGCTCGCGCGCTATGGCGTGGCCGAGCCCGGCATGCTGGACAGCGTCACCCTCGACCCCAACCTCATGCCGACCTCGGCGCTGCTCGACTGGATCGGGATTCTCGAGCGTACGGCCGGCGTGCCGCTGGCCAACGAGAAGCTGACTCGGGCATTCGGGCTCCTCCGGGCACGCCTCAACTTCCAGGGGACGACCATGGGCTTCTCGACCGAGCGCACGGATGCGCTCTGGTGGCTCATGGTCTCGGAGGATTCCAACGCCAATCGGATGGTGCTCGCGGCACTCGACCGGCCGGCGTGGCGGGACGACATGCCGCGACTGGTGCGCGGCGCCCTCGGCCGACAGCTCCACGGACACTGGAATACGACCGTCGCCAACGCCTGGGGCGTGCTCGCCATCAAGAAGTTCTCGGCGCGGTTCGAGTCGACCCCGGTGAGTGGTGCGACCCTGGTGCACTACGCGAGCGAGCAGCGCGCGGTGAGCTGGCCGCGGCCTGAGAACGCGACCATTGCCAACCTGCCCTGGCAGGAGGGCAGAGGATTGCTCTACATCCGACACCAGGGCAGCGGCGCGCCCTGGGCGATGGTGCGGGCCATGGCGGCCCTCCCGCTGCACGAGCCGCTCTCCAGCGGTTACAAGATCACGCGCACGATCACACCCATCGAGCAGCGGCAGCCTGGAGTATGGACGCGCGGTGATGTCGCGCGGGTGCACCTCGATCTTCAGGCGCAGTCGGATATGACCTGGGTCGTGGTCGATGACCCGATCCCGGCCGGCGCCACCATCCTGGGCAGCGGACTCGGAGGCCAAT
The DNA here is from genome assembly GCA_036278795.1 of Steroidobacteraceae bacterium. Lineage (GTDB taxonomy): Bacteria > Pseudomonadota > Gammaproteobacteria > Steroidobacterales > Steroidobacteraceae > 13-2-20CM-66-19. The sequence continues at coordinate 766,680 of DASUKK010000028.1, read as the reverse complement.
CACGGCTTCTGACGCGGGGGCAGCGGCAAGGGGGTTGGGGCTGGCTCGCTTACGAGGAGCGCCGGTTCGATGGCTTCCGTGCATACTACGAGCTGGTGCCGAAAGGTCATTGGAGCGTTGAATACACCGTGCGCTTCGACAATCCCGGCACATTCCAGTTGCCCGCGACGCGAGTCGAGGCGATGTATGCGCCGGAAATGTTCGGGGAGCTGCCGAATGCGCCGGTGACCGTGCTGCCGGGGACCGCCGTCAGATGAGGCCGTCCCCGCTTGCGGCTCGGCGCATCAAACTCGCCCGCCTCGGGCGGACCTGCGCGTATGCGGTCGTGGCCGGGGTCGTGACCGTGCTGGTCTTCACGCTGTTCTGTCCAGCCCGGGTGCCGAGCTTCGCGGCAGTGCGGGCGGCATACGTTCCGTCGGACGCCTGGCTGCTCGACCGTAGCGGAATAGTGATCGCCTCCAGACGCATTCGTTATGACGTACGCCGACTCACGTGGGTGCCGCTCTCTGATGTATCACCGGCCCTGGTGACCGCCGTCGTCGCGGGCGAGGACCGGCATTTCTGGCGCCATCACGGAATCGACTGGCGGAGCGTCGGCGGGGCCGCCCGCGATGAGCTCATCCTTCGTCATCGGCGGGGCGCCAGCACGATCACGATGCAGTTGGCCACGCTGCTGCGGGGACGCAGAATCGCGGGCGGATGGGAGGAGTGGCCGGAGAAGCTGCAGCAGATGCGCCTGGCTCTGGCGCTCGAGCGGTCGTGGACGAAGCCCGAGATCCTGGAGGCGTACTTGAATCTCCTCGGCTACAAGGGCGAGCTTCAGGGCATCGGTGCGGCCTCCGCGCAGCTCGCCGGCAAAACACCGTCGGGGCTGTCGGTTCCAGAGAGCGTGGTGCTGGCAGCATTGTTGCCGGATCCCGGTGCCGCGCCGCGAAAGGTGATTGCCCGTGCGTGCGCACGGGGCAGGCGGCTGCGACCGGCTGCAAACTGTGCCGCAATCCGGATGGCTGCGCATGAGATTCTGGCGGCGGATTCGGTGCTGGCAAGTGATTCTCTTGCGCCGCAGCTTGCGGGCGAGCTGCTGAAGAGGCCCGGTGAGCGGCTGCGCACCAGCATCGATGCACGCATCCAACGTCTCACCCGGGACATCGTGCGAAGTCACATCGGCGCCCTGTCGGATCACAATGTGCGCGATGGCGCGGCACTGGTGATCGACAATGCGACGGGAGAAGTGCTGGCCTATGTCAGCTCGGCCGCGCCGGATTCCCACGCCGCCGACGTGGACGGCGTGCGGGCGGCCCGGCAGGCGGGCTCGACTCTGAAGCCCTTTCTCTACGAGCTGGCTCTGGAGCGCCGGTATATCACGGCCGCATCGCTGCTCGCCGATTCTTCGCTCAGCCTGCAAACGGTGAGTGGAGTGTACATTCCGCAGGACTATGACCATGACTTCAAGGGGCTGGTGAGTGTGCGCACAGCGCTGGCCAGCTCGCTCAACGTGCCGGCGGTCCGCACGCTGGTGCTCACCGGCGTCGAGGCCTTTCGCGATCGGCTGAATGCGCTCGGCTACAGCGGGATCAAGCGGGACGGAAATTATTACGGCTATTCGCTGGCGCTCGGCTCGGCCGAAGTCACCTTGTGGCAGCAGGCGCAGGCGTATCGGACGCTTGCGCGCGGTGGCGAGTGGTCACCGATCACGCTCGTCCCGACCGGCGCACCAACGGTCTCGCACAGGCTCCTGGCGCCCGGCGCAACCTTCGTGGTGAGCGATGTGCTAGGGGATCCGGCGGCGCGCACTGTGACGTTCGGGCTCGATAGCCATCTGGATACCAATTTCTGGACGGCCGTGAAGACCGGCACCAGCGAAGACATGCGGGACAACTGGTGCATCGGATTCTCGCGACATTTCACCGTTGCGGTGTGGGTCGGGAACTACGATGGAGACTCCATGCGGGACGTCAGTGGCGTCTCGGGCGCGGCGCCGATATGGCACGACATCATGGCTGTGTTGCACCGCGGTGCCGTATCAACGGAGTCGCCACCGCCGCCCGGCGTCTCGGCAGAGTTGACGAGCTTCTCACCTCCCGTGGAGCCGCCGCGCCGCGAGTGGTATTTGCGCGGCACACTCCCGGTAAGCGCGCGGGTAGCGGTCGTCCCGGCGAGCGTCCGGCCGAGCATCCAGAGCCCCGCCAACGGGATGATCATCGCGATCGATCCCGACATTCCCGCCGGCCACCAGAAGGTGCTGATCGCGGTGCGCGGGGCCCGTCCGGGAATGAGACTGAAGCTGAATGACCGTTCCCTCGGGGCTGCCGTACGCGAGCGGCTGTGGCAGCCTCGGCCGGGGGCTTATTATCTGACTCTCGAGGATACCGGCGGGCGGCAGCTCGACCGGGTTCTCTTCAGGGTGAGGGGGCCGACGCGCTGAGCCGCGTTTCGCGACATTCCGAGCCTTATGAGGTGCGAGACAAGTGGGCTGGCGAATGGAGAGAGCGACGCTCGGCGATCGTGATGCCATGGCCGCCGTGCTCGAGGCATGCGGTCTATCTTCCGTCGGGATCCTGGCGCCGGGGACTCTGTACTGGATATGCCGAACGGAGAATGAACTCGTTGGAACCTGCGGCATCGAAGTCGGCGAGCGGTGCGCGCTGCTGCGCAGCGTCGGCATCATGGAGGGCCAGCGTGGAAAGGGCATCGCGCAGCGACTCGTCGATTGCGCGCTGCAGGAGGCAAGCCGCCTCGACCTGCAGCATGTTTACCTCCTGAGCAAGGATACGGGCGGGTACTTCGAGCGCCTGGGCTGGCGCGAGGTGCCGGTGGCCGAGGTGGCAACCCGGTTGCCTCTGGCGCCGCAGGTCCGCCGCTACGAAGAGATCGGCTGGTATCCCGACGAGCGCGCGTTCGTGCGCAGTGCGGCGGCTTGAGCGGCCGCGCCTTCACGGGCCTCACGCGCCCAGGTGCCGCTTGAAACTGGCTCAGGGCCTGGCTTCCGCGACCGCTCGCCCGAGCGTTTGCCGGATAAACCGCTGATACGGAATGCCGCGCTCAGCCGCCGCCAGTGATGTATGTACAAATGTCCACCCGCGGATCTGGACGCCAGCCATGCAGTGTCAGGCCGAATCGACCACTACAGTGAGACCGTTGGCGAGATTGGACGCAGCCAGCGCATTGGCCGCGAAATATCCGGCCGGGCCGACATCAGCGGCGAGAACGCCGGCCGCTCGGATCGCCTGTTCGATCACATCGATGCGCAGGTAGGTTGCCGACCACCGCGTCGCCAACCGTCGAGCCAGGGTCGTTTTGCCCGTTCCCGGCAAGCCACCGATCACGACCAACATCTCATCCCTTTCCGAAAGCCCACTGGAAAGCGCGTTCGGATTCCGCGAAGTCGAGGACCGCCTCGGGACTGAGATCGTCGGACGATACCTGTCTCTGCAACGAGTTGCCTTCGTCACCAGAAGCGCGCACGTGCTGCGCGCTGCAACCCATTGATCTCAGCCCCTTCGAGACGGCCTCGCGTCCAGTCATCACCGGTCGCGCCTCAACCGTGCCGCAAGCTCGTCATCCGCACGGAGTAGGAGCTGTTGTGGTCCGCGGATGTTGCTGACACTACCTGATGAACGGCGACCGGGTGAACATCGGCCAACGCCAGCGGTGCCGTGACGCAAACTGCGCCGACGAGCGTGATGGTGAGGGCGACGGCTGCTGCGGTTGCTTTCTGAATGCGGTTCATGATGACTTCTCCTCTGTTGCTGGTGCCTGCGGTGCGCAGGTAAGTGACGGTCGCCTTCCTCGTCCCGTTAGACGCGAGGGTTGCGAAATCGTTGGTATGGGCGCTCATGCTGTGTCTCTCTCGATTTGCCTTCCGCATCAGTACTAAGGCAAATCGCATGCCAACTGCAGGACGCAGCTAACGTATTGTTTTCGCACGGGAATTATTTTCGCAGCACGTGTCCGAGAGTGTCCGCGGACGAGTCCGCGAGCGTACGGTGTCCGCGTCCGGTCAGCTCGGAGGGCCGCGGATTACTGCGAGGAGCCCGGAAAGATTCGCGGAGGGTGGTCAGACCGCCCGATGTGCCTGCGCGACGGAAAGGCGCGCGGCGCGAATGGCCGGCGGCAGGCCGCCGAGGACCGCGAGCGTAAGCGCCCAGGCAATTCCGACCATGAACAGGCGCAGCGAGACGGTAAGGTCGAAGACGCTGTGCATATCGGCGACTAGCCTGCCGTTGAAGAAGAGCCACGCCGCCGCGCCGCCGAGTGTTGCGGCAACGAGTGAGAGAACCGCTGTCTCGAGAAGGACGGCGACCGCCATCGGAAGCGGCTGGTAGCCGATTGCGCGCAGAGTGGCAATCTCGTGTGTCCGCGCGCTCACCGTCGCATAGGTGAGTTTCACCGTTGCGAACAAGGCACCCAACGCCATGATGAGGCCGATGACGTACGCCAGCTCCGTGAAGAATGCCGAATAGAGATTTACGGTCCGCGCAGCGTAGTGAGGCATGCGGCGGATTCCTCGGGTGTGGGGAGTGGGTGCGGTCCGTCAGGTGAGCTCGGGTGCCGTTGTGGAGGCTCTCGCCGAGGCGGCGAGACTCCCCGCAACCGTCACGGCGAAGTTGATGCAGAGAGCGACGAACCCCGCGTTCAACCCGCCCACGGGGTCCAGGTGGGCCGACATCAGCGATACGGCGATGACCACGCCGACTATCATGCCCATGAAGACACCGGGCGCCGTGGCCCGCTTCCAGTAGAGGCCGAGCACGACGCCGGGAAAGCACTGCGTGACCATCGCATAGCCTGTCAGGAGCAGTGACACCAGGGTGCTCGAGCCGTGGATCGCGAGACCGAGGCTCGTCGTGCCCAGCAGCACGACCATGGCTCGCGCAAGCCGGGCCACTCCCTGGTCGGTCATCGTCGGGGCGAAGAGCGGTCGATACAGATTCTTGGCAAAGAGTGTCGCTGCCGTCAGGATGAGAATGGCCGCCGGCACCATTGCCGTCAGCGCGCCGGCGCCGCCGATTACGCCGAAAAACCAGGCCGGAAAGGTGCGGCTGACCACGGTCAGAAGCGCGAGATCGCCGTTCTTCAGGTGCGGCAGGATGAGGACGGTCGCGAAGCCGGCGAAGAATACCAACGCGAGCGTCAGGGTGTAGAGGGGCATCACCACGGCATTGCGCCGCAGGGTGTCGGCGCTCTTGGCCGTGAATGTGGCGCTGAATATGTGCGGCCACATGTAGAAGCCGGTGGCGGTGAGCAGCACGGTGGAGATGTACCAGGAATGACCGAGATTGCGCGTGGCGCCTGGCATCATGAGGTGCTGCGGCCGCGTGTGCGCCAGAGCGGTGAACATCGGGCCGATGCCGCCGAAATGCACGAGCGGTATGCCGACCCCGATCGCGACCGCCGCAATGACCATCAGAACGTCTTTGACGACGCTGACCCAAGCGACGGCGCGCACGCCGTTCGCGAACACGAAAGCGATCACGAGAGCGGTGGCGACTGCCATCGCCGGGACGCGTCCGATATGTCCGAAGCTTGCTGTGGCGACGATGATGCCGACGCCATCGAGCTGCAACTGCAGATAGGGAATGAATGCCAGGATCCCGACCACGCAGACGAAGCCCGCGAGATAGCGGTTGTGATAGCGGCTGTTGAAGAAGTCGGGCTGGGTCTGCATCCGGTGCTTGTGGCCGACCTCCCAAAGCTGCGGCAGGATGAAGAACGAAGCGGTGTATGCGAGCGAAAGATACGCCAGAACGTAGAGGACGGGGCCGCCGCGGCTGTAGGCCCAACCGCTCACGCCGAGGAATGCGAAGGTCGTGTAGACCTCGCCGGCCATCAGCAGGAACACGAGCGCGGCGCCGAAGCCGCGGCCGCCCACGGCCCATTCCTCGAGATCCATCTGTTGTCGCGACCCCGCGAGAAAGCCTACTGCGGTGCCGACTGCCACGATGGCGAGCATCACCGTGAGAGCGGTCGCGGCGGGAGTCATCCGTGGCCCGTCGGCCGATCAGCAGAGCTCTCGATGCGGTAGGCGCCCCACAGGCAGCAGGGTGTCAGCACGATCCAGAGGATCAGCCAGAAGAGGTTGAACGGCAGGCCTAGTATCAGCGGCTGCACGCGGTCCCAGAGAGGGACCGTGAAACACATGGCGAGGAAGGGGATGAACCCCAGGGCGAGCGCGCCGATGGATGGCGTTTTCACCACGCCGTTCGGATCACCTGCCCGGCGCCCGGCGGCCCCGTGCCGGCGTGACGAGGGCAATGACGCCGAATGCCGGATGATCGTAGTAGTTGCGTTGATAGAAGCGCACGCGCCGGGTCTCGTTCATCACGAAAGTGGTGCCGGGAGGGGCATTGAGGCCGGCCGGCGGATCCTGCATGGTGTAGTTGAGCGTCATGCCGAGGTGCAGGTACTGGCCGCGCTCCAGGGAGATGACGCCGGTGAGCCCCGGTACGCTGACTCCAAGGGATTCGAGCGGAAACCCGGCGTGCGTGCCCCAGGCGCTCGCGGTCTGCACCCACGCCGCATGGGCGACGGGAACATAGGTACCGCTGGTGCGCAGCCGTGTTGCGATCGCCGTCAGGCGGTAATCGGATGATGGCAACACCGTCAACAGCTTGCCAACGCCGGAGCCGCTCGCGGCTTCCCCGCCCGCGATCGTGGCGCTGGCCGTGGTCTCGGTCGCCCAGTCCTCCGGCTGGCCGAGCGCGGCCTGGGTGCGAAAGATGACGATCTCGATGTCGTATGCCGGGCCGCTGTCGGTGGGTGGAGTCGTGGTGCCCGGCGGGGCTGCCGTGGCGGCCTGACCGGCTGGTGCCGCGGCGGATGCTGGCGCCCCCGTGGGCGGTGCCTGGCTGCTGCTCCCCTGGGCCGATGTCGCCGGGGACGGTGTGGCCTGGGAGGATGCGGCCTGAGAGGGCGCGGCCTGGGAGGGGCCGCTCTGCGCGGGCGTGGCTCGTGCCGGGGCTGATTGCGAAGGTGCGGCCTGCGCCGGCGCCGTCCGAGTTCCACCGGCCTGCGCAAACGCGGCCAGCGGCGCGAGCAGGGCGATGAGCAGAACGCCGGAGACCCGGCGGAGCCTGACGCTTGAGGGTGTCATGCCCCAAGTCTACCCGACTAACGTGAGCGTGCGGCCAGACGCTTCATCAGGGTGGCTCCGAAATCGAACCGCGCTTCCTCCGTCGGCATGGCCCGCGTGATGCGCAAGCGCAGCGGCCCCTCCAGCCGGTACTCGCGCGGCGCCTGCTGCATGAGCCGCACGACGGTGCTCGGCTCGATTGCATTGCGCTCCTCGAATGTCACCGAGCCACCCTGCGGTCCGAGATCCAGGCGCCGGATGCCGAGTGCGCGCGCGGTGAGCTTTAGTTTCGCGATACGAATGAGACTTTGCGCCGGAGGGGGCAGTGCGCCGAAGCGGTCGTGCACTTCGGCGGTGAGGTCGTCGAGCGCTTCGGCGCTCTGCGCGGCCGCAATGCGCTTGTAGAGGCCGAGGCGCACGTGCACGTCGCCGATGAACACCTCGGGCAGGAACGCCGGCAGGCGCAACTCGACTTCGGTCGCCGCGGCGAGCGGCTTGTCGAGCGCGGGCTCACGGCCTTCCTTCAACGCCGTGACCGCGTGCTCGAGCAGATCGAGGTACATCGCCAGGCCGATCTCGGTCATCTGGCCGCTCTGTTGCTCGCCCAGGAGCTCGCCCGCGCCGCGGATCTCCAGGTCGTGGGTCGCGAGCACGAAGCCGGCGCCGAGCTCCTCCATCGACTCGATGGCCTCGAGCCGCTTTGCCGCATCGCCCGCCAGCGCCTTGCGCGGCGGCGCGACGAGGTAAGCATATGCTCGATGGTGCGAGCGGCCGACGCGTCCGCGCAGCTGATGCAGCTGCGCAAGTCCCATGTGATCGGCGCGATTGATGACGATGGTGTTGGCGGTGGGAACGTCGATGCCGCTCTCGATGATCGTGGTGCAGAGCAGCAGATCGAAGCGCCGGTGATAAAAATCGACCATGAGCTGTTCGAGATCGCGCTCACGCATCTGGCCATGGCCGATCCTGACGCCCGCCTCGGGTACGAGGCCCTGCACCTCGGCGGCGATTTTCTCGATGGTCCGGATCTCGTTGTGCACGAAGTAGATCTGGCCTCCGCGGCGCAACTCGCGCAGCACCGCTTCGCGCAGCGTCGGCCCGTGCCACTCGATGACGAACGTCTTGATCGCGAGCCGCTCCGCGGGCGGCGTGGTGATGAGCGACAGGTCGCGCAGGCCGCCGAGAGCCATGTTGAGTGTGCGCGGAATGGGTGTGGCGGTGAGCGTCAGTACGTGGACGTTCGCCCGCAGCGCCTGCAGCCGCTCCTTGTCGCGCACGCCGAAGCGGTGCTCCTCATCGACGACGAGCAGGCCCAGGTCCTTGAATCGCGCATGCGTATGCAGCAGCCGGTGCGTCGCTACGACGATGTCGACGGAGCCTTTCTCGATTCCTTCGATGGTCGCCTGAGTCTCCTTGGCATTGCCGAAGCGCGACAGGCCCTCGACGCGGACGGGCCAATCGGCGAAGCGGTCGCGGAAATTGGCGAGGTGCTGCTGGACCAACAGGGTGGTCGGCGCCAGCACCGCCACCTGTTTGCCGGCCTGTGTGGCGACGAATGCGGCGCGCATCGCCACTTCCGTCTTGCCGAAGCCGACATCGCCGCAGACGATCCGGTCCATCGGGCGATCGCTTTGCAGGTCGGCGAGCACTTTGCGGATGGCTTCGGCCTGATCCTCCGTCTCCTCGAAGGGGAATGTGTCGGCGAAGGCCTGGTACTCGCCCTCGTTCAAGGCGAGCTTCAGCCCCTTCTGCGCCTTGCGGCGCGCGTAAAGATCGAGGAGCTCCGCGGCCACGTCACGAATCTGGTCCGCGGCACGCTTGCGGGCCTTCGCCCACTGGTCCGTCCCGAGCTTGTGCAGCGGTGCGCTCTCCGGCGCGGCGCCGGTGTAGCGGGTGACGAGATGCAGCGCCTGCACCGGAACGTACACGCGATCGCCGTCCAGATACTCCAGGACCAGAAACTCTCCAGGCTGTCCCGCTACCTCCATCGACTGCAGGCCCACATAGCGGCCCACGCCGTATTCCTCGTGCACCACCGGCGCTCCGGGATTGAGGTCCTGCAGGTCGCGCAGAATGGCTTCGGGGTCGACCGCCGCGCGCTTTCGCCGGCGCTCCTGCGGCGCGCGCGTGCCGAAGAGCTGCGCCTCGGAGATGATGGCGATGCGCGGCTCCGTCAGCGTCAAGCCGCCGAGATCCGCGGCGACCGTCAGTCCAAGCGCCTCGCTGCCATCCGCGAACGCCGTCCAACCCTGCACCGTCGCGATCGCGTGACCATGCCCGCGCAGCAGCTCGTGCAACACTTCCCGCCTGCCCGGCGAGTCGGCGGCGATGAGCACGCGCCCGTCGAATTCCGCGAGAAAGCCATCGAGGGAGGCCAGCGGACGCTCGGCCCGCGCGTCCACCCGCAGCTCGCGCGGCTGCACGGTGGGGAAATTGCGCACGTCCGCGCTTGCCGCTCCGAGGGTCGTATCCGCCTTGAATGCCTCCAGAGTGATGGAGGCGAAGCCATCGAGCTTCGCCTCCAGCTCGCGCGGCTCGATGAAAAGCTCCGCCGGAGCGAGCACCGGGCGCTCGATGTCGTGCCGCCGGTCCTCGTGGCGAGTCGCAATGCCGGTCCAGGCCTTGTCCAGCGCAGCGGGCAGGGCCGCGTCGTGCACGATGACCGCGTTGGCGGGAAGGTAGTCGAGCAAAGTCGCTGTCTGTTCGAAGAAGAGCGGGAGGTAGAACTCGATGCCGGCCGGCGCGAGTCCCTCGCTGACACTACGGTAGATGAGGGTCCGGTTGGGATCTCCTTCGAAGCGCGTGCGGAACCGCCGTCTGAACTCTTTCACGGCCTCTGCATCGAGCGGCATCTCGCGCGCGGGCAGGAGACGGACGCTGTCGAGGGCATCGAGCGAGCGTTGCGACTCCGGATCGAAGCGGCGGATGGCTTCGATTTCCTCATCGAAGAGGTCGATGCGCAGCGGCGCCGCCCCGCCCATCGGAAAGACATCGAAGAGCGAGCCGCGCACCGCGAACTCCCCGGGACTCGTGACCTGGCTGACGCTCGCGTAGCCCGCGTCGGTCAGCCTCTGGCGGAACGGCTCGAGCGCAAGCGCCTGGCCGCGGGAGAGCTCGAACGCGCGGCTCTGCACGTACTGCTTCGGGGGCAGGCGCTGCATCAGGGTGTCCGCCGCGACGATGAGGCACCCGTGCCGGGTCTGAGGCAGTTCGAAGAGCGTCCGCAGGCGCTCGGAGATGATGTCAGGATGGGGCGAGAAGAGGTCGTACGGCAGGACTTCCCAGTCGGGGAAGGCGAGGAGTGTCAGGCGCTCGCCGGCGAAGAAGCGCAGCTCCGCCGCCAGCCGATCGAGCTCGCGGGCCGCATCGGCCACGACCACATACAACCGTTGGTCCGAGTGGGTGGCCTCGGCGAGCGCGAGAGCGGGGGCGCTGCCGTAAAGCTGCTGCCAGCGCAGATGGCGCCGCGCGGCGCTCGGAACGGGCGGATTGAGGACTCTCAAATCGCGACGGGGATTTCCGTGACGTGCATGCGCTCCTCGATGGGAACGCAGAAAATGTCTATCGAGCCGGAGCGGCCCCGCACCTGCATCGGCGGCAGTGGGGTGGCGCCGATATCGAGTCCGAGCGCATCGAGGGATTGCTTGACGCTGCGCGAGAAGAGCATCTCACCGGCACGGGCGCGCTGACACAGGCGTGCGGCGACGTTCACCGTGTCGCCGACGAGCGTATAGCTCATGTACGAGCTCGAGCCGATGTTGCCGGCGACGACGTCGCCTTCGTTGATGCCGATGCCCAGTCCCGCATCGACGCCGAAGCGCTCCTTCCATGAATGGGCGAGTCCCTTGAAGTTCTCGAGCATCTCCTGTGCGGCGTGCACCGCGCGGCTGGGGCTGTCGGACTGCTCGAGCGGCACGCCGAAGCCGAGCATCAGGCAGTCTCCCGCCATGTGAAAGACCGTGCCGTCGTGGCGGAAGGTGATCTCGGTGAGGAGCGAAAAGTACTCGTTGAGCAGCGGCACCACCTGGCTCGGTGCGAGCCGCTCCGAGATGGTCGTGAAGCCGCGCAGGTCCGCGAACAGGACCACCGCGTGGGCGCGCAGGTCCTCGGTGGAGAGCAGCGTGTCGCGCAGCTGCGCGTCCTCGAGGATCTTGTCGGCGAGCCGCGGCGAGAGATAGCGGCGGAAAGTGCGGCGCAGCACCTCTTCCCGGCGCCGTATCTCCGCCTCGAGTTGCGCGGCGGCGAGCTTGCGGCGCACCGCTCCCGCACGCACCAGCTCCTCGATGCGGGTCTTCAGAGACTCATCGACGGACAAGATCTCATCCCCGGATATTCTTCTGCGAAAATAGAAGGTTACCATAGCTCGCGGCCCGCGCAGCAGGCCTCCGAGCCCCTGGAATCGCGGCCGCCGCGCGCGATGGCGTGGCGAGACAATCGCCGAGCGGTTTGCTCCGTGCGGTACGCGCACTGGCGAGTGTGGGACGACAATATTACCGTCGCCGCACCTGTTTTGGAACCGCCGCCCCATGCCAAGCCCATCCCGTCCTTCGCAATCCTCTCTCCCGGTCCGCCTCGCGACAGTCGCGGCCCTGTGCCTTTCCAGCGCGGCGGCCGCGGGCGTCGCGTGGGCCGATGCCGCCGATGCCCACATCACCCCGCCCAGGGACACGGCGTATCCGGGCACCATCCAGATCGCGGTGGACGCCAGCGATACGCGGCAAGGCATCTTCCGTGTGCACGAAGCGATCCCGGTCCGCAGCGGCGAGCTGACGCTGCTCTATCCGAAGTGGATTCCCGGGAATCATTCTCCCACGGGGCCGATCGCGATGGTCGCCGGACTCACCATCAAGGCGAACGGCAGCCCGGTGGCCTGGACACGCGACAAATACGACGTGTATGCCTTCCACATCGACGTGCCGCGGGGCGTATCGAGCCTCGATGTGGACTTCCAGTATCTCTCCGGGCGCACGGCCATGGAGAAGATCCAGATGACTGACACCATGCTGTCGCTGGAGTGGAATGACGTCAGCCTGTATCCAGCCGGCCACTACTCGCGCGACATCACCTTTGCGCCCAGCGTGACGCTGCCCCACGGATGGCAGTTCGGCACGGCGCTGGAGACGGACTCACAGGCCGGCGATACCACGACCTTCAAACCGGTCACCTACAACACGCTGGTCGACTCGCCGATGTACGCGGGGGTCTATTTCAAGCGGCTCGACCTCGATCCCGGCGGACAGGTGCCGGTGCACCTGAACATCGTCGCCGATGCGCCGAAGGACCTGGAGATGACCTCCGCGCAGGTGCAGGCCCATCGCAATCTGGTGACCCAGGCCTTGAAGCTCTACGATTCGCATCACTTCAATCATTACGACTTCCTCTACTCGCTCTCCGACCATCTGACCGGCAACGGTCTCGAGCACCATCGCTCGAGCGAGGACGGCACGCGCGCGAATTACCTTATCGACTGGGACAAGAGCGCCCCCGGGCGCGACCTGCTGGCGCACGAGTTCACCCACTCGTGGAACGGCAAGTTCCGCCGTCCCGCCGACCTGTGGACGCCCAACTTCAACGTACCCATGGGTGACTCGCTGCTGTGGGTGTACGAGGGCCAGACCCAGTATTGGGGCTATGTGCTGACGGCGCGCTCCGGCATGTGGAGCGCCGAGCAGTTCCGCGAGGGCCTGGCTCTGGTGGCGGCCAACTACGACCGCAACCGCGTCGGCTTCGAGTGGCGCACGATCCAGGACACCACCAACGATCCCACCGCGGCGCGCCGGCAGCCGCTGCCCTACCGCAGCTGGCAGATGAGCGAGGAGTACTACAGCGCCGGCCAGATGATCTGGCTGGAGGCCGACGCGAAGATCCGCGCCCTCACGGGCGACCGCAAGTCGCTCGATACTTTCGCCGGCCGTTTCTTCGGCGTGGACAACGGCAGCTTCGTCACCAAGACCTACACGTTCGATGATCTCGTCGCCGCCCTGAACGGGGTCGTGAAATATGACTGGGCCGGGTTCCTGCGCCAGCGGCTCGATGCGCACCAGCCGCCGCTCCGCGGCCTCGAGGCGAGCGGCTGGAAGCTGGTCTACAACGACCAGGAGAGCAACTTCCAGAAGGAATACGACTCCGGCGCGGGCAGCCGCCACATGATCAGCTTCACGTTCTCAATCGGCCTGACGCTCACCAAGACCGGGGAGATCAACGACGTGCGCTGGAACGGCCCGGCTTTCAAAGCGGGGATTTCCAGCGGCGCGACGGTGGTGGCCGTGAACGGGCACGACTACTCGGCCGAAGTGATGACGGATGCCATCAAGTCGGCGGAGCACGGCAGTGACCCGATCAAGCTGCTGCTGAAGTACCAGGGAGGCTACAGGACCGTCGACGTGGACTATCACGACGGCCTCCAGTACCCGCACCTGGTGCGCGTCGACGGCACGCCCGATTATCTGGACGAGATCATCGCCGCTAAAAAGTAGGAGTGCCCGGGCAGTGCTCGCGGCGTGAGGCCGGCGCCGGGCGAAAGCAAGTCGGTTAGCGGCCCAACGCCGTCTTTGGGCCGCGGGATGCAGTCACACGGCTGGATGCCCGAAACGCCGCAGGCGACTTCGGGCCAATGGAAAATATCAGCCGTGTACGACCGAGTGCACGACCCGGTTGAACTCGAAGAAGACTGAAAAGGTGGGATAGTCCCAGCGGGTGATCGGCGGCTTGCCGACGGCGGAGTAGCGCTTCTGCGGCTGGCCGAACTTCGCCTCCACCTGATGCATGGTGGTCCCGGGGCCGGGCCGCGCGACCGAGGTCTGCTCGACCTGCACCTGCCCGTCGATCACCACCGTCTCCGCACTCGCGCCCCCCGCGAGCGCGCAGCCGATCAGCAGTGCCAGTAGTTTTACCGAGCGCATACGGAACCTCCACCGATCCGGGCTGACTATACACCCAGCCGGAATCTGTCAAAGCCCGTGGGCGCGGGTCGACCGTCGATCTGTGAACCTCATCAAGTTCCGGCGGCTGGAAGCCCCGATATGGTTAAATGGCCCCCCTGATGTTCCATCCGCTGTCGCTCTTCGTGGGGCTGCGCTACGTGCGCGCCCGGTCCCACAAGTTCTTCGTCTCTTTCATCACCTGGACTTCCCTTGCTGGCGTTTGCGTGGGCGTCGCGGCCCTCATCGTCATTCTCTCGGTGATGAACGGCTTCGAAGGGGACCTCAGACAAAGACTTCTTTCGCTGGACGCGGATGCGCGGGTCGTCGCTACTGACTTTCAAGGGGCGGCAACCCCGAACGCCGAGCAGTGGCAGGCTGCTGCCAAGGCCATCCGCGGCTCGCCCGGGGTCACGGGTGTCGCCCCCTATGCCGAGATACAAGCGCTGGCCGTGCGCACCCCCGAGATGCTGCCCGTGCAGTTGCGCGGAATCGATCCTGACGCGGAGCCCTCCGTCACGCGCCTCGTCGGGGCGATCACCCAAGGCAAGCTGTCCGCCCTCAAGGCCGGCTCCGACAGCGTCATCATCGGTGAGGTGATCGCCGAGGAGCTCGGCCTCGCTCCCGGTGACTCATTGACTCTCCTCGTGCCGACCGTGACCGCCGGCGGCGTGCCCGCGCCGCGGCTGCGGCAGTTCGAGGTTGCCGGGGTGTTCGAAGTGGGTCTCTCCGACCATGACGCCATGCTCGTATTCGCCAACATCGACGATGTGCGCGCGCTCGGCCAGTCGGCCCAGGCAGATCAGGGCCTCAGAGTCCGCTACCGCGACACGCTGAGCGCGCCGGCCTTCTCTGCCACTCTGCGGACCCGGCTCCCGCACGGGTTCGAGGTCATCGACTGGACGCAGGACAACGCGGACTACTTCCGCGCGATTCGCATCGAGAAGACCATGATGTCGCTCATCCTGCTGCTCATCGTGGCGGTGGCGGCATTCAACATCGTGGCGATGCTCGTCATGGTGGTCACCGACAAGCGCACCGATATTGCCATCCTGCGCACCTTCGGCGCCTCGCCCCGGCGGGTGATGGGTGTCTTCCTCACGCAGGGTCTGGTCATCGGGTGGCTGGGTGTCGCGCTCGGTGTGGCGCTGGGCCTCGCGCTGGCCTTCAACGTCGGCACCATCGTGCCCTTCCTGCAGAACACCTTCGGCTTCCAGATCTTCAGCTCCAGCATCTACTACATCACCACCGTTCCCTCCATCGTGAAGTGGAGCAACGTCGCCGCGATCAGTGTCGCGGCGCTCCTGCTGACGGCCGCGGCGACCGTGTACCCGGCGGTGCGCGCCGCGCGCATTGCGCCGGCCGAAGCGCTGCGGTACGAGTAGCGGCCATGGGCTCGCTCTACGAATGGCTGGTCGGCACCCGGTATCTGCGCTCCGCCCACCGGCGCGGCTTCGTATCGTTCGTCTCGCTCATGTCAGTCTGCGGGCTCGCGCTCGGCGTGGCGACGCTGCTCGTGGTCCTTTCGGTGATGAACGGCTTTGGCCGGGAGCTGCGCACGCGTATCCTGAGTGTCACGTCGGATGCGACCATCATGGGGCTGCACGGCACGATCTCCGACTGGCAGGCGGTGCAGAAGCGCATCGAGCGTGAAGCTGGCGTCAATGTGGCCGTGCCCTATGTCGAGGAGCAGTCCATGCTGACGCACGGTCAGCACATCACCGGCGCCTCGGTCCGCGGGATCCTGCCGGAACAGGAGCGGCGCGCGACAGGCTTGACGCAGCGGCTGACTGCCGGAAGCCTCGCGGACCTGCGACCCGGCCGTTATCGCGTGATCCTCGGCGATGCGCTGGCGCAGGCTCTCCACGTGCGTGTCGGGGACTCGGTGGTATTGATCGCGCCCGAGGGCGTGGCGACCCCGACGGGGGTGATGCCGCGCATGCGCCGATTCGAGGTGGCCGGGCTCTTTCACTCCGGCATGTATGAATACGACCGGGGACTCGCTCTCGTGAGCCTCACGGATGCGGCACGGCTCTACGGCCTCGCACCCGATCAGGTCACCGGCATGCGCCTCTCGCTCGCGGACCCCTGGGCGGCGCCGAAAGTGGTGCGGCGGGTCGCCTTCGACCTCGGCGGCGCGGGTTACTACGTCAGCGACTGGACGGAGACCCACGCCACGTTGTTCCAGTCCATCGAGTCGACGAAGTCCATCATGTTCGTCATGCTTTCGATGATCGTCGCCGTGGCGGCGTTCAACATCGTCGCGACGCTCGTGATGATCGTCAAGGAAAAGCAGACCGACATCGCGATCCTGCGCACCTTCGGCGCCGGTCCGCGCAACGTGCTCACCATCTTCGCGATCCAGGGCGTCATCATCGGCCTGGCTGGGACGCTGCTCGGCGCGGCGCTCGGCACCGTGGTCTCCCATAACCTGCAGGCGCTCGTAGGCGGTCTCGAGCGGCTGTTGCATACTCAGTTTCTCGATCCGCGGGTGTACTACATGAGTGATCTTCCGGCCTACGTCGAGGGGCTCGATGTGCTGCGCGTATGTGGCGTGGCATTCCTCCTGTGCGCGCTGGCCACGATCTATCCGGCCTGGCGCGCCGGCCGCACGGCTCCTGCGCAAGCGCTGCGCCATGAGTAAACAAGAGTTGGTCCTCGAGGCGCGCGCGGTCTCGAAGACCTTCCGTCAGGGGCCGGTGACGCTCGAAGTGCTGCGCGGCGCCGCTCTCTCGGTGGCGGCGGGGGAGCGCGTGGCGATCGTCGGCGCCTCCGGCTCCGGCAAAACGACACTGCTGCAGATCCTGGGCGGACTCGACCGGCCGACCAGCGGTCAGGTTCTGGTCGACGGACGCGACATCCACGAGCTGGCGGAGAAGGAGCGGGGAGAGCTGCGCAACCGCGCGCTGGGATTCGTCTACCAGTTCCATCATCTGCTCCCGGAGTTCTCCGCCCTGGAGAACGTCGCCATGCCGCTTCTCGTACGACGCACGGATGTGGCCGAGGCGCGCAACACGGCGCGTGCGCTCCTGGAGCGCGTCGGCCTGGGGCAACGCCTGGATCACCGACCGCATCAGCTTTCCGGGGGAGAGCGACAGCGCGCCGCGGTCGCGCGGGCCCTGGTGACGCAGCCCAAGATCATTCTCGCCGACGAGCCCACCGGCAATCTGGATGGCGCCAATGCGGAGTCGGTGTTCGCCCTGATGCTCGAGCTCAACCGTGAGCGTGGCACCAGCCTCGTCGTGGTGACCCACGACGACCGTCTGGCGAAGCGGATGGAGCGGATCTACGAGATCGAAAAGGGCAGTCTGTCGGAGCGGCTCACGCAGCTGTTGCGACGTGACGAGTCCGATACCGGGACGTGACCTGCCAGCGCCAGATGAGCTCCAGGCAACCCCAGCCGAGGAAGCCGAGGACCACGGCGCAAACCATGCAGCCGATGAGGAACGGCCGCCACATCGGGCCCAGGCCGTGCTCCAGCCAGTCCCAGCTCAAGTGGAACGAGAAGCCGTGGGGCGACACCCCCAGCAATACCGCACCGACTCGATACGCCACGTAGTAGATCGGCACCATGGTGAACGGGTTGACCAGGAGCGTCGTGCCGTAGATCGCCGGCATGTTGAGGCGCCATGTAAGTGCGATCAGGACGGCCACGAAGAAGTGCACCGGCAGCGGGATGAAGCAGATGGCAATGCCGACGCCAAAGGCTCCGGTGATGCCGCGGCGGTGCAATGCCCAGAGGCGGGGATCGAGCAGCCGTTCCCCGAAGTGCCGCAGGAACCAGTGCCCCTGGAGCTGGCTGGGGGAGGGAAGGAGTCTCTTCAGCACGCGACGGGGCATCCGGTTGCGGACTGTACCAGATTGGCGACGGGGTGGAGCCCCTGCAGCCCCTGATTTACGGCCTCGATTACTGTATCGACTCATCGCTGGCACGCATGAGGCTACGGTAGGGGCCAAGGGGCATACCCCGTGCCCGAGGCTGCAGCGCCGGAATATGTGAAGAGCCTTTCGTTGAGGTCGCGCGCTTCTCCGGTATCATGCGCCGTCGCAGTTTTCTTGGGTCCGTCCCCCGGGGTCGCTGGATGTGGGAAATAGTGCGGGCAGGCGGCCCGCTCATGTGGCCGATCATTCTCTGCTCGATCACCGCGGCAGCGATCGTTCTCGAGCGGTTGTGGACCTTGCAGGACCGGCGGGTGATGCCGCGGGAACTGCCGCAGAAGGTCTGGCAGCTGATCGAGGCCAACCAGATCAACGATAAGGTCATTGCCGCGCTCGAGCAGAACTCGCCCCTGGGGCGACTCCTCGCCGCGGGACTCGCCAACCGTCACCGCCCGCGCGAGATCCTGATGGAGCGCCTGGAGGATACCGGGCGGCACGTTGTCTACGAGCTCGAGCGCTTCCTGAACATGCTCGGCACCATCGCCGGCGTGTCCCCGCTCCTGGGCCTCCTCGGCACCGTGACGGGCATCATCCGCGCCTTCAATGCCATCCAGGCGGGCGGCATGGGTGACCCCCGGGTGCTCTCCGGTGGCATCGCCGAGGCGCTGGTCGCCACCGCGGCCGGCCTCTGTGTGGCCATCCCCTCGCTCTTCGCCTACCGCTACCTTCGCGGGCGGGTCGAGCGCATTGTCGTGGAGATGGAGAAGCAGGCGATGCGCATGGCCGATGCGGTCGAGGGCGCAGGCGTCCGGGGCGGGCGCTCGGCTGCCGCCTGAGCCGCCTGCATGAATCTCAAGCCGCGCCGTCACGAGGAGCCGGAGATCAACGTCGTCTCGCTGATCGACGTCGTGCTGCTCCTCGTCGTCTTCTTCATGCTCTCGAGCAAGTTCACGGATGAAGGGCGCCTGCACGTGCAGTTGCCTCAGGCGAGCGCCGTGCCGCGCGCCAACCCGCAGAGCGAGCCGCTGGTGGTGTCGGTGACGGAGGCCGGCGGCTATCTCGTCAACGGCCGGGAGCTCATCAACTCGAGCGCCGACACGCTGCGCTCGGCGCTTCTCAAGCAGGCCGGAGCCAATCGCGACATGACCGTGACGATCCGCGCGGACGGCCATGCGACCCAACAGTCGGTCGTCACGGCGATGGACGTGCTCGGGCAGCTCGGCTTCGTCCGGCTCAACATCGCGACCATCAAGGACGAGCGGGCGGGCGGCCCTTGAACGACGTGGCGGGCCGCCGGCCGGGCGCGCCGGCGAGCGTGGCGGTCACCTATCGGCGGCTGCTCAAATATCTCAAGCCGCACGCGGGCATGTTCGCCCTCGGGATCCTGGGCGGGACCCTCTACTCCGCTTCGACGGCGAGCTTCGCCTGGCTCGCCAAGCAGTTCGGCGACGAAATATCCCATCCCAAGATCGCCCATCCCGATCCGCGCTGGATCTACCTCATTCCGCTCGCCCTCATCGTCATCTTCATCGGCCGCGGCCTGGGCAACTTCACGCAGACCTATTGCATGGGCTACGTCGGCCGCAACATCGTCAAGCGGCTGCGCGCGGAAGTCTTCCGCCGCGTCCTCGACCTGCCGGTCGCCTATTTCGACGGCACGTCCTCGGGGACGCTGCTGTCGAAGCTCACCTACAACAGTGAGCAGGTCGGGCAGGCCTCCACTGATTCGATCGTCATCATGGTGCGCGCGGCGCTCACCGTCATCGGGATGATCGTCGCTCTCTTCTGGTTCAACTGGCGGCTTGCGCTGATCTCACTCACCATCGGGCCGTTTGCGGGCTGGCTGGTCTCGACGGTCAACCGCCGCTTCCGGCGCTACGGCCGGCGCATTCAGGACTCGATGGGCGATGTCACGCGCATCGCCAAGGAGAGCTTCGAGGCGCCGCGCCTCGTCAAAGTCTACGAGGCGCAGCCGCACCTGCGCGCCCAGTTCGAGCGCGTCAACGAGCACAACCGACACTCGTACATGCGCCTGATCCTCACCCGCGGACTGGCCAATCCCACCGTGCAGCTCGTCAGCGCGCTGGGCGGCGCCCTGGTGCTCGGGCTCGCCATCCGCGACACGGTCGACGGCCAGATGACGGCGGGCGACCTGTTTGGATTTTTCACCGCACTGACCAGCATCGCGCAGCCGCTGCGCGAGCTGGTGAGCGTCGCGGACCCGCTGCAACAGGGCATCGCCGCGGCGGAGAGCCTGTTCGAGCTCCTGGACGAGCCTTCGGAGCCCCGCGGGGGAAGTTACGCCGAGACTCGCGCGCGTGGCGACGTCGAGTTTCAGGGCGTCACATTCGCCTACCCGAAGGGACAGGGACCGGCGCTGCGCGAGGTCTCGCTCAAAGTCCCGGCGGGCTCGAGCCTCGCCATCGTGGGGCGCTCCGGCAGCGGCAAATCGACCCTGGTGAGCCTCCTGCCGAGGTTCTATGACGTCGGCGCGGGCTCGATCCGGGTCGATGGCCGGGATATCCGCGACTACGACTTGCGGAGCTTGCGCGAGCAGATCGCGGTCGTCAGCCAGGATGTCACGCTCTTCAACGATACCATCCGCAACAACATCGCTTTCGGACGCAGCGTGTCGGAGAGCGATATGCAGCAAGCCGCCGAGGCGGCCCACGTGATGGAGTTCGTCTCGGCCCTACCGGCAGGGCTCGACACCGTGGTGGGCGATCGCGGGGTGCTGCTGTCGGGCGGGCAGCGGCAGCGGATCTCGATCGCGCGGGCGCTGCTCAAGAATGCGCCCATTCTGATCCTGGACGAAGCAACCTCGGCGCTCGATACCGAAGCAGAGCGTCACATCCAGGCGGCGCTGGCGCAGCTCGTGCGCAACCGCACGACCTTCGTCATCGCGCACCGCCTCTCGACCGTGGAGCAGGCGGACCGGATCGTGGTGCTCGAGGCGGGCGAGGTGGCCGAGAGCGGCACCCACGCGGAGCTGCTGGCGCGCGACGGGCGGTACGCTCAACTCTACAGGCTGCAGTTCGCCGACTGAAGGTGACATGCAGCACCGGCTCTTCAAGCTTTGGTATGAGGAGTCGCCTGCGGCCTCGGTCTTGCAGCCTCTCTCGTGGCTCTACGGCGCCGCCGTGTCGGCGCGGCGCTCGGCCTACGAGCGAGGGTGGGTGCGTTCTCATGCTGTTGGCAGTCCGGTGATCGTCGTCGGCAATCTCACGGTCGGCGGGACGGGCAAGACGCCCCTGACCATCTGGCTGGCGCAACGGCTGCGGCAGCGCGGCCTCGAGGTGGGTCTGGTATCCCGGGGCTATGGACGGCGGCAGAGCGGCTTGCGCGCGGTTACCTCGGATTCGTCCTGGCAGGAGGTCGGGGACGAGCCCCTCATCCTCCACCGCCGTACCGGGTGTATGACTCTGGTCGCGAGCGACCGCGTCGCCGCAGCCAGGGAGTTGGTCGATCGGGGGGCGAAGGTCATCCTCGCCGACGATGGTCTGCAGCACCTGCGCATGCGGCGGGATTGCGAGATCATCGTGGTCGATGGCACCCGCGGCTTCGGCAACGGACGTGTGCTGCCGGCCGGACCGCTGCGCGAGAGCGCGCTTCGGGCGCGGACCAGCGACGCCATGGTGGTGAACGGCGGGGCTGAGGGCGAGAGGGTCCATGGCCTGCCGCCGGAGCTGGCCGCGGGAGCGATGCGGATGCGGCTCGAGCCGGGCGAGGCACGGCCGGTCGCCGGATCGGCAGGGGCGCAGCCGCTGGAGGCCTTTCGCAGCCGTCCGGTGCATGCCGTCGCCGGGATCGGAAATCCCCGGCGCTTCTTTGCCGACCTGCGTGCCCGGGGGCTCGAGGTGATCGAGCACCCTTTTCCCGACCATCATGCCCTCACGGCGGCCGAGCTCGACTTCGGCGATGGCCTGGCAGTGCTCATGACGGAGAAGGATGCCGTAAAATGCCGGGACGCTGCGGGCCCGGGGCTCTGGTATGTACCGGTCGAAGCGGCCTTCAGCGAAGCCGACTCGTGCCGGCTGCTCGAGGCCGTGACCCGCGCGATCGACTCCTTCAAACCCACCAGAGGTTAGATTGCCGATGGACGCCCGCCTGCTCGACATCCTGGCCTGCCCGGTCTGCAAGGGGACACTGGTCTACCGCCGCGAGCAGCAGGTGCTCGTCTGTCGCCTCGACCGCCTCGCGTACCAGATCCGCGATGACGTGCCGATCATGCTGGAAGAAGAGGCGCGGCAGCTCGCCGCCGACGATCCGCTCCTCGAGCGCTGAGACGCCTCGACCCGCGCTCGGCTTCGCAACGTGACCTGCTCCTTCCACGTCGCCATCCCTGCGCGCCACGGCTCGACGCGGCTGCCGGGCAAGATGCTCGCCCTGATCCAGGGCAGGCCGATGCTGCAGTGGGTCTACGAGCGCGCCCGCGCCTCCGGCGCCCGCGACGTTTTCATTGCGACCGATGATGCGGCGATCGCGGCGGCTGCGCAGGCGTTCGGCGCGGTCGTACGCATGACCTCCGCCGCACATGCATCCGGAACCGATCGCCTCGCCGAGCTTGCCGCGATGGAGGGCTGGCCCGAGGCCGACATCGTGGTCAACGTGCAGGGCGACGAGCCGCTCATTCCGCCGGCGGTCATCCGCCAGGTCGCCATCCTGTTGGATTCAGATGCGGAGGCCGCGATCGCCACGCTTGCAGCACCTGTCGAGTCACTGGCGGAGTTTCTCGACCCCAATGCCGTGAAGGTGGTGACGGATTCGAAGGGCAGGGCGCTCTACTTCAGTCGCGGGCCGATCCCCTGGAACCGCGACGGCGCGCCGGAAGGGCTGGCGAGCCAGCGGGTGTTTGCCGGTGCGCGACGTCATGTCGGAATCTACGCCTATCGGGTCGGCGCACTGCGGCGACTCGCCGCGCTCGCGCCGACTGCGCTGGAGAAGTCGGAGAAGCTCGAGCAGCTGCGGGCGCTCGAGCACGGCATGGTCATCCGGGTGGCCGACGCGACGGAGAGACCGGGGCCCGACGTCAATACGGCGGAGGACCTGGAGCGTGTTGTGGGGTTGATGGCGCCATAACCGCAGGGTTGGCGCGATTCGAGGGGGGCTGCTCGGATGAACAGACGCGTTTTCTTGCACACCGCCGCCGCCACAGCGGTCGGATCTCTCGTGGTGCCCTCGGCATTGGCCCGAACGCAACCCGATCCGGTGGGAAGCGTGCTGCCGCCACGGGACTGGAACGACCCGGCTTCGGTCGTCTACCCGGATCCCGCCATCCAGGCGTTCGATCCGCGGTTCAAGAAATACATCGTCGGGACGACCGAAGTCCGGCGTCTCTGGACCGGCGCGGAGTGGACCGAGGGACCGGTCTACTTCGGCGACATGCATAGCGTGATCTTCAGCGATGTGCCGAACAATCGCTTGATGCGGTACGACGAGGTCACCGGACAGACCACGGTATTCCGCTATCCCTCCAACGAGGCCAACGGCAACACGCGCGATCGGCAGGGAAGGCTGGTGACTTGCGAGCAGCGCACCCGGCGCATCACCCGTACCGAATACGACGGCAGCATCACGGTGCTCGCGGACAGCTATGGGGACAAGAAGCTCAACTCTCCCAACGGTGTGGTCGTCAAATCCGACGGTACCGTGTGGTTCACCGATCCGACCTACGGCATCACGGGCGATCACGAGGGCTGGCGCGCCGAGTCCGAGCTCCCGGGCAGCGTCTACTGCTACGACCCGCGAGGCGGCTCGCTGACGGCGATGGCCACCGATTTCAAGGAGCCGAATGCCATCTGCTTCTCGCCGGACGAGAAGAAGCTCTATGTCTCGGAGACTGCCGGGCCGCCATCCTACATCCGCGTATACGACGTCCGCGACGATGGAAGGCTCACCAACGGGCGCGTGTTCCATGACTTTGCCGACACGCACGGAGGCATCGGTGACGACATACGCGTCGACGAGGATGGCAACGTGTGGTGCGCTGGCGGCTGGGCGCCGAACAAGAGCTTCAACGGCGTCAGCGTTTTCGCGCCCGACGGCACGCCGATCGGCCGCATCGTTCTTCCGGAAGTGGCCGCCAATCTGTGCTTTGGCGGGTATGAGCACAACCGGAGTCGGCTGTATGTCTGTGCGAGCACTTCGCTCTATGCGGTTTACGTCGGAGTTCGGGGGTTGGGAGTGTAAGACCAGGTCACCACTTGGTGACTGCCGCGATGCTGCATTTACACTAGAGGTATTCAGATGGATCGCGTGCTGCTCGCAAGATCTGCGACTTTGAAATGAAAGCAACTCGAGAATAGCTGAGCACCGGAACTCTGACTAAGAGCCGATGATGCGGGAGAATCTCGTGCGCGTGTTCAGGTGCCGTTCAGGCGCGCCGGTCCAATGCGCGAACCTGCGAAGGCCATCGCAGGCCCCGGGTGACGGGCAAGGTATACTTGAGTGCCTTATGGCAGATGCCAAGGCCAGGTTGTCAACCCGTGAATCGCCCCCACGTTCAGCCAATTAGCGGGTTCGTGTAACGGAAAGATCATGCGCATCAAATTGTTGCAAGAATCGTCAGCCCTGCGGGGCATCACCGGGATCGCCGCGCTGTCGGCGCTCCTGCTGGGCCTGACCGGGTGCGTCGAGGCACCGCCGCCCCGCCCGAGACCCCCGCCGCCGCCGGCGTATGCCGGCCCGCCGCCGAATACGACCGTTTATGCTTATCCCCAGCAGGGCCAGTCTCCGGATCAGCAGAGCAAGGACCGTTACGAGTGCAGCATGTGGGCCGTCCACCAGACGGGTTTCGACCCCAGTGCGCCTAACGTTCCCGCCCAGTACCGGGTGGTTGCGAGCGGTCCGCCTCCAGGGACGGGTACCGCCATCGGGGCCATTGCGGGCGCGGTTCTCGGTGCCGCCATCTCGCCTCGCTGGGACCGAGGCGCGGGAGCGGTATTCGGCGGTCTCACGGGCGCCATGATCGGCAGCGCAAGCGATGCATCGCGGGCGCAGCAGAACGCCTATGAGACGCGCGTGCAGGATCGGGAGCAGGCGGCCGCGATGGAGCACAAGGCGTCCGACTACCGCCGCGCCCTCAGTGCGTGTCTGGGCGGACGGGGCTATAGCGTAAAATAATCGCGCCGTGAGGATTCTCTTCGTCTGCCTCGGCAACATCTGCCGCTCGCCCACCGCGGAGGTCGTGTTTCGCGCCATCGCGCAACGCGATGCGCCGGATCTAATGTTGGAAATCGATTCCGCGGGGACGGCGGGCTACCACGTGGGGGAGCTGCCGGACCGGCGCACGCGTCAGGCTGCCGCCCGGCGTGGTTACGACATGTCGGCTCTGCGCGCGCGTGTCGTCGAGCCGGACGATTTCGAACACTTCGATCTGATCCTGGCGATGGACCGCGAGAATCTGCTCGCATTGGAGCGCAGCGCGCCGGCGCAGGCTCGTGACCGGTTGCGGCTCTTCCTGGAGTTCGCACCCGAGGCAGGCATCAGCGAAGTTCCGGACCCCTACTACGGCGGGCCCAATGGCTTCGAGGACGTGTTGGACCTGGTCGAGGCGGCGTCGCGCGGACTCCTCGAGCATCTTCGCCAGCGGTCGCGGGCCGCGTAAGTCCTCGGGGCCGCAGCAGTCAACACGGCTCTTCGAGCCAGCGATCCCGATTGTTCCGCAGTACGCCGAGATAGATCAGCTTCAACCAGCGGAAAACGGACAACCACCGGCGCCTGCGCAGTCTGGCCGCGATCGCTTCGGCAAGCCGAGGCCGTCCGGCTCAGCGCGCAATACATTGCGCTCGAGTAAGTCCATGCCCTTACCCCTTCCGAGCGTTTGCCCGCTCGATTCCTATTTGCGTACCCGCCCCGCGACCTCAGTCGCGTTAAGTTGAATTTCTCATCTTATTGGCGTTGACGCAACAGCTTCCCTGCCACCGTAGGGGACGTGTGGCCGCGAGTCGCGGGCCAACTCACATCCCACACCGGCGCACGGCACGCGCCGGCGTGGGCACTTGGGAGCGGGAGTGGGCTATTCCTCCGAGCTGCGACCGCTGCCCGAGGCGGCCCGATCCGGCGGAGCCGACGACCACACCACATAGGGCTTCGCCTCCCGCGCCGCATTGCTCTCCGTCGGCGGCGTGGGCTCGAAATGCGCGATGGGGGCAGTGGGCGCCTCGTGACGCGCGGGCGCCTCGCGCGGCTCCCGCAACTCGTGTGACTCCCGAGGCTCGCGCGACTCCCGAGGCTCGCGCGACTCCCGAGGCTCGTGTGACTCCCGAGGCTCGTGTGACTCCCGAGGCTCGCGCGACTCCCGAGGCTCGCGCGACTCCCGAGGCTCGTGTGACTCCCGAGGCTCGCGTGACTCCCGAGGCTCGTGTGACTCCCGAAGCTCGTGTGACCCCCGAGGCTCGTGTGACCCCCGAGGCTCGTGTGATTCCCGAGCCTCGTATGATTCCCGGGACTCGCGCGACTCCGGCGGAGCGAATGACTCCCGTGCGGCGGGCGGCTCGTGATGGCCGTCGTGTGCGCCGTTGGCGGGCGCGCCGGAGGAGAACTCGGATGCGCCGCTCTCGTGAGCTGCCGCAGGCGTTCCTCCTGCAAAGCCGGCTGACTCGCGCGCACCACCTTCCCGGCCTGCGCCGCCGCCATGTCGGCCGCCGCGGCGGCCTCTGCGGCGCCCGCGCCGCTCACCGCGTTCGCCGCTACGCTCCATCCGGTCACCGGAGCCCTGACGCTGCTCTGCGCCAGATTCCACGGGACGTGAATCGCCCCCCGATGACGGCACGGCAGCGCTCACCAAAGGCTCTGCCGGACGCGGGTTGACCTCCCGATCGCGTTGACGCGGCTCGTGGTTATGCTCGCGGCGGTCGCGATCACGACCATCACGATCGCGCCCATCGCGCCCGCGGCTGCCCTCGGCGCGTCTGACGTCGCCCTGACCGCGGCGCTGACCACCGTCTGAGCGGCGCGGCTGGCGGGAATGCTCGCGTCGACCGTCGCGACGCCGCTCGCCACCGCCGCTCGACCGGTGATGAGTCGACCCGCTTGCGGACGACGAGAGGGCCGGTGCGGGCGCAGCGGCCTGCACGGGCTCCGCCGCTTCTGACTCACCCGTGAATAGCTTCTTGAACCAGGCACGGAAGCCGCCGTTGGCGGGATGGGCCTCCGCGGGGGCGGCGGGTACGGGGGCGGCAGGGGCCATTGCCGGCGGATGCGCCAACATTGGAGCCGGTGTGCTGGGCAACAGCGCCGCCACGGCCGGTACTTCGGCGGGTGGCCGTTTGTCGAGGGCGCTGCCGGGCTCCGCGGGCTGGGGCGCCGTGGGCATCAGATAGCTCGTCTGCCGGTTCTCCGGCAGCTCGGCTTCGTCATCCCTCACGCGCCTGATGGAGTATTCCGGCGTCTGGATGTTGGGGTTTGGGACAATGATGAGCTCCGCGGAGCTGCGATCTTCCAGCGTGCGCAGCCACTCGCGCTTCTCATTGAAGAGGTAAGTCGCCACTTCCACGGGAAGCTGGGCGATGACGCGCGAGGTGCGGTCTTTGCGCAGCTCCTCGCCAAGCAGGCGGAGCACGGCGAGGGTCATCGACTCGACGCTGCGGATGCTGCCGATGCCGACGCAGCGCGGGCATACGATATGGCTCGACTCCCCGAGCGACGGCCGCAGGCGCTGGCGCGACATCTCGAGCAATCCAAAGCGCGACAGCTTGCCGATCTGGATCCGCGCGCGGTCCATCCGCACCGCATCGCGCAGGCGATCCTCGACCTCGCGCTGGTTCTTGGTCGACTCCATGTCGATGAAGTCGATGACGATGAGGCCGCCGATGTCGCGGATGCGCAGCTGGCGCGCGATCTCGTCGGCCGCCTCGAGATTGGTGTTCGTCGCGGTGGTCTCGATGTCGCCGCCCTTGGTGGCGCGCGCCGAGTTGATGTCGATCGACACCAGCGCCTCGGTGTAATCGATGACGATGCTGCCCCCCGAGGGTAGCTGCACCTTGTGCGCGTAGGCGGACTCGATCTGGCTCTCGATCTGATAGCGCGTGAAGAGCGCGATGTCGTCCGTGTAGAGCTTGAGGCGCCGCTGCGTATCGGCGGGCATGAAGCGCTGCATGTACTCCTGCGCCTTCTGGAAGGCGGCGGGATCGTCGACCAGCACTTCGCCGATATCATCGGAGAGGTAGTCGCGCATCGCGCGCGTCACCGCATCGCTCTCCCGGTAGACGAGGAATGGGGCGGTCCGGTCCTTTGTCGCGGCGGAGATCTGCTCCCACTGCGCGTTCAGGTTGTCGAGGTCCCACTGCAGCTCCTCGACGCTGCGGCCGACGCCGGCAGTGCGCACGATCGCGCCCATGCCGTCGGGGATCTTCAGCTGATTCATCACTTCGCGCATCTGGTCGCGTTCCTCGCCTTCGATGCGGCGCGAGACGCCGCCGGCGCGTGGATTGTTCGGCATCAGCACGAGAAAGCGGCCCGCGAGGCTGAGGAAAGTCGTGAGCGCCGCACCCTTGTTGCCGCGCTCCTCCTTCTCCACCTGCACGATGACTTCCTGTCCCTCGGAGAGGAGCTCACGGATGTTCATCCGTCCGCCCTGCGGCTGCTGGCGGAAGAAATCGCGGGTGACTTCCTTCAGCGGCAGGAAGCCGTGCCGGGTGGCGCCGTAGTCGACGAAGCAGGCCTCGAGCGAGGGCTCGATGCGGGAGATACGACCCTTGTAGACGTTCGCTTTCTTTTGTTCGCGGGAGGGAATCTCGATACTGAGATCGAAGAGCTTTTGTCCGTCAACGAGTGCGACCCGCAACTCCTCTTCCTGAGTTGCATTCACGAGCATTCTTTTCATGTGCCCCTACTATCAGATGTGGGGCCGGCAAGCAGGCGGGAGGCCGCTGCGCAAGCGCGCTGCGGCGGCGAAGATTTCTCACACTCGGCGCACGCTCACGCTGCGCTGGAGTCTCGACGTGCACATCGATGCCTGCCTCGAGCAGGGCGAGGTGCCGGAAAAGCTTCGGTGCTCTCAACCGATGCCGCGGCCCGCGGAACCCTGAGCAAGGAGGTTCGACGCCGGCTGCGCGATCTTGTCGGCCCAATACGATGGCCTCTTATTGGAGGTCCAACTAACATGCGGCGCGTTGCGCCGCCTACCATTGGCACGTCCGAACAGCGGACGGCGCACGGAGTATACTGCAAGATTACTGTAGAAACAGCGCCTTACATTGAGGATCGACGTGCCAGAGGACGAATCCCGGGCTTCCGGGGGTGAAGCCGACCGCCCGGATGGCCTGGCCGCCGCAAACCGGGGCCGTGGCCATGGCGTGCGGCATTTCGAGGTCGAGGAGGGGGATGCCGGCCAGCGCCTCGACAAGTACCTGGCCCGGCGCCTGAGCGATGTGCCGCGGACCCGGATATTCCGCATCATTCGCCGCGGAGAGGTACGGGTGAACGGCCGCCGGGCCGGCCCGGATGCGCGCCTGAGCCTCAACGATCGGGTCCGGGTGCCCCCCATCTGGGAGCAGGCCCAGGAGGGCGCGGCGCGGGCGCCGCGCGGGCCCCCACCGGCGATGGTGGAGGTCGTCGGGCGGGCGATCGTACAGGAGACGGACCGGCTCCTCGTCCTCGACAAGCCTGCGGGCATCGCAGTGCACGGCGGCAGCGGCATCGGTTTCGGAATCATCGAGGCTTTGCGGGCCCTCAAGCCCGGCGAGCCGCTCGAGCTCGCGCATCGCCTGGACCGGGATACCAGCGGCTGCCTCCTGGTGGCGCGCGATGCCGCGACGCTGCGCACCCTTCATGAGCTCTTGCGGGAAGGGCAGTGCGACAAGCGCTACCTGGTGGTGGTGAAAGGGAAATGGGAGCTCGGCCAGAAGCGGATCGACGTCCCGTTGCGGACCGATACCCGGGTCGGGGGCGAGCGGACCGTGCGGGCCGATGCCTCAGGCAAGCCCTCGGTGAGCGACTTCCGTCCGGTGCAGTTCTTCGGCAAATTGGCCACCCTGATGGAGGTCGGGCTGCATACCGGCCGCACGCATCAGATCCGCGTGCACGCGACGTATGCCGGCCATCCCGTGGCCGGCGATGAAAAGTACGGGGACGCGGAATTCAACGCGCGGATGCGCGAGCTCGGCCTCGCGCGGATGTTCCTCCACGCGCACAGCATGAGCTTCGAGTGGCCCCAGGGCGGCACGTTCAGCGCGAGTGCGCCGTTGCCCCCCGAGCTTGCGACGGTTCTCGATCGGCTGGGCGAGAACGTCAAGGCAGTAGGAAGCCGGCGCGGCGCAGGGCACAGGCAACCCAAATGAGGGGCAGCCCGATGAGGGCGGTGGGATCGCGGCTCTCGATGCTCTCGAAGAGGGAGATTCCGAGGCCCTCGGCGCGGAAGCCCCCGGCACAGTCGAACGGACGCTCGCGCTCCACATAGCGTTCGATCTCCTGGCCGCTCAGGGTCCGGAAGAACACCGTCGTGGTGTCGATGTGCACCATTCGAATGCCCGCCCGAGGGGCGATGACCGCGCAGGCGGTATGAAAGCGCGCGCTCGAGCCGCTGGCGGCGGTGAGCTGGGCGCGGCAGCGGGCGGCGTCGCCCGGCTTGTCGAGGATCTTGCTGCCGAGCGCGGCGACCTGATCGCTGCCGATTACCACCGCCTCCGGCCGCCGCGAAGCGATGGCCTGTGCCTTGGCGGTCGCCAGGCGTAGCGCCCGATCCGGAGGCAGCTCCCCGGCAAGGGCGTCTTCGGGCATTTCCGGCGGCAACGCGGTGAACGGGATTCCCAGCCGCTCGAGGAGCGACCGGCGATAGACGGAAGTCGAGGCGAGAATGAGCTCGGGCATGAGGTTTCCCGGAAATCGCCGGTGCGAAACAATGACTTAACGTACGCAGCGGATTTTGACTTGCCGACAGGCGATACCTATTATACGCGCCCCATGTCGCCGCCCTGGTCTCAGCCGCTCGATGTCGATCGGCTCGCCCGAGGCGAGGCCGAGATCGACTTTGACGTTCCGTTGGCCGAGCTGCCGCGGTTGAAATCGCGGATCGCGGGCATCGCCGGGAGCGTGCATGGCGCTGCGCGTTTCGGACGGCAGTCGCGCTTTGCCGTGGTGGAGTTGTCGCTCGCCGGCAGGGCGAGGCTGCAATGCCAGCGCTGCATGCAGCCGATGGAATGGGTCCTGGACAGCACGACCCACGTGGCGCTGATTCTCGCGGAGGCCGACGCCGCCGACGTCCCTGAGGAGCTCGAGCCGGTGCTCGCGCGCGACGGGCGCATCAGTGCCGGGGAGCTGGTCGAGGAGGAGCTGCTGCTTGCGCTGCCCATCGTGCCGCTGCATCAGGAGCTGAGCGAGTGCGCCGTGTCGCCGTCCGCTCCGCTCGTCGCCGAGGAGGTGCCGGAGCACGTGACGCAGCGGCCCTTCGCGGGGCTCGACGAGCTGTTGAGACACAAGTAGTTTGTGGGTTTTCGGGTTTGAAGTTAGCGCGCGCTTCGGGCGCACGAGGACACTATGCCAGTTCAGAAAAGTCGCAAGACGCCCTCCCGGCGCGGTATGCACCGCTCGCACGACGGGCTTTCAACGCCGGCGCTCTCCACCGATCCGCAGTCGGGGGAGACGCACCTGCGCCATCGCATCACGCCGGACGGTTTCTATCGCGGCCGGCGCGTGATCGAGAAGCCGGCCGAGGCGGACGAGCAGGAATAGCTGCGCCCCGCTGACGAGCGCCGCTCCCAACGCCGACCGTGCTGCCCATCGCAATCGACGTGATGAGCGGCGATCATTCGCCGCCCGATTACATCGCCGGAGCCCTGGGCTCCTTGCGCGAGGATGCGGGCCTGCGGGCGTTGCTCGTCGGCGATCCGGAGGTGATCGGGCCGCGGGTCGCAACGCTGCCCGAAGACCTGCAGGCGCGTACGGAGGTGGTGCGCGCCAGCCAGGTCGTCACCATGAGTGAGAGTCCGCGCGAGGCGATTCGCCGCAAGAAGGACTCTTCCATGCGCGTCGCGGTGGAGCTGGTCAAAAGCGGACGTGCCGCCGCCTGCGTGAGCGCCGGCAACACCGGGGCGCTGAACGCCATAGCGCACTTCGTGCTGAAGACGCTGCCCGGCGTCGAGCGGGCCGCCATCATCTCGGCCATCCCGGCGGCCCACGGCCACACCCATATGCTCGACCTCGGCGCCAACACCAAGGCGACGCCGGAGCAGTTGCGCCAGTTCGCCGCCATGGGCGCCATCATCGCGCGCGACGTCTACGGACTGGCCGCTCCGCGGATCGGACTGCTCAACATCGGCGAAGAGGACATCAAGGGACACGAGGTGGTGCAGGCCGCGCATGCGCTGCTTTCCACCAGCCACCTCAACTACGTCGGCTTCGTCGAGGGTGACGACATCTTCTCGGGTGACGTCGACGTGGTGGTGACGGACGGGTTCACGGGCAACGTCGCCCTGAAGACCATGGAGGGGGCCGCGGCGCTGATCGCCGACCGCATGCGCCAGGAGTTCCAGGCGTCATGGCTCGACCGGCTGGCCGGGCTCGCCGCCCGTCCGGTGCTGCGCCGGGTGGCCGCCGGCCTCGATCCGCGCAAATACAACGGCGCCTGCATGGTCGGCCTGACCGGCATCGTGGTAAAAAGTCATGGCAGGGCAGACGGTGTGGCCTTCGCCAGGGCCATCATCACCGCCGCGCTCGCCGCGCGTCGTGGACTGACCGCGCACATTGCTCAAGCACTTGCGGCACAGGGTGCCGAGACAGCGCAGGGTTCGACAACTTGAAGTATTCGCGCATCGCCGGTACGGGCTCCTATCTCCCGGAGAAGGTTCTCACGAACTTCGACCTGGAGAAGATGATGGACACCAGCGACCAATGGATCCGGGAGCGGACGGGCATCGAGCGGCGGCACATCGCCGCGAGCGGTGAGACCACGGTGGACCTGGCGGAGCGCGCCGCCCGTGCCGCCCTGGATGCCGCCGGCGTCCGGCCGGCCGACGTCGACTTCGTCGCCTTCGGCACCACGACGCCCGACATGATCTTCCCCAACTGCGG
Source organism: Steroidobacteraceae bacterium (assembly GCA_036278795.1). GTDB lineage: Bacteria > Pseudomonadota > Gammaproteobacteria > Steroidobacterales > Steroidobacteraceae > 13-2-20CM-66-19. Next base: position 733,800 of record DASUKK010000028.1, on the reverse strand, counting down.
CGCGCTGCTGCAGGCTCGGCTCGGCTGCCGTGGAGCTCCGGCCTTCAGCCTCGAGACCGCCTGCAGCGGGTTCATGTACGCGCTCTCCATCGCGGACAAATTCGTGCGCTTCGGCGACGCCCACCGGGCGCTGGTGATCGGCGCCGAGACGCTCTCGCGCATCACGGACTGGAGCGATCGCTCGACCGCGGTGTTGTTCGCGGATGGCGCCGGCGCCGTGGTGCTCGAGGCGGCCGAAGAGCCGGGGATCCTGTCGACGCATCTGCACGCCGACGGCTCTTACAAGGATCTTCTCTACTGCGGGGGAGGGCTCGCCGCGAGCAGCGATCCAGCCAAGGCGCGGCGGGCCATCACCATGACCGGAAGCGAGGTCTTCAAGATCGCGGTGACCACCCTCGGCCGCGCGATCGACGAGGCGCTCGCGGCCAATGCGCTCGATCGCTCCGCCATCGACTGGCTGGTGCCGCACCAGGCGAATATGCGCATCATCCAGGCCACGGCGCGCAAGCTCGACCTTACGATGGATCGGGTCATCACCACGGTGCAGGACCACGGCAACACCTCGGCGGCCTCGGTGCCCCTGGCGCTCGACACCGGGGTCCGCGACGGCCGGATCAAGCGCGGTGACCTGCTGCTGCTCGAGGCCTTCGGCGGCGGTGTAACGTGGGGTTCCGCTCTCATCCGTTACTGACCTTCCTCAGGCGCTCTTTGCTCGAAAGCAAGCCACTAAGCGGCCGTTTCCCGGGGCGCGTATTCTCGCTTGACGGGTCTCGGTGGCGCCGCTCCCTGGGCCGCGAGGTGGAACGAGTCACGAGGCTGGCCGCTAAAAGCGCCAGGCGACTTTTAGCCAATGGACAAAGAAAAACGCCGCGCGAAATGCGCGGCGTTTCTTTAAAGAAGCGGGAAACCGCTCTTTACTTCGAGATCGACCGCTTGAACATGCGATTGATCTTCTCGTTGGTCGCATCGACCGCGGACTGAGCGGCCTGAGCGGCAGCCAACGCCTGGTTCGCAGTGCTCTGCGCACCGCTGGCCGCCTGGCTGGCCGACTGGGCGGCGCTCGCCGCCTGATCCGCCGAGCTCTTCGAGGCCGCCACCTGCGATTGCAGCTGAGCAACCTGCGACTTCAGATCCGCGATATCAGACTGCATCGGCTTGAGGTCCTGGCAACCTACAAGGCCGATCACGACTGCAGCGGCAGCAGCCACCTTGACAACACTCGCGCACTTCATACAAGTCCCCTTCTGGGTTGTTGATTCGGGAGGTCCTGAGAACGCAATGCAAAGACAGCGGGCAAGCGCGCCGTCGCCTTCGCAGCACGCAACTGCACCAAATTTGGGGTGGGAATGCAACTCGAAACGCCACTTTGTCTTTGACTCGCGACAGTTTGTGCGGCGGTCCAGTAGGCGGTAGAGGTGCAGTCCGGCGCCGAGTGCCTGCGCTGAGAGGAGGGCCGGACGCGCAGCCCGGGCGTCCGGACGACGTGCCTGTCAGATCGGCATTGACGTAGCTGTTGCATGACGTCCACTTGCCTTTGGCCCAGATCTGGATATAATCGCAGTGGTGTATAAATGAACAGGCAGCGCAAGATGTCCGACCTCACCCCGCGCCAGATGCAAATTCTGCGCCTGGTCCAGCGCTTCATTACCGATACTGGCATGCCTCCCACCCGCGCGGAGATCGCCCGCGAGCTCGGATTCAGGTCCCCCAATGCCGCCGAGGATCACCTGCGCGCCCTCGCCCGCAAGGGTGTCATCGCGCTCGTACCGGGAGCCTCGCGCGGCATCCAACTGAAGGACACCATCCGGGAGCAGATGGGTCTGCCACTCATCGGGCGGGTCGCCGCCGGCAAGCCGATCTTCTCGGAAGAGAACTTCGAGACTCGTCTGCAGATCGATCCGGGTCTTTTTCAGCCGCGGCCGCATTACCTTCTCAAGGTCACCGGCATGAGCATGAAGGACGCCGGTATTCTCGATGGCGACCTCGTCGCGGTTCACCGCACGGCGGAGGTGCGCAGCCGCCAGATCGTCGTGGCGCGCCTGGAGAACGAGGTCACCGTGAAGCGCTATCGTCAGGAAGGCTCGGTCGTTTGGCTCATGCCGGAGAACAGTGACTTCGAGCCGATCAAGGTGGATCTCAAGGAGCAGCCGCTGCTCATCGAGGGCATCGTGGTCGGCGTGCTGCGCCGTGGAAAGACCCACGGGTTGATGTAGTAATGCCCGGCTCCTGCCATGTCCCGGGATCTCTCCCGCCTGCTCGAGCATCCCGCCATCTGGCGAGGCCGCAGCGTCGCGCGAACACGGACGTTGCCTACCGGGTTTGCGGCTCTCGATGAGGGTTTGCCCGGAGGTGGCTGGCCGCGCACCGGGTTGATCGAGATCCTCCCGACCTGTTTCGGGGCAGGGGAGCTGGCGCTCCTGTTACCGGCTCTTGCGGCCGCGACGCGGCGCCCGGAAGCGCGCTGGTGCGCGTGGGTGGCGCCACCCCTGCAGCCTTTCGCGCCGGCGCTGGCGCGATCCGGTGTAGCGCTGGAGCGGATACTCGTTGTGCAAACTACAAGGAAGAAGGAGGTTGGAGGGAAATTTGTGCTCTGGTCCTTCGAGCAGACGCTTCGCTCCGGTGCCTGCGATATCGCATTGGCCTGGCTGCGCAGCGCGCTGCCGCGGCAGATCCGCCGCCTGCACCTCGCAGCGGAGCAGGGCGGCACCCTCGGGGTGTTGTTCCGGCCCAGGGAGGCTGCGCGGGACTCCTCGCCGGCGGCTTTGCGGATTGCCGTGGAGCCTGCCGCTTCGGGGACGCGGGTCACGCTGCTGAAGAGCCGGGGCGGCGCGCGCGGAGCTATCGAGCTCCCCTTACGGTGAGGCGCCATGCGACACCGCAGAGCTCTCGAGCTTCCATTGGAGGAGAGCCCGGCCGCACCGGCGCCGCGGCAGGTGCCGCCATCATCGCGGCCCGCTGGCTCATTTCGCCCCATCGGCCGCGCGGATGCGGCGACGCCAGCTCCCGCGGAGCTGTGGTTGGCCGCGCACCTCGGGGTTGCATCTTCCCAACCTGCGCAACAGGACCTCGAGCGTCTGATCGTTGGCGCGCAACGGCTAACCCCCCGCGTCACTCTCGAGCCGCCTGACGGCCTGCTGCTCGAGGTGAAGGGAAGCCTGCATCTTTTCGGCGGTGTGGAGGGGTTGAGTCGGGAAATGGCAGGCGAGTGCTCGCGCCTGCGGATGCCCTGCACGCTCGCGGTGGCGCCCACCCCCCTGGCCGCATTGGCGCTGGCGCGCGCTGCCCGCAAGATGGCCGTCCCCGCCTCGCTGCCGGCCATCACGGATCCGGCGCAGCTCGTCGGCAAACTGTCCCCTCTGCCGCTGGCGACGCTGCGCTGGCCGCAGGACACGCTGGACCGCCTTGCGCGTATCGGCGTGCGGACCATCGGCGAGGCGCTGCGGCTGCCGCGCGCAGGTTTTGCGCGCCGCTTCGGTACCGCGCCGCTGCAAACACTCGATCGGCTGGTCGGCCGCGCCAGCGACCTCAAGCAGCGCTTCGAGGTGCGAGCGCGCTTTCGCCGCCGCCGCGAGCTCATCTATGAGTTGGAGAGTCATGGGGCTCTCGTTGCGGTGCTCGAGCCACTGCTCGCACAGCTCGGTGAGTTCCTTACGGCACGTCAGTGCGGGGTGTTGGCGCTCGAGTGCCGCCTGCAGCATCGCGCGGTGCCACCGACCCGCTGTGTACTGCGGCTCGCCGCGCCACTGGCCGATCCGGTACAGCTTGCCGCGTTGCTCAAGGAGCGGCTGAGCGCGCTGGTGCTGCCGGAGCCGGTGCGCGCCTGTGAGCTGCGCTCGGGGGCACTGGTATCGCGGGTGCTGGCTTCGGGGGGACTCTGGCAGGCTGGAGAGCATGGCGGCGGGGTGGCTGCGCGCGCGCCGGAGCTCATCGAGCGGCTGCGGGCTCGGCTGGGGCCTGAATCGGTGTATGGGCTTCGAGTCATTGCAGATCATCGGCCGGAGGCGGCCTGGAAGATCAGGGAGCCTGTGTTCACCACGTCGGCGATTCAGAGCGGCTCACGGAATGAGGAGCCCTTCGACCGCCGTCCACTGTGGCTGTTGCCGGTTCCGCGCCTGCTCAACGAGCGGGATGGGCTACCGCGGCGCCGAGGACCTTTGCGATTGCTCGGCGAGGCGGAGCGGATCGAGACCGGGTGGTGGGATGGTAAGGAGATTGCGCGCGACTACTACACCGCGGTCGATGTACGCGGAGCACGCCTCTGGGTGTTTCGCGAGCGCGAGCCGCCGCACCGCTGGTTCCTCCATGGAGTGTTCGGTTGACCCTCGAGATTCCCTACGCCGAGCTTCACTGCCTGACCAACTTTACGTTTCTCCGCGGCGCGTCGCATCCGCACGAGATGGTGGGGCAGGCGGTGGAGCTGGGGTACGAAGCGCTGGCCATTACGGATGAGTGCTCCGTCGCCGGTGTCGTGCGTGCGCACGTAGCGGCGAAAGGGCAGCAGCTGAAGCTCATCATCGGGTCGGAGCTGCGCCTCGATTGCGGGCTGAAGCTCGTCGTGCTCGCTACCGACCGGCGCGGGTACGGTCGGCTCTGCCGGCTCATTACCCGCGGGCGGCGAGCTGCCGAGAAAGGCGAATACTCGTTGACGCGTGCCGACCTGGAGGAGAATGGGCTCGAGCATTGCCTCGTGCTCTGGCTGGCTGCGCACCCGTCCGCCGAGCGTCAGTCCACCGAAGAGGCGCGCTGGCTGAAGGAGCGCTTCTGTGACCGGGCGTGGATCGGTGTCGAGCTGCTTCGGGAGGGGAGCGATCGCGAGCGTCTCGAGGCGCTGCAGAGGGTCGGTCGCGAGGTTGGATTGCCGCTGGTGGCGAGCGGCGACGTCCATATGCACGTGCGTGCACGGCGTCGACTACAGGACGCAGTCACCGCAATCCGGCACAACGTGCCGATCCGGGAAGCCGGCACGAAGCTCTATCCCAATGGCGAGCGTTATCTGCGCGAGCGCGAGCGGCTGGCGAAGCTCTATCCGCGTGAGCTGCTGGAAGAGACGGTGGCCATCGCCGGGCGATGCACTTTCTCCCTGGAGGAGCTGCGGTACGAGTATCCGCACGAGCTCGTGCCCGCGGGCGAGACTCCGGCCAGCCATCTGCGCAAGCTCACGGAGGCGGGGGCCCGCTGGCGCTGGCCGCAGGGCGTGCCGGAGAGTGAGCGCAAGGCCATCGAGCACGAGCTGACTCTCATCGCGGACCTGCGCTACGAGCCTTATTTCCTCACCGTCCACGACATCGTCGCCTTCGCGCGCAGCCGGCAAATTCTGTGTCAGGGCAGGGGCTCCGCTGCCAACTCGCGTGTCTGCTACTGCCTGGGAGTGACCTCCGTCGACCCGCTACGCGGCGCATCGCTGCTCTTCGAGCGCTTCATTTCCCGGGAGCGCAACGAGCCGCCCGACATCGACATCGACTTCGAGCACGAGCGGCGGGAGGAAGTCATCCAGTATGTCTACGATAAGTACGGCCGGGACCGGGCGGCGATCGCGGCGACGGTGATCATGTACCGGCCGCGCAGCGCGCTGCGCGATCTCGGCAAGATCTTCGGGTTGAGCCCCGAGGAATGCGTGCGGCTCACCAAGGTCATGCAGTGGTGGGACGGCGGCGAGGTGATGCGCGAGCGGCTGCGCGAGGCGGGCTTCGATGCCGATGGCGCGACGCTCGCGCGACTGTTGCCTCTGGCGCAGGAGCTGGTCGCGTTTCCGGGATTCCCGCGGCACCTTTCCCAACACGTCGGCGGTTTCGTGATCTCGGAAGGAGCGCTCGAGGAGCTGGTGCCCATCGAGAACGCGACCATGGAGGGACGTACGGTGGTGCAGTGGGACAAGGACGATCTCAACGACCTCGGCCTTCTCAAGGTCGATCTGCTGGCGTTGGGGATGCTGACGGCGCTGCGCAAGTCATTCGACCTGGTGAATGCCTTCCGCGGCACGCACCATGCCCTCGGTGACCTGCCGGCGGAGGCGGCGGAGGTCTACGAGATGATCTCCCGCGCCGATACCATCGGCGTTTTCCAGATCGAGTCGCGCGCGCAGATGGCGATGCTGCCGCGCCTGCAGCCGCGCTCCTACTACGACCTGGTCATCGAGATCGCCATCGTCCGCCCCGGCCCCATCCAGGGTGACATGGTGCACCCCTACTTGAAACGCCGGAAGTCCGGCCAGCCGGTGAGCTACCCCAGCCGCGAGGTCGAAGGGGTGTTGAAACGCACCCTCGGCGTGCCGATCTTCCAGGAGCAGGTGATGCAGCTCGCCATCGCCGCCGCGGGCTTCACGCCCGGGGAGGCGGATGCGCTGCGCCGCGCGATGGGGGCCTGGAAGCGAAGCGGCGGGATCGAGCACTTCCGGGAGAAGCTGATCGGCGGGATGAGAGAGCGCGGTTACGCGGAGGAATTCGCGCAGCGGTTATATCAACAGATGTTGGGATTCGGCGAGTACGGCTTTCCGGAATGTGTTGTGGGCGAGACCCGCGTTTTGGACGCTGATACAGGAAGATGGCTGACTATCGATGAAATTATATCTGGGCAGGCGCAAATCAGGACGACGCTCGCATGCGATGAGGAGTTGCGCTTACGTAAACGTCAGGTCGTGGCGATAAGGGCGAGTGGGGAAAAGCCCGTCTTGCGCCTCAAGACTGCATTGGGCCACTCCATTATGGCAACCGCAGAGCATCCCTTTAGGACCATGGAAGGCTGGTCCAAACTCGGAGAATTGCAGGTGGGCGATCACGTAGCTGTGGCGCGCACGCTGCCGTTAGCATTACGACGACGATGGCCACGATACAAGATTCTGGTTCTTGCCGATCTGATCGCTGAAGGCAATTTGTGCCATCCCTCCACCTTCTACTTCTATACGATCGAACGCTGGCATTGGCAGGAATTCGTCAAGGCGGTCGAGAAATTTCCGAATACACGTGCGGTGGTCAATTACCACAGGAACTGTTTGAGCGTGCGTGTCAGACGGATTGATCGTCGTCGTCCAATCGGAGCGGTGGAGTGGGTAAGGTCGCTAGGCATGTGGGGCCACGGCGCGCGCGAAAAGCGCTTGCCATCGGAGGTTTTCGAGCTATGCGATGCAAATGTCGCGCTACTGATAGCCCGTCTTTGGGAAGGAGACGGAACCTTTTCGATGGCTGGGCATGTCGACTACGACACTGCCTCGTCGAGGTTCGCTACGGAAGTGCAGCATTTGCTTTTGCGGTTGGGAATAGTCTCGCGCCTCTATCGGTGCGTGCGCATCTACAGGGGGAAGAGAATAAATCATAACGTGGTTACGATCACGGGCGAGGAGCCGCTGCAGCGCTTCTGGCGCTGTATCGGCAGGCGTTTTCTCGATCCCGAGAAGCGCAGACGTTCAAAAGCTCTGGCTGCGCGAAGGAATGGTCGAATGTCGCGGGACATCATTCCCGTCGAAGTTAGAACGATCATTCGACGTGAGCGTGACAAGCTGGGACTCAGTTGGGTGACGATTGGACGCGCAGCTGGTCTTTGCATACGTGAGATTCAGACTCGAGGCGGCGCCAAGATAGGATTTCGCCGTTCCGTTATCGGGCGTTTGGCCAAGTATCTGGGTTCACGTGAACTTTCGCGTCTCGCGAATTCCAATGTCTATTGGGATCGGATCGTAGAAATCGAGACGGTTGGGAAAAGAGAGACATATGACCTGCAGATCGAGGGAAATCACAATTTTTTGGCGAATAATTTCATCGTTCACAATTCACATTCCGCAAGCTTTGCCTTATTGGCATACGATTCGGCCTGGCTCAAATGTCATGAGCCAGCGGCATTTACGGCGGCGCTGCTCAATAGCCAACCGATGGGTTTTTACGCGCCAGCGCAGCTTGTTAGGGACGCGCGTACCCACGGGGTGGAGGTGCGGCCAGTCGACGTTTGCGCGAGTGTTTGGAACTGCACGCTGGAGCGACGTGAAGAAGATGGAGAGCCTGCGTTGCGTTTGGGCTTGAGGCTCGTCAAGTCGCTTTCCAGTGCTGGCGCGGAGCGCCTCATCGAGGCTCGCCGGCAGCAGCCGTTCGACAGCGTTCAGGATCTCGCGGCTCGCGCCGCGCTGGATCGTGGCGATCTCGAAGCTTTGGCCGCCGCCGGCGCATTCGCTTCGTTGAGCGGCAACCGTCATCTGGCTTTCTGGGAGGTGGCGGGAACGGAGCGGCCGCTGCCGCTGGAGGCGGCGCGGGTCGATGCGCCACATGAGGCCGCTCATGAGCCGACTCCGCTGCTGAGGACTCCTACGGAAGGGGAGCGCATCGTAGCTGACTATGCTTCCGTGGGGCTCACCTTGGGCCGGCATCCATTGGCGCTATTGCGTGATTCGCTGCGATCCAAGCGTCTCTTCACCGCGCGCGATTTGGATGGTATTGCACATGGCAAACCGGTACGCACGGCAGGCATCGTTTTGATGCGTCAGCGTCCGGGCACCGCGAGCGGCGTGACCTTCCTCACGTTGGAGGACGAGACGGGGCAGGTGAACATCATCGTTTGGGAAAGGATAGGCGACGAGTACCGCCAGCCCCTGGTGGAATCACGATTGCTGGAGGTCCATGGCGAGCTCCAGCGCCAGGAAGGTGTCATGCACGTCGTGGCCCACCGGCTGATTGACCGCACACCGCTGCTCGGGCAGCTGATCACCCGGTCGCGCGATTTCCACTGAGCCGATTTTACTCACGCAGCGACGCGCCGAGCGCATCGAGTAGCAGCCCGGTGCCGTGCTCGCGTGAGCCGGCATCGTCGTAGCCGTCGAGGAAGGCGCCTTGCTCGGTGACTTTCAGGGTCGTCCGCGCTCCCTGCGCCTCGAGTTGTAAGGTCGCCAGGGAGACGGAGATCTTCCGCTCGTCGATGAACATCTGATAGCTGTAGACCAGGCGCTCGTGCGCAATCACATCCTGGTACACGGCGTCGAATGTCGTGACAGTCCCGCTATCCCAGCGGCCGCGCAACAGCTCGCGGCCGCCGACGCGCACGTCCATCTGGCGCTCGAGAACTTGCCACTTTCCGGGGCTGCCGGCGAACCACTTCTCTTTGGCGCTCATGTCGCTCAGGGCTTTCCAGACACGGGAGACCGGCGCGTCGTAGGTCCGCTCGAGATCGAACGTCGCATGCACGACGGAACGCGAGCTCGGCGTGGAGGCGCCTTCCTGTCTCTCGGCGCATCCGGGGCTCTCCAAACTGCGGGTGGGCATGATGTCGTCCTTCACGTGTCAGCGCTCACGCGGCTGAACGTGTGAATCGTGGGTCCAGCGCTTCGCGCAACGGGAACAGATGAAAGTACGGCCGAGCGCCGTCTATCGTGCGCTGTACAGAGGGGCGTGTCAGCAGGTGCTCGAAATACCGGGTCAGATGGGGATGCGCGGGCGAAAACGGCTGCGCCGCTGCGGAATAGAAGAGAGCGGGCAATGCGGCACAGTCTGCCATGGTGAAGGAGTCGCCCGTCATCCAGTGTCGGGACCGCAGCCGTTCCTCCAGCAGTTCGTATGCGATCGCGAGCGTGGATCTCGCCTCGGCCGCACCCGTGGAATCCTGATGTCCGGGCGCACGCAGACGGTCGTTGACGAGCTTCTGCATCGGCGTATGGACGTAGAGATCGAAGAAGCGATCCCAGAGGCGGACTTCCAGCTGCGAGCCGGCATCGAACGGAATGAGGCTCGTGGGTGCCGGATAGTGCTGCTGCAGGTATTCGATGATGATGCTGGCTTCCGGCACTACATCGCCTCGGGCCTCATCGTGAAGAAGGGGCATTTTGGCCATGGGCCAAAGCCGCCGCAGCTTCTCGTTGTCCGATGGCCGGCCTTCGATCAGCTCCTTGCGAAACGGCGCCCCCAGCTCGTAAAGAGCGATCAGGGCTTTCCAGCAGTACGATGACAGGGGATGCATGTAGAGGGTCAGCGCATGCTCATTCTGGGTCATCGTCAGTCTCCTTCGGGCTCTGCAGCGTCTCGAGATAGTCCCCCAGCCGATCGAGCCGTCGCTCCCACTCGATTCGCCGGGCATTGATCCACTGCTCGGCGCGGCTCAGCGCCCGAGGGTCGATGGCGCAGGTCCGCACGCGGCCGATTTTTTCGGTTCGCACCAGGCCGGCCTCTTCGAGCACACTCAGATGCTGCATTGCGGCCGGCAATGACATCGGCAAGGGCCGCGCGAGCTCCGTCACGGGCGCCGGCCCGCGGCCGAGGCGCTCGAGCATCGCCCGGCGAGCGGGGTCGGCCAGCGCATGGAAGACGCGATCGAGGTGCGGCTGTTGGTTAAGCATTTACCTAAGTATAGCGGTGTCAATTGGTAAAGCAAGTGCTTTAGTATCAGTGCGTCCCAGGAATCGATCAGGCCCGCTCGAGGAGAAGAAAATGCGATTCGAACTTGCTGTGGCGCTCGCGTACGTGTTTAGGGGAGAGCGAGCTGAGGAGCCGGTAGAGCCACGCTCGCGGCATTTCTCGCTTGAGGCGCCGGCTCTCGACCGTCATTTTGCGCACGGTGCGGGCGCGCCAGCCGAACCGCTCGAAATAGGCGACCCCTCCGGGCGGTGCGAAGTGCATGCGCACGGTGCCAGTCGCAAACGTCTTGAACTGCCGCTCCAGCAGCCACTCGAGCAGCTCGGGGGTCAGCACGTCCGCAGTCCACAGCTGGAAACGCGGCATGGCGTGCAGGTCCCGTGCGAGGGCGGCAACCTCGTCCAGTGTGAGATAGATGAGGAGTCCTTCGGTGATGACGAGCACCTGTCGGCTCTCTTCACTCACACGTGCGAAGAGGCGTTGACGCGCAGGGCGGTCGGTGAGATCGAGCGCAATGCGTTCGAGCGCACATTGCGGGCGGGCGTCGGCGAGCTTGCTCTCCTTGTAGGCGATCATTTCGGGGAAATCGACTTCGATCCAGCGGGTGGCCGGAGCCAGAGAAAGCCGGTAGGGACGTGTATCCAGGCCCGCGGCCAGGTTGAGAATCGTGTCGGCTCCGCCGCGAATCGAGTCCATGATCAACTCATCGAGAACGGCTGTCCTCGTGATGATGGACCAGGCAGCGCCATTGCCCGGCTCGAGCTGCCCGGCGATCTGCCTGCCACGCTCGCCCGAGAGCCGCTCGGCATAAGGGTCGCGGAAGAGAGCATCCTTCCGCTTCGTTTCCGTCGCGCGGTGCACCGCGACCCAAAGGGCCGTGTCCGATACATGTGCGACGGATTGGCCCGGACTGTTGGGTGGCTCGCTCATCGCCTGGATTCTCGCGCGCGGGGCAGTAAACGACAACGAACCGGCTTGCGTTTTCAATAAGTATGGACTTATGATTACCGCATGATGGTGGAAGCCCAGCTGTTTCAGGCGTTGGCGGATCCTACCCGGCGAGCGGTCTTCGAGAAGCTCTGCGCGCGGGAGATGAACGTGGCCGAGATCACGGCGGGATTTTCGGTCTCGCAGCCGGCGATCTCGCAACACCTCGCCGCCCTGAGGCGCGCCGGACTGGTTACCGAGCGCAGGGAAGGTCGCCGAGCCTTCTACCGCTCTGACCCCGGAGGCCTCGAGCCTCTCACCGACTGGTTGCAGCGCTACCGGCAGTTCTGGCCGGAACGTTTGCAGAAGCTGAAACGAGTGCTTAAGGAGATCGAGTGATGCAGGCGCAACCGGATCCCTCGGATTCTCTGGTTTTCGAATGTGATTTCGACGAGCCGCCGGAGAAGGTCTGGCGCGCGTTGACGGAGCCTCGGCTGCTGGAGGCGTGGTTGACGACGGATGAGCCGGGCCGCGCCGACCCGCGCCAAGAGAGCCCGGCATCGCCGCGGCGGCTAGCCGCGGCAACGTTGCCCGACGGACGGGTTTCAGTTGAAGCCAGGGGTGGTCGGACCGGCTCCAGTTGTTATGAGATCCTCACTGCGGAGCCGCATCGATTGCTGCGCTACGGTTGGCAGGATCGGGAAGGTCGTGAGGGCGACAGCGGCGGCCGGGAGGTCCACTCCGTGGTCACCGTCGAGCTTGCGCCCGGTCAATCGGGAGGCACGCACCTTCGGCTCACACACGGGGAGTTCAGGATCGTTCCGGCGGCGGCCACTGCGGCTGTGGCCCCTATCCGTGTCACGCCGATCACGAGCGCGCAGCGGCGGCGCAGGCCCATCGTGTCTCTGGCCGCGCCATATCCTCTGCGGCGGGTCGCCTGATGAGCGCGAATCTCGTGCCCATGGTGATCGAGCAGTCCGCGCGCGGCGAGCGGGCATTCGACATTTTCTCCCGCCTGCTGCGGGACCGGATCGTGTTCGTCAACGGCCAGATCGACGACGGAGTGGCGGCGCTGGTCAACGCGCAGTTGCTCTTCCTCGAGTCCGAGAATCCCGAGAAACCGGTGGCGATGTACATCAACTCGCCGGGCGGTGTGGTGACGAGCGGCCTCGCCATCTACGACACCATGCAGTGGATCAAGTGTCCTGTCGCCACCGTATGCATGGGGACAGCGTATTCGATGGGCTCTTTTCTCCTGATGGCGGGCGCGCCGGGACAGCGGATCGCGCTTCCCAACGCCAGCATTCTGGTCCATCAGCCTTCGGGCGGCTTCCAGGGGATGGCATCCGACATCGAGCGGCACGCCCAGGACATCATCAAGACCAAGCGCCGGATGAATGAGCTCTACGCGAAGCACTGCGGCCGCACGTATGAGGAAGTGGAGCGCACGCTGGACCGCGATCATTTCATGACGGCAACCGAAGCCAAGGAGTGGGGACTGGTCGACCACGTCTATTCTTCGCGAGTGGCTCTGGGACGCTCGGAGGCCCGGGCCGACGCGGCGTAAGTTTCCGCCCGTCCAGAGTGCGACCGGCCTTCCTTGATGGCCGACACGCACCATTCATAGGCGGCGTCATGGCCGGCGTTCCAGTCAGAAAACCGGCGCGGGATGAGGACCTGCGGCTGGAAGGTCCTGACGCGAACCGGAAAGAGCCAATCCACCCAGAAGCAGTTCCAGCCGAGGCACGGCCGGGCGTAATCGTGTCGGGCGAGTTGGAAGGCCACACAGATGCCGGAGTGAGGCAAGCAACCTCTCCGACCTTCTGAATAGAAGGCCAGCCGGTCGCCTACCGGCTCGCCGACAATCGTCACGCGGTTGCCGGCGGCATTCATCGTGAACCCGGCGGTGGTGATCGCCGCTGAGAAGGTCTGCGGATCGGTCAGGATGTAGATGGGACCGGTGGTCAGATGCGGCAGCGCATGAGTGAAGTCCCAGGTGTTCGTGTAGTCGCCGCCGCCGTTGCCGCGAAGGTCGAGAACGATCGCGCAAGGCTTCGATTTCTCCAACGCTGCCTGCGCGGACAGGAGAAAGGGTCGGATCTGCTGGCCGTCGGCATCTGCGATGCTCTGCAGCCTCACCGCCGCGGCGCAAGTACCGGCCACCGGGTACAGGGCGAAATGACGGTCATAGTCGCTCAGGCTTTCCGGCAACACTCCCGAAGCGGGCGCATAGGAGATCCAGTCGCCGATGCGCTTCAGGGGCTCCGGCGACAGCCAGCGCTCGTCAGCCGGTGGGCCTTCCCGCTTGGTCAGCGGCACCGCGGCTATCGTGCGGGTGACGAGACGGCCATCCGGAGAGCGGACCGTCCAGTTGGAAATGTGAGGATCGGCCGCGATACCGAGCCCGTACAGTACGTCACGCAGTATGATAAAGGTGGCGGCGCTTTCGCGGCGCAGGCCCTCGATCCCACCGCGCAGCGTCTCGAGCAGAGCGAGCACCCTGTCGAAGGGGACGCCATCGATGCTTTCGATGCGTCCGCCCAACATGTCGCGATACGGCGCGGTCGCCCGCATCACGTAAAAGCCTTCGGCAAACCGTGTGACCCGAACCGGCTCGGTCCACAGCGTTCCTTTGTCACGGATCGCATCTACTCGTGAGTGACCATTGTCGGCGAGCGCGACGATCTGCATGAGCGCGGTCTGCAGTTTCGGCACCGGAAGCGACGATGGGAGATTCTCGAGCGCTGCCAACCGCTGCTCGGCCGCCGCCCGCCTGCGCGGGGTAAAGGACCGATCCAGCGCCAGGAGTCTTCCGAAGTAATCGAGATCCTGCCGCTGCGCCTCGAGCGCGGACGATGGCTTCGCATAGTGGATTTTCGGCGGCTGCACCCGAAAATGCGCGACCCACACGCCGGCGATGCCGACCAGGACCACGATGGCGGCGGTCACGGTGAGGACGGAGCGGCGGACGGTTGGGGACATCGATTGACTCCGGTGAGGCGGTAAAGCGCCGGTTGCTGTTGTTGCGCCCGTCGGGCGCTCACTTTCGGCGGCGCGCCTTATCCAACAGCCGTTGGGTGAGCGTTTTCCGCCGCGGCGAGAATTGCTCGACACAGGCGCGCACGTAAGGACTCAACTGCCGCTTGGCGTAGGTGAGATAGCCCACCTGGCGCAGCTCGCTCATGGTTTGTCCGTAGTGCTCGAGGATCGCCCCTGAGAGGAGCTTTCCGGTATGCCGTGCGCCGACGCGGGCGGACGCCGAAAACCGGCGGGCCGTCCCTGGAAATGCGCGGACGGTGGAGACGGCCAGCAGCGACGAAGTCTCGAAGATCGATCGGCCCTGGCGGGTGGATACCTCTTTGATCTCCTCCCAACTGCTGGAAATGGCCCGAGGCGGCGGCAGAGTGGTCGGCCGCAGGCGCGCTGCCTCCGTCCGTATTGCGGTCCATTCCTTTCGCAGGCTTGCAACATCGAGCGGCGGGGTATTGACCGTCTCTGCCAACCGCGCCGAGGTCTTCTCCAGCCCATCGAGCAGCTGATCCACGCTCTCGAAGCGAGAGCCCTTCTCCAGAAGGCCTTCCGCCTGCAGCGCCGCGGCGATTTCCGGGATCAGGCGCCGCCCCAGCCCGCTGACATCGGCCAGCGCCGCGAGCACCCACACCGGCGAGACCCGAAAGGCGACGATGCCGAGAAGCTCGATCGCGTGGCCAGCCCCGCGCCGTGCGAGAAAGTCATCGGATTGAGGCTCCTCCCTGGGGTAGACCCCCTCGGCGCCGCCGACCCGCTCGATCACGAACCGGAGCGTAACGTCGACGAGATTCCGATAGAGATGGCTGCGGCGAACGCCGCGCGGCAGCGCTATTTCCCCGACCTCACGCAGCAGCCCTGCGCTGAGTCCCAGGGCCGAGCGGATCACGCGCTCGGGAAGCGAGAGGAGGTACTCCCTTGAGGGCATGTGAGCAGTATAGAGTGGCCCTCGATG
Source organism: Steroidobacteraceae bacterium (assembly GCA_036278795.1). GTDB lineage: Bacteria > Pseudomonadota > Gammaproteobacteria > Steroidobacterales > Steroidobacteraceae > 13-2-20CM-66-19. The sequence goes on along the minus strand of DASUKK010000028.1, from coordinate 718,569 downwards.
AGGGTCGGCCTGATCTCGGACACGCATGGGTTGCTTCGACCGGAGGCGCTGGAAGCGCTTGCCGGCGTCGACGCCATCATTCATGGCGGCGACATCGGCGGGCCGGAGGTGCTCGAGAAGCTTGCAGCCGTGGCGCCGGTGCACGCCGTGCGGGGCAACAACGATCGGGGACCGTGGGCCGGGAAGTTGCCCGCCACTCTCATGCTGCCGCTCGAGGGAGTCCGCGTCCAAGTCGTGCACGACGTGAAGGAGCTCAGTGTCCGATCGGAACCCGACCGCCCTCAGGTCGTGATCTCGGGCCACTCGCATAAGCCGAGCGTGGTCCGTCGCGAGGGTGTTCTTTACGTGAATCCCGGCAGCGCCGGACCGCGGCGCTTCAAGCTGCCCGTCACGATGGGCTATCTCGCGATCGTGAATGGATCGGCCGAGGCGGAACTTCGCGACCTCCTCTGACGCCGTCCGGCACTGCAGGGGCATGCAGCGCCGGACGCTGCTGCGGCTGTCCGGATCGTCCGGATCGTTCGCGGACTGTCCGCGGACAATCCGCAGCTCGTATCGCGTGAGGAATCTGCTGCTGGAACAAAGGCTTAGAAAGTGGCCGCAAATGGCACAGAGCTTGCCTTTATCCCGTCATGGCAAGTGGACGTCGATTGGCAAGTCTCTGGTTGGCTCTGGGTGCGGTGTCTCTGGGCCTCGGCCCGTGCGCGCGGGGCAACGATCTGCTGAAACTGTATGAGCTGGCGCGCAGCCACGATGCGACTCTCATGGCCACGACCTTCTCGCGCGATGCCGCCGCCCAGCAACGCCCGCAGGCGCGGGCGCAACTGCTGCCCCAACTGCACGCGACCGCTTCCGCGGACCGTGAGCGCCTCGGCGCGGAGAATTCGGACACCCCGGCCGGCTCCGCCGGCGCGTCGGCGGACTGCACGGCGATGTTGCCGGGCGCCCTGCAGCGCTGCATCGGCAACCAGCATGCGATCACGCTGACACTGTCGCAGACCCTCTTCAGCATGCAATCCTGGGAGCGCCTCAAGGAGGCGGATCTCCAGGCAGCCAGCGCCGATGCGACTCTGCAGAGCGCTCAGGAGACGCTGCTGCTGCGGGTTGCGCGCGCGTACTTCGCCATCCTCTCGGCGCGCGATCAGCTTGCGACCTATCGCAGCGAGCGGGATGCCTTCGCGACGCTATTGCGCCAGGCGAAGATCCGCTCGCAGACCGGCATCGGGCCGCGCAGTGACGTCGAGCAGGCCGAGGCGTACTACGATCTGACCGAGCAGCCCGTGATCGACGCCGGCAACACACTCGATGACGCGGCGCTTGCAATGGAAGAAATCGCCGGCCCCTTCCCCAGACCCGTCACAGCCCTCGCGCCCCTGCGGGAGGACATCCCCCTGACGGCGCCGGATCCAACCTCGGCGGATGCCTGGGTCGCCCACGCGCGGAACAACAACCCTGCTGCGCGCGCCGCGAAGCTGGCCGCCTCGGCCGCGGGCCGCGAGGTGCTGGCCCAGCGCGGCAGCATGATGCCTACCGTGTCTCTTTTCGGCACGAGCTCGCGCCTCTGGCAGCCCACGGGGATCGGCGGCAACCAGACCATCGACGAGGTGGGGGTCGAGGTCAACTGGCCGCTCTTCCAGGGGGGCGGCGCGCTCGCCGCGGAGCGGCAGGCGAGTGCGCTCCACCGACAGAGCGAGGCGCAGTACACGGGCGTGATCCGCGACATCGAGGCACAGACCCGCGGCGCGTATCGCAACGTCGTCAACGGGATCCGGGACATCACCGCCGCGAAGCGGGCGCTGGAATCGGCCCGCACGGCCGTGGAGGCCAGCCGGCGCGCGGTGGAGTTCGGCACGGGGAGCGAGTTCGAGCTGCTCCAGTTCGAGAACAATTTCTACGTGGCCGAGCGCGCCTACAACCAGGCGCGGTACGACTATCTCACGAATCTTCTGGTTCTCAAGCAACAGGCGGGCGAGCTCACTGATGACGATCTCGAGAAGGTCGACAGCCTGCTGGTGGAGCGCGCGCAATGACCGATAACCCGGCCAGGCAGACCCCCAGGCAAGTGGTCGCGCCGATCAAGAGCGACGGGACGAGTCAGGACCGCCTCATCGAGGCCCCCTCGTTCTGGCGGCGCCGCCGCCCGCTCATTCTCGGCGGCGCGGGTGTTGCCGCGGCGCTCGCCGTGCTCATCGTGCTTGCGGTGAGGCTCGCCGGCACGCAGGGATCGTTCAGCCGCTCGACGCTGACGATCTCCACCGTGGAGCGCGGCGATTTCGTGAGCGACATCGAGGCGGACGGGCAAGTCGTCGCCACCATCAGTCCGACACTCTACGCGCGGGCGCCGGGCATCGTGACCCTGAAGGTGCACGCCGGCGATCCGATCCACCGCGGACAGATCCTCGCCGTCATCGACGATCCCGATCTGACATCCAGCCTGGAGCAGGAGCAGGCCTCGGCGGAGAGTCTGCGCATCGCGTGGCAGCGGGCGAAGCTTCACGCCGCGAGACAACTGACCGAGCTGCGCAGCGCCTATCAGCAGGCGAAGATCGATGTCAGCACGGCGCAACGCGAGCTCGACCGCAGTCGCGAGGCCTATCGGCTGGGTGCCTACCCGGAGCTGCAGATGCTGCGCGCGCAGGACGCCCTGCAGAGGGCGCAGTTCGCTCTGCAGGAGGCGAAGGCGCGCTTCGACTCCCAGCCGGCCCAGAACCGCTTCGACATCGGCAGCAGCAAGGCTCTCTTCGATCGCGAGGAGGAGCGCGTCGCTGACCTTCGCCGGCAAGTGCAGGAGCTGACGGTCCGCTCGCCCGTCGACGGCCGTGCGGGGCAGGTTTCGGTGCTGGACCAGGCGGAGGTCGCCAACGGCGCGCCGCTGCTCACGGCCGTGGCCTTGAATGCTCTCGAAGTGCAGGTCCAGGTTCCGGAGAGCGAGGCGCACGAGCTCGCCACGGGAATGAAGGCCGACCTGGAGGGCGACGGCCAGCGCTGGCCCGGCTATGTCAGCGGCATTTCCCCTGAAGTCGTCAACGGCTCGGTCATCGCGCGCCTGCGGTTCAGCGGCTCGCAGCCGCAGGGACTGCGGCAGAGCCAGCGCATGTTCGTGCGCGTCTTCATCGCACAGCTGCACGATGTTCTGATGGTCGACCGCGGCAATTTTGCCGATCAGCAAGGCGGTGGATATGCGTACGTGGTCCACGGCGACAGCGCTCGGCGCCAGCCCATCCAGGTCGGCGCGGTCAGCCTGCAGAAAGTCCAGCTCCTCAGCGGCGTGACCGTGGGGGACCGCATCGTGACATCGGGCGCGGCGGCGTTCCACGACGCGACGAGCGTCAGGCTGTCGAACTGACCCATCCAATCCACCTGGAGGCCCTCCATGCTCGAGATGAAGAATCTGTCGAAGGTCTACCGTACCGAGATCATCGAGACCTACGCGCTGCGCGAGCTGTCGATGCACGTTCGCGAGGGTGAATTCGTCGCGGTCACCGGGCGCTCCGGCTCCGGCAAGACGACCTTCCTCACCATCGCCGGGCTCCTGGAGGAAGCCACTTCCGGGGAGTACCGCCTGGATGGGGTGGACGTGCGCGGCCTGAGCGACACCCGGCGCTCGCGGCTGCGCAACGAGAAGATCGGCTTCATCTTCCAGGCATTCAACCTCATCCCCGAATTGAACGTCGCCGCCAACGTGGAGCTGCCGCTGCGCTATCGGCGCATGCAGCGCAGTGAGCGCCAGCGGCTCGCGAGCGAGGCCCTGGAGCGGGTCGGACTCTCCGCGCGGGCGCGCCACTATCCTTCGGAGCTCTCCGGCGGACAGCAGCAAAGGGTGGCCATCGCCCGCGCGCTCGCCGGCTCGCCGCGGCTGCTGTTGGCGGACGAGCCGACCGGCAATCTCGACACGCAGATGGCCCGTGGTGTCATGACGCTGATCGAGGAGCTGCACCAGGAGGGGGCGACCATCGTCATGGTGACCCACGACCCCGCCATCGCCGCGCGGGCGCAGCGGGAAATACATGTCCTCGATGGGCAGATCGTGGACATCATCGAGCAGCCGCGGCTGGTGGGGGTTGCCTCCGGCGGCCATGCCACCAACGCTTCCTGACACGAGGGGCGGCCATGATGTTGGGCTACTACTTCGCACTGGCGCTGGCCAGCCTGAGGCGCAATGTCGCCCTCACCGCGCTGATGATCGCGGCGATCGCCGTGGGAATCGGCGCGTCGATGATCGTACTGGTGGTGTACAGGGCCGAGGCGGGCGATCCGATCCCGGACAAGGCACACCAGTTGTACGCCGTGCAGCTCGACAACTGGGGGCCGGTGCGACACATGGTGAGCAGCTCCCAGCGCGGCGATGGTCTCGAAGACCAGCTGAGTTATGCCGATGCCGTGGCTCTGATGCGGGCGCACGCGGCAAAGCGTCAGGCCGCGATGTATGCAACATCGATGACCGTGCTGCCCGAAAATGCCCAACTGAGTCCGTTCACGGTCAGCGCCCGGGCCACCTATGCGGATTTCTTCGCCATGTTCGAGGTTCCGTTCGTTTACGGCAGCCCATGGCGTGCCGCGCAGGACGAGGCGCACGCCAAAGTCGTGGTCATCAGCAATAAGCTGAACCAGTCTCTGTTCGATGGCGCGAACAGCGTCGGACGTTATATCCGCTTCGCGCATGGCGTCTATCAAGTCGTCGGCGTCATCGCGGACTGGCGGCCGGTGCCCCGGTTCTACGACCTCACGGTGGGGGCCTACGGCGATACCGAGCAGGTGTATCTCCCCTTCACCACGGCCGTGGACGGGAATCTGGCGCAAAACGAGAACACCGACTGCAACCAGAACGCTCCGGGCGGTTCGCGGGACCTGCAGTCCGATTGCGTCTGGATTCAGTTCTGGGCAGAGCTGCCGACCCTACAGGATGCGCAGGCCTATCGCGCCTTCCTGCGCGGCTACGCCCGACAACAGCAGCAGAACGGGCGGTTTCATTGGGCGGCGCGCACCAGCGTGCGTGATGTTCCGCAGTGGCTGCAATACGAGGGCGTGGTCTCCGGACAGGTTGAGCTCATGGTGCTCGTGGCGTTCGGCTTCTTCCTCGTGTGCCTGGTCAATGCCGCGGGGCTGATGCTGGCGAAAGTCATGGAGCAGTCCACCCGCGTGGCCACGCGCCGCGCCATCGGTGCGGATCGCTGGGCGATCCTGGCCCAGTATCTCACCGAGGCGGCCCTGGTCGGCGCCGCGGGCGGCATCGCGGGGCTGCTGGTGACCCAGCTCGGCCTGTCCGGAGCCGGGATGCTCTTTTCCAATGACGTCTTCAGGATCGTGCGCCTCGACGGCTCGAGCATCTCGATCGAGATGTCGCTGGCGATCGCCGCCACATTGCTCGCGGCCCTGTATCCCACGTGGCGGGCGACCTGCGTCAATCCCGCATCACAGCTCAAGACACGCTGAGGCAACCTCATGGGACCCCTGCCAACTCTTGCCGAGCTTCGCTGGAACAAAGCCGGCGCCCTGTCGATCGCGGCGCAGATCGCGCTGGCTCTCGCCATCCTGTGCAACGCCATGTTCGTCATCCACGCGCAGATTGCACTGATGACGCGCCCAACCGGCATCGATGAGTCTGACATCTTCTACATCCGCAGCTCCCTGATCGGTGATCAGGGCACGTGGGCGTCACAGGAACAGGCCGATGTGGCGGCTCTGCGTGCCACGGCGGGAGTCGTGGACGCCTACGTGACGAACTCCGTGCCGCTCACTGGCGCGGGCGGCAGCGTCCCCATCAGCTTGCGACCCGATCAGGTACGGCCCAACACCATGGCGGCCATCTACCTCGCCGGCGGCGATGCCCTGAGGACGCTGGACCTGCACCTGGTCGCCGGGCGTGACTTCCGGCCCGATGAGATTGGCGACTTCTATCCGAGCGCCCCGGGATCCGGCCGCGCGCCCGGGGCGGTCATCATCACCCAGGCGCTCGCGCGGATGCTCTATCCGGATGGCAGCGCTCTCGGGCGCTCCATTTTCATTGGAGTACCCGGTAGCAGCCGCATCGTGGGCATCGTGCGGCGGTTGCAGGTGCCCTGGACCTCCGCCTCGGGTTGGGGAAGCAATTTCAGCGAGGACTCGGTGCTCACGCCGGCGCGGCTCATCGACAAAAACGTGCTCTACGTGGTGCGCGCGCGACCCGGGCAGGTGCCGGCGGCTGAGAAGAGCGCAGCCGCGGCGCTGCGAGCCAACGACCGGATGCGAGTCCTCGATGGCCCGTACGCCATGAAGCCGACACGCGCTTATGCCTATCGCGATGACCTCGGCTTCTCGATCTTCCTCGCCGCGGTGACCTGGCTCCTGCTGGGAGTCACCGCCGCCGGAATCGTCGGCCTGACGAGCTACTGGGTGTCGCGGCGCAGGCGTCAGATTGGCATCCGGCGCGCGCTTGGCGCCACCCGTGGCGCGATCGTCGGATACTTCCTGGGAGAGAATCTCCTGATCGCCTCGGCCGGCATTGTCGCCGGCACGGCCCTCACCATCGGCCTCAATCTCTGGATTGCGAGCGCGTTCGGCATGCCGCACATTCCCGTGGGGTATGTCCTGGCAGGCATCGTTACGCTCCTTCTCCTCGGGCAACTGGGGGCGCTGTGGCCCGCGTGGCGGGCTGCGTCGATTCCACCCGCCATCGCCGCGCGCAGCGCCTGATACGGCTGAGGTACGATCGAATGGCGATGCGCACGGTACTCGTCATAGATGACAACCCCGGGGTGGCCTCGGCGCTCGAGGTGCTGTTCGGTCTGCACGAGATCCGCACCCTGTCGGCGGGCTCGCCCGAACAGGGCCTGGCGCTGCTCGAGAGCGCGGACATCGACCTGGTGATCGCGGATATGAATTTCCAGGCCGATACGACCTCGGGCGAGGAGGGCGCGCGACTCTTCCGGGACATCCGCGCCCGCCATCCCGACCTTCCCGTCATCCTGCTGACCGCATGGACACACCTGGAGGCGGCCGTGCAGCTGGTCAAGGCCGGCGCGGCCGATTACCTCGCCAAGCCATGGGACAACCACAAGCTCCTCGCCACGGTGGAAAACCTGCTCGAGCTGTCGGAGAGCGCGCGCGAGAGCGAGCGGCTGCGGCGCGAGCAGCGGCGGCGCCGGGACAGCCTGGCGGGCCAATACGATTTGCGCGGCGCCATCGTCCAGTCGGAGCCGATGATCGCCGTGGTCGAGCTCGCCTGCCGCGTGGCGCGGGCTCCCGTTCCGGTGCTCGTGACCGGACCGAGTGGCGCGGGCAAGGAGCGCATCGCGGAGATCATTCACGCCAACTCCGCCGTGCGCCGGGGCCCGCTGGTCATCGTCAACTGCGGCGCGCTGCCTCCCGAGCTCCTCGAGGCGGAGCTCTTCGGCGTCGAGGCGGGTGCCTACACCGGCGCGCAACGTACCCGCGCCGGACGCTTCGAGCTCGCCGAGAACGGCACGCTGTTTCTCGATGAGATCGGCAACCTGCCGTCATCCGGACAAATGAAATTGCTGCGCGTCTTGGAAACCGGGCGCTATGAGTCTCTGGGATCGAGCCGCACCCGCGAAGCGCACGTGCGCATCGTGAGCGCGACGAATGCCGACCTGCGGTCCATGATCGGCGGCGGCGCCTTCCGGGAGGACCTGTACTACCGCCTCAACGTCATCGAGATCGCGTTGCCACCCCTCGTCGAGCGGCCCGATGACATCCTGCCGCTGGCGCAGCGCTTCCTCGGCGACGGCGCGCAGCTCAGTGAGGAGGCCAGTGTCGCGCTCATGCATTACGATTGGCCGGGAAACGTGCGGGAGCTGCGCAACTGCATCGAGCGCGCGAAGCTTCTGGCTGAGGACCATGTGATCCGCGTGGCACATCTCAATCTTCCCTCCGGAGGCGCGAGTCGCGTGAAGGCGGCGGGCCGCTCGCTCGATGACCCCAGTCGCGAGGTGATCGAGGCGGCACTGCGCGAGTGCGGCGGAAACGTCACGCGCGCCGCCGGCGCGCTTGGGCTCTCGCGTCAGGCGCTCTATCGGCGAATCGAGCGCTTTGGAATGCGTGCGGCGACCGACGGGTAGCGCATCTTGAGGGTGCGCCTGCAGGCGAAACTGACGGCCCTGCTGCTGGGAGTGTTCCTGCTGGGTGCTGCTGTGGCGGTTGTGGCGGCGGGAGTCCTGACTCGGGTCTCACTCGCGGCGCGCATCGTCGCCGTCGTGATCGTGGGACTGGTGTTGGCCGCCTGTCTGGCGCCGGCCGCGATCCGTCCGATACGGCGGCTCCTCAGCTCCCTGGCGGCGGCCGTCTCGAGCTACCACGACGGAGACTATTCCTTCTCGATACCCGTCGACCGATCCGATGAGATCGGCGAGGTGCTCGCGGCGCACAACGAGCTCGGCAAGGCGCTCCGGGCGCAGCGCTCCGAGCTGGTGCAGCGCGAGCGGCTGCTCGATACGGTGATCGAGAACTCCCCGGTCGCCTTGGTCCTGGTCGACGGCCACGGGCGGGTTGCCTTCGCCAACCTTGCGGCCCGACACTTTCTCGGCGCCGGGCGCAGTCTCCTCGGCCAGGAATTCAGCGCGCTGCTGGAGCAGGCGGCAGGGCCGTTGCGCGATGCCGCGGACAGCGGACACGATAGCCTCTTCCAGGTGGAGATCGACGGGATAGAGGAGACCTTCCGCCTCGCGCAGCGATCGTTTCAGCTCCAGGGCCGCGCGCACCGGCTCTATCTGCTGGAGCGGATCACGCGGGAGCTGTCCCGGCAGGAGGTCGGTATCTGGAAGAAGCTGATCCGCGTCGTGAGTCACGAGCTCAATAACTCGCTGGCGCCGATCTCCTCCCTGGCTCAGTCGGGCGCACAGCTCGTGCGCCGTGGCGATGCTGCGCAGCTCACCGCCGCATTCGACCGGATCGGAGAGCGCGCCCGACATCTTTACGAATTCATATCCGGATACGCCGCGGTCGCGAAGCTGCCGGCGCCGCTGCCCGCGCCCGTGGACTGGCGGGTGTTGCTGGACGACATCGCGCAGCAGCGACACTTCCGCATCGTCGAGCCGCTGCCCGCGGAGGCCGGCTGGTTCGACCGCGCGCAGCTCGAGCAGGCGCTCATCAATCTGCTCAAGAATGCCGAGGAATCCGGCGGCCCCGCGGCGGGCATCGAGGTCGCGGTGATGCAGTCGCACCTGCGCCAGCACGTCGAGGTCAGGGACCGGGGTACCGGGATGAGCGCGACCGTCATGGCGCAGGCGCTCCTGCCCTTCTATTCGACCAAGCGCAGCGGAACCGGATTGGGACTCGCGCTGGCGCGCGAGATCGCGGAGGCGCACGGCGGCCATGTCCGCCTCGCCAATCGGGAGGGAGGAGGGTTGGTCGTCACGCTCGAACTGCCGCTCCCCGCCGACGGGGCTCGCCGCTGACTCTCAGCTCTTCTTCCTGCGCCGCGGCTTGTCCGGGTCGTCATCGTCCCCACCGCCGACGTCGTAATCCTCGAAGTCGCTGGTGAGCTCGGCCGTGCGCTTCTCCTCGAGCAGGCGTTCGAGACGACGCCACGCCGGATCGCCGGCGCGCTGGCCGCGACGCTTGGCGAGGTCCAGGTCCTTGATGACCTGATCGAGATCGACGTCGCCTTCCTCGATGACCGGCTCGTCGTCCTCTTCGTTTTCGAACTCGTCAGATTCGGATTTCTCGCTCATGCGGGACACCGGAGTCCTGCAGGGGACGGCGCAAAAGTTAAATCAGATTCCGTGACGACCGCAATGCTGTCCGGCCCTTTTATTTAGTGAATCAGGTCATTCATTTGGAAGATGGGCAGCAGCATGGCAAAGACGATGCCCATGACGAAAAGACCCATGACCACGATGAGTAGGGGGCCGAGGAGGCCGACCATGGCCGCCAGGATGCCATCCAGCTCCCTCTCCTGGCTCATCGCGGCCTGCTCGAGCATCGAGTCGAGCTCGCCGCTCGATTCGCCGCTCGAGATGAGGTGCACGGTCATGGGCGGAAAGAGCTTGCTCATGGCGAGCGATCGGCCGATGGGTGCACCCTCGCGCACGCGGGAGGCGGCATCGATCACCGCATCGCGCATCGGCAGGTTCGTCACCACCTCGCCCGCGATCCGCATGGCCTCCAGCACCGGCACCGAGCTCGCCGAGAGAATGCTGAACGTGCGGGTGAAGCGCGCGGTGTTGAAGCCGCGTGCCAGCTTGCCGATGAGCGGCAGGCGAAGCTGCAGGCGATGGTAGCGTCGCCGCGCGTCGGGGTCGCGCAGCCAGCGCTGGAAGATGATCACCGCGATGATGGCGAGGATGAGGAGCCAGATGCCATACGACTTGAGGAATCCGCTCGTGCTGATCAGCATGCGGGTGATGAACGGCAGCTGTGCCTTGCTCGCCTCGAAGACCGAGACGACTTTCGGCACCACGAAGACGAGCAGGGCCGAGACGATGACGAAGCACATGACCGTGAGGACGATGGGGTAGAGCATCGCCGCCAGGATCTTCTGGCGCATCTCTTCCCGGCTCTCCGTGTACGTCGCGAGGCGCTCGAGCACATTGTCCAGATGCCCGGCCTGCTCACCCGCGGAGATCGTCGCGCGATAGATCTCCGGAAAGACCCGCGGGAACTCGGTGAGCCCGTCGGCCAGGGTGTGTCCTTCCATGACCTTCGAGCGCACCCCGAGGATGATGCTCTGCACGCGCGGCTTCTCCGTCTGCTGCGACACGGCGAGCAGCGATTCCTCGAGCGGCAGCCCTGCCCGCACCAGGGTGGCGAGCTGACGGGTGAAGAGTGAGAGATCCGCGGGCGCGACGCGGCGGGTGAAGCTGAAGGAGCGCTGGCGGGTCGCTTCCTTCTGCGCGACCTCGCTCACCGTGACCGGCAGGAGCTGGCGCTCGCGCAGTAGCTGGCGGATGTGACGCGGTGTGTCGCCTTCCAGGACGCCCTTGCGCTCCTTGCCGGCGGTGTCCAGCGCGATGTATTCGAACGCACCCATCAGACCGTATCCCCACAGGCACGGGAATGTGCCCGCCGCCGCTTCATACTAGTCTTCGCGGGTGACCCGCAACACTTCCTCGATGGTCGTCTCGCCGCGCAGGATTCTGGCGCGGCCGTCGTCGCGGATGGACGGGGTCGTGAGGCGAGCGTGGCGCTCGAGCTCCTGCTCGCTCGCCCCGTCATGGATCATCGTGCGCATGGCGTCGTCGACCACGATCAGCTCGTAGACGCCCGAGCGGCCGCGATAACCGCCCATGGCATCGCGCCCGGGGCGGTAGAGCACCGGCGAAGGATCCTCGGGGCGAAGGTTGAGGAGCCGCCGCTCGTAATCGCCGGCCTGGAAGGGCTGCTTCGTCTCCGGGTTCAGCACCCTGACCAGGCGCTGCGCGAGCACGCCGATGAGGCTGGAGGACAGCAGGAAGGGCTCGATGCCCATGTCGCGCAGGCGCGTGACCGCGCCCGCCGCGGTGTTCGTATGCAGGGTGGAGAGGACCAAGTGTCCGGTGAGGCTCGCCTGCACGGCGATCTGGGCCGTCTCCAGGTCGCGGATCTCACCGATCATGACGACGTCCGGGTCCTGGCGCAGGATCGCCCTCAAGCCGCGGGCGAAGGTCATCTCCACCTTCGTGTTGACTTGCGTCTGGCCGATGCCGTCGATGTAGTACTCGATCGGGTCCTCGACCGTCATGATGTTCTGGCTGTTGTCGTTCAGCCGCTCGAGGGCCGCATAGAGCGTCGTCGTCTTGCCGGAGCCGGTCGGTCCCGTGACGAGGATGATCCCGTGCGGCTTGTGGATCAGCTCATCGATCAATCCCCCGGTCTTCGGGTCCATGCCGAGCGCGCTCAGGTCCAGCCGTCCCGCCTGCTTGTCGAGGATACGCAGCACCACGCGCTCGCCGTGGCCCGACGGGATCGTGGAGACGCGCACGTCGACCGCGCGACCGGCGATCTTCAGGCTGATGCGTCCGTCCTGGGGCAGGCGCTTCTCCGCGATATCGAGCTTCGACATCACCTTGATGCGGGACACGACCAGCGGCGCCACGGCGCGCTTCGACTGCAGGACCTCGCGCAGCATCCCATCCACCCGGAAGCGCACCACGAGCCGGTTCTCGAACGGCTCCACGTGGATGTCGGAAGCATTCTCCTTCACCGCCTGCGTGAGCACGGCGTTGATCAGCCGGATGATCGGCGCATCGTCGTCGCTGTCGAGCAGGTCCGCCTGCTCTGGCAGCTCCTGTGCAAGGTGCGCAAGGTCGGTGGTGTCGTCCAACCCCTCGACCGCCTGCATGGTCTCGGAGCCGGCCTCGTACACCTCACGCAGCAGCAGATCGAACTCCGCCTCCGGCACGCGCTCGAGCTTCACCGGCCGGCCGACGAATCGCCGCACCTCCGCCAGGGCGAGCGGGGAGGCGTGCTCGCGATAGATGCACTCCGCTTCGATGTCACTGACGTTCTTGATCAGCACACCGTGCCGCTTCGCGAAAGCGAAGGAGAGGCGCCGCTGCGGCGCGGCGGCGGCCTGAACCTGCCGAGGCTCGTCCATGACTTCGGCGGCGTTCACGGCTTGCCTCCACTGTCGGGCGGGGTGTTGCCGGCGGATTTGGCCGGCACATCCGGGTCCGCCTTACCATCGGGCGCCTGGCCGGCGGGGCTTGCAGCGGCCTTGGCCGGTGGCGTTTGTCCGGACGCGGGCGGTGCCGCTTGCCCGGTCTGCGGCGGCGGCGCCTTGGCCTCCGGCTTCTTCGGCGGCGGTTTCTGCTCGAGAGGGCTCGGTGCCGCCAGAGTGCCGGGAGGCGGCGGAGGCGGCAGCGCCGGCAGGTGCGGCCGGGGCTCGCCCCGCAGCAGCTTCGGGAACTGCTCGGCCGGTATCGAGTTCTCCTGGTTCATCATGTAGCTGTAGGTGTTGCCGGTCTGCAGCGCGGCCTCCGACTGATCGCGCAGGATGGTCGGCTTGATGAAGATCATCAGGTTGTCGCGCTTGCTCTGGTCGCCCCGATTCTTGAAAAGAAGGCCGACGAGCGGAATGCTGCCGAGAAAGGGTACGCTGTCATGGGTGCGGTCCTGCTCGTGATCGATCAGACCGCCGAGCACGACGACGCCGCCGTTCTCGATGAGGACATTGGTGCTGATGCTGCGCTTGGCCGTGGTGGGGTTCGCGCTCGCCGCCGACAGCGAGGTCGCGAGCACGCTCGAGTTCTCCACGGAGAGCTTGAGCATCACGGCGTTCCCCTCCGCGGAGATCGTCGGCGTCACTTTGAGAATGGTGCCGACCTCCTGCTGCTGGACCGTCTGGAATGGGGTCACCGTTCCGTTGCTGACCTGCGAGCCGCTGGTGTACTGACCGGTGACGAACGGCACCTCGTCGACCACCTTGAGCGTCGCCTCCTGGTTGTCCATCGTCACCGCCGAAGGCGTGGATACGATGTTGGTATCGGCGGTGCTTCTCAGGGCGCGGATCATGGCCGCGAACGATTCACCGCCGCCCGAGGCGATCGTGCCGACGCCGATGGTCGTGCCCGTAAGGAGAGACGAGGCGCTGGCGAGAGCGGATGAGCCGCCGGTCGCCGCGCCGATCAGATCCACGATGCTAGTGCCGCCGACCGGCGAGACGAAGCCGCCGGCCGGCAACTTGCTGTTCTGCGAGTAGGCCGCCCAGTTGACGCCGAGATCATCGGTCTTGTTGACGTCGACCTCGGCGATGATCGCCTGCACCAGCACCTCGGGCCGGCGGCGGTCGAGCTTGCCGACGATGTTGAGGATGGTGCGCATCACCTTGGGCGGCGCGGTGATGACCAGCGCGTTGTTCTCCTTGTCGGCCCAGACGAGGGCGTTCTTTTCCGCCGCCGCCTGCGGGTTCTTGCCGGCGGTCGTGCCACTGCTGGACATCTGCGCGAGCTCGGCCATCTGCTCCTTGAGTTTCGGCGCGAGCTTGGAGGAATCGGCGTAGTGGAGATAGACGACCTGGGTGTCGCCGCCCGATTGCAGCGGTGTGTCGAGCTCCGCCACCAGCGCGCGCAGGCGCAGCCGTTGCGCCGGGTCGCCGCTGATGAGGATGCTGTTGGAGCGTTCGTCTGCCACGACCTTGAGCGAGCGGCCTTCCTGCATGGTGCCGCCGCCCTGGTAGAGCGCGTTGACGGTGCGCACCACGTCCGACGCGGAAGCGTTCTGCAGCGCCATCACATCGACATCCTGGTTCCCGATCCGGTCGATGCGGTCGATGATCGCCATCATGCGGCGCACGTTGCTCGCCGTGTCGGAGATGATGAGAATGTTGGAAGGCGGGTAGGCGGCGAGATGTCCCTGCTGCGGGATCATCGGCCGCAGGATCGGCACGAGCTCCGCCGCGCTCACGTTCTTGACGGCGACGACCTGAGTCACGATCTCATCGGAGGTCGCGTTGACGTGAGCCCCGAGGTAATTCGCAGGCACATACCGCGTATCGGCGTCGGGCACTATCTTGACGATGTTGTTGCCGGAGGGCATGGCGATGAAGCCGTACACCTCGAGGATCGAGAGGAACGCCTGGTAGAAGGCCGGCGGCGACATCGGCGCCGAGGAGTACATCGTCACCTGCGCGCGCACCCGCGGGTCGAGGATGAAGCTCTTCCCCGTCGCGGCCGCGACGGCCTGGACGATCTGCGTGATGTCAGCGTCCTTGAAGTTTGGCGTGATGCTCGCGGCCTGATGCACGGCCTGCTGTGCGTAGCAGGCCAGCGACGGCACGAGCAGAGCCAGGCAGCATGCGAATGTGCGAAAACCTTTCACTAACCTCAACCCCCGTTGGTGGGACCGCAGCCTTAGCGCACGCCCTGGGGCGGCGAGAACGGCATGGGACGCGGCGGCGGCGGCGCCACCGGCCCGGTCCTCCCATTCTGCGATCCGGCGAGCGATTCCGCCTCCTGTTCGACTGCGGCCAGATCGAGAGTGAGATCCTGGCGCTGTCCATTGCGCAGAACCGTGACGTGCGCCTCACCGGAGCTGCCGAGAGTGCTCAGAATCTGCTCGCCCCGGGACGGATCATCGAGCGGCGTGCCGTCGATGGCCGTCACCAGATCGCCAGGCCTGAGCCCGAGTCGCACGAATGCCTCCCGGTCGCGACCGGGATACACCCGGAAGCCTTGCTGTTTGCCACCCGCGAACACCGGTTCCGGGCGCATGATATCGGCGATGATGCCAGGGTCGCGGCTTACCAGCTCACGCATTCGATCGAGAACCGGCGCGGTCGGCGCGGCGGATATGCTCGGCGGTGGGCTGTTGCCCGCGATCTGGTGCGGCAACGCCAACGCTTCCAGATGCCCGTCACGCTCCAGCAACACATGGTCCGCGAGCACCGAGTGCAGGCGCGCGCCGCCCGGGATGTTGTCTCCGACCGCATACACCTTGGTCGCTGCGACGCTCGGCCCGAGTATTGCGAGGCCGTCACGAGGATCATTGGCGGCGATGACACCCGTGAGGACCAGCGGCATGCTCGTCTGTGGCGCGTTGGCGCCGTTGCCCGCCCCGGCCGCGACGGGCGCGACACCGAAAAGATGTGTATTGGTGACCGTGGCGATGTCGAAGGATGTGCGTTGTGCCCGCGCCGCCCCGGCGATCATGCCCGGCGACGGCGCACGATCCACGCCGGCCAGGTCGGTGACGATCATCGCAGCCTGCACGCCCAATGCGAGAGCGAGCAGCCACGTCGCCACGCGCGGGCCGCGGGTGAAGAACAGGGCGCGCCATTTCTCGGATCCCGGGATGGCTTGGAGCCAGGACGCGGTGCTCATTGAGGTGGCAAAGTCATGGATTTGCTGGCAAACAGCCGATAGACCGCCGGCGACGGAATTCGTGCGCCGCCGCTACCGCCGGGCCAATCATACGGCGCGCCCGCTTGCGCTCTCAAGCGATTGTTTCTGCAAGAGTAACGGCGGCCCATTATCGCAGGCTTGTGTTGCAGATTCGCGACCCCTATAAAGACATCATGCCCGACCCGCATCCGACCCGTCCCGATACCGGCATTCTCGTCGAGGAGGCGCGGCCCGAGGTCAAGCAGCCGCCGCTCTATCAGGTGGTGCTGCTCAATGACGACTACACACCGATGGAGTTCGTCGTCGACGTGCTGGAGAAGTTCTTCAGCCTTGATCGGCCGACGGCCACCCGCATCATGCTGGAAGTCCATACGAAGGGTAAGGGAGTATGCGGGGTCTTTACGTTCGAGATCGCTGAAACTAAGGTGGCACAGGTGACCACGTACGCGCGGGACCACCAGCATCCGCTGATGTGCACACTGGAAGAGGCTTGACTTACCTTTGAGAGCAGTGCGAAAGCAAATGACCAAGCCGCCCGGGGCCGCTCCGTTTCGCCGGGGCAGCCCGACTCGCGATTGCGGGTCTCCGTGGGGCGGCGAGATCGAATTCAGTAACTCGGCGGGCCGCGCGAAGCGGCGCAGCCGACTTTGCGCCGATTGACGAATATGCTGTCCAACGAGCTTGAATACTGTCTCAACGATGCGTTTCACCAGGCCCGGGAAGCGCGTCACGAGTATCTGACGGTCGAGCATCTGCTGCTGGCGGTCCTCGACACGCCCAGAGTCCGCGAGATCCTCCGGGCCTGCGGCGCCGACCTTGCCAAGCTCAAGCAGGAGCTGAAGGACCACATCGAGCAGTCGACGCCGCGCGTAGAGGAAGGCGAGGAGCGCGAAGTGCAGCCGACTCTCGGGTTCCAGCGCGTGCTGCAGCGGGCCGTGTTCCACGTCCAGTCGAGCGGCAAGAAGGAAGTCGGCGTCAGCAACGTGCTGGTCGCGATATTCAGCGAGAAGCAGAGCCACGCGGTGTTCCTCCTCAACCGCCAGCACGTGACGCGGCTCGATGTGGTCAACTACATCTCGCACGGGCTGTCGAAGATCGCGGAGGAGAAGACCGACAAGGAGGAAGCGCAGGCGGAAATCGAGCGTGACCCCGAAGGAGGCAGCGCGCTCGAGAAGTTCACCACCAACCTGAACCGGCTCGCGCAGGAAGGCCGCATCGATCCGCTGATCGGCCGCAAGCTCGAGGTCGAGCGCACCATCGAGATCCTCTGTCGCCGCCGCAAGAACAACCCCCTGTACGTGGGCGAAGCGGGCGTCGGCAAGACCGCGATCGCCGAGGGGCTGGCGCGCCTCATCATCGAGGGCAAGGTGCCGGAGGTGTTGTCGGATTGCACGATCTACGCGCTCGACATGGGCGCGCTCATCGCCGGCACCAAGTATCGCGGCGATTTCGAGAAGCGGTTGAAGGGCGTCATCACGGAGCTGAAGAAACAGCCCGGCGCTATCCTCTTCATCGACGAGATCCACACCGTGATCGGCGCTGGCGCCGCCTCGGGCGGCGTCATGGATGCCTCCAATCTCATCAAGCCGGTGCTCACCAACGGTGAGATCCGCTGCATCGGCTCGACCACCTACCAGGAGTACCGCGGGATCTTCGAGAAGGATCACGCGCTCGCGCGGCGCTTCCAGAAGATCGACGTCACGGAGCCATCGGTGGCCGAGACGGTGGAGATCCTGATGGGCCTCAAGCCCAAGTTCGAGGAGCACCACGGCATCACCTACGCGGCCGACGCGCTGAAGGCGGCCGCGGAGCTCGCCGCCCGGCACATCAACGAGCGCCATCTGCCCGACAAAGCGATCGATGTGGTCGATGAGGCCGGCGCGCGGCAGCGTCTGAAACCGGTCGGCGAGCGTGAGCCCGTCATCGAGGTCCGCCACGTGGAGGACGTGGTGGCGCGCATGGCGCGTATTCCGGCGAAGAGCGTGTCGACCTCCGACCGGGAGATCCTGAAGAACCTCGAGCGTAACCTCAAGCTCGTCATTTTCGGCCAGGACCGCGCCATCGAGGCGCTGTCGGCGGCGATCAAGATGGCCCGCTCGGGCCTGGGCGACCAGCGCAAGCCGGTCGGCAGCTTCCTCTTCGCGGGACCCACGGGCGTGGGCAAGACCGAGGTCACCCGCCAGCTCGCGATCTCGATGGGCGTGGAGTTCCTGCGCTTCGACATGTCGGAATACATGGAGCGCCACACGGTCTCGCGCCTCATCGGCGCGCCGCCGGGTTACGTCGGCTTCGATCAGGGAGGATTGCTCACCGAGGCGATCGCCAAACACCCGCATTGCGTGCTGCTGCTCGATGAGATCGAGAAGGCGCATCCGGATGTCTTCAACCTCCTGCTGCAGGTGATGGACCACGGCACGCTGACCGACAACAACGGCCGCAAGGCGGACTTCCGCCACGTGATCATCATCATGACGACCAACGCCGGGGCGCAGGAGATGGCGCGGCCCTCGATCGGGTTCACGCATGCCGATCATGCCAGCGACGGGATGGAGGCCATTCGCCGCTCGTTCACGCCGGAGTTCCGCAACCGCCTGGATGCGGTGATCCAGTTCGCGAGCCTCGACCCGGTCACGATCGAGCGGGTGGTCGACAAGCTGGTGGTGGAAGTCGAGATGCAGCTCGAGCAGAAGGGAGTCACCATTTCCCTCGACGATGCGGCGCGCCGCTGGATCGCCGAGAAGGGCTACGACCCAAAGATGGGCGCGCGCCCGATGGCGCGCACGATCCAGGAGCACATCAAGCGGCCACTGGCGGAAGAGCTGCTGTTCGGCAGGCTGGTGGGCGGCGGCCACGTGCGGGTATCCGTGGCGGCGGGAGGTGAGGGCCTGGAGCTCGAGTTCGCCCCGAACACGACCCCTGAGTTAATTGGCTGAAGTCGCCTGTCGATTGGCGCAAAGCCGCCGAGGCGCTTTGCGCAGCCAACTGCCTGACCTTTTAGGCCCCGCGGCGAAGGGAGCGGCCCCTGGGCCGCTTCGCGGCCTGCTTTCTGGCGGGGAGCTAGGACTACCTGCCGCGGTAGATGATACGGCCCTTGGTCAGGTCATAGGGAGTCATTTCCACCGTGACCTGATCGCCGGTGAGGATGCGGATGTAGTTTTTCCGCATCTTGCCGGAGATGTGCGCGGTAACCACGTGGCCGTTCTTCAGCTTCACGCGGAAGGTGGTGTTGGGTAGCGTCTCCACCACCTCACCCTCCATCTGGATCGCGTCTTCTTTGGACATAATGCCCTAATCGTCTCGGGGGCGCGCATTGGAGCACAAAGGCCGCAGGTCTGCAATTTGCGCGCCCAAAAACACGCGGATAAGCCGGCAAAGGCCGCCCTTTGCCGGCGAGTGCGAAAAAGCTACGCACGGGTTCGCCAAAAGCGCCGAAGGCGTCTTCGGGCCAATCAACTGAGCGGTGCAGGCTCCAGGGAGACCCACTCTTTGAGTAAGGCCTGGAACTGCGTCCGCGGGATGCCCCGGGCCCCGAGGCTCGCCAGGTGCCGGGAAGCCAGCTGGCAGTCGATCACGGCTATGCTGTTGCGGCGGCATACCGCTACCAGGTGCGCGAGGGCCACTTTGGACGCATCGCGGGCCTGGCTGAACATGGACTCCCCGAAGAATACCCCCCCGAGCCGCACGCCGTAGAGACCGCCGACGAGCTCGCCGCCGAGGCGCGCCTCGATGCTGTGCGCGTGTCCCCGGCGATGGAGCTCGAGGTAGGCCTCGCGCATTTCCGGGGTGATCCAGGTCCCGAGGCTGTGCGGGCGCGGCGCGGCGCAGCGATCGATGACCGCAGCGAAATCCTCGTCGGTCGCAACGCTGAAACCGCCGTTGCGCAGGGTCTTAGCCAGGCTGCGGCTCACCCGGAATTCCTCCGGGAAGAGGACGGCGCGCGGGTCGGGGGACCACCAGAGGACCGGCTGGCCGGGGGAGTACCAGGGGAAGATGCCTCGCCGGTAGGCGGCAAGCAGTCTCGCGGGTGAGAGGTCGCCGCCCGCGGCCAGCAGGCCGGCGGGGTCATCCAGCGCCTGCTCCGGCGGTGGGAACCACTCCGGCGCGTCCTTGGGCGAAAGCCAGGTGATGGTTTTCACTTGCGGTAGGGCACGTGCTCCCGGACCTCGGCGGCGTAGTCATCGATGGCGCCGCCCTCGCGCTCGAGATATTCGCCGATCGCGCTGCGGAAGGCGCCATCGGCGATGTAGTGCGCGGACCAGGTGAGTGTCGGCTCGAAGCCGCGGCTCACCTTGTGCTCCCCTTGCGTGCCGGGCTCGAAGCGCTTCACTCCGCGCTCGATGCAGAACTCGATCCCCTGGTGGTAGCAGGTCTCGAAGTGGAGGCTGTGATAGTCGGCGGCCGACCCCCAGTAGCGTCCGTAGAGCGCCTCGGGTGACCAGAAGAAAATGGCCGCCGCTACCGGAGTCTCCGCTGCCTTGGAGCGATGCATGGCGACTTTGACCATGAGTGCGTCTCCGAGCGTCCGCGCGATCTCGCCGAAGAACTCGCGGGTGAGGTACGGCTCGTTACCGTGCCGCAAGAAGGTCTCCCGATGAAAGGCGTAGACGCTGTCGAGCAGACGCGCATCGAGCTCCCCGCCGAATCGCGTCTCGAAGCGGATTCCGGCCTCGGCCACACGCCGGCGCTCGCGCCGTGCCTTCTTGCGCTTCTCCGCCGTGAAGGTATCGAGATAGGCGTCGAAGCTGGTGTAGCCGTGGTTGGTCCAGTGGAACTGACAGTCGCGCCGCAGCAGCCAGCCCGCTTCCTCGCAGGTCGCGCGCGCGGGGTCGTCGAGGAAGAGCGCGTGCACGGAGGACAGGCGGCGGCGCGCCGCATGATCCTGGAGTGCCTCGAGCAGGTGCCTCGCGAGAGCGCGACGGTCGAGCCCCTCGCGCACCAGAAGGCGTGGGCCGGTCGCGGGCGTAAAGGGTACGGCGACCACGAGTTTGGGGTAGTAGCGCCGCCCATGGCGTGAGTACGCCTGGGCCCAGGCGAAATCGAACACGAACTCCCCGTAGGAGTGCGTCTTGACGTAGGCCGGCGCCGCCGCCGCGAGTCCGAGCTCATCGCTCAATGTGATGGGGCAGGGCTCCCATCCCGTGCCCGTGCCCACGCAGCCCGTGTGCTCCAGCGCGGCGAGGAATTCGTGGCGCAGGATCGCGCATCCCCCGCCGGCCAACGAATTCCATTCGCGCGGATCGATGTCGTCGATGGTGGAGTGGACTCTGGCGCGCACCCGCTTGCCTCTCAGCGCGCGGCGGTCTCCAGCCGCTCGAGGTAGCGGTCGGCGTCGAGTGCTGCCATGCAGCCCGCGCCGGCGGAGGTGATCGCCTGACGGTAGACGTGATCCGCCACATCGCCAGCCGCAAAGACTCCGGGGACGCTCGTCGCCGTCGCATCCCCTTCGGTCCCGCCGCGAACCCGGATGTAGCCGTTGCGCATCTCGAGCTGACCGGCGAAGACACTGGTGTTCGGCTCGTGGCCGATGGCGATGAAGACGCCGGAGACCGAGAGCCGCCGCGTCTCTCCGTCCTTCACGGATTTCAGCCGCGCGCCGTTGACTCCTCGCTCATCACCCAACACCTCGTCGACGGTGTGATTCCAGACGATCGAAGCCTTCCCGGCCTCGACCTCGCGAAAGAGGCGGTCCTGCAGGATCTTCTCCGAGCGCAGGCGATCGCGCCGATGGACGAGCGTGACATGCTCGGCAATGTGAGAGAGGTAGAGCGCCTCCTCGACGGCGGTGTTGCCCCCGCCGATGACCGCGACGCGCTGGCCGCGGAAGAAGAAGCCGTCGCAGGTGGCGCAGGCCGAGACCCCGCGGCCGCGGAACGCCTCCTCCGACGGCAACCCGAGGTACTTGGCGGTTGCGCCGGTCGCGATGACGAGGGTGTCGCACGTGTAGGTGCGTGCGTCTCCCACCAAACGGAAGGGGCGCTGGGAGAGATCGGCCGAGTGCACGTGATCGTTCACGATCTCGGTGCTGAACCGCTCCGCGTGCCGTCGCATGCGCTCCATCAGCGCCGGGCCCTGCAGCCCCTCGACGTCGCCCGGCCAGTTGTCCACGTCCGTGGTGGTCATGAGCTGTCCGCCGGTCTCGACGCCGGTGATCAGAAGCGGCTTGCGATTCGCCCGTGCGGCGTAGACCGCCGCGCTGTAGCCTGCGGGGCCGGAGCCGAGAATGATGAGGGGGCTGTGCCGGGGAGTGGTCATTGGGGCCATCGGGTCTCACTGTGATGGGGGTCGGCCGGCATAGTAGCAAGGGTATCGAGCCGGGCACTGCGCTAAAATCCGTGGCTGCTTTCACTGAATCACCGGAGCCGTAGGAATTGGCCGAATCGCAGGCGCAGGCGCGCCCCATCCGCTTCACCGCCGCCGTCGCGCGCGGCCTGCGCGAGAGTGCGGTCATCGCGATCGGCGTCGCGGCGATCGTGTTGGCTCTGGCACTTGCCACGTACAGCCCGGCGGACTCGGGCTTCTCGTTCGCGGGCGCCTCGCCGGCGGTGCACAACCGCATCGGGCCGGTCGGCGCGTGGCTGGCCGACGTGCTCTTCTTTCTCTTCGGCCGCCCGGCCTTCCTGCTGCCGCTGATGCTGGGCGCGGGCGCCTGGGCGCTGCACCGGGGGGTGCAGCCGGAGGCCGCCTCGCGCATCAACTCGGTGGTGCGCGTCGGCGGATTCATTCTGGTGCTCGTCGCGAGCTGCGGGCTGACGACGCTGCACTGGCAGCCCGGGTCGTTGCGTGAAACGGCCGGCGGGGTCATCGGCAGTCTCATCGGCTCGGGCCTCGAGGATGGGTTGGGATTCCTCGGGGCGACGCTTCTTCTCTTGGCCGCGTGGATGGCGGGGTTGTCGCTCGCCTTCGGCGTCTCCTGGTTCACCGTCATGGACCGGCTGGGGGGCTGGTGTTGGGCGGGGATCTCCTGGGTGCGCGAGCGGCGCGCCAGCGCGAAGGACGTGGCCGTCGGCAAGGAGCGCCGTGCCGCGCGACGCGATACGGTGGTGAGCGAGCAGAAGAGGGCCGCGGCCCGCCCGCCGCCCAAGATCGAGGCGCCGGCGGCGACGGTCGAGAAGAGCGAGCGAGTCGAGAAGGAGCGCCAGGTGCCGCTCTTCGATCCGCCGAAGGCGGGCGAGCTGCCGCCGCTCTCGCTCCTCGATGATCCGCCGACGCGCGAGCCGCTTTATTCGGCGGAGGCGCTGGAGGCGCTTTCCCGGCTGGTGGAGATGAAACTGAAGGACTTCGGCATCGACGCCGAGGTCGTCGCCGTGCAGCCGGGCCCCGTGGTGACCCGCTTCGAGCTGCGCCCCGCGCCCGGCGTCAAGGCGAGCCAGATCACGAGTCTTTCCAAGGACCTCGCGCGGGCCCTTTCGGTGCTGAGCGTGCGCGTGGTGGAGGTGATCCCGGGCAAGAGCGTCATGGGCCTCGAGATCGCCAATGAGAAGCGCGAGGTCGTGACCCTCGGAGAGATCATCCGCTCCAAGGCTTACGACGAGATTCACTCGCCGATCGCGCTCGCTCTCGGCAAGGACATCGGCGGCCAGCCGTACGTCGCCGACCTGGCGCGCATGCCGCACCTGCTCATCGCCGGCACCACGGGCTCCGGCAAGTCGGTGGCCATCAACGCGATGGTGCTGTCGCTCCTCTACAAGTCCACCGCCGAGCACGTGCGGCTCATCATGATCGACCCGAAGATGCTGGAGCTCTCGGTCTACGAGGGTATCCCGCACCTCCTGGCGCCGGTGGTGACCGACATGAAGCAGGCGGCCAACGCGCTGCGCTGGTGTGTCGCGGAGATGGAGCGGCGCTATCAGCTCATGGCGGCTCTCGGCGTACGCAACATCGCCGGCTTCAATCGCCGCGTGAAGGACGCGAACGACGCCGGCAAGCCCATCCTCGATCCCGTGATGCTGCAGCGCGCGGCCAATGATCCAACGCTCGATCAGCGGGAGATCCAGCCGCTGGTGCCGCTGCCGTACATCGTCGTCGTCATCGACGAGCTCGCCGATCTGATGATGATCGTCGGCAAGAAGGTCGAGGAGCTGATCGCGCGTCTGGCGCAGAAGGCCCGCGCCTCCGGCATCCATCTGGTGTTGGCGACGCAGCGGCCGTCGGTGGATGTGATCACCGGCCTCATCAAAGCCAACATCCCCTGCCGCATCGCCTTCCAGGTGTCGGCCAAGGTGGACTCGCGCACCATTCTCGACCAGATGGGTGCGGAGACGCTGCTCGGCCACGGCGACATGCTCTATCTGCCGTCCGGCACCTCCCTGCCGACACGCGTGCACGGTGCCTTCGTGTCGGATCAGGAAGTCCATCGGGTCGTCGAGGGACTGAAGACCGCCACGCCACCCGACTACATCGAGGAAGTCCTTTCCGGACCCCGGACGCCGATACCGGGACTGCCCGGCGAGGAGGGCGAGGCGGCGGCGATGGAGGACCCGGAGCAGGATGCGCTCTACGACGAGGCGGTCAGAATCGTCGTCACGGAGCGCAAGCCTTCGATCTCTTACGTGCAGCGACGCCTCAAGATAGGCTACAACCGCGCCGCGCGGCTCCTCGAGGCGATGGAGATGGCGGGTCTCGTCGGGCCATTGCAGGCGAACGGCTCGCGCGAAGTGCTGGCGCCGGCGCCGGCGGAAGACTGACATGCTCAAACGAATCGCGACTGCGGCAATGGCCGCGGGCACTCTTGTGTGGGGGTCGGGGCTCGCGCGGGCGCCGATGACGCATGCCGCGGCGCAGCCGCCGCCATCGGGAAGCTCCACCGCATCGCAGGCGCGGACGCCGCTCGATCGCTATCTCGAGCACCTGAAGACACTGCGGGTCACCTTCCTGCAGACGGTTGCCGATGCGCACGGCGCTGAAGTCGGCCGCTCTTCGGGGACACTCATCGTGGAGCGGCCGGGGAAATTCCGCTGGGAGATCCAGCCGCAGGCTGCCGCATCCGCCGCGCCGTCGTCCGCGGGAGCTTCCGCGGGGCAGGGGAGCGGCGCGAGCGGCGGCCAGGTCATGGTCGCGGATGGCCGCAACCTCTGGTATTACGATCGCGATCTCGAGCAGGTCACCGTGCGCCCGATGACGGCGGCGCTGTCGGCCACGCCTGCGATGTTGCTTTCCGGCACGGTCGATGTGCGCCAGCACTTCACCGAGACGAGCGCCGGCAAACGCGACGGCCTCGACTGGGTGTATACCGAGCCGCGCGGCACCGAGGCGGACTTCAAGAGCGCGCTCTTCGGCTTCGACGCCAAGGGGACGCTGCAGCGGATGATTCTCGAGGACAAGCTGGGCCAGATCGTCACGATCATGTTCAAGGACGTCCAGGTGAACGTTCCCGTCCCGGCCAGCGCGCTGACTTTCACGCCGCCCCAGGGCGCGGATGTGATCGGAACACCCGCGCAGTGAGCCCGATCGATACGAGCGCGCCCGATCCCTCACGGCCGCTCGCCGATCGCATGCGGCCACGCTCCGTGGAGGAAGTGGTCGGCCAGCAGCATGTGCTCGCACCCGGCAAGCCGTTGCGTCGCGCCATCGAGTCGGGACAGCTCCACTCGCTCATCCTCTGGGGGCCTCCGGGCACGGGCAAGACGACGCTGGCGAGGCTCATCGCCAAGCGCGCCGAAGCGCAGTTCATCCAACTGTCGGCCGTCATGGCGGGTGTCAAGGACATCCGTGCCGCGGTGGAGGCCGCGCGCGAGGCACGCGCGGCGAACGGCCGGCCGACCCTGCTCTTCCTGGACGAGGTCCACCGGTTCAACAAGGCGCAGCAGGATACCTTTCTGCCGTACCTGGAGGACGGCACGCTGACCTTTGTGGGTGCGACGACGGAGAACCCGTCTTTCGAGGTGGTGAGCGCGCTTCTGTCGCGCGCACGAGTGTACGTATTGCGGCCCCTCTCGGTAGCCGACATCGCAGCGCTGCTCGGCTCCGCGCTCTCGGACCGGGAGAGAGGGCTCGGCAATGAGGGAATCGCCGCCGAGCCGGCAGTCCTGGAGCTCATCGCGCAGGCGGCGGACGGTGACGGCAGGCGCGCACTCAACATGCTGGAGCTGGCGGCGGGTCTCGCCGACGCGCCGCAGGGCGGCGAGCGACGCATTACCCTCGCACTTGCGCAGGAAGTGGCGAGCGGCGGGCGGCGGCGCTTCGACAAGGGAGGCGACCAGTTCTACGATCAGATCTCGGCGCTCCACAAGGCGGTGCGCGGCACCGACCCCGATGGGGCCCTCTACTGGCTATGCCGCATGCTCGATGGCGGCTGCGATCCGATATACATCGCGCGGCGGGTGGTTCGCATGGCCATCGAGGATTTAGGTCTCGCCGATCCCCGGGCCTTCGCGCTGACACTGGACGCCTGGGAAGCCTATGACCGCCTGGGCTCGCCCGAGGGGGAGTTGGCGATCGCGAATGCGGTGGTCTACCTCGCCTGTGCGCCGAAGAGCAATGCGGTGTACGTAGCGATGGGCGAGGCTATGGCCGACGTGGAGCAGTACGGCACGCTGGATGTGCCGTTGCGGCTGCGTAATGCGCCAACGCGCCTCATGAAGGGCCTGGGCTATGGCGAAGGGTATCGCTACGCGCACGACGAGCCGGACGCTTACGTGGCCGGCGAGCGCTATCTGCCTGATGAGATACCGGATAGGCGATACTACCGACCGGTGCCGCGCGGGCTCGAGCTCAAGATCGGGGAGGCGTTGGCGAGATTGAGGAACAAGGGCAAATGATCGATCCGAAGCTGCTGCGCTCCGACCCGGAAGCCGTTGCCCGCAATCTGGCGCGGCGGGGTTACATGCTCGATGTCAGCGCCTTGCGCGCACTCGAGCAGAGGCGCAAGGCCGCGCAGGTGGAGTCCGATCGGCTGCGCGCGGAGCGCAATGCCAATGCCAAGGGCGTCGGCATGGCGAAGGGCAAGGGCGAGGACGCCTCGGCGTTGCTCGCGCGCGGCGAGGCGTTGGCGGCAGAGTTGGCGGCGGCTGAGCAGGAGCTGAGCGCGGTTCAGGACGAGCTCGAAACCTGGCAGATGGGGCTGCCGAACCTGCTGAATGACTCGGTCCCGGACGGGCGTGGCGAAGATGACAATCGCGAGGTGCGCCGCTGGAGCGAGCCGCGTCATTTCGATTTCGAGCCCAGGGATCACGTGCAGGTAGGCGAGAAGCTGGGCGGCCTCGATTTCGAGGCGGCGGCGCGCATCTCGGGGGCACGTTTCGCAGTCATCCGCGGCCAGATGTCGCGGCTGCATCGGGCGCTCGCCCAATTCATGCTGGATCTGCATTCGCGTGAGCACGGCTACACCGAGGTCTACGTGCCTTATCTCGTGCAGCGCCAGGCGCTCGTCGGGACCGGGCAGCTGCCGAAATTCGAGGACGACCTCTTCAAGGTGAGTGGCAAAAGCGAATTTCGCGCGGTCCAGGACGCGCAGACGCCTATCGGAAACTCGCAGCCCATCCAACACACGTTCTATTTGATTCCGACCGCGGAAGTGCCCGTCACCAACCTAGTGCGCGAGCAGATCTTGCCGGCGGAGTCCCTGCCGTTGAAATACGTGTGCCATACGCCCTGCTTTCGCTCCGAGGCCGGCGCCGCCGGCAAGGACACGCGCGGCATGATCCGCAGCCACCAGTTCGACAAGGTGGAGCTGGTGCAGATCGTGCGGCCGGCGGACTCCTACGCGGCGCTCGAGCTGCTGACGGGGCACGCCGAGGAGGTGCTGAAGCGGCTGGAGCTGCCGTACCGGACCGTCGCGCTCTGCACCGCCGACATCGGCGCCAACAGCGCCAAGACCTACGACATCGAGGTCTGGCTGCCCTCGCAGCGCCGCTACCGGGAGATCTCCTCCTGCAGCAACTTCGAGGCTTTCCAGGCGCGGCGCATGCAGGCGCGCTGGCGCAATCCCGACGGTGGCAAGCCGGAGCCGGTGCATACGCTCAACGGGTCCGGCCTGGCGGTCGGGCGTACGCTCGTGGCGGTGCTCGAGAATTACCAGAACGCCGATGGCACGGTGACCGTGCCGCAGGCGCTGCGGCCCTACATGGGCGGTCTCGAGAAGTTGACGGGGTAAAGGTTCGCACCATGGCCACCGAGGAGCTCAGTCGATCGCTCAGGCCGCGGCATCTCGCGATGATCTCCATCGGCGGGATCATCGGCGCGGGGCTCTTCGTCGGCAGCAGCGCCTCCATCGCGGCGATCGGGCCGGCCATCGTGGTGAGCTATCTCATCACCGGCACGCTGATCCTGCTCGTGATGCGCATGCTGGGCGAGATGGCGATGAGCCTGCCCAAGGTGCATTCCTTCACCGACTTCCCGCGCGCGGCGCTCGGGCCGTGGGCGGGGTTCGTGACCGGCTGGCTCTACTGGTATTTCTGGATGATCGTGGTCCCAGTGGAGGCCATCGCCGGCGCCAACATCCTGCATACGTGGATCCCGCTGCCCGCGGGCCTGCTCGGTTGCATCCTCATGGTGGCGATGACCGGCGTCAACCTGATGTCGGCGCGTTCCTACGGCGAGTTCGAATTCTGGTTCTCCTCGATCAAAGTCTCGGCCATCATCGTCTTCATCGCGCTCGGTGCGGCCTTTGCCTTCGGCTGGACCTCGCCGCACGGCGCGACCTTCGCCAACCTGACGAGCCACGGCGGCTTCATGCCGCACGGTGCGGTGTCGGTGCTGGCGGGCGCCGTAACCGTCTATTTCCAGCTGACGGGCGCGGAAATCATCACCGTGGCGGCGGTCGAGTCGGCGGAGCCCGCGCGCGCGGTGGCGCAGCTCACCAGCTCCATCATCTTTCGCATCCTCACGTTCTACGTCGGCTCCATCTTCTTCATCGTCGCCATCGTGCCCTGGAACGAGATCAAGATCGGCGAGTCGCCGTTCACGCATGCGCTCATGCAAATGCACTTCGGGTGGGCGGGCGCGGCGATGGACGTCATCATCCTGACGGCCGTGTTGTCTTGCCTCAACTCGGCGTTCTATGTCTGCTCGCGCGTGCTCTTCGTGATGGCCGAGCACGGCGATGCGCCGCAGGGACTGATCCGACTCAACCGGCGCAAGGTCCCGGTGAGATCGGTGCTGCTCTGCGCGCTCGCGGGCGTGGTGGGTATTCTGGCGGCCGTCGCCGCGCCGGAGCGTGTGTTCGCATTCCTGGTCGATGCCTCGGGCGCGCTCATGGTGTTCGTCTACATGATCGTCGCCGTGGCCCAGGTGAGGCTGCGACAGAAGCGCGAGCGCGCCGGAGCGCCGCCGCCCGCGCTGACCATGTGGCTGTTTCCCTGGGCGAGTTATGCGGCCATCGCCGGCATGGCTGGCGTCCTCATCGCAATGTACTTCACGCCTTCGCTGATCCAGGAGCTGCGCGTCAGCCTCATCGCTCTGGTCGTGGTGGTACTGGCCTATGTCGCGCTGCGCGCGCGCCGCCGGGCGCTCGGCACCGCGAGCGCATCCGCCGACTGATCCGCAGCCGGTGGCGTAGTGGCTCTCAGCAGTTACCTGCAATTCACCGCCAGCCCATGGCTCGCCGCCGGGTTGGGCGCGGCTGCCGCTGTCGCCGTGGGCCTCCTCCTCCATGGCATCTTCCTGCCCGTCGTCAGGCGCGTACTCGCCTTCAGCGTGCCCGCGTCCACGGTGGTGCGGTACATCGCGCGACCCACTCGGCTTCTCGTGCCCGTCTTCGCTCTGCAGCTCGTCTGGGAAGCACAAGGGGCAGGGCTCCCGGGCATACGCTACTTGCGTTTGCTGACGGCGGTGCTGCTGACCTTCGCCGTGACGTGGACTGCCATCCGTGCCGTGGCGGGATTCTCCGAGGCCGTGGTGCGCGCCCATCCGGTGAACGTCACGGACAACCTTGCCGCGCGGCGCCTGCAGACGCAGGCGCACGTGCTCGCCCGGGTGGTGATGATGGTCGTGGTGATCATCGGCATCGCGAGTGCGCTCATGCTGTTTCCGAGCGTGCGACAGATCGGTGCGGGGCTGCTGGCCTCGGCCGGCATCGCAGGCATCGCGGCTGGCGTCGCGGCGCGTCCGGTGCTGTCGAATCTCATCGCCGGCCTGCAGCTGGCGCTCTCGCAGCCGATCACCCTCGATGACCTAGTGATCATCCAGGGGGAGTCGGGCCGGGTGGAGGAGATCACCTCCACCTATGTGGTCATCCGGCTCTGGGACGGCCGGCGCATGGTCGTGCCGCTGCAGTGGATCATCGAGAACCCTTTCCAGAACTGGACGCGGACCAGCGCCGAGCTGCTGGGAACGGTGCTGCTCTGGGTCGACTTCCGGGTGCCGCTCGCGCCCCTGCGGGCGGAGCTGCAGCGCATCTGCAGGGAGGCGCCCGAATGGGACGGCCGGCTCGCATCGTTGCAGGTCGTCGATGCGAGCGAGCGGGCGATGCAGCTGCGCGCTCTGGTGAGCGCGGCAGACTCCGGCAAAACGTGGGACCTGCGCTGCGGCGTCCGTGAGGGGCTCATCGATTACCTGCAGCGCCACTATCCCGAGGGCCTGCCGCGCCTGCGCGCCGAGATCGATTCGGCGTCCTGGCCCGAGGAATCGCAACTCTCCCGGATGGTCGCAAAATCCCGCTGATTGGCTGTCGACTGCGTCACAGTCGTCAGCGGTTAATTGAGACTGTGCACACTGCGCGCCGGCCGCGATCTGGGGCAAGGTCCCGCGGATGCATGCGACGTACAACCCGTGGCTGGTGCACCTTTCGGTCATCGTGGCGATCCTCGTCTCGTATACCGCGCTCAGGCTCACGGAGCGGGTGGCGGGCGCCGAGCGGCGCGCGGGAGTGCTCTGGCTGCTCGGTGGGGCGGTCTCGATGGGCATCGGCATCTGGTCGATGCACTTCATCGGCATGCTTTCCTTCTCCGTTGCGATTCGGCTGCGGTACAACCTGCTGATCAATCTGGCATCCCTCTTCATCGGGATGCTGACCTCGCTGTTTGCCCTGGCGATTTCCAGCCGGCGTGATCTGTCCCTGCGGCGGCTGGCCGTCAGCTCCGTCATCATGGGTGCCGGCATTTGTGGAATGCACTACACCGGCATGGCTGCCGTGCAGATCGTGCCGGCGATCACCTACAAGCCGCTGCTGGTCGCCGCCTCGGTGGTCATTGCGATCACGGCTTCCTTCGTCGCGTTGTGGCTTTTCTTCCGCCTGCGCAGCGGCACATCGCGGCTCATGAGGCTGGCGCGCGCCGGTGCCGCCGTCGTGATGGGCTGCGCGATCTCGGGCATGCATTACACGGGAATGGCCGCAGCCATGCTGGCCCCGGGCTCGTACTGCTACGGCGGTGGGGCAGCGCTCGACAACGACTGGCTGGCCGTGATGGTCGGCATGGTCGCCCTGGGTGTCATCGCGATCACGCTGGTCGCGACCCTCTACGATGCCCATCTCGAGTCGCGAACGCGGCGCGACGCGATGCGCCTGGCGGAGCTCAATGCGAGCCTGCAGCACGGCAAGAGCCTGCTCACCCTGGCCACGGAGGCGGCCGGAATCGCCTGTTGGGAATACGACCTCAGCGCGCGGCGAATCCTCTGGACGGAGAACGAGATTCCCGCCATCAAGGCCGCCGGGCTCGACCCGCGCGAGCATCCCGGTGCCCTTCTCGCCGGCTTCTTTCCCGAGGACGTGGCGGGGCTCAAAGCGGCGCTGCGCGCGGCGCTGAGCGGCCGGCGCGAGACCTGCGCGATGCGCATGCGGGTCGCGGCGCAGAATGGAGGAACCATCCACCTGCAGGCGCACGCGCGGCTCTTTCAGGACGAGAGTGGGCGGCTGCGGCGGCTTCTCGGCGTGGCATGGGATGTGACCGAGCAGGTGCGCCAGGACGAGCGGCGGCTGCAACTGCAATTGCAGCTTCAGGAAGCATCGCGTCATGCCGGCATGGCGGAGGTGGCGACCGGCGTGTTGCACAGTGTGGGCAATGTTCTCAACAGCCTGGGTGTGTCCGCCGCGATGCTGCAGGCGCGTCTGCGCGAATCCCGCGTCGGGAATGTCGAGCGCGCCGTCAAGCTCATGGACGCGCAGGGCGCACGGCTGGGCGACTTCTTCGCCAGCGATCCGCGCGGCAGGGAGCTGCCGGGTTATCTGCGGCAACTGGGCGAGCATCTGGTCGCAGAGCAGCGGGTGCTCTGCGATGAGGCCCAGGCGGTCGTTACCCACGTGGAGCACATCGGCAAGATCGTCGCCGCGCAGCAGACCTACGCGCGCCATGGCGGCAGCCTCGAGGAGATCGACGTCGCGGAGCTGCTCGAGCACGCGCTGGTCATGCACTTCACGGGCAGCGCGGGCATCACGGTGCGGCGGGAGAACCGCGCAGTCGGCAAGGCGATGGTGGACCGGCACAAGCTGCTGCAGATCATGGGGAACCTCCTAAGCAACGCGCGCCATGCGCTGCGTGAGAGGACGCAGGCGCCGCGAGAGCTCACGGTGCGCCTGCGGGCGTTGCCGCCGGGGTTCTACGCGATCGACGTGGAGGATACGGGGGTCGGCATCAGCGCGGAGTCGATGCAGCGGCTCTTCGAGTTCGGTTTCACCACCAAGAAAGAGGGGCATGGCTTCGGATTGCACGCGAGCGCGATACTCGCCCGGGAGATGGGTGGTGAACTTACGGCGCGCAGCGACGGTACAAACCGCGGGGCGTGCTTCACGGTACGGCTGCCTATCGCGGCAGCCGAGGCGGAGCCGCAGAGGAGAAGGGCGTGACCGAGGAGACTGCCGGCCGCAATGAAGCCCGGATCCTCATCGTCGATGACAATCCGGCCATCCATCGGGACTTCGACAAGATCCTCGGCGCAGGTCCGGCGTCCGGGCCGGACCTTGCCGGCGTCGAAGCGTTGCTCTTCGGGGACGCTCCCGCGCCGCCGCCGCAGTGCCCGCGTTACAAGTTGGAATTCGCCTCGCAGGGCGAGGAGGGGGTCGAGCGCGCCAGGCAGGCCGCCGCCGCCGGAAGGCCGTTCGCCATTGCCTTCATCGACATGCGCATGCCGCCCGGCTGGGACGGGCTCGAGACCATCGAGAGGCTGTGGGCAGTCGATCCGGACGTACAGGTGGTGATCTGCTCGGCCCACTCGGACTACGACTGGAGTGACGTGGTCGCCAGGCTCGGGCAGACGGACCGTCTGCTCGTCGTCAAGAAACCCTTCGAGCCGATCGAGGTGCTGCAGTGCGCGAGCGCGCTCGTGCGCAAATGGCAGCACGAGCGGGCGCTGCGCGCCCAGGTGGAGACGTTGGAGACGGTGGTGGCGGCGCGCACCGAGAACCTGGAGGCCGCGAACCGCCAGCTGCGCCACCTCGCCACGCACGATGCGCTGACGGGTCTGCCCAACAGGGTGCTGCTCGATGACCGGCTGGCGCAGGCGGTGGCTCACGCCCACCGCGACGGCCAGCCGTTTGCGCTCCTCGCGGTGGATCTGGATCGCTTCAAGCTCATCAACGACTCGCTCGGGCACAGAGCGGGCGATGCGGTGCTCGGCGAAGTCTCGCGCCGCCTGAGCTCGGTGGTCCGCGACATCGACACCGTCGCCCGTACGGGCGGCGATGAATTCATCGTGGTGATCAGTCCCTCAGGCGTGCCGGAGGACGCGGTGGCCATCGCGCATCGCGCACGGGATGCGCTGCGGGCTCCCATGCAGGCCTCGGGCGTCGAGCTGCATGTCACGTGCAGCATCGGCATTGCCTACTATCCGACCGATTCCAACTCCGCGGACAGCCTGATCGCCCGCGCCGATGCGGCCATGTATTGCGCGAAGCAACGCGGACGAAACAACGTGCAATGCTTCGCCGCGGGCATGGATGCCGTTACGGTTGGACGCGTGAGCCTGGAGAGCGACATGCACGCAGCGCTGGAGGCCGGGCAGTTCGAGCTGCACTATCAGCCGAAGGCCAACACGGAAAGCGGCGATGTGTACAGCGCGGAGGCGCTCATCCGCTGGCGCCATCCGCAGCAGGGGCTCATTGCGCCGGCTGACTTCATCCCGCTCGCGGAAGAATGCGGGCTCATCAACGAGATCGGGGCCTGGGTGCTGCGGGAAGCCTGCCGCCAGTGCGCGGAGTGGCAGCGCAGCGGCCTGCCGCCGCTGCGGGTCGCGGTCAACGTGGCGGCGACGCAGTTCCGGCGAGGCGATCTGCTCGAGGTGGTGCGGGGGGCGCTGCAGAGTGCGGGGCTCGAGGCGCGGTTCCTCGAGATCGAGCTCACGGAGAGCGCGGTGATGACCAACCCGGAGGAGTCCGCGACCATTCTGGAGAACCTGAGCCGCATGGGGGTGCTGGTGTCCGTCGATGACTTCGGCACCGGCTATTCCAGCATCAACTACCTGCGCCGCTTTCCGATCGACAAACTGAAGATCGACCGCTCGTTCGTCAGGGACCTCGACTGCGAGGTCGACGCCTCCATCGTGCAGGCCATCATCTCCCTGGCCCATAGCCTCAAGCTCAAGGTGGTCGCCGAAGGGGTCGAGACCCCCGATCAGTTGCAGTTCCTGCGCTCCCTCGGCTGCGACCAGTACCAGGGATTTCACTTCAGCCCGCCGCTGCCGGCAGGCCAGTTCGCGGACCTCCTGCGCGCCTGGCAGCGCCCCGAGGATGCCGAATCGCGCGCTGAGGCCGATCGCACCCACAGCAAGCTCGCCGGCCATCGGTAAAACCGCCGCCTTTTGCAGCTTTACCGCTATCGGCGCGGCTCTTGTGGTCCCGCTGACGATAGAGCAAGATGCTTCCCTGACGGTACGCCGGAAACGGCGTCGCTGCCGCTACAAGAATTCGTCAGGGGAGACTCTATATGGCAGGTGGTCGAGCTTGCGCGGACCCGCGCGCACCCTCCAGGTCTACGCTTTCTTCGTCGCTGCGAACTCTGGCCATCACGGGCGCCGCCGCGGCAGCCTGCGCCGCGGGCGCCTCGGCCCAGACGGCGCAGAGCACCCATCCGCTCGGCCGCTTCCCGCGCATCTACAGCGGCGCGCCA
This sequence comes from Steroidobacteraceae bacterium, assembly GCA_036278795.1. Lineage (GTDB taxonomy): Bacteria > Pseudomonadota > Gammaproteobacteria > Steroidobacterales > Steroidobacteraceae > 13-2-20CM-66-19. Next base: position 683,840 of record DASUKK010000028.1, on the reverse strand, counting down.
TTCAAGCCGGCGACCGTTCCGGTTGGAGCACAGGCGAAGCAGCGCGTCACCGTCGTCGTACAGATGTCGGACGACCCGATCGCAGTGGTGCGGGCCAATGCGCCCAATCACCGGATCTCGGCCGCACAGCACCACAGCGTCGCGGCGGCAGTGGATGCGCAGCAGGCCGGAGTGCTTCCCGCGATAACGGGGAGTGGGGGCCGCGTGCTCGCGCGGTTCCACGGCGCGCTGAATGGCATCAAGGTCCGCATCGACCACGACCAGATCGAGAGCCTCAAGTCACTGCCCGGCGTGACGGCCGTGCTGCCGGTACGGACATACCATCTTGATAACGCCGAGAGCGTTCCTTTCATCGGCGCACCCCAGGTCTGGCAGGGCGTGCCGGGCTACCGCGGTGAAGGCGTCAAAGTAGCGATCATCGATACGGGTGTCGATTACACGCAGGCGGATTTCGGAGGTCCGGGGACCGTGGCGGCATACCAGGCCGCGCTCGCGACCGACGCGGCGCCGCCGGATCCGACCCTGGTCGGCCCCAATGCGCCCAAGGTCAAAGGGGGCATCGACCTAGCCGGTGACGCTTACGATGCCAGCGATCCCACCTCTGTTCCCCAGCCCGATGCGAATCCTCTCGACTGCAACAGCCACGGCACGCATACCGCGGGAACCCTGGCAGGCTTCGGAATCACGACGGACGGCAAGACCTATACCGGCCCGTACGATGCGGCGGCCTACACTCAAGGCTTCCTCGTGGGGCCAGGCGTCGCGCCCAAGGCGGACCTCTACTCCGTGAAGATATTCGGTTGCGGCGCCGAGGCCACGACCAACCTGACGGTCGATGCGATCGATTGGGCCATCGACAACGACATGAACGTGATCAGCATGTCGCTCGGCTCGGACTTCGGTACGTCCGAGGATGCTGACGAGATCGCCGTCCGCAACGCCACCAACGCCGGCATCATCGTGGTGGCGGCTTCGGGCAACTCGGGACCGATTCCCTATGTCACCTCCTCGCCGGGCGGCGCCGCGAGCGCGATCTCCGTCGCCGCGATGGATTCGCATCTGAGCTACCCCGGCGCGCAGGTGAAGCTGGACAGCGGCACCGTCGAGCTGCAGGATTCCAACGGCGCCGCCGTGCCGAGCGCGGCGCTGCCGGTCGTCGTCCTGCACGATGCCACTCAGCCCGGTGGGATCTCTCTCGGCTGCAACGACACCGATTACACCGATCCGAATACTCACCAGTCGATCGTCGCCGGCAAGCTGGTCATCACCCAGCGTGGCGTCTGCGCCCGCATCCTGCGCGCGCAGCTCGGGCAGGCGCACGGCGCCGCGGCCGTCGTGATGATCAACACCTCGCCGGGCTATCCGGTCTACGAGGGGCCGATCCCGGGCGTCACCATTCCCTTCTTCGGCTCGCTGCCGACGGACGAGGCGACACTCGTGGCCGCCACCACCGCCTCTTCGTTCACGGCGAACACCATCTCCAATCCCACTTACCGCACGGCGGCAAGCTTCAGCTCGCAGGGCCCGCGGTTCGGTGACAGTCTCCTCAAGCCCAATGTCACGGCCCCCGGCGTGTCGATCTTCTCCGCCGGCATGGGCACGGGCAACGGGGGGCTGTACGACTCCGGCACCTCCATGTCGACACCGCACGTCGCGGGAGTCGCGGCGCTGGCCTTCCAGTCGCATCCGGGCTGGAATGAGCGGCAACTGAGCGCCGCGATCGTGGAGACCGCCGACCCCACGGTGTTGACGGACTACACGCCCAGCATAGAGGGGGCCGGCGGCGTGCAAGCCGTCGGAGCAGCCTACACCCAGGCTGTGGTGCTCGCGGATACGACCGGCGGAGAGCACGCGGTTTCCTTCGGATTCGACGAGTTCCTGGACAGGTATCAATCCCGCCAGCGGCTCACGGTCGTCAACAACGGTGACAGGCCGATCGTGTTCGACCTGAGCGCTACGCCGACGAGCGCGGTGCAACATACCGCCAGGCTCAACGAGCTCAGTGTGTTCGTGCCGGCGCACGGCCGTACGCCTGTCGAGTTGACCCTGTCCGTCCCGGCGAGCAACGTGGGTGGAGTGCACGACTCCATCGGCAACGTGATCTTCAACGAGGTCTCGGGCTATCTCACCTTTACGCCGGCCGTCCCGACCATGAATGGCGGCGTGACCCTGCACGTCCCGTACTACCTCGTGCCTCGTGCCCGCGCCAATGTGCAGGCGATCCTGACGAAGGCGCCGACTGCGAAGCATCCTGTGGGCCAGGTGCAGCTGCTCAACGTACTGGGAGGCGTCACGGGCTTTGCGGACTTCTTCGAGTGGGGTCTTGCCGGCCCGCGGCAGGGAATGGAGTACTACGACACTCGCGCCGCCGGCGTGATGTCGTTCACCGGTGCCGATCCGCAGAACCCCCTGGGGGATCCGGAGATCGTCTTCGCGATCAACACCTACCCGCGCTTCTCCTCACCGGAAGCTGGCGAGTTCGACGTGCTGATCGATGTCAATGGCGATGGCAAGCCCGACTATGACCTGGTCGGCATAGACTTGGGCCTCTTGACTTCCGGTACCTTCAGTGGCGTGTATGCCTCTGTCGTTTATGACCTGAATGCGGGGGAGGCGACGGTTGCGTATCTCGCGGACGCACCGACGGACGGCTCTACTGTGTTGCTGCCCGTCTTTGCGCAGGACCTGGGGCTCACAACTTCCAGCCCTGCCATCACCTACACGGAGACGACGACGAACCTCTTCGATGGCAGCTCCGAGACGCTGCCCGGTTCGGCTTCATTCAATGTGTTCGCTCCCGCGATTTCCAGTGGCTTCAACGTGGCGCTCGGACCCAATGGACATGCCGCGCAGCCGGTGGCGATCGATCCGGCACAGTGGGCGAAGACTCCGGCTAAGGGCCTGATGATCGTCGTCGAGGACAACCACTCCGGCGCACCCCAGGCGGCGTTGCTCCCGGTGGGGGGCCGGTTCTCACTCGGCGGGCCGGGCGGCCAGAACAACGGCCCGGGCCAGAGCGGCCATGGCCACGGCGGGCACTAGCGCGCGCCGTTGGTCACCAGGGCGGCGAGCAGCTCGTTGACCGGCAGGTCATCGAGCCGCTCGGGCGCGGCGAATAGCGCCTTGATCCGCTCGGCCTGACGGTCCGGGAAATACCGCTCCACCGCCGCCCGGAATCTGCTCGTGAGCTCCGCGACCTGCTCTGCCGTCCGCGTGCCGGCGAGCCGATCGATGACCTCGGTGCGCAGGGGCTTGTTGGGGACGCCGGGCCTGGCGCCGAGAGCGGCGCCGGCGAGGTCTGCCGCCCCGAGATCGGCTGACGTCAGATAGCTCGAACCGGCCGCCATCGCCTGACAGGCATGGCGCACGGCGCGGCTGGCCGCATCGGCCCGTGCGAGGCTGGTACGCCCGGCCGGCGCCCGTTCGTCGAAGTTGACTGTCATGCCACCTTCGATGCACGCATAGCTCAAGGCGGTGACGATCTGGCTCGCCGTGCCGCCGAGCTGCGCGGTGGCGATGGCGGCGGCGGCCGCGCGTGCAAAGCGGATGGACGCCGTGCCCCCCATCGCCGGTTCGTTCAGCTCCTCGCGGGCGCGCAGGCCTTGGATCTCCACCGCCTTGACGATCGCAGCCAGCACGTCACGCACCGTCAGCGGCGCTTTACCCTCCATGGTGGCTTTGCGAGCCTGGTAGTCGGCGACCGGGAGGATGGCCGCCAGCGGATCGGCCACGCACCCGCCCAGCGTGGACAGCCAATGGCAGCCGCTGGCCGACCGGCAAAGCATCAGCCCGGTGCAGAAGGCGGCCTGCGCGGGGTCGAGCTCCAGCGAGGTGCCCGGGACCCGCGCCCCGCCCGGCATGACGGCGCCCGGCACCAGCGGACCTATCAGCGGCGCGCACTCTGGGTCGCGGAGGGCCTCGAAGCCGCGGCCGAGGGCATCGATCAGACAGTGGCGCGCCGTCTGGATGGCACAATCGCTGTCGACCGTGTAGCGCGCGGCGTAGTCGGCCAGGGCCGCGGCCAGGGATACCGTGTTGGCGGGGTCCGGGAGCTCGCGCAGAGGGTGCAGCATGGGAAGACCCCTCGGTGGGTGTCAGTGCCGCGGGCGCGGCAGGGCGATTGTCTCAGCTCCGCGGGGCCGCTACCAGCCGCACCCGGGCGATCTCGGACGGCACTCCCAACCGCTTGGGCGGGCCCCAGTAGCCGCTACCGCGACTCGTGTAGACCCACAGGGCCCCCAATCGATTCAGGCCCGCGGTGAAGGGCTGCTGCAGGCGCACGAAGAGATTCCAGGGCCAGAACTGCCCACCGTGTGTGTGGCCGGACAACTGCAGGTCGAAGCCGGCGTCGGCTGCGGCCGGAGCGGTCCGGGGCTGATGCGCGAGCAGCACCCTGGGTCGCAGGTCAGCGGGCGCACCGGCCAGGGCGGCCTGCGGGTCGCTGCGCTGCGCCGGGTCGAACCCGTGCGCGCTGTAGTCGGTCACGCCGGCGAGGAGCAGCGAGGCTCCTCCATGACTCAACACGACGTGCTCGTTCAGGAGCACGTGCACTCCGAGGCGGCGCAGCTCCGCGATCCATGCCGCGGCCCCCGAGTAGTATTCGTGGTTGCCGGTGACGAACCAGGCGCCATGGCGGGCCCGCAGTTGGGAGAGCGGTTCGACATGCACGGCCAACTGCTCGACCGAGCCATCCACGAGGTCGCCGGTGATGGCGACGAGGTCGACGCCCAGGGAGTTGACGATGTCGACTATGCCGCGCAGGAAGTCGCGCTTGATGGTCGGTCCGATGTGGACGTCGCTGATCTGCCCGATGGTGAAGCCCTGAAGGGCGGCGGGCAGGCCGGGGAGCGGCACCTCGACATCGACGACCCGCGGCGTGCGGCGTGCATCGATGAAGCCCACCACTGTTGCCAGCACCGCGAGGAGGGGCACGGCGATGGCCGAGGCGGCCTCGAGCGTGGCAGCCTCGCCGCGCGAGGCGAAGAGCACCGCGGGCCCGAGGAAGAGATCGCGGGTCACCGTGAGGACGGTGAGCGAGGAGAAGAAGCCGCCGTTGAGCGATCCCACCCAGGCCAGGTTCGCCGCCAGGCTGCTGCTTTGCAGCATGCGCGCGCGCGCTCCCGTGATGATCAGCAGAAAGGAGGCGCAGAGCGCGAGCGCGCCGAGCACGCGCCCGAGGGCTGCGATGGGCAGGGCGGGCAGCAGCCGAACCCCTACGTAGATGTGCAGCAGCGCGATGAGGGTTACGATGTTGCGGACGAAGCGCGATGGGCCGCGCCGCCGCCTGGCGGAAGTCCGGAGGGGCAAGGGGGCGGGATGGGCGGCAGCGCTTTCGTTCGGCATGAGGCTCTTGACGGGCGGGAACCCATCGATATTGCCTGCGGCGAGGCAGGCATGCGAGGCCGGCTGTAGCCGAGGTCAGGGCGACGTATCCGGGCCGCCCATGAGCAATTTTGCTAGCATCTCCCGCGCGGTCCCCCGCGGCGGAGAGGTGGCAGAGCGGTCGATTGCACCGGTCTTGAAAACCGGCAGCCCTTCACGGGGCTCGTGAGTTCGAATCTCACCCTCTCCGCCATGAGCTCAGGTCCCGCGTGAAAGCCGCCCGCTGGGCGGCAGCAGTTCCCGAAGCGTCAGCTCCGTTCGTCTGCGGGCTCCGCCGCGCAATATCTCCAGCTGATGTCGTGTTCCGGCAGGCTGGGTGAACTGGCGCTCCACAGCGATCGGATCTTCATCCGCAACGCTGTGGTGATCGATCGCGAGAATCCGGTCGCCCGGTTTCAAACCCGCCAGGTCCGCGGGCGAGCCGGGATTGACGGCGGTGACCGCGACCTTTCCTCTGTGGTTGAGATCCAGGTGCAGCCCGCTGCGGTTGTATCGCATCTCGTAGCCGAAATCCGCTGATTTGCGCAGATAGAGAGCGCGGTGCTCGTAGTCGAAAGTCATGACGAAATTCTGGAATACCTGAGAGCCCAGATTCCCCGCTGTCAGCGAGGAGGCGAATGCGCCTGCTGCGGCGAAGTTCAACACCGTCAAGGGGTGAGAAATCGCCAACCGGCCGAGCGCCAGCGAGCTGACTCGAGTCAATAGCGTGTAGGTTTTGCCCCCGACGCCCCCCTGCGCGCTCCTGATGCCGGGCAGCGCAATTGGAAACCGATGAGCCACATAGAAACTCTTGAACAGGGTGACGGCCCCATCGTCTCCCGTATCGATGCCAAAGTAACCCTCGACGCCGTCGATCGAAGCCTTCACCAGCGGGGTTCGGGAGTCGAAGAACAACTGCAGGCGCTCTCCCGTTGCTTCCGTGGACGGTGATGCGAGCGTGAGCCGGCGCCGGTGGTAATCGATCGTCACGCGGAATCTGCGAAAAATCTCGTATCCGACCAGTCCTGCGATCGGCTCGCGGCCGCCGCGATCCGTGAGCACGCTCGGCAGCGGGATCACCAGGAATCGCTGCTCCAGGAGTTCCGCCGATCCCAGCCGGTACCGCTTTACGCGGGCGAAATGCGCGTCGAACGCCTTCGTTCCCACCCCGTTTACGCCCAGATTGCCCCGCATCTGAACGTGGAGTTTCTTCGCCGCTTCCGGCGTGATCAGGTTCAAGCCGCCGGAGTCGAGCACAAACGGCAGCGGCGGTCCGTCGTCGATCGACACTTGGATGACGATGAGGCCGTCCCTAGGGGTGAACGGTATGGTCGTGGAGGTTGCACCGTGAAGCAGCCGGCTGTCGCGAATCACCGATGCCGGCGGCGCGAAATCGGCGTCATCCATTCGCGATTTCAGGTGAAGGCCGTCGATTGTCATGATCACGTCATTGGCGGCATCTCCTGTCGATTGCCTCTGGCGAAAGGGGAGCCAGACTCCTTTGGTCTGGCAGTAATCTGAAAAATATGTAGTGCTCTGCCGCTGATCGGCATCCAGCATGACGACCCGATCGAGGCGGTGCGTACCCGTATCGATCCAGAGGGTCAGGTCGCGGCCCCCTGGCGGGTGCAGCCGGATCAAATCGAACGTGCGGCTGTTGTCGGCTCTGCGGCCGGCGTATGACATCCGGACGGTCGCATCGGGGTGGAACCAGCCGTTGCGGTCTTCATAAGATCGCGTAGCCGAATCGGCCTTCGCCTCAGGGGCCTCCTGGATCGTAGGGAGTCCCTTCTCATCGACCCACCAGCCATGATCCGGCGTGTTGGCTTCCTCGCCGCGAGTGATGCCGACGTCGTAACGGAGTACGTCGCGGCCCGTTCTGAAATCGATCAGCTTGTCGAACGTTCCCTGCAGCCCGCCGAGATCGTATTTTCCGGTGAGCTCCACGCCGGCAAGCCGGTTCCAGGCAGCGCCGCCGGAAGCCTCGTACATCTCCCGCAGTATGGCTCCGGGATCAGGCGGGGCTGCGGCGCGGGCATACAACAGTGGCAACAACGATAGAATGAGGCCAAAGCGGCCCCAGCGAGCATAGAGCTTCATAGCGTTGGTATTCCGTGACCGTCTCATGCCTTTGGAATCGCTGCATACTAGAGGAGACCTGAACTCTTGATCCAGATCCGGCTGATTCGCCTGCCCGCATCCCTGCAGTCGCTCCGGCGCGTACCAGTGGCTCGGAGTGTCGCATCCCTATAAGCTCCACCACTGCGATCGTGTGCGGCGGGGGTGGTATGACGCAGATATCCAGGCGAAACGTGCTGTTGGCCGCGGGTGCGGCGGCGGGGCTGAGCGCGACCCGAACGAGCCTGGCCGCCGTCGGCACCAAAGGACTGAAGTCCCTCACCCGGGGCATCGGACCTATCACCCTGGACGAGCGCCGCGCGCGCCTGGCCAAAGTGCAGGGACTCATGCAGGCGCAGAAGATCAGTGCGCTCCTGGTCGAGTCGGGTTCCACGCTCGATTACTTCACCGGGGTGGCCTGGCACCGGTCCGAGCGAACCACGGCGGCTGTCATTCCCGCGCACGGGGGAGTGGTGATCGTCACTCCCGCTTTCGAGGAGCCTTCGGTCCGCGAGACGCTGCAGGTCGACGCAGACGTGCGCATCTGGAACGAAGACCAGAGTCCTTTCGCCGTCATCGCGGGCGCTCTGCGTGATCGCGGTGCAGGCGCACAACCCGTGGCCGCGGAGGGGACCACGCGGTTCTTCATCGTCGATGGCGTGCAGCGCGCGGCAGGCGTCGAGTTCGTCTCCGGCGACCCACTGGTGCGTCCTTGCCGGATGGTCAAATCGGCCGCGGAATTGGCACTGATGCAGGCGGCGAGCGACGTCACCATGGCTGCGCTGCGCCACGTCCATGCGCACGTACAACGTGGCATGAGTCAGAGTGATATCGCAACAATCATGGACGCAGCCACCGTTGCGTTGGGCGGCATGCCGGAGTTCTCTCTGGTGCTGCTCAACGAAGCCAGCGCCTATCCGCATGGCTCGAAGAAGCCACAGGCGGTGCGCGAGGGATCGGTGGTACTGATGGACTGTGGCTGCACCGTGCACGGCTATCAGTCCGACATCTCCCGCAGCTGGGTGTTTGGAACGCCGTCGGCCAGGCAGCGTAAGGTCTGGAACACCGTCAAGCGCGGCCAGGAAATCGCGCTCGCGACGGCTCGGGTCGGCCTGCCCGCCGGCAAGGTGGACGACGCGGTGCGCAGCTACTACGAGAAAGAAGGGTGGGGGCCTGGATATCACCTGCCGGGCCTGCCGCACCGCACCGGACATGGCATCGGCATGGACGGCCACGAGCCGTGCTATCTGGTGCATGGCGATCCCACGCCACTGCAGCCTGGCATGTGCTTCTCCGACGAGCCGGGTCTTTACATCCCGGGTGCCTTCGGAATTCGTCTGGAGGACTGCTGGCACATGACCGAAAGCGGCCCCAAGCTCTTCAGCGGTCTCGCGAGCTCGATCGAGCAGCCGATCTGAGGGAACGATTGCCCTAGATTCGCCGGCCGTTCAGCGCCGTCGCTCAAGGACTTCCGCGACGCGGTCCTCACCTGCGGGCGCGCATCGCTCGATATCCTGCAGCAGGTGGGCGATGACTGGCTGAAGAGCCGGACGGCCTGAGCGACCGGGGGCCCGCCCGCGTCCCGGCGCAGGCCGGAGCATGCGGTGGCCCTGCGTCGAATCAGCGTGCGGTCAGTGATCCTTGCGCCGCTGCTCAGCCTCGCGCAACGCATCGGCGTCCCGCTTGTCCTCGTCCCCGGACTTCGCGTGCGCGAGTGCTTCCCGCTCCTCGGGCGTCAGCTTGTCGGAAGCCTCGGATGCGGAGCCCTTGAGAGGTTTGCCTTCCTTGGTCTTCTCATCCACGAAACGCTTCGTTTCCTCGTCATAGCGGCGCGCGGCCTCGTAATCGCCTTCACCCTGTACCTTGGACGTCATGCTGTTGCTCCCGTTTCAGCTCGTGACCGGAAAGGGAAGGGGAAGCAATCGCTATGCCGTCAGTGCGTCCCGGGCCGTCATTGCATTCCGGATGAGACCTCCGGGGGCTCGCCCGGCACGATCTGATGCGGCTGAAACAGCCGCCCGCCTTCCGCGAACAGCACGAATCCCAGCGAGACCGCGCCGCAGAGCAGGGTACCCAGCGCGAGCGGCAACGTCGAGCCGTCGAACTGTTGTCCCATGAGCGCGGCGATCAGGGCTCCGCCCGCCGTACCGGCGCAGCCCTGCAGCGAGGCGGCGATGCCCGCGACGGAGCCCATCGATTCCATCGCCATCGCGCCGAAATTCGCCATGATCAGGCCGAAGCAACCCATGGTCGTCCCCTGCAGGACGATGAAAGTCCAGAGCGTCTCGGCCCCGAGCGCGGCGACCAACACGTGCAGGCCGGTCACGGCGATGAAGATCAGGAGGCCGGCCTGGGAGATGATCCGCATGCCGAAGCGCTCCACGACCCGGGAGTTGAAGTAGGACGCGACACCCATCGATGCCGCGCAGGAGGCGAACACCGTGGGCATGAGCGTGGGCCGGTGGAAGACCGAGGCGAAAATCTGGGGCATCATCCCCACGTAGCCGATGATGGAACCAAACATCAGGGCCACGGAGAGCGTGTACCATACTGACGCCCGGTTGGCGACAACCTTGCGTACGGCTCGGGCGATGTGGCCGACCGTGAGTGTCATGCGATATTCGGGATGCAAGGTTTCGGGCAGGCGAAAGTACACCCACAGGAGCACCGCCGCGGCGAACGCGCAGAAAACGCGGAACAGGGCACGCCAGGGAGCGACCAGCAAGACGAGCTGCCCGATGCTGGGGGCGACGATCGGGACCATGATGAAGACGATGAAGGTCAGGGACATGACGCGCGCCATCTGCCGCCCTCCATAGAGGTCGCGGATGACGGAACGCGAGATGACCATGCTGGCGGCGGCGATGCCGTGTGCGAATCGCCAGGCAAGCAGTGCTTCGAAGGTGCCGGCCATCCCGACGGCCGCCGCGGCCAGGACGTACAGCACGAGCCCGATCAACAGCACCCGCCTGCGGCCAAAGCGATCGGACAGCATTCCCCAGAACAACTGGCCGATGCCGACGCCGGCGATGTAGATGGTGATGACCCATTGGGTGAGATTCGCGTCGGTCACACCGAGGTCGCGGCCTATGGACGGTAGCGCCGGCAGCATGGTGTCCACCGCGATCGCCTGGCAGGCCATGACGAGGGCGGTGAGGACCACGAACTCGCGGAAGCGGATGGCGTGCGCGCGGGATCGGTCGCTGTGCATCGAGGTCTCGACGTGTCCGTGACGCCCTGTACTATGACGGCTTTCGATGCGATTGCCATCCAATGCTCACATACCATCCGTCCCGCGGTACGCCGTCGGCCGGCCCGTCCGGCGGAACCGTCTGGGTCGATCTCAGTCAGCCCACCGATGAGGAGATCAGGCGAGTCGAAACGGAGTTCGACGTCCGGGTCCCCTCGCGAGAGCAGCTCGATGAGATCGAATCCTCGAGCCGCCTGCGCTCCCAGAACAACCGGCTGTATCTCAGCACGCCGGTCGGCGCTCCCCACGAGCTCATCGATGTTGCGCCGAGCCCGCTCGGATTCGTCATCTCGCCGGAGCTGCTGATCACGGTGCGCTATCGGGAGCTGCGGTCGTTCACCCAGGCCCGCGAGGCCATTGGCAAGGAGGGCGGGCCGTCGAGCAGCACGGCGATCTTCGCGACCCTGCTGGAGGCCATGGTCGATGTCGATGCCGACGTGCTCGAGAAGGTCGCGCGCGAGCTTGGAGACATCTCCCGACGGGTATTCCGGCGCGGCGCCGCCGCTGCCCGACGCGGACCGCGTCTCAATCGACGATTGCGCGACGTGCTGGCCGGCCTGGGCGATACCGGCGAGCACCTCTCACAACTGCGCGAGAGTCTCATGGGACTGCAGCGCATCATCGTCTTCGCCAAGGATGCCGACCACCCGTGTCTGGGACCGGACATTCAGGCACGGTTGAAAACGATCCTGCGGGATCTGAGCTCCCTCACCGACTTCGAGGCACACCTTTCCGGCAAGACGCAGTTTCTGCTGGATGCGACCCTGGGGTTCATCAATACCGAGCAGAACGACATCTTCAAGGTTTTGACGATCGTTTCGGTGGTCGGCGTGCCGCCGACACTGATCGCCAGCATGTACGGCATGAATTTCCACAACATGCCGGAGCTGAGCTGGCCCTGGGGATACGAATATGGCCTCGCCCTGATCGCGGCGAGCGCAGTGCTGCCGATCCTCTGGTTCAAATGGCGCGGGTGGTGGTGATTGGAGACAGGCCGGCCGGCAATCCGTGCGGCCGCTCACAAAATCGGGCGCGAGGGGTCTGATTTTGCGCCGGCAGGCCGAAAACCGTAGGGCGCCGGGAGGAACTTCCCGCATAGAGGGCTGGGTCGGGCCGTACCGTGTTCTGGTTGCTGTCATTACTGCTCATCGGGGCCTGCGGATTCGCGGGGTGGCCTGCCCTGCGCCGGGTTGCCGTTCTGGGCGCCGCCCGGATAGGGGGCCCTGAGCTTTCCAAGGGACTGCCGTACAGGTTGCGGCACTTGCCCGCGCCCCCTGTGCTGCAGGCGGCGCCGGCGCAATTCCAGGAAGTCCCCGAGGAGCCGCTCGCCGAGGTCCCTGAAGTCCTCGAAATCCCCACGGTGTCCATCCTCGATGCCACCGAGGTGCAGAGGAAGCTGCGAGAGCTCGAGCTGGGAGCGACTCTACCCGCTCCCTCGGAGGAGCAGGACCGTGCCCACGACCGCGTCGTCGCCGCCGCCCTGACAGCCATCGGCGATCCGGCGAGCCAGAGAAAGTACTTCCCGCGGCGCCCCAATCTCCTTCCGGAGCTGATCCGGGCCATCAATGACGAGGGCGTGTCGGTGCGGCAGCTCGTGCCCATCGTGGCGCAGGATCCGGCGCTGGTCGGCAACCTCCTCAGGGTAGCGAACAGCTCCTACTATCGCGTTACTCAGCGAGCCGTCGAGACCATCGAGCGGGCCATCGTGGTGCTCGGCAGCGATGGTTTGCGCTCGGTGATGGCGGCGGCCCTGATGCAGCCGATCTTCCACGTCCCCGGCGCCGGAGGCGCGGCGCGGTTCCCGGAGATCGTCTGGGAGCACGCGGTTCGGTCCGCTCACGCGGCCATCCCGCACGCCGCCCTGGTGGAACGGGCGAATCCGTTTGCAGCCGAGCTGCTGACCCTCATCAGTGGACTTGCAGAGATCGTCCTCTTTCGCGCGGTGCTCGAGCACTGCCCGCGCTCACCCGAGCGAGAGGGCATCGATCCGCTGGTGATCGCTTCCATTCTCGGTTCGCATGCGGCGTCTTTCGCCTGGCACATCGGCGCCGACTGGCGGCTCTCGGAGGAGATGCTGGCGGCTCTCGAGGAGCAGATGATCGCGGGATCCGAGCCGGCAACGCCCCTCGGACGCTCGCTACGCTTCGGCCGCAGCGCGGGGGCACTGGCCGTGCTTCACGCCAACTCCAGCATCAGTGACGCGACCCTCAGGGCCTCGCTGCCGCCGTCCGGACTGTCGCACGCGCACCTCGAGTCGATGTTGAAGCGACTCCTGCGTCCGCACGAGGACCCGAGGACTCTGGCCACTCAGACGCGCTCAGCGCGTGGCAGACTCGCCGAGCAACCCGGCGGCTCCAAGTACGGAGCGCGCCGAAGCGCGGCGTAAGCTCCACTCGTACCACGACAGGTCGCCGCCCGTGCCGGGCGGCGGCATCAGTATCGACCGGTTGATGGACGCATGCTGCAGAGACGCGCGCACGCGCGCGGCATCCGCGGGCGCGAGCTTCGGGAGCGCGCCAATCAGCGCTGGAATCGCATCGGGCGAAGACCGGGCGAGGCGCTCGAGATAAACCACGTCCACTTTCCCAGTCGTCCCGTAGCGCTCGACATTCGCGCCGACGATCCAAGCGGCAGAGTTCGAGTACGACAGCCCGGCGACGGAGGCGATGGCAATGAGCGCGCAATGGCGTATCAGGCGCGGGACGTCGATGACCGCACGCACCTCCAGAGCCAGCGACAGAAGCGCCAGTGAGACGACTCCGCAGATGACCTGCACGCAGAGGCGCTGCTGCGTGTAGCCGTAGGCCGCTTCGTAGTAGCGGACCCGCAGGTAGGCGGATGCGACCAGGATGAGCGAGGCTGCGATCACTCCCCATGACAGAAGGCGCACGGCGCGCTCTCTTCCGTTGCGCGACGCGCGCCGGTCGAGGGTGATGATGACCATCGCACAGAGCGCGGCTGCGACGATCATCTCGCCGAAACCGCGATGCGTGGCTTCGGCGAACGTCTCGCCGGCCGGGAGGTGAACCGCCGACTGCACTAGCTGATTCGACAGTTCGACGGCGAAGAACACGAGGAAGAGGACCATCGCAGCCCCGAGCACGATGAGGCGCTCGAGAGCGGAAAAGCGCATGCCGGGCGCAGGTGGCGAATTGCCGCTGGCGTCTCGTCCCGCCTCCATCGGCTTCGATTTGCGCGCGGCGAGTCCGTACCCTCCCAGAAGAAGCACCGACAGGACGATGAAGAACGCGTCGCGCGCCAGGAACATCCGGCTGAGGACCGTCTGCCAGGCCACCTCACGCCAGTCCGCGAGCGTCGGGTCGGCCGCGCTGAGGAGCAGAAACAACGTGGCCGCCAGCGCGCTCGCCATGGCGCTTGCACGCACGACGGGAACTGCATCGCGCATGCGAACGACCGCGAAGGTGTCGGCTGCTCGCGCAGCCGCCTCCGCGAGCAACAGCCGGCACACATCGAGCGGGGCGCGCACGAGCGCCGCAGGCCCAATGTCACTGCCGCGCCTCGCCGTCGCGAGGATGCAGAACGCAAAGAGAGCCGCCACGGAAACAAAGATCGATGCATCCGCGACCGGATTCGCTGTGATCGCGGACGCGATCGACAGGAGGCAGGCGAGGGCCAGCGCCGCGAGCGCGTATCCGTCCGCCGGCGAGCGGCCGACGCGGCGCCGGACCGCAAGGTATCCCGCGGCCGAGGCGGTGGTCCACAATGCCCAGTTGACGCCCGGCACCGCCCCGAAGCACGTCCAGCTCCCCAGCAGAGCGAGCGGCAGAGTCCAAGCCCACAACTCGACGAGCTCCGCGATCTCGCCCCTGGGGCGCAGGCCGGCGGATCGACTGACAGGCAACGCAGTCACGGTACCTCCCTCGAGCTCTCAACAGCGGCGGCTGAATCGATTCGCCGGTATGTTCTGCATCGTAATGTACTTTGCAATGCAGAGTCAAATGCCCGTCAATCGCTGGCGTGCCGCAGCCGAGGCGTCAGTGTGCCCCGGAGCAGGGCGGTGGGGCAGAGGCGCGGATCCACGTCTGAGTGCGACCAAACATCGGCAGGCCCACATAGCCGCGCAGCCGCAGGAGATTTCCTTCGACAGTCATCTGGCCGTTGTAGGTACGGCCGCTTCTGGGGTCATAGAGGTGGCCGCCGCGCGCGTGTTGCGGGTCGATCTGCACGAAGCCCGCGCCGATCCGCAGTCCACAAAGCGGCCGCTGCCGCAATCCGGGGTCGGGATTGCGCGCATCGGCAATGGGATGTTTTCCGGCCGCGACCTTGACGATCTGGACACAGAGCTGCTGACCACACGGTTCGATGAGGATGACGGAGCCGCCAGGCTCCCGCCAGTAGCCGAGGACCGTGGAAGTCTGCGCATACGCGCCGGCCGCGGCCAGGGCGCACAGCATGAATGGGGCAATTCGTCGTGAAAGAGTGCGCATGAGCCTCGCGTCGTCACACCGAGCTCGCCGTCTTCGCCGGTGAGCTATTCCAGCCGTGTGTGCCGGCTGGAATGCTTTCGGGTCAGGAGCGGAGCTTCTTTTCAGCCCGGTGTGGCGCCTTTGATGCCGTGCCGCGCCAGCGCCTCGCGCACGAACCCCGAGTCGCGCAAGTCATCGACGAAGGCGCGCAGATATCGTGCCGCGCAATCGCCGCGAGCCTTGGCGACGCCCATCGCCTGCCGGATGACCATGAAGGGCTCTTCGATGAGGCGCAGGCCGTGGTGGCGCGCGGCGTCGGCCTGCAGCTGTTGTTTCACTCCGGCGGCGACTTCGAGCGCCTGCTCGATGAATGCGTCGACGACGGCGGGGGAGGTGGCGACCCGGACGATGGTCGCGCGTTGCAGCTCGCGCGTCAGGTACAGATCGTAGGCACTGCCGGCACCGGCCGCGATGCGCGTACCCGGAGCATCCACCGCGCTGTTGTCCCGGATCGGACTGTCTTGCCGGACCAGGTAGCATCCTTCGATCAGGACGTATGGCTCGGTGAAGGCGATATCGGCGCCGCGGACCGGGTCGACGGCGAAGAAGCCGACATCTGCCTGGCCACTGGCCACCGTCTCCACTGACTTCTTCGCGGCGTCGACGACGACACATTCCAAGGGGGTGGCGAGGCGCCGGGCCAGCTCGTGCGCGATGTCGACGGACACTCCGCGCGGTGCACCGGAGGTTGCATCGCGGCCTGCAAGGATGGGATTGCCGACGTTGATCGTCGCGCGCAGCGTCCCGGTCGGTGCCAGCGCGGGAAGAATGGCGTCATCGGACATGGGCCGATCATACCAATAGCGCTGCCGCAGCCGCTCATGGGAGCGCTCCCAGTGCGAGCGGCGCCGGTATAATCCCAGCGGGTCATCCGCCGAATCCGAAGGTTCATGAAACAGCCGGTGTCGATGCATGCGGGTCTGGCAGAGACGGTACGGCCTTGGGGTCTCGCGCCAGTGGTGCTGGCGGCACTGCTGCTTGCGGGGGCGTGCAACGCGGCGCAAATGGCACCCATGGCGCACATCGCGCAGGGAGCGCTGGCCGGGGTACGGCAGGGACCGGCCGAAGCATTTCTCGGCGTTCCCTACGCTGCGCCTCCCGTCGGGCGCCACCGCTGGCGCGCACCGCAAGCCGCGCCTTACTGGCAGGGCATCCGTCCGGCAAAGGCGTTCGCCGCGAGCTGTTGGCAGCACATGACTCCTGGCGGCGTCGGGCCCTGGACGCACGAATACCTTCCCCAGGGACCGACCAGCGAGGATTGCCTGTATCTGAACATCTGGACGCCCGCGGCGGACGTGCGGCGTCGCCTGCCGGTGCTCGTCTGGGTGCCGGGCGGCGGCTTCGTCTCTGGCTCTGGGTCGGCCGCCGTGTACAACGGCGCGAGCCTCGCGGCGCAGGGGATCGTGGTGGTCACGATCAACTACCGGGTGGGCTTGTTCGGCTTCTTCGTGACACCGGCGCTCGCCAGAGAAGCGGCCCGTGACCACGAGCCGCCCGGCAACTACGGTCTGCAGGATGTGCTCGCGGCGTTGCACTGGGTACAGCGCAACATTGCCGCGTTCGGAGGCGATCCGGATGCGATCACCCTGGGCGGGCAGTCCGCAGGCGCCATGTCGGTACACGACATCATCGTCTCGCCGCTCGCCACCGGACTCTTCCAGCGCGCCATCGCCCAAAGCGGACTGCCTGACACCGAGCCGACACCTTCGCTCGCCGAGGCGGCCGAGGCCGGCGAGGCGTTCGCGCGGGCCAAGGGCGCGGCTACTCTCGCGGCGCTGCGCGCTCTGACTCCACAAGAGCTGACGAGCGGCGCGGAGCCCAAGCAGGGACCGCTGCTGCTGCCGATCATCGATGGCGTATTGCTGCCTGCGCCGCCTGCGGCACTCCTCATTCCGGGCGCCTTCGCCGATGTTCCCATTCTCGCGGGCATCGATGCCGACGAGAGCACTGCTTTCTCGACGCCGCTCGTCGCATCGCTGAGCGAGGCCGCGTGGAAGGCAGACCTCGAGGAGACTTTCGGCACCCTGGCGCCGCGGTTCGCGTCCTTGTATCCCGCGGCCACGGGCGTCGAGCGAGCACGCTCACTGCGGCAGTTGCACCACGATCTCGGGCTCGCGGCACTCTACTCCTGGAGCCGAACGTGGCGCGCGCACGCGCGCAGCCCGGTATACGGCTATCTGTTCGATCATCTGGAGCCGGGTCCCGAAGCCGCCCGCTGGGGTGTGTTCCATTCCTCGGAGCTGCCCTATGTGTTCGGTACCCTCGGTGCCGCTCGGCAGCGGCATTTCACTGCGGTCGATCGGGCGATCTCCGCGCGCCTGATGCGCTACTGGATCGACTTCGTGAAGAGCGGCGATCCCAACGGTGCGGGCCTCCCGTCCTGGCCGGCCATGGGAGCGCAGGATCCCGAGGTCATGGTGCTGACGGCGACCCCGAAGGCAGGCCCGGTGCTGCCGCCGCGCAAGCTCAGCGCCATGCAGGCATTCATCGCGAGCGGCGGCAAGCCCGGAATATTCTGAGAGATGAGCGGCGCGCAGGCTACAGGGCGAGCGTCACGCTGACGGGACAGTGATCGCTTCCCATGATGTCTGCGTGGATCTGCGCCGCCTTGACTGCCTTGCGCAAGGCGTCGGAGACGAGGAAGTAGTCGATTCTCCAGCCAACGTTGCGCGCACGCGAGTTGGAGAAGTGACTCCACCAGCTGTAATGGCCGTTGCCCTGTTTGAAGAGGCGCAGCGTATCGACGAAACCGGCGTCGATGAAGTTCTGGAATCCCTCCCGCTCCTCATCGGTGAAGCCCTTCCTGCCGCGGTTGGGTTTGGGATTGGCGAGATCGAGCTCCGTATGCGCGACGTTGAGATCGCCGCAGAATGCGACGGGCTTTTTCTTCTCGAGCTGCTTCACGTAGGCGAGAAACGCCGGGTCCCAGTGCTTGTGGCGCAGCGCGAGGCGGCTGAGATCGTCCTTGGCGTTCGGGGTGTAGACGGTCACGACAAATAGCTTGGGGAATTCCGCGGTGATGAGCCGGCCTTCCTCGCTGCTGTCGCGCTCGAGCTCGTCCGCGAACCGAAAGCGCCTGGCAAACGGCTTTGGAAAGCCGTTGGTGACAGCGAGCGGCTTTTCCCTGGAGAAGATCGCGGTGCCGGAGTACCCCTTCTTGACGGCGGAGTGCCAGTACTCGTGATAGCCCGGCAGATCGATCTCGATCTGGTCGCGCTCCGCCTTGGTCTCCTGCAGGCAGAGCACATCTGGCCGATGCGCCTGCACGAATTTCTGGAAGAGGCCCTTCTTGACGACGGCGCGAATGCCGTTGACGTTCCACGAGTAGAGTTTCATCGGCGGGGCAGTCTACCGGAATGCCGCGCTCGAGAGTGTGCATCCGTGCGCGCGGTGATCCGGGGTCCCTTGGCCGGCGCAGGATCGCGGCGACCCTGGAACGGATCGGGGCAAGCCTCGATAATGAGCGTCTCGGACAATCACGTAACGTGGCGCGGCCTTGAATCGCGGCGGCGATGCCGGTTGCGCCCGACGGAGGATCGGATCGTGGCTCTTTCCCCCCTCGCCGGCAAACCGGCGCCGAAGTCGCTGCTCATAGACCCCGCCCGGCTCGAGCGCGAGTTCTACGCTCGCCAGCCCGATCCGTCCGACCCGCTGCAGCAGGTCAGTTTCGGCACGAGCGGGCATCGCGGCTCGCCTCTCAAGGGATCCTTCAACGAGGCGCACATATTGGCGATTACCCAGGCCATCTGCGAGTACCGCAGCGGGCAAGGCATCACGGGACCGCTCTACATGGGGCGAGACACGCATGCGGTCTCCGGTCCCGCGCAGCGCGCCGCACTGGAGGTGCTCGCCGCCAATGGCATCGAGACGGTGATCCAGCCCGATGACGGTGTGACCCCCACCCCGGCCGTGTCGCGAGCGATCCTCGCGCACAACCGCGGGCGCAGGGAGCGCCTGGCCGACGGCATCGTCGTGACCCCGTCGCACAATCCACCTGAGGACGGAGGCTTCAAATACAACCCACCCAACGGCGGGCCTGCCGACAGTGACGTGACGGGCTGGATACAGACACGGGCCAACGCACTGCTGCGGGGGGGCAACGCCGGTATCCGAAGGGTAGCGGCGGAGACGGCTCTGCGCGCCGCAACGACCCACATGGTGGACTTCATCGAGCCCTACGTCGCGGATTTGGAGAACGTGGTGGACATGGAGGCGATCCGGGCGGCGCGGCTCCCGGTGGGTGTCGATCCCCTGGGAGGTGCCGCGGTGCACTACTGGGAGCCCATCAACACGAGGTACGGGCTCGACATCGACATCGTCAATCCGAACGTCGACCCTACGTTTGCCTTCATGACGGTGGACCACGATGGCAAGATCCGCATGGACTGCTCGAGCCCCTACGCCATGGCGGGTCTGTTGCAGCTCAAAGACCGCTATCGTGTCGCCTTCGCCAATGACACCGATGCCGATCGGCATGGGATCGTCACGCCGTCAGCGGGCCTGCTCAATCCCAATCACTACCTCGCCGTCGCCATCCGTTACCTCCTCACTCATCGTCCGGGCTGGAGCAGTGCGGCGGCGGTGGGCAAGACACTTGTCTCGAGCGGCCTGATCGATCGCGTCGTGGCGCAACTGGAGCGGCCCCTGCGCGAGGTGCCGGTCGGCTTCAAATGGTTCGCGCCGGGACTGCTCGATGGCTCCATCTGCTTCGGCGGCGAGGAGAGCGCCGGCGCCAGCTTCCTGCGCCGCGACGGTACCGTCTGGACCACGGATAAGGACGGCCTCATCATGGCGCTGCTGGCGGCGGAGATCACGGCGCGCACGTCCAAGGATCCCGGTGAGCATTATCGTGAGCTGACGGCTCAGCTCGGGACGCCTTGGTACACCCGGATCGATGCGCCCGCGACGGCAGACGAGAAAGTCCGGATTGCGAGTCTCTCGCCGGATTCCGTTCGCGCCGCCACGCTGGCGGGCGAGCCGATCACGGCCAAGCTGACCCGGGCGCCCGGAAACGGCGCTTCGATCGGCGGATTGAAGATCGTCGCAGCGAGCGGCTGGTTTGCGGCCAGGCCTTCCGGAACAGAGAGTCTTTACAAGATTTATGCCGAGAGCTTCCGCAGCGAGAGTCACCTGGCGACGATCGTCGAAGAGGCACAGCGGATCGTCGGCGATGCGCTGAAATCCACCTGAGGAGTCGAATGATGCAAGCGACACGCGAGCTCAACCGTGCGGGCCAGAGTCTCTGGCTGGATAACATCACGCGCGAGCTGCTCTCGAGCGGCACCCTGAAACGGTACATCGAGGAGCTGTCCATAACCGGACTCACCTCGAATCCCACGATCTTCGATCATGCGATGAAGCATGGCTCCGCCTACGACGAAGGCATCCGCGAGCTCGCGCAAAAGGGCCTGGCGGACGAGAAGCTCTTCTTCGAGCTCGCCCTCGAGGACCTCACTCGTGCCGCCGATCTCTTCCGCCCGGTGCATGATCGCACCGCGGGCGTCGACGGTTGGGTGTCACTCGAGGTCTCGCCCCGGCTGGCCTACGACACCAGCTCCACGCTGACCGAGGCGCGGGATCTCCATGCGCGCGCCGCACGTCCCAACCTCTTCATCAAGATACCGGGGACGAAGGAGGGATTGCCGGCGATCGAGTCGGCGATTTTCGCCGGCGTGCCGATCAACGTCACGTTGCTCTTCTCGCCCGAGCAATACGTGGCGGCGGCGGATGCCTGGCTGCGCGGCATCGAGCGACGCATCGAGGCGGGCCTAAGCCCCGATGTCGCCTCCGTGGCCTCGATCTTCCTCAGCCGCTGGGACGTGGCCGTCGCCGAGAAGGTGCCGGCGGCTCTGCGAAACCGGTTGGGGCTCGCCGTCGGCCGGCGCGCCTACCGCGCGTACTGCGAGCTGCTCACGTCACCGCGCTGGCTGCGGGTGCTCAACGCCGGCGCCCGTCCGCAGCGGCTGCTCTTTGCCAGCACGGGCACCAAGGATCCCAAAGCTCCGGACGTCCTCTACATCGAGGGTCTCGTTGCACCGCTCACCATCAACACGATGCCGGAGAACACACTCAAGGCGTTCGCCGATCATGGCAAGGTGGGCGATGCGATCCGCGCCGACGGCGGTGACAGCGAGACGGTGCTCGCCGACTTCACCAAGGCGGGAGTGGATTTGGCAGCGCTCGCCGCGAAGCTGCAGCAGGACGGCGCAGCCGCGTTCGTAAGCTCCTGGGACAGCCTGATGGGTGTCATCAGCTCGAAGGCAACGGCCCTGAAGAAGGCGGCGGGCGCACGCTGAAGCGCCTGCCGTCAGGGTCGGCGCGGCGCTGCCTGGAGCAAACGATCCTCTACCCGCCGCCACGTCTGGGAGCGCCCGAGCAGCGAGATCCCGAGGAAGCCGCGCATGATGAGTTGGCGACCGCCGTCAATGAGCCGCAGCGTGCAGCCATAGATGCGTCCCGTGTCGGGATCGAGGATGTCCCCGCCGACGTACTCGCCGTTCTGCGGGCGCAGGTGGCGCAGCAACACGAGGCCGATGATCGGCTGGTTGTGTCGCTCGCCGCTGCATCGTGTGCAGCGGGCGCGGTGGTCGTCGCCGGGGGAGCTGGGCTCGATCCGACCGTAGTAGAGCCCGCCGGTCTCGAAGATGCGGATCAGCCCGAGCGGCTTGCCCGTGCCGTCGAGCGGCTGCCAGAGGCCGACGGGCGATGCGAGCCGCGCGCCGGCAGCGGCCGGGGCGATCCACACCGACCCCGCGAGCAGAGCCACCACGAGCGTGGTCAGAAATCGCATGGCGGCCGTCCGGATCAGCTGCTGGCGAGAAGACGCCGCAGGTCGGAGGCGACCTGCTGCGCCGTGTCGTCGGACTGACCGAGCAGGCGCGCGCGTCCATCGCGGTCGAAGACGAAGATCGCGCTGCTGTGGTCGACTTCGTAGTTGCCGTCTTTGTCCGGCTGCTCGTAGTGATACGCGATGCGGTAGCGCTTGCTGAGAGCGGTGAGCTCAGCCGGATCACCGCGCAGTCCGACGAACTGCGGGCCGAAGTTGCTGACGTACCTCTTCAGCACCGCAGTCGTGTCGCGGCGCGGATCGACGCTCACGAAGAGCACACGGACCTGCTCGGCCTTGGGTCCCAGCGTACGCAGCGCGTGGGCCAGGGTGGCGAGTGTCGTCGGGCACTCATCCGGACACGCGGTGTAGCCGAAGTAGAGCAGCACGAGGTCATGGCGGTAATCGGCGGCCGTGACCGCTCGTCCGTCCTGATCCGTCAACTGAAATTCCAGGGACGGAACGAGGTCGCTGATGTCCTTGAGGGTATACGGTGAATCGCGGCCGGAGCAGGCCGCGAGCAGAGCCGTGAGGACGAGGGCGGCGGCCGCGGGATGGCGCAGGCCTTTGAGGAGAGACGACATCCCCTCATGATACCACGCGATTTCCGCGGTCCTGGGCGGAGGGAGGGTGGCCGCTACGCCTCAAGGACCGTGCCAAAGCGCCCTCCGGTCCCGGAATATCCGCGAGACATGCGGCACGTGTAGCAAATCGCGCGCCCCCGGCCGTGCCGGCGTGTCGCCCCGTCGGCGCCGGTGAGCCACGGGCATTCCGGTTGCTGAAATCCCCGCATGGCATCGCAAACACACGATTCCGCTCGAGTCGACAGGGCGGGCAGGCGCGGCGAATACTCGCACTTCGAGCACAAGCTGCGGGACAGATGGTCCGAATTACGGGACGAGACGCGTCAGGTCCTCTTGCGGTCCGACAACGAAAGCTATGCCGATATTGCCGGTCGGGTCAACGATCTCGAGGATCAGTCACTCGCCGACCTGCTCGTCGACGTCAACCTCGCGGAGATCGCACGCGATGTGCAGGAAATTACTGCCATCGAACGCGCCCTGAAGCGCATTGCGTTGGGCACGTACGGTATCTGCGTAAGTTGTGGTCAACCCATCGAGCGCGAGCGTCTGGAAGCCTATCCGACAGCAAACCGGTGTACGGCGTGTCAGCGCGCGCATGAGCATGACCATGCCAGCGCGCCCACTCCGAGACTCTAACCCTGCCGTAAGGGGATGAGCGGCCCGTCCCGCGGGCGAAATTTGCAGTTGCCGCCAAGCCTCGGTTCCGCGTAATCTGCCGGCTACCTCGGCTGGGGGAACTGGGCCGGATACGGCCCCTGCGAATGAGCGGCGGGGAAGGTGTGGGGAGTACGGGGAGTCTCGTCTGCGTCGGCGTGGGGATGACCTTGGGGTCGCACATCACGCCGATCGCAAGGAGCTGCATAGAAAGGGCAGACGTCGTGTTCACCGTCACGCCCGATGGAGTCATGGACCTGTGGCTGGCCAGGATGCACCGGGACGTGCGCAGCCTGCAAACCTGCTACCGCGAAGGCAAGTCTCGCCTGCAGACATATCGCGAAATGGTCGATGTCATGCTGACGGAAGTTCGAGCCGGCAAGCACGTCTGTGGCGCGTTCTACGGCCATCCCGGCGTGTTCGCGTGGCCGACGCACCAGGCCATCGAGGTAGCCCGCAGCGAAGGTTACCCAGCCTCCATGGAACCGGGTATTTCGGCGGCGGACTGCCTGTATGCCGACCTCGGCATCGACCCCGGGAAATACGGCTGCCAGCACTTCGAAGCCAGCCAGTTCATGTTCTACCGGCGGCGGGTCGACACTGCGGCTTATCTCGTTCTCTGGCAGATCGGGGTGGCGGGCGATCGGTCATTGGCGCGATTCTCGACGGGTGTATCTCATCGACAACTCTTCGTCGACGTCCTGTCGCGCTACTACGACCCGGCGCACGAAGTCATTCTCTACAAGGCCGTGACTCTGGCCACTTCGCGGCCGGACATCGTCAGGCTGCCGCTACACGCGCTTCCCGGGGCGGAATGTGACATGCACTCCACGTTGGTCGTGCCACCATCGAGTGCGCTCGAGCCCGATGAGGAAACTCGCGAGCGGCTGCGCACCCTGGATGAGGCCGGATGAGTCCGAAGTATTCAACAGCGATGGAGGGGTCATGTCAGATATCAGCGATTGTGTAGCGTTTCTCGAACGGCTCGGCGCCGACGCCGCGCTTGCCCGGGCGACGCCGGGCGAGCTCGCATGCCTGCTGGCCGATGCCGGGATCGGCGCCGCCGCCGCGGCGGCGATTCTGTCCGGAGACAACGGCTCGCTCGCCCGCTTGCTCGAGGCGCCCGCGACGGTCTGCTGCCTCATTGCGCCGGGGGAGGAAGAGGAAGAGGAGGAGCCCGAGGAGGACGAGGAGGACGAGGAGGAAGGCGAGGAGGAAGACGAGGAAGACGAGGAAGACGAGGAGGAGGCCGAGCCCGGCACGGCGCGGCCGCCGTGGCGGAATCTCGCGGCTCGACGTGGACGCCGCGCAGCCTGATTTGCGGGGGCGCCGTCCTCGCATCCTCCGGGGTGCGATGGCGGTCATGCTTGTGGGCGCACTGTGCCTCGCACGGGCCGCCGATGCGCCCTCGACTGCGCAGCTTCTCGCGAAAGCCGACAGTCTGCGACTCTTGAGCTACCCGCAATTCGTTGCAGTCCTGAGAACGATCGAGTCACGCTCGGGCGAGCTGCAGCCTCGGGAGCGCGATTACCTGAACTACCTCGAAGGCTGGAAGTCGGCCTACGACGGCAACTATCCGGCCGCCATCGCGAAGCTCGAGGCCGTCGCGGCGCAGGCGAGCGATCGCACGCTGAAATTCCGCGCACGGGTCACTGCTACCAACATCTTCGTCGTGGCGTCACGCTATGAGGAAGCGTACGTACAGCTTGCGGCGTTGCTGAAAGAGCTGCCGAGTATCTCCGATCCCGCCGCGCGCGAGCAGGCGCTCGTGGTCGCAGGTGAGCTCTACAACCCGGTAGGCCAGTACGACCTCGCGCTGCAATACGGCCGCATGCTCGCACAGGACGACTGGCGCGGACTCGGGGTATGCAAGGGACCGACGATCGAGCTCGAAGCTCTCTTCCAGAGCGGCAGGATCAAAGCGGGCGATCCGGGGCTGCAGTCCGCGATCGACACCTGCACGAAGCTCGGCCTCGGTGCGAACGCCACCGCGATTCGCACGTATGCGGCAAAGCTCTATATTGCGGCCGGCAAACCCAGGCAAGCGCTTGGCTTGCTCGACGGCACCTACGCGGTGGCGCGCGCGACCCGATACCCGCGCCTCATTTCGGAGTACGAGGCGCTGATGGCAGAGTGCTATCTGGCGACGGGCGATTCCCGGCATGCCGGGGAATATGCGCAGAAGGCGGTTGCTCATTCGGTCAAGGGTCAGTTCACGGAGCCGCTGGTGAGGGCCGATCGCGTCCTCTACCAGCTTGCCAAGGCAAAGGGCGATTATCGGGCCGCTCTCGAGTATCAGGAGCGCTATGCCAAAGCCAACCTCGGCTATCTCAACGATGTGTCCGTGCGGCAGCTTGCCTACGAGAAGGTGAGTCACGAGGGCATCGCACGGAAGCTCGAGATCCAGGCGCTTAGCCGGCAGAATCGATTGCTCGAGCTGGAGCACAAGCTCGCAGCCAAACAAGTCGAAGCGACACGGCTCTACGGGGTCATCCTGACTCTGGTCCTGGTCTTCATCGGCCTCTGGGCCGTCTGGACCAAGCGCTCACAGCTTCACTTCAAGAATCTCTCGCGGTTCGACGGCCTCACCGGCATCTCGAACCGATTGCATTTCATCGAGCGGGCCGAAGCGGCACTCGCCTACGCGAGCCGCTCGGGGCAGGATGTCTGTGTCCTCCTCTTCGATCTCGACCACTTCAAGTCGATCAACGACCGCTGTGGACACGCGACGGGGGATTTCGTCCTCAAGCGTGCCGCCACGGTCTGCAAGGAGTACCTGCGCGTCAGCGACATTTTCGGGCGCCTCGGCGGCGAGGAGTTCAGCGTGTTGCTGCCCGGCTGCCGGCTCGAGGCGGCCCGGGAGCAGGCGGAGCAGCTGCGGCGGACCATCAACGGCATTCAGACCGAGCACCGCGGCGTGACGATCGCGGCCGCTGCGAGCTTCGGCATCGCCTTCAGCGGCGTGTCGGGTTATGAGCTCGCGCGCCTGTTGGCGCACGCCGATGCCGCGCTCTACCGCGCAAAGCACGCGGGTCGCAACTGCGTGATGGCCTACGATCCCGCCGACAGCGCGGAGTTGAAGGCCTTCACGCCTCCGGAGCAAAGCGCGCCGCCGGGCGAGGCTTGAGGGCTCCAGCCCCTTTGTCTCAAGCCTGATGGATCGCCTTCGCGATGAGGGAGTCCTCCAGACCCTCCAGCCCGTCCTCGGACCCGTGGCCGCTTTCCTTTACGCCGCCGAAAGGCGCATCCGCGGCGGCCATGCCCACCGAATTGATGCCGACCATGCCGGCCTCGAGAGCGTCGCCGATCAGCATGGCGCGTTTGCCTGACTCGGTGAAGGCGTAGGCGGCGAGCCCGTACGGCAGCCGATTGGCCTGCTCGACGGCCTCATCGAACGTGGCAAACGGCGCGAATACCGCCACGGGACCGAAGGGCTCCTCGCTCATGATCCGCGAGGCCGCCGGCACGTCCGACAGCACCGTCGGCTGGTAGAAGAATCCCTCCTTGCCGTGACGCTCACCGCCGGTGCGCAGTGTTGCGCCACGGCTCACCGCATCGCCGATCAGCGCCTCCATCGCCTGCGGGCGCCGCGGGTTGGCCATGGGGCCCATGTGATGACGCTCGATCAGCCCATCACCCACCTCCACCTTGCGTGTGCGTTGTGTGAAGGCGGTGACGAAGCGATCGTAGATCCCTTGCTGCACGTAAAAGCGCGTCGGCGAGACGCAGACCTGGCCGGCATTGCGGAACTTCGCGGTCGCCAGAAGCTCGACCGTGCGGTCGAGGTCCGCATCGTCGAAAACGATGACCGGCGCGTGACCCCCGAGCTCCATCGTGGTGCGCTTCACGGTGGCTGCCGCGAGCGCGAGCAGGTGCTTGCCGACGGGCGTCGAGCCGGTGAAGGAAAGCTTGCGCACGATGGGCGAGGCGAGCAGATGTCGCGACACCTCGTCCGGCACTCCGAAGACGAGCTGCACCACACCGGCGGGCAAGCCCGCATCGACGAGGGTGCGCACGATCTCGATCGCGGAGGCTGGCGACTCCTCGGCGGGCTTCAGGATCACCGAGCAACCGGCGGCGATCGGCGCCGCAAGCTTGCGACCCGGGTTGATGAGGGGAAAGTTCCAGGGAGCGAAAGCGGCCACAGGGCCGATCGGCTCCTTCACCACCAGAGAGCGGGTGCCCGTCGGACGCACCAGCACTCTGCCGTACGCTCTGCGGCACTCTTCACCGAAGAATTCGAAGAGATTGGCGACCGCCTGCGCTTCGGCACGTGTCTCGCGCAGCGGCTTGCCTTCCTCCAGGGTGGCCACCTGCGCGATGTGCTCGAGGCGCTCGCGGATGAGCTGCGCGGCGCCCTTGAGGACCCGCGAGCGCTCCTCGACCGTGGAGCGCTTCCACTGCCGGAAGGCGCGGTCGGTCGTCGCCAGGGCCCGATCGAGGTCCGCGGCATCGACGAGAGGCAGCTCGCCCAGCGAGCCCCCCGTCGCGGGATTGACGACACGATGCGTACGACGCTTCTCCGTGCCGATCCATTCACCATCGATGTACAGCTTCAGTTCTGTGTATCCGCTCATAGTGCCTCGGGCCGCTCGTGCGGCGGGTCTGTCTCGCATGGATTGCCGGTGATTCTACCGCGCCGGGCCTGCCTCGGGGGCGGTGTGCCCTATCGGCAGCTCGAAGGGTACCGCCGGCAGACCCTCCCGATCGTAGACGTTGCAGATCGGGCTGTCGGACCAGCAGTACCGCACCGACACGGCCTCGGGATGGGAAGCCGCGTCCAGAACGATATCCTCGCCGCGCAGTGTCGCGTCGGCGAAGGCGCAGTGTGACGCGCTGTCGCAAAGCTGAAACCCGATCGGCCGGTTGGATTCCTCGATCTCGAGCCCGCCGCCGTGCGGATCGATTCGCACGTGTACCTCGCCGCGCGTGCGCCAGGCGGCCACGGGACTGGGACTCTCACTGATCACAGGTTGACCGTATATGAGACTGCGAGCGAGCAATGCAAGGCGGTGACCGACGTCCTGCTTGTCCGTCGGATGAAGGAAGCGAGGCGATCCGACGTCGATCGTCACCGCCAGGCGCGCGTGCGGGGTCTCGGCGACGGTACGTCGCTCGACCTCGCGTAGTTGTGCCCAGTCCGAAGGCTCAGGCTGCGTCCGATGAGGTCCGAACCCGGGAAGCTGCACGATGAGGACCGGCGTCGACCGGCCAAACTGCTGGCGCCAATCGTCGATCAGCGCCGGCAGGAGCCTCGCATACTCCTGCGCCTGATCCGCGTTGGACTCGCCCTGGTACCAGAGAATGCCGCGAATCCGCGTGTCGCCAAGCGGTGCGATCATGCCGTTGTGTAGCACGGTGAGACCAAACTGATTGAGCCAGGGCACGTCCGGGATGTGGCCGGTGCGGCTCAGGGAAGTCGATGTCTTGAATCGCCATTGGCCAAAGAAGCGTACGGTGGTTCCGTCGCCAAGCCGGAGCGTCATCTCCCGGCCCGGCGCCAGGGGTCCCGCACCGCCGAATACGCCGAGCGCGAGGACGTTGCGGCCCGCATGCAAAACGTGGGACGGGACCCGATAGACGCGAGGAACGTCATAACCCTGCGATGCGCCGACCTGCACGCCGTCCACCCACGTGATGTCGGATTGATCGATCGCCCCGAGCGACAGCACGGCCGGCCCGCTCGCCTGCCGCGCCGTGAGTCTGAATTCCTTGCGCAGCCACACCAGACCGTTGAAGGTCTGAAGCGCGGGCACGCCCCATTCACGCCAGGTGCCGCCAGGCGTGACCTTGCTCCACCCTGCATCGTCGTACGAGAGCGCATACCAGGGCGGTTGCGCCGTGCTCGCCGGGTCGTGGGCACGCCACCAGTCGGCCGCGATGCGGTCCCAGTCGCGCCAGGCTTGGGCGGGCGATTTTTCGTACACCGGCAGCAGGTCGAGGTAGCGGTCATAGCCGCCGAGACGGCGGATCCGCGGGGCGCTGAGCCACGCCTGGATCACCGAGCCCCCCCAGGCGGACTCGATGAGTCCGATCGGCGCGCCCACGGTGGGCTGCAGATCGCGGCCGAAGAAATAACATACGGCGGAGAACTCGCGCACGCTCTGGGGGCTCGTCACGTCCCACTGGGCGCCGGCACCGAATGTATTGCGCGGCATCGGGCTCGGGAAGCGCTCGATGTGAAACAGGCGGATCTGGCCGTTGGTCGCGTCGTTCACGTCCTGGTCGTAATCCGAGGCGAGTCGCGTCGGATACTCCATGTTGGATTGGCCGGAGCAGAGAAACACATCGCCGATGAGGATGTCCCGCGCCGTTTGCCGGGGTCCGGCGCTGCTTACGGCCGTGAGCTCGTAGGGGCCGCCCGCCGGGAGGGCGGGGAGTGTCACGTGCCACCGGCCGTCGGCTGCCGCGCGCGCGTTGGCATTTTCGGCAGTCACGGACGAGCTGCCGCCTGCGCCCGTATCCTTCGCAAGCGTCACGCTGATACGGTCACCGGGGGCCGCAGTACCCCAGACCGGGATAGGCACCTCCCGCTGGAGGACGGCATGGTCCTGAAACGTCGGGTAGAGGAGGCCCGCAATCGCAGGATGGGCCGCCGCCAGTCCGAGAAGGAGCCAATATCTGTGCAGCGGGAAAAGAGCCATTCCCCCTCCTGAGCGTTGCCTGGGCCGCGATGGACAATGGTACCGATATCGCGGCCGCGCCGTGCCGACCGCCATCCTCACGACTTCTTCACCGGGAGTTACGTATTCTAGAGGTGATGAGCCGAACCCCTCTTACCAGGCGAGCGTGGCTGCCCGCCGGGATGTTCCTTGCGCTTGCCGCCGGGTGGACGCTCGTCGCGATGGCGCAGACTACGCCTGTCAAGGCGTCCCCGAAGGCGTCTCCACCCGGCTCGGCCAAACCGGCCGATACGCCTAAGTCATCGGCTGCGGCAAAACCGAGCTCTCTGCTGCCCATTACAGGGAACGACGTGCTGAAGCACGTCCAGCAGACCGTCACCTGGTATCGCGATCTGGCCGGCGTGGAGCAGATCAGTGTTTCGGGGATCGACTCATCGGTCGCGCGCAGCCAGTTGCAGGCGCAGTCCCTCAAGGCGGTCCAGCTCGCCTTCAGCTTCGGCAAAGCCGCCGAGGACATGCTCGGCCGTGAATCGCAGGCGCAGAGCGCGAGCGCCGCGACCGGGGGTGCCGCCGGCAAGTCCGCAGCGCCGACCCTGGCCGCGCAGCTCGAGCGATCCGCGGCGGACCTCGCCTCACGCGAGGCCGCGCTCAAATCGGAAATGGCCGCGGTCGATGCCCAACTGCGGCGCACGAGACGCGCGAACGCACGAACGACGCTCGAGGCGCAGCGCGCCGGCATCTCCGCCGCCCTGCAGCTGGTGCAGCAGATCCACTCCAACATCGAGCAGCTTCGCCGTTTCCAGGAGAACGCGATTTCCGGACAGGGCAAGCCCCCCAAGGGACTGCGGGCGCAGCTCGCCGCGCTCGAGAGGTCGGTTCCGGAGCTGGCAACCGGCGAAGGGCCGGAAGGAGGGGGTGCGGCGCCGGGCGCGGTGGCAAGGTCTTCCTCAGCCGCTCACGCGGCGGCTCCCGCCTCGGCTTCCAAAGCGCCCGCAACCAACTTCCAACCGCAAGCTGCCGGTATCGTGACCCTCATCGGTCAATGGGGGACGCAGCATGGCTATCTGGGACAGCTCGACGGCGCCATCAAGAGCACGACTGCCCTCGAGACTGAGCTCACCAATACGCGCTCGGGACTTCTCGCTACCGTGCGCAAGCTCGTGGGAGGAGGCCTCGCGTCGATTGCCGCCGGCAGCCCCGCGCAGCTTGCCGCACAGCGGGGAACGATAGAGACCGCAAGCGGACAGTTGCGCGAAGTCTCGGGCGTCCTCATTCCGTTGGCAGAGCAGGCTCTGACCCTGAGCAGCGCCCAAACCACGCTCGAAGAGTGGCGCCACACACTGGCCGCGCAGGAGTCGGCCGTCGCCCGGTATCTCGGCCTCCGCGTGGGGTTTCTCCTGGCCTGGGTTGCCGCCGTCCTCATCGTGTCGGAGATCTGGCGGCGTGGGATCCTGCGGTACCTCCCGGACTCCAAGCGCCGCCGGCCGTTCGTGGTGCTCAGGCGCCTGGTCGTCACCATCGTCCTCGCACTGGTGCTGGTTTTCAGCCTCGTCTCCCAGCTCGGCTCGGTCGCCACCTATGCGGGCTTCGTGACGGCGGGCGTCGCGGTCGCACTGCAGAATCCGATTCTGGCGATCGTGGCCTACTTCTTCCTCATGGGACGGTATGGAGTGCGAGTGGGAGATCGCGTCACGATTTCCAATGTGACCGGGCGTGTCGTCGACATCTCGCTGCTGCGGATCTACCTGATGGAGCTCTCCGGTCCCGACCTGCATTCGACCGGCCGGATGGTGGTGCTGTCGAATGCGGTGCTGTTCCAGCCGACAGCGTCGCTCTTCAAACAGATTCCGGGCGCGGAGTACCTGTGGCACAGCGTGACGCTGACGATCATGGCCACGGCCGACGTCGAGAAGGCCTACAGCAGGCTGCAGTCCGCCGCCAACAAGGTGTATGACACCTATCGCGACGCCATCGAGCGCCAACACGACCTCGCGCAGCGTTTCATCGAATTCGAGACATCGGCGCCGACGCCGGAGGTTCGGGTGCGGCTGACGGACAGCGGTCTCGAGTGCGAGGTGCGCTATCCGGTCGTGCCGGAGAAGTCGGCGCGTACCGACCAGCAGATGCTCGACTCGCTGCGCAAAGCGGTGGACAGCGACGAGCAGTTGAAGCTCGTCGCCTCGGGCGGCCTGGTGTTGAAGTCGCCGGAGAGCTGACTAACGCAGTACGGCGAGCCGCGCCAGGTTCGCTTGCACGACCGCGTCGTGACAGGCGCTTTGCGCGTACCAGCGGCGGGCAGCCAGGACCAGAGTCGTGCAGATCTGCGCCGCGTCGGCAGCCTCCGGACCCAACAGCGCCAGAGGACCCGGCTTGAAGCCGCGATGCCGCGTGCGCTGCAGGCGATGAAGCCGCAGACGCCGCAGTGCCAAGGTGGGGACCGATTCGTTGGCGAGGCTCGTGCGCTCCGTCCGTTCGCAGACGAGCTGAACGATGCGAGCCGTGTCAGAGTCGGCCGGTACCGCCGCATCATCGGTGTGTGTCACCCATTGCTCACACCAGGCCTGCACGCGCTCGACGGACACTTGCATACGCGGATCGGTCAGAGCGGCAGCTATCTGCGGCAGATCGAACGCCTCGCGCAGAGCCTGTTCCCAACGCTGTTCTTCGAGCAGCATCTCTATATCGGACAGATAGCTCGCGAGCATGCGCGAGCTCGAGGGACGAGTGGAGCGTCCGGACTCTTCTCCCGGCGGCGGCGTGGTCTGGCACGCGTGCTGTTCTTGCATGAGTCAGGTCTCAGTTGAAGAGGTTGCAAGCGCGCCGCCGTCCGTTTGGCGCTTGCTGGATTCGGCCGCTGCGCGCCGCCGTCCCGGCTTCTTGCGCCGGGTCCCGCGGGCGGGGCCTTTGAGGGTTCGGGGCTGCCGGGTGCGCTTGCCGGCTGCAGACTCTGCAGCGGGATTCGCGCGATGCGCCTTGCGCGCCTTTTTCCATGCCTTGCGGGCCACGGCCGCTTGCTTGCGAGCCCGCTTGGCCTCGCGCTTGGCTTCTTTCACGCGCTTGCGGGCCCGCTTGAGCTCTTCTTTGGCGATGCGCACGCGCTGCCGGGCGACCTCCGCCTGCAGCCGCGCGCGCTCGAGCGGCTCAGCCGGCTCGCCCGCCGCGGATATCGCGGCGACGGCACCAGGTGCGGAAGCATTCGCGCCGTCGCGCGCGCCGGATGGCGGCGTGCTGGTGGATCGCTTCTCGCTGGCAGTCTTCCCCATGCGCGATCGGGGCCAAATGGCGAAAGGGCGAGCAGTGTCACACAATGGCCGTGGGCTTGCCACCCGTGATTTTATCCACAGATTTTGTGAATAACCCTGTGCACACCGTGGCACGGTGCGGGCAAAGCCGCTGCCGCAGCAAAGGCTTGCGTCAGCGTGAGCAACGATTGAGCAGCCGCCGTGCGGAAGGTGTCGCTAGCGCCGAGCGGCGCATCTTCGTCGCTGCGTCTCAGCGCGAGCGAGCGGGTAACATCGTGGCGGTGACACGATTGCGCCCGCCGTTCTTGCTGCGATAGAGGGCCGCGTCCGCCACCTTCAGCACCTGCTCCGCGAGCTTGCGCTCGCCGACCGGCACGCGATCCAGCCCACACAAGCCGAAGCTCGCAGTGACGTCGACGTCGCGGCCCTGCACCTTGAAGGCCTTGTTGGCAACGGCCGCGCGCAGCTTGCGCGCGACGTTGAGCGCGTAGTCGTACGACGTCTCCGGCAGGACCACCGCGAATTCCTCGCCGCCGATGCGTGCCACCCAATCGATGCCACGGCGCAGAGACTCCTGCAAACGCGTCCCGAATTGCTTCAGGATCTCATCGCCGCCGGCGTGACCGAACGTGTCATTGGCGTGCTTGAAGTAGTCGATGTCGCAGAGGATGAGTGATAGCGGGCGGCCGTAACGCGCCGCACGCTCCACCTCGCGTGGAAAGTGCTTGCTGAAAAATCGTCGGCTTGCGACGCGCGTGAGGTCGTCCGTCGTGGAGAGCTTGCGATTCTCAACGAGCGCGATGCGCAGAACGGCTTCGAGCTCCGCGATGCGCCGCGCTGCGCCGATCCGCGCACACAGCTCGCGATCCGAAACGCGCCGGCCGACGCAGTCGTCCGCGCCAGCGGCGAGACCCGCCTCTCTCTCGCGCGGCTCATCGAGGGGGGGAACGTAGGCGATGTAGGGTGCGCGGGCTGACTGTTGTGCGCGTACCTTGCGGATGAGCTCGAGGCTGTCGGTCACGATGACGGGACGGAATTCCGTGACCAGGCTGACGAGCGCCGAACCCTCATCGGCGACGGTCTCGACATCGAGCATGTCGGGCGGAATACGTCTCTCGAAATCCGTTCGAATCCCGGCATCGGCGATCGCGATCAGCGCACGCGGAGACGGCAGCACCCGCAGCATGACTGCAATGGTGGCTGTGGTGTCTTCCTGAATCGCCGAAGGCTGCTGCGCGCGACGCTCGAGGACTCGCTTGATGACGGTGGTCTGGCCACCCGTGCGCATTTAGGCCCCCCAAGGGCTCTCCGCTCGCGAATGGCCGGCATGTTACAGATTCCAAAGGGCAAAAACTGTGGAGCCGGGCGCAACGGGAGGCTCCGGCGGGCGGGAAGCCGACCGCGGACCGACCGTGACTGTGACAGCGCGCACGTTTTCCTTGCGGGCCGCGACGTCGTTACCATATACGCCGTAGCACCCCGCGCCTCATACCGGAACGCCTCTTCGCCATGGGTCCTCCTGCGATTACCCGCCGCCGCCGTCCTTTTCTGACCCCCGTCTGGCTTATCCTGCTGGCAGTGCTGGCCGTGCTCGGCGTGGGACTGTTCCTGCACGAGTCGGCCACGAACACCATCGTGGTCATCGTGCCGCCCGCCAGCAAGGAGCTCGGCACGATCGACGATCCGCCGCTCTCGGCGGCGGGCGAGCAACAGGCGCAGCAACTGGCGCAGCAGTTCGCCTGGGCCACCGGTGCCGATGGGCTCGCGGCGATTTACGCGAGCGCCACCCGTCTCGCGAAGCAAACCGTCGCGCCGCTGGCGCAGTCCCTCGGCAAGCAACCGGTGACGCTCAATCGCAACGATGCGGATGGGATCGCGGGCCAGATCATGAGCGAGCACGCGGGAGACAATGTGCTCGTCGTTTGCGCGGACGAAGTCGTGCCGGGCCTCATCCAGGTGCTGAGCGGCCAGGAAATCAAGCTTCCCGAGGGGCAGCGCGCCGTGTGGGTGGTGACCGTACCCAGCTACGGCCCGGCGAGCGTCCTGCGTATCGCGTACTGACTCGGCTGCCCGGCGGAGCCGACCCGACTCACCGGGAATGCACGCTGAGCGCGATAGCCTTGTGCACGAACGCCTCGTGCTCGCCGATGCGGAAATCGGCGAGCACGGCGTCCTGGATGTGCCTGGCCTGGTCGATGAGGAAGGTGGCGCGACGCACCCCGAACCCGAGCGGTCCCTGCACGTCGTACATCTTGATCACGAAGCGATCGGTGTCCGCCAGGAGAGTGAAAGGGAGCTTGTACTTCTCGCGGAAGGAGCGGTGGCTCTCGGGACTCTGCGGACTGACACCTGCGACTTTGAGCCCCGCCGCGTCGAGCTCCGGGTGCAGGTCCCGGATCTGGCAGGCCTCGCGCGTGCATCCCGGCGTGAAGTCGGCAGGGTAGAAGTAGAGGATGAGCGGGCCGTCGCGCAGCAGATTGCTGAGCGAGGTCGCTTGGCCGTCCGCGTCCGGCAAGGTGAATTCAGGCGCCCGGGCGCCGATTGCCAGCATGGGCCCTCCAGAGTGGCTCGAAATCCATAGCATCATAGCCGGGGGGCGGGGTGACTGGGCAAGGCTCCGCGCGAAGAGCCGGGGGCGTGAGCCGGTGTGCCGTTCCAGGGCAGGACCCGCAAGGCGGGCTCGAAGGCTTTTTGGCCGCGGGTCGCGGGGGGACACCGGCGCGATTGGACCTGCCGCACTTGGGTGCTAGAATCGCGCGCCTTGCGTGGGGCGGTAGCTCAGCTGGGAGAGCGTCGCGTTCGCAATGCGAAGGTCGAGGGTTCGATCCCCTTCCGCTCCACCACCTCTTTCAACGACTTGCGTCATCCCACGACTCGCAGCACGGTGCGTTCGGGAGATCCTCGGGACTTGGTCACCTGGTTGGCCGCTTGGATCAAGTTCCCAACCTCCGCGGCGCTGTAATGCCTGGTCACCCGTCCGGCCTCATGTCAATCCGGGTAAGTCCCCGGTGTTTTCTCGACATAGCTGTCCCTCCTCTCGGACGGGACGGCCGTTGCACACGCAGTATTCCTCTATCCAAGCATCGAGTTCAAGTCGATCGAACGCGATGGCTCGCTTGCCGAGCGGAATGGCGAATACCCTGGGACGCACGAGCCGATTGAAGCTGTTCTTGTTCATCCCGAGGTAGTTCGCGGCGGCTCGAGGCCGCAGGAGGCGAGGCGGGAGCGACGAGAGCGGAACGCACTGAGCGCCGCCTGCGTAACGCCCGTCGGGGACGACTCCGCAACGTGGCAGTCGCAATGGCGCCCCCTCTGGTTCGCCGGTCAGAATGTGTCCTGGATCGAGTGTCACGGCCAAATCCCACTACAGACTGGCGCCGTCTAATGAAAGCGCCTACCGCAGCAGGATCGTTCGGCTGCACTGCGACGGCGAGATGCGTCTCCGGCGAGTTGTCCCCGAATCTCTCGTTGCAGGGAGGAGGGCGTCGCAGGTCTGATGCTTCGAGATTCCCCGATTTGCTTCAACGGGGGCCGCAATGCACCCGAATGCACCGGCGGGAAGCTCGATGAGATCCTGAGCGATCGGGAGCGTCCGTTCTACGAGCATCAGATCGCTGCCTGACGAAAGGCGGGCTTCCGTTGCCGCGAGCTCGACGACCTGGACGTTCGGGGCGTTTGCCTATCACCCAGTGCTGCGGGCGGCCTTCTCCTGGCTGGACGTTACGCGGCGCAGCTCTCTACGATCCTCACACGCGCGTGCAACTTCGGCAGCAACACCGAGATGGTGAGCAAGGTTTCCTTACACAGTCGCCGATCCGTGGACGGAAGCAGAGCGGCCTGCCAAGGTCGCTGCGCCTCATCGGCCAGCTATGCGGCCAAGCTCTCGAGCTGGGCAATGGACCGTTCGATCAGCGCGGGGGGAGTCGTTCGCCATGGCGAGGATACGATAAGTGGGGTGGCTGTGAATTTATCCAGCTATCCGGCTTTTGGCAAGTGGGTTGAATGGGCCTCTCGGCATCGGCTACTCGCCGAGCCTCCAGCGCGCCCGCCTTCTGGGCGCGAACCCTTCGGTAACCGGGCGATAGCTGACGAATCTGGGCGGTATGAATGCCGAGCTGCCGCCGCGAGGGTCGTCGAGCGGCAGGCGTTGGGGGCCGCAGTGGATCTACTTGCGAGCGTGCATGCATTAGATATAATTGCAGTCACTGAAAGCAATTTTTGAAGGCGACTATGGCCATCCTGACAGTACGTAACTTACCAGACGAGGTGCATCGCGCGCTGCGGGTGCGAGCCGCACAACATGGGCGCAGCACAGAGGCCGAAGTACGCGACATTCTGGAGTCGGCTGTGCGGCCTGAAGGGCGAGTCAGACTCGGATCGCTGCTGGCTGATATCGGCCGTAAGGCCAAACTGACTGACGAAGAGTTCGCGATCTTCGAGCACGTGCGCGACAAGGCACCCTCCAAGCCGGTGAGCTTTGGGTGATTCTGCTCGATACCAACGTGGTCTCCGAGCCGCTGCGGCATTCCCCGGAGCCTCGTGTCATCGAGTGGATCGACGCGCAGCCGCTCGAAACGCTGTACCTGTCTGCCGTCACGGTCGCCGAACTTCGTGCAGGTGTGGCGCTGTTACCCATTGGCAAGCGGCGGAACGCATTGCACGAGAATCTGGAAAAGCAAGTGCTGCCGCTATTCACCGGGCGCGTGCTCGCGCTTGACCTCTCCTGCACGAAGCCCTATGCAGACCTGATGGCGAGGGCGCGTACGAGTGGGTTGGCTATTGCCACGGCGGACGGATATATCGCAGCCATTGCTGCCGCCAATGGATTTACTGTGGCCACGCGCGATACCCGCCCATTTAAGGTTGCTGGCGTGGCCGTCATCAACCCGTGGGAAGCATCGTGATGGCTCGCCTCACGGAGATCAAGTGCAAGCTCGATGCAATGTTCCTCGCGGAGCTGTATCTAGGATAGGTTGAGCGCCTGGCGTGGCTCGAGGGCGAGTAGCGCGTGGCAGCGAGATTTCCATGACGGTTACTGATGTCGTCGCGATTCTAGGATTGGTATCGGGTACTGCTGGTACGCTGCTCCCAGCGAAAGCTCGATGCGCGGTTGTGCTCTGGCTCGCCTCTCGGTTGCCGACGGCTCAGCGCCCCGACGAGGGCGAAGTTTCCTTCGCCCGCAACTCGCCCCGGCGCGCCAGATGATTCTTCAGCCACGTCTCGAAGTCTGTGGCTGGCATGGGATTAGCGAGCAGCGATCCCTGAGCGAATGTGCAGCCGTACTCCTGCAACAGGCGCCAGTCGGCGAGCGATTCAATGCCTTCGGCGACGGTCTGCAAGCCGAGCCAACCCGCGAGCTCGAGTGCCGAGCACAAGATCACCGGCAGGCCTTCGCGCTTGTGCGCAACACCATCGTTCTCACGGGCCGAAGTCACCAGGCCATACGAATATTCTGGTTCTATTCTCTACGCCTGGAATCGATCTGATCATGTTATCGACCGGGTTCGCCGAGTCTCCGAATCTCAGGTGTTGCGCCTGCCGTAAAGCGTCTGACATGGTTGGCTGCTCATGCCGGAAAAATAGAGCTTTCCTTGCGTATACGTGAACGGCGAAGTTCAGCGCATCCGTCTCCGCCGCACTGAGTGTAAGGGTTGAGAGTCTTGGATTCGTCAAGTAACTCATGGTGGGCATATAAGACCGCAATGCCCGGCGTCAACGGTGCCAGCATCTTTGGGGCATGAGATTGCGCCATCGCGGTAAAATTGTGGAAAAAGCCATCTCCGAAGATGAACTCCCGATCATCGGAATAGAGCACGACAAATTTTCCGCGCGTACCAAGCGACTTGACGAAAGCGGATCTCGGGACTGAGGCCTGTATTGCAGGCGCCTGGCGCCTTCGTTGGTGACATGCATGGCACCGTCGAGGCACCTACATTTGTAAAAGCACTCACATGTCATCTATTGAGCTCGGGCCACGCCGTCGTCCTAGCATTGGAATATCCCAGTAACCAACAGCAGTTTCTCGACGCATTTCTGCATTCACACGCGACCGACCCGGAACGAGCTCTCCTCGCAAGCCGTTTCTGGAGCCGCCCGACACAGGATGGGCGAACCTCCCGTGGAATGCTTCAGCTCCTCGATTGGATCCGCCAGCGGATTGCCGGTGGCGCCCGAGTTCGCGTCGTGGCATTCGGCTGGCAACCCCCTCGCGGATTGAGCGGCACCGCCGGCTTCAATGCGCGCGACGCTGCGATGGCTGCGCGCCTGCGCCAGGAACTCACAGGGCTCACTCCTGGCGAGTTTCCCATCATCTTCACAGGGAATGTCCACGCGCGAAAAACGAAAGGGCTCCCGTTTAGCAATGCACCACCTGGTGCCGCCACTGCAGAGCCCCTTGGGTATTGGCTCCGGGATCTGCCATACCTTCATTTGAACATCGCCTATGATGATGGAGGCAGTGCGTGGGCATGTTTCGGGAAATGCGGGGTGCACCAGTTTGGTAAGGCTGGCTCCGCTGCGAGCACGTTCTCAATTAGACGGTCCTCAGATCCTGCGTACGACCTGGAATACTTCGTGGGCTCTCTCACCGCTTCTCCTCCCGCTGCAGCGGAATTTGCAACCGGCAAATGAGCGCTCGTCGTCGGTCCAGCATCGGCCAGAAGCCGACATTGGGGCGCGGACAATGCGCCGCCTGGATCCAGTCCATTCGCGGCACTCAACAGCATCTATGCGGGAGGTAGGTCGGTGAAGCCGGGTGTTTGGATATTTGCAGTGATTGTGGGCGTGAGTCATTTGGCCGGTGTGTCAGCCGCGGAGAACCCTGTTCTGACCGTCAGAGCGCTTCGTGCACAATCTAACGCGGCGATCGCGGCTCACGATGTTAACCTCCTGCGGGGCTTATTGGACGATGATTACCATGGAATCCAGGGAACTTCGGGGTCGCTCGACAGCGGCGGCGCGGCCACAGCGCGCAGCTACGGCGACGTAGAATTCAAGGATCCGACGTTTGTAACTTATCGCCGCACGCCCGAGTCTGTCGTATTAGCCCGATCTGGGAAACGGATTGCCGAAACGGGCCATTGGGTAGGGGAATGGCGAAAGTCGGACGGCATCATGCGCAAGACTGGCATCTATCTCGCCATGTGGATCCCTTCGGGAGGCACGTGGCGGTTAAAGGCAGAAATGTTCGTGACTCTGTCCTGCACCGGTAGTGTCACCTGCAAGGAGTCCGGCTAACGTCTGATGAAAGAACGATGTCCGTAAAGGCGACATTCGCAACGTCTGTAAGGGGTCGAGAGCGGTTATTCGATCGCGAGGGCCGAGGGGGGCCCACCACCGCGGATCTCAGCTCGTCCATTGCCGTCCATTCACAGCTCGCAAGGGCAGGGGGTACCGCTGGGTTGTAGTGCATTAACGGCAGGGCCTATGATCGGGTGATCGGGGGCTTTTAGCGAGAGAGGAGAGATGCTAATGCTCGGAGCTGCTTCCCGGGACCCGATTATCGGCCGCCACGCATCCGGGGGAGGGGCGGCGCTTCATGCAGTCCTTCGTGTGCGTCATTGACGCACGTACACCAATGGTGTACCCTCTCGGTCCATGGTGTTCATCGAAACACCCGTCTTTACCCGGCAGGTCACAGAACTGCTGACGGATGAAGAGTACGGGCGATTCCAGCAATGCCTAGCGGCCCATCCCAAAATGGGTGATGTCATCCAGGGTACGGGCGGACTGCGTAAGGCGCGCTGGGGCGACGCTCGCGGGGGCAAGAGCGGCGGGGTGCGCGTGATCTACTACCACGTGTCCGTAGCCGGACAGTGCCGCATGTTGCTCATCTACCGCAAGGGCGTGAAAGACGATTTGTCGGCAGCGGAGAAGAAGACTCTCCGCAAGCTGAATGTTGATTGGTGATGGTCTGGGTCTAGGGTCGAGAGGGTTTAACGTCGTGAACAAGAAGTTGTTTGCCGAGCTCGTCGAGAGCATGGAACAGATGAACGAGATTGCGCGCGGTGAGCGCGCGCCGTCGCGCGAGTTCCACGTGGAGCCGCTTGCGATCAAGGAGCTGCGCTCGCAGCTTGGGCTCTCGCAGCCGAAGTTCGCGAAGCTCCTGCACGTGGACGTCGGAACGCTGCGCAACTGGGAGCAGGGCCGGCGGGAGCCTACCGGGCCGGCTAGGGCGCTGCTGACTGCAATCCGACGCGATCCCACGCATGTGCTGCGGGCGCTCGCGGCGCCGTAGTCGTTGTCCTGATCAGCACTGCCGTGCGCGCCATCATGGTGCTCACTTGCATGGTCTGGATGATGGTCATGGTCCTCGTCATGGTGATCGTCATGACCATCACCATGGTGGCGGATACGCCCAGAAAGGCGTAGGACCGACCACGCACGTGGGCATGAACTGCGGCGCCCAATGGTCAGCCCCCGGGGTATCCCATGCACTGTCAATACGGCGTCCATGGCCGTCTCTCCACAGCAACCAAGGGCCGGGGTACCGCTGGGGGTACCGGAGGCTCGGGCGGTCGTAGGAGGGCACGAAATCAAAGGC
This sequence comes from Steroidobacteraceae bacterium, assembly GCA_036278795.1. Lineage (GTDB taxonomy): Bacteria > Pseudomonadota > Gammaproteobacteria > Steroidobacterales > Steroidobacteraceae > 13-2-20CM-66-19. Next base: position 642,153 of record DASUKK010000028.1, on the reverse strand, counting down.
TTACGCGTGATTTCGATCCCTTCCGCTCCACCATAAATTCCAGCGTTTCCGCTTCACCCCCTGTTGGTCCGCTCTGCCGTAAACGCAGGGGGGAATCCCCGTGGACCCGTTGCCTCGGCGCTGCCAAGGCGCCGCCCGACCGCGCACAATCGCGGCCGGAGCGGCTGAGCAACGCAAACACCACACGGGGTGTCACATGCCCGCTTCAAAGTCTACCCGCGCCACTCAGGCGCCGTCCGATCCTTCCATTCTCCACAGCGCCATACGCGCCGCCGTCGACCGACAGGGGGTCGAGGTCGCTGCTGAGATCGTTCCCGATCTCGACGCCATCCACACGGCCATCCCGGACGAGCGCGCCGCGCTCCTGCTGATCGCAGATTCCCTGACTGGTCTCAGGGATCTGGGCTACGACCACATGCTCACGGAGAGCGAGGCCGAGCGGATCTCGGCCATATGGACTCAATTGCACCTCTACCGGGTGCGGCTCGAGGCGCTCAGTCTCATCACGGACGACGCCGGGTCGAATTACGAACTCGTGCCGAACGAGCGTGAGCGCGCCCGGCTGCGGCTCATCGCGGGCGAGGCGCGGTCGGCCGCAGCGGGCAATTCTGCGGGCGGGTCGAGGCCGGTCCGCGAAACCGCGCAGAGAGCCGCGCCGGCCGACATTCCCGAGGCGATCGGCCGCCAACTCATGGAGCAACAGGAGCGGGTCTACGAGGTGCAGGAGTTGCTCGAAAAACTGGCGGACCAAGATCGCGAACCGCTCGCGGCTGTCCTCAGCATGGCCGCCAAGGCGCTGCGGGGAGTGAACGTAAACATGTCCGACCGCAGCCAGCCTCCCGGCCCGCATGCTGCAGAGGGCTTCGCAGCAGATAAGATACCAGCATGGCTGCGATCGAGCCCCCGGGCGCTCGAGTCGCCGCTATCGGGGCGATGCAATGATCTCGAAACGCGGCTGGAAACGCCAACCGGAATCGCTGTCGTTACCGACTTCGTGCCTTATGCGCGGCGAGGCATCCTACGTGGTGAGGTCTGACTCGCGCGCAGAGCGGGAGCGTGCGTTGCGCAGCGAGCTCAATCTTCGCTTCGACAGTGGGCCGCCGACCTCGTTGGGAGTACGTAACAGATGGGTATGCGCTGGCGGTGAGCGGCGCCGGTCATGGAACGCATACGCTCCGGCGTGGATCCGTGATCTCGATGAGCGCCTCATCGACGTAGACAGGACCGTCGCCCACTTCATAGCGGCAAGCACCCGAGTGTCTTCGGCGTGCACGAGCACCTGCAGCGACGCGAGCGCGACTCTCGGAGACGACGGGGACGAGACAAATGTCCTCGGGCAAGTGCGTTCCACGCCACCGCGTCTTAGGCGTCAGGCAAGTAGAACGTGAACCTGGTCGTCCGTAATGCCTTCGATCTCGAGCACCTTTCGGCGACTGTTTGCCCCCGCGATCAAGCGGATGTCGCGCCGTCGCACTCCAAGCCTCTGCGCGACGAACGCGATGAGGGCCTCGTTCGCTGCCTGGTCGATCGGCGGCGCCGCAATCCGAATCTTGAGATCCGACCCGTGTCGCCCTGCGACTTCCGTGCGCTTGGCACGCGGCTGGATGTATACCGCTACTCGTACGCTCGATGACATGGGAGGTTCGTGATGGCGGTCAGGATGCCCGTGAGAATGCGTAGCGGGCTCGGCGGACAACCGGGCACGACCACGTCCACGGGGATGACGTTCGACACTCTGCCGCGACTTGCCGCACTCTCCCCGAAGATGCCTCCGGTGCAGCCGCAGTCCCCGATCGCAACGACGAGCTTCGGGTCCGGCGTAGCCTCGTAGACACGCCGCAGCGCCATCTCCATATTGACGGCGACCGGCCCCGTCACGAGCAACAGGTCCGCGTGACGCGGGCTTGCGACGAAGCGGATGCCGAGCCCTTCGAGGTTGTAGAGGGGATTGTTGAGAGCATGGATCTCGAGCTCGCATCCATTGCACGAGCCCGCGTCGACGTGACGGATGCAAAGAGCGCGACCGAGGACGGTACGGATCCGCTCATCGAGCGCGCTGCGAATGCGTAACAGCGGGTCCGCCTGCGGCGCGGGCTCGCTGACCAGCCCGACGGAAGCGATTTTGCGAAGTGTCTTGAGCATACGGCGGCCGCGCCTACAGATCCGCCCCGCTGTAGGACAGATTGAAAGATTTGTTGATGAGCGGGAAGTCAGGAACGATGTTGCCGAGGATGGCATGCTCGATCGCCGGCCAGTTCTGCCACGATGGGTCGTGTGGGTGACAGCGGCGGATCGAGCCGCCGGGACCTGCTTCCAGTGCGACGAATACCGGGCCGCGCCATCCCTCGATGAAGCCTACGCCAAGCGCGCCGGATTCCGGAATGCGCGCTGCCGCGGCGTGCGCGCCAACCGGCAATGACCCCAGAATGGACCGCACGAGTCTGCACGACTCCGCGACCTCGTCGAATCGAACGGCAACGCGTGCGGCGACATCGCCTTCGGTCCTGACGACCTTCACCGGCGATAGCTCATCGTAGGGCTTGCAGGGCAGCTCGACCCGCGCGTCGAGCGGCTGTCCGCTCGCTCGCGCCGCGAGCCCCAGGGCGCCGAGTCTCGTGGCGAGCGCCGGCGACAATATTCCCGCACCCGTGAAGCGATCCCTGAGCCCGGAGTGGTCGTCGAAAATGACCCGAAGCTGCGCCGCTTCCCCCATGACCCAGGCAATCCGGCCGGCGAGCGCCACCGCCGCGTGCCCGGACAGGTCGACCCGAGTGCCTCCCGGTACGATCGCATCGAAGAGGTACCGCTGGCCGAATGCGCGCTCGATCTCGCGCAGCAACTCCTCCTTGACCCGCGAGAACTGGGTGAGCGCGAATGCGAATCCCGCGTCGTTTCCGAGCGCGCCCAAGTCGCCCAAGTGATTGGCAAGGCGCTCGAGCTCGAGGCAAAGTGCGCGCAGCCAGAGGGCACGGTGCGGCACGAGGCATCCGGCCATGCCTTCGAGTGCCTGGCAGTAGGCCCACGAGAAGGCGACCGCGGAGTCCCCGGAGACGCGGGCCGCGAGCCGATGGCCTTCCAGGATCGGAAGCTCCGTGAAGCGCCTCTCGATGCCCTTGTGCGCGTAGCCAAACCGTTCCTCGAGTCGCAAGACCTTCTCGCCCACGACGGAAAACCGGAAGTGTCCTGGCTCGATCGTGCCCGCGTGCACGGGTCCGACGGCGATCTCGTGGACGCCTTCTCCCTCGACACGCACGAAGTCATATCCCGCGCGCTCGTGATGAAGCCAAGGGCGCTGATCCGGATCGGTCGACCGCACTCCATAGAGGTCGGATGCCGCGCGCTGCATGCGCGATGCCGCTGGAAACAGGGTTTCCAGGCCCGGGTAACGCGCATCCCTCTCCTGGGACACAATTGCAAGCTCAGTGAGAAGCAGGCCGGCATCGATCCAATAGGCGGCGTAGATCGCCGCGCTCGATGGCGCGTCTTCGCCGCGAGCGGCCCAGAGCGAGAGCAGGCGCCCGCCGGTCGCAGCGACATCTTGGGCGACTTGAGTCCACTCTTCCCGCGTGACAGTGAGCCCGCGGACTCCCGGTGCGCCAGGTACTTGCTGCGCTTGCGCCCACCATTTGTTCGCCGGCACGATCAGGGTCCTCCGATGAAGCGCGCGGCGGCCTGGTACCAGTGGGCGAGATACGGCGGCACGTACAGCCCCAAGACCAGCACGATGGCGAGGTGCGCGAATACCGGCAGCAGCGCCGGCGGGTGCGGCAGCCGCTGCGCGTCAGTCTCGCCGAAAACCATCGGCTGGACGCGCCCGAAGATCGCTGCGAACGCAACGCCGAGCGCGATGAGCAGGATCGGCGTCGCCCACGGCTGTTCGCGCATCGCCGTCGTGATGATCAGAAACTCGCTCGCGAACACGCCGAAGGGCGGTAGCCCCAGGATCGCCAGGGCCCCCAGCATCAGCCCCCAGCCGACAGTCGGCGAGAGCGTGATGAGACCGCGGATGTCGTCCATGAGCTGGGACCCCGCCTTCTGGGCGGCGTGTCCGACGGTGAAGAAGATCGAGGATTTGGTGAGCGAATGCACCGTCATGTGGAGCAGTGCCGCAAAAGTCGCAACCGGCCCGCCCATTCCGAACGCAAACGCAATGATCCCCATGTGCTCGATGGACGAGTAGGCGAAGAGGCGCTTGATGTCGCGTTGCCGGAAAAGGAAGAACGCTCCGAGCACGACCGATAGCAGCCCAAAGCCCATCAGCATCCTCGAGGGGAGGGGGGAGTGGAATGCGCCCTCGACCAGTACCTTGCAGCGCACGACCGCGTAGATTGCGACGTTGAGGAGTAGCCCCGAGAGCACGGCGGAGATCGGCGTCGGACCCTCGGCGTGCGCGTCCGGCAACCAGCTGTGGAGCGGCGCGAGGCCGACCTTCGTGCCGTAGCCGACTAACAGGAAGACGAACGCGAGGGCGAGCACCGAGGGCTCGAGCTGTGATTTCACCGCGTCGAGATGCGTCCACAGGAGCGCTGTGACGCCCTGTGCGCCGAGCACCCGTTCCGCGGCGAAGTACAGGAGAATGGTGCCAAAGAGCGCCTGCGCGATGCCGACGCCGCACAGGATGAAGTACTTCCACCCGGCCTCGAGACTCGCCGGCGTGCGATACAGCGTCACGAGCAGCACCGTTGACAGCGTCGCGGCTTCCATCGCCACCCACAGGAGTCCCATGTTGTTCGTCGTGAGCGCGAGCAGCATCGTGAACATGAACATCTGGTACATGCTGTGATACAGGCGCAGCCGCCCTGCCGTGAGGCGCCCGTGGGCCATCTCGACACGCATGTAGGGACGGGAGAAGAGGGACGTGGTCAAGCCCACAAATGCCGTGAGTGTTACGAGGAAGACGTTGAAGGGATCGACGAAGAACTGCTCATGTGCGATGAGCTCATCGCCGTGATTGATGACGCGCACGGTGAGGGCACACGCGGCGAGAAAGGTGCCGAGGCTGAAGGCGACGTTGATCTCCGGTGCCTCACGCCGGGCGCCGATGAAGCCGAATGCCAGCGCACCGGCGGCTGGCAGGGCGAGTAGCAGCAGTAGCTCCACTACTTGGTCTCCTTGAGCGATTCGAGATGGTGCAGGTCGAGGCTGTCGAACCGCTCGCGGATCTGGAAGAAGAACACCCCGAGCACGAGCATCGCGACGAGCACATCGAGCGCCACGCCGAGCTCGACGACCATCGGCATGCCGTAGGTCGCGCTCATCGCTCCAAAGAAAAGGCCATTTTCCATCGAAAGAAAGCCGACCACCTGCGACATCGCCTTGCGCCGGGTGATCATCATGAGGAATGCGAGCAGCACCACGGCGATAGCGATCCCGATGGCGTCGCGCATCGCCGTATTCGCCAGCTGCGTGATGGGCTGCGCGAGGGCGAATGCGAAGACGACGATCACGAGCCCGAAGAGCATGGTGCCCGAGATGTTGAGGAGCGGCTCGGTATCCCAGTACACCTGCAACCGGCTGATCAGGCGATGCAGCAGCCAGGGAAGGAATACTACTTTCAAGGCAATGGTGAGGAGCGCCGAGAAGTAGAGGTGTCCTTCTCCAGTGCGCCACGCAACGACCAGCGTCGTGGCGGCGAGTACCGCTCCCTGGGTGGCATACAGGTTCACCAGGCTCACGATGCGCCGCTGCGAGAGCATGGCGAAGGATAGAAGGAGCATGAGCGCCGCGCAGGCATTGAGAAGCTGTAAGTCGAGGGATAGATGAGTCATATGCGTGCTCAGGTCCCGAGCAGGACGTGCACGAGCAGTCCCAGCACCGCAAACAGGAAGGCCGTTGCCAGGAACTCCGGCGCGCGCATGACGCGAAGCTTCGCCGAGAGGGTTTCTATGAGCGCAAGAGCGCTGCCTACCACGACGAGCTTTACGGCAAGCACCGGAATCGAGAGCGCAAGGCCAACCGGTCCGATCGCCCCCGTGGCGACGCCCCAGGGAATGAAGAGGGCGAACCCGATGCAGGCGTAATTGAAGAGTCGTAGCGCCGAAGCCCACTCCATGAGCGCGAGATGGCGCGCCGAGTACTCGAGAAGCATCGCCTCGTGGATCATCGTGAGCTCGAGGTGGGTCGCCGGGTTATCGACGGGGATGCGCGCATTCTCGGCGAGCAGGACGAGAGTGAAGGCGATCGCTGTGAATGCGAGGCTCGGATATATCCCGAGCGCCTGCGTCACGAGATGCCGGGAGATCGCCGGCAGCGCCGTCGTGGCGGAGATCATGGAGGCGACGAAAATCACCATGAGGAGCGCCGGTTCGGCGAGAAATCCCACCATCATCTCGCGCCGGGCGCCGAGCGTGCCGAATGCAGTGCCGACGTCCATGGCTGCTAGCGAGAGGAACACGCGCGCGGTGGCGAAGAGGCCGACGAGCGCTATTGCATCCGCCGCGATGACCAGAGGCAGACGGGTACTCATCGAGGGAATGATGCCCGCCGCGACCACCATCGTGCCGAAGACGATGTAAGGCGCGATGCGAAAGAGCGGCGAGGCGTTCTCGGCAAGTACTGCGTCCTTGTCGAAGAGCTTGCGGATGTTGCGATACGGCAGCCAGATACTCGGTGCGCGGCGATTCGCGAGCCAGGCGCGGCACTGATTCACCCATCCGAGAAAGAGTGGCGCCGCCGCAAGCGCCGCAACCACCTCGAGCACCTGGGTCACGATCTCTGTGATGCCTGGTGTCATGATGCTCACGAAACGAGTGCCAGCGCGAGGAGGACGATCAGCGTGCCGAAGCTGTAGAGGAGATACACTGAGATGCGTCCCTGCTGCAGCACCGCGACGGCGTCGGCCATCCGTTGCACGAGACGACCGAGTGGCTGGTACAGTCCGCGCCAGATGCGATCCATGATCGCGATACGATAGCTCGGGGTGCGATCAAACGGCGTGGGGAGCTCGCGTTCGATCGAGAAAAATGATTGAAAGATATTGCGGATCGGCTGCCCGAAACCTTCCGCGGTGTCCTGCATCCGGGCCGTCAGGCCCCCGAAACCGCAGTCCCACGCGGGGCCGCGTCGTACGCGCTTGTGATAGAAGAGCCGCACCGCGAGGACGGTGAGCGCGACAACGAGAGCGATGGCGAGAAAGAAGACGAGTGGCCCGTAGGACACTTGGCGCGTCGGCACGGGCGCGAGCAGCCACCAGGGGCTACCCTGCTGCGAGAGGGAAATGCCGGTGAGCTGCCGGGTCACGTGGCTCAGCGCGCCGAGCACCTGCACCGGGGCGAGCCCGAGAGCTACGCATCCGAGGCCGAGCCACACAAGCCCGCAGCGCTCGAGCAGACCGCAATCACGAGCATTCCCGAGTGAGCTTTCTCGCGGCTGGCCGAGGAAGATCACGCCAAAGAACTTCACCATGACGTAGCCGGCAAGCGCGGCGGCCAGCGCCACGACCGCTGTAGACATCGGGATCAGGAGGTTGACGAGCTCGTGCGGGATCCGGTCGGCGAACAGGAACGATTGCAGCAACAGCCACTCGGACACGAAGCCGTTGAGCGGAGGGAGGCCGGCGATCGCGAGGACCCCGACGAGCGATGCCCAGGCGACCCACGGCATGCGGTGAATGAGTCCGCCGAGCCGGCCGAGATTGCGCTCACCCGTCGCATGGAGCACCGAGCCGGTCCCGAGGAAGAGCAAGCTCTTCATGAGAGAGTGGTTCAGGCAGTGATAGAGAGTCGCCGCAAGTGCGAGCGCCGCCGGGATGCGCATCCCCGATCCGTAGAAGACGACACTCAAACCGAACCCCGCAAACGCGAGCCCGAGGTTCTCGATCGAGGAGTAGGCGAGCAGACGCTTCATGTCCGTCTGCACCGCGGCAAATACGGCGCCATAGAGCGCGGAGATGAGCCCGGCGGCGAGCGGCACGAGGCCCCACCACCAGACGGGCGTCCCGAGCAGATCGAACGTCACGCGAATCATCCCGTAGACGGCCATCTTCAGCATGACGCCGCTCATGAGCGCCGAGACAGGAGAGGGCGCGGCCGGATGCGCTTCGGGCAGCCAGACGTGCATCGGGACGAGCCCCGCTTTCGCACCAAATCCCAAAAGCGCTAGCAGGAAAGCGGCCGCCGCCCAGCCCGGCGCAAGGTGAGCCGTGCGCATGGCATCGAATGTGAAATGCCAGCTGCCACCCTGAAGCACACCGAAGGTGAGGAGAACCGAGATCGCCCCGACGTGCGCCATCAGCAGATAGAGGAAGCCGGCGCTGCGGATCTCGGGAATACGGTGTTGTGTCGTGACGAGAAAGTAGGACGAGATCGCCATCGTCTCCCAGGCGACCATGAACGCGTAGGCGTCATCGGCCAGCAGGATGAAGCCCATGCTGGCGAGGAACAGATGGTATTGCAGGCACATGAGGCCTGGCGGCGTGCCTTCGCCCCGGCGGAAATAGCCTGCGGCGAACACCGAGATGCCCGCCGACGAGAGCCCCAGCAGCAGGAGAAAGACGCTGCTTAACGCGTCCAGGCGCACGTGCATCGGCAAATCGGGTAATCCGATGGGTAGCACGGCGTGCTCAGGAGGCGTGGCGAGGCTCATCGCCGCGATTGCCGCGAGCGCAATGCTACAGAGGGCGCTCAAGGGAAAAAGCGTGCGGCCGACGAGTCTCACGCTCGTCGTGCGCAGGAGCCCGATAAGACCGAGCAGGACCCAGAGGCCCAGCATGCCTAAGCAAGCGCCAAGTGCTGATATGGGCAGAGAATTCACAGCTAGTGCAACTAGGATGCGCAGTGGATTATAATAGAAAACGTAGCACAGTCGAATGCGCGCAGGATGACCAGCTTGACTCTCGAAGACCGCAGCGCCCGTCTCACGGTCCTCATCGACCCGCGTAAGAAGGCCCTGTTCGAGCGGTTGTGCGCGGAGGAGGACTCGACGCCCTCCCAGGTGGTCCGCCGCATGATTCGGCAGTACATCCTGGAGCGCACCGGTAAGCCCTGGACGCCACCTCCCGACGAGCCGCCTGCGAATCCATCCCGACGAGCACCGAGCCCTAGCGCGCGGCGCGGCGGGCGGTCATGACGATCAGAGCTCCGTGGCCTGACACGCAACCGTCGTAGCTGGATGGTCCGTCAGCACACCTCTCGGACGCGCTCACTTCACTGCCGTGCTTCATGATTGTCGCGAGAAGGGCGGCATCCTCGTGCTCCCGCAGACCTGGAGGCCTGAGGCAGCAACGACGCGCCGGCTCTCGCTGAGGCAGAGGTCGGAATCGCGGTGGGCACGGGAACGGACGTCGCCATGCAGAGTGCCGGTCTTATGAGCCCGATGATCGCCGCCGCGGCGATGAGCCTGAGCTCCGTCTCCGTGATCGGGAACGCGCTCAGGCTTCGACACGTCTCCTTGTAGCAAGCCCGCACGGCGTCCACAGCAGCCTAACCACAGCGCGCGACGGCAGAGGGTACGGGCGGGGGTACCGTGTGGCATCCCGTGACTCAGCACCCAAGGGCCCGATTGCATATAGCATGCGGTGATGGCATTATGCATGCATGAGTGTGCAGATTACCATCCGTGATGTGCCGGAGAAGGTGCGGCGGGAGCTCGCGGCCCGGGCCGCCGCGCAGGGTAGATCCATGCAGGAGTATCTGCGGATGGCGCTGGAGCGACTGGCCACCCGACCGACTGCGGAGGCCTGGCTGAAGCAGGCACAGAGGCGCAAGCGCGCGACCGGGACTAGAGTCGCTGCGGACGAGATTCTGACCAGCCGCGACGCTGACCGACGGTGAGCGTCGTCGTTGATTCGTCGGTCATAGTCGCCGCCCTGATCGATACCGGACCTGACGGCGTCTGGGCGGAAGAAGTCATCGACGATCAGGTGCTTTACGCTCCGGAGCTCGTGCGTGTAGAGGCCACCAACGTCCTTCGTCGCCTGGAGCGTGCTGAGCGGATAACCACAGCTGACGCAAACGGCGCACAGGAAGACCTGACGCAGCTTGAAATCGAGCTGTTTCCGTTTGAACCGTTCTCCGATCGCATATGGAAGCTACGCCATACCGTTACGAGCTACGACGCGTGGTACGTTGCTGTCGCCGAGGGCCTCGGATACCCGCTTGCTACCCTGGATGGACGCTTGGCAAGGACGGTCGGACCGAAGTGTAAGTTCCTGACGCCCGATTCCCGATGAGTTCCCCGCCCCCTTCCTCTCCACCATCTATTCCCGGCTCGTTCCGGCCTGCGGTGCTCGGACGGTCCCTGTGCTCCCCAGCGTCTCGCCAGACGTGCCTTGGCTGATCAGGCGCGCAGGCGGCGAGTAGCGATACCTTGAAGCAAGGGCTCGAGTCAGTGAAATTTCTCGCCGCGCGCGAGCATTTCGACGATCTGCTTCATGCGCCTGATCTTGGTCTCTGGACGCTTTGCAGTTTGCAACCGGTACGCAATTGAATACAGGTTGGCCCTGTTGAGGGTCGCGTAAAACTGCTTTGCCTTGGCGTTCCGTGCAAGCTCCTCGAGGAATTCCGCAGGCACCGTCGCATTGGCGGAAGAATCGTACGCGTTGGCCCAGCGCCCGTCGGCTTTGGCTGCCTCTACCTCCTTCAGACCGGCGGGCGTCATTTGGCCTGCCCGGATAAGCCGATTCACGTGCGCGACATTTATCTTGGACCACCCGCTTTTCGCCCTGCGCGGACTAAATTTCTGCACCCATGAGTTTGTATCGAATGGCAGCTTTTGCCCGTCTATCCAACCGAAACACAGAGCTTGGTCAAGTGCCTCGGCATATGTAACCGATGGAACACCCGAGTCCTTCTTGTAGATCCGAAGAAATAGGCCAGGGGCTTCGGTGTGCTTTTCGGCCAGCCATGCACGAAATTCCCTTGCCGACCGAAAGCTCCGTGGCCGCAGCGTGACACGAGAGGATGACTTGCCCATGTGTCGTTCAGTTCAGGTTTACCCCGTTGATCGAGTTACTTGTACCAGTCTCCGGCACTCGGGTCTTCCACGATGTTCCGGCGGAATGATTAATCCTGATCACGTCGTCTTGTCAACCTATGGTGCCGTGCAGTCGAGACGGCCACCAACCCTACACGGCGCGACGGGACCGCGACTGGGCGCGCGCCCGACGCCGCCGGGCCTTGGTTTGCGAAGACGGAATGTTGCTGTCAAGACTCCCAAAGAGATCGAGTAGCCTCGTCTCGCACGGGGACGCCACGTGTCCACGGCGCCGTGAGACCATGAAGGTCAGCGGACGGAGGTGCCAGGCGCGACGTTTGAGCTCGACGAGCTTTCGGTTGGCGAGGTCGTCGGCGATGAGGTGAGCCGGCATATGGCCCCAGCCCAAGCCAGCTCTGAGCAGGTCGTGTTTTGCACTGAGATCATTGAGGAGCCATTGGCGCTCGCCGGCCACGCCCATCTGTGTCTTCTCCGCCCCCGGCTGATTGTCCGTTACGACGAGCTGGATGTGCCGGCCGCACTCCTCACGTGAGATCGCTCCTGAGCTGGCTGCCAGGGGGTGACTTGGAGCGCATACCGTCACCATTCGCGTCTCGCATAACCACTCTCTTTCAATGGCGCTCGGATTCACTTCGGGGACGTCCGCGATCGTAACCGCCAGAGAGCACGTGCCGTCCAGCACCAGATGCTCGCCTCCTTGCATCGTTGTCATTCGGAGGTTGATCGCAACCGTGGTGAAGTCTGCTTGCAGGGTTCGCAGACAGTTGATCAGGTGCAAGCGTGGGAAATAGACGTCCACTGCAATCGAGATCTGCGCCGCCCCTGTCTTCGCGATCGAACCGGCGTGATTCTTCATCTCCTCCGTTCGTGAGATCACCGCCCGTGCATCCGGCAGGATGAGGCGGCCTGCCGGACTGAGCTCGGCTTTGCGAGTGTCGCGCTCGAAAAGCTCGAGCCGGAGCGCGCTCTCGAGAGCCGCGATGGCATGACTGATTGCTGATTGAGCGCGCCTCAGCTCCCGCGCTGCGCCCGAGAAGCTCCCTTCATCGGCCACGGAGACGAACGCACGAAGTTGGTTGATGGTGACGCTATCCAGCATGGCCTATCCATAAAGTAGATGGTATTCAGCGAGATTACGTCAATTTACTTCATAGGTACACGCGGCTAGATTTGGCTCGTCCCTTCACACAGACCGGCATCACGAAGGAGAGAGTCATGCGAAAGCTCGAGGGTAAGGTTGCAGTCATTACGGGTGGATCGAGCGGCATGGCGCTGGCGGGCGCCACGCGGTTCGTCGAAGAAGGCGCTTATGTTTTCATCATGGGCCGAAGACAGGAGGCGCTCGATGAGGCCGTCAGGCTGATTGGCCGCAACGTGACCGGCGTGCGCGGCGACGCGGCGAATCTCAACGACCTGGACCGTCTGTTCGACACGGTCAAGCGAGAAAAGGGCAAGATCGACATCCTATACGCGAGTGCTGGCATGGGCGAAGCCGTCCCACTCGGGGAGATTACCGAGCAGCACTTCGATGCAACCTTCGGCCTGAATGCGCGCGGAACGCTGTTCGCGGTCCAGAAGGCGTTGCCGCTGTTCAACGATGGCGGATCGATCCTCATGACCGGGTCAGTTGCCTCGGTGAAAGGTTTCCCTGGTTTCGGCGTGTATTCGGCGAGCAAGGCGGCGCTGCGCTCATTCGCGCGCACTTGGCTCAACGAGCTGAAGGGCAGGAACATCCGGGTGAACGTGCTGAGCCCGGGGCCGATCGCCACACCGATGCAGGACCAAGTGCTCGACGAGGCAGCGAAGCGGATGTTCGAGTCGCTGATCCCGCGGGGAAAGATGGGTCGTCCGGAGGAAATTGCGACGGCCGCGCTTTTTCTCGCGTCCGACGATTCGAGCTTCGTGAACGGGGTCGAGTTGTCCGTCGACGGCGGCTTCTCGGCCATCTGAAATCGCGTCGGCATGAGCTACGCATCGCAGGTTTCGACGCGGCCGGTCAGGCCGGGCTCATTGGCTTGAGGGAAAGCTGACTGCGATGTGTGGGGCGGCCTGCGAGGCACTCACGCCGCTGCCGGGCGAAGTTGATTTCACGGTAGCATGAGCCTGGCGATGGCGAGCTTGACTGCGCAGCAGCGACTGTTCGAGCATGGCCGGCAGCGGCTAGGCGATTGTCCGCGTTCGTCCGAGAGCGGCACGCGCCCATCGATGATGCGAGGAGACTATTCCCATGAAAGCGATAGTGGTGACGGACCAGGCTTTGGGAACGGCAGGGATGAAGCTGATGGAGCGGCCTGAGCCGCAGGCAGCCATAAACGACGTCGTCGTTCAGGTTCATGCATCGGGATTCGTCCCGACCGAGCTGCAGTGGCCTTCGACCTGGACCGATCGCCTCGGCGGTGACCGAACTCCGTCGATACCCGGGCACGAGCTGGCCGGAGTGGTCACCGCCCTCGGCTACGGCACGAGGGGGCTGTCGGTCGGACAGCGGGTGTTCGGCCTCACGGATTGGTATCGCGGCGGCACGCTGGCGGAGTACGCGGCCGTCGAGGCCCGCAATCTGGCGCCGCTGCCGGGCGACGTCGACTTCACGGTGGGCGCGAGCCTGCCGATCTCCGGCCTGACAGCGTGGCAGGGATTGTTCGAGCACGGCCGCCTTCAGGCCGGGCGGAGCGTCCTCGCGCACGGCGCGGCTGGGGCAGTTGGTGCGATGGTGACACAACTCGCACGAGAAGCCGGCGCCTATGTCATCGGAACCGGACGCGCAGCCGACCGTCAGAAGGCGCTCGACTTCGGTGCGAAGGAGTTTGTCGACCTCGACAACGATGCCCTGGAGGACATCGGCGAAGTCGATCTGGTATTCGATGTCATCGGCGGCGACATCGGAAAGCGGTCCGCACGCCTGATTCGAGCCGGAGGAGCGCTGGTTTCCGTCGTCGGCCCGTCCGAGGCTCGTCCTGCGGACGGTCTGGCGGTCGATTTCGTTGTCGAGTCCGATCGCGCCCAACTGAGTGAGATCGTCCAGCGGGTGCGGGACGGGCGGCTGCGGACGAACATCGGCAAAGTGTCGGCCTTCGACGAGGCGGTTGCCGCCTTCAACGCGACCGAGCGGCGCCGAGGCAAGCCGATCATCCGCGTTCGTCCGTAAGGGCCAGGGAAAGGGCGGGCGGCCGCGTTCGCCGCGGCCGGCATGCTACCGCCTGCTTTCGAGGGGAGGTGTCAGCGCGGCGTCGCCGTAGGTGCCGTGGAGCCGTCCATCCCGGGCAAAATCACGGATCATGCGGAAATAGCCCGGGGCAATGCGGGTCGAGACCCGCGAGCCGTCGGCGCCGGTCTCGAACAGCCTGATGCCGTGCTGCGCCTTCGGGTAGTAGGCAACCGTGAAGGGATGTCGCTGCGCGATGAGCGAATCCAGACGGCGGCGGGTCTCGGCGCTGGGGGCCTGGTAATCCTCACCGCCCAGTACCCATAGCTGCGGGACCTTGTTCGCCCTCAAAGTCGGCATTGGATCGTAGTTGAAGGGTGTGTGCCAGTCGAACTTCGGGCCCATCGCGCGCAGCTCTGACTTCGATCGCGGCAATACCAGGAATATGAAATCGCCCTGCATATCCTTGAACCAGGGTTTGCTCTCATAGCGAGACCGCACGGCGTCGAACTCGTCGATGCCGCTCGTAAAGTCGCTGACGAACACGGCCTCCGCTGCCTTTGCTACCGACAGAGCGTCGGCAATGTCCTTGCCGGAAAAGCCCTTCTCGCGCAACTGCAGCTCGACGGCCTCCTGGTCCTCGGCGATGACGCTGACCGCCAACCCGTAGGCGACGATCACGAAGTCTACCGGGGCACGATTGGCTGCGATCGGAGCGACCCATCCGCCCTGGCTCGTTCCGTGATAGCCGATACGGCTCAGGCGAGCACCCGCCAGACGCCGCGCTTCGCGCACGGCAGCGACGGCATCGTCAGCCAACAGGTTGAAGTCCTGCGTGTACATGCCCCCGGATCTGCCCGTTCCGCGCTTGTCGTACACGAACATGCCGACACCTTCGGCGGGCAGCATGCGCTGGAGGGCCCAACTATCGAGCGCCGAGACACTCTCTGAGCCGTGCACGAATACGACGACCGCCACCTTGTTCGTGCCTTTCGGCATGACCAGACGGCCCACGAGTCGGGTGCCGTGACTCGTGAATGTAGTCTCCCGCACATCGAAGGCGATCCGCTGCCCGGAGACTCCGGCGAAGTCGATACGCCCGGCGCGGCATGCCGAAAACCGGACAATTTTCCCGTCTTCGCGATCGGTCCAGCCGTAGGTGCTCTTCCAGGCCCCATTCGCGGCCTCGTGGAGCACTCCCGTTTCCCCGTCGAATTGCTGCCACCGTAGCGTATTGGCATCGTCGGGCGAGATGTCGACCAGCCTTCCGTCGGTGAGCCGGTAGCTGCCTGTGTGGCAGTTCTCGGCATTGTGTGCGTGCACGGCCGAATTTGCCATGAGCAGGGTACAGAGCGCCAAGACGGCTATCGTGTCCTGGAGCAGAGACTTGCGGATCGCTGTCATCATGAGAGGTGTGTTTTAGCGTGCCGCCCGCTTGCCGTCTTGGACGGATTCACGGTCATTCACGCAGAGGGAGAGGGGTCGCATGGCACGAACTATGCTGCACGAGGCGTCATTCGGCTGCCTCAGAACCACATAGCCGAGAAGGGGATATGCAGATCTACTTCGAGCGTGCGGAATTGCCAGTTCTGGGCTGCGCGATGGCGATGGTCCTATGTGGTTGTGGAGGCTCATCTACGACGACTAGCACCACCGTCACGACCACTACCACGAACGCCGATGGTTCGACCTCCACCACTTCGACGTCCGGTGGCTCGACAACGGGGGGCTCGACAACGGGCGGCTCGACATCCGGCGGGTCGACGTCTGGAGGCTCGACCTCAGGCGCCAGCACCAGCTATGCCGTAGGTGGTACGGTTTCGGGACTGGGCACCAATCAGAGCGTGACCCTCCTGAACAATGGCGGGGATGCCGTGATGGTCAGCAGCGATGGTGCGTTCATGTTCCCTACGCGGCTGGCAGGAGGGAGTGCTTACGCCGTGACGCTGCAATCGCACACGCCCGGAATCGCATGCTCGATCACAGGAGGAAGCGGTGCGATCGGCGCTGCGGATCTGACCGATATCGCCGTCGCCTGTGCCGCTGGAAAGGCGACCATCTTGTATTCCTTTGCAGGCGGCGCAAGCGGAGCGACCCCAGTGGCGGGTCTGATCCTGGACGGTTCCGGGAATCTCTACGGAACGACCCAGCAAGGCGGTAAGCACGGCGACGGCACCGTGTTCAAGCTGAGTCCCGGTGGCACCGAAACCGTCCTGCACTCGTTCGGTGACAGCCCAAACGACGGTCAGGGCCCGCAAGCGCCTCTGACCATGGACAGCGCCGGAAACCTCTATGGCGTCACTTTCCGCGGCGGTGCCCACAAGGGCGGCGCGATATTCAAGGTCATCACCGGCGGTACGGAAAGTGTCCTCTATTCGTTCGGCGGCGCGAGAGCCGACGGACAGAGTCCGGCCGGGGGTCTGGTCATGGACAGCGCCGGCAACCTCTACGGCACGACCGACGCAGGCGGCGCATATGGTGCCGGCACGGTGTTCAAGCTCGACGTCCACGGTGCTGAAACGATCCTGCACTCATTTCTTGCATTGGGGATGGGAGTCGACGGGCAGTACCCGCAGGGGACCCTGGTCATGGACGGCTCCGGAAATCTGTATGGAACGACTCCCAACGGCGGCGCGGGTACGGCGGGTACCGTGTTCAAAGTCAGTGCAGATGGCACCACAACCGTCCTGTATTCATTCGCCGCGGCTACGACAACCGACGGGCGCACTCCCTATGCCGGTGTGATCCTGGACAGTGATGGTAACCTTTACGGGACGACCGTCGATGGCGGCGCAAGTGGCGGCGCAGGCACGGTGTTTTCGCTCAGTGCCTCCGGCAAGGAAGCGCTCCTGCACTCCTTCGGCGGCGCGGCAGGCGACGGCCTGAATCCATACGCGAGTCTGCTCCGGGATAGCGCCGGAAATCTCTTCGGAACGACCCGCGCGGGCGGCTCCTACGGATCCGGCATCGCGCGCCGCGGCGGCACCGTGTTCGCACTCAGTCCCAGTGGCACCGAAACGATCCTGTATTCCTTCGGGGCCGCCGGAAGCGACGGGAGCTCCCCGCAGGGGAGTCTGATCATGGACAGTGCCGGCAATCTCTATGGAACGACGGCCAGCGGTGGCGCGCACGGCGATGGTACGGTGTTCAAGATCGACTGATGGGTGCCTAGGGTTAGAAGCTGGCCCGCGCCCCGATGTACGCCGAGCGCCCGAAGGTACCGTACTGATGAGCCACCTCGTAGTGGCGATCGGTCAGATTCTCCACGCGAGCATACACCTGCAGATGATCGTTGATGGGCAGTGACGTCCGCAAATCCAGCAGCACGTAGCCTCCGAGTCTGATCTGGTTCGCCGCGTCGTCGAAGTCCGCAGCGGAATAGCGCAGCGCGAGGTCTGTGCTGAGCCGGAAGGGCCAGAGGTAGCTCACCGCGGCATTGCCGGCGTTCCCGGGGCGCCGAGGCAACTCGTTTCCGTACGTGGACGCCCCCACTGAGCGATCCTCTGCGCTCATCCAGGTGTAATTGGCGGTCAGCGACAGCCGTTCGGTCGCCCTGAACGAGCCGGTGAGCTCGACACCGCGCGCGAAGGAGCGGGCGATGTTCGCATAGTAGCCGAAAGGCTCGGTCGCGCAGAGCGGACTGGGAGTGAAGCAGTCGAAGAAGCTGATGAGATCGCGGCTGGAGCGCTGAAAATAAGTGACGGACGCGACGAGACGGTGTTGCAGCACGTGCCGCTCGATACCCGCATCCCAGCTGTTGGCGGTTTCGGGCTGGAGCGCCCGATTGCCGTAGTTGCTGTAGAGCTGGTAAAGGGCGGGTGCTTTGAAGCCCTGTCCGAAGCTGGCTCGAAGAATCGTGTTCCGGTCCGGCAGAACCCAGGCGGCGGCGACCTGCCCCGTGGCATGGCCACCGTAGACATCGTGGTGATCGTACCGTTCGCCTGCCGTCAATGTGAGTCCTTTCAACACCTCGTACTGTGCCTGCACGTATCCGCTGTCGACGATCACTCCGGCGCCGAGAAAGGGCGAGAAGGGACTGACGGTACTGATCGTGGAGTGCTCGTTCTGGGCGCCGAAGACGACTTGTCCGGCGTCGGAAAATTTCCAGTTGCCCTGATACTCCTCGCGGATGTTGCGCCCGAACCCGTAAAACGTCTCCGTCGTAGGGTATCCGTAATTGGCGGGTGCGTCCGGATCAAACTCGCGGGTCTCGGAGCCGGTGTACTGAACCGAGAGTCGGTTCGTCAATGAGTGGGAGGGTGACCGCCAGGTCAGCCCTGCATACCCGATGCCCTGTTGTGTCTTCCCGTATTCGCGGTCATCGCCAAACGTAAAGGCCGGAGTGTCATAACCATCGAAATCGGTGCGTGCCGAAACGACATAGCCGCGAAGGTCCAGTTGCGCGTCGGGGGTCAACTGATAGCGTACCTGCGCGGCGCCATCCCCGATCTGGCTGGCGCAGTCACGCCGGCCGCCGAGGTAGCGATCGAAGCAGGGAATGCCGCCGGTCCCGTAGTAGCTGCCCGCGATGCGCCACATCAGCGCGTCCGACACGCCGCCGACGTTCGCGGCGCCATAACCTGTGCCGTGCGATCCGCCCTCCAGGCTCGCATCGCCCTGGGATTTCCGCGTGGGGTCGGCCGTGACGACATTGATGACGCCGCCGATGGCATCGCTGCCATACAGAGTCGACTGCGCGCCGCGCAGGATTTCGATGCGAGAGATGTCGCCGATCAGAAAGTCCTGGAAATCGAAGCCGCCCGCTGCCAGAGAGGGGTCCGTCATCTTGACGCCATCGATGACGACGACCGTCTGGTCGGTCTCCGCGCCACGGATGAAGACTGATGTCGGCTGTCCGACGCCGCCGGTGCGTGCCGCTGTGATGCCGGGCGTCTGCTGCAGCAGATCCGAAGTCACCGTGGCCTGGCTGCGCTGGATGGCCTGGTCGGTGAGCACAGTGACGGAATTGCCGATCTTCCATAGCGGCTCGGGGGCGCGGTTGGCAACCACGACCACTTCGCCGAGCGATGTATCGACGGCGTCGGCCGCGGATTGCGCGGAAGCTTGCGTTGCGAAGAGGATGAGCGGGACGGCGGCAGGCAGCAGAGCAATTCGTGGTTTCAAGGCAGAACTCCCCAAGTCGCGTATCTCCGGGCGGATCACGCGGGGGGAGGGAGGTGGGCCGACTCGGCTCCTGCGAGTGCGACCGGTCCCCACGCCCTGCCACGCGGTCCGTGTCGCCACTCGGTTGGTTCCGCTCGCGCAGCGCACCCCGGCTGCTCGATTGGGCGACCGCGACAAGCAGGTCTCCTGGCTTGCGGCTCGAATCCTCGCATCACCTTCCCGGACTATCGTCCAGTGGTCTTCGGTGCGAGGCACACCGCCTACAGTTGCGGGGGCAGCCCGGGCTTTTACCCGAGTTCCCGTTTTAATCCCCTCGAGGGGGAACTTGTCGCGCGGGGGAAAGGTGCCTGAACGCCGAGGCGGAGTCAACTGAAGCTGTGCCGGCGGCAGAGGCTGGCGGCTTCGCCGGTCGGTCTATGGGTGCGAGCCGCTCAGGCGTTGTCGCGCGTCGCTGAAGGGTCTGCGGCCTGACTGTCCTCGCGGCCGATCTCCTCCAGAAGATCGTGCAGGATCTTGAGAGACGGCAGCAGGCCCGGGGAGATGATTCGGAGGTCATCGAAGCGCAACCGAGTTCTCGCGACGGCCGAAGCGCTGGCGCCCGAGATCTCCAACGACACGACTCTCGCTCCGTCGCTCGCCAGCCAATGGTCGCTCTGTTTGGCGGAATCCCACTTGCGGCCGAAGAAGGGTTTGTGGAGCAGGGGTCCCACCAGTATGGGCAACGGACCGTTCGCGAGGAGCGTCGCGAGCGCAACGTCATCGCCCAGGTGTGCCTGGGCTTCCTCTATGCGGACCACGCGCACGCAGAGTCCCCCGGTGGAACGGCTGATGTGCGATCGGCTTCCATCTGAGCGACGCTCCGGATGCTCCTTTTTCTGCGGAGGCGGATTGGAAAAAATGAAAGCCGAGCCGGAGCTGTGCAAGGAAGCGGAAAGTAACTTCTGCAAAGGTCGCTGATCAGCGACGTCGCTGGACGGGACCGTTGAACCGTCGGTGACCTCCGTGAGCGGCGTCTCCAGGACCTTCGCCAGCGAATCCAGGTCATGGAATTCGCTCGGCAGGCATACATAGTCACGGCGGACTTCGAGCTTGCCGTCCAGTTTGTCTTTTTCCGCACGCTTCATACAAAAGTGCGCCAAGCGCAACCCGCGTTCCCGTGACCAGGCAAAGCCGCAGGTGACAACCCGGACGGTGGCGTCGATCACCTCGAGTCCTCGAGGAAATCGGTGATGGAATCACGGCTGGGCGTGATGCCCTTCAGCTGAAGGACCGCGCCGGCATTGCCGCGATGATAGTTTCCGTGCATGCACACGTGGAGAATGATCTCACCGCGACACATGCGCGCCGCCCTTCCGCTGGTGAAGACGAAGTCGACCGGCTGCTCGAAGTCGCTCTGCGCCAACCCATCCACGTACGAGGCGTACCAGTCATCGACCTCGCGCGTGCTTCTCGCAAGGGCCTCGAGTTCCGGCAGCGTCTCGGAGCGGGGCGCCCGGAAAGCGTGCGGCAATCCCTGCAGATGATGCTGGAAGATTCTGTCGACCGTGTGGATGTGGTCGAGGATGCGCAGCATGATCGAGGATTCCTCGCGGGTCAGCCGTTCGAAGTTCCGGCTCACCGCGTCGTAGAGGCCGCGGTCGGCCCAACGCTTCACGGCCATGAGTTGGGAATAGGGCTGCGTCATGATGTGTTCTCCGTCCGCTGTTGCTGTTTCACTCGGCAAGCGCATAATACGAGCGATCGCTCTCGTTTCGATACTCGCATTCGGAGCGCGATGAATGGCTCGTAAACCGCTCACGATCCCTAGAAAACAAGCCTCTCAGCAGAGATCCCGCGCGACGGTCGATGCACTGATCGAAGCGACAGCTCGCATTCTGGTCCGGGAGGGCTTCGACAAGGCGAGCACCAACCGCATCGCCGGGGAGGCGGGCGTGAGCATCGGCTCGCTCTACCAGTATTTCCCCAGCAAGGAGGCGCTGGTCGGCGCGGTCATGGATCGTCATCAACAGGAATTGATGCAGGTCGTGCGCTGCGTGCTGCCGCAGGTCGCGGCGCTTCCCATGCAGCAGGCGCTGCGCAAGCTCGTCACCTTGGGAATCAGGGCGCACCGGGTCGATCCGAAGCTGCATCGGGTGCTTGCGGAGCAGATCCCGCGCACAGGCAGGCTCAAGGAGGTGGAAGCATTCAACCGGGAGAACTACGCTCTCTTCAGGGCCTGGCTCGAGAGCCACCGTGAAGAGATTCGCGCCGTCGACCTGGACATGGCGGCATTCGTGTGCGTGACCTCGATAGAGGCGGTGACGCACAGGGCGGTGCTGCATCACGCCGAGACGTTTTCCGACGACGCCATCGAAGAGCTGATCGACGAGGCCACGCGGCTCGTGGTGCGGTATCTCAACCCGTGAAACCGCGCTCCGCCCCGTCCGATTGGAAGGATGCGCGGCCCGGCGCCCGTCCACTGCGCGCCCTTGCCAGGGGCGAGCTGCGCAAATGTCTCCAGGCGGCAATGGCGGAAGGCGATGGCAAGGCGGGCGCACACTGTGTCCACGAGCTCTGGGCGCGAGCCGAGCCCGGGACGGATATCGATGCGTTGCTCGACGGGCTCTGGCGGCGTGCCGCGAGCTCCATCCCGGAGTGGCTCCCGATGACCTACATCGACTGGCTGCCGCACGCGTACGAAATCGCCGCCCGGTTCGGCTGCGCGCGCCAAGGGCGCTCCAACGTGTATCTGGTACTCCTCGACTACCGCGACCGCAAGGGCAGTCCTTACGGCGTGTACGTTGGCATGAGCGACTACACGCCCGCGCAGCGATTCGACCAGCACAAGGCGGGGATCCGCGCGTCCGGCAGCGTGCTCAAGCGTGGCCTGGAAGTCCTCACCGGCCCGACGCTGCACCTGCAGCGGATCCCGCGCTTGGAGGCCGGGAAGATCGAAGCGGGACTCGCCGTTGCGCTGGGCGATGCCGGTCTTCTGGTTCGGGGCGGGCACTGAGCCCGCGGGTCAGAGGCCGAGCTCGCTCAATCCGGGATGATCGTCCGGCCGTCGGCCGAGCGGCCAGCGGTACTTGCGGCCGGCTTCGGTGATCGGCAGGTCGTTGATGCTGGCGTGCCGCCGGCGCATGAGACCGCGCTCGTCGAATTCCCAGTTCTCGTTGCCGTAGGAACGGAACCACGAGTTGCTGTCGTCATGCCACTCGTAGGCGAAGCGGACCGCGATGCGGTTGGCGGTGAAGGCCCAGACCTCCTTGATGAGCCGATAGTCGAGCTCGCGCGCCCACTTGCGCTGGAGGAACGCGACGATCTGCGCACGGCCGGTGATGAATTCCGCGCGATTGCGCCAGACGCTGTCCTCCGTGTAGGCGAGGGCGACGCGCTCGGGCTCACGCGTATTCCACGCGTCTTCGGCGCCGCGCACCTTCTGCGCGGCCGTATCGGCAGTGAAGGGCGGCAGCGGTGGACGGCTCGACATCTGAACCCTCCCGGGTCTGTGCTCAGCGATCTGCGGCTGGTCGTACCGTAGAGCCGCTCTCAGGGCGCGTCAAGGAGCCCGGCACCCGCGGTGCCCAGCCACGCTGCCTGAGAACGAAGAGATACCAGCCGAGTGCCGCGACGAGCAATGCCCCGAGAAGCAGGAGGCTCGGACGTCCGGCGTCGGGATCGCTCCAGTCAGCGACGGCGAAGGCGAAGGCCAGCGCGAGTCCGAGTAACGGCGCGAGCGGATAGCACGGTGAGCGCCAGAATCCCCGCTCACCCGTCTGACCGCGCTTACGGCCGACGAGCACGGCGATACTGACGAGTGCCAGCCCGTAGACCACCAGGCCCGAGATGAACACCAGCAGGACGTGCGAGCTGGTGAAACAACACAGGCCGGAGCCGACGGCGACCACGACGGCGGCGATCCGGGGCGCTCCCGAGGCGGGATGAACTCTCACCAGAGCGGCATTGACTTGCCCGGGGAAGATCCCGTCGCGGGCAAAGCTGAAAAACAGCCGGGCGGAGAACAGGAGCTGTGCGATCAGGGCATTGAACACCGCCAGGGTCACCGCGGCGCTGAGTGCCTTCCCGGCAAGGGGGCCGGCGAGGGATGTCACGAAGGCACTGAAGGGAGCGGCGCTGCGGAAGATGTCCGGGTGTCCGCTGCTGCTCCACGCGACCGCAACGACCGGCAGCGCGATCGTGATCCCGCCCACGAGGGCGGCGCAGAGAATGACGCGGCCCATGTTGCGATGCGGATCGATGAGCTCTTCCCCGAAGGCGATCGCCTGATTGCCTCCCGCGGTGGCGAAGCCGGCGTTCACGGCGCCCATCGCCATGGCTCCTGCCGCCACCGGCACCCATTGGCCGTGAGCGCCTGGAATGCGGGGGTGTCCCAGTACGGCAAAGAAGTTACCGGCGGGGTGGTGCCAGATACCCGCCACCACGAGCGCGACCACCGCCAGGAGCTCGAGCGCGAGGAAAACGCCTGTCAGGATGGCGCCGCTCCGTACCGCGAGGAAGGCCGCGCCCGCGGCGAGCGTCATGGCGCTGAGGGTGACCGCCAGTGGGTGCGCAACAGGCACGATCTCCGCGAGGTAAACCGTGACCATCTGCGCGAGGAAGGCGCTGAGCGGCAAGACCGTCAGAGCCCAGAGCGCCAGGCACACGAAACCCGCGGCGGGACCCAGGATGGAGCCGACACCCACGTAATCGCCGCCCGCATAGGGATAGGCGGAGCCGAGCTCGGCGTAGACGACTCCCCATATGGCTGCCACGCCAACCCCGACGAGGAAGAGCGCGGCTGCGCCGGTGCCCGCATGCTGCAGCACGTCGGACCCGGGGCCATACACCGAGAAGACCGGCGAGAGACAGGACAGCGTCAGAAGCAGCGTGTCGAAGGCGGAGAGCTTGCGATGCAATCGCGTCGGGGCGATTGGCGCCACGGTCAAGGGCTGCTGCGAGTGCTCCATGCTGCCGCTCGCTCGTATATTCATGTATGGCAGTAGAATGAGCTGAGTCGTCCGAAGGATACCTCATGGCTGATTCGCCCTCGCTGCCCATCGTTCTGATACCTGGCCTGCTGGGCTCGCCGCGCCTGTACGCGGAGCAGCTTCCGGAGCTCTGGCGCACGGGGCCGGTGATCGTGGCCCAGCACACGCGGGACGACAGCATGGGGGCCATTGCGCGGCGCATTCTCGCCACTGCGCCGGAGCGCTTTGCGCTCGCGGGGCTGTCGATGGGCGGCTACGTCTGCTTCGAGCTGCTGCGTCAGGCAGCGGAGCGCATCGTGAAGCTGGTGCTGCTCGATACGAGCGCGCGACCTGACACGCCGGAGCTGAGCGGGCAACGGCGCGCGCAGATCGAGATGGCACGGGCGGGCCGGCTGGCGGAGCTCAGCGACATGCTCTTTCCGCGATGGGTGCACGCGCGCCGTTGGGGAGACGAGTCGCTGCGCCGTACGATACGCGCGATGGCGCAGGAGGTCGGTATCGAGGGATTCGCCAATCAGCAGTTGGCCATCCTCGGGCGGCCGGACTCACGGCCCGGATTGGCCGCCATCCGCTGCCCGACGCTGGTGATCGTGGGGGACGGCGACATGGTGACCCCGCCGGAGCGTGCGGAGGAGATCGCGAACGGGATACCGCGTGCGCGGCTGAGCGTGATCCGGGACTCCGGTCACATGTCGACACTGGAGCAGCCCGCCGCGGTGACGAGGTCGATGGTTGAGTTCCTTGCGACGTAAGCGGAAGGAGATGACGTGACTGCTCACTATCTACTGAAGACAGAGCCTTCGGAATACTCCTTCGCCGATCTGGCGCGCGACCAGCAGACGGTCTGGGACGGGGTATCGAATCCAGTGGCGGTTCGGAACCTGCGCGGGATGAGTCCCGGCGACCGGCTCGTGATCTATGAGACCGGCAGCGTCAAGAGCGCGGTGGGAACGGCCAGTGTCATTGCCGTCCAGGGGACGGATGCGCAAGGGCCGAAAGTCAGGATCAAAGTCGCGAAGCCGTTGCCCGAGGCGGTGCCGCTCGCGCAGATCAAGCAGAGCAAGCTGTTCGCCGATTCACCTCTGGTGCGCCAGGGACGGCTGAGTGTCGTGCCGCTCACCGCGGAGCAGTATCGCTACCTGGCCGGCGGATAGGTGCGGACATGGCGCCTATCCCATCGCTCGCGATCATCGGTGGCACCGGAGCGCTCGGTCGTGGGCTCGCGGCTCGTGCCGTGCGGCACGGTATCCGGGTGTACATCGGTTCGCGCGCGGCGGATCGCGCAGAAGCCGCGGCAGCGGAGCTGCGCAGCGAGATACCGGGTGCCGAGGTCACCGGCGCCTCGAATGCCGCCGCGGCGGCGGCCGGGGAGTTGATTGCGGTGACGGTTCCCTTCGCCAGCCAGCTGCAGACTCTGCGGGCGATTCGCGAGTTCGCGAAGGGCAAGATCGTGCTCGATGCGACGGTGCCGCTCGTGCCGCCGCGCGTGGCGCGCGTACAGCTGCCGCCCGAGGGCTGCGCGGCAGTGCGAGCGCAGAATGAGCTCGGGCCTGACGTGCGCGTGGTCTCGGCGTTGCACACCGTTGCCGCGGCGCGCTTGGGTTCCGCTGCCACCGCCGAACAGATCGGAGATGTCCTGGTTTTCGGCGACGACAAGGCCACCCGCGAAGTGGTGGTGGCGCTCCTCGCACGGATGGATCTCGCGGCGCTGCACGGTGGCGCGCTGGCCAATTCGGCCGCCACCGAGGCGCTGACTTCCGTGCTCATATTCCTCAACAGGCAGTACCGCGCCGATCATGCGGGACTCAGGATCATCGGGATCGATTCCACGGCAGGAGCCGTCTGACCTTCCGACTGCGGCCGTCGCGCGCGACTTGCTGCCGGGCGGAGCACCGCCTACGCTTGCGAGACCGTTCAAGCTGCAAGGTTTCCGCCATGTCGGTAGTTCTGCTCGAGCGGCCGCGCGAAGGGGTCGCGCTGCTGCGACTCAATCGTCCGGATCGTTTGAACGCCCTAAACATGGCGGTTCGCGAGGCTCTGGCGTCGCATTTTGTGACACTGTCTTCTGACGACGCCATCCGATGCGTGGTGGTGACCGGTGATGAGAAGGCGTTCGCAGCGGGTGCCGATGTGGCGGAGCTCGCCAAGCGTACCCCCACGGACGAGGCGTTCTCGAGATCGCGGGCCGCGTGGGCGGCGCTCGAGCGCTATCGCCGGCCGATCATCGCCGCGGTGAACGGGTTTGCTCTCGGTGGAGGGTGTGAGCTTGCGATGCACTGCGACATCATCATCGCCGGGGAGGGGGCCAAGCTCGGACAGCCGGAGGTCAAGCTCGGCATCATGCCGGGCGCCGGTGGCACGCAACGCTTCGTGCGCGCGGCCGGCAAGTTCGCGGCCCTGCGCTGGCTCCTCACCGGTGACCTGTTGAGCGCCGCCGAGGCGCACCGGTTGGGCCTCGTCTCGGAAGTGGTGCCGGATGGCGAGGTCCTGCCGCACGCGCTCGATATCGCGACGCGCATCGCCGCGCTGCCGCCTCTCGCGGTCGCGGCCATCAAGGAGGCGGTGCTCGCCGGCGCCGACCTGCCGCTCGATGCCGCTCTGCGCCTCGAGGCGGAAGCCTTTCAGTCGCTCTTCGCCACGGATGACCGTGCCGAAGGCATGCGAGCCTTCCTCGAGAGGCGCAAGCCGCAGTTCAAGGGGCGTTAGATGTCAGATCATCCCGGGCCTCTCGATACGATAGGCGTCATCGGCGCCGGCGCAATGGGTGCCGGCATCGCTCAATCGGCGCTGACCGCCGGCCTCGAGGTCATCCTGCACGATGCGAGCGACACCGCGCTCACCAGGGCGCGCGGCGAAGTGCATGCGCGGCTCGCGCGCCTTGCGGAGAAAGGCCAGATCTCGCCCGAGGCGGCCGCGGACGCCGGCCGGCGGCTGACTCCGGCGCAGCGCCTGGAGGATCTGGCCCCGGCGCAGATCGTGATCGAAGCCATCGTCGAGCAACTCGAGCCCAAGCAGCGACTGTTCGCGGCGCTGGAGGACATCGTGCCGGCCGGCACCGTGCTGGCCACCAACACCTCATCGCTGCCGGTGGCCGCGATCGCCCGCGTGTGTCGCCATCGCGAGCGTGTTTGCGGGCTCCATTTCTTCAATCCCGTGCCTCTCATGCGGCTCGTCGAGGTGATCCGCGCGGCCGACACGTCCGAAAGCACCATGCAGCGCGCTCTCGCGCTGGCCGAGCGCCTCGGAAAAACGGCGGTACGGGTGAAGGATGTGCCGGGCTTCCTGGTGAATCTGCTGGGGCGCGCCTACCTCACCGAGGCGCTGCACATCCAGCATGAGGGCGTCGCCGCCGCGGCTACGATCGACCGTATCATGCGCGAAGCCGCGGGCTTTCGCATGGGGCCCTTCGAGCTGATGGATCTCACCGGCATCGACATCAACTTCCCGGCGACACGCGTCGTTTACGAGGGCTTCCAACACGACCCGCGTCTGAAGACCACGCCGCTGCACGAGTCGCTCTTCATCGCAGGCCAGCTCGGACGCAAGACCGGCCGGGGCTTCCATGAGTACGGCGAGGGGGCGGTTGCGCCTGCGGCCGACCCCGGCGATGCGAGCGCCACGCCGGCGGGCGGTCCGCCGGTGGCGGCCTGGGTCGCCGAGGAGGCTCACGGGTTCGGGTTGCTCGTTGCGCGGGGCCTGCGGCTGGTTGCCGCCGATCAGGCCGAAGTGTTTCTCGTGAGCCCGGGCGGCGAGGACGCCGCGACCACCGCCGCGAGGCTGCGACTCGATCCGGCGCGCGTGGTGGCCATCGATTTCCTCGGAATGGAAAAGAGCTTCCTGACATTGATGGCCCCGCTCGGCGGTGACGCCGCGGCGCGCAAGCTCGCGGCCTTCCTGCGCGGTACGGGCCTCTCGGTGGCGGTGGTCAAGGACTCGCCGGCGTTCATCGCGCCGCGGATCCTCGCGATGATCGTGAACCTCGCCTGCGAGGCCGCGCAGATCGGAATCGGCACGCCGGATGACATCGACGTCGCGATGCGTCTGGCGCAGAACTATCCGCGCGGCCCCTTCGAGTGGGGTGAATGGCTCGGCCCGCAACGGGTTCATGACATGCTGCGCCAGATGCAGGAGATCACGGGCTCCGACCGTTATCGGCCGAGTCTCTGGCTGCGGCGACGCGCATTGCTCGGGTTGCCGCTGCGAATGCTTTGACGCGTCTCGACAGCCCCGCCCTCGGGGCTGGTGCGGGGGCTTACCTTCCCATCCGCCTTCCGCTACTGTGCCGGGCTCTGGGCGCTGCTTCTGCAGCGGGCAATTCACCGGCGGGATGGGGGAGCGGCGGATGGCGGGACCGGCGAAACTCAGGCGCGATGCGGGGGCGATCGGGCTCCTGTACGCAAGCCTCGGCAGCATCATCGGCTCCGGCTGGCTGTTCGGCGCACTCCATGCCGCCGTGCAGGCGGGGCCGTGGAGCGTCTTCTCCTGGGTGATCGGCGCGGCCGCCATCCTGCTCCTGGCATTCGTCTTCGCGGAGCTCGCGACCATGTTTCCCAATTCGGGAGCGATGGTGCACATGACTCACGTGAGTCATGGGGACCTGGTCGGCAGGATCTGGAGCTGGATCCTCTTTCTCGCATTCGTCCTCGTACCCCCCGTGGAGGTGACGGCGGTACTCACTTACACCAATGCTTATCTTCCGGGGCTGATCTACCCCGGAACGGGGCTTCTGACCCACGCCGGCATGATCTGGGCCGTGCTGCTCCTCGCAGTGGTGGTGGCCGTCAACTTCCTGGCGGTGGGTTGGGTGCTCGCCATCAACAGCGTAGCCACCTGGTGGAAGCTGGTCATCCCGGTCGCGACGATATTCATTCTGATGGCCTATTCCTTCCATCCCGGCAACATGGTGGCCGAGGCGGGCAGCGTACCCGTGAGCGGCGTCTTCACCGCCGTCGCCACCGCCGGCATCGTGTTCAGCTTCCTCGGATTTCAGCAGGCGATTGCGCTCGCAGGCGAGACCCGCAACCCGAGCCGCTACATTCCCGTGGCGCTCATCGGCTCGGTGCTGGTCGGCTTGCTGATCTACGTCGGCCTGCAGATCTCGTTCATCACGGCGCTCGATCCTCGCGACATCGGCGCCGGTTGGCAGCACTTGCACTTTACCGGCATGTTCGGGCCGCTCGCCGCCATCGCCATCGGCGTGGGAGCGCTCTGGTGGGCCATCGTGCTCTACGCCGATGCCTTCGTCTCTCCGCTGGGCACGGCATTCATCTATGTCACGGCGAGCCCGCGCATCATCATGGCGGCCGGGGAGATGGGTGGTGCTCCGGAGCATGTCGTACGACTGAACCGACACGGCGTCCCGTGGGTCGGGCTCGTCGTCACGTATGTCGTCGGTGTCGTCTTTTTCTTCCCGTTTCCTTCCTGGCAGAAGCTCGTCTCCGCCGACTCTCTGATCATGGTGCTGGCGTACGCCATGGCACCCGTGACTCTGCTCCACCTGCGCGCGAAGCTGCCGCGGGAGCCGCGCCCATTCCGATTGCGCGCCGCGGGCCTGGTGGCACCCATCGCGTTCATCGCATCCAACTGGATCATCTATTGGACGGGCTATGAGGTCGTCGAGTGGCTGTTCAGCGCGGTGGCCGCTTATACCATCGTCTATCTCGCCTGGTATTTCATCGTCCGCCGCCGGCCCGCACGGGAGCTGGGATGGCAACAGGCCTGGTGGGTCGCTCCCTATCTCGCCGGCATCTGGGTGGTGAGCTACCTGGGTCCGGCGGGGACCATGGGAGGCCGAGGAAAGCTCGGCTTCTTCACGGGAATGTGGATCCTCGCGCTCTTCAGCCTCGTCATCCTGTACCTGGCTCTCAAGGCCGGACAGAGCGCGGCAGCCTCGCAGGAGTGCGCAGGCCGCGTGAAAGGCCTCGCATCGAGCGGTGTCGAATACAACTCCAACTGACTCCAATCCGCGACGAATTTGCCACTAGACATATCGCGCTCGAACGGCCATGCTTGGGCCAGCGCGTTCTCAGACGCCTGTCTCTAAAAGGAGACGTCTGAGGTCGAGCTTGAGCTTAAGCGAGAAAGGCAAACCCGCCGAAAGGCGGGGACGCAAAGCTACCGGTCTAAGGGCGTAAGTCTATGACAGCGGGGTTGCCACTCCACCTCCACGTGTGAGCGTGCAAGCTCCATTGCATCGAATCCGGCGCCCTCCCGGCAGCGACTCGAGCGTTTTACTTGCGGGGGGCACCCATGACATCGACGTTGGCGAGACCTGCCGGCTCTTCGAGCACCAACATCGTGCATCGCGGCGAAGGGGCCGCCGGCCCATACATGCTCACACTGTGCCGCCTGGTGGAGCCGGTATCGATCCGGCCGCCCGAGGCGCCGCACCTCAAGACATTCACATTCTTCACCAGTCGCGCGCGTCAGCCGGATGGCAGCGAACAGCTCCACCTGCACATGGGCTTCTTCGAGACGCTGGCCTATGCCGAAAGATGGGCGCGAGCCGTGCGCGGCAAACACCCCGACGCGATGGCTACCACCGCGCCGCGGGCATTCTGGCAATTGCCCGACGACCAACATTTCGCGCCGGTCGACAATGCGTCGCTGACCGACTCGCAGGTGATCAGGATACTGGACGCGCGTCACCCCGCCCCCGCTCGAAACGAGGGTGACGGGCACGGCAGCGAGCAGATCGAGCTGCTCGGTCCCGACGACACCGGCGTGCGACGGGCCTTGAAGGAGGCCGTGGCGAAGGGTGCCCCAGTTTCCTTCGCCGTGCAGCTCCACTGGTCGGCGCGGCCCATCGATCCCAGCGTCCTGCCGGGTCTCGAAATATTCAAGGCGTACACGCTCTATGCCGTCGAAAGCCGGCGCTCCAATCGCTCCTGCTTCTTTCTGCGGCTCGGGTTCTTCGCAGATCCGGTCTCTGCGAAGCAGGTCGCCTTCCACGTCCGGTCGAGCTATGCATCGGCGGCTGTGGTGCCGGTGCTGCAAGAGGAGATCATGCGCGCACGCGATGCCTGCATGGATATGTCGATTCCGTGTTTCGTGCAGCAGCATCTCGAGCAGCCGCTGGAGTTCGGCGGAATGCCCGACTGGTCGGCAATATCGAAACCCGAGAGCGGCCGCCGGCGCAGCGCCTCACTCGAGGAGACACTCGCACAGCTTGCCGAGCGTGAAGTGTGGAGCGACCCCGACCTGACGAGCGACACCGGCGTGCGCCACCTGAAGGTCGAAGTAGAAAAGCGAGCCTCGGGCCGCAAGCATTGAGCGTCGGCCGGGCAGCCGGCATACCGGCACGGAATCCCGGGAGATCGCCGCAAAACGGCATGCGGCACGAAGTTGCGCCGTAGCGACAAGCCGAGTGCCCCGTGGGCCGACCGCGGACTATGATCGCGCCAATAGAAGAAGAACCGCGGTCTTTCCCGTCCGTCACTAGGCAGAGATAGAGAAGCAATGAGAATACTGAGAGGCATGCTTGGGGGCTTCACGGTCATGGTGATGCTGTTTACGGTCACGACGTCATTCGGGCAGACCTCGTTCGGGCAGCTGGGCCGGGGAGACCGTTATTCGGGCGTGTCCTGGGCGACGCGCTCGCCGGTGCTCGCGCAGCACGGCATGGTCGCCAGCGAGCAGCCGCTGGCTTCCGAAGCGGCGGTGGAAATTCTCAAGAAGGGCGGCAGCGCGGTGGACGCCGCCATCGCCGCCAATTCGATGATGGGCCTGATGCAGCCGGTGCTGAACGGCATCGGCGGCGATCTCTTTGCCATCGTTTACGATCCGAAGACGCACAAGCTCTACGGCTACAACGCCTCGGGCTGGTCGCCGAAGGGCCGTGATCTCGCCCGGATGACCGCCGAGGTCGAAGCCGCCTACAAGAAAGCCGGCATGAAGCCGACGGCGCACATTCCGCCCATCGGGTCGCTCCCGATCACGGTGCCGGGCACGGTGGACGGATGGTTTGCGCTGCACGGCAAGTTCGGCAAGCTGCCCATGAGCGAAGACCTGGCGCCGGCCATCGGCTTTGCCACCCACGGCTTCCCGGTGACCGAGCTCATCGCGAAGTACTGGAAAGGCAACATGGCTGCCTTCGAGCATCACCAGGCGTTGCTGTCCGAATTCGACAACGTCCGCCACACGTACCTCATCCCCGACGCGCATGGCGGCCACACGCCGGCGCAAGGGGAAGTCTTCCGCAATCCCGATCTGGCGCACACGCTCTCCATGATCGCGAAAGGCGGCCGCGATGTGTTCTACAAGGGCGCGATCGCGCACACCATCGACGCTTACTTCAAGCGGATCGGCGGCGATCTTCGCTACGATGACTTCGCGGACTTCCACGGGGAATGGGTCACTCCCGTCTCGGTGAATTATCGTGGCTACGATGTGTATGAGCTGCCGCCCAACGGGCAGGGGATGGCCGCCCTCGAGATGCTGCAGATCCTGAAGCACTTCGACCTGAAGAAGATGGGCGCCGGCTCCGCCGACACTCTGACGGCCATGCTGGAAGCCAAGCGGCTCGCCTACGAGGATCTCGCCAAGTGGTATGCCGATCCGCGCTTCTTTCACACGCCGATCAAGGGGCTGCTCTCCGATGCCTATGCCGATCAGCGCGTGAAGGAGATCAATCTGGAGCACGCGAATCCGCACATCGGCCCCGGCGACCCGCGACTCTTCGAAGGCGATACCATCTATCTCACCACCGCCGACAAGGACGGCATGATGGTGTCGCTGATCCAGTCGAACTATCGCGGCATGGGCTCGGGTCTGGTCGCGGACCATCTGGGCTTCATGTTCCAGGATCGCGGCGAGCTCTATTCGCTCAATCCGAAGGACGCGAACGTCTATGCGCCACGCAAGCGGCCGTTCCACACCATCATCCCGGCCTTCGTCATGAAGGACGGTCAGCCCTTCATGTCGTTCGGCCTGATGGGGGGTGACATGCAGCCTCAAGGTCACGTTCAGGTACTGATCAACATCATCGATTTCGGCATGAACGTGCAGGAAGCGGGGGACGCGGCGCGCTGGCGCCACTATGGCAATGCGGAGCCGACCGGTGAGCCGTCGGCCGGCATCGGTACGGTGGAAATGGAAAGCGGCTTCGATCCCGCGGTGAAGGCGGAGCTGGCGAAGCGCGGCTACAGGATCGTCCCCGGCACCGGCAGCTTCGGCGGCTATCAGGCGATCATGTTCGATCCCAAGCAACACGTGTATTGGGGCGCGAGCGAGATGCGCAAAGACGGCGAGGCGGTGGGCTACTAGCCGGCACCCGCGCCGCCTCCCCGTTCCGTGCGCTGGGCCAATCAGGCTAAAATCGGCGCACATGGCCGCCATTACCGCAAGCGTCAGCGTCCGCTCCTGGCTTTTCGCACCGGGGGACAGCGAGCGGAAGATGGAGAAGGCGGCCGCGGGTGACGCGGACGTCGTACTCTTCGACCTGGAGGATGCGGTGGCCGAGGGAGAAAAGCCCAAGGCCCGCGCTCAGACCGCCGCGTTTCTTGCGGCACAACCGTCGCACCGCTCGCGGCTCTGGGTGCGTATCAACCCCTTGCAGGGACCGTATGCGCTGGCGGACCTGGCAGCGGTGGTGCCGGGCCGTCCAGGCGGCATCATGCTGCCCAAAGCCCGCGGCCGGGCGGATGTCGAGTGTCTGGACCACTACCTGTCCGCCCTGGAAGTCGCCGCTGGCATGAAGCCGGGTGCGACACGGGTGATCGCACTCGTGACGGAAACGGCGGAAAGCATGTTTGCTGCGGGAACCTACGCGGGCGCGCCACGGCTGGCCGCGCTGACCTGGGGAGCCGAGGATCTCGCGGATGCGGTGGGCGCGGCCGACAATCGCAACGCGGATGGCAGTTATGATTTCACGTACGAACTGGCACGCAGCTTCTGTCTCCTGGGGGCCGCGGCGGCCGATGTTGCCGCCGTCGAGACGATCCACGGCGATTTCCGCGATGAGGCAGGCCTTCGCCGGCGCGCGCGGGAGGCGCGGCGCGCCGGCTTCCGGGGCATGCTCGCCATCCACCCGGCACAGGTGGAGGTGATCAACGAAGCCTTCATGCCCAGCGCCGAGGAGCTGGAAGCAGCGCGCGAGGTCGTCGGACTCTTCGCCGCCAACCCCGGCGCCGGGGTGGTGGCTCACAAAGGCGCGATGCTGGATCGGCCCCACCTCGCGCGGGCTCAGGCCGTTCTCGAGCGGGTGGCGCCGCGGCTACGCTCAGAGTCGGCGAAGAAGGGGAGCTGAATGGCTGGCCGCTGGTTCGATGAATGGCAGGTGGGCGACCGGATCGCTCATGAAGTGCGCCGAACGGTGACGGAAACCGACAATCTGCTCTTCTCGACGATGACGCACAATGCCCAGCCGCTGCACATCGATCTCGAGGCGGCCAAGGCCAGCGAGTTCGGCCGGATACTGGTCAACGGGACATTCACCTTCGCGCTCATGATCGGCCTCAGTGTCGCTGACACGACCGTGGGCACGCTCGTCGCCAACCTCGGTTACGATCAGGTCGTCATGCCGAAGCCGGTGTTCATCGGCGACACGATCCACGCGGAAACCGAGGTTGTGAGCCTGCGGGAGAGCCGCTCACGGCCCACCGCCGGCATCGTCACGTTCCAGCACCGGGCGATCAACCAAAGGGATGAGGTCGTCTGTCAGTGCGTGCGGTCCGCTCTCATCAAGCGGAAACCCACCTGACGCCGCGCAGGCTGCGCGCAGGCATCCTCAGCGCGCCGTCGGCATCGCGAATTCGGCTCCCCGTTCCGCGGTCTTGGGCCAGCGCTGCATGATCGACTTCTGGCGCGTGTAGAAGCGCACTCCTTCCTCTCCGTAGGCGTGCATGTCGCCGAAGAGGCTGTTCTTCCATCCGCCGAAGCCATGCCACGCCATCGGTACGGGGATGGGGACGTTGATCCCCACCATGCCCACCTCGATGCGCCTCGCAAATTCGCGTGCCACGCCGCCGTCGCGGGTGTAACAGGCGACGCCGTTGGCGAGCTCGTGAGCGTTGATCAGGCTTACCGCCTCACCGAGATCCTTGACCCGTACGCAGCTCAGTACCGGCCCGAAGATCTCCTCCTTGTATATCCTCATGTCGGGCCGGACGTGGTCGAAGAGGGTGCCGCCGAGAAAGAAGCCGTCCTCGTGCCCAGGCACTTTAAGCGACCGGCCATCCGTCAGCAGCTTTGCTCCTTCGCGCACGCCGATATCGATGTAGCCCGAGATTCGCTCGAGCGCCTGGCGAGTCACGACCGGGCCCATCTCCACATCGGCGTCCATGCCGTCGCCGATGCGCAGGGCCTTGGCTCGCTCCAGGAGCATGGGAACGATCCGGTCCGCGACATCACCGACCAGTACGGCGACGCTGATGGCCATGCAACGCTCGCCGGCCGAGCCGAAGGCCGCTCCGATGAGGCCGTCGACCGCCTGCTCGAGGCCGGCATCGGGCATCACGACCAGGTGATTCTTCGCGCCCCCGAGTGCCTGGACCCGTTTGCCGAGCTCCGCGCCGCGCGCGTAGAGGCGCCGTGCGATCGGCGTCGATCCGACGAAGCTAAGGGCCTTGACTTGCGGATGCTCGAGCAGCGCGTCGACGGCGACTCTGTCACCCTGCACGACGTTGAAAACGCCATCGGGCAGCTCGGCCTGCTTGAGCAGCTCGGCCATTACGAGGGATGCGGACGGATCGCGCTCGCTGGGCTTGAGCACGAAGGTGTTCCCGGTTGCGATGGCAATGGGAAACATCCAACAGGGAACCATGCACGGGAAGTTGAAGGGTGTGACGCCCGCGACCACACCCAGGGGCTGGCGCAGTGTCCAGTTGTCGATGCCGGCCGCGATCTGGTCGGTGAAGTCGCCCTTGAGGAGCTGGGCGATGCCGCAGGCGAATTCCACGACGTCGATTCCGCGCATGACTTCGCCCTGCGCGTCCGAAAAAACCTTGCCGTGCTCCGCGGTGATGAGCCTTGCGATCTCGTCGCGATGCTCGTTGAGCAGGCCGAGGAAGCGCCGCAGCACGCGAGCGCGACGGATGGGCGGCGCGTCCGCCCAGGCTGGCCAGGCTGCGGCGGCACTGGCGACCGCGCGGTCCACCATGGCCGCATCTGCCAAGGCTACGCGCCGCGCGACCTGTCCGGTCGCGGGATTGAAGACGTCCTGGGCGTGAGAGGCGTCGGCCGGCACTGCCCGGCCTCCGATCCAGTGGCCGACTAGGGAGGTGGCGGACGGGGCAGAGGCGAAAGCTGCGGTGGCCATTGGCAAAGTCTCCGGCGGGTCTGCGCACAGTCTAGGGTCGCCTCAGTGGGTTGAGAACCACCCGCGCGCGATTACAATGTTCAATATATTGAACAATCGAGGCGCAGCCGATGAGCAGCCGGGACTTCGAGGCGGCCCTGCCCGACCTCCACATGCTGACCGTGATCGCCGAGACGCGCAGCCTCACCCAGACCGCGCGCCGCCTGGGGGTCGCGAAGTCATCCGTCAGCATCCGCCTGAAGGATCTGGAGCGAATGCTCGGGGTGTCGCTGGTACGCCGCACCACCCGCTCGATCACGCTCACGCCCGCGGGACAGCAGCTCGTCGAGGAGACGAGCGCATCGTTCCTGCACATCGAGCGCGGGATCACCGGCGTCAGGGATCTCGCAGGCGCGCCGCGCGGGCTCGTGCGCATGACGGCGCCCGTGGCGTTGGGACGTCAGCACATCGCGCCCGCGATTCCGGCGCTCCTTGCAAGCTATCCGGAGTTGCGTCTCGAGCTGGATCTCAACGACCGATTCGTCAACCTGACTCAGGAGGGCTTCGATCTGGCCGTGCGCCACGCCAACCGCGTGCCGGAGTCGCATGTCGCCACCGTACTGTGCGAGACCCGCTCGGTGCTCCTCGCGAGCCCGAAGTACCTCGCGCGCCGCGGCGTGCCGGAGCACCCGAGTGAGCTGGCGGGGCACGACTGTCTCCTCTACTTGCGCGACGGCGGCTCGCCGGCCTGGTCGTTCGAGCGGGCCGGCCGCCGGGCCAGGGCGGCTGAGCGGGTCAGTGTGCCCGTGAGAGGGCCGCTGCGAGCCAACAACAGTGAGGTGCTGCGCGAGGCCGCCGCCGCTGCAATGGGCGTGGGGATGCTGCCCGACTTCACCGCGTGGAGCGCCGCGGGATCGCGCGAGCTCGCGCCGGTGTTGCCGCAGTGGCGGCCGGTTGGATTCTTCGGGGAGCGGCTGCAGGCGATCCGCCCATGGTCGCCGCGAACGCCTCGGGCCGTGCAGTGCGTCATCGACCACCTGCGCGCGATTTTTTCGCGGGGCTTCAGTCCGCCGCAATGAATGCGTATACTCGTTGCATTCATCCGCCTGCGCGTGACCCAACCTGAAGACTCGCTTCACAGAGCTGGTCGGCATCGAATATCCCATCGTCCAGGGAGGCATGATGTGGGTGGGCCGCGCAGAGTTGGCGGCGGCTGTTTCCAACGCGGGCGCGCTCGGCATCATGACGGCCCTCACGCAGCCGACACCGGACGCGCTTCGGCAGGAGATCGAGCGCTGCCGTTCCCTGACCGATAAGCCTTTCGCGGTCAACCTGACCATTCTGCCGACCATGACTCCGCCCCCGTACGCGGAGTATCGCCGCGCGATCATCGAGAGCGGCATTCGGATCGTCGAGACCGCCGGCCACAATCCGCGGGAACACGTCGATGACTTCAAGGCGCATGGGATCACGGTGATCCACAAGTGCACCTCGGTGCGTCATGCCCTGTCGGCGGAGCGCATGGGAGTCGATGTGATCTCGATCGATGGGTTCGAGTGCGCGGGCCATCCGGGAGAGGACGATGTACCCGGCCTCGTGCTGATTCCCGCGGCCGCGGACAAGGTGCGCATCCCGATGATCGCCTCGGGCGGTTTCGGCGACGGCCGCGGCCTGGCGGCGGCGCTGTGTCTCGGAGCAGACGGCATCAACATGGGCACGAGGTTCTGCGCCACGGTCGAGGCGCCGATCCATCCCCGGGTGAAGCAATTTCTAGTGCAGAACGATGAGCGCGCGACTCACGTGATCTTCAAGTCGCTGCGCAATACCGCGCGTGTGGGCAAGAACAGCGTCTCCGACAAGGTGGTCGAGATCCTCAAGCGGCCGGACGCGAGATTCGAGGACGTGGCGCATCTTGTGCGCGGCGCGCAGGGCCGGGTGGTGCTCGAGACGGGTGATATCGACGCTGGCCTGGTCTGGGCTGGGCAGGTGCAAGGCCTCATCCACGACATTCCTACCGTTGCGGAGCTCATCCATCGCATCGTGCAGGAGGCAAGGGATATCATCCAGCGGCGGCTACCCGCCTCACTGGAGTGATCCCCATGGCCTCGAGCTCTCCCCGTCGGCGCGCCGTCGTGGTGACCGGCGCTTTCGGCAATCTCGGAATCGCGGTGGCGCGCACCTTTCGCGAGCAGGGCGCGGCGGTGGCGCTGCTCGACCACAGCCAGGCGCCCGCGCGGATCGCGGCCGAGTTCCCGGCGCCGCATTGCGTGTTGGGCAGCGTCGATCTGACGCAACTGGCCGGCGCGGGCACCGCGATGGAAACGGTGCGCGAGACGCTGGGCGCGATCGACGTCCTGGTCAACATTGCCGGCGGCTTTCGCTGGCAGACCCTGGAGCAGGGCGATCTCGAGGGGTGGGATGCGATGTTCGCCCTCAATCTCAAGACCGCACTCGTGAGCACCAAGGCCGCGCTGCCGCAACTGCTGCAGGGCCCGGCCGGCCGCATCGTCAATGTCGGGGCCGGTGCGGCCGCACGCCCGGCCGGCCCCGGCATGGGCGCCTACACCGCCTCAAAGGCCGGCGTCCACAAGCTCACCGAGAGTCTGGCCCAGGAGCTGAAGGACCGCGGCATCACCGTCAATGCCGTACTGCCGGGTACCATTGACACACCGCGCAATCGGGCCGACATGCCGGATGCGGATTTCTCCCGCTGGGTGCGGCCCGAGGCGATCGCAACGGTAATCGCGTTTCTCGCCTCTGAGCAGGCGGCCGCCGTGACGGGGGCGCTGTTGCCCGTCTACGGTCGAGGCTGAAATCGAATGTAAGGTTGAATTGAGAAAATCGTCATAACGTATTAATAATTATCGTTAATTGCGGACGAGAGCGTCTGCGGTGCTAGACTCGCCTCCCGCCATGGACTCGAAACCTCAATCTGGCCGCGCACGCCGGCATCACCGGTCGAAGCTGCGACTGCCGCTCAAGATCAGCACCATATCCTGGTCGGATCTGGCCCATACGTTGGGTCCCATCCTGCTTGCGAGCGCCGCCGCCATCTGGCTGGCGCTGCATTTCGTGCGGCCGTTGCCGCCGCGCACGCTCGTCATGAGCGGCGGACCCAAGGGCAGCTCCTTCGAGAACTTCGCCGAGCGCTATCGCGCCATCCTCGCCGAGGAAGGCATCGATCTCAAAATAATCCCGTCGGCAGGTTCCCTGCAGAACCTCGATCGGTTGAGCGAACCGCACTCGCATACGCACTACGACATCGCGCTGGTGCAGGCTGGCATCACCGAAACCGGAACCTCCAGGCAGGGAGTCAACACCGAGAACCTGGTGTCTCTCGGCAGCATGTTTTATCAGCCGCTCACGATCTTCTATCGTGCCCGGCGACGGATCTCGCGCCTGTCGCAGCTCGAGGGCAAGCGGATTGCAATAGGCAAGGAAGGCAGCGGCACGCGCCTCCTGGCACTGGCGTTGCTCGATGGCAACGGGATCGATACGCAAGGCCCGACTCAACTGCTCGACCTCGATGGGGACGCCGCGCGCAAGGCGCTCGTCGACGGACAAGTGGATGCGATCTTCCTCACGGGCGATTCCGCTCCGCCGGCGACGATCCGCGCGATGTTGCACACCCGTGGCGTCCGTCTGTTCGACTTCCCGCAGGCGGATGCCTACGCGAGACTCTTTCCCTACCTGCACGAGCTCGCGATCCCGGCGGGCACTTTCGATCTCGGGGCGAACCTGCCGAGGAAGCCACTCACGCTGCTCGCCCCGGCGGTGGAGCTGATCGCACACTCTGATCTGCATCCGGCGCTCTGCGATCTGCTGATCGGAGCAGCCCAGCAGGTGCACGGCCGCGCCACGCGGCTGCAACACGCGCACGAGTTCCCGAATACGTACACCTACACGTTTCCTTTGGATTCGGAAGCCGCGAGCTACTACAAGTCCGGCGGCGGGAGCTTCGCTTACCGCTATTTGCCTTTCCGCTGGGCGAGCCTGGTGACCCGCATAGCGGCGGTGCTCGTGCCCATCATCGTCATCCTGATCCCCGGCCTGCGTTATCTACCGAACCTCTATGCCTGGCGCGTGAACAGCCGCATTCACCGCCGGTACGGCGAGCTCATGGCCCTGGAGCGTGAGTCTCTGCAGAGCCTGACGCCGGAGCGGCGCGTGACGCTCCTCGAGCGCCTGGATGAGATCGAGCGCTCGGTCATCCTGCGCAAGATTCCCGGCTCCCACGCCGAGCAGCTGTACCAGCTGAGGGAGCACATCCGCTTCGTGCGTCGCAACCTCAACCGGTCGTCGGCGCGGGCGAGTGACGCGCAAGCGGTCGAGACCTGACTGCGCCAGCGGCAGCTAGCCGCCGATCCCCGCAATCGCCGCCGAAACCTCCCAGAGCCGCCGCGCATCCGCATCGC
Source organism: Steroidobacteraceae bacterium (assembly GCA_036278795.1). GTDB lineage: Bacteria > Pseudomonadota > Gammaproteobacteria > Steroidobacterales > Steroidobacteraceae > 13-2-20CM-66-19. The sequence continues at coordinate 601,338 of DASUKK010000028.1, read as the reverse complement.
TCTGGGCCGCCGGCGAGGGCTCCGCCGGCGCGCAATGCTCGTAGTAGCCGCCGCTGCGGCCGGCGACTTGCGGTGAGCTGGCGAGATACACCATGGTCTTCGCGCCCTCTTCCGGCGAGAGGGCAAAGAGCCGCTTCGCCACTGCGATGCCGGCCCGCATCGCACCGCTGGCATTGTCACCGAAACGGGTTGCGACGAAGCCCGGGTGCAGGCAGTTGGCCGTGACACGCGAACCGGCGATGCGGCGTGCCAGCTCGCGCGTGAAGAGAATGTTGCAGAGTTTGCTGATGCCGTAACCTTTCATCCCCCGCTGATCCTGCAGGCGATCGAAGTCGAGCTTCCCGCGCCGATGGGCTTGCGAGGCGGTCGAGACCACCCGAGCATCGCCCGCCGCGCGCAGCCGATCGAGAAGGAGGTTGGTCAGCACGAAGTACGACAGATGATTGGTGGCGAACATGAGCTCGAGGCCGTCTTCGGTCTTCTGGTTGTGCGTGGCGACGAGGCCGGCGTTGTTCATCAGCACGTCGATCTTCGGCTCCGCGGCGGCGATCTGCGCGGCGACACGCTTCATCTCGCTCAGGCGCGAAAGGTCGGCGTAGAGGGCGGTGTGAGCCTGGCGGGCGTTCACGGCACGCAGATCGCTCAGGGTGCGCTCCGCGCGGTCCTTGTTGCGCGCCACGATCACGATGCGCGCCCCCAGCTCGGCAAGCCGCCTTGCGGCAACGGCGCCGATTCCGGAGGTCGCGCCTGTGATGACGATGATCTTGCCCTCCATGCCGGCAGGGCGTGCTCGAGGCGGACTGGCGCTCATCTCAGTCCGTCAGGACGGGCGGATCAGCGACGTCCGGGTTGATCACCCCGAAGACGGCGGACGTATAGGCGTAGAAGAGGCGCACGCCTTCCCGGTGCAGCAGCTCCAGGAGCTTCTGGGCTTCTTCGGCCGTGACGATGAATTCCACCTCGACGGTGAGGGTGCCGGCGAGCTCGAAGAAGCGAGCCTCGTGCAGCACGTGATGTCTGCCGAAGCCGGCCATGGCCTTGAAGGCCGAGCCCCCGCGAATGCCGAGCTTGTTGCCTTCCTCGAGCAGCCACTCCCAGACCAGCCGGCCGCGGTGCCGCTGGCCTTCGTGAACGTAGAAACGAAAGAGTGAGCCTTGCATGAGCAGCGACTCCGTTGGGCCGAGATCCAGTCTAAGCGCCGCGGCGGCGGCGGGCAACGAGGTCCTCAGGTAAACTCCCACCCCCCATGCCGTCGCTCTCGTTCTCTTTCCTTCTATCCCTCCTTCTGCCGTGGGAGGTCTCGCCGACCGTCCTCGTCACCGTGGCCGTCGTCACCGCGCTTTACGCAAGAGGCGTGGGGCGCACCCGGCCGCCGACACCCCTCGGCCGCCGCATTGCCTTCGGGGCCGGGCTCTTTCTGATCTATGCAGCCCTGCAGACGAGTTGGGACTACTACTCGAGCCACATGTTTTTCGTGCACCGGCTGCAGCATCTCGTGCTGCACGACATCGCTCCGGCGCTGCTGATGGGGGCCGCACCGGGCGCGGCGCTGGCCTGCGGGCTGCCCGAGACGGTGCGTCGCCGTCTTCCCATGCTGAAGCGCGTGCTGCGCACGCCGACGCGCTTTCTCGTCGATCCGTGGACGGCCACCGTGTTGTACATCGCGAGCCTGTTGCTCTGGCTGTGGCCGTCCGTGCACTTCGACGTCATGCTCAGCGACTGGCTCTATCGGACGATGAACTGGAGCGTCGTGCTGTGCGACCTGCCGTTCTGGTGGATCGTCCTGGACCCGAGGCCGTGGCCGCTGGCACGTGTGAAGTCGGGCTGGCGCATCCTGATGCTCGTGGTGGTCATGCTGCCGATGATGATCGTCGGCGCATGCCTCAGCCTCGCTCGGCGCGATCTGTATACCGTGTACGAAGTCTGCGGCCGCTTCCTGCCGATCTCGCCGGTGACCGACCAACAGCTCGGCGGCCTCATCATCTGGATCGCGGGGGCGTTCACCATCGGGGTCGTATTCCTATTCGTGTTCGCCCGCATGCTCGAGCACGAGCGAACAGGCACCGGGTCGCGCGTGGTCAAACCGGCGCTGACGAAGTAAGCTCGCGCACGATGATGGAAAAGCACGAGCTGCGCGCCGCCGCGTCCCTGGCGGCGGTGTTCTCCGTGCGGATGCTGGGACTTTTCATGGTGTACCCGGTATTCGCCGCCTTTGCCCGCCACTTGGCCGGCGCGACTCCCTACAAGATCGGCGTCGCGCTCGGTATCTATGGCCTAAGTCAAGGGGTGCTGCAGATTCCCTTCGGCACGCTCTCCGATCGGGTCGGGCGCAAGACGATGATCGTCATCGGCCTCGCCGTCTTCGGGATCGGCAGCGCGGTCGCGGCGCGCGCCGGCACCATAGATGGAATGATCATCGGAAGACTGCTGCAGGGCGCGGGCGCCATTGGATCCGTGGTGCTCGCTCTGGTCGCCGACCTGACTGCCGAGAAGAGCCGCACCAAGGCGATGGCGCTCATCGGGATGACCATCGGCTTCTCCTTCCTGGTGGCGATCGTGACCGGACCGGCCCTGGCGGGATGGGTCGGAGTGGCGGGCATCTTCTGGCTGATGGCGGCGCTCGCTCTGGCAGGCATCGCGATCACGCTGCTCGCCGTACCGCGGCCGCCGCGTCCGCCGGCGATGCGCGGTGCACTGGCGCTTCCGGCCCTGATGGGTGCCAGCCTGCGCAACCCGGAGCTGCTGCGCCTCGATTTCGGCATCTTCGCCCTGCATGCCATGCTCACGGCGAGCTTTCTCGTGGTCCCGGGGCTGCTGCGCGGAACGCTCGGGGTGAGCAACCGTGAGCAGTGGCTGGTCTATCTGCCGGTGCTGTTGGTTTCGGTGGCGGTGATGGTGCCTGCCATCATCCTGGCGGAGCGCTACCGGCGGATGAAGAGCCTGTTGGTGGGCGCGGTGATGGCGCTCGCCGCAAGCCTGCTGATGCTGGGCGCGGGCGGCGCGAATGGCTATGTCCTGGTGGCGGGACTGGTGCTGTTCTTCGCCGGCTTCAATGTCATGGAGGCAAGCCTGCCGTCGCTCGTCACGAAGACCGCGCCGCCGGGCTCCACGGGCACGGCGACGGGGATCTACTCGAGCTCGCAGTTCCTCGGCATCTTTGCCGGCGGAGCCGTCGGCGGCTGGGTGCATCAGGCGGCGGGAACGCCCGCGGTATTCTTCTTCGCGGGCGCGGTGGCCGTCGTCTGGGTGTTGGTCGCCGCGTCCATGGGCGGCAGGGCCCTGAATGGCGACCGGGTGCCGCTCACCGCGCGCAGGAGCCCCGACCGATGACAACCCCCGGGTACCGGGAGCAGCGCTGCGCCTCCGCCGACGATCTGGAGCTCTACTGCCGGGTCTACGAGCCGCAGATACCCGGCGGGACATCCGCCTCGCGAACCCTGCCGGTGTTGTGTCTGCCCGGCCTGACGCGCAACAGCCGCGATTTCGAGGCACTCGCGCCGCATCTCGCCGCGCACCACCGTGTCATCTGCCCCGACCTCAGAGGCCGTGGGCTCTCGGCGCGCGATCCGCAGTGGCGCAACTATCACCCGGGCACCTACCTCGCGGACCTGCAGCGGCTGTTCGAGGCGCTCGAGCTCGAACGCGTGGCCATCGTCGGCACTTCACTCGGAGGACTCCTCGGCATGATGCTCGGCGCCACGATGGAGAAGCGCGTGGCGGGCCTGGTGCTCAATGACATCGGACCGGAGGTCGATCCGAAAGGTATCGAACGCATCAAGGCTTACACGGGACTGCTGCCGCCGGTGAGCACGTGGGATGAGGCGGTCACGCAGGTGCGTATGATCTATGGGAGGGCCTGGCCTGGACTTTCCGACGAGACTTGGTCCGCCCTCGTGCGCCGCAGCTACCGGGAGGATGCCGCCGGAGTACCCGTGCTCGACTGCGATCCGCGCGTCGGTGATGCGCTGCGGGCGGCGCCCGCGGTGGCGGGCGGCCTCTGGCCCGTGTTTGCGCGGCTGCAGGCCCTGCCGATGTTGGTCGTCCACGGCGCGCTTTCGGACATCCTGAACGTGGGCACGGTGGAACGCATGCGGCGCGAAAAGCCCGACCTCGAGTGCGTGACTGTCGTCAATCGGGGACATGTGCCGCTCCTCGACGAGCCGCAGGCGCTGGCGGCGATCGACCGTTTCCTCGCGCGCCTGCGGTCGTAAGATAGACGGATGGGACTCCCTCGTCTCGCGGCGCTCGCCGCACTGTTGTTCCCGCTGGCCGCGACGGCCGCGCCCGCAGGCGTGGCACCGTTCGATCTTGCCGGACCCGACCTGCAGGTAACGGTCGGCCGCGGACAGGAGACACTGCCCATCGCGGAAGTGCCCAATCTCGCGGCCGGCGATCGGCTGTGGATTCGCGCGGACCTGCCGGCGACCCAGTCGCAGCACTACCTGCTCGTCGTCGGGTTTCTGCGCGGCGCCACCAACCCGCCGCCGCGCGAGTGGTTCCACGTCTGCGAGACCTGGAAGCGCGGCTGCGCGCGGCAGGGCCTGAAGATCACGGTGCCCGACGGCGCCGGGCAGGTGCTGGTGTTTCTCGCGCCACAGGCGGGCGGAGACCTGAAGACCCTGATCAATGCCGTGCAGGGTCGTCCCGGCGCCTTCGTGCGCACCTCCCAGGATCTCAACCAGGCGACCCTCGACAGCTCGCGCCTCGACAGATATCTGCGGGCCGTCCATGCGCTCGATGAGACCGCGCCCGGCACCTTGAAAGAGTTGGCGCCGCTTCTCGGGCGCAGCCTCGCCATCAAGGTGAACGCGAGCTGCCTGGACCGCATTCCGGAGCTGCAGGCAGCCTGCCTCATGCAGGGGCAGGAATCGCTGATCCTCAATGACGGCCACAGCACCTCGATCGTCGAGGCGCTGACCTCGGGGCCGGCGAGCGATCTTGCGATGGAGGCGAGCTACACGCCGCAGCTGAGCTACGGCTACTACAGCCCTTATCTGGCCTCCATACTCGATATCGCACGGATCTTCGGCTCCTTCACGACCGCCCATTACCAATACATCCCCGCGCTGGCGACGCAGCGCGGCGAGGTGCTGGCGCTCACCCTCAACACGCCGCCGTCTTTTCATGATCCGAAGTCGGTGCTCGTGACCGCGCTGCCGGCCATCGAGGCGCCACAGCCGCCGCCGCTGCATGCGGTCGATCCGAAGGAGATCTACTGCGCGCGCAAGAGCTCCCTGGTACTGCCGGTCGAGGGCGCGCCGCTCGTATTTTCCACCGGTTACGCGCATGACATGCACCTCAGCCTGACGGGCAGCGACGGCAAGACGATCGATCTGCCCGCCAGAGCCGATGCGGCGCAGGGCGGATTCGTCGTCGACACATCCGGCGTGGGCGCGGCGACCCTCGGCAACACCGTCCGCGGCGCTCTGCGGGGACACTGGGGCTTCGTGCCTTTCGAGGGACCGGCCTTCCGGCTGGTGAACGCCCACGAGGAATCCTGGAAGCTCGCCGGCAACGAGAGCGCCGCGATCGTCGGCCGCGAGGACATCCTGCACCTCGAGGCGAGCAGCGTGAGCTGCATCGATCGCATCATTGTCCGCGACCCGGCCGGCAAGGAGCTCGAGGCGCAATGGAAGACGGTCCGTCCCAACGAGGTGGAGGTGAAGCTGCCGCTGCAGGCCGCGCAGCCCGGCGAGCTGACGCTCCTCGTCAAACAATACGGCGCGAGCCCGCCCCAGCCGGTGCCGCTGCAAGCGTTCGCGGAGGCGGCCCAACTCGAGAGCTTCACGCTGCACGCGGGCGACAATCAGGGCGTGCTCACCGGCAGCCGCCTCGATGAGGTGGCGGGGCTGGCGCTCGCCGGCGTGGCCTTCACTCCGGGCGCGCTCGCGAGCAGCCAGGGAGTCGACCAACTCACCATGGCCGCGCAGGATGTCGCCGCCGCCGGGGCACTGAAGCCGGGCGATGCCGGGCTGGCGAAAGTCAGACTGAAGGACGGCCGGGCGCTCGATCTCGAGGCGATCATCGCCGCTCCCCGCCCGAGTGTGGTCCTGATCGGCAAGAGCGTGCAGCCCTCGGCCTCGAACAGCGGCAGCCACATTCAACTGGCGAACGACGACGAGCTGCCGCAGCGGGCACACCTCACGTTTTCCGTGAGGGCTAAATCGCCTGCCACCTTTGGCCGCAGCGAGATGCTGGAGATAGCGACCGCTGACGGCGCCTACACGACCACGCTCAGTCTCGCCAACGGCGGCATCACTCTCGAGAACCGTTCCGTGGCGATCGCGACGCTCGACCCGGCCCAGGCCTTTGGCGCCTCGGCTTTCGGTCCGCTGCAGTTTCGCGTGGTGGACGGCGGTGTCACGGGCGACTGGCAGCCGCTTGCGATGCTGGTGCGCCTGCCGAAGCTGCGCGAGCTGGTCTGCCCTGCGACGCCGGAGCTGGCCTGCAAGCTCTCCGGCAGCGGTCTGTTCCTCGTCGACTCGATCTCTACCGATCCGGCCTTCGATCATCCGGTGCAGGTCCCGGATGGTTTCCCGGGCTACGCCTTGCCGGTGCCCCACCCGAAGGACGGACAGCTCTTCGTGAAGCTGCGCGATGATCCCGGCGTCGTCAATCAGGCATCGGTCGATACACGCGAGCTGCCGCCCACTCCGCAGGAGTCGGAGCGCGCCAGCGCGCGTCATGCGGCCGCGAGCCCGCCCACCACCGAGCCGCCCCCAAAGCCAACACCGGCGCCGCCCGACCTGAGCTAACACTTTATTGTGCCCGGGTCTTGACTTTCGCGCCGCCAGCCAAAAGAATCCGCGCCCAGCTCAGTCACCCGGTACCCGTATGGACCCAAGCCCTAGTAGCCGCTTCATCGCCGTCTGACGGCGAGACGTCACAGGGTCGCGGTCCTGCAAACCCCGCCTCCTCACCGTCTCGCCATCTGACGCGGGACGGTGCATGCCGGATGATCGAAGTCCGGCTTCCGCATCTTCCATGAAGGGCTCTCGACACGGCGCACGCCGCACGCTGGCCTTTGGCTCGCCGCGACGCCGCACCGCGATGCACGTTTCTCGAGGATTACGCCCATGTCTTATTCTGAAGCTTTCACTGCGGCTGCCGATGCCGTCCTGGATGACGCCCACGTCGGCGACATCCACGGCGCCTTCGGCACTATTCGCCGCCAGGACGTCGGGCCGCGCGCCGGGTGGGGTGCGCGGCTTCGGACGCTGCTCGCCATTCTGGGACCGGGCCTCATCGTCATGGTCGGCGACAATGATGCCGGTGCCTTCGGCACGTATGCGCAGGCGGGCCAGAACTACGGCACGACTCTGCTGTGGACGTTGCTCCTGCTCGTACCTGTTCTCTATGTGAATCAGGAAATGGTGCTTCGCCTCGGCGCGGTGACGCGTGTCGGTCACGCACGGCTCATCCTCAAGCGTTACGGCAAATTCTGGGGCGCATTCAGCGTCATCGATCTCTTCCTCCTCAACGCGCTCACGATCGTCACGGAATTCATCGGCATCAGCCTGGCGCTCTCTTACCTTGGGGTTTCGCGCCCGCTCGGTGTCCTCGCCGCTGCCATGGTCGTGGTGGCCGCGGCCGGGACGGGAGATTTCCGGCGCTTCGAGCGCTTTTCGCTGCTGCTCGTGCTCGGGAGCCTGCTGCTCCTTCCGGTGCTCATCTGGGCGCACCCTCCGGTGGCGCAGATGACGCACGACTTCTTCGTGCCGCACCTGCCGCAAGGCAAGCTGAGCGAGACCATGCTGCTCATCATCGCCATCGTCGGCACGACGGTGGCGCCCTGGCAGCTCTTCTTTCAGCAGAGTTACGTCATCGACAAGCGCATCACCCCGCGTTTCATGCGCTACGAGCGGGTCGATCTCTGCCTCGGTATCGTCCTCGTGGTCCTCGGGGCCGTCGCCATGATCGGTTTCACGGCCGCGACTTTCGCCGGCCACCCGGAGTTCGGCGCGTTCCAGGATGCGGGCGCCGTAGCGGTGGGTCTCGGCAAGTATGTCGGGCATGCGGCGGGCGTGTGCTTCGCGGTCGCCCTCATCGACGCCTGCGTGATCGGCGCAATGTCCGTCTCGCTGTCAACGGCTTACGCCATCGGCGATGTGCTGTCGCTTCGCCACTCGCTGCATCATCGCCCGAAGGAGGCGAAGAGCTTCTATGCGGTGTACGTGGGCCTGATCGCGCTGGCGGCGGCACTCGTGCTGACGCCAGGCACGCCTCTCGGCCTGCTCACCAACGCGGTACAGACGCTGGCGGGTGTTTTGCTGCCTGGCGCGACCGTCTTTCTGCTGCTCCTCTGCAACGACGAGGAGGTGCTCGGCCCATGGGTCAACGGGCCGTGGCTCAATCTCTTCACCGGCATCGTGATCGGTGTGCTCCTGCTGCTGTCCGTCATCCTCACCGCGGCGGTCCTGTTTCCCGGGCTCGGAGCCCGGGCCATGCTCACGATCCTCGGGGGCGGTGCGGCGCTCGGCCTCATTGCCGCGGTGCCGCCGTTCATGAAAGCGCTGCGCTTGCCGGGCTGGCGCATCGATGCGCGGCTGCGGGACTCCTGGCGCATGCCCGCACTGAGCACTCTGGGCGCGGTGCGGATGACGCCGCTTACCCGCTTCTCGATGGCTGCACTGCGCGGCTATCTCCTCGTCGCGGGCGGACTCGTGATCTTGAGAATCGTGCAGCTCGCGGGTGTCCATTTCTGACGCCCGGGACCGCTGCCGCCCTCGCCAGCTGCTGAAAGAAGTCCACTTCCCAGCGCTGTGACGGAGGCAATCCGTGGCGAAGCAGGACCTCAAGGGCAAGGTGGTGGTGATCACGGGCGCCTCGAGCGGCTTCGGCAAAGGCACCGCGCTCGAGCAACGCCACTGACGGTAGGGTCGGGGGCGCCGCGCACCGCGTGCGCTGACTTGGTGGTAGCCTCTCGTCGACTTGCGAGAGAGGCGCGATTCAGGTCATGCGCAGATGCCCCCTGTTGCTGCCGCTCGTGGCGGCGGTCTCGATGTCAGGACACGCGGCGCGCGCCGCCGCTTTCGACACTGCACCGGAGCGGGCGGTGCTCGCACGCCTGCTGCCCCATCAGGCCGGTCAGTTCGAGCTGACCGCGCTTCCCCGGGTTGAAGGCCGTGAGCGGTTCCGCATCTCGAGCGCGAACCATCACATCAGGGTTGCAGGCAGCACACCGAGTGCACTGCTCTTCGGGGTGAACTGGTACCTCAAGTACGTTGCGCACGTGCAGATCTCGCCGAACGGCGATCGCGTCGGCAGCCAGGCCTTTCCGCTGCCTCGGGCCGTGATCGAAAAGGATACGCCGTACGCCTACCGGTTCGCCCTGAACGAGAACGTCGATGGCTACACCGCGCCGTACTGGGATTGGCCGCGATGGCAGCGCGAGATCGACGTGCTGGCGCTTTCCGGAATCAACGCGGTATTGATCGAGCGTGGCACGGACACCGTCCTTTACCGCACTTTCCGCGACGTAGGCTATTCCGATGAGGAAATCCGCGGCTGGCTGGCCCAGCCCGCGCACCAGAACTGGCAGTTGATGGGCAATCTCTGCTGCTTCGCCGGCCCGGTGAGCGGCGCGCTCCTGCATAAGCGGCTGGTGTCCGCGCGGAAGATCGTCGCGCGCCTGCGTGACCTCGGCATCACCGCGGCTTTGCCCGGCTTCTATGGCATCGTCCCCGCTGATTTCCAACGACGCTTTCCAGGCGCGCACGTCGTGCCGCAGGGGAAGTGGGCGGGGTTCACCCGTCCGGGCTGGCTCGACCCGCGCGACCCGATGTTCGGGCGGCTCGCGGCCGCGTTTTACCGCCACCAGCGCGAGCTCTTCGGCGACAGCGGCATCTATGACATGGAGATCTTCCAGGAAGGCGGCGCAGCCGGGGATGTGCCGGTTGCGCAAGGTGCGCGGGCCGTGCAGGCGGCTCTCCTGGCCGCGCATCCGGGAGCGAGCTGGATGATGCTCGCCTGGCAGGGCAACCCGCGGCAGGCCCTGCTCGCCGGGGTCGATCGCCGGCACATCCTGATCATCGACATCGATCATTCGCGGGTGCCGCGCGATGCGCGCCAGAGCGATTTCCGCAACGCGCCCTTCCTCTTCGGCGGCCTTTGGGAGTTCGGCGGCCGCACGACCCTGGGCGCCAATGTCAGCGATCTCACCGAGCGGTTGCAGCGTGTCGGCCGCATGAACGGCAACATGGCGGGCACGGCGGTGTTCACCGAGGGAATGGATACCAACCCGTTCATGTTCGATCTCTTCACGGAAATGGCATGGCGGCACGAGCCGGTGAACCTCACGGCATGGACCCATGGTTATGTCCGTCGTCGCTACGGCGCGGCGGATCCCCATGCGCTGGCCGCATGGAAGGTGTTGATCGATACGGCCTACGACATCCGTGTCGATCAGGTCGAGTTCAACAGTGAGCGCGACGATGCGCAGGAATCGCTCTTCGACGCGCAGCCCGGCCTGGACGTCAATCGCGCCTCGAACTGGTCGCCGGAGGGGATGCGGTACAGCGCCGCGGCGTTCGCGCAGGCCCTGCCGCAGATGCTGCAAGTGACGCCCGCGCTTCGAGCCAGCGACACATATCGATATGACCTGGTGGACATCGCGAGGCAAACTCTGGCCAACGAGAGCCGCGTGCTGCTGCCGAGGATCAGGGCGGCGTACGAGCACGCGGACCGTCCGCGCTTCGAAGCGCTCACGCGATGCTGGCTCGGGCTGATGGACCTGCAGGATCGACTGCTGGCGAGCAATCGCTTCTTTCTCCTGGGCGGCTGGCTGGCGCAGGTGCGGCCGTGGGCTTCTTCGCCCGCGGAGCTCGCACGGCTCGACTTCGATGCCCGCTCCATCCTCACGGTCTGGGGCGATCGCCAGGCGAGCGAAGCGGCGAGCCTGCATGACTACGGCAACAAGGATTGGGCCGGACTGACGCATGACTATTACCGGGTGCGCTGGCAGCGGTATTTCGCGGCGCTCGATCGGTCGCTCGCCACCGGTACCGCGCCAACACCCATAGACTGGTTCGCGCTCGGCGATGAGTGGAGCCACGGCAGGGGGCGGTACCCGGATCAGCCGGTCGGCGATTCCTATGCGCTTGCCACGAGGGTGGCCACGGTGATGCGGCGGGGCGGGTGCCCTTAGGCCATTCCGGGGGGCCATCCGGGCCGGCCGGCCGCCTTCGGCCTCAGTCGCACGGACCGCCGAGGAGGCCTGCGCGCAGTTGCGGGTTGGGAGGCGATGAGCCGAGCCAGATTGCGAGGAATGCCGTGGCGAAATCATCGCCAGCGATCGTGCCCCGGGGTTTTCCGTCGAGGGAGTACTCGATGCCCACTCCCGGGATGCGGACGAATGTCATCCGCTGACCCGAGCCGACGCCCGTCATCCAACCCTGGAGCTGCGCGATCCGGCTCTCGAGCTGCGGCAGCTCATGCGGCGCGCTCTTCTCGAAGCCGTCCCGCCAGGCGCCGCGCAGCTGCCCCGCCGTCGCGTGAAAGACGAAGCGCAACTCGAGCTGCACCGGCTCCCGGGAGGCGAGTATGGCGTTGGCATCGCCCGTGGGATGCGGCAGGTAGAGCGCGCCCACATAGACCTTGATGTTGAAGATAGTCGCCTTGCGCAGACCCAGGCCGTTGAGCGTCAGCGATTCGCCGCCGACCTGGATGTGCTCCGGAAAGGAGACACCGTCGCACTCCCGGTCCGCGGCCGTAGCGGCGCGGGCCATGTCGAAAGAAAGGAGGAGGGCCGCCGAGGCGAAGATGATGGGCGCGCGCATGCTCATGGACCTCCCGGCACCGCACTCTGTTCGGGGCGGCGCCGGTCAAGCCTAGCACGGCATCATCTGGCCGGCGCCGGCGCTCCGCGGTACTCGCAACCGCTCGTGCAGGTCTCATGGACGACAACGCGGCTCAGCGCCGGCACCCGCGGCGACAGGCGCTCCCAGAGCCACACCGCGAGCTGCTCGCTGGTCGGATTCTCGAGGCCGGGAATCTCGTTGAGATAGCGGTGGTCGAGCGCCTCATGGAGAGGTGCGAAGGCGGCCGAGAGCTCGGCGAAATCGCACACCCAGCCCAGGCGCGGGTCGAGCGGACCCGAGACGTGCACCGTCACACGAAAGGAGTGTCCGTGCAGGCGCGCGCATTTGTGGCCGGGCGGAACGTTGGGCAGGCGGTGTGCCGCCTCGATGCGGAATTCCTTGAATATTTCCATCGGCGCCAATTTACCGAGGCGCCCGCGGCAATGGTAGTGTCGTCGTATCGGACTCTGGGGAGGGCGTCCCGAACGTGCAGCGCAAAATCACCGGTTACCATCGCGACGACGAGCAGCACTGGGTGGCCGAGCTCGACTGCGGACACAACCAGCACGTACGCCACAAGCCACCCTGGGTCAGCCGGCCGTGGGTGACGACAGCGCAGGGGAGGGAGGCGATGCTCGGCACGACGCTCGAGTGTCTCAAATGCGATCGGGGGGAGGCGCGGGATAGGGCCACTCCCGGATAAGGAAAGGCCGTGCCACTGACCGTCCGTGGTGGCAGGGCCCCCGGCCCGCGCATCCGTGCGCGGGCGTTCGCCGGAGCGAGGACACGTTAAGTGTCTCGCTGAAAGGCACGGAAAGGCCGTGCCACTGACCGTCCATGGTGGCAGGGCCCCCGGCCCGCGCATCCGTGCGCGGGCGTTCGCCGGAGCGAGGACACATTAAGTGTCCTCGCTGAAAGGCACCGGCTCACCCTGTGCGAGTGACCGTGCGCGTGTGCAGGGCGGCCAGGCGCGCGTTGCCGATCTGGTGGACTGCCTTCGCAACGGCGGCCTTCTGGCATTCGCGGCTTTCGGAATATGCGGCGAGGTCCCGCGCGTCATACATCGGACAGACCAACTGCGCGGCTTTCTTGATGCGCCGGTAGAGCGCCTTCGTTCCCTGGTCTGACGCGAGCTCGCTGTAGCTATAGCTGACGGTCGTATGCCATACGCCACCCGCGGGCTGGGCGGCCGAAGCGATGGCTGGTGCGAGCAGAGTCGCTGTAGTGATCGCGCCGAGGGCTGCGAGGGCGGTGAATGCACGCGAACGGTTGGCGACGCGCGAGGTGAAGCGGCTCATGGTGAAGTCTCCTCTCAATAGTGTCTGTTTGGATGCGTTTGTTTCGACGCGCATATGAGACACCGGGTTTGAATGCGAGGTAAGCCGGCCGGCGACGGACTGGTCCCTGGCTTCGACGCATTGGGCACGGCACCGGTCAAGAGCGACGCGCGCGCTGCCCGATCCTCCATGGACATGCGCGGACCGCGGGCGCGAAAGACGGCAACTGCATCGAGCAGGAAGGCTCGCTTCGCGGGACTTGTCGACGGATTCGTCCCAGCCTCAGGCGGAATCGTCCCTCGGGCAAGCGGCTTTGCTCTCGCCGGCGATCCGGTTGGCGTAATCTAGGCTCATGGTCTCGGGCATCCGGCCACTGCTGCTGATCGTCACGGCCTTCTGGGCCTATGTGGCCGCCTCGAACGTGCTTTACGCAAACGCCATGCAGGCCAGCCTCTCGGCCATGCATGTCGCCGCGCATTTCTTCTCGGGATGGCAGGCGCGCCTGCTGCAACATCTGGTGCTCTATCCGGAGCTGCTCGTCTGTGTCTGGGCTTCCCTGCGCATAGGCTGGCAGCCAATGGGCATTCGCCTGCCGCTGCAGGTGCTGATGGGGCTGACATTTGCGATCTCCGCAAGTCCGGCGCTCTGGGTCGGCGACATCCTGGTCGGCGACGCGATGTCGCATGCGCAGATGCAGATGCAGATGCAGATGCACACAGGCACGTCGTGGGGGACTGATGAGCCAGGCTCGGAATGGCTGACATGGCTGGCGAGCGCCACCATCTTTCTGCTCACCTACGGTTTCGCGCTGGCCCTGGTGAGCGGCTTCGATTTCTATCGCCGGATGCGCGACTCGCAGATCCGCTCGGCAGCGCTCGAGCGGGCGCTGACCGCCGCGCATCTGGCGGCGCTGCGGATGCAGCTCTCGCCGCACTCGCTTTTCAATCTGCTGCACACCATCCGCGGTCAGATCGACTGGGACCCGGCCGCCGCGCGCACGATGATCGTGCAGCTCGGCGATCTGCTGCGCCGGCTGCTCAATGCGGGCGAGCGCGAGTATTCCCGGCTCGCCGACGAGGTGCAGTTCGTGCGCCTGTACCTCGAGCTGCAGCAGCGGCGCTTTGCGGACCGCCTGACCATCGATGTTCCACAGCTCGCCGGGCTGCCGTCCGCGTGGGTGCCGAGCCTCATCCTGCAGCCACTCGTCGAGAATGCCGTTGTCCACGGGATGGCGGGGCATCAGGGTCCGGTCGTCGTGCGAGTGTGGGCCAGCAGCTCACGCGGGGTGCTCACCTTACGGGTCACCAACACAGTCGCCGCGCAGCACGCGGCGCGCGAGGGAGGCATCGGACTGCGGAATGTACGCGACCGCCTCGCGATCCAGTTCGGCGAGCGGTCCTCCTTCCACGCGGCGCATGACGAGAGCGGCCAGTGGGTCGCCGAGATCCGCATGCCGCTTCTGACCGACATCCTCGAGAGCACCCCCGCAGCCGCTGCGGCGCAATCAGCATGACGCTCGAGGTGGTGATCGTCGATGACGAGCTCGCGGGACGGCGCACGCTGCGGGAGTGCTGCGCGCGCGAGCCTGACCTCCAGGTTACGGGTGAATACGGCGACAGCCGTGCGGCGCTCGAGGCGATCCGGGCGCGGCCGCCGCACCTGCTCTTCCTCGATGTGCAGATGGACTCGCTCGACGGGGTATCGCTGGCCCGATCACTCGATCCCCGGACGCTGCCGCTCATCGTCTTCGTGACCGCTTACGACCAGTATGCCCTGGACGCCTTCGACGTCAGCGCGGTGGATTATCTGCTGAAGCCGTTCGACGATGAGCGGTTCCGCCGGACCCTGGAACGGGTGCGACGCCGCCGGGAGGCGGAAACCGCTTCGCAACGGCAGGAGGCGCTCGCCGCCGTCCTGGAGCGCATCGAGCAGCGGGGCCCCGCGCCCGTCGCTGTCCGTCCCCGCGTCCTCGCGGAGTTCGGCAGCCGCATGCACATGCTCGATGTGGCGCAGATCGAGGTTGCCGAGGCGGACCGCAACTATGTCAGGCTCACCATCGGCCGCGACACGTTCCAGGCGAGAAGCACTTTGCAACAGGCCGAAAAGACACTACAGTCGCAGCCGATGTTGCGTATCAGCCGCTCCTGTCTCGTGAACATGAACCATGTACGGGAAATCAGCCGTACCCCGCGCGGTGATTTCATCCTGGTGCTCGCCGGTGGCGCCACGGTGACGAGCAGCGAGGGCTTTCGCGACACGGTGCGCCAGCACCTCGACCGGTTGAAAGTCCGCGCGGGCTGAAGGCTCCCTGGCCGTGTCACTGGCGCGCAGCGGCGGCGGGCCGTCCCCGGAGCACAGCGTGCGGCAGCCCGGCAGGCGCATGGGAATGCTGGCGCTCACCATTCTCGCCGGGATCAATCTGCTCAATTACCTCGACCGCTACGTGGTCGCGGCGGTACTGCCGGATCTGAAGCAGGCGCCGATGCGGCTCACCGATTCCGAGCTCGGCAGTCTGATGAGCGGCTTCCTCATCGTGTACATGCTCGCCGCACCGCTGTTCGGGCGGCTCGGCGACCGCGGATCGCGCCCGAAGCCCATTGCGATCGGCGTTTTCCTCTGGAGCCTGGCGACCGGACTCTCCGGACTGGCCCGCAACTACCTGCAGCTCCTCGGCGCCCGCGCGCTCGTGGGGATAGGCGAGGCGGCTTACGGGACAATCGCGCCATCTTTGCTGGCGGATTTCTTCGAGAAGCGCACGCGCGGGCGCGCTTTCGCCATATTCAACATGGCGATCCCTGTCGGCGCGGCGCTCGGCTACATCGTCGGCGGCGTCATCCGACAACGCTTCGATTGGCATATGGCGTTCTATGTTGCCGGTCTGCCGGGGGTCATTCTCGCCGTGTGGATCCTCCGGCTTCCCGACCCACCCCGCGGCGCAGCGGACGAGCACGATGCTGCGGCTGATGCGGTCGTGCAGCGCGCAGCGCAGGCAGGCTCCTGGGCGGTGTATCTGCGCCTGGTGCGCCAGGCTCCCTACATGCTGACGGTACTCGGTTACGCCGCCTATACGTTCGCCCTCGGCGGCCTGGCTTACTGGATGCCGACCTTTCTCGAGAGAGTGCACGGAATCCCGGCCGCGCGAGCCTCGGCGGGCTTCGGGGCGATCGTCGTCGTCACCGGATTCGCCGGCACATTCGCAGGCGGCTGGCTCGGAGATTACTGGCTGAAGTTCTCGCGACAAGCCTACCTGTGGATGTCAGGCTGGGCCACCGTGCTCGCCATACCGGCGGTCTGGGTGGCGCTCGCGGCCGGCTCTCCCTCGACGTTCTACCCGGCGCTGATCGTCGCGGAGCTGTTGCTCTTCATGTCCACGGGGCCTGTCAACACGGCGATCGTCAATCTGGTGAGCCCGGCGGAGCGCGCGTCCGCCGTCGCGCTGAGCATATTCACCATTCATCTTCTGGGTGATGTGCTGTCGCCCTGGATGATCGGCAAGCTTTCCGATCTGTCATCCCTGCGCACGGCCGTCATGATCGTCCCGGTGGCCGTCGTGATATGCGCCGTCCTGTGGCTCGTGGCCGCGCGCGTCGGCAGCGCGCCCGCCGCGAATACCATCTAAAAGTTCGTTAATGAAGCATCCGCGATCCCGGCGGCGCGATGTGCGACGATCCATTCCCTGGCGACTGACGGGCCGGTCGGTCGAGTCACACGAGGGGACCGATGGTGCAACGCTGGATGGGCTGCAGCAGGGGAGGCTTGCGCGCGCTGCTGCTCGCGGTCGGGCTGCCTTTCGCGGCCTGCGGGCCGGCGATGGCGCAGACCGACGAGATCCAGGTCTACGACGCGACCATCGCGCCCCCTGGCATTTTCAATTTGACATGGCACAACAACTACACGCCGGGCGGCCGCTCGCTGCCCGACTTTCCTGGCGCCGTCGTGCCACAGCATTCCCTGAATGGCGTGACGGAATGGGCTTACGGGGTCGCCCCCTGGATGGAGGCGGGGCTCTACCTGCCGTTGTACAGCATCACCGCCGGCGGCGCGGTGCAAGTGAACGGCTTCAAGCTGCGGACGCTCTTCGTGCGTACGGATGCCGCCGAGCAGCCGTTCTTCTACGGGGTCAATTTCGAGTTCAGCTACAACGCACGGCACTGGGACCAGCACCGCTACACACAGGAGATCCGGCCCATCATCGGCTGGCATATGGGACGGGTCGACCTGATCCTCAACCCCATCCTGGACAATGACTGGGACGGCTTCGGTCGTCTCGACTTCGCGCCCGCGACACGGCTGGCGTGGCACGCGTCGAGGAAATGGACGATGGCCGCGGAGGAGTACGACGACTTCGGGCCCGTGGAGCATTTCTACGCGGCGAGCGCGCAGTCACACCAGCTCTTCGGGGTGCTCGACTACGACGGGCAGATCGCGGTGGAAGCGGGTCTCGGCTTCGGGCTCACGGCAGCCTCCGACCATCGGGTCGTGAAGCTCATCCTCTCCTGGGATCTGAATTGAGCCCCTGGTGAGCCGGCAACTCAGCGCGTGACGAAGGCCCGCTCGATCACGTAGTCGCCCGGCTCGCCGATCCCCGGGGACATCTCGAAGCCGCGGGCATCGAGCAGTGAACAGGTATCCGTCAGCATCGCCTGGCTGCCGCAAACCATCACGCGGTCGTGCGCCGGGTCGAGCGGCGGCAGGCCCAGGTCGTAGGACAGGCGACCGGACTCGATGAGAGTCGTCAGGCGTCCGCGGTTGGTGTGCGGCTCGCGGGTGACGGTCGGGTAGTAGAGGAGCTTTTCCCGCACCCACTCGCCGAGGAGCTCGTGGCTGCGCAGGCTCTCGAGCCGATGCTTGATCACGGCGGTTTCGCGCGCCCAGCGCACGCCATGGACGAAAATGACCTGCTCGAAGCGCTCGTAGACCTCCGGGTCCTTGACCAGGCCCATGAAGGGCGCGGCGCCGGTACCGGTCGAGAGCATGTAGAGTCGCTTGCCCGGCTTCAGGTCGTGCAGCACCAGGGTACCGGTGGGCTTGCGGCTCACCAGGACCTCATCGCCCTCGCGGATGTGCTGCAGGCGGGAGGTGAGGGGGCCGTCCGGCACCTTGATGCTCAGGAACTCGAGGTGCTCCTCGTGATTGGCGCTGGCGATGCTATAGGCGCGAAGCAGCGGGCGGCTGTCGACCTTGAGGCCCACCATGACGAACTGCCCGTTCTCGAAGCGCAGCCCGGAGTCGCGCGTGGTCGTGAAAGTGAACTGCGTATCGGTCCAGTGCTGTACCGAGAGAACGCGCTCGCTGCCTATCGCCGCCAAGATGGTCACCTGCCTTTTCCGGGTATTCCGGCGGGCATATCTTACCGGGCGCGGCGCCGGGCGTGGCGCCAATGGGCTATGCCATCATAATCGAGCGTTATTAGAAGTCTGAGGGGCCTCCATGACCGATTCAAACGCGCTGGCAGCGCTCGAGAAGCGCGTCGCCGAGCTGGGGCGCCAGGTGGCGCGGCTCGAAGACATCCATGCCGTCAAATGCCTGCACTACAAGTACGGGTACTACATCGACAAGTGCCTCTACGACGAAGCGGTGGCGCTCTTCGCCGACACGGGCGAAGTCCGCTTCCTGAACGGCGTCTACCGCGGCAAGTCCGGCATCCGGCGGCTCTACTGCAACTGGTTCCGCAGGTATTTCACGGGTGGAGTGAACGGACCGCTGCGCGGCCTGCTGCTCGACCATCTCATGTTGCAGGACATAGTCGACGTGTCCGATGACGGTCTCACGGCCAAGGGCAGGTTCCGTTGCGTGCTGCAGGCCGGCTGCCACGAGAGCATGCCGGAGCCCATCCCGAACTTCCCGCGCCAGTTCTGGGAAGCCGGGATCTACGAGAACACCTACGCCAAGGAGGGCGTTGACTGGAAGATCAAGTGCCTGCATTACAATATGTTCTGGCGCGCCGACTACCATCAGGGATGGGCCAACAGCGTCCTGCATCTGACACCGATCACACGGGCGTATCCGGAGGATCCCAACGGCCCCGATGAGCTCCTGCCCGAAGCTCCCAAGACCTGGCCCGAGACGGGAGTGGTGCCGTTCCACTATCCCCATCCCGTGACCGGCAAGCCATGGAGAGAGCCTTAGCCGCCCGCTGGGTGGGCAGTGCGTGCCGCGGTTGCACCGCATTCGGTCGCGTGATCTGACTCAACCTCGATTTCCGGCTGGCGAGCGGCTGGCATGCCGCTTGCTTTGTAGTCACCGGCGGCGCGGGTAACCCCCCTCACTCGCACCGTCTGTCGATTACCGGTGGGGCCGGAATCCCCCTCCCGGCTCCACCGGTGTTTTGGTTTCCGCCGCTGCTTCAGGCAATCCGACAATCCAGCGCTATATCCGCGACTTCATAGCCTTTCCTGAAGTCGCGGATGTGCTTCGCCATCCAGCCTCGCGCCGCTTCCGCATCTTGTTTGGCGATCGCTTCGAGCATGCGCCGCTGGGCCGCGGCGATGCGCGCTCGCGCCTGCGGGACCTTGTCGATCATCACGCGCAGGGACGGCCCGAGAAGATGGAGGAGCGGCTCCTGCGCGAGGCCGAGCACCTGGTTGTGTGTTGCGCGCCCGACACAACGGAAGAATTCGGCGGCGTGGTGCACGGCCTTCTCCGTCTCCGTGTTCTGCTCCGCAAAGCGCTGACACACCACGGTGAGGCTGTCGAGATCGGCCTGGCTGCGGTTGCGCGCCGCAATCTCCGCCATCGGCGGCTCCAGTTGGGTGAGCGCCTCCCACACTTCGAAGAAGGTCACATCGTGCAGAGCGAGCGCCCGGCTGACATCCTTCGCCACGGCCCGGTGTTGCGGCCGGCTGACAGTCATCAGCTTCGAGCCCGGCCGGCGCTCCAGCAAGCCGCCGCTCTCCAGCTCCCGCAGCGCCTCACGCACCGTGGAGCGGTTGACGCCGAACTGACGAGCGAGCTCCGTCTCCGACGGCAGCCGCTCGCCTTCGCGCAGCTCGCGGCTCAGGATGCGCTCGGCGATGATCGCGGCCACCTTGCGGTAGCCCGGCACGAGCAGGATCTGATCGAACGCAACGCTCATGCGGCGCTTTCGTAGAGCTCGCGTCCGATGAGCATGCGGCGGATCTCTTGCGTGCCGGCGCCGATCTCGTAGAGCTTGGCATCGCGTAAGAGTCGCCCTGCCGGGAAGTCATTGATGTAACCGTTACCGCCGAGCGCCTGGATGGCCTCCAGCGCGACCCGGGTGGCATTCTCGGCCGCGAAGAGGATGCAGGCAGCCGCGTCGTACCGCTTGACTCGGCCCGCATCGCAGGCGCTCGCCACCGCGTAGACGTAGGCGCGGGATGCGCTGAGCGCCGTATACATGTCGGCTACCTTCGCCTGCATCAGCTCGAAGGTGCCGATCGGCTGTCCGAACTGCTTGCGCTCGTGCACGTACGGCAGCACGAGATCGAGCGCGGCGGCCATGAGGCCGATCGGGCCGCCGGCGAGCACCACGCGCTCGTAGTCGAGGCCGCTCATCAACACCCGTGCGCCGCCGTTCTCCTGCCCTAGCAGATTGTGCACCGGCACGGCGCAATCGTCGAACACGAGCTCGCACGTGCTCGAGCCGCGCATGCCGAGCTTGTCGAGCTTCTGCGCGGTGGAAAAGCCACGCGCCCCACGTTCCACGATGAAGGCGGTGATGCCGCGGGCACCGGCCGCCGGATCGGTTTTCGCGTAGATGACGAAGACGTCAGCGTCAGGACCGTTGGTGATCCACATCTTACGGCCGTTGAGCACGTAGCTGTCGCCACGCCGCTCCGCACGCAGCTGCATGGAGACCACGTCCGAGCCGGCCTGCGGCTCCGACATGGCGAGCGCCCCGACGTGCTCGCCGCTGACGAGCTTCGGGAGATAGCGGTCACGCTGCGCGTCGGTGCCGTTGAGGCGCAACTGGTTGACGCAGAGGTTGGAGTGCGCGCCGTAGGAGAGCCCGACCGCGCCCGAGGCGCGCGAGATCTCCTCCATCGAGATCGTGTGGGCCAGGTAGCCGAGGCCCGCGCCGCCCCAGCGCTCCGGCACGGTGATGCCGAGCAGGCCGAGCTCGCCGAGGGCCGGCCAGAGGTCGCGCGGAAACTCATTGCTGCGGTCGATGTCGGCGGCGCGCGGGGCGATGCGCTCCGCCGCGAAGCGGCGCACCTGCTGCCGGATCTCCTCGACGCCCTCGTCGAGACCGAAATCGCTGTCTATGGGTGCATTGCCGGACATGAGCTTGTCATCCGCTGGGGTGGAATCGTATGATTGTCCGACAATCCGGCCAGCGTGACAAGCCATGCCCCGTATCGCTTCCAGGCTCGATAGCCGCTCACAGGAATTCCGCGACAACGAGGCGGCAATGCGCGAGCTCGCCGCCCAGCTCAAGTCCGAAGTCGCACGCGCGGCCGAGGGCGGATCCGCAGCCGCGGTCAGCCGCCATCGGGCGGCGGGCAAGCTCACCGCCCGGGAGCGAATCCAGGTTCTACTCGACACCGGCAGTCCGTTCCTCGAGCTGTCGCAGCTCGCCGCCCATGGCATGTACGGGGGTGGCATCGCCTGCGGCGGCATCGTGACTGGCGTCGGGCGCGTGAGCGGGCGGGAATGCGTCATCGTCGCCAACGATCCGACGGTCAAGGGCGGCACTTACTATCCGATCACCGTCAAGAAGCATCTGCGGGCGCAGGAAGTCGCGCGCGAGAACCGGCTTCCCTGTGTCTATCTGGTGGAAAGCGGCGGCGCCTTCCTGCCGGCGCAGGACGAGGTGTTCCCGGACCGGGAGCATTTCGGGCGGATCTTCTACAACCAGGCGACGCTCTCGGCGGCCGGCGTCGCACAGATCGCGGTCGTTCATGGCTCCTGCACCGCGGGCGGAGCCTACGTGCCGGCCATGTCGGATGAGAATGTGATCGTTCGCGGGCAGGGCAGGGTGTTCCTCGGCGGGCCGCCGCTCGTCAAGGCCGCGACCGGCGAGGACATCGACGCGGAGTCGCTGGGAGGCGCGGAGGTCCACTGCCGCGAGTCAGGCGTATGCGACCACTACGCGGAGAATGACACACACGCGTTAGGTATTGCACGCCGGATAGTGGCCCGTCTGCGCCCAGCGGCCGATACGTCCCCGCCGCAGGCCGCGCGCGACCCGTACTACGACCCGCGCGAGCTATATGGCGCCGTACCTGCGAGCCTGCGCCGGCCGTACGATGTGCGGGAGGTGATCGCGAGGCTGGTGGACGGCTCGGAGCTCGAGGAATTCAAGCAGCTTTATGGCACGACACTGGTGTGCGGCTTCGCGCACCTCGCGGGCTTTCCGGTCGGCATCCTGGCCAACAACGGCATTCTCTTCTCCGAGAGCGCGTTGAAGGGCGCGCATTTCATCGAGCTCTGCGCGCGCGAGCAGATCCCGCTCCTTTTCCTGCAGAACATCACCGGGTTCATGGTCGGCCGCCGCGCCGAGGCCGGCGGCATCGCCAAGGACGGCGCGAAGCTCGTCACCGCGGTTGCGTGCGCGCGCGTGCCGAAGCTCACCGTGATCATCGGGGGCAGTTATGGGGCCGGCAACTACGCCATGTGCGGCCGGGCCTACTCGCCGCGACTCCTCTTCCAGTGGCCGAACTCGCGCATCTCCGTCATGGGCGGTGAGCAGGCCGCGAGCGTGCTCGCGACCGTCAAGCGCGCGCAGCTCGAGAAGACTCCCAGCGACGGTTGGACGGCCGCGGAGGAGGAGGCATTCAAACAGCCCATCCGCGAGCAATACGAGCGCCAGGGACATCCCTACTATGCCTCCGCGCGCCTCTGGGACGATGGCGTGGTGGACCCCCTCGAGACGCGCCGGATCCTGGGACTCTCGCTCGCCGCCGTGCGCAACGCGCCGGAGGAAGAGACGCGCTTCGGCCTCTTCCGGATGTGACAGCCATCTTGGCAACAGCAAAAATGATCCGCAGCCTCCTCGTGGCCAACCGCGGCGAGATCGCCTGCCGTATCTTCCGCACGGCCCGCAGGATGGGCATCCGTACGATCGCGGTGTACTCCGACGCGGATTCCTCCGCGCGGCATGTCCGCGAGGCCGACGAGGCCATTCGCATCGGTCCGCCCCCAGCGGCGGGGAGTTATCTCGACATCGAGGCCGTCATTCGCGCGGCCCGCGCCGCGCGCGCCGAGGCGATTCATCCCGGCTACGGCTTTCTCTCCGAGAACGCGCACTTCGCGCAGGCCTGCCTCGGGGCGGGGCTCGTCTTCGTGGGACCGCCGCCGGCGGCGATCGCCGCCATGGGCTCGAAGAGCCTGGCCAAGGCGAGCGTGCGCGCGGCGGGAGTTCCGGTGTTGCCCGGCTACGATGGCGAGCGGCAGGACCTCGATCATCTCGAGGCGCGTGCGCTGGAGGCCGGCCTGCCGCTCATCGTCAAGCCCGCCGCCGGCGGCGGCGGCAAGGGCATGCGCGTCGTGCACGCCAGGGAGGAGTTGCACGAGGCGCTGACCGCCGCGCGCCGCCTGGCGGAGAGCGCCTTCGGCGATGGAACCCTGCTCATCGAGCGCTACCTGCCTCAGCCCCGGCACGTCGAGGTGCAGGTGTTCGCAGACGCGCACGGCAATTGTGTGCACCTGGGTGACCGCGACTGCTCGGTGCAGCGGCGGCATCAGAAGCTCATCGAGGAGGCTCCGGCTCCCAACCTGCCGCAGCCCGTGCGCGAGTCGCTGCACGCCGCGGCCGTGCTGGTGGCGCGCGGCATCGGCTACCAGAGCGCCGGCACCGTGGAGTTCCTCTTCGACGGCCACGACTTCTACTTTCTCGAGATGAACACCCGGCTCCAGGTGGAGCACACCGTCACGGAGGCGGTCACGGGGCTCGATCTGGTCGAGTGGCAACTGCGCGTGGCCGGCGGCGAGCCGTTGCCGCTCACGCAGGAGCAGATCCGGCTCAGCGGCCACGCCATCGAGGCGCGCGTCTGCGCAGAGGATCCCTGGCGCGACTTTCTGCCCAGCGCCGGTACGCTCCATCTCGCGGACTGGCCCCGCGGTGAGTCGCTGCGTGTGGATGCGGGCTTCGCCGGCGGAGATACCGTGCCTTCGGTGTACGACTCCCTCCTCGCCAAGGTTATCGCCTGGGCACCCGGGCGGGAGCAGGCGGCGCTGCAACTGGCGGACGCTCTCGAGCACACCTATCTCGCGGGCATCCATACCAACGAGCGCTGGCTCGGGCGGATACTGCGCTCCAGAGTCTTTCTCGATGTCCGTCACAGCGTGGCGCTGCTCGATCGCGGCGCGGCGGAGTTCTCGGCGCCGGTCCCGGTCACACCCGGCGCGCTCACCCTGGCGGCGCTGGCGGCGCGGCATACTCCCAACCCGGCGGCGGCGGCCACAGCGGCTTCCCCGGCGAGTCCCTGGGAACTGAGCGATGGCTTCCAACCCAACCTGCCGTCGCGTATCGAGCTGACGCTGGCCTCGGGCGGACGGTCGCACAGAGTGGCATTGACTCTCGAGGAGGGCATGGCGCGCGAGGCTGTGCTCCAGGATGGTGCGCCAGTCGGGCTCGCCGGTGTGTCAATCACCGACAGCACGGTCAGTGCGGTCCTGGACGGAGAGCGGCACGGCGCCCGCTGGTTTCGCCGCGGTCCCGACCTCCATGTCTGGATCGGCGGGCAACATCAGGAATTGCTGATCGAAGACCCGCGCACGCGGGAATTCAGCGCGAGTGCCTCCACCGGCGGACTCACCACGCCGCTGCCCGGTGTCGTATCGGCGGTAACGGTGCAGGAAGGGCAGGCCGTCACCGCCGGCGAAGTGCTGATGGTGATCGAGGCGATGAAGATGGAGCACAGCATCACGGCTCCCCATGACGGCGTCGTGCGTGCGATCCACTTTGTCCGCGGCGATCGCGTTCCGGAAGGCAGCGAGCTGCTCGCGTTGTCGCGAGCCGGCGACAACGCGAGTTAGTTTCCGTTCAGCCGGCGGCTGCTACGCTTGTCGTCGTTCGCACTAGGAGGGGACGGCGACAATGAACAAGTCTCTGTGGATTGGCATGGCGGCGGGTGCCGCAGTGGCTGCGGGCGCGGGTGCCGTGGCGGGTCTGAAGATCATGAGCAAGGGCCCGCAGTACGCGGACGTCGTGCAGGTGACCGCGCTCACGCGGACCCTGCGCACGCCGAGGCAGGCCTGCCACGAGGAGTCGGTCGTGCATCAGCGTCCGGCGCGGGACTCACACCAGGTGTTCGGCACGGTTGCCGGCGCGGTGGTCGGCGGATTGCTGGGGCATTACGTGGGTGGCGGTACAGGCCGCGATCTCGCGACCGCTGCGGGCGCCGCGGCAGGCGGCTATGCCGGCAATCGCATCGAAAATCGCGTCCAGCGCGGCAACACCTACACCACGAGCGTGCGCAAGTGCGCGACGGTCTACGACCGCTCCGTCGAGCCGGAAGGCTACCGGGTCCGCTATCGGTTGGGTGACAAGGAGGGTACGGTGCACATGGATCACGACCCGGGCCGGCGCATCCCGGTCGCTCACGGTCAGTTAGTCCTTGGCGATGGCGGCTCGCAGACGAGCTGACGCGGTGGACACATAACTAGAGTCCTTATCGTAGAAGCGCCATGGACGGCGCGCCCAGGCGCCGGCGTAGTCCACTCCGATGCGCGCGCCGCGCGCTATGCGCGGCCGGGTCAGGGCGCGGCCCGCCGGCCTCTCCAGCCAGAGGGCATCGCCGCAGAGGTCCGCTCCGTTCAACGCCTTGTCGATGTGCATGGCGCGGCAGAGCAGGCCGGGTCCCCAGGTCTTTTCCTCGATCCCGGCGATGGGCTCCAACGCCCGCAGCAGCACCGCGTGCGGCACCCCCTCCGCCTCCGTCACGAGGTTCAGGCAGTACCAGAAGCCATAGATGAAATACACGTAGGCATGACCGGGTGGTCCGAACATGACCTCCGTCCGTGGCGTACGGCCCCTGGAGGAGTGGGCCGCCAGGTCCTCGGGGCCCTGGTAGGCCTCCGTCTCCACGATGCGGCCCACACGCCGTGTGACGCCGTTCGCATGAATCAGGTGCATACCGATCAGCTCCCGGGCCACGGTCAGCGTGTTCCTGGCGTAGAAGTCCCGAGTTACTTTCCGTGTCGGAGGCATGGGCCGTGCATGTTACAATGGGGGTAGCGCCCAACCGGGCCAAGAGGTTTGCGGGAATCGGACTGATGCGAAAGCTGATTCGCAGAAGCTGCGGCGTAAGCTGGGCGGCCACCGGCATATTGCTGGCGGCCGGCGTAGTGGGCTCTCTCCTGGCCACGAACAGCCGGGCGGCCGTCTTCACGCTGCCTCCCGACGGCGGGTCGCTCATCGGCCAGGATGAGCAGATCCAGTCGCAGTCTTCCGACACGCTGCTCGATCTCGCCCGCAAATACAGTGTGGGTTACTGGGAGATCCAGGAGGCCAACCCCAAGGTCGACATGTGGCTGCCGGGGCAGGGCACCAGCCTCACCATTCCCGGCCGCTTCATCGTGCCGTCGGTGGAGCACAAGGGCATCATCATCAACCTGCCGCAGCACAGGCTCTTCTACTTCCCGAAGCCGAAGCGGCACGATCAGCCGATCGTGATCACCTACCCGGCAAGCCCGGGCGAGGGCGATTTTCCGACTCCCGTCGGCGTGACCCGCATCATCCGCAAGGTCCCACACCCCGTCTGGATCCCGACGGCGCACATCCTGAAGGCGCATGAGCTCGCCGGCGATCCGATTCCCAAGATCTGGCCGGCCGGACCCAACAATCCCATGGGTGAGTGGGCGCTCCAGACGACCCTGAGCCGGGGAGAGATCTACATCCACGGCACCAACAATCCCATGGCGATCGGCATGTCGGTCACTCACGGGTGCGTGCGCCTCTACCCCGAGGACATCGCGGCCCTCTACCCGGTCGTTCACGTCGGTACTCCGGTGACCATCGTCAACGAGCCGGTACTGGCGAGCCTGCAGGACGGAGAGCTCTATCTCGAGGTCCATCCGCCGAGCAACAGTAACCACGTCGCGGCGGCGCCGGACTTCGACAAGATCTCGCAGATCATCGACACGGCCATCGGCCAGAGCGTCGTCGCCATCGATTGGGACAAGGTGCGCCAGGTGGCGGCTCAGGCCAACGGCATCCCGCAACTCGTCGGCATCCAGGCCGACTACACTCCGCCGGGAACCTCCGCGGGGCCACAGACGCAGGCGACGCAGGAGACGACGCTCAGCGCACCGCGCCACTCAAAGAGCGAATCTGCCGGAGCAACCTGACGATCGCCCTCGCCCGGGAGAGGAGCGCCACACCGGCGCTCACCTTGCCGATCCAACCGACGACACGGCGCTCGCGCATCATGACGAGCAGCGTCGCGAGCGACACCAGCCACTTGAAGGGGTGAGTGGCGGCCGAGGTCGGCGCCCGGCGTGTCCAGTTGGAGAGCTGCGCTGCCGGGCTGAGCTCCGCCAGCCGATACGCGATCTCCAGCCGCTGCTGCTCGCAGCGGGCGATCAGGGTGAGGCGGCGCGCTTCGAGCTCGTGCAGTCGTCTCATATTCCCTCGCCTTCGGTACCCGCGACGCGACGCTGGTCGTGCTCGAACTGACCGAGTGTCCCGGCGAGAAGCGGCGGCCGTCCCCGAAAGATGCGCGCGCCGATCATGCCGCAGATGCCGGCCAACACCAGCAGCACGACCATGCTGCCGATCAGGCCCGCCATCCGGTGTGTCGTCCAGACCGCGATCACCACCGCCGTCAGCGCGAACACGATTGCCAGGAGTGCGCAGGCGACTGCCGCGAATCCCCAGAGGAGAAGTTGCGCCACATAGACGAGGTAGATCTCGGCCTCGACTGCCGCGAGATCGACCCGCGTCTTGAGGGAGCCGATGATCGTGGCCAGGAGCCCGCGGATGAGGCCCGGGCCGTGCCGCGCGCCAGCGTCTTCGGCCTCTTCCATCGGGGGTGCGAGCTCATCCATCAGCGCCGGCCCATCAGCAGGCCCACGAGCAGCGCGACACCGCCGACGATCGCTACCGCGGCCCAGGGATTGTCACGCACGTAGCCGTCGAGGACCTCGGCGCGGCCCTTGAGATCACGCTCGATGTCACCGAGCTGATGGCGCAGCGCACGCAGCGACTCCTCGGCGCGCTGCCGCGCGTCCTGGGTCAGGTCTTCGGCGTTCTCGGCGCTGGCGCGCAGCAGCGCCTCGGCATCGCGCACCAGTGCCTTGATGTCTTCAGCGAGCTTTCCGGCATCGAACTGTGGGCTCATGGGAGCGTCCTCGGCGTGAAGTCTTGAGGAAGTTTAGCCACCGTCAGCGCCGACCGCACCATGAGCAATTCCTCGTCCACCGGTATGACCCAGACACTCACGCGGCTAGCCTCGGTGCTGATACGGGACTCGCGGCCCTCGGCGGACTGATTGGCGGTGCGATCGAGCGTCAATCCGGCCCATTCCAGACCGGAGAGGATTCTGGCCCTGACCTCCGGCACATGTTCGCCCACGCCGCCCCCGAAGGCTACGCCATCGCAGCCGCCGAGCACAGCAAGATAGGCGCCGAGGTACTTGCGCGCCCGATAGCAATAGAGCTCGACCGCGAACCGCGCGTTCTCCGACCCCTGATCGAGCAGGGATTGCGCATGGGCGGTACTGCCCGCGATCCCGGCGAGGCCGGAGTCTTCGTTGAGCATTTCGAGGACGCGCTCGCTGCTCACCCCGAGCCGCCGCTCGAGGTAAGGCACGATGGCGGCGTCCACATCCCCGGAGCGGGTGGCCATGACCAGCCCCTCGAGCGGCGAGAAGCCCATCGAGGTGTCGCGAGGCCGCCCCCGCTCCAGGGCCGCCATGGAGCAGCCCCCGCCAAGCTGCAGCGTGATGACTTTGCCGCCGCCCGGCAGTCGCGGCTCGAGCTCGCACCAGCGGCGCCACATCGCCTCGTGCGCCAGCCCGTGAAAGCCGTAACGACGAACGCCAAGCTCGACTCCCAGGCTCGGTGGCAAGGCGTATTCGGCCGCAACGCGGGGCAGGGCAGAGAAGAAAGCGGTATCGAATGCGGCAACGTGCGTCACGCCGCCCCCGCAGGCAGTGCGGGCGGCGTCGATCCATCGGAGCGCCAGCGGATTGTGCAGCGGCGCCAGCTCCGAGAGGGCGGCAATGCTATCGCGCACGCCGTCATCGATCAGCGTGGGGCGCGTGAACCGGGTGCCGCCGTGCACCACTCGGTGAGCCACGGCCCTGGGCGGCTCGGCCAACTGGCCGAGGAATCCGCGCAGGGTCGCTGCCGGATCGGGGTCGCGGCCCGTCAGATGCTGCGCCGCAACCCGCCGCGGCGCCGTTCCGGCTTCGCCCGCCGGGCCGGCAACGGCGAAAGCAGCCAGTTTTACCGACGTACTGCCGGTGTTGACGGTTAACACGATCATCGAGCGGTTATATTACGCACTAGCATTGCTCCTGCATTTGCCGGGAGGCTCCAGTGGATACACAAGCGGTACGCGCAAGTCTGCTCAGACGCCGGGAGGAGCTACAGGTGCGCGCGAGCAGAGCCAGCGCGGATTTGAGGCACGAGTCCGATCCCCTGAGCGCGGATTTCGCCGAGCAGGTGACTCAGCGTGAATCCGATGATGTCCTCGGGGCCATTTCCGAGTCGGCGCAGCAGGAGTTGCGCCTGCTGCAGGCGGCGCTGCGACGGCTGGAAGAAGGGCGCTACACGACCTGCGCGGTCTGTGGCGAGCCAATCGAGGAGGAAAGACTGCTGGCGGTGCCCTACACCGATCGTTGCCGCACCTGTGCGGAAGGCGCACGGCGCTCGCCGGGCTCCGCTCCACCGCGCAAAGGCTGACTCGTGCGTCCTTGTGGTGTCATCACCATCACGACGGATTTCGGGCATCAGGGCCCGTTCGTCGGCGTGATGAAGGGACGCATCCTCGGCCGGCTGCCGACGGCCCGGATCATCGACCTGACCCATGAGATCGTGGTTCATTGGCCCGCCGAGGCCGGGTTCTGGCTGGCCCGGGCCTTCGCGTACTTCCCCCCCGGCACCGTGCACGTCGCGGTGGTGGATCCGGGGGTGGGGACTTCTCGGGACATAGTCGTGGTGAGCGCCGGCGAGCATCTTTTCGTCGCCCCTGACAACGGGCTCCTCGCGCCGGTGGTCATCCGGCATCCGCAGGCCGCCATCGTGCGCCTGCGTCCGGAGGGTCTGGCGCGGCTCGGCATCCATCATGCCAGCGCCACCTTCCACGGCCGGGACATTTTCGCCCCCGTGGGCGCGGAGCTGGCCGCGGGCCGATGCACCCCCGCCGACCTCGGCGAGCCGGCGACCCCGGACTCGCTGGTGCCCTCCTGGGTGGACGAGCCCTCGGTCGAGCATGCGAGCGTCTCCGGCGTCATCATCACCATTGACCATTTCGGCAATCTCATCAGCAACATCGATGCGCCCCTGATCGAGCGTTTCCGCCTGCCGCTGGTGCATGCGGGCAGCCATGCCTTCCCGCTGCTGCGCACCTACGGCGACACCAAGCCGGGGGAATACCTGGCGCTCATCAATTCCTTCGGGGTCATCGAGATCGCCCGCGCGGAGCAGAGCGCGGCCGAGGGCTTGGGTCTCAGCCGGGGCGCCCCCATCACCGTGCGAGACCGGATGGAGTCGTAGCAGCTCAGCTCGTTACTCATGGATATTGCTCTCGGACGGGAATCCGCTATAGTTCGCTGCCTTGCTCCGTGCCCCAGATGCACTTACGCATTGATTTAACTCAGGATTTGCACCGCTAGATGTCGGAACGAGATAACGAGAGCTTCGATCTCGACGAGGAATTCTTGAGCGGGGCCACCGAGGACAGCACCGACTACGACCGGCTGCTCGACCGGGTGGACAAGCGTGCCCGTAACCAGGTGAAGCGCGGCAAGGCTGCGTGGAGCCGGCTCGAAGAAGTCCTCGCGGACAAGAAGCTCGAGAAGGACCTCCGCGACTTCGACGAAGAGCTGTAAGCGTAGAACCGAACCGACAGGAGATTGTTTTCTTCCTGCTCTGCGTACGGGGTTCGCTCCTGCGAACACCGTTAAGACCTGCGCGCAGCGCACTTGAACGAGCAGGGCGGCCGGGCGTGACAGCGCCCGCGCGCCGCCTTGGGGGACTGCTCGACATAGGGCCTTGCACGAGGCCTCACACGGCGGTCTCCCTCGCCGCCGCTTGCCTGCGGAAAGACTTTTGTGACTCGCACCGCGTCCGACTGGATCGTCCTCAAATTCGGCGGTACCAGCGTTTCCTCGCTCGCCAATTGGCGCAACATCGCCAAGGTCGCCGCCGCGCGGCGCGCCGCCGGCGCGCGGGTGCTCATCGTGCACTCCGCGGTGACCGGGGTCACCGACCGTCTGGAGAAGCTCCTGGCTGCCGCGCGGGGCGAGGCGCAGGACGAAGAGCTCAGAATCATCGATGAGCGGCACCGCCGGCTCGCGGCCGATCTCGACATCCCGCTCGGGCCGGACTGCGAGCGCCGGCTCGCCGAGCTGCGTCAGATCGCTGCGGGCATCGCGCTCATCGGCGAGGTGAGCGATCGCACCCGTGCCCGCGTCATGTCGAGCGGCGAGCTGCTCGCAACGGACCTGGGGGCCCGCTTCCTGCGCACCCAGGGGCTGGAAGTCGACTGGGCCGACGCGCGCACGATGCTCCTCTCGGAGGAGCGCGCGAATGCTTCGGCGAAGGCCGGCATGCTCAATGCCACTTGCAGCTTCGCCCCCGATCCCGAGCTGGAGGAGCGCCTGGCGGGCCTCGCCCCCATCGTCGTGACCCAGGGTTTCATCGCGAGCGACGCCGAAGGCAACACGGTGCTGCTCGGGCGGGGCGGGTCCGATACCTCTGCAGCCTATCTTGCGGCGAAAGTACGCGCGCGGCGGCTCGAGATCTGGACAGACGTGCCCGGCATGTTCAGTGCCAACCCCCGCTCGACGCCCACCGCGCGTCTGCTGCGCGCTCTTCACTATGACGAGGCGCAGGAGATCGCCACCAGCGGTGCCAAAGTCCTGCACCCGCGCTGCATCCTGCCCGCGCGCCAGTACCGGATTCCACTGCATGTCTATGCGACGCAGGCACCGGACCTCGAGGGCACTGTGCTGAGTGCGGAGGGAGGCGACGGCAATGCGCAGGTGAAGGCGGTATGCACCAAGAAAGGTATCACGCTGATCTCGCTCGAGAGTCCCGGCATGTGGCACCAGGTAGGCTTCCTCGCTGATGCCTTCCAGGTCTTCAAGAGCCATGGCATGTCGGTGGATCTGGTCTCGACATCGGAGACGAACGTCACGGTATCGCTCGACCCGGCGGCCAATACGCTCGATGAAAGCCTGCTCGCGGGCCTGGTGAGCGATCTCTCGCGGCTCAGCCGCGTGCAGGTGATAGGTCCTTGCGCCTCGGTGAGCCTCGTCGGGCGCAACATCCGCGGGATCCTGCACCAACTGGGCGGCGCATTCGAGTTCTTCGAGGAGCAGAAGATCTACCTGGTGAGTCAGGCAGCGAACGATCTCAACTTCACCTTCGTCGTCGACGAGCGTCAGGGCGACAGGCTGGTCGACCAGCTTCATGAGCTCCTGATCCGCCCGGTGCCGGGCGATCGCGTGCTCGGGCCCTCCTGGCAGGAGCTGTTCGCGAAGCCGCAAGCCGAAACCGCGCGATCGACCCCATGGTGGCGTGAGAAGCGCACGCAGGTTCTGGGAGCGCTGGGCGACAGGGAAGCAGCTTACATTTACCACGTCGATACTGTGCGTGCGGCGGCAAAAGCGCTGCGGTCGATGGACTCCATCTCACGGGTGCACTACGCCATGAAGGCCAACCCTCATCCGGCGTTGCTTGCGGCCGTGCGGGAAGAGGGGCTGGAGTTCGAGTGCGTAGCGCGTAACGAGGCGGAGCGGGTCCTCGGACTGTTTCCAGACCTCGATCCGCGGCGGGTGCTCTACACACCGAACTTCGCCTCCCGGCAGGAGTACGCCTGGGCGCTCGAGCGTGGCGTGCAAGTCACGGTCGACAACGTGTATGCCCTGCTGGAGTGGGGGAGCCTCTTCCGCGACAGCGAGATCTTCGTGCGGATCGACACCGGCGTGGGTGCCGGACACCATCATCACGTGCGCACGGCGGGTGCCCACGCCAAGTTTGGTGTGCCAGTTGCCGACCTGGATCGAATTGCGCGGGAAGCGCACAGAGTAGGCACACGCATCGTGGGTTTACAGGCCCACGTGGGTAGCGGCATCTTTGATGTCACGAGCTGGCAGCGTACGGCGCGGACGCTGGCCGACTGTGCTCAGCGCTTCGAATCGGTCCATGCCATCGATGTCGGCGGGGGCTTGGGAGTGCCGGAGCGTAGCGAGCAGCCGGGCTTGGATCTCGGGAAGCTCGATACCCTGCTCGCCGCGGTGCGGGCGGAGCATCCCCGCCTCGAATTCTGGCTGGAGCCGGGTCGGTATCTGACCTCGCAGGCGGGCGTGCTGCTCGCGCGCGTGACGCAGCTGAAGAGCAAGGGGGATGTCCGCTATGTCGGCGTTGCCACCGGCATGAACTCCCTGATCCGACCGGCACTCTATGGTGCATACCATGAGATCGCCAATCTCACCCGCCTGGGAGAGCCGGCCACGGAGCTCGTGAACATCGTGGGTCCCATCTGCGAGAGCGCCGATGTCCTCGGCCACGACCGCCTCCTGCCACCCAGCCGGGAGGGCGACGTCATCCTCATCGCGAATGCGGGCGCGTACGGTCGTTGTATGAGCTCCCATTACAACCTGCGTGATCCGGCAGAGGAGCTGGTGCTCTGAAGGGCTCGTCGCGGCGTTCCTCGGGCGGGCGATCCGGGCCGTCCAGGGGTCGAAAGAGGTCCTCGGCTCGTCGCTGGGGGCTGCGCGGCGCAGTCGTCGGGGTGCTCCTCGCGGGCCTGCTGGGGTGTGGCGCCTACATCTACTATCTGAACCTGGTGGTGACGCACCGCTTCGAAGGGCTGCGCTGGACGCTGCCGGCGCACGTCTACGCCGCACCCGTTGATCTCTATGCCGGGCTCAACTTCTCGCCGATGCAGCTCGAGCACGAATTGCAGCGCCTCTCCTATCATCGGGTCGTGGATCTCGAGCACCCCGGTACTTATCGCCTGACGGGCGATCGGATCGACGTCGCGCTGCGCGCCGTGCAGTTCGCCGACGGCAGCCGGCCGGCGTCGGTGCTCTCGGTCACGTTCGGCCCCGCCGGCATTCAGGACATGCGCGACAGCACGGGCCGCGAAGTGCCGGTCACCCGACTCGACCCGCTTCTCATCGGCAGCCTGTTTCCGATCGACGGAGTGGATCGCATCGTCGTCACCCCGCAGGAGGTGCCGCCGCTCCTGCCGGCGGCGCTGAAGGCGGTGGAGGACCGCAGCTTCGATACCAACCGGGGGGTCGACCCGCTGGCGATCCTGAGGGCGGTCTGGGTCGACCTGCGCTCGCACCGGTACCAAGAGGGCGGCAGCACGCTGACCCAGCAGCTCGTCAGGAGTTACTTCCTCTCCAACCGGCAGACGATGGGGCGCAAGGTGCGCGAGGCGATCATGGCGATTTCGCTCGCCTCGCACTTCAGCAAGACGGATCTCATGAATGCCTACATCAATGAGATCTTCCTCGGCCAGGACGGCAACCGCTCGATCCACGGCTTCGGTCTGGCGAGCGAGTTTTATTTCGGCAAGCCGCTGGCGGAGCTCGACCTGCCGCAGATCGCGACGCTGGTCGCGATCGTGCGCGGTCCCACCTACTACGACCCCCGCCGTCATCCGCAGCGGACACTCGCGCGGCGTGATCTGGTGCTGCAGATCCTGGCGCAGCAGCGCGTGATCAACGCCGCACAGGCGCAGGACGCGCAACGCCAACCCCTCGGCGTCACGACCGGGGCCTCCGGCGCCTATTATCCGGCGTACCTCGAGCTCGTGCGGCGGACCCTGCAGCGCGACTATCCGGAGAGGGAGCTGACGGAGGCCGGCCTGCGGATCTACACGAGTCTGCAGCCGCGGGCCCAAGAGCTCGCGGAGCGCTCCCTCGACACGCAGCTGCAGGTGCTCGACAAGCGGCACCACCGCCGCGACGCGAAGCTCGAGGGCGCGGTGGTGGTCACCTCACCCCAGAGCGGCGACGTGCTCGCGATCGTCGGCGCACGCCAGGCCGACTTCGATGGTTTCAACCGCGCGCTGGATGCGCGCCGCTCCATCGGATCACTGGTCAAGCCTTTCATCTATCTGACGGCGCTCGAGACGGGTCGCTACAACGCGGCCACGGTCATCCAGGATCAACCGGTGAGCATCAAGCTCGCGAACGGGAGGTACTGGCGCCCGGAGAACTTCACGCGTCGCAACTACGGCCCCGTACCGGTGGTGCGGGCTCTGGCAGAGTCATTGAACGATGCGACGGTGGGCGTCGGCATGGATGTCGGGCTCGACAAGATATCCGGCACGCTGCAGCACTTCGGGCTGGAGCATGCGCCGGATCAGGTGCCGGCGATGCTGTTGGGTGCCATCGATATTTCGCCTCTGGAGGTTGCGCAGCTTTACAACGGCCTCGCTGACGGCGGCTTTCGTACGCCACTGCGCGCCGTGCAGGCCGTGGTCAGTGCCGACGGCAAACCGCTCAAGGCATTCCCGCTGCAGGTGTCACAGGTGGCGCCCACGGCTGACGTCTACCAGGTCGAGACGATGATGGAGCAGGTGATGACACACGGTACGGGGGTGCCCGCGATGCGCATCCTGCCGCCCGGGCTCGTGACGGCGGGCAAGTCCGGCACCTCCTCGCAGGATCGCGACAGTTGGTTCGCGGGGTTCTCCGGTGGGAATCTCGCGGTGGTCTGGGTGGGTTACGATCACTACCAGCCCACGGGGCTGACGGGCTCTGAAGGCGCGCTTCCGGTCTGGGCGCATTTGATGGCCTCCCTCGGCACGCCGCCACTCGAGCTGCCTGCGCCGGAGGGGGTCACGCAGACCTGGATCGACTATCTGACCGGAATGGCAGCACAACCGGGTTGCGCCGGGGCGGTGCCCGTGCAAATAGCCGTGCCGACGGGCACGCAAGTGCCGCCGATGCCCGGATGCGGTGGCGCGACTACGGTGGGCAGGCTGTTCGACCGGGCCGGACAGTTGCTGCACCGGTTGACTCATTGAGGGGTGCGAGTGATGAAGCGGATGATCGGCGCGATGGTGCTCGGCGGACTGCTGACAGGTTGTGTGTTGCTGAGCCCGCCGGAGTCGGAAAATCCTGCCAATGCGCCGGCCTCACCGCAGACGCAGCAGCGCCAGGGCGCTCCATCCGCGCCCTCGGGCACGCAGTCGGCGCCGCCAGCGGGAGCTTCGGTACCCGCGCCGCCGGAACAACAGGCGCCGCAGCAGCGCACGTTCACGCTCGGAGCGGCGGCGACGTCGCTGGTGGGCGCGGCGCATGCACAGGAGCAGAGCCGCAATTTCGGCCTGGCGCAGGAGACTCTCGAGCGGGCGCTCGGCATCGAGCCACACAACCCGCTCGTGTGGATCGAGCTCGGGCGCGAGAACATCCTGGCCGGAAACCCGACGCAGGCTTATGGGATGGGACGCAAGGCCCTCTATCTCGCCAGCGGTGATCCGCACGCGCAGGCGAGCGCCTGGGAGCTCATCGCGGCGTCGCTGCGCGCTCAGGGGCGCAACGACGAGGCCTACGTGGCGGAAGAGAAGGCGGTACGCCTTTCGCCGCGGGAGAATTGAGCGGCGGGCTGTGCCCGCGGCGGCTCCGCAGCCTCACAACAGCCGCTGCCACAGCCGCCAGAACCACCCCTTGAGCCGCTGCAGCGTGCCCTGCCGGCGTACTGTCTGCCAATCGATCAGCTTGCCATGACCGATGTCGGTCAGCATGGTCCCGCGAAGCTGGTCCGCCGTCCTCTTGCCGAGGACCACGACATCGACTTCGTCGTTGAAGAGGATGCTACGCTGGTCGAAGTTGGATGAGCCCACCAGCGACCAGACGTCGTCGACCACCATGCTCTTCGAATGTACGATGCCGTCGCTGCGCTCGTACACCTTGATTCCCGCAGCCAGCAGCCGCGGATAATAGGAGCGTTGTACCGCGAGCACTGCGCCCACATCGCTGTGCGAGGGCAGCAGTATGCGTACGTCGACGCCGCGGCGGGCCGCCGCTCGCAACGCGCGCAGCTCCTGGCGCGTCGGTACGAAGTAGGCGGCTGTCATCCAGATACTGTTCTGCGCCGTACGCATGGCTGTCAGGACGGAGACGTAATAGCGCGTAGC
This sequence comes from Steroidobacteraceae bacterium, assembly GCA_036278795.1. Lineage (GTDB taxonomy): Bacteria > Pseudomonadota > Gammaproteobacteria > Steroidobacterales > Steroidobacteraceae > 13-2-20CM-66-19. The sequence goes on along the minus strand of DASUKK010000028.1, from coordinate 564,028 downwards.
GAGCCGGGCGGGGCTGCTGCCGATGACGCGCACGATCTCCTTGCCCTGTGCCTTGCCCTTGAACGCCGCCTCCGGCGGCAGCGGCGGACCTTTCTGCTCCCGCCAATGCTGGCTGAAGAGTCGCGCGAGCTGAGGTACGACCGGGCCCCAGATCTCCAGATCGACATCATGCCAGACAGGATGCGCGCCTCCGGCCGGCGGCTGTTTGTTGCCCCCGAGCGCGTGGGCGAGCGGCGGGGCGCTCTCATAGGTCGTACTCAGATTGACGCCGCCGACGATCGCCACTTTGTCGTCGGCGATGAGAATCTTGCGGTGATCGCGCTCGTTGAGAGACAGAGGTCCCTTCAGCGGATTGATAGGGTTGTACTGCACGAGCTGCACCCCGGCCGCGCGCAGGCCCGCGAAGAAAGTCTCCGGGGTCCCCAGCGAGCCGACCGCATCGTAGATCACCCGGACTTGGACTCCGGCGCGGGCCCTGGCGGCCAGCACATCGCTGAGCTTGCGGCCATCGCTCTGCACATCCTGCAGCGTGTAATACTCGAGATACAGGAATCGCCGCGCCCCTTCCATGGCGGCGAACATCGCCGGAAAGGTCTGCGCGCCGTCCTGCAGGACGCGCACGCGGTTGCCGGTATACAGCGGGCTGTCGGCGACGAGTTGCTCGATCGCGAGCTGGCGATCGAAGGCATCGGCATTCGGCGCCTGAGCGGAAACCCGCGCGAGGACTCGTCTCGCCTGCCGCCGGGACAGCGGGCCGCGCACGCCGTGAACCTGAATCGCCTGCGGCCGGGAGGCTTCCTGCAGCAGCTCATGCTCGTCGACAGTCGGCAACTGCGCGCAGGAGCAGAGTGCGATGACGGCACCTGCGGCCAGGAGAGGGATGCGCATGATCTTCAAAAACCGCGCGAACGGCGCCTGCAGCGAGGCTCTATCGGATGTCCACCAAGAATCGTGCCCGCGGGCGCCGGACGGTCGTCCGCAGTGCAGGGGCGCAGTGCAGCTCAGGCGACGTATGCCGGTGCCCGTGCGCCAAAGGCGCGCGCCGGCACGGTGGCCGTAGCCGGCTCAGAAGGTGAAAGTCACAGCCGCCGTGTAGAGTCTCGCGCCATCGGTGGAGGGCATCTGGAAGTGCTCGTACTCGAGCCGCGCGCCGAGCGGCCCCCAGTGCGCCTGGATGCCGGCGCCCCAAGCGAAGCTCGTGCCGCTGCGGTCAAGCGCAAACAGCGTGCTGTTGGGTCCTTGCAGATTACCGCTCAGCGTCCAGCGCGCGCCGCCGGCTTTGCCGTAGATGTCCACGGGCCCGAGCGGCAGGAGTCCCACGCCGAAGATGTCGAATGCGCGGGCCGTCGCGTGTGACCGCGGGTTGCCGCCCAGGAGCACGTTGCTCTGATGACCGAGATTGACGTAGTTGGCTTCCACCGCAAAGGGCGGCACCGGCCTGAATCCGACGATGGCCTTCCAGGCATTGTCGTCGATTTTGAAGCCGTATCCGGTATAGCCGAATACGTTCTTTATCTCGGCCCTGACATAGCCGGCTCCAACATACAGGCCCGTATCGGCCGCGGTGGCCGGATCGTGGGCACCCCAACGGCTCGACCAGTAGCTCCGATCCTGATCCTGGGCGTGGGCGACGCCGATGCCGGCCCCGAGGGCGCAGAGGCACAGACATGTTCCGAGTAGACGCAGTGGCTGTTGCATTTTCGCATCTCCGTGTCGGACGCGGCGCGCCCGGCGTACAGCGTTCGTAGCCAGGAGCGTTCCCGAGGCGGCGCGCACGGCGATGCGGCCCGAACACAACATGTGCGGGCGGACTACTGCATCTGCCAGCGCAGACCTACGAAGACTTCGTTCTGCACCCGCACATCGGGCGCATTGACGGTGGTGAACTTGAGCCAGCGATAGCCGGCGAGCCCGCCCAGCCGCGGTGTGAACTGGACCTGAGCGCCTGCGGTGAAATCGTAGAGGTTGTGCGCCGAGCCGAATGTCAGCACGCCAGGAGAGTAGTAGGCGCTGCCGAACGCTGCAATACCCCAGCGGGGCAGCAACAGGTAGCGGGCATCGGCGCCAAACGCGACCGCGAACACATTGGTCTTGGTCGCCGCGGAGAGCAGCGCCAGATACCCCTGTGGACCGATGTCTATCGTCAGCCCGGGCAGCAGGTGCAGGTTGGTGTGAAACATCAAAGCCGAGGACAGGATGATGTCGCGGTCCTCGGAGAGCAGAAAACCGTAGTCGAGATCGCTGCGCGATGCTCCTCCGGTCGCCGCCCAGGGAGAAGGGGAGAGGTAGCGTAGCTGCAAGACGCTGTTCCCCCCTGTTGCTTCCACGTAAGTGCTGGCGTCGTCTGGTCGCGGTTCCTGCGCATACACCCCTGCGCCCGCGAACAGGAGTAGACATCCCAAAGCGAGACCGTATTTCATGGCGTTGATTTCCCCATCCGACCGCCGGCACGATTGCCAACTTTGCGGCTTGCGCCGGACGGGTCGCCATTTTTGTTCCCGCTTGGCGACAGACAGGCTCGGGCGCGAGCCTGGTGTCGAACCAACCTTCGACAGAACAGTCAGCTCGGCAGTGTTGTCGGCCTGTCGCAGCGGCGGGCTCAGTCCTCGCCCGCGGCGGCGCGAGCGCGTCCGGCATGCCGGGACTCGAGCTCCGCGACGACATGCTCGAGCCGCAGGCCCCGGCTCTTCAACAGAAGCAACAGATGGTAGAGCAGGTCGGCCGACTCGGCGATGAGCTCGTCATCCGGCTCCGCCACGGCCGCGAGCGCGACCTCCAGGCCTTCCTCGCCGACTTTCTGCGCGATGCGCTTCGGCCCCCGGGCGTAGAGGCGCGCGGTGTAGCTGCCCTCGGGGCGCTCGGCGATGCGCTGTGCGATCACGCCCTCGAGGGCGCCGAGAAAGGCCAGCCTGCCGGCGGCGGTCGGCGCCTCATCGCCAAAGCAGGTTGCGCTGCCGAGATGACACACGGGGCCGACGGGGAGGGCGGTGACCAACAGGGTGTCGCGGTCGCAGTCGGTGCACACGGCCTCGAGCCGCAGCGTATGGCCGGAAGTCTCGCCTTTCTCCCACAAGCAGCCGCGGCTGCGGCTGAAGAAGACCACGCGCCGCCGGGTGAGTGTCTCGCTCAATGCCTCGCGATTCATGTAACCCAACATCAGCACGGCGCCGGTTTCGGCGTGCTGTACGAGAGCGGGGAGGAGGCCGCCGCCCTTGTCGAAGTCGAGTGTCGCGATGTCGCCCGGAGCGAGAGAAGCGCCGGGCGCCGATTTTGTCATGGTCGTATCTCGATTCCGGCGGCACGCAGCGCCTGCTTGAGGTCGGGGATGGCGATCACGCCCGTGTGGAAGACGCTTGCAGCGAGAGCGGCGTCGGCGCCGGCTTCCTGGAACACCGTGGTGAAATGCTCCACCGCGCCGGCCCCTCCGGATGCCACGAGCGGCACACGGCAGATCGCGCGGACGGCCCGCAGTTGCTCGATGTCATAGCCGCGGCGCACGCCATCGCTGCCCATGCAGTTGAGCACGATCTCGCCCGCGCCGCGCTCCTGCGCCTCGCGCACCCAGGCGAGCACGTCCCGGCCCGACTCGCGGATGCGCTTCGGGTCGCCGGTGAACTGGTAGGCGCGGTACCCCTCGCTCGTGAGCTGGCTGTCGATGCCGACGACGACGCACTGCGAGCCGAAGCGGCGGCTCAAAGCCCCGATGAGCTCGGGATCGGCGAGCGCCGGTGAGTTGATGGATATTTTCTCCGCGCCGGCGTTCAAGACCTCCTCCGCTTCGGCCACCGAGCGGATCCCGCCGGCGACGCAGAACGGAATGTCGAGTACCTGTGCGACCCGCCGCACCCAGCCGCGATCCACCGAGCGGCGCTCCGGGCTCGCCGTGATGTCGTAGAACACGAGCTCATCCGCGCCCTCGTCACGGTAGCGCGCGGCGAGCTCCATGATGTCGCCCACGACCTGATGGTCGCGAAAGCGCACGCCCTTTACGACTTGGCCGTCGCGGACGTCGAGGCAGGGAATGATGCGTCGGGCAAGAATGGTCGCAACTCCTCGGGTTTGATGCGCTCTTCGAGCAGCGCTTTGCCGCTCACTGCCGCCGTGGCGCCGATCCGCGCGAGCGCGACGAGGTCGGCGGCGTCCCGCACGCCGCCCGATGCCTGCCAGGCGATGCGCGGAAAACGCGCGACGGCCGCGCGATAGAGGCCCAGGTTGGGTCCGGTAAGGGCGCCGTCACGCTCGATGTCGGTGCACAGAACGTGCCGCATCGCCGCGGCCGGATAAATCGCCAGTGCCTCCCAGAGAGAGATCGCCGTGCCCGCTTTCCAACCACGGGTGCGAACCTGCGGCTCCCCGTGGCGGTCGTGGCGGACATCGAGCGCCAGGCAGATGCGCTCGGCCCCGAACCGGCTGGCCCAGCCGATGACCTCGTCCGGCCGCTCCACCGCGGCGCTGCCGATGACCACCCGCTCGACACCGCGGGAGATCAGGTCTTCGATGACCTGCGGCGAGCGGATGCCGCCGCCCACTTGCAGCCTGACGAGCTTTTGCGCAGCGAGATCGGTGATGACCTCGCGATTGGCCAGTACGCCATCGCGCGCGCCGTCGAGGTCTACCACGTGCACCCAGGAGGCGCCCAGCGCCCGATACTTCTCCAGCAGCTCCCGCGGCGTGTACTCATATCGGGTCTCCGCGCCGAAGTCCCCCTGATAGAGGCGGACACAGCGGCCGGCGCGCAAGTCGATGGCAGGAATCAACAACATCGGCCGGACGGTCTCCGTACGCTCAGGTCAGTCTGAGAAAATTGCCGAGCAGCCGCGCACCCGCGGACGCGGACCGCTCCGGATGAAACTGCGTTCCCCAGAAGTTACCGCGTCTGACCACGGCCGAGACCGCCTCCCCATAGTGGACGTGGGCGAGCGTCACCGCGGATGCCGGTACGGCATAGCTGTGCACGAAGTAGAAGTACTCGCCCGGCCCGATGCCCGTCAGCAACGGGTCTTCCCGCACCTCCGCGAGCTGATTCCATCCCATGTGCGGCACCGGCCGTCCCGCAACTGCGTCCAACCGCCGCACCGCCCCGGGAAGAAGACCCAGGCATTCCGTCATCCCCTCCGCCGAGCGCTCGAAGAGCAGCTGCATGCCCAGACAGATGCCGAGCACCGGCTGGCGCAGCGTCGGCAGCAGCTCCGCGAGTCCGCAGCGTCGCAGCCTCTGCATGGCATCCGGCGCCGATCCCACGCCCGGCAAGACGACGCGGGCCGCCGCCGCGATCTCGCGCGCATCGGAGCTCACGCGCACGCGCACCCCCAGCCGCTCGAGCGCGAATTGCAGCGAGGCCAGATTGGCGCCGCCGCTGTCGACGATCACCGCTTCCGTCACAACACTCCCTTCGTGCTCGGCAGCTCTCGGCTCTCGCGCCGCAGCGCCTGGCGCATCGCGCGTCCGACGCCCTTGAAGCACGCTTCGATCATGTGGTGGCTGTTCTCACCCGTGACGCTCACGTGCACCGCGGCCCCGAGAGATTCCGCTAGGGAACGGAAGAAATGCGGCACCAGCTCCGTCGGCAGGCCGCCCACCGCCTCGCGGTTGAACTGCCCGGAGAACCGGGCGAACGCTCGCCCCGACAGGTCGATCGCGACTTGCGCCTGCGCCTCGTCCATCGGCAGGAGGAACCCGTAGCGCGCGATGCCCACCTTCGACCCGAGGGCCCGCCGGAGCGCCTCACCGAGCGCCAGCGCGCAATCTTCCACGGTGTGATGCTCATCGATCTCGAGGTCGCCCTTGCAGGCCAGCTCGAGCGCGAACCCTCCGTGCTTGGCCAGCTGCTCCAGCATGTGGTCGAAGAACCCGATGCCAGTGGCTACTCGAATGAGGGACGGGTCATCCAGATTGATGCGAACGTCGATCTGGGTCTCCCGCGTACGTCGGCCAACTTGTGCGCGGCGCTCCGTGAGGTTTGCGACGGCCGCAGGCCATGTCTCTTCCGGCGTACCGAGGCGTCGCACCCGCACGCCTCGCACGCCGAGATTCGCGGCGAACTGCAGGTCGGTGTCGCGATCGCCGACGACCGCGCTGGCCGGGAGGTCGACTCCGGTCGTATGAATGTATTCCGTCACCAGCCCGGTGTTGGGCTTGCGGCAGCCGCAGCCGTCGCTCTTGAAATGCGGACAGACGAAGACCGCATCGAACTCGATACCCTGCGAGCGCAGCGTCTCGAGAATGAATTGCTGCGGACTCTCGAACGCCGCCCGGGGAAAGGAGTGGGTCCCGAGCCCGTCCTGGTTGGTGACCATGACGAGGCGATAGCCGTGGCGCGTGAGGTCCGCCAGCGCGGCGAACACGCCCGGCATGAAGCGCACCTTCTCCAGCGTGTCGACCTGCTCGTCGGGCGGCTCTTCCACCAGAGTCCCGTCGCGATCGATGAAGAGCGTCGGCGCGGGTCGGGTCATGACCATGCCTCCAGCAAGCGGCCGTTCTGTTCCGGCGTCCCGACCGTGATGCGCAGGGCTTGCCCGAGTCCGGGATAGCGGCGCGCATCGCGGACCAGAAGGTGCGCCTCACGGGCGCGTGCCAGAGCCGCGGCGGGGTCCTCGAATTCCGCCAGCACGAAGTTGGCATCGCTGCGCCATACTTGGGTGACGCGCGCTAGGCGCGGCAGCGCCCGCGAGAGCCGCTCGCGCTCCGCCAGCAGCACCTCCAGGCTCGCTCGGGAGTGCGCACGCGCGGCAGGTGTCAGGCGTTGCAGCACCGCCTGCAGGGTCAATTCGGGGATGGCGTAGGGCGGAATGATCTTGCGCAGCAGAGCGATGATTTCCGGATCGGCTATGAGCGAGCCGCAGCGCGCCCCGGCCAGCCCGTACGCCTTCGACAGAGTGCGCAGGACCGCGAGGTTCGGCTGCTGCGCCACCAGCCGCGCCAGGCTCGGCCGCCCGGCGAACTCGATGTACGCCTCGTCGATGACCAGCAGCGCGCGTCCCTCCAGCCGGCGCGCGAGGCGCAGGATCGCGCCTTCATCGAGCAGGTTTCCTGTTGGATTGTTGGGTGAGCAAACAAAGACGAGCTTGACCGCCGGGGTGCAACGGTCCAGCACGGCGTGCTCGTCCAGCGCGAAGCCATCCGCCGCGAGGAGCGGCACTTGCAGGACCTGCGCGCCCTGGATCCGCGCGCTGACGGAATACATGCCGAAGGTGGGTGGACAGACCAGCACCGCGTCGCTGCCGGCGCGGCAGAAGGCACGGGTCAGAAGATCGATCGCCTCATCGCTGCCGCGTCCCACCAGAACGGATGCGGGGGCGACTGCGTAGAGGTCCGCAAGGCCCGCCACGAGCGCCCGCGGCTGCGGCTCAGGGTAGCGGTTGAGTCCCGCGCGGGTGTCGTCGTTCGCCGGTCGCCAGGGCAGCTCGTTGGCATGGAGCCGCTCGAGGCTCGGCTCCCAGGAGGCATGCTGGTAGGGCTCGAGGGCCACGATGTCAGGCCGGGCGAGCTCCTGGACCCAGCTCACGGTATGCCCCCGGCCAGGGACGTCGCGCCATCCTCGGCGGCGAGAGCGGCCAGCCGCCGTGTCACCGCGCCGGCATGCGCATCGAGCCCCTCGAGCCGCGCGAGGGTGACGGCGACCGGTCCCAGGGAGCGCAGGCCCTCGGGCGAGAGCTCCTGCACGGTGATCCGCTTGACGAAATCGAGCACCGACAGCCCGCTGTAGGCGCGCGCATAGCCATAAGTCGGCAGCACGTGATTGGTGCCGGAGCAGTAGTCGCCCATTGGCTCCGGCGACCAGGCGCCGAGAAACACCGAGCCGGCGCTCACCACTCTCTCGAGCCAGCGGCGCGGCTCGCGGACCTCCAGGATGAGGTGCTCGGCCGCGTATTCATTGGCAACTTCGAGAGCACTCTCCAGATCCCGCACGACGATGCAGCGGCTGCTTGCGAGCGACTGCTCCAGGATCGACCGGCGGGAGAGGACGCGTGTTTGGGTCGCGACAGCCGCGACGACCGCTTCGGCGAGCGTGCGGCTCGGCGTCAGCAGAATCGCCTGGGCCTGAGTGTCGTGCTCGGCCTGGGCGAGCAGGTCCGCGGCGACGAACTCCGGGCGCGCGCTCTCGTCGGCGACCACGAGCACTTCCGAGGGACCTGCCGGCATGTCGCAGGCCGCGCCGGCCGGGTCGCCCGCCACCGCCTGCTTGGCGGCCGTCACCCAGGCGTTGCCCGGTCCGAAGATCTTGTCGACTTTAGCGACCGACTCGGTGCCGTACGCCATCGCGGCGATCGCTTGTGCGCCGCCTACCTTGTACACGGACTCGATGCCGCAGAGCCTTGCCGCGACCAACACCGCGGGATTGGCCCGGCCATCGCGCATGGGCGGCGTGCAGAGCACCCGTCGCGGGCAGCCGGCGATGCGCGCCGGCACGGCCAACATGACCACGGCGGAAGGCAGCGGCGCGGAGCCGGCCGGCACGTACAGACCGACGGCCGAGATCGGCCGGATGACCCGTTCACAACGTACGCCGGGCATCGTTTCCAACGTCATCCCATCCGGACGCTGTGCGCGATGGAACCGCTCCACGTTGACGATCGCACGCTCGAGCGCGAATCGCTGCTCGGATGTCAGTGCCCGTTCCGCTTGCGAGAATTCCTCGGCGCTCACCGTGAGAGTAGGCAACTCCGTGCCGTCGAATCGCCGGGTGTAGGCACGCAGCGCCTCGTCGCCGCCCGCGCGCACGTTGGCAATCACTTCGCGCGCGAGCGCCTCGATGTCGTCGCGGGCGGCCTGTGCGGGGCGCGCGAGCGCCGCGCGGCGCTCACCGGGGGAGAGGGATACCCAGTCGAGGATGCGCATCGCTCAGGCCAGCATCTTCTCGACCGGCAGCACGAGAAGCGCGCTGGCGCCGGCCTTCTTCAGACTCTCCAGCGTCTCCCAGAACACGTTCTCGCGGCAGACGGCGTGGATCGCCACTCGGTCGGGAAAGCCCTCGAGGGGAATGATGGTCGGCGATTCGCTGCCCGGCAGGAGCCTGCGGATCTCCGCGAGGGCGGCGCGCGGCGCGTGCAGCATGATGTACTTGCTCTCGCGGACCTGTTGTACGCCGTCGATGCGCATGAGCAGCCGCTGCACCCACTCATCCTTGACCGGCGGCAGGTCGAGCGGCGTACGGATCAGCACCGCGTGACTCTCCAGCACCGTCTCCACCTCGCGCAGGTGATTGGCCTGCAGCGTCGATCCGGTCGAGACGAGATCGCAGATGAGATCGGCTCGGCCCAGGCGAGGCGCGATCTCCACGGCGCCGGAAAGCGTGACGATCTCGGCGGCGACGTCGCGCTCGCGCAGGTACTTCTCCAGGAGAAAGGGATAGGTCGTCGCGATGCGCTTGCCGCGCAGGGTACGCGGCCCGTCGAACGAGGTGCCCTCCGGTACGGCGAGCGAGAGACGGCAGCGCCCGAAATCGAGGGTGCGCACCTGCTGGAAGCGTGCCGAGTGGCCGCGCGCCGCGAGCTCCAGGCGCTTCTCCTCCAGCACGTTGCGGCCGACCAGCCCGAGGTCGCAGACATCCTCCTGCACCAGGTCGGGGATGTCGTCATCGCGCACGAAGAGCACATCGAGCGGCATGTTCTCGCCGTAGGCCATCAGCTGATCCTTGCCGCGCGAGATCTTCAGGCCGCAGCGCACGAGCAGGTCGAGCGAGGGGTCGGTCAGCCGGCCCGACTTCTGGATGGCGAGCTTCAAACGCAGCTCATCCATGGCGCGGCGCCTCCGTCTGCGCGCGTGATTTGTCCAACCTGGAGACGGCGAGGGCGTAACCGCCGTTGCCCGCGGCAAGGAAACGCGCCACGCGCCCGATGGTCGTGACACTGACGCCGGTCAGACGATGGATTTCGCGGTAGGGCAGGCCCCGTCCGAGGTAGTCCACCACGGCCCAGCGGTCCGCCATCGCCTGCAGCTCCGCCGGCGTGCAAAGGTCCCGAAAGAACGAGCGGACTTCCTCGCCGCTGCGCAGGCTGGCGATTGCGGCATAGAGGTTGCGCTCGGCGAGCGCCTCCTGGCGGGGCGTGAGGCTGCGATGGGTCTTCATGGCGTTTCAATGTAATAGCGTGCTAGTACATTAGCACGAAAGCGGGCCGCGAAACCAGTCCATTTGGACCCGTACTTGGACCCGTGCTTGGGCCTGCCCACTTGCCCGTATCCGCGGGCAACCGTGAGCTGGATCTCGGGTCCGTCACTTGACGTGTTGCGTGCGCGCACCCTAAACTGCCAGCCACTCATCGAGACCGGCTGAGGGATTAGGCCCTTAGACGCCGGGGCAACCGCCAGGACTAACCACCCTGGAAAGGTGCCAACTCCTGCGATCCGAGCCGCACGGGCGGCCGGACGATAGATGAGCGGTCTGCGTAGCCTTGCCGTGCCGCCAGTTGGGCGCGATGGGGATGGACGCGACGAACCCACCAGGTTCCTGGTGGGCGCTCCGCAGGATAACCGGTGAGCCGGGACAGTATTGCGGAGCCACCGATGAACGCCATTGCCGAGCCGGTCCTGATCCCTCCCGGGATTAGCGCACCCGTGCTCCCAGCCGCCGATCCAGTCTTCCGTGAGGGGTTGCTCGAGATCCCTGGCGAGATGGCTCTCCATCATGGCGGCCGCCTGAGCGGCGTACACCTCGCCTGGCGCATGGTCGGCCCTGCCAATGCTCCCGTCGTGTGTGCCCTCGGCGGTATTTCCGCCAGCCGGCGCGTGTGCCTCGGCGAGGAGCAGCACCAACACCCCGACGGCGCCGGGATCATCCGGCACCGCGAGCGCGAGCTCGCTGGCTGGTGGTCCGACATCTGCGGGCCGGACCGCCCGCTCGACACGCATCGATTCAGGGTTTTGAGCTTCGATTATCTCGGCGGCAGCGGCGAGACCACCGGGCCGCGGGACTTGCAGCGGTTCCCCAGCGTCTCGACCTACGATCAGGCCGAGCTCCTCCTGCGGCTTCTCAACCACCTCGGCATCAAGGCCATGCGCGCCATCGCGGGCGGCTCCTACGGCGGGATGGTTGCGCTCGCGTTCGGTGAACGGTATCCGGAGCGGGTGGGGCGCCTCATCGTGCTGTGTGCCACCGACCGGCCCCATCCCCTCGCCACCGCCTGGCGCAGCGTCCAACGGGAGATCGTCCGCATCACCCTGGAGAGCGGCCGCGCCGCCGACGGGCTGAAGCTGGCACGTGCCCTGGCGATGTCGACCTATCGAAGCGGCGAGGAGCTCGCGGCGCGGTTCGCCGGCCCGCCGGCGCTCGAGTCGGAGCGCTTCGTGTTCCCGGTGGAGCGCTACCTGATGGCCCGCGGCAGCGACTTTGCGGCGCGCCATCGGCCCGAATCCTTTCTCTGTCTGTCGGAATCGATCGATCTGCATCGGGTCGCTGCGGAGCGGATCTTCGTTCCGACCCTCGCGGTCGGCGTGCGCGAAGACCAGCTCGTGCCGCTGGCGGACGTACGGGGCATGGTCGCGCGTCTGGGCGCCGGCCGCTTCCACGAGATCTCGTCCATCTACGGGCATGACGCCTTCCTGAAGGAATCACAGCAGCTCCGCGGGGTTCTCGCCGCGGCGTTGGAGAGCAACTGAGTCATGAGCAAGCTGATACGCCGCCACGCCGCCGATCAGGTCACCCAGACGGTGCGCGCTGGCCTCGAATGCGACGATGCCACCGGTGCGGTGGTGCCGCCGATCCACCTGACATCGACCTTCGCGTTCCGAGCTTTCGGAGAGAAGCGCGCTTACGACTACACGCGCTCGGGAAATCCCACCCGGGACCTTCTAGGCGAGGCGATCGCGAAGCTGGAGTTGGGTACCGGAGCCGTCGTGACCGCGACCGGCATGGCCGCGATCACTCTGGTCGGCTATCTCATCCCGGTCGGCGCGCGGATCATCGCGCCGCACGACTGCTACGGCGGCACCTACCGTTTGTTCGAGGCATGGCGTCGCCGCGGTGAGCGGGACGTGGAGTTCGTCGACTTCGGCGACCTCGCGGCCGTCAAGGCCGCTCTCGCCAGGCCCGCAGCGCTCCTCTGGATCGAGACGCCGAGCAATCCGCTGCTGCGGATCACCGATGTCGAGCATTTCACGGCGCTCGGGCATGCTGCCGGCGCGCTCGTCGTGGTCGACAACACATTCCTTTCCCCTGCCTGGCAGCAGCCGCTCACTCTGGGCGCGGATCTCGTCGTTCACTCGACGACGAAGTACCTCAACGGTCACAGCGACGTAGTGGGGGGCGCCGTGGTGGCTCGCACCAAGGAGCTGCACGAGCAGCTCGTGTGGTGGGCCAACTGTCTGGGCATCACGGGGGCACCGTTCGACAGCTATCTGACTTTGCGCGGGCTGCGCACCCTGCACGCACGGCTGGAGCATCACGGCCGCAACGCGGCGAGCCTGGCACAGTGGCTGGTGGAGCAGCCCGGTGTCAGGCGCGTCTACTACCCGGGCCTGGCGACTCACCCGGGACATGAAGTCGCGCGGCGTCAGCAGAGCGGCTACGGCGCCATCGTCAGCGTGGAGCTCGAGGGCGGCCACGAAGCCGTCCGCGCCTTCTGCTCCGACCTGAGTTGTTTCTCGCTGGCGGAGTCCCTGGGCGGCGTCGAGAGTCTCGTGGCCCATCCGGCCACCATGACGCATGCCGCGATGGATCCGGCCGCGCGTTTGCGAGCCGGGCTCGCCGACGGCCTCATCCGTCTCTCCATTGGCATCGAGGGTCTGGAAGACCTGCGGGCTGATATCGCCGCCGGGCTGGAGCGCGCGGCGCGCGCCTGTCAGCACCCGACGAAAGTGCTTGCGGCCGCCTGCTGAGGGGCCGGCAGGACCGCAGACCCCGGCAGCGCGCACGCCGCACCGGGTCAGGACGCGGTGATTCGACTGAGAAGGCCGCGCCGGGTGAGGACGCGGTGATTCGGCTGAGGAGGCCGCGCCGGCCCGGGACGCGGCGATTCGGCTGAGAAGGCCGCCGGCCTCGGGCTGCCGATCCGGTTCAGGGGGTGCCGATCCGGCTGAGCACGGCCTCACCGACCTGATTCGTGCCGAGCGCGCGATCGCGGCTGGCGGCAACGTCCGGAGTCCGTGCGCCGTGCTCGAGAGCTTCGGACACCGCAGACTCCAGCGCCATCGCCTCCGCCTCCAGGCCGAGCGAGTGCCGCAGCAAGAGCGCGACACTCAGGATCATCCCGCAGGGATTGGCGATCCCCTGGCCGGCGATGTCCGGCGCCGAGCCATGGATCGGCTCATACACTCCGCGCGTGCCGTCGCCAAGGGAAGCCGAAGGCAATAGCCCCAGCGATCCCGCCAGCATCGAAGCCTCATCCGTGAGGATGTCGCCGAACATGTTCTCCGTCACCAGCACGTCAAAGTCGTGCGGCCGCCGGATGAGGTGCATGGCCGCCGAATCCACCAGCATGTGCTCGAGCGATACATCGGCAAATTCCGTCTTCATCACTCGCGTAGCCACTTCCCGCCACAGCCGCGACGTCTCGAGCACGTTCGACTTGTCGATCGACACCAGCTTGCGCCGCCGCTGCCGCGCCAATCTCCCCGCCGTCCGTACGATCCGCTCGACTTCCGCCACGGTATAAGTACAGACATCCGTAGCCGACGCTGCGTCCCGACGCTTCTCCCCGAAATAGATTCCGCCGGTCAGCTCGCGAACGAAAACAAGATCGACGCCTTCCAGAATCTCTGCCTTCAGAGTGGAAGAGGAGAGCAATGCAGGATGCACCTTCACCGGCCGCAGATTGGCATACACCCCGAGCGCCTTGCGCAGCCCGAGGAGCCCCTGCTCGGGCCGAACCTTCGCTTCCGGCGCCGACCACTTCGGCCCGCCGATCGCACCCAGAAGAACGGCGTCAGCCTCGAGGCACGCTTTCAGGGTCCCGTCCGGCAGCGGATTTTCACAAAGATCAATGGCCGCGCCTCCGAACGGCAACTCGTTCAGCTCGAACTGGTGCCCGTGCATCTGCGCGATGGCACGCAAGCATCGCAGCCCCTGTGCCGTGACTTCCGGCCCAATCCCATCCCCCGGCAAAACCGCAATCGTGGCCTTCATCTCTAAATTCCGAATGTTCGTTTGATCAAATGCGCAAAGCGGAGCAGCGGTCGCAAAGGCGCCTGCCGGGGGCTTCTGGAGTCAGGGACGACGGAAGAGAGCCTCCATGGATCAGTGAGCGGGCGTGAGCCCGCGCAACCGGATTGCTCGGCCCCGTCCCTGCGCCGAGCTCTTCCGGGCCGGCTTTCGCCGTCCAAAATCGCTCCTGCGATTTTGTCACGGCGTCCCCCGGCAGGCGCCTTTGCGACCGATGCTCCGGCGTGTGCAGGTCATCCTGGCTTCTGCCTTCAAACAGCCTGCCGTCCCTCGTAAGCCTGAATCTCCTTCTCCCTTCCCAGCAGGAACCCCAGCTCATCCACTCCATTCATCAGGCAATACCGTGCAAACGGCTCGAGCGGAAAGCGTACGGCCCGTCCGTCAGGCAGCGTGAGCGTCGTGCTCTCGAGATCGATGCTGACATCCGCCCCGGGATGCTCCATCAGCCACCCATGCGCGACCGTGTCGACCATGACCGGCAGCAATCCATTCTTCAACGAGTTGTTGCGAAAGATATCCGCAAACTGCGTGCTCACCACCGCCCGGAACCCGTAATCCGTGAGCGCCCAAGGCGCATGCTCCCGCGACGACCCACAGCCGAAGTTGTTGCCCGCAACCAGAATGGTGCACCCCTTCGCCTCCGGCCGATTCAGCACGAAGTCCACTTGTGGCGCCCCGTCGGCGCCGTAACGCCAATCGGCGAACAGATGCGCGCCGAGTCCGGACCGGGTCGTCGTGGTGAGAAAACGGGCCGGAATGATCTGGTCCGTATCGACATCGCTCGCGCGCAGCACAACGGTGCGCGAGCGTAAAGTCTTGATCGGGTCCACTGCAAAAGCTCCTACATCAGCTCGCGGGGATCGGTAACGCGTCCACGGACTGCAGAGGCTGCGGCAGTCAGCGGGCTTGCTAGTAGCGTACGTGCACCTACGCCTTGCCGACCTTCGAAATTGCGATTGCTGGTGCTGACGGCGTATAGCCCCTTCGGTACGAGGTCGCCGTTCATCCCGAGGCACATCGAGCAGCCGGACTCGCGCCACTGCGCGCCGGCTTCCAGAAACACCTTGTCCAGTCCCTCCGCCTCCGCGTCGCGCTTGACCTGCTGCGACCCGGGCACCACCAGCATCTGCACGCCGGGCGCCACCTTGCGCCCGCGCAGCAGCGAGGCCGCATCGCGCAGGTCGGAGAGACGCCCGTTGGTGCAGCTGCCGAGGAAGACCACGTTGACCGGGCGCTCGGCCAGGGGGCTGCCCGGCTCGAACCCCATGTAGGCGAGGGACTTCGCGAACACGGCATCGTCCGGACGCTGCGGAATCGTTCCAGATATCGGCATGACCATGCCGGGGTTGGTGCCGTAAGTGATCATCGGCTCCAGACCCGAAGCGTCGATGTCGACCTCCCTGTCGAAGCGCGCTCCGGGGTCGGTCGGAAGCTGCCGCCACTGCGCGAGCGCCTTCTCCCACGCCTCGCCCTGCGGCGCGCGCGGGCGGTGGGCCAGATAGGCGTAGGTCGTCTCGTCGGGTGCGATCATGCCCGCGCGCGCGCCCGCCTCGATCGACATGTTGCAGACCGTCATGCGCTCGTCCATGTCGAGCGCGGCTATCGTTTCGCCCCGATACTCGATGACATGCCCGGTACCGCCCGCGACACCGATCCTGCCGATGATGGCGAGGATGAGGTCCTTCGCGGTCACACCGGCCGCAAGCTCGCCGCTGATGTTGATGGCGAGCGTCCGGGGCTTTCTCTGCAGCAGACATTGCGTGGCGAGCACGTGGCCGACCTCCGTCGTGCCGATGCCGAAAGCCAGCGCACCGAGCGCCCCGTGCGTGCTCGTATGGCTGTCGCCGCAGACCACGGTCTTGCCGGGCTGGGTCAGGCCGAGCTCCGGTCCGATGATGTGCACGATGCCGCGGCGATCGTGGCGAAGCCCCAGGAGCTCCACGCCGAAGCCGGCGCAGTTGACCTCGAGCTCACGGACCTGCCGGGCCGCGGCCTCGATGGCGATGGGGGCACCACCGAACACCTGCTCCGTGCGAGTGGGGGTGGAGTGGTCCATGGTGGCGAATGACAGGTCCGCCCGCCGCACGGGCAGCCCACGCTCGCGCAGCACCGCGAAGGCCTGCGGCGAGGTCACCTCGTGAATGAGGTGCAGGTCGATGTAGAGGATGGCAGGCGTATCGGGGGTTTCCGCCGCCACTTCGTGGCGGCGCCATACCTTCTCGAACAATGTTTGCGGGGCAGGCATCGGCGCGTCTCTCCTACACCGCCGCTTGAGCCGCACGCGCCGCGTTGCCGCGCTCCTCGCGCGAGCGGGTGCCGGCCTGAGCCAGCTCGATGCGGTTGATGACCTCGAGGAACGCCTTCGTGCTCGACTCCACGATATTGGTGCTCACGCTCGAACCGCGGTACGTGCGTTGGTTGTATTCGACGTAGACCACCGCTTCTCCCTGGGCATCCTCGCCCTCCGTGACGCCGCGGATCTCGAACTTCCGCAGCATCACGCTGATTCCGGTGGCGGCCTCGATCGCCTTGAAGGCCGCATCGACCGGACCGTCGCCGGATGCCTTGCGCTCCATCGTCCGCCCATCGGCATGCCGCAGCTGCACCATGGCAGTGGCGGGCGCGTTGCTGGCGGCCATGGTGTCCAGGCTGGTGAGGCTCCAGGGGCCGGCCGCGCTGCCTTCGGCGCGCAGCACCAGCGCCTCGATGTCGCCATCGAACAGCTCCTTCTTCTTATCGGCGAGCGCTTTGAATTCCTCGAAAACGCGGTTGAGCTCGGCCTCATCGAGCTCGAACCCGAGGGCCTTCACGCGCTCCCGGAAGGCGTGGCGGCCGCTGTGCTTGCCCAGCACCAGGTGACTGCGAGAGAGGCCCACGTCCTCGGGACGCAGGATCTCGTAGGTCGAGTGATGGCGCAGCACGCCGTGCTGATGGATTCCGGCCTCGTGTGCGAAGGCGTTCTCGCCTACGACGGCCTTGTTGCGGGGTACCGGCATGCCGGTGATGCTCGAGACCAGGCGCGACGTGGGATAAAGTCGATTGGTCTGGACGCCCGTGGTGACGTTGAAGAACGCGGCGCGCGTCTTCAAGGCCATCACCACTTCCTCGAGCGAGCAGTTGCCGGCCCGCTCGCCAATGCCGTTGATGGTGCACTCCACCTGCCGTGCGCCGGCCACCACCGCGGTGAGGCTGTTGGCGACGGCCATCCCGAGATCGTCGTGGCAATGCACCGAAAGCCGGATGCCCTCGATGCCGCGCACGTTCTTACGGAGGTAACGAAAGAGCTCCGCGAATTCATCCGGCACGGTGTATCCGACGGTATCGGGGATGTTCACCGTCGTTGCGCCGGCCTCGATCGCCGCCTCGACCACTTGCGCCAGGAACTCGAGCTCCGTACGCGAAGCATCCTCGGGAGAGAACTCCACGTCCTCGCAGAGTCCTCTGGCGAGCTTCACGCCTTCGATCGCCGTGCGCAGGATCTCCTCCTGCGCCATGTTGAGCTTGTACTGGCGGTGGATGGCGCTGGTCGCGAGGAACACGTGGATCCGCCGGCGCGGCGCGTCCGCGAGCGCGCGGGCGGCGAGCTCGATATCGTCCCGATTGCAGCGGGCGAGGCCCGCGATGATGGGACCCTGGATCTCGCGCGCGACCGCCTGCACGCTTTCCCAATCTCCCTTGGAGGCGGCGGGGAAGCCCGCCTCGATGACATCCGCCCCCAGCTCGGCCAGCGCGCGTGCCACGCGCAGCTTCTCCGGGCGCGTCATGCTGCAGCCGGGGGATTGCTCCCCGTCGCGCAGCGTCGTATCGAAGATCAGCACTCGGTCAGGTAGGGGAGCCATCGGACGTCTCCTTAAATGTGGCGCCTGGTCTCAGGCACGCTTGTCGTTGAGCCAGGGCATGCGGGCGCGCAACGCCTCGCCGACTTTCTCGATCTGATGCTCGATGTCGCGCTCGAGCAGCTTCTGGTAGCCCTTGCGCCCGCTGGCATTCTCTTCGATCCATTGGCGCGCGAACTTGCCGGACTGCACTTCCTTCAGCACCTTGCGCATCTCGTTCTTCACCCGGTCGTTGACGATGCGCGGACCGCGGGTGAGATCGCCGTACTTTGCGGTTTCGCTGATGAACTGGTGCATCTTGCGCAGCCCGCCTTCGTGCAGCAGGTCGACGATGAGCTTCAGCTCATGCAGACATTCGTAGTAGGCGACCTCGGGCTGATAGCCGGCCTCGACCAGCGTCTCGAAGCCCTTCACGACGAGCTCCGTCGTGCCGCCGCAGAGCACCGCCTGCTCGCCGAAGAGGTCGGTCTCGGTCTCTTCGGCGAAAGTGGTCTCGAGCACGCCGCCACGCGTGCCGCCGATGCCGTGGGCGTAGGCGAGCGCCTTGGCGTGCGCCTTGCCCGTCGCGTCCTGCGCGATCGCGATGAGGCACGGCACGCCCCGGCCCTGCTGGTATTGCCGGCGCACCAGATCGCCGGGACCCTTGGGCGCGATGAGCACCACATCCAGGTCCTTGCGCGGCTCGATCTGCTTGAAGTGGATGTTGAATCCATGTGCGAAGAGCAGCGTCGCGCCGGACTTCAGCGCCGGTTCCACGCTCTCGTAGAGCGACTTCTGGGCGAGATCGGGCACCAGCATCGCGACGAGATCCGCATCGCGCGCCGCGGCCGCGGGGTCCGCGACCTCGAGGCCGTCCTTCTTCGCCTTCTTCCAACTCGCGCCCGCCTTGCGCACGCCGACGACGACATCGAAGCCGCTGTCTTTCAGGTTGAGCGCATGCGCGCGGCCCTGGCTGCCGTAGCCCAGCACCGCGATGCGCGCGCCGCGCAGCGCCTTCTTGACGACGTCTTTCTGCGAATAGAGCCTCATCATCATTCTCCCGACATTCGAATATGGAATCCCGACATGCAAAACTGGAATCACAGACAACAAAAACCCCGCAGCGGCTGTCTTGCCGGTGCGGGGTCTGGTGTCTTTCTCACTCTGCCTGGTCTGTCCTCAGGCGCGCGCGAGTTCCCCGCACCGGCTGCTCGCAGGGAGCAGCAGTCCGATCAGCAGTACCAGCAGAAAATGCAGCGTGGCGTGCGGCGTTCTGGACGCTGCGCAGCTCACGTCGATGTCTGCTTGGAGTGCCACGGCGAGATGCCCGGGGTTAAGGGGGTTGAATGCCAAAAAGGCGAATGATGATGTGATGTCAGCACATTCGCCGCAACTTTGTCAACGTGAAGGCGCCTCCGCTATGCTCGTCCCGTGCCTCAAGAAATGTTGCTGAGCGCGGATGCGGCCGACAGTCGGCCGCTCTGGGTCGTCACCGAAGGGGAGCTGCCGGGCTGGCTGGGCAGCCAGCCGACTGCCGTGGTCGGCTGGGTGCGGGCGCACGGCTTCCAGGCGGAGCGGCACCGCGTGTTGAGCCTGCCGTCGGCCGAAGGCGGCATCGGCGGTGCGGTCGCCGGCCTGGGTCCCCTGGCGTCCGCTCGCGACCTCACTCTCTGGCATGCCGCCGGATTATCCGACCGGCTGCCCGCACAATCGTGGCATCTGGCCACGCCGCTGGCGCCGCCTGCCGCGACGCGCTTCCTTCTCGGGTGGCTCATGGGGGCCTACCGGATGGATCGCTATCGGCTGGACGGACCGCAAGCGGCGAGGGCGGCGCTGGTACCGCCGGAGGGAGCCGACCTCGAGTATGCGGATGCGGCCGCCCGTGCCACGGCGCTTGCACGGGACCTCATCAACACGCCCGCCAACGATCTCGGCCCGGAAGAGCTGGCGGAAGCTGCCCTGGACCTGGCGCGAAGCCATGGGGCGCGCTGTCAAGTGCTCGCGGGCGGCGAGCTCGCGGGCTTTCCGATGCTGCGCGCCGTCGGCGCCGCGAGCGCGCGCGAGCCGCGGCTCATCGACCTGCGCTGGGGCGAGCGGGACGCGCCGCGTGTGACCCTGGTCGGCAAGGGTGTGTGCTTCGATACGGGAGGCCTCGACCTCAAGCCCTCGGCGGGCATGCTCCTCATGAAGAAGGACATGGGGGGTGCGGCCTGCGCGCTGGGCCTCGCCGATCTGCTCATGCGGCTGCCCGTGCCCGTACAGCTTCGAGTATTGATTCCAGCGGTCGAGAACAGTGTCGGCGGCGCCGCTTATCGCCCCGGCGACATATTGCGCTCGCGCAAGGGGCTCACGGTGGAGATCGGCAACACCGACGCCGAGGGGCGGCTCGTGCTTGCGGACGCGCTAGCGGAAGCTGACGCCGAGCGGCCGGACCTCCTGGTCGATCTGGCAACACTGACGGGCGCCGCGCGCACGGCGCTCGGTCCGGAGCTGCCGGCGGCTTATTCGCCGGATGCCGCGCTGCTCGAGGCGTTGCGCAAGCACGCGGAGGAGGAGTCTGATCCGGTCTGGCCGCTGCCGCTGTGGCCGGGCTATGACGAGGAGCTCGCCAGCAAGGTCGCCGATCTCGGCAACGTTGCCGCGACGCCCTTCGCCGGCTCGATCGTCGCCGCGCTCTTCCTGAAGCGTTTCGTCACCGAGACGCCGAATTGGCTGCATCTCGATCTTTATGCGTGGAATGGCAAGGAGCGTCCCGGGCGGCCCGTGGGCGCCGAGGCGCAGTGCGTGCGCAGTCTCTACCAGCTGATACGCTCACGCTTTAGGTGTTAAGCTTGAAAGCTCGCATTTTTATTTCGACGGTCGATGAGGGGTATGGCGAAATCCCGGGCGTTTGATCCGCGCGCGCATTCGCGCCTGGTCGTCGACGGCATCAAGCAAGCCCCGTCGCGCGCCATGCTGCGGGCGGTGGGCTTCAAGGACGAGGACTTCGCCAAGCCGCAGATCGGCGTCGCATCGACCTGGGCGAACGTAACACCCTGCAATATGCACATTGGCGAGCTCGCCCGCGAGGCGGTCGCCGGAGCCGACGCTGCGGGCGGCAAAGGTGTGCTCTTCAATACGATCACCGTCTCCGACGGCATCTCCATGGGGTCCCCCGGGATGCGCTATTCGCTGGTCTCGCGGGAGATCATCGCGGATTCCATCGAGACGGTCGTCGGCGCGGAGGGGTTCGACGGCTTCGTCGCGATCGGCGGTTGCGACAAGAACATGCCCGGATGCGCCATGGCCATGGCGCGACTCAACCGTCCGGCGGTGTTCGTCTATGGCGGGACCATCCGTCCGGGCGCGCAACGCCGCGACATCGTCGCAGTCTTCGAGGCCGTGGGCGCCCGCGCCGCGGGCAAGCTCTCGGACGAGCAGCTCGCCGAGGTCGAGCGGACGGCCATTCCGGGACCCGGTAGCTGCGGCGGCATGTACACGGCCAACACGATGGCCTCCGCTATCGAGGCATTGGGGCTCTCGCTGCCAGGCAGTTCCGCCCAGGAAGCGGTCAGCCCCGAGAAGCGGGCGGACTGCCGCCGCGCCGGCGAGGCGGTTGCCGCCCTGATCGGGCAGGGCATCCGGCCGCGCGACATCTTGACTCGCAAGGCGTTCGAGAACGCGATCACTGTGGTGATCGCCCTGGGAGGCTCGACCAACGCCGTTTTGCACCTGCTGGCCATTGCGCACGAGGCGCAGGTGAAACTTCACCTGGATGACTTCACTCGTATAGGTAGGAGAGTACCGGTGCTCGCGGATCTCAAGCCGAGCGGGCGGTACCTGATGTCCGAGCTAGTGGCCATCGGGGGTATCCAGCCGCTCATGAATATGCTGCTCGAGGGCGGGCTGCTGCACGGCGATTGCCTCACGGTGACGGGGCGGACGCTGGCGGAAAATCTTGCCGAAACAGGCACGTATATTGCTGGACAGGACATCGTGCGGCCGCTCTCGCAGCCGCTCAGGAAGGAGAGCCACTTGGTCGTCCTGTACGGCAACGTGGCTCCCGAAGGGGCGGTCGCCAAGATCTCGGGGAAAGAAGGTGAGGCCTTCAGGGGCACCGCCCGAGTGTTCGACGGCGAGGAGCAGGCGACCACGGCCATTCTTTCGGGGCGCGTGCGTGCGGGCGATGTCGTCGTCATCCGCAACGAGGGTCCGGTGGGCGGTCCGGGCATGCGCGAAATGCTGAGTCCCACGGGCGCCATCGTGGGGCGTGGCTTGGCTGACAAGGTCGCGCTGATCACAGATGGGCGCTTCTCCGGCGGCAGCCACGGGTTCGTGGTCGGACATATTGCGCCTGAGGCCGCGGTGGGCGGACCCATCGGGCTGCTGCGCAACGGAGACATTATTACGATCGACGCGGTACGGCGGCAGATCCGGGCTGATCTCTCCGCCAGCGAGCTGCGTCGGCGCCGCGCCGCGTGGAAACCGCGCAAGCCATTCGCCACCACGGGCGTCCTGGCCAAGTATGCGCGGCTGGTTGGCAGCGCCTCGGCCGGTGCGGTGACCGGACAAGCTCCTGCGGCAGCCCGACCCAGGGCACGGTAGGTCGAATGCATCTCAGGCATCAAAGCGTCATGCAGTTGTCACGTCGCGGAGCAGCGGTTAGAGTTCGGCATCGCATCCACCGATGCAGGTGGCGCGCGCCAATGGCTCCGTGCCCTCGAGGCGCCGCGACGCTGAATTACTCAGGGGGATTGAGGAAGACGTGCGCGTCAGCCCGGGGACAGGCGCACGCTCGTATCACAGGTATGCACGCGTCGGCGGACCGCACCGCCGACGAGGTCGGATCCGGATTGGAACGCTTGCGGGCAGATAGAAAGACGGTTACTTTGCACCGCTTACGTTCCGATTCAGCCATTGCGGATTTGTAACAGCGACGCCTCAACAGCCAGTCATGAGCGCTTACGTACAAGATACCCAGATCTTCACACGACGCACGGTCGTCTTCGCCGCCATCATCGCCCTGCACCTCGCCATCATCTGGGTGCTGGCGACCGGACTGGCCACTCGGGCCATCGAGATGGTGGCGCCACCCATCCAGACACAAATCGTGCAGCAGACCAAGCAGACGGTGAAGCCGCCGCCGCCGCCGCCGCCGGAGCTGCAGCGCCAGCAGGTGGAGGTCCCGCCCCCGGTGGTCAACATCCAGATCCCGGCCGCCGAGCAGACCCACGCCATCACGGTGGTGAAGAAGGTCGTACGCGCCCCGCCCGCTCCGGCACCGGTGCACGTGACGCCGCTGTCGGTCCGGGGGGCCCTGCCTCCGACGGAAGACTACTATCCGGATGCGTCCCGCCGCCTCGGCGAGCAGGGCACCGCGCTCGTCAAGCTCTGCATCGGCGCGGGCGGCAAGGTCGTCGGCAGCCCGGCGATCCAGAAGAGCTCCGGCAGCTCGCGTCTCGACCAGGCGGCGCTCCGGTATGCGCAGGCCACCTCGGGCCACTTCTCGCCGTCGACCCGCAACGGCCAGCCCGTGACGGTCTGCACGGCTCTGCCAATCAGGTTCCAGCTCACCGACTCGTTCTAACCGTTTCCTGACTCTCCACCATGTCTGTGTCTTTCGAAGCCGCAACTTCCAACGCGGCCCTTTCGTGATTCGAGGAATTTATGGGCAATCAATCTGTCACCTCCGTCAACAACCCGTACGGCCTGGCCGGTATGTGGAACTCGGGCGACATCGTCGCTCGAGGTGTCATCATCCTGCTGCTCATCATGTCGCTGATGTCCTGGTACATCATCCTGACGAAGCTGTGGGATCAGCGCCGCCTGAAGCAGTCCGCGCGAGCCGCGGAAAAGCAGTTCTGGTCGGCTCCCTCGGTCAAGGACGGCGTCGACCGCCTGAAGAAGGGCGATAACTTCCGCGCTGTCGCGGAAGACGGCCTGCGCGCCGTGTCGCATCACGAGGGCCGCCTGACCGACCGCATCGACATGCACGAGTGGGTCACCATGTCGCTGCAGCGCTCGGTCGACCAGGTCAACAGCAACATGCAGAAGGGCCTCGGCTTCCTGGCCACGGTGGGCTCCTCGGCGCCGTTCGTCGGTCTCTTCGGCACGGTCTGGGGCGTCATGACCACGCTGATCACGATCGGCCTCTCCGGCCAGCCGAGCATCGACAAGGTGGCGGGCCCGATCGGCGGCGCGCTCATCATGACCGCGCTCGGCCTCTTCGTCGCGGTGCCCGCGGTGTGGGGCTACAACTGGCTGCTCGGCCGCAACAAGATCCTGCAGGACGCGCTGCGGAATTTCGCGGGTGACCTGCACGCCTACCTCGTCAGCGGCGCCCGCGTCAGTGCGGCGGCCCCCGAGATGGGTGGCGCCCGTCCGGCGGCAGCGCCCGCCGCCGCGGTCCGCAAGTGAGAGAGTCGATATCACGAGAGTGCCGCAAGGCCGGCTCCGCGCAGTGCGCGGAGCCGGCCGCTCGAGCCGGCTTGATTGGTTTCGCTGATTTGCTTATCGGCACGCGTGCCTGTGCTGCGCAGCGCGTGAGGAGCCTTTCCCTATGTCGATGAATGTCCAGAGCGCAGGCGAAGAGCCTGGTGTGATGGCAACCATCAACACGACGCCGCTGGTCGACGTCATGCTGGTGCTGCTCATCATCTTCCTCATCACGATTCCGGTGATCACCCACACCGTGCCGGTTCACCTGCCGAATGCCAACAACATTCCGACGCAGAGCAAGCCGGTCGACATCACGATAGCGGTGAACGCTGCGGGTCAGGTTTTCTGGGACGACAAGATGATCGCCGACGACAACCAGTTCCTGACCATGGTGGAGCAGCAGGCGGTGAAGGTCCCACAGCCGCAGGTCAACATCCGCGGCGACAAAGACGCCAATTACAAGGCGATCGGCCACGTTCTCTATGAGCTGCAGCGCGGTGGCATGGTCAAGGTGGCCTTCTATACAGAGCCGGATCGCAGCCAGCTCGGCGTGCACTGAGGAGTGCTGAAATGTCCATGAATGTCGG
This sequence comes from Steroidobacteraceae bacterium, assembly GCA_036278795.1. Classification (GTDB taxonomy): domain Bacteria; phylum Pseudomonadota; class Gammaproteobacteria; order Steroidobacterales; family Steroidobacteraceae; genus 13-2-20CM-66-19. The sequence goes on along the minus strand of DASUKK010000028.1, from coordinate 539,114 downwards.
GGGCGACAGCTCAGGCCCCATGTGCGACATCAACACGACGCCGCTCATCGACGTCCTGCTGGTGTTGTTGGTGACCCTCATCATTACGCTGCCGCTGCAGACGCACGCCGTGAAGCTCGATCTGCCGCAGAATCGAAACCAGCAGCCGCCACCGGTACAGCCCGAAGTGATCGATCTCGAGATCGACTTCGACGGCACGATCGTCTGGAACGGTACGCCGGTGAGCCTGCAGCAGGTCGATGGCTACTTCTCGAGCGAGTCGAGCAAGGATCCGCAGCCGGAGATCCACCTCAACCCGGATGGCATGGCCAAGTACGACGTGGTGGCCAAGGTCCTCGCGGCGGCGCAGCGCAACCGGATGACGAAGATCGGATTCGTCAACATTTCCGAATTCTCCGAATAGCGGCTCGAGAGCAGTGGATCACCCTATGCGAGACGATGTCATGAAGGTCAAAGCTAACTTGGTTGCGGCGATCGCCCTCGGTGCCGCGATGGCGTTTGGCGCGAGCCTCCTGGGGACCACCCCGGCGCTGGCGGCCAAAGACGCCGCGCATACCGTCAGCCGCGAGGTCGGCAAGCCGCTCAAGGCGGCGCAGGACGCTCTGCAGAAAGGCGATTACACGGGGGCGCTCGCCAAGCTGAAGGAAGCTGACGGGATGTCGAAGAAGACCCCGTACGAGCAGCATCTCATCCACGAGATGGAGGGCTACGCGTACGTGCGCACCAAGCAGTACACGGAGGCGGCCAAGGCGCTCGAGCCGGGCCTGACCGATGGGTTCCTGGATGCCTCGCAGATCCCGCAGCGCACGGTCGCGCTCGCGCAGCTCAATTACCAGATCAAGAACTACGACAAGGCGATCGAGTTCGGCCAGCAGGCGATCGACAAAGGTTATGCCGATGCGCAGACGCCGACGCTCGTCGGGCAGGCTTATTACCTGAAGGGGGATTGGAAGGGTGTACAGCGCTTCGAGAAAGCGCAGATCGCGGCCGCGGAGAAGAAGGGCGCGGCCCCCACCAACGAGTCGTTGCAGCTGCTGTTGAGCTCCTGCCTGAAGATGAACAACGAGGACTGCACCAATAACGCGCTGCAGGAGCTCGTGGTCTATCACCCGAAGCCGGAGTACTGGTCGCAGCTTCTCTATTCCATGTTCAAGACGGTCAAGAGCGACCGCAACCTGTTGCAGACCTATCGCCTGGCTTCCGAGGTCAACGTCCTGAAGCGCCCGGAGGACTACACGGACTACGCCCAGCTCGCCATCGAGACCGGCTCGCCCGGCGAGGCGGAGCAGGTGATCCAGAAGGGAATGCAGCAGAACATCTTCCCCGACACGCGTACCAAGGGCAAGGCGCAGCGCCTCCTGACGGATGCCGAGCGTGCGGCCAAACGGGACAAGCTGACGCTCGACAAGAGCGCGAGACAGGCGGCGGCATCGAGCAACGGCCAGGAGGCCATCGGCCTCGGGCTCGCCTACTATGGCTATCAGCAGTACGACAAGGCCATCCAGGCGCTGAACGAGGGCATCTCCAAGGGCGGTCTGAAGAGCGCCCCCGAGGCGCAGCTGCTGCTCGGTATCGCGCAGCTCAAGGCGGGCAACAAAGACGCCGCCATCAAGTCCTTCAAGTCGGTGAAGGGCGATCCGACCCTGGAGCATCTGGCGACCCTCTGGAGTCTCCATGCCCGCGGCGGACAGGCCTGAGCCTTCATTAGAGAGTTACCCGCGGGAGATTATCCATGGCGATCAAGGTAGGCGATCGGATGCCTTCGGGCACGCTCAAGACGATGACCAAGGACGGGCCAAAGGACGTCACGACCGATGACTTGTTCAAAGGCAAGAAGGTCGTGCTGTTCTCAGTACCGGGAGCGTTCACCCCCACCTGTGACGCCAAGCATCTGCCCGGATTCGTGCAGCTCGCCGATCAGATCCAGGCCAAGGGCGTCGACACGATTGCCTGCATGGCCGTCAACGACGTTTTCGTGATGAACGCCTGGGGCAAGGCGTCGAGCGTCGGCGACAAGGTGGTGATGCTGGCGGACGGCAACGGCGATTACGCCAAGGCGCTGGGGCTGGAGCTGGATGCCAGCAAGTTCGGCATGGGCACGCGCGGCAAGCGGTTTGCGCTGGTCGTCGATGACGGGGTTCTGAAGAGCGTGAACGTCGAGGAATCCGGCCAGTTCAAGGTGTCGGCGGCGGAATACATCCTGGGTCAGTTGTAGATTGGCGAGGCCCAGGATGGGCCGAGCAACGGCGGCCTTGGCCCGCTCACTGCCTTGCTTTCGGACGTCAGGGGATCAGGCGCTCCAACTCTGGAACGATCTGGAAAAGATCTCCAACCAGGCCAACGTCGGCGACCTCGAAGATCGGGGCTTCCGGATCCTTGTTGATGGCGACGATCGTACGGGCGTCCTTGATGCCCGTCAGGTGCTGGATCGCGCCTGAAATCCCGATGGCGACGTAGAGCTCCGGGGCGATGATCTTGCCGGTCTGGCCGACCTGCAGCTCGTTGGGGGCGTAGCCGGCGTCTACCGCGGCCCGTGAGGCTCCCACGGCCGCACCCAGCTTGTCAGCCAGCTTATAAAGCGTCTGGAAGGCATCAGCGCTGCCGAGCGCGCGCCCGCCCGAGACGACACGTGAGGCGGTCTGCAGGTCCGGGCGATCGCTCCTTGCTGCCGACACCGACACGAAGCGGGTATGCGAGGGGATCTGCGCATTCACCTCGGCCTTCTCGATGGGCGCGGAGCCGCCCGCTTCGGCGGGCTGGAACGATGCCGCGCGCACGGTGGCGATGACCTTGGCGCCGGGGCTGACCTCCACCGTGACGATGGCGTTGGCTGCGTAGATAGGGCGGCGGAAGCGCGTTGCGCTCTCGACCGCCATGATGTCGCTGATCTGGGCCGTGTCGAGCAGCGCCGCTACGCGCGGCATCAGGTCCTTGCCGAACGTGGTCGAGGGTCCCAACACGTGAGTGAAGGGCCCGGCGAGGGCGGCGACCTGCGGCGCGAGAGTCGCGGCCAGCAGGTGAGCGTTCGCGGGATGCTCCACCGTGAGCACGCGCGCGACACCCTTGAGGGCGGCCGCCTGCGCAGCGACTGCGCCGGCTTCCGCGGCGCATACGGCGATGGTGATCTCGGAGTCCGCAATGGCTGCGGCGCAAGTGACGCACTTGGCCGTGCTGGGATTCAGACGTGCGCCGTCGTGCTCGGCGATGATCAGGATGCGATGACTCATTGTTGGTTGGGTGAAAGTCGCCTGGCGGCGCTTTCACCGATCTCCGTGTGACTCGGTTGGTCCCGCGAGCCGGGGAACGGCCCCGGCTCGCTTCGTCAAATGCCGTACGGCGCTCATTCAGAGGAGGCCCTTGCTCTTCAAGGTCGCGACCAGCTCGGCCGCGTCCTTGACCTTGATGCCCTTCTGTCGCTGGGCCGGCGGCTCGAAGCGTGTGAGCTTGAGCTGTTGGCGCTGCTCGATGCCGAGCGAGGCGAGAGTCAGTGTCTCGAGCGGCTTCTTCTTCGCCTTCATGATGTCCGGCAACTTCACGTACCGCGGCTCGTTGAGGCGCAGATCCGTCGTGATCACCGCGGGCAGATCGACCTCGAGCGTCTCGAGGCCCGCGTCGACCTCGCGTGTAACGCGCGCCTTGTCGCCATCGAGCTCCACTTTGGAGGCAAAAGTGGCCTGCGGCCGCTGCCAGAGCGCCGCCAGCATCTGACCGGTCTGGCTGTTGTCATCGTCGATCGCCTGCTTGCCGAGGATGACGAGAAAGGGCTGCTCGCGCTCGGTGAGCTTCAGCAGGGTGCGGGCGGCGACGAGCGGCTCGATGATACCGTCGGCCTGCACGTGCAGCGCCCGATCCGCGCCCATCGCGAGGCAGGTCCGCAACTGCTGCTGGCAGTCCGCGGGACCGATGCTCACGACCACGACTTCCTCGGCAGCGCTGCGCTCCTTGATCCGCAGCGCCTCTTCGAGGGCGATCTCATCGAAGGGGTTGACACTCATCTTCACCCCTTCGGTGACCACGCCGCTCGCATCGGGCTTGACGCGGATGCGTACGTTGTAGTCCACCACCCGCTTGATGCCGACCAGGATGCGTTTCATGCCTCGATGCGACTCACGTTGCGTTAATTCGGGCCACTATACCAGACGTTCGCGCTAGAATTGATCACGGGCACGGCGCCCGGAGCTCCACGGGGTTTACAGCAAAGATGCTTGGGTTCGCGGTCCGCCGCATTGCCGGAACCGTCCCGATCTTGCTGATTCTCGTCACGCTGTCTTTCTTCGTGATTCGCCTGGCCCCCGGCGGCCCGTTCGACGAGGAGCGCGCCCTCACGCCGCAGGTGCGCGCCAATCTCGATCGCCTGTATGGCCTGGACCGGCCGCTCGGCGTGCAGTACCTGCACTATCTCGAAGGCCTCGCTCACGGTGATCTCGGCCTGTCCTACAAGCTGCGCGATGAGAGCGTCGCGGCCCTCATCGCGCAGGGCTTCCCGATCAGCGTCACGGTCGGCTTCGCCGCGCTCGTGCTGGCGACCCTCTGCGGCGTGCCGCTCGGCATCTACGCGGCGCTGCGGCGGCGAACAGCCGTCGATTACGCCGTCACAGTCCTCGCTACGCTCGCAATTGCGCTGCCGCCCTTCGTGACCGGTCCGCTGCTGGCGTTGGTGTTCGGCTTGGCCCTGCGCTGGCTGCCCGTGGCGGGCTGGCAGCAGGGGGAGCTCGTCTACCTCATCCTGCCGGCGATCACGCTCGCTCTGCCGGTGGGCGCCGCGATTGCGCGCATGATGCGCGGCAGTTTGCTGGAGACACTCAGTGCGAGCTTCGTTCGCACTGCACGGGCACGCGGTCTCGGGGCGACGCGCGTGCTGCTGCGGCACGCTCTGCGGCCGGCTCTGCTGCCGGTCGTGAGTTATCTCGGGCCCGCGGCCACGTACGTCTTCACCGGCTCGCTCGTCGTCGAGACCGTGTTCGCGTTGCCCGGCACGGGACGGTATCTGGTGCAGGGGGCGCTCGATCGCGACTACACGCTCGTGATGGGTATGATCATTCTATACGGCGCGCTGACACTGCTCCTCAACCTCGCGGCCGACCTCGCGTATGGCTGGCTCGACCCGCGGGTGCGGCATGATTGAGGCGCAGGCCCTCGACAGGAGTGCGCTACGGTCGCGATCCGGTGTGCGCCGGCTGCGCGAGAACCGAGTGGCGGTCGGCGCCGCGGCCGTGCTCGTGGGCCTCGCCTTGCTCGCGGTGCTCGGTCCCTGGTTGAGTCCCTACACGTACGATGCGCTCGACTGGCGGCACCTGGCCGTCGCGCCGGGACTCACCGCCTCGCATTGGCTCGGCACGGATCCCTTGGGGCGCGACCTCTACGTGCGCACCCTTTATGGACTGCGCCTGTCGCTGCTCATCGGGGTGCTCGCGACGGCCCTGAGCGTTGGGATCGGCGTCGCATGGGGCGCCCTGGCCGGCTATGTCGGTGGCCGAACCGACTCCTGGATGATGCGGGCGGTGGATGTGTTATATGCGCTGCCGTATCTCTTCGTCGTCATCATCCTGGCAACCGTGTTCGGGCGCGACAGCGTTGCCATGCTCCTCGTCGCCATCGGCGCGGTGGGCTGGCTGACCATGGCGCGCGTCGTACGCGGCCAGACGCTGTCGTTGAAGAGGCGCGAATTCATCGAGGCGGCGCGCGCGACGGGGCTCGGCACGGCGGCGATCCTCCTGCGACACATCGTGCCCAACCTCTCGGGAACGGTGGCCGTGTATGCCACACTCACCATCCCGGAGCTGATCACCTACGAGAGCTTTCTCAGCTTTCTCGGCCTGGGTGTGCAGGAGCCGCTCGCGAGCCTGGGGAGCCTGATCAACGAGGGTGCACGGCAGATGCTCACGGCGCCCTGGATGCTGCTCGTGCCGGCGGCTTTCCTGGCCGCCCTGCTTCTCTGTTTCAACCTGCTCGGTGACGGCCTGCGCGATGCGCTCGATCCCGCCGCGTACTGAGGAGGAGGGCGCCGGCGCGGTGCTGAGCATCGCGCGGCTCGGTGTCAGCTTCGTAACGCCCCAGGGCGAAGTGCCCGCCGTGCAGGAGGTATCGCTTGCCGTGCGACGCGGAGAATGCGTCGGTGTGGTCGGTGAGTCCGGTGCCGGCAAGACTCAGCTCTTCCTGGCGACCCTCGGCCTGCTGCCGGCGAATGCCCGCGTGACAGGCAACGCCTCCCTCGACCGGGAACCGCTCATCGGCCGTCCGCAGCGGGAGCTCGATCGCATCCGCGGCGCCCGGGTAGGCCTGGTTTTCCAGGACCCGATGACCTCGCTGACGCCGCACCTGCGCGTGGGTGAGCAGATTGCCGAGCCGATCGTCAGGCACTGCGGCGCAAGCTGGCGCGAGGCGCGCGGCAAGGCGCTCGCGCTGCTCGAGCGTGTCCACGTGCCGGATGCCGTGCGCCGGATGCGCCAATACCCGCACGAGCTCTCCGGCGGCATGCGCCAGAGAGTGATGATCGCCATCGCACTGTCATGCCAGCCGCAATTGCTGATTGCCGATGAGCCGACGACGGCGCTCGATGTCACCATCCAGGCGCAGATCCTGGCGCTACTGCTGGAATTGAAGCGTGAGAGCGGCATGGCGATGGTTTTGATCACGCATGACTTTGGTGCTGTGGCGGGCATTGCCGATCGCGTGGCGGTCATGCAGTCCGGACGCATCGTGGAGTTGGATACGACGGCTGCCGTACTGAAGACGCCCCGTCACGAGTACACGAGGGCGCTTCTTGGGCAGGTGCTGACATTGGAGTCCGCGGGCGCGGTTGAATCGGCTGCTCCTCCCGCTGCCGGGCGGCAGGTCACACTCGGCGTCTCGTCGCTGGGCGTTGAGTATCCGGCGCGCGCCGCGGCGTACGGCTCCGGGCGCACACTCCATGCACTGCACGACGTAAGTCTGGAGTTGCGTCCGGGAGAAGCGTTGGGCGTCGTGGGGGAGTCCGGCTCCGGGAAATCAACACTGGTTCGCGCGGCGTTGCAGCTCATCCGGCCGGCCACGGGCCGCGTGGCTTGGATGGGCCGGATGTTATCGGAGTTGCCGGCGCGAGAGCTCAAGCATCTCAGACGAGATCTGCAGATCGTCTTCCAGGATCCGCTGGCGAGCCTCGACCCCCGCATGACGATCGGGGAGATCGTCGCGGAGCCGCTGCAGATCCATGAGCCGCGCCTGGAGCCGACGATGCGGCAGCGGTCGGTGATACAGATGCTGGCGCGAGTGGGCTTGCCATCCGAGATGGCGGGCCGCTATCCGCACGAGCTCTCCGGCGGCCAATGCCAACGTGTCGGGATCGCACGCGCGATGATCCTCGGCCCGCGGTTGCTCGTTTGCGATGAGCCGGTGAGCGCGCTCGATGTCTCGGTGCAGGCGCAGATCCTCGACCTGCTGGCGAGCCTGAAGAGCGAGCACGGCATGTCGATTCTGCTCGTGAGCCACAATCTCGCGGTGGTGCGGCGGCTCTGCGATCGGGTGCTCGTTCTCTACCGCGGGCACATGATGGAGCTTGCCGGCTCGCGGGAGCTCTTTTCCCGGCCGCTGCATCCCTACACCCGTGAGCTGCTGGACGCCGTACCGGTGGTTGACCCGGATGTGCAGCCGCGCAAGCTGGCGCTGGCTCGGCTCGGGGAGCAGTCGCAGGACGAGAACGCACCGTCTGATGGCTGCGTATTTCGGGCGCGGTGCCCTTACGCCGTGGCCAAGTGCGCGACGCGGGTGCCGGCCTGGGAGGCGGCGCCCGGTGGAGGCCGGGTGGCCTGTCACCGCTTCCGCGAAATAGTATGAAGCGCTGGATCCGGGCGTCGTGCGTGAGCGAAGCGCGATCGCGAGCGCAAAATCGCCTGGAGCGATTTTACTCGGCGCATCCATGCGCCTCGCCCCTTCGGGCCCGCCCTGCCGGGCGCTCAAAATGGGTCCAGGCAATGTTGTGGACGACGCGCAGCGTCGGGCCCGCAGGGGCGAGGCCCAGGACGGGCCGAGCAACAGCACGGTTTTTGCTCGTGATCTCCGCCACCTGCGGCGGCGGGGCACGTCCCTGTGCCTGCGATGGTATCCTTGAGCCCATATGAAGCCCGACGCCAGCATCCGCCCGAGCGACAGCCTCCGCAACGTCCGTTACGAGATCCGCGGCCGCCTGGCGCGTCGTGCGCACGAGCTCGAGCGGCAGGGATATGAGATCGTCTCCCTCAACATCGGCAATCCCAAGGCGTTCGGCTTCCGTACTCCGGAGACCATGCGCCTCGCGATGATAGAGAATCTCTCCGAGGCCGAAGGCTATTGCCACCAGAAGGGCATCTTCCCCGCGCGCGAAGCGGTGGTGATGCAGCAGCAGGCCAGGGGCGTCACCGGAGTCACGGCCGAGGAGGTCTTCATCGGCAACGGCGTGAGCGAGCTCATCGACCTCGCGCTGCGCGCGCTCCTCAACAGTGGCGATGAGGTGCTGGTACCGAGTCCGGATTATCCGCTCTGGACGGCGGCCGTGACACTGAACGGCGGGCGCGCGGTGCACTATCCCTGCCGGCCGGAAAACGCGTTCATACCCGACCCGCAGGAGCTCGCGCGCCTGGTGACGCCGCGCACGCGCGCCATCGTCATCATCAATCCCAACAACCCGACCGGCGCCGTGTACCCGCGGGCCGTGCTCGAGGCGCTGGCGCACCTCGCGGAGCGCTCCGGGCTGATCGTCTTCAGTGACGAGATCTACGACCAGATGGTCTATGACGACACGGAGTTCGTCCCGATGGCGACACTCGTGCGTGACACGCTCTGCGCCACGATGTCCGGGCTCTCGAAGGTCTACCGGGCGTGCGGCTACCGGGTCGGCTGGGCGGTGTTCTCCGGACGCACGCGCCCCGCGGCGGATTACCTCGGCGCGCTCGAGCTGCTGAGCTCACTGCGGCTCTGCAGCAATGTGCTGTCGCAGTGGGCGGTGCAGACGGCGCTCGGCGGCTATCAGAGCGTGAAGGATCTCGTCACTCCCGGCGGCCGGCTCTACGAGTCGCGGCGCGCCATCCTGAGCGCGACCGACGGTAGCCGCTTCCTGCAGCTCGCCCCGCCCAGAGGCGCGATGTATGCCTTCGTCGGCGTCGACACTCGCGCGTTGCCGGCTTTCGATGACCAGAAGTTCGCGCTCGATCTCCTGGAGCAGAAGCACGTGCTGGTGGCGCCGGGTGTGAGCTTCAACGTTCCCTATCGCAATCATTTCCGGGTCACGACGCTTCCTGATCCGGCCACGTTGCGGGAAGTGTTTGCGCGCATCGAGGAGCTGCTGCAGAGCTACGCGAGCGCCGCCGTCACGCCCGCCGCCGCGACCGCAGAGGCTGGCCCGACCAACGTGGTCGAGGCGACCTCGCGTTTCAAGTAAAAGCGCAAGAAGACGCGCTAAGCTCCTGTATTGTTTAAGATTCCGAGCCATCTTTGCGCGGTCCTCGAGCGCGGGGGCACGGTGGTCGTGCCCTCGCGCCAGAGGGCGCATGCGCTGGGGCTGGCCTACTCGGCCGCGCAGCTCGCACGCGGCAGGCGAGTGTGGCCGAGTCCGGATGTGCTGCCGCTCGAAGGCTGGCTGATCCGCGAGATCGAGCGTTTCGCCTCCCGCAGCGATAGCCGGCACGGGGTGCCGCGGTTGCTCTTCGCGGCGGAGGAGTGGCTTCTCTTCCGGCAAAGCACCGCCGAGGCGACCGATGATCCGGGTGTCGTCAACCGGCTCTCGCTCGCCGAATCGCTGCGCCGCGCGTGCGGTCTCGCCGCGGATCTCGGTATCGACCCGCAAGCGTTGCGCGAATCCGCCGGCAGTGAGACGAGCCTGCTCGCGCAAGTGCACCGCGCCGTGATGCAACGTTGCGGCGAGCTCGGCGCCGCGCCGGTGTCGGCGGCTCTCGCGAGACTGCCCTGTGTCGGGGATGACCGCCCGGTCGTGTTTGCGGGCTTCCTGGCGCCCTCGCCGCGGTTGCGGTCCATTGCCGCCGGCCGTGCGCAATTCGGCTTCGAGACCGCGTATTCGCCCGTGGCGAACCCGGTGTTGGCTACGCCACGGGTCGTGACACCCGCGGATGAGCGCGAGGAGCTCGAGCGCATCGCGGAATGGTGCCGGCGACGGTTGAGCGCTCAGACCGACGGCCGTCTGCTCGTTCTGCTGCCCGGATCCGCCGGCCGGCGCGAGCGGCTGGCGGCGTTGATCCAACAGAGCTTCCTCAGCCATTGGCCGCTCGCGGCACCGGCTTGCGGGAACGGCGAAAGTCAGCCGCTCGTGGCCATCGAGGGCGGTCAGCCGCTGGCGCGCCTTCCCATGGTCGCGCACGCTCTCGGGAGTCTCGCGCTGCTCGCGGGCGAGGCGTTGGAAATCGAAAGCCTCTTCGAATGGCTGCGCGCGCCCTGGTGGACGGAGCCGGACCCGGCGCAGCGAGCCGGGCTCGATCTCTGGCTGCGCGAGCAAGGCCGGCTGCGGCTCGACCTGGCATCGCTCCTGGCGGCGCTGCGCCGCGCACCGGCCGCGCTCGCGGCGCCCGCGAAGGCGATCAGCTCGCGCCTCGAGCAGGCGGCCCGATCGGTCGCAGCGCGCTCGGGTAACCCGCGGGAGTGGTCCGAGAGGTTCGAGGCGGCCCTGCGGATCGCGGGCTGGCCCGGAGGGCAGGCGCGCGGCAGCGCCGAGCAACAGACCCTGGCGCGCTTCCATGAGCTCCTCGAGGAGTTGGGCCAGCTTTCCGGCGCCGCGCAAACCCTGAGCTTCGATGTCGCCGTGCGGTGGCTGACGGAAAGAGCGTCTCTGACACCCTACCGGCCCTCCGATGACGATGCCGCCGTGACCCTCTCCCCCGTCTATGTGGATCCGGTCACCCGTTATGACGGCGTGTGGGTTGCCGGACTCAACGCGGAAGCCTTTCCACAGCCCGTGGCGCCGGATCCCTTTGTGCCGCTGCCCGCCCAGATCGCCGCCGGTTGGCCCGCCGCCAACGCCGCGGGCCGCTTGCAGGAAGCGCGGGCGCTCATCGCGGCCTGGCGCGCCGCGGCGGCGGAGTTGGTTCTCAGCGCCCCGGCACGTGCGGAGGACATCGAGTTGCTGCCGAGCCCGCTGCTGGAGGAGTGGCGGACCGCCGCGCGCCCGTCAGCCAGGACACGCTCGATATGGCTGCCGGCGCGGCTGCACCGTCCGGGGTGGCTCACCGAATGGCGTGATGAAGCCGGTGTTCCCTGGACCTCACAGCTGCCGCTGCCCTCGGGTACGCGCAGCCTCGAGCTGCAGAATCAGTGTCCCTTCCGCGCCTATGCGGAGCTGCGTCTGGGGAGTCAGCAGCTCGGCGTGCCGGAGCCGGGCATTGCGCCCGATGCGCGTGGCCAACTGCTGCACGCCGCTTTGCAGCAACTCTGGGATCGGCTCGGCGACTCGCGCGCGCTGCTGGCGCTCGCCGCACGGGAGCTCGACGAGTTGCTCGATGACTGTGTCGCGAAGGCGGCGGCCGCACTCGCGGCGGGCGAGGACTCGGTGTCTCGTCCGGCGCTCGCGCGCGAGTGTCGACGCACGGCACGGCTCATCGCCAAGCTGCTCGAGATCGAGCGGGGACGCGCTCCCTTTCGCGTGCGGCACACCGAGTACCCGGCGCGGCTTCGCCTGGCGGGCCAGGAGCTGCGCCTGCGCATCGATCGCCTCGATGCGCTCGAGAGCGGCGGGCTCGCGATTCTCGACTACAAGAGCGGCAGGCGAGTGAGCCCCGACTGGTACGGCGATCGGCCCTCCCATCCGCAGCTCCTCGCTTACCTCGCGGCGATCGGGGAAGACGTGGTTGCCCTGGCGACTGTCAACGTCACGGCGAGAGAAGTCAGATACGACGGCATCGCCGTCAGCGAGGCGCTGCTTCCAAAGGTGGCGGGTGTAAAGGCCGCCGCGGGGCAGTCGCAAGACGCATGGCAAGAGCGTGTGCGGGAATGGCGCAGCCTCGTGGAGCGGTTGGCCGCTGCTTTCGCCGCCGGGCAGGCGGTGGTGGATCCGAAGCCGGGGGCTTGCGACTACTGCCACGTCGCCAGCGTATGCCGCGTGGGTGACAGTCTCATCGCCACGGAGGATGACACTCTCGAGGAGGGGTTGAGGGGGACTGATGACGAATGATCCGTCGAGCGCAGAAGTTGCCGCTGCGGCCCAGGCCGATGAGCTGGCGCGCGAGCGCGCGATCGATCCCAACCTCTCGGTCATCCTGCAGGCGCCGGCAGGATCGGGCAAGACCACCGTCCTCACGCAACGATTGTTGCGACTGCTCGCGATGGTGGACGAGCCGGAGGAGATCCTCGCGATCACCTTCACCCGCCGCGCGGCGGCGGAGATGCGTGCCCGGGTCCTGCGAGCGCTGCGGGGCGAGATCGGTGACGGCGCGCAGGCGGAGCGCCTCCGTCAGCTTGCGGGCGCGGCGCTCGAACGCTCACAGGCGCGCGGCTGGCGCCTGGCGCACGATCCCGGCCGGCTGCGCATCCAGACGATCGACTCCTTCAATTTCCGGCTGGCCAGTCAGCTTCCCGTCACCGCCGGGGCCGGGAGCGGGCTCGCGGTCACCTCCCGTCCGGAGGAGCTCTATTTGCGCGCCGCGCGCGAGACCCTGTTTGCGGCGGAAGAGGACTCGGAGCTCTCCGCGGATCTGGAGCTCCTCTTCGAGCGCCTCGACAACCGCTGGGGTCATGTCGAGCGCCTGCTCGCGGATATGCTGCGTCTGCGAGCCCATTGGCTGCCGCACGTGTTGGCTGACGAGCCTGATGCACTCTGCCGCCGTGTGGCGGCGAGTCTCGCACGGATAGTGGAGGATCGCCTGGCGTCGGCCCGGCGGTCGCTGGGTGCGGATGTCTGCGCGGAGGCGGCGCGGCTGCCTGGCTTAGGTCCGCTCGAGGCGCAGGCGCGTTGTCTCTCGTCCTGGAAAACCCTCGCGCGGCTCGCGCTCACCCAAGATGGCGACTGGCGCAAGGCGATCACTCGCAAGCTGGGGGTGGGATTCGAGAACGGGGCCGGCAAGGACGCGTTGCGAGCCTGCATCGAGCGGCTCGCCGCGCTGCCGTCGGCGCGCGGGACGCTGCTCGAGGTGGCGATGCTGCCGAGCCCGGATCCCGGGCCGGAGGATGCCGCGGCTCTGGCAGCCCTGTCGCGGGTGCTGCGCGCCGCGGCGGCACAGCTTCAGGCGCTCTTCGCACTGGATGGGCGCGTGGACCATACCTACATCGCCGGCGCGGCGCGGGCGGCGCTCGCCGAGTCGGGGTTGCCGACCGATCTGGCGCTCAGCACCGGTCTCGCGCTGCGCCACATCCTGGTCGATGAGTTCCAGGACACCTCGGTCTCGCAGCTCGAGCTGCTCGAGGCGCTGACCGCGGGCTGGGAGCCGGGCGATGGCCGTACGCTCTTCGTCGTGGGCGATCCGATGCAGTCGATCTACCAGTTTCGCGAGGCCGAGGTCGGCTGCTTCCTGCGCGCGCGCGCTCTCGGCATCGGCACCCTGCGGTTGACCCCGCTACGCCTGCTGCGCAATTTCCGCTCGCTACCGACGCTCATCGAGTGGACCAATGAGACCTTCGGGCAACTCTTCCCGCAGGTGGATGATCTGCGCGCGAGCGCGGTGGCCTTTACGCCGAGTCTCGCCGGAAAGACCGACGAGCCGTTGAATGAAAGTCACCCGGTGGAGCTGCGCCTGCTCGGCGGCGCCGACCGCGTGGCCGAGACGGAGGCGATCGTGGCCCGGGTCGTGGACCTGAAGGGGCGCGATCCGCAGGCCAGCATCGCCATCCTGGTGGCGGCACGCACGCACGCGCAGGCGATCGTCGCGGCGCTGGGCGCCTCCGGCATGGATGTGATCGGTGTCGATCTGGTGCCGCTCGCCGAGGTCCCCGTGGTGCGCGATCTCGTGGCGCTCACGCGCGCGCTGTGCCACCTGGGGGACCGTACCGCGTGGCTCGCGGTGCTCAGGGCGCCGTGGTGCGGCGTTTCGCTCGCGACCCTCACACGGCTCTCGGCCCGCGGCGACCCGCGGCTCATCTACGAAATGTTGCGTGACCCGGATCGGCTCGAGGAGTGTCCGGCGGACGAGCGCACGCGGCTCGAGCGCGTCACGCGCGTGCTGGAGGAAGGTCTGGCGCAGCGCGAGCAACTGCCGCTCGCCGAATGGTTGGAGAGTGTATGGATGGCCCTCGGGGCAGCCGACGCTTATCCGCTGGAGGAATTGCGGCACGCGCGCGCCTTCTTCGATGCGCTGAGTGAGCGTACGGCTTCGGGAGAATGGAGCGGGATCGGAACGTTGAGCTCCGTCCTGGCGAACCTCTATGCGCAGCCGCGGGCGCGGACCGGCGCGCCCGTGCAGGTCATGACGATTCATGGCGCCAAGGGCCTCGAGTTCGATCACGTGCTGGTGCCGTGTCTGGATCGCGAGCGCAATCGCGGCCGTGAGCCGCTGCTGCGCTGGCTCGACCTGCCGCGCACGGAGGATGAGCGCAGCGATCTCATCATGGCGCCGGCACCCGTGATCGGCGATGAGGCGCCGGGCGAGGTCACGGCGTTTCTCAAGCGCCTGACGGCGCTTCGCGCCGCCAACGAGCAGGTGAGGCTCCTCTACGTCGCGGCGACGCGCGCCAAGCGGTCGCTGCACCTTTATGCCGCGCCTGCACCGCGCGCGGACGGGCTCGTGGTTCCCCGTCAAAGGACGCTGCTCGCTACTTTCTGGTCCGCGCTCGCGGGAGCCTTTCAGGACGCGCCGCAGGAGGCCGCTGCCGCCGTTTCCGGCGACAACCAACTCGAGCTCTTCGCCGGCTCGCCGCCGCGCGCGCCGCTGCGGCGGCTGAGCGGCGACTGGGCGCCGCCGCCGCTGCCTCCCGCGCCGCAGCTCACGCGGCTGCCGCTCGCGCAGCGGTCGCTCGAGGAGTTGGAATTCAGTTGGGCGGGCGAGACGCGGCGCCACATCGGCACCGTGGTCCATGCCGCCCTGCAGGCCTTCGCCGCGGCCCCGGAGCTGCCGGCGCGCCGGTGGCTCGAGTCGCGCTCCGAGCTCTTTCGCGAGCAGCTCCGCCGCCACGGCGTGCCGGAGCGCGATCTCGACGGGGCGGCCGCCGATGTCGTCGCAGCTCTGACACGAACCGTGGAAGACGCGCGCGGGCGTTGGATTCTCTCTCGTGAGCACGGCCAGGCGGGCAGCGAGCTCGCGCTCACCGGAATGGCGGATGGCAAGCTCACCAACGTCGTGATCGATCGGTCGTTCATCGATGAGGACGGCACCCGCTGGGTCATCGATTTCAAGACCAGTCCCCACGAGGGAGGCCGGCTCGCGGACTTCCTCGACAGCCAGCTCGAGCGCTATCGGGCACAACTGGAAAAATACGCGGCCCTGGCCCGCGGTCTGGGCCCGGAGCCGGTGCGGGCGGCGCTCTACTTCCCGCTGCTCGCGGCTTTTCGTGAGCTTCAGTAGGTTCCTGACAGCGCGAACTGACGCCGTCCCTGCGCATCCGGCGAGCCGAGGAACTGGATGGCATTGATGAGCGCCGGCGTCGCGTTCTGGCGCGGCGTCACATATCCCGACAGGTTGTATCCGGGTTGTGGCGTCAGAATGAGCTTGCCTTGCACCGCCAACGGGCCGCCAGCGTCCTGCAGGTCACCCGTCGGCTGTGGCGTTCCGCCAGGAAAAGTTACGACGAAATTGCCGAGCGGAGTGACGTAGCCGCTGCGGTCGACGAGATCGCTCGCCTCGATGCGGCCCTCGAGCTCGTTGACGACGCCGCTCTTGGTGACTCTCGCGACCGCAAGGTCGAGATGCAACGTGCCCGATAGTGTCGGCGGCGCACCCGGAAGCAGCGTCGGGTCGAGTGGCAGCGAGGCCGTCAGGTTGTGCGCCACGACCGTACCCCCGAGGCCGATCTCGACGTCACCCTGGGCGGAGGTCGTGGGAGGGTGCTCGATGTCGATGTGCGCCGCCAACTTGCCCAGCAGCAGCCGCGTCGGCCGGAGCTGCCAGGCGAGATCGCCCAAGGCCGTGCCGTGCACCTGGAATCCGCTGCAATAGCCGCTCCAGAGGGAGCCCGCGACCGTCGTGCAGCTGAAATCCGCGCCGCGGGCGGGCAACAGCCAGCTCGCGGGCAGACGCGCGAGCACGATCGCGGCGAAAGCCACGATCACCAGAACGATGACGGTGAGGGTCCGCTTCATGCAGAGGCCGGGCTGTCAGGGGCTCTTGAGGACTAGCGACGCGTTGACGGTGCCGGGCTGGCCGGCGGTGTCGATGGTGGCGCTCTCGATCTGCACGCCGTTCTGCTGACTCAGGCGTGCGAGCCACCCGACCAGCGCGTCGAACGGCGCCTTCTCCAACTGGACGTTGAGGCTTCCGGCACCGCTCGGCTGGCTGCCCGCCAGCGAGTTGCCGAGCCCGGACTCCCGCGCCGACTGATCGACGATGACGATCAGCGACTCGCCGGAGTTGCCGCGCACCGGTCCCGCGGCGGCGATCTCCGGTGCCGCGTTGCGCATCCAGACGAGGTCCGCCTGTTTCTTGGCCACCTGGGTCTTCAGGTGCGAGACGCTATGGTCGAGTGGCAGGATGACCACCAGCAGAAACAGAATCGCGGCGATCACGCCGCCCACGATGAGCGTGCGGCGGTCACGGGCCGAGAGCGACCGCAGGTAAGGAGAGAGGGCCAGGGCACGCGCCATGTCAGCTCCCCGGGGACATCTGGATTCGGCCCTCGTATGAGGAGCCGGACGGATTGCCCGCGATCAGACGCGCTTGCCAGCCTTGCTGGCGAAGCTGACGACTCAGGCGGTCCAGTGACTCGACGCTCGGCGCCGACGCTTTGAGCTCCAGTGCGCCATCTCGAAAGGTCAGCGCTTCGAGCACGGCTTCGGGCGCGGCGCGGTGCGCTTGCACGAGCGCCTGCAGCGCCAACATGAATCCGCCGGCAGCCTGATTCGCCCGCGCCGCGGTGAGGCGCTGCTCCATCTGACGCCGCGCCTCGTAGGTGTTCGGCTGGCCGGGCATCGCCGTGTGAAAGACCTGCTCGATCGAGGTGTCGAGCCGGTGGTCGGCGCGCTTCAGCACGGTGAGCTCGGCAGCCTTGCCGGCAATGTGCAGCCCGATGAAGGCCACGAGCAGCATGGCCGCCACCCGCCATGCGTTCCACCCGACCGAGTGCGTCGTGGCGGGGGTATAGGGGCCCTGCAGGAGGTTGGTGGCCGTGGTCTCCGGCAGTTGCTGTGCGAAGAGCGCCAGCGGTCCACCGGTGAGGAGCTGGATCTGGATGCCTTCGAAGCGCTCGCGCGCCGCCTCCACGGTGGCGGCATGCTGGCGCCATTCCGCCGCGCCGGTATAGAGGATGAGCCCCCGGCCGCCCGGGGTGCCCGGCTCGATGCCCGACAGAGCGATCTCGAGCGCCTGGCCGAGGGCGTCGGCGGGCAGCGTCACCACAGCACCCGAAGGCGGACGTACTACTACAGCGTCCTCCTCCAGGAGGGCCACGGCCTGACCCGGATTCTGCGGCAGCAACTCGCTATCGGCGTACAGGGCCTCGGGCTCGAGGCCGTTGGACTTGAGGAGGCTGGTCCACTCGTCCATGAGCTTGCGTGCTACGACCGCTACGGGCACGCGCGGCGACTCATCCTTGCGACGGCCGACGGCGAAGTGCAGCTCCTCGACGTCGTCGGCGAGCTGCTCCTCGAGCGCGTAGGGGACCAGCTGCTGCAGCTTGGCGCCGGCTTTGGCCGGGGGCAGCTCCGGCTGGGTGGCCAGCACTTCCGTGCCGGGCACCAGTACGACGACGTGCCGCCCCGCCGCGCGCGGGGCGGCGAGCGAGAGCGGTCCGTCCTGGGCCGGGCCGGCGGCGGCCCCGCGCGCGTCCGCCACGAGCCAGGTCGCCTGCTCTTGGGGATGGCGGGGGAGCCGGATGAGGAGCCAATCAGCCATGGGACCCCATACTAGCAGCGGCCGGCTCAGTCGGGCGTGAAGCTGCGCATCATCGGGCGCACGCCGGTCGAGTCCTGGAAGAGCACGGTATACACCGCAAACTCGCTCGACCCCACGTTGATGAAGCTCGAGAGCCTGAACCAGCTCGATGTCTGACCGACCAGATCCTGGGGCACCGTCTGCTGCGTGCCGTTGGGGGTGCCGGTGCTGCTGCTGCCGAGGCTACCGGTGCCGCCGGTGACGTTCGCGGTGGACACTTTCACGGTCGCCAGCGGCGGGAAGCAGCCGCTGGCAGCCTGGCGGTCCTTCGCGAATTCGTCGGGACTCATGGCGCTGAACTGCTCGACGCCGGTCAGCGCGTCGAGCACATAGCCGTCCGCCGAGCAGACATTCACCTTGGTGCCGATCGGCAGGGCGACGATGTGGGGCGCCAGCTTGTCGAAGTCTGCGCGCGTGAAGCCGGGCAGGGCCATGAGCTCGCTGATGCTCGTGACGGGCATGTTGGCAGTGCGGTACGGCGGGTCCATCTCCATGTAGACACTGTCCTCGCCGCCATCCGACAACGGGGTCGAGTCCTGATCGATCCAATCGACGACGAGGTCGGCCCATTTGGGATCCATGTCGAGCCGCTGCAGGAGCCGCTGAAACACCGCGACCGCAGTCGGGTTTGGCGTCTCGCCGTCCTTGTTGACGAGGTTGTTGATGTTGAACCGGCCCTGCATGTCTTGCATGTAGGCCTCCAGCGTCACGCCGGGAGCCACTTCGGTGGGGGGGAACGGCCGGTTCCATGCCTGATCGGGACCGATGTAGGTGGCATTCATCTTCGCCTGCAGCGCCAGCCCATAGGCTGCCAGTGCCTCGCCCCCTTCCGCAACGAGCAGTGCCTGGTCGAAGGCGAATGTCCCGGCGGCGCGGCGCGCGGTCATGGCGTTGTTGTAGGCCATGGCGGCGGCGATGATGGTGCCGAGGGCGACGAGCAGGATCGCGACGAGGAGCGCGACACCGCGCTGATGGCGGCGCGAGCTCATTGGGCGATCTCGAAGATGCGCACGATCTTGCCCCAGTCCTTCGTGTCCAGAGTGACCTCCACCGCCATGGGCCGCAGGCGGTAATAGGCGTCGAGACCGCCCCCCAGCGGGGCACCGGCGGTCGGCCAGGTCGTGACCCAGGCGCGAGTCGTGGGCTGCAGGTAGCGGAAGGTCACGTTGCGCAAATTCTTCAGCAGGTTCCGCTTGATCGGTGCGCTCGAAAGGGTGGCGTCGAGCACATTCCAGTGCTCACGCACCAGCGTGCCATCGTCCAGGACATAGGCGACGCGCTCCAGCTCCGACCGTTGCACGCCCGTGGAGTTGCTCCAGCCGGCGCGAGTCAGGACGACGAGCGGAGCGGAGGTATCGGAAGTATCCGACGTGTCGGGTGTGTCGGATGTCGCTGACGCGGGGCCTCCCTGCAGGCAGGGCAGGTAGCCGTCGCCGACCGGTTGGCGCACCGGACGTGGCGCGAGCTGGACGAAGTCCTGCTCCATGACCTGCATGGCGCTCTCGAGCGCCACGAGCTTTGCCTGATGCTGTTGGATCGTGCCGCGGTTCTGCAGCGCCTGATTGATGGCGCCGTAACCCATGGCGAACATGAGCGCCGCGATGAAGAGCGCCACCAGCAGCTCGATCAGGGTGAATCCCCTGACACCCAGACGCAATGCAGTGCCCGTGCTCATTGCGTCGAGTTGCCGCCCTGCGGCGGCGTGCCGGTGGCGCCTGGCTGCGGCGTGGCCTGGTTCTGCGGAGTCCCCTGGTTCTGTGGAGTGCCCTGGTTCTGTTGAACTCCGGCCGCGCTCGGGGAGGACCAGGCGGGCTCGGGGGCGTTGGCGGGCGCGAAATCCTTGCCCATGAAGCCCGTCGCACTGGCGTACCAGCCGCGATCCTCGCTCGCGTCGCTGTCCGCGGGCCGCACGTCGATCTCGATCTGCCGCACGTCGGGAATCTGGGTCGTGGTGACCTTCTGCTGCCAATCCCAGGTACGTCCGGCGTAATCGACGTGGTCGCTGCTGGTGCCCGCCGACGGATAATTGCCGGAGAGCCGCACGGTCTCCAGCCGATTGAGGGCGACCCACTGGGCGAAGGTCTTGTCCTGCAGGTAGGCCGCGGTGTTGGCGGAGGAGGTCAGCGCCTCCAGGACGGCGGCCATGCCGATGGCTACGATGGCGAGCGCCACCAGCACCTCGATCAGGGTGAACCCCTTGGGCGCTCTCATGTGCCGCCCTGATCCTCGTCCCGGGCCATCGGCTTCTGCACGATGTCACCGTCTTGATTCTCATCCAGTGTGATGCTGCGGCCCGCCGCCGCGCGGTCCACCGTGATGGTGAAGGAGGAGAGTTCGCCGCTCGAGAAGATCATCACCTGGGGCACGAAGGCATGCAGGCTCGAGTCCGAGTCCGGATCGGAGCTCGAATTGGCGTTGGAGTCCGACTCGGGATCCGACGGCGGGACCGGGCCGGTATGCGGCGGGGGGTTCGCTTGCGACTTCGAGTCCGAGTCCGAGTCGGACTTCGGGCTCGGCGGTGCCTTCAGCTCCTCGCTGAGGACGATCGGCCGCGCATCGACCGTCAGTTTGAAGTGGAGGCCGCTCGAGAGCGTCCGATCCCGCAGAGCGTCGTCCTCGGAGACCGAGCGCCATGCGCCTTCGCGCACGTCGTAGACGACGAACTCATATCCATTCTCGCTGAAGAAGATGCCGTAATCGCGCGTCTGCAGCTCCGCCTGCTCCCGCGCATAGTTCATGAGTGACAGCAGCCGCTTGCTTTCGGTCTCGAGCTCCGTGTCCTTGCCGGCAAAGCTCATGGACAGCAGCATCCCCGCGGTCACGACCCCGATGATGACGACGACGACCAGGAGCTCGAGCAGCGTGAAGCCTGCGAGCCGCGAACGCCCTGCACGACCGCCCGCGGTGCGCGGCGCCACGCCAGCCTCACTCGGCGAGGTTCCAGTTGCCAATGTCGGTGTTGGGACCGTCGCCGCCCGGCTGATTGTCGGCGCCGAGTGTGAAAAGGTCATAGGGCTGTCCATGCGTGCCCGGATACACGTACTGGTAATCATGCCCCCAGGGATCCTTGGAGAGCCGCTGGATGTAAGGTCCGTGCCAGTGAGTGACCGAAGGGTCATTGGGCTGCTTGGAGAGCGCCTGCAGGCCGTCGTCCGAGGACGGATACACGGAGTTGTCCAGGCGGTACTCGGTGAGTGCCGTCTCGAGACTCTGGATGTCCTCCTTGGCCTTCGATTCCTTGGCCTCGTCCACCTTGCTGATGACCTCCGGCACGATGGCGGCCGCGAGCAGCCCGATGATGATCACCACCACCATGATCTCGATCAGGGTGAACCCGCGCGCCCGGCGGCGTTTTCCCAGAGCGCGTGCGAGAGCGGATTTCAGGGAGCTTCGTGCTTGAGTCATGATGAGCGGACGGTCCTGCGGCGGATACGCCTGATGGGCGCGACGCGGAATCATAACCGCGGACGCGAGCGCCCGTATTTGCGATTTTCGACAGTCCCTCGGGAGGCCGGTTCCGGGAGCGGACGCTATAATCGCCAGAATTTTTTGACGACGCGGGGAAGAGATGACGTTCGCCTTCGTATTCCCGGGCCAGGGCTCGCAATCGGTCGGCATGCTGGGGGCGCTGGCGCCGCCGGCGGAAGCCGAGCCGGCGATTCGCGACACCTTCGCCGAGGCTTCGGCGGTGCTCGGATACGATCTGTGGGAGCGGGTGGCGCGGGGGCCCGCGGACAGCCTGAACAGCACCGAGTGCACACAGCCCGCCATGCTCGCCGCCTCGATCGCAACCTGGCGGCTCTGGCGCGGCCGCGGCGGGGCCGAGCCGGCGGTGCTCTGCGGCCACAGCCTCGGGGAGTTCTCGGCCCTGGTGGCCGCGGAGGCGCTCGACTTCCGTACCGCGATCGGGCTCGTGCAGTTCCGGGGCCGGGTGATGCAGGAGGCCGTGCCCGCGGGGACCGGGGCCATGGCCGCCATCCTGGGGCTGGATGATGCACAAGTGATCGAAGCTTGCCTGGAGGCCGCGCAGGGCGGTGTCGTCGAGGCGGTCAACTTCAACGCGCCCGGCCAGGTGGTGATCGCCGGCTCGCGCGAGCCGGTCGAGCGCGCCATCGAGGCGGCGAAGCGCCGGGGTGCCAGGCGTGCCGTCGCCCTTCCGGTCAGCGTGCCGTCCCACAGCAGCCTGATGAGCTCGGCCGCGCAGCGCCTGGGCGAGCGCCTGGAGAGCGTAGACTTGCGCGCGCCACGCATCCGCTTCGTGAGCGCGGTCGATGCCGCGGCTCACGAGGACCCCGCGGAGCTGCGGCAGCTTCTCGTGCGGCAGCTCTCGAGTCCCGTGCGCTGGTCGCAGACCGTCCACGCCCTTGCGGCAAGCGGCATCCGCTCGCTCATCGAGTGCGGCCCGGGCAAGGTGCTGAGTGCGCTCAACCGCCGCATCGAGCGAAACCTGGAATCACTGGCGCTCGAGGACGCCGGGTCGCTCGAGGCGGCCCTCGCGGCGACGCGGCGATAGAGCTTGCGGCGTGCGAAAGCAAGCCACTGAGCGGTCCAAACCCGCCCTTGGGCCGCGAGCCGATTCGAGCAGCTGGGCCGCGCTCGCGCAAAGCGCAGGGTGCGGCTTTGCGCCAATTTGAGACAGAGGTATTTGCACATGCTCGAGAACGACGTTGCGCTCGTCACCGGCGCTTCCCGCGGTATCGGCAGGGAGATCGCGCTGGCCCTCGCCAAGGCCGGGGCCCGGGTGATCGGCACCGGGACGACGGCGGCGGGTGCAGCGGCGCTGACGACCGCACTCGCGTCGCATGGATACAACGGTCGAGGCGCAACCCTGGACGTGTCGGATGCTGCCTCCATCGATGCCCTGGTCAACGAGCTCGATGCCGCCGGGGAGATGCCGACCATCCTCGTCAACAACGCGGCGATCACACGGGACATGCTCCTCTTGCGCATGAAGCCGGAGGACTGGGATCGAGTGATCACGACAAATCTGACCTCCGTGTTTCGCCTCTCAAAGGCATGCCTGCGCCGGATGATGAAGGAGCGGCGCGGCCGGATTGTGAATCTGACGTCCGTCGTCGGCTTCACGGGTAATCCGGGCCAGACCAACTACGCAGCGGCGAAAGCAGGCATTCTCGGCTTTACCAAGTCCCTGGCGCGCGAAGTCGCCTCGCGCGGGATCACCGTGAACGCAGTCGCGCCCGGTTTCATCGATACCGACATGACTCGCTCTCTCACGGATGAGCAGCGCACGGGGCTGCTCACGCAAATCCCCGCCGGACGGCTCGGCGACGCCGCGGACGTGGCCGCTGCTGTGCTCTTCCTGGCCTCTCCCCAGGCCAGCTACATCACAGGTGAGACCCTGCATGTGAACGGAGGTATGTACATGCCGTGAGGGCGCCTGCGGCAGGCGCGGCGAAAAACGTTGGATCTGCGCAACAGCAGGGCCGCGGGCGGGGCCGGTTGCGTCCCGATTCAGGACAGGACCCTGAACCCGTTTCCTTAGCAAAAACAATCACTCAGCACGATCGCACGGCGAGTGGCACCCCCGGGGGTGTTCCCCTACAATACCGCGCCCGCGCCGCCCGGCCTCGGCCTGGCGGCATGGAACGTATTTCCGCAATTCAATTTCTAAAACATAAGGACCATCCGCTAATGAGCACAGTTGAGCAGCAGGTCAAAGCCATCGTGGCCGAGCAGCTGGGTGTCAAGCAGGAGCAGGTGACGAATGACGCCTCCTTCGTGGACGATCTGGGAGCCGACTCGCTCGACACGGTCGAGCTCGTGATGGCTCTCGAGGAGGAGTTCGAGATCGAGATCCCCGATGAGGATGCCGAGAAGATCACCACGGTCCACCAGGCGATCGAGTACATCAACGAGCGCCGCAACAAGGCCTGACCCCGCTCAGGCACGGCGCAGCTTCAAGGCGCCGCGAGTAGGATTCTGCGGGGTTCGCATGCAGCGAACCCCGACCGTGAAGCGGCGCGGCGCGCCGCAAGATCCCATAGGAAGCTTAGAGACAGGTAGCGTGTGAGCAAGCGTCGTGTGGTCGTGACGGGTATGGGACTGATCTCACCCGTGGGCAGCGCGGTGGAGACGGCGTGGAAGGCCATTCTCGCCGGCGAGAGCGGCATCGGACCGATCACCCGGTTCGATGTATCCAACTTTCCCGTACGCTTCGGCGGACAGGTGAAGGGTTTCGAGCCGAGCCGCTATTTCAACACCAAGGAACTGCGGCGCATGGATGAATTCATGCACTACGGTGTCGCCGCGGGCATCCAGGCCGTCGAAGATTCCGGTATCGACTTCTCCAAGGCGGACGCGACGCGCTGCGGCGCGATCTGCGGCGCCGGTATCGGCGGCCTCGGCACGATCGAGGGTGAGTATGCCGAGTACGTGAAGACCGGCAACCCGCGCAAGATCTCCCCGTTCTTCGTGCCCGCCACGATCATCAACATGATCTCCGGGCACCTCTCCATCACATATGGCCTCAGGGGCCCCAATCTCGGCATCGTCACCGCCTGCACCACCTCTACGCATGCAATCGGCCTCGGGCTGCGCACGATCCAGTACAACGATGCCGATGTGGTGATCGCCGGCGGCGGCGAGATGGCGACGACCGTGTGTGGTCTCGCCAGCTTTGCGCAGGCGAAGGCGCTCTCGACCCGCAATGAGGCACCGGCCGAGGCCAGCCGGCCCTGGGACCGCGACCGCGACGGCTTCGTGCTGAGCGACGGCGGCGGCGCTCTGGTCCTGGAGGAGCTCGAGCACGCGCGCACGCGCGGCGCGCGCATCTATGCGGAGCTCGTCGGCATGGGCATGAGCGGCGATGCCTATCACATCACCCTTCCTCCCGAGGATGGCGAGGGCGCTCGCCTGTCGATGGCCAACGCACTCAAGGATGCCGCTCTCAATCCCGCCGACGTGCAGTACGTCAATGCACACGCGACGTCGACGCCCGCTGGCGACAAGGCGGAAACGCTCGCCATGAAGCGTGCCTTTGGCGATCACGCGGGCCGGCTCGCCGTCAGCTCGACCAAGTCGATGACGGGACACCTGCTCGGCGCCGCAGGCGTGGTGGAGGCCATCTTTTCCATCCTGGCGATTCGCGATCAGGTGGCGCCGCCCACCATCAACTATCGCACGCCGGATCCGGACTGCGATCTGGACTTCGTGCCGAACACGGCGCGATCGATGAAGATCGATGTCGTCCTGTCGAACTCCTTCGGCTTCGGCGGTACCAACGGCTCCGTCATTTTTAGAAAATTCTGAGTCTATTCGCCCCAAGTCGCCTGCGGCGCTTGGGGCGGCCAGCCGTTTGACCGGTTCAACCCCGGCCCAGGGAACGGCCCTGGGCCGCTTGATGGTTTGCCTTCGCACGGGAGGAACGACTTGATTCTCCGCGAGCTCGACGTTCCGCCCAGCGTGCTGAGGCAGCTCGCGGCGAGCCGTCCGGAACGCTA
This sequence comes from Steroidobacteraceae bacterium, assembly GCA_036278795.1. GTDB lineage: Bacteria > Pseudomonadota > Gammaproteobacteria > Steroidobacterales > Steroidobacteraceae > 13-2-20CM-66-19. The sequence continues at coordinate 513,688 of DASUKK010000028.1, read as the reverse complement.
TCCCGTACTGTTCGACAGCGCTGCCGATGGGCCGCTGAGCCGCACGAGCGTGCTGGTCGCAAGTCCGGCCGGGGCGCTCTGGCTCGACGCGCAGGGACGCATGCACGCGGAGGGGGCTATTCCACGCGGGATCGTGGTACCGGGAGAGGGCTTCCTGCACGCTCTCGAGCGATGGGTCGCGAGCAGTCCCGCGAGCGTTCCGGACGACGGCGCCGGGCAACCGGCCGCTCAGCCCTTCCGCGGCGGTTGGGCCGTCTTTCTCGGCTACGAGCTTGCCGGCGAGATCGAGCCGGGTCTCCTGCTTCCACAGCCGCCCGCCTCACTTCCCTGGCGGGCGTTCGCGTTACGCGTTTCCTGTGCTCTCACTCACGACAGGCTCTCGGGCAAGGTGCAGGCGCTTGCCGAAGAGGGTGCCATGGCGGCGCTCGAGGAGCTCGAGCGCGACGCTCTCGAGCTGGCGCGCTGCGGCCGCGACCGCGACACCCGCGTGGCGTGCGCGCCGTTCGAGGTCGCTCGTGTCATGGAGGAGGAGCCAGCCGCCTATCTCGAGCGGGTGAGGGGCGGCAAGGAGTACATCCGGGCGGGTGATATCTATCAGACCAACCTGTCGCGGCCCTGGCGGATCGAGCTCGCGGGCGAGGCGGACGTCGGCCGGCTCTATGAGCGGCTGCGCACCGTCAATCCGGCGCCGTTCGCGGCGCTGGCGCAATGGCGCGGCGGCGCGGTGCTCTGCTCCTCGCCGGAGCGTTTGGTGCGCGTCGTGGGTCCACGCGTCGAGACCCGGCCCATCGCCGGCACCCGACCGCGCAGCCGGCGGCCGGGAGAGGATGCGCGTGAGACGGCCGCCCTGGTGGCACACCCCAAGGAGCGTGCCGAGCACATCATGCTCATCGACCTGGAGCGCAACGACCTCGGGCGGGTCTGCGAGGCCGGGACGGTTCGCGTCGAGGAGTTGATGTCGATCGAGTCCTACGCTCATGTACACCACATCGTCTCCAACGTCACGGGGACCCTGCGGTCGGACGTAACTTCCATCGATGCCTTGCGCGCGGTGTTTCCCGGCGGAACGATCACCGGCTGCCCGAAGTATCGCTGCATGGAGATCATCGCGGAGCTGGAAGGTGAGGGCCGCGGTGCCTACACCGGCGCACTCGGGCTTCTCGGATGCGACGGCGGCATGGATTTCAACATCCTCATCCGCACGATGACCCTCGCCGGACGCATGATCGAGTTTCGCGCCGGCGCCGGCATCGTGGCGGATTCCGATCCCGAACGGGAGCTCGAGGAGACTCGCGCCAAGGCGCGGGGACTCCTGGCGGCCTTCGGCGATGCGCCGCGGGCCGGAGCCGCGGCGTGACCTCTCAGGGCGCCGCAGCCTCCGATGCCGCTGCCTCGGCTCTGATCAACGGCGCCGCCGGCACCCTCTCGGCGCTCGATCGCGGCCTGCACTTCGGCGACGGCGTGTTCGAGACGATCGCCTGCCTTCGCGGCCGTCCGCGCTTCCTCAGCCTGCATCTCGAGCGGCTGGCGCATGGCTGTCGCACACTCGGCTTTCCGCCGCCCGCGGCGGAGCTGCTGCGTGCAGAGGTCGCGGGTCTCGCCGCGGCGCAGGATCGCTCGATCGTCAAGCTGATCGTCACCCGCGGTCCGGCCACTGTGCGCGGGTATGCAGTCAGCGGCCGTGAGCAGGCAACACGCATTGCGATTCGTTATCCTTGGTCCGTGGAAGACCCTGTCTTGCAGCAGGGGGTGAGCGTGCGCGTGGCGGCGATGCGCCTCGGCGAGAACCCCGCGCTGGCCGGCCTCAAGCACTGCAACCGCCTGGAGCAGATCCTCGCGCGCAGTGAGCCCGAGGGGGCCGCGGACGCGGAGGCATTGATGCTCAGCCGATCCGGCAATCTGATATCCGGCACCATGACCAATGTGTTTCTCGTCGATGGCTCGCTGCAAGCGCCGCGTCTGCGTACGCCCGCAATCGATTCGTGCGGTGTGGCGGGTGTCATGCGGCGTGTCGTGCTGCGGGAGGCGGCCCGTGCCGGCATCCCGGCAACGGAGTGCCCGCTGTCGCCCGCCGATCTCGAGGCCGCGGCGGAGGTCTTTCTCACGAATGCGCGCGTGGGGATCTGGCCGGTGGGCCGGATCGGTGCGAGGACGCTGACGCCCGGGCCCGTGACACGCCGGCTGCAGAGTCTGCTTCGTCCCTTGCTCGAGGAGCCCGCCGATGCCTGAGGCGGCCCGGCACCGCGGCAGAGCGCTCGCCGTCATTCTGTTGGCGCTCGTCATATTGGCGGCGGCGGCCGGTTATGCGCTGTTGGGCGCTGACTTCCATGCTCCCGGTCCGGCGGCGGCGAACACACGGCTGAAAGTATCCGCGGGAGAGAGCACGCGGGCCGTGCTCACACATCTCGCGGGACTCGGCGCCGTCGCTCACCCCCGTGAGGTGGAGCTCTACCTGCGCCTGCGGCGCCATATCCCCCGGATCGAGATCGGCACCTACGACATCCCCGCGCATGCGAGCCCTGCCGACATCATTCGTATGTTCGAGCAGGGCAGAGTGGTGTTGGATCAGCTCACCGTAGTCGAAGGCGCGAGGTTCGCCGATTTCCGCCGCCAGCTCGATGCCCAACAGGACATTGCGCATACCCTGCGCGGCAAGAGCGATGCAGAGGTCATGAGCGCCCTCGGCCACGCCGGCGAGAGTCCCGAGGGGCGGTTCTTTCCCGACACTTACCGCTTCGCGCCCGGCACCAGCGATCTGACTCTCCTCGGTATGGCTTACGACCGGATGGCAGCGGTACTGGCGAAGGCGTGGCAGCAAAGGAGCGGCGGTCTGCCTTACGACACTCCTTACCAGGCGTTGATTCTCGCCTCGATCGTGGAGAAAGAGACAGGCGTAGCCGATGAGCGCGCGCGCATCGCCGGAGTCTTCGTGAACCGTCTGCGCCGCGGCATGCGTCTGCAGTCCGACCCGACCGTGATCTACGGGCTCGGCAGCCAGTACGACGGGACGATCCATACACGCGACCTCACGACGGATACCCCATATAACTCCTACACGCGCTCGGGCCTGCCGCCGACACCCATCTCGCTCCCGGGCCTGGAGACGCTGCTCGCGGTCGTGCATCCCGACCAGACGGACGATCTTTACTTCGTGGCCACGGGGCAGGGCGGGCACCATTTCTCGAAGACACTGGCCGAGCACGACACGGAGCTGCGGGCCTATCTGGCGCACCTGCGTGAGGAACAGCAGGCGGCCGCGCGCCGGCATTCGGCGGGGTCGCGATGAGCGGGTCGCGGGGCCTATTCATCACCCTCGAAGGCATCGAGGGCGCCGGCAAGTCCACCGTCGCCCGCTGGGTGCGCGAGTGGCTGGACCGGCGCGCGGTCCGCACGACGCTGACCCGCGAGCCCGGCGGCACGCCGCTCGCCGAGCGCGTTCGCCAGGTGGTGCTCGAGCGCGGGCAGGAGCGGCTTTCAGCCGTGACGGAGACGCTCCTCATGTTCGCGGCGCGCGGTATTCACGTGGAGAATCTCATCCGGCCGGCGCTCGAGCGCGGCGACTGGGTAGTGTGTGACCGCTTCACGGATGCCACGCTCGCCTACCAGGGCGGTGGCCGTGGAGTCGATGCGGCATGGATCGAATCCCTGGCGAGCCACGTGCAGACTGGACTGCGGCCGGATTGCACACTGCTGCTCGATCTGCCGGTGCCGATGGGTCTGGAGCGGGCCAGGAGCCGCCAGGCGGGAGCGGCGGATCGGTTCGAGGCCGAGGCCGAGGCTTTCTTCGAGCGCGTCCGCGCGGCGTATCTCGAGCTGGCACGGCGGGAACCGAAACGCATTCACGTGATCGATGCCGCCGTCCCGCTCGCGGCGGTGGAACAGCAGGTCGCCGCGGTTCTGGGCCGGCTGCCGATCCCAGGCGGTGCAGTGTGACGCCCGCCTGGCTCGAACCGGAGATCGCGCGTTTGCGCGGCGCCTACGCCGCCGGCAGGCTCCCGCACGCCCTCCTCATCCACGAGGCGCCCGGTGCGGGCGGAGAGTGGCTGGCGGGTTGGGTCGCGCAGATGGTTCTTTGCTCGAGCCGGCAGGAGGTGCCCTGCCAGCGTTGCGCGTCATGCCAGCGTACGTCGCAGAGGCAGCATCCGGACCTCGCAGTCGTACGTCCGCTCGAGGCCTCCACTCAGATCAGGATCGAGCAGGTTCGCGAGCTCGCCGCGGAGCTCGCTCTCACGGCGCACCAGGGCGGCTACAAGGTCGGTATCCTGTCTCCAGCGGACAGTATGAATCGATTTTCTGCCAATGCCTTACTGAAGACTCTTGAGGAACCACCTCAAGGTACCCTGCTGATGCTCGTCGCCAGCCAGCCGTCACGCCTGCCGGCGACGATCCTCAGCCGCTGCCAGCGGGTGCGAGTGCGCGCGCCCGAGCGGGACGACGCCATTGCGTGGCTGCAGGCGACGCGCGGGCCGGCAGACTGGGGGCGCGTGCTCACGGTCCTCGGCTCGGCGCCCATGGCGGCAGCTGGCACCGATCCTGCAGCGGTCGTCGAGGTTGCGGCCGAGGTCCGTCGGGGACTCGAGGAGGCCGCCTCGGGCGCAGGCGATCCAGTGGCCACGGCGGAGCGCTGGGCCCGCTCGGAGCTCCCTTTGCGCCTCACATGCGTTGAGAATTGGCTCACGGAACGGATCCGTGGCCAGGTCGGCGCCGGCTCCCTCTTTACAGAAGTGCGGGCTGGCGCGCACCCGCGCGGGCACGGGAAGAGCTTAGACTTGCACCAGCTTTTCGGGCTCCTGGACGCCGTTCGGGAGCTCAAGTCATCGTTCGACGCGCCGATCAACCGGGGATTGGCGCTCGAGAGCCTGCTGCGCAGCCTCTCGGCGGGCGCCGCTTAACCAAGAGCTCGAGGAAAACGTTTTTGAGAGCAGGTGGGAACAAGCCAGGCCTGTTGACGCTCACCATCAAGGACAAGAGTGCGCTGTATCTCGCTTACATGCCGTTCGTGAAGAACGGCGGCCTCTTCATCCCGACCAACAGCAATTACCGCTTGGGAGACGAGGTGTTCATGCTGCTCAACCTCATGGGCGAGGACGAGAAGCTGCCGGTGGCGGGGCGGGTGATCTGGGTGACGCCGAAGGGAGCGCAGGGTAAGCGCACGGCGGGGATCGGGGTGCAGTTCAGCGAGCAGGATCACGGGCAGACGCAGAAGAAGATCGAGACTTATCTCGCGGGGGCGCTGGCGGGGGATAAGGCCACTCATACGATGTAGCGGGTCGGGGCTGCGCGCTTCAGGCTACCGGCTACCGGCTACCGGCTACTGGCTACTGGCTACTGGCTGCGGGCGCATCACTGAATGGCTCTTGGCCGGAACGCCGCGAGTACGTCCCTGTAGGCTCGCGGATCGCCGTCCTGGCGATCAGCGTCCGGCCAAGAGCCATTCAGCGCTGCGCCCTCTCGAGCATGCAGGCTGACTGTGGTGTCGGGAGCCGGATAGGAAAACGGACAGGGACTGGATGGGAACTGGACGGGAACTGGACGGGAACTGGAGGGGGTTAGGCGGAGCGGCGCAGTGCGATGCCACTGTGGGTGAGGCCGCCTGTCAGCACGTACGCATCGAATCCCCGCTCCACCAGGATATAGGCGGCGGCGGAGCTGCGCCGGCCGGTGTCGCAGTAGACGACGTACGGCACTTTACGGTCGAGGGTCGTGAGCTTCAGGCGGATGAAGTAGAGCGGTATGTTGAGTGAGCCTTCGATCGAGAGGTTCTGGTGCTCGCTCGGCAGGCGCACGTCGAGCCAGCGGCCGCCGCGGGCGATGATCTCCCGCGCCCGCTCGTAGCTCACCCATTGCAGCAGCGGCTCGTTCATGAGCTCGCGGAAATCCTGCTTGTTGAGGCGCATCAGCACCCCGTCCGCGAGCATTGCGACCGTGGCGTTGCGCTTCGCCTCAGCGATGAGCGCCTCCTCGCCAAAGGTGTCGCCGACGCCGAGCTCGGCGAGCTTGATGCCTTCTTTGTTGAGCGGCGTCTCGCGGGTCACGACACACTTGCCGCTGACGATCACGTAGAAGAAGTCGCCCTCGTCGCCCTGCTTGATGACCACGTCACCGGCGCGGTACGGGACGCGCTGCAGGCGCATGAAGATCGCCTGGATGTTGGCCGGTGGAATGCGGTGGAAGGCCTTGGTCGAGAGGAGGGTGGTCATCCAATCGTCGCCCGCCGCGCCCTCGAGCGACTGGAGCTCCGCAACCTCGTATGTGCCCGTCTGATCCCAGGTGATCATGACGTCGAGCAGCTCGCTGTCGATCGAGAGGTAGCTGACCTCGTCGACGGCGCGCACCGTCACCTGGCGGGGAAGCTGCGGGTAGAGCGGCGTGCGCGCCTCGGGGCTGCCGCCGCGGATCATGGCGATGGTGCGCTCGTTTTCCTTGACCTCCACCATTCCGCTCACGATCCATACGGTGCGTCGGTCGGTGTCACCTTCCTTGAAGAGCGCACGTCCGGCAGACATCGTGCGCACGACGACTTTCTTGGCGAGTGCGGCGAGATTATCCCGCTTCAGGCCGTCGAGCGGCGCGAAGGTCTTCAGCAGTTGAACGCTTGCTTCGCGTTCTTCGAGCATCTTGTGTCCGGCGTGATCTTTGTAGCGGTCGAATGCGCCTGTCCGGCGCGGCTCGTGCCGTAAAATTATGTTCGATGGTAGCACAGGGTCCCCGGAGCGCCGGGGAGCCGTTCACGGTTTTGGTGCGGATGCGCTCGCCGGCCGCTCGCCGCCACCCCCTGCGACCAGTGCCCAGCCGGAGTCCGGCTGGAAGCGGGCGCCGTAACGGCTGGCGAGCTCCTCCAGCCGCTCCACCACGGCGGCAACGCCGCGATTTCGAGCGTAGGCGAGGGGTCCACCGCGGAAGGGTGCGAACCCCGTACCAAAAATGACCGCCGCATCGATGAGGTCGGCGTCTTCCGCAATGCGCTCGCGCAGACACGCGGCGCATTCGTTGACGAGCACGAGGATCAGGCGGTCGATGAGGTCCTGCGGCGGCGGCTCCGCGGAGGCGGCGGGCTTGACGGGCTTGCCGTCCTTCCAGAGATAGAAACCCGCGCCGGTCTTGCGGCCGAGCTTCTTCAGTCCGACGAGCTCGCGCAACCGCGAGAGATTCGGGGCGGGACGCCCGAGATCGGTGGCGATGATCTCGCCCACGTGCGCGGCAACATCGAGGCCTACGATGTCGGCGAGCTCGATCGGGCCAACGGGCATGCCGAAGGCCACTGCCGCTTCGTCGATGGCCGCGATCGGGACACCCTGCTGGGCCGCGTGCATGGCTTCGTGCAGGTAGGGCATCAACACGCGGTTGACGATGAACCCGGGCGCGCTGCGGCAGGGAACGGGTAGCTTGTCCAACTTGCGGATGAAGGCGATGGCGGCCTGGGCGACTGCCGGATCCGTGGCCGCGGTGTGGATGATCTCGACGAGCGGCATCTGCGGCACGGGGTTGAAGAAGTGCAGTCCCGCCAGGCGCTCCGGTCTCGCCAGGCGCTCGGCCAGCGACTCGAGCACGATGCTCGAGGTGTTGGTTGCCAGGATGGCCCCGGGCTTCATCCGCGGCTCGAGCGCGGCGTAGAGCTCGCGCTTGGCCTCGAGGCTCTCGAAAATGGCCTCGATCACCACGTCTGCCTGCGCCGCGCCTTCGCCCGCGACATCGGCGGTGAGACGGGCGGTGGCCGCCGCGACCTTCGCCGGGTCATGGAGGCGTTTCTCGAACAGCCCGCGCGCCCGAATGAGCGCCGGCTCGATGAGCTTCAGCTCCCGGTCCTGCAGTGTCACGGTGAGCCCGCGCAGCGCCGACCATGCGGCGATGTCACCGCCCATCACACCCGCACCGACGACGTGCACGCGCTCCAGAGGCATGGCGGCCTTGCCGCCAAGAGCCTTCAGTCGATCCTGCAGCAGGAAGACCCGGATCAGATTGCGCGCCGTGTCGGTCGTGAAGAGCTGCGCGATGGAGCGCGCTTCGGCCTCGAAGGCGACGGCTCCATGAGCGCCGTAGCGCGTCCACAGGTCGATCATGGCGTAGGGAGCGGGGTAGTGCTCCCGACGTACTTTCTGCGCGACGTTATTGATGAGCGATCGCTGCACGAGCGAGCGGACGAGCGGCCAGCTCAATGCCCGCTCGCCGAGACCAGGCCGATGCGGCGGTGGAGAATCGAAAATGAGCTGACGCGCCGCCGTGCGCAACTCGCTCTCGGGCACCAGCTTGTCCACCAGGCCGAGCCGCAGCGCTTTGTCCGCCCGAACGGCCTTGCCGGTCAGCATCATCTCCATTGCCGCGCGTACGCCGATCAGCCTGACGCTGCGCACCGTGCCGCCGAATCCGGGATGGATGCCGAGCTGCACCTCCGGGAAGCCGAGCGCCAGCCGGTCATCGCCCGCGGCGATGCGGTAGCGGCAAGCGAGCGCCAGCTCGAGCCCGCCGCCGAGCGCGAAGCCATGGATCAGCGCGACGGTCGGACAGGGCAGCGCCTCCAGCCGGTCGAAGACCTGTTGGCCGGCGTGAATGAGGCGATAGCCGCTCTCGGCGCTGGTGATGCCGGTGAACTCCTTGATGTCGGCGCCAGCGATGAAGCCGCTCTTTTTCGCCGAGATCACCACGACGCCGCGGGGCGGAGGCAATGCGATCCGATCGAGGAGGCCGTCGAGCTCGCGCAGGATGTGGCCCGAGAGCACGTTGGTGGAGGTGCCCGGCTTGTCGATGGTCAGCCAGACGATACCGTCGCTGTCCCGTTCCATTTTCCAGGCGGACGTGGAGGTCTCGGTTTCTTTCACGTTCTCCCCCTGTCGGGGCCGGATCAGGCGGCGGCCGAGCGCTGCTCCGCACGCACATGGAAATCGCACACGAGCGGGCGGTGGTCCGAATAGCGCACGTCCGGCACGCGGAAATCGGTTACTTCGATTCCCTCGCTCACCAGGATGAAGTCGAGCTCGATGCGCGGCACGCGTGCCGGGAAGGAGGGCAGGCCCGCGGAGTTGGCGCTGCGCAGCCCCGCCGCGCGCATGAAGAGATAGATCTCGTGCGTGCCCCAGAACGTGTTGAAGTCGCCGGCCACGATGACGGGCTTCTTCGACTTCACGATGAGATCGTGGAGCGAGCGCAGCTGGTACTGGCGGTGGCGGAACTTCAAGGACAGGTGCACGAGGAACACGCAGACGTTCTCGAGCTCGAGCTCGATGATGAGCCGCTTGATCCCGGCATCGAAATAGTGGAAGCGCTCCCCGTGCACGTGCGGCGCGGACAGGAAGGCATTGCCCTGCTTGCGCACGATGGGCATCAGCTGATTGATCGAGCTGGCGCCGTACTTGCACTGGAAGGTCGAGTAGTGCCCGAGCTCGCCGGCGATCGACTCCGCCTGATTCACCATGCCGGTGCGGATCGAGCCGGTGTCGACCTCGACGAGGCCGACGACATCCGGCCGCTCAGCGCGCAGGAAATCCGTGATGCCGGCCAGGATCTTGCGGTTGCTGCGCAAGTACCCGGCCCCCGGCACAGGCAGGTGAAATGCGGGGCCCGTGCCCGTGGCGTAGCGGATGTTATAGACGACCAGACGCAACGTGAGGCGATCCTGCGCTCGGCAAAAAGAGAAGGGGATTGTATTGCATATCGGCCAGGCTCGCCGGGCGGACGGCGGGGGGTCGCGCTCGGGCGCGGCGGACCGAGCGGGCTTCGCGCCGGCCGCCTCTTGTGCGAAACTTGGCCTTATGACCCAGGCCAATCCCATCCGGCTCTTCGTCACGCACGCCTGGGAGCCGGGCGATGACTATCTGCGGGTCTTCGAGTACCTCGAGAGCGCCCGCAACTTCTTCTACCGGAACTTCAGCTCCCCCGACAAGCAGCGCCCAGGGGGGGACAAGGAGGCCGCCAAGGAGGAGCTGCGCCGCCAGATCGCCCCCGTCGAGGCCGTCATCGCCCTCTCGAGCCTCTTCGACGGGAACCAGGACCTGGTGACTTTCCAGCTCCTCTACGCCCAGGCGAGTCAGAAGGCGGTGGTGCTGCTGAAGCCCTTCGGCTCGCAGAAGCCGGTGCCGAAGGCCCTCAGCGACCTGGCCGACGAAATCGTCGACTGGGACGAGCGGGCGCTCGTCGACGCCATCCGGCGACAGGCGCGGCACGAGGAGACCACGCGCTGGGATACGATCGAATTCAAGCTGGACTGAGCGCTATTTCCAACAGATCGAGCTCGAATCGGCGCTCGCGCTGTTCGTCGAGGTGTCCTGGCCGGCCTGCGTGACGCTGAATGACTGGCAGTCCGTATCCTTGTCCTGCCCTTTGCCGGCGATGGGCGTCGCGGTAAGCGTGAAAGTGGCCGGTGTGGTCGCCGTGGCGGCCTGAACGTTGGTCGGCTTGCTGACCTGGTAGTAGCCGCCGCCCACGGTCTGTGGCCAGCTTACGTAGCCCAGGTTGGTGGCGACGTCCGTGTATGCGTTGTTGCTGTCGAAAAAGCGCTCCTCGCGGGCCGCGAGCTCGAGCAGCGCCGATCGCGCGTCCGTGCGGCGCGACTCCCGGATCTGATGGAGGTAGAGCGGTATCGCGATGGACAGGAGGATCGTCGCGATCACTACCGTGATCATCAGCTCGATCAGGGTGAATCCCGCGGAGCGTCCGCGGGATCCACGACGGGGCGAAGTGGCCATGTTCTCAGCACTCATGTTGATTCATTCCTAGCGTATCTGCACCCAGGTCTCGCGGCCGCCGCTGATGTCGGGAGGCAGCGGGATGTGCGTGGCGTGATGTAGACCGCCGGTGTCCTGATAAATGAGGGCGCCTCCTGCGTAGTACGGCGTTCCCGAGGCGTTGGTCTGCACGCCGCCGGAATTGCTGGGCGAGCTCGAGCTGTAACCCTGCCAGAACCCGGAAATGGCATCGCCGGTGCGCACATCGAGGGCGTAGGACCATCCGGTATCGAGATCGCTCGAGCAGGCGAGCGGGGAATCGATCGCGGGCAATGTCGAATCGAAGATCACGACCGTGCTGAGGATCAGCGGGTTGAAGACGAATTGCTCGTGGGTCGTCGTGCCGTAACCGCTGTTCGTGCCAGGAACGTTGATGTACCACCCGAATTGGTTGTTTCCGGAAGTGCAGGTGGTCGAGCCGGCCCAGCACACCACGGCGGTCGTGGAAACGAGGCGGTTCCCGCTCGAGTCCACCGTGATCGCGCGATTGGCGAGCTTGGTCGTTCCGAGCGTGTACGGTGAGCTGAGGCTCGCGATGGTGTTCACCTGGGTGGTGGTCAGAGACGCGAACTGCGAGCTATGGAGAGCGTTCCAGGCGCTCAGGTTCCAGTCCCACACGGCGTAGAACGACTGGCTGCTGGCCGAATAGCTGGTCGCGGAGGCATTCGTCAGCGGGAACTTCCGGCCCGTGCCGAAAAACAGCATCAGCTGCGTGGCGCCGTTTATGGAGACGAACTGCGGCACGATCTGGCTGGTGATCGGTTGCCCCGACGGGGTCTTGAAGAGCGGGCCGGTGGAGACCGTCCAGCTGCTCTCGCTGTTGCTGGTCAGGTCGAACCGCCAGACGTTACCGAGCAGATCGCCCGCGTAGACGTAATCGGTGACGTGGTCGTGATCCATGTCGACCGCGGATACGTACGCGATGCCGTTGGCTCCGGAGACCCCCGTGCTCAAGTAGTACATCGTCTGCGCACCGCTCGTGGGGTTGATGGTCAGGATGAAGATCCCGGCGTCCCCCGTGGAGCTTCCGATTCCATTGCCGAAAATGATCGCCCAATTGCCGTCGTGGAGGCGGCGAATCTGCGGCGTCCCGTAGGTGAACCCGAGGTTGAGGGCGCAGTTCGACACGTTCGAGCACGTGAAGCTCCCGGGGTTGGTCGTGGCCGAAGTGCCGCCGATCCAGTCGCCTTTGACGAGGCTCGCGGCATTCGACTCCGCGAAATTGGCGGGAGTGGTGACATCCAGCGCGTAGACCTCACCCTGGCCGACCGCAACGTCGTCCGTGGGAGTCTGGTTCAGCGTCTGCCAGTTCGCGATGTAGTTCACCCCGTTCAGGCTCGCAGTGCTGCCGGCGCTATACGTGGTGCTGTTCGACCATGCGCTCGCGCAGGAGGGCATGGATGACCCGCCGCACGTGCCTTGCGACGTCCAAGGCCCGGAGAGGCCGGGGCCGAGACCTCCGACCACCCAGCTGTGCCACGCGCCGCCGTAGTAGAGATCGCCGGTGCCCGGGGGGGCGTCGACGTAAAAGTTGTGGCCGTATTGCGGGTTGGAGAAATCGAGCGTGTTGTTGACCGCGGTCGCCGCGGTGGTGACCTGGGTGCCGTTTTTCTTAGTAATCGTGGTGCTGGTCGTGATAGTTGGGTGTATGCCCAACAGCACCTCTTCGGGCATGAAGGCGAGGACTTCGGTGCCGGTGTTGTTGGAGCTGTTGTAGGTGCTGTCGGTGTTATAGGACCCGGCCGCAAATCCATGCAGGAGGCCGTCGTCCGAGCCGACATAGACGACGTTCTGCCGCGTCTGCTGGGCCGTGGCGTATGCGGTATAGCTCTGACCGGAATTCTCCGGCATCGTCGCGCCCGTATGCAGCCTGTCTTTCCATGCCGTCGGCGTCTCGTAGGCAAAGTACTGCGATTGCGACGGCGGTCCCACCCACACGGGACTCGAGTCCACGATGTCGGCGAGCACGGAATCGCGGGCGCGATAGAGCTTCGACCCGTTCGGGATCTCGTTGGTACGGTCGCCGCGCAGGAACGCGAGCCGAGTCTGGCCATTGTTGTCGACGGCATTGAGCGCATTCTGCTCGGCACTTGAGAGGTTGGACCACTCGAAAGGCGTGCCGGCGCTGCCGCTCCACGTCAGCATGGTGCGCGAGCTCGAGGATTGCGCGGCTTGCGGACCGGTGGCGCCCGTCGTCGGACAGCCGGTGCTGCCGAAGCCGGTCAATACGCAGGAAGCATCCCAATTGGCGAGAGAGGCGACTCCCGTGACATTGCCGGTACTGTCCGTGAGGAGCCCATAGGCCGTGAGCCTGCCCGTCCAGTCGGTCGGGTCATAGCTGCCGAAGTAGACCTGCGTGCCGGCGTCGACCTTGGAGGACTGCTTCTCGTTGCCGGTGGTGGAGCTCGCCGCCGCGGTTGCCGGAGTCGCCTTGAAGCACATGATCTCGTGGATGTTCGAGCTGCCGCCCGTGGAGCCGGCGAAGCCGAAGCGGACACTCGCGGGGATGGAGCCAGTGTTCACGGCAGAGATCGGCGAGTTCTCGATCACGCCCTTCCATGCGCCTCCGTTGTAGCTGTAGGCCAGTGTGAGCAGCCCGTCCTGGGTGATCTTCAGCCGGTAAGTGATTGGAGTCGCATTGAGCTGCCCATAGCCGCCAGTCGAATACTCGTTCGCAATCTGGCTGGTAATGACCGAATACGCACCCGGGACGGCGTCGTAGTCATCGATGGACGTACCCGTGTTGGAGGGACTAGCCGGGGTCGAGTAGTTCCACAGAGTGCCGGTCTCGCAGGTGTTCAGTACGGCTGCCTGTTGCTGGCCGGTCGTTAGGCCGGCCGGGGGGTAGTCGGTTGGATAATTCGCGCTCAACCAAGGGTAGGCGATACTTCCCCGTCCGCGCAGCCCTATCCTGTTGGGCATATAGCCGCCACCGCTCGCGGTGTTGTCAGGGTTACCGTTAAAGCCGTACGGGCTGTGCTCTAACAGCGTGTCCGACGTTCCGTTGAGGAAGTTGCCGTATTCGTCGATACCGAGGCCGAGCCACGCGCCTACCATGCCGTGATAGTCGGAGTTCTGGTTCGAGCAGGTGTAGCCGAGGCTTCCACCCCAAGAGCCAATGGCGTCAACTGGATCGGCGGTCAACTCTGCCGTCGTCGCGATCGCGCCATCCATGAGGAAAAAGCTCATGCCGTCTGCGCCGTCGCCCGTACCGCCGGAGTCCCCTCGATAGGTGAGGGTCTTGAAGGTGATGTCGAGGCCTCCGCTGGTCGAGTACGTATCTGCGGAGATGATCGCCCCGTTCTGCGCCTTTCCCCCGTTGCCGCAGTTGCCGCTGCTGTCCGGGATGCAACCGTTGGTGAAACGCAGGGCGCCATGGCCAGAGGGGTCCGGGAGCGTCTGAGCGGTGCCGGCTGCGCCGTTGTAGCCGCCGACCAAGTGCTCGCTATAGTGGGTATTGGCGGTGCAGCCCGGAGGCGTTCCCGGGTTCGAGCCCGCAACGGTGGTGCTGGCCGTGAGGCAGGCGCCGTTGAAGAAGTACCACGGGTTGGCGGTCGTCGCGCTGTTGAAGTCCTCCGAGATGAGGACGTCGGCACGCGCTCCGGTTGCGGCGATGAGGCCGCACAAGAGCGCGCTTGCGACGAGCAGTATTCTGTTGCGAAACATGATTTGCCTCCGGAGGATCACGGGCACCCTGCGCACGAGGAGAGATATGTGACCCGATAGACGCTCTCGACGACCGAGACAGTGCTCGAGCTGCCGCCGTAGGCCCACGCATCGACGGTGAAATCGAGAGAGTTCGCGGTGCCGAGGTCATAGCCCAGGCGTGAGACGTAGATGACGGGCAATTGCGAGACCGTGTTCTGTCCGCCCGTGGAGCTCTGGGTCAGCGCGCCTCCTGGGTTGTAGCTGACCCCGAGGGTTCCGCTGACGCCACCGCTGGTCAGAGTCCAGGGCACGGCACCCACGCTCGAGAGCGTGGAATACAGCGAGTTGGAGCACATGACGGGAGTCGTGGCGCCGCTGAAATTGGCCGCTGCGCATGGCACGCCCCAGACCTCCGCCGCGCCATAGTCCTGCGGCGCGTTCGCGATGAGCCACTGCTCTCCGTACTCCTGCGCGCTCTCGGCGGCCTGCATCGAGCGCTGCTTGTCCAGAGTGTTGCCCGCAATCCGATATTCCAGGCCGACGCCGTGGAACATGGCCAGGGCAAGGATGGTGACGACCACCAGGAGGAGGAGGCTGGTGATCAGCACCATGCCTCTGCAGCGACGCACGCCCGGTAGATTCTTCGCGTTCATCAGCTCCCCCCCATCCGTCCCATGACGCCTATCACGCGAGTGAACGTCACGGTTGGCTGCTGTCCGGGATCAGACGCGATCGGATTCGTCACGGTAAGTGTTATCTTGACGGCCGAAACGGCGGGCCAATAACCGCCGCTCGTGACATCCGACGCGAACATGTACGTCTGGATGTTATTGGAGCCGGAGCCGCTCGTGTTGACGCCGTACATGATCTGCATGTTCTGGATTCCGCTCACGAGCTGGACCGGGGAGGCTGCCCAGGAGCCTCCGGTTGCGAGCTCGCAATACAGATAGGGCTTCCCGTCCGAGCCATTGCTCACGTAGAGGTAGCTCGTGTATTCCACGCCGTCGGTCGTGGGGTCGCCCGTACAGAGGTCGACGCTCGCAACGGGGCCCGCGACGAACCGGGTAGCGATGGAATCGTTCGGCGAGGCGCTCTGATAGATGCCGACGATCGACTGCGCGCCCGCGAATGGGATGGAGACGCTCTGAGGGGTCGAAGTCGTCTCGGGCATCAGCACGGTGCTGTTCGGCACATTGGCGGTGGGGTCCGGGTAGTAACCGGCAGATTCCACGGCCTGTGTCAGGATCGACATCGCGAAGCGCTCCTCGTCCTCGAGCTGGGCGAAGCCGCTGTCGTCCTGATAGGAGCGGTGCACCCCCTGCTCGACGACAATGACCCCGCCGATGAGGAAGAGGGCGATGAGAATGGCGATGGACAACTCGATCAGCGAAAAGCCGCGCTGCCCGTGTAGACGGGCCGGACGCAGCCGAATCGTGCGGGTCGGGTTGAGCATGGCGGTCATGGCTGGACCACCAGCGTGTAGGTCTGGTTCTGGAACGAGGTCGGCGCTCCGGCCGCCTGTTCCTGAGCGTTGGCCGCGATGGTGTTCTCGTGCCATTGAATCGTGATGGTGCACGCCACGACGTTGTTCGCAGCGGCGTTGGGAGCGCAGCCGATGGTAGTCGTCGAATTCTTGAGCACGCCGGCGATGCCGGTCGTCGCGCCGCCCCATTGGCTGACGTCATAGGCGGCCATGTCTTGGGCCGTGCACGCGCTGACGGTCGTGCCGGGAGTGCTCTCCTGGCAGGTCGGAGGGGAGCTGATCTCTGCCTGGAGGGCTGACGGGTTGCCCGTGAAGGTGGTGCTCCCCGCGGTTTCCGTGGCCGTCAGGGCGATGTTGCCGTCGGACGTGGGATTCCAGTAGCTGGACGTGCCGTCCCAGTAGTTGCGATCGGCATGCATGGAGGCGGCGAGGCTTGCGGCCTGGAGTGCGACCAGGGAGCGCAGGCGGGAGGTGCCGGTGTTCGAGAGCATCAGCGCCTCCAGTTTGGCGATGCCGAGCAGGCCCACGCTGATGACGATGAGGGCGATCATCACCTCGACCAGGCTGAAGCCGCGCGATGCGGCATGTGTTGTAACGCGCATCAGGAGCAACTCGAGGTCTGGGAGTGTGTCTGGACGGACAGCATGCCGGACTGCTGGAGGTACAGGCAGCGCGTGTACGCCGAGTTCGATGTGGAATCTTTCAACGTCACGGTTGCCTTGGGCGCGCCCAGCCGATTGACGAAGCCGCTCCGGCTGAAGGAGATGGCGTTGATATTGTTGTCCGCTGCGAAGGTATCGCCGCCGGCGAAGGCGTTCTGGATGCGAAGCACGGAATCAGTGCCGGAGTCGATCGCCTGATTACCGTTGGCATCGCCGAACACGATCCAGCCCTTCTCCCAGTTGGTAGTGCCGGCCGCCGCACAGCTCGGACTCGTGGGGCTGGTGCTTTGCGCGACGCACACGGTGACCGTTTGGCCCTCGCGGACGGCTTCGGAGCGGGCGTACTGCAGGTCTCCGAGCAGCTCATTGGCCTCCGTGCTCATCCGATTGTCGGTGGTGACGTACCGGAACGAGGGAATGCCGACCGCCATCAGGATGGCGACGATGACCATGACCGTGAGGAGCTCGACCATCGTGAGGCCGGTTTGCCGAGCCGGTGGCGCGCCGCGCCCTATCGGTCTTGGGGCGCCATCGATGAGACTTGTAGTCAACTGTCGCACGGGTTGTGTATCTGCAACATCTCGGTGCGGCGGACTTTACTGGAACGGAAGCGCTGCTTCTTGCGACATGCGACAGTAATCGGGGTCCTTCCGACCGGCGGCGGTTTGGGGGGGATGGACGGAACCGACGGCACGCGATGTGACGCATGTCTTTGACAGGAGGCCCCGGCGTGTGCCGCAGCGGGCGTCGTTGGTCTTTCCGGGCGCAGCTCGAACCGGTGGACTGCGTCACAGGCGAAGGGCGCATGCCTCGATACCCTCTCGGCATGTGCGAGCGATATGTCGTGCCGGACCAGATGCTCGCCGAGAGCGAGCTGGTAGCGCAGGACAAGTGGTGGAAGTTCTCGGCCAGCTTCAACGTGGCGCCGTCGCGCTACGTCCCCGCCGTGCGGCTGCACGAGGGTCGGTCCGAAGCGGTCATGATGCGGTGGGGACTCATCCCCGCGTGGGCAAAGGGGGATGCGTCCGCCGGGTACTGGCTACGGGTCTCGTGCGACGGCCTGGAGCGCAGCCCGCTCTTTCGCGGGCCGTGGCTCAACGGCCAGCGGTGCATCCTCCCGTTTGCCGGCTTCTATACATGGCGATTGACGCCGGCGGGATACCGCCAGCCTTACTTCGTGCAGGCCCAAGACCGGCCGGTATTCGCTGTCGCGGCCCTTTGGGACCGCACGGAGGACGAGGAAGGCGATGTGATCGAGGGCTGCGCGATCTTCACCGTGCCTGCCAATGCGCCGCTCGCGTCGATTCAAACCGCGACGCGAGAGATGCCGGCAATCCTCGGCGCCGACGACTACGAGGTATGGCTCCGCGGCACCCCGGTCGAAGCACGGGCGCTGTTGCGAACGGCGCCGGATGACCTATTGAGCAGCCATGCTGTGAGCCCCCGCATCAACTCGCTGGCTTGCGACGATGCGGGTCTCGTGCGCGCGGTCGGCTAGCGCACGCTCAACGGATCCTGGTGCCGATGCGGCTCCAGATGGGGCCGCCGGCGCGGTGGACGTCCCAGTTGAGCCAGATGACGGTGGCTTTCCCCAGGAGCTCGCGCTCGCTGACGAATCCCCAGAAGCGCCCGTCGTCGCTGTTGTCGCGATTGTCCCCGATCATCAGGTACTCCCCCGGAGGCACGACCATGTCGAAGACCTCAGGCTGTACGAGTGACTCGGCTCCGGGCGGAGGATCCCTGCCGCAGACATATCCTTGCGAATCGCTTCTCTTGCATCCCGGCAGGGGATAGGGAGTGACGGCAAGCGGTACGGGACACAGGAGCGCATGGTGCGTATGGGTGCCCAGGCTTTCGGTGGCAAGCTGCATGTTGAGGTAGCAGCCATCGCTGTAGGAGCCGGCGATCTCGAGCGGTACGGGTTTGCCACCGATGGTCAGCCGGTCGTTTCGGACGGTCACGTGATCGCCAGGAAGGCCGACCACCCGCTTGATCCAGACCTCGGAGGGCTTCATCGGCGGATGGAACACCACGACATCGCCGCGCCGGGGTTCTCCCGTGTCGAGGATCTTCGCGTTCGTGATGGGAAGCCTGAGGCCATAGGCGAACTTGTCGACGGCGATGAAGTCTCCGTCGAGCAGCGTCGGCATCATGGAATCGGAGGGGATGCGAAACGGCTCGAAGACGAACGCCCGCAACAGGAGGACGGCCAGCACCACGGGGAAGAAGCTGCGGGCGTAGTCGACGGTCCGGGGCTCGGGAATTATCGCCGGGTCCTTCCCGGCCGCTTTCGCCCCGAGCCGTCGTCGCCTGCCGAGGAGCAGCGCGTCCGCCGCCCAGATGAGCCCAGTGACCGCCGAAATGATGACGAGTACGGTACTCAAATCGAGCTGCTCGGCCACGAACACCCGTATCACGGCCGCCAGGACGAGGAGCGGCAACAGTCCATAAGCCAGTGACAGGACGGGCGGGTCGGCCGCGAATTCCGGGGCGCTCGCCGTCCGGCGCTTCGGCCTGAGCAGCCAGTCATCGAGCACGCAGACCAATCCCACCGGCAGTGCGAGCCAGGCAAGACCCGCGATGATTGCGTCAATGTCAGTTGAAATGTGTGTCATGCTGGCGTTGCAGGCCGGGCAGCCCGTCGCTGCGGCGCACCAGTGTGGCGTGAGTTCGATGGGGCGACAAGTGTTACTCTGTGGCCGGCCTGGCTCGGCTACGATCCACCATGGATTTCGAGTCGAAGTCACCGGCTTGGTGGTCGGACATCGACGGCCCTGCCGAGTACCAACTCGGCCGCTTTGCCCAGGCCGAGAGTGCCGAGCACGATGCGCTGAAGTGGGGCAAAGCCGCCCTGACCGGCTCCATTGCGGAGCAGCGACAAATGGTCAAGGATTCAACCTGGCTCGCGATGTCGCTCGTCAGGCAGGGCAAGTCGAAAGAGGCCGCGCAGATCATCGACCCGGTGGCGAAATTCGAGCAGGGCCTCCTCGAGCGCGATCACGGCGATGTCTGGGTTTCTTATGAGCTCGCGGCGGCGCTATACGCGCAGTCGCTCGCCGAGCCCGCTCTACACGGGCGCATGCTCTCGCGATCGGCGGCGCTGCTGCGCGGCCTGCCGCGAGCCTGCAGAAGGTGAGTGAGGTGTGGGCTGCGAGAGTGGGTGGCGCAGGCGCAGCAGGCGCACTGACCCGAGCTGTCCGCCGCGCCAACATCCGCGCCGATTGCGGACCCGGCGGAGTAGGGCGGCTCGCCGGATCCCGCCGGTGCTCAGCCCTTTGGCGCGAAGTTCAGGTACCCGCCCTTGCGCTTCCTTGCATATCCCGCGGCCGTGAATACTCAGGCCAGCGGATGCAGTCGATCGCGTTGCGCCGCTCGGGATTCGACGTGATCCGGTTGAGTAACGCCGAGCACATGCACGAGATGCCCACCAAGCCACCCTGAAATGAGCAGGACCGCTACGGAGAGAGCCGACAGGGCAATGGTGAGGTTCGTATCAGCTTGTGAGGTGGCGCGCAGGATGAAATTGATCGCCTGCACGACCACGATCGCAAGGTTGACTGACATGTGGAGGATTCCGATCCGGCGTTCGCGGGACCCCTGAAGTCCCAACAGGTCGAACAGACCCGGCACCGCGGCGAGCAGTGCGCCGGCGATGCCGCCCGCCAGCGTAAAGAAGGCGGTTGCTTGCCAACGAGGATCGCCAGTAGCGGCGTAGACGACGTCGGAGGTGAGAGTGAAGATCCAGAGTCCAATCGGTATGGCAACGAGCATCGGGTGGATAGGGTGCCCGGCAATCTTGACACGTGCGCTCATAAGTACCTCCCGGCAAACCGATCGGGAATCGTACAGGAGCAAGAGGCGAGCCTTAGGGAAAGCCTTCGGCTTGGCGGGGAATGTAGAATGAGGCCTATCCCCGAAGGAGTGTCGAGCATGACGATGACCCTGCACGCGACCTTGGCCTTCGAGCGCCATGTACCGGCTCCAGCCGACAAAGTCTTCGCAGCTCTAGCCGACCCGGTGGCGCGCTCGCAATGGGGAGCGCCGAGTGAAACGGCGGTGATCATCTACGACGAAGCCGATTTTCGGGAAGGCGGCCAGGATCGCTTTCGATGCGGCTCGAAGGGTAATCCCAATATTCATGGGACAACACGCTATCTCGACATACTCACCGATCATCGTGTGGTGTCGAGCGAGACGATAAGCGTGGATGGCAAGCGTTTGTGCGCCTCACTGACGACGCTGGAGCTCGTGAGCCATGGGAATTCAACCAAGCTGACGCAAACGACGCAGCTTGCATCGTTCATCGGGGAGGACATGGTCAAGGGTTACGACACCGGCACCAATGCCTCATTGGACAATCTGGTTGGATACTTCCAGGCCGCGAGGTGAGACTGATCGTTGACGTCACTAAGCGCGGGCACAGCCCGCACGTGTGGTAGCGCTGGCCATTGCGGTGCGAGTCGTCGGGCCGCCGTCCGGCGACCGTCGGCGTAGCAGCGGTGCGGCAGCAGCCGCAAAAGCGAGTCATCTGGCCACCCGATCATTTTCACCGCGACCATGATGCTTGGGCCAAGTTCAGATGTCCACCTCTGGGCTAAGTAGAAATGTCCGCTTTTGCGGTCTGAAATTCTCCCCTTAGCTCTTCCCCCGCAGTGCAGTCTGACGCCCGTAGGGCGGCAGAAGGCTCTGGCTCTGGGGCTCCATACGGCAGGCTGCCTCGCGGAGCCGGCGACGCGTCTGCGCAATAGAAGCCTTCGATTGGATGGCCGACTCCAGATCCTCGGGTGCGA
Source organism: Steroidobacteraceae bacterium (assembly GCA_036278795.1). Classification (GTDB taxonomy): domain Bacteria; phylum Pseudomonadota; class Gammaproteobacteria; order Steroidobacterales; family Steroidobacteraceae; genus 13-2-20CM-66-19. Next base: position 492,387 of record DASUKK010000028.1, on the reverse strand, counting down.
GCTCACGTTGACGCTTGCTACCCGCGAGCTTGTGGCGCGGCACGAGCTGGCCGTCCACCCGATGGGCGGTTGAGGGCGCGCGGACCACACGGCTGTCACGCTTGGACTGTACAAGCTGCGCGATCTGTAGCACCTGGCCCAGACGCTTGTTGTCGACGATTGCCCCCTGATCAACCGCGCCGAGTTTGTCGTAGATGGAATAGGGCAGCGAGACCCCTGCTGCACGGATCTCGATCCGTCCATCGGGGAACTGGTAAATCTCGAGGTACTTGCCAATCAGCCGACGGTTGGCGGCGGTATCGGTGAGTAGGTAGAGCTTGCGCTCGTAATGGAGTGTCAGCGCCTTGGTGACCTTGCGCAGCTCGCGCCAGCTGAAAACCAAATTCAGGTCTTCATCGGCTCTGAGTGTGCGGTGTGCGTTGTGAGGGTTACGCGGTTCTTTGGCGAAGCGCGCGTTGTAGTCCTCGATGAAGCGTGGCATGAAAGAATTGGCGGCCTCGACGCTGGAGATGCCTTCCAGTCGCAGCTCCTTGACCAAGCGATCCTGCAAGGTCAGATGCGCTCGCTCGACACGGCCCTTGGCGGCTGCTGTGTTGGCGCAAATACCGTCGATATTAAGCTCAAAGAGTGCCCGCCCGAACTGTGTGTAGCCAGGACCCTTGAGGGCCTCGAGGCGGTTGACCCGAAAGATGCTGGCCTTATCGCTGTAGAACGCCAGCGGCTTGCCATAGCGCTCCAGGTACTCACGGGTGGCCTCGAAATACGCGAATGTTGACTCGGTCCCCGCAAATCTTACAACCATCAATCGGCTCGTCGCATCATCGACGTAGACGATCGCGGTGCACATCGGTGCACGGTCCTCGAACCAGCGATGCTCGCAGCCGTCGATCTGGATCAGCTCGCCCACACAGGCGCGTCGCGCCCGGGGCTGTTGGACCTTCGGTGGCCGCAGCTTACGCGGAATCCACAGCCCGGCGTCGATCTGCAGGCGTCGGATAGTCTCGCGCGAGATCTGGATGCCATGACGCATATCGAGCTTCTCGGCGGCCAGCGTCGGTCCGAAATCGGCATATGACGCGCGCAGGATGCTCAAAACGCGCTGCTCGAGGTCCGCGTCGAGGCGGTTGTTGCTGGGCCGATTACAGCGCCTGGAAACGACCCCACCGGGGCCTTCGGCGCGATAGCGCTCGACCAGCCGTCGTAACTGCCGGGTTGTGATCCCGAGGCGTTCAGCGGCCTTGTATGGATAGAGATCTCCATCTACAACTGCCTGCACACACTTGAGCCGATCCAGTTCTCGCATGCTCATAGTCACCCTGGCCATCTGGCGCATTGGCGATCTCCGAGACCCAAAAAGGCCACGAGAGACCGCTGCTGAGACCACCCAGGGCGGACATCTGAACTTTGCTCAAAGCGGACATTTTAACTTGGCTGCTATACATGAACTTCGCATAATATATATTATGTCATATTATATATTATACCAGCCTATACCAGCCAGCCCTTGGTGTTGACCAAGCTCAGACTACGGCTCCCTCAACCCGTCGATTACCGGTACGCGAGCCGCCCACAGCTATGCGAGGCGCCCACAGCGCCGGGAACCGACCGCCAGCAAGCCGATGGCGAGCGTCCACTTGAATCCCTCGCCCATCAGTCGCGGCGTCACGCGAAACTGAAAACATCACGCTCACGCAGAGGACTTCCGATGGCTCTCTAAGGTTGCTGCGCGAGCATGAACATCCCAGTAATCCTGCCGTCCCGATCGCAATGACGAACTCGCGTGCTGCCTCTGGCGAACCTCGCGTCGTAAACGTTGGCTCCTTCCGAAGTCTTGCGCTTCAAGGTCAGCGACCGGAACGCGCCGAGCCTGCTGAACTTCTGCAGGGACAAGCGCGGACTGTGTAGCACTGCCCCCGTCAGCCGCGGCCTTTCCAATTGAGCGGCAGACCTCGCGCTCGATGCCTTCGCCTCGCTGAGTTGAACAGGATATTACTGATATAAAACAGTCGATTACTGGATAATCAGCGAATTTACTTTAAATTGGATTCTGGCAACTGATAGCTGCTGCCTGGAGGGCTGCGCGCAAGCGATCCGATGCGGCGAAACGCGGCAGCCCGTACTCGCCGTAAGTCGTATCGCATTGGCAATTGCAGTGACGGTCGCGAGAATGCAATCAGCCGCTTGATACTGCCAGTTAGTCACGAGGAGAACTCCTGATATGTTGACCTGCGAACGTTGTTGCCAGCTGGCAGGTCTTGCTCTGGTTTGCCTCGTTGCCCCGCTCCTGGCCTCCGCTCAGGCCTCATCTGCGCTACATCGCGGCTACTACACTGCGCCTGCTATCCACGGCGATACCGTCGTCTTCACCTCCGAGGGCGATCTCTGGACGGTTGGCGCACAGGGCGGTATCGCCCACCGCCTGACCTCCGATCCCGGAAACGAAACCAATGCCGTGATCTCGCCCGACGGCAAAACGGTCGCCTTCAGCGGCGACTCTGAGGGCCCTACCGAGGTCTACAGCATGCCGATTGAGGGCGGCCTCCCCCGACGGCGCACCTGGGACGGCGATGCTCACTCCGTGGGCTTCGCGCCAGATGGCCGGCTGATGATCACGACGACTCGCTACTCCACGCTACCCAATAATGAGGTCGTTCTCATTGACGATCGCGGCGATCGTCAGGTCGTTCCCCTCGCTCAAGCCGCCGAAGCCGTCTACGATGCGTCAGGACACTCACTCTTCTTCACCCGCTGGTACTCGCAACCGAGCCATACCAAGCGCTACCAGGGCGGCACCGCTGAAGGTATCTGGCGCTTCGACGGCTCCGGGGAAGCTGTTGCGCTCACCGCCGACTACCCGGGAACCTCCACCAATCCGATGTTCTGGGATGGCCGTGTCTACTTCATCTCCGACCGCGATGGCGTTCGCAACCTTTACTCCATGACGACGGACGGCAAGGACGTGAAGCAGCTCAGTCATCAGCGCATCTTTGACATCGAGACGGCTTCGCTCAACGACGGCCGCATCGCTTACTCCTGCGCCGGTGACCTCTGGATTTTGGACATCCGCAGTGGCCAGGAGCATCCCGTCTCGGTCACTCTCCAGTCGGACTTCGACCAGATGCGCGTCCACTGGGTCAAAAAGCCGCTCGACTATCTCACCAGTGTCCACCTGTCGCCCGACGGCTCCCGCGCTGTGTTCACGGCCCGCGGTGCGGCTTTTTCCATCCCGGCCAAGACCGGTCGCATCATTCAGGTCGCCAACGAGTCCGGTGTCCGCTATCGCGATGCCCGCTTCCTCCCGGATGGCAAGACCATTCTCGCCCTGTCCACCGCGACCGGCGAAACCGAATTCTGGAACTTCCCGGGCAACGGCGCCGGCAAGCCGACCCAGCTCACGAATGACGATCACGTCCTGCGGACCGGCGGGGTCCCCTCGCCCGACGGCCAATGGCTCGCCCATACGGACAGGGACCAGGACCTCTGGCTCTACAACTTCAAGACCAGGACGAACAAGCGCATTGCGCAATCCATGAACGGCGAGTTCGGCGATCTCTCCTGGTCGCCCGACAGTCGTTGGCTTGCCTTCATCGAGACCGCCGATAACCAGTTCGACCAGATTCGCATCCTCGATGTCGCCACGGGCGATATTCACACGATCACCTCCGATCGCTACGACAGCGAGAGCCCTGCCTGGGCGGCCGATGGCAAGTGGCTCTACTTCCTTTCCGACCGCATGCTCCAAACCACGGTCCGTTCTCCCTGGGGCCCTCGCCAGCCTGATCCTCACTTCAGCAACACGATGAAGTTATACGAGTTGGCGCTCGTGCCCGGACTTCGCTCGCCCTTCCTTCCCGCTGACGAGCTCCACCCGGACTCATCCCAACCCCACGAGTCCGAGGCCGGCGAGGAACACAAGCCTGGCTCGCCGACGAGACCGGATGGCAAAACCGGGAAATCCAAAGCTCCGCCCGAAGTCAAAATCGACTTCGCCGGCCTCGAGTCACGCCTCGAGGAGGTACCCGTCCCCGCCGGTGACTACGGCAATCTGCAGGCAGCCGACAAACGCCTTTGCTGGCTGAGTGCGACCGCTGACCACAATGGTCCGGACGACAACCAGGTGCAGTGCCTCGCCATTGACAACAAGGGCGACAAGCCCGACACCGTCCTTGCCGGTGTTCGCGGGTTCGAGCTCTCCGCCGACCGCAAGAAGATGCTCATCCGCCAAAAGGATGACTTCTTCATCCTCGATTCCTCCATCGCCAAGCCCGACCCCAAGGCTTTGGGCAAGGCGAAAATAGACCTGTCTCACTGGACTTGGGCCACGACGCCCCGCTCCGAGTACCGCGGCATTCTGCTCGATGCCTGGCGACTCGAGCGCGACTACTACTACGACGCGCACATGCAAGGCATCGACTGGACCGGCATGCGCGACCGCTACCTGCCTCTCGTCGACCGTGTCGCTGACCGCGACGAACTGAACGATGTGATCGCACAGATGGTGAGCGAGCTCTCCACCCTCCACACTTTCGTTTTTGGCGGGGACCAGCGCCAACCCGAGGACCACATTCAGCTCGCTTCTCTGGGCGCACGTCTTCATCGCGATGAAAAGGCGGGCGGCTACGTCGTCGAGCACGTCTATCTTCATGACCCCGACCTGCCCAATCAGGCACCGCCTCTCGCCCGTCCCGAGTCCCTTGTCCAGGATGGCGAAGTCATTACCTCGATTGACGGCGTGCCCGCCCTCAGCGTCCCCGACATCCGGGCCCTGCTGCTCGGTAAGGCCAACATGCAGGTCCTTCTCCAGGTCCGGTCCGTCAAAGGAGATACGCGCGAGGTTCTCGTCAGCCCCGTCCCTGCGCAACAGGATGCGGATCTTCGCTACAACGAGTGGGAGTACACGCGGCGGTTGCAGGTGAGCCGTGAGTCTCACGGTACCATCGGGTACCTCCACCTTCGCGCGATGGGCCCCGGCGACATCGACCAGTGGGCCCGCGACTTCTACCCTGTCTTCGACCGGCAGGGCCTCATCATCGATGTCCGCAACAATCATGGCGGCAACATCGATTCATGGCTCCTGGGGAAGCTGCTGCGCAAAGCCTGGTTCTACTTTCAACCGCGCGTGGGCAATCCGTCGTGGAACATGCAGGACGCCTTCCGGGGACACATCGTCGTCCTGTGCGACCAGCACACCGCTTCCGACGGCGAAGCCTTCACCGCCGGCTTCCAGCACTTCCGGCTCGGCAAGGTGATCGGCATGCGCACCTGGGGCGGGGAGATCTGGCTCTCCCTGAATAACCAAGAGCTCGACGATGGTATCGCGAGCGCCGCCCAGCTCGGCGTTTACACGCCTGATGGCAAGTGGCTCATCGAGGGCCACGGCGCCGAGCCTGACATCACCGTCGACGATCTGCCCCACGCCACATTCAGCGGAGGCGATGCACAGCTTCAGGCCGCCATCGACCTGCTGCAGCAGCAGATCAAGGCCGACCCGCGGCCCGTCCCGCCGCATCCGCCGTACCCCGACAAATCATTTCCGTATCAGAAATAGCCCAACCAGGAGACCCAGGCCTCAAAAGCGAGGCGCAATGGCGGTGGAGCGATGTCAGGTCCAAGTCACGGCAGTCCGGGCTTCCATGCCCACGTACGAGTGCATCAATCCGGATGACTTCCTGATGACGCGGCCCAGTTTGAGCCACCCTCCCTCTCAGAGGGATTCGGCGACGTCCTGCATGTCGCAGACCGTTCATGTCCCAATTAATGATCAGTTTTCGTCCGTCAGGGATAATTCGTGAGTCACTCGAAGCGTTTCGGCACCAGCCAGCCGGGCCTCGTCGCCGCTCGATGAAAGCGACGACGAGGCATGCTTGCTCTGATGCCGCGATCAGCTCAATCGCGGATCTCGACTCGGACGATCTGCCCGAGACCGATCGGTGGTGCCCCAAACCCGACGTTCGAGATGTACAGCGCCCCGTCAGGCCCCAATGTCATGCCGCTCGGTACGCTGAGAATGCCGCTCGAACCGTCCAGTAGTATTTCCTGTTTGCCGTTTGGCTCGATGCGGATCAAGCGCGCCGTTGCCGGTTCGGGACCCGGGTCGGTCGCCGAGTACGAGGTCTCGAGGACATATATGCGATCGCGCCGGTCGACCGCTATGCCGAGCACCTTGCTCAGGCCCGTTGCCACGACCTTGATGTGGCCGCGCGGCGTGATCCGGTAGACGCTCTGGGTATTGAGTCCACCGGGATTGAACTGACCGAGATTGCTCACATAGAAGATACCACCATGGTGGGCCACTACGGTCGGAACCACATGTCCTTGCGAAGCCGAAATATCGATCACGCGCGTTACTTTTCCTGACGGCGTGATCCTGTCGAGCTCTCCGTGATTCGGCTCGACGGCGTATAGATTGCCGCGGACCGCGATCATGCTGTACCACGTTCCGTCCGGCTCGAAATCGCCGGTGATCGGGTCCGTCGGATTGGCAACCGGGTGCGCTTGCAGGAAGGCGCTGAGGTTTGCAATCATCGTCCAACTGCCGTTCCGATTTACGCGGATGACTCCATTGGGCGTACCGGGGACCCCATGCGAACAACCGGCGCCCGCGAGAATGGCATAGAGCGTTTTACCGATGAACGCGACATCGGCGACGCCGCTGGCGAGCCCCTCGGCCTCGCTTGACGGCAGTCCGTCGACGAATGTCTCCACGTTGCCCTTGGCGTCGATCCTGGAGATGCGTGAGCCGGTGGCGCTGCCGAAGTAATTGCCCGGTCCGCTGGCGCCAGCCGAGCACAGGCCGCCGAGACCGGCCGGCGCTTCGGTCGTAGGCTCGACCGGATATCCCCCTTCAGCGACGTAGAGCTTTCCGTCCGGACCGAAAGTCAGTCCCCGTGGATTGACGAGTCCTTTGGCGAGCACGGTTGCTACCGCGGAACCTCGCGAGTGTGAAGGCTGGCTTGCGATGGCGGGTACGCTCATGAGTACTGCGCTCAGGAGCGCCGCCGCGATCGACACGATGAACATGATCCGAGGCGATTTGCAGTTGAGAAGTCTCATACGGTTACTCCCGGATTTTTTTGAGGTGCTGCCGGCCGGGAAATGCGCCCCGGCCCTTTTTCGTTGTTGCCTCATGCACGAGGTTTGTCACGTATGGCAGGCGGCGAGCACAGGAACGCCACGCAGCCGCCTTGGACTGGCCAATGAGCGAATTCTTCGCCGGGATTGGCGAGATTTCAATCGAACTTTTTCTTCATAGCGGGACCGTAAGCGTCGCCCAGCCTCACCGGCGCGTCTCCGCGGGCCGTTTGGCCGCCGGCGATATCATGCTGATCGTGTGAAGCCACGCTTCCACCAGCCGGGGCCACTTGGCAATCGGAAGTTTCGTGGGGCGCAGCCCAAATGCGTGCCCGCCCTGTGCGTACAAATGCATCTCGACGGGAACACCAGCGTCTTTGAGCGCGATGTAATACGCGATGGACTGGTGGACGCCGTCCACATTGTCATTTTCGGCCTGTACCAAAAATGTCGGCGGCGTCTGGCGTGTGACGGGAACGTTCGGATTCAATCCGTAATCTTTTCCGCCGGCCCAGAGATGGCCCGGATAAACGGCCACGGCAAAGTCCGGGCGACAGCTCACCTCATCGGCCGCATCCACGGATGAATACAGGCGGTGCTCGTATCTGGTGCTGATTTCAGCAACGAGATACCCGCCCGCCGAAAACCCGAGCACCCCGATCCTGTGCGGATCGATGTGCCATTTGGCAGCTTCATATCGAACCAGGCCCATCGTTCTCTGGGCATCCTCCAGCGCCAGCGTCGGGGTCGCCAGGTCGTTGGGACGGCACTTGCAATGCCAGTCATACGGCGTGCTCGGCACGCGATACCGCAGCAGCACACACGTGACTCCCTTCGATGTCAGCCAGTCACAGGCTTCCGTGCCTTCCAATTTGATGGCCAGTCCTACGAACCCACCTCCCGGGAAAACGACTACCGCGGCTCCGGTATTCATTCCCTTGGGTAGATACACGGTCATCGTGGGCCGCACGATATTGGTCCAATCCATCTGCGGGCCTGGAGCAGGTTGCGCGTCGGGTGGCGTCCCAGGCCAGATCGGTAGTTGGGCGGGTTCTGAAAACGGAGATCGGGAGCTCGCCTGGGCGCGGCCGGCACCGATTGCGACTACGACCCAAGCGATGACGAGCAGAGTCAGCAGCCTCGGTAACGGCATCGAACCGGGTCTCATTTCGGGAGTCTACCGAGCTGTGCCGACTGACACTATACTGCAGGACGTTCGAGTCGAGACTCGCTCTGGCCGCCACGTGGGTGGCATCATGGGACAGGACTCACCGCAATCGCAGGCCGTTCGGGCTGCATTCAAAAGTCAGGCGGAATACTGCAGACGCCTCGGCTCACCGTTCACTGCGTGTGTCTGTGAGACGCTGGCGGATCACCTCGACATGTCTACATCAGCCGGGCGCGCCATCCTCGGTTGGACGGGCGATCCATCTCCGCTGGCTGATAACGTGCCTTTGCGCGCGGTCGGTGCGCTCAACGCTCTCGCGCGTTCCCAGGCTGCTCCCTTTCTTGCGGCACTCTATCCACCCAATCCGCTGCCCGATGCCGGGGAGCTTGCGGACGCCCTCCTCCGGGCTTTGGATGAACATCCCGCGCGGCTCATCGAATTCCTCAGCTCACCCCCGCAAACCAACGAGGTGGGCCGCTCTGCCGTGCTGATCGGCGGGTTCCTGACGGTCTCGCACCGCACGGCGCTGCCGCTGCATCTGTATGAGATCGGTTCGAGTGCGGGCCTGAACCTGCGGGCCGACTGCTACCGGTATGATCTGGGTGGAGCCGGCTGGGGTGCGCGCGATGCGCCATTGCACCTCGCACCCAGCTGGAAAGGACCGCCGCCCCCGGTCGATACGGTACTTGCGATCCTGTCGCGGCGTGGGTGCGATGCGAGCCCGATCGATTTGCAGAACGCGAATGCGCGGGAGCGACTCATTGCCTATGTCTGGGCTGACCAGGCGGATCGCATCGCACGCATCGAGGCGGCGATTGCGAATGCCCTTTCGGTACCTGCGTCTCTGGAGAGCGCCGAAGCGGCCGATTGGGTCGAGCAGAGAATCGGGCTCGCTCCGGTTACCGGATCTGCCCGGGTGCTCTTCCATTCCGTGGTCTGGGGTTATCTCCCCGAAGAGTCGCGGCAGCGGATTCGGGCGCACTTGAGTCGCGTGGGAGCTGCCGCACGCAGCGATGGGCCGCTCGCATGGCTGCGCTTCGAGCTGGCCGATCCACCGGAGTTGCGCCTCACGCTGTGGCCATCCGGCGAGGACACCCTTCTCGCTCGCGCGCACCCGCATGGGGCCTGGGTGCACTGGCTGGGCCCCTGAGGCCCTGCCATCGAGGAATTCTCTCGGCGCTCTTTCCATCCTGCGTCCTCCCGTCTATTCTCGACGGCGCCACATGGTAGCGCTCCCATTGCTGGCGGTCCCAGGTATAACGAGCGCCAGGGGTTGCGCGCATGAAGACCAAGATATCCTGCCTCGCGGTGGGCCTCGTCGCAGTCACGCTTGCAGCAGGCGTTGCACTTGGCGCACCTGCCGTCGCCGCGCCCGCTCGAGGAGACGCCGCGAACAAGGCAGCCGTGCCGGCCCTCTGGAACCCGACGCTTCCCGTGAGCGAGCGAGTCCACGCGCTCATATCCAAAATGACTCTGGAGGAGAAAGCGGGCCAGCTCGGCAATGCCGCGCCCGCAATCCCGCGCCTCGGCGTGCCGGAGTACAACTGGTGGAACGAGGGGTTGCACGGAGTCGCCCGCGCCGGCATCGCGACCGTATTCCCGCAGGCGATCGGCATGGCGGCGACCTGGGACACACCGCTCATGCACAAGACCGCAGGCGTCATCAGTACCGAGTTTCGCGCCAAGTATGCCGCCACCGTGCACGCGGACGGCGGCTCGGACTGGTACCAGGGCCTCACGATCTGGTCGCCGAACATCAACATCTTCCGCGACCCGCGCTGGGGTCGCGGACAGGAGACCTATGGCGAGGATCCATATCTCACCTCGCGCATGGGCGTCGCCTTCATCACCGGCCTGCAGGGCAATGATTCCAGATATCTGAAGACGATCGCGACGTCGAAGCATTTCGCGGTCCACAGCGGGCCGGAGTCCACCCGCCACGAGGTGGACATCCGCCTGTCGGCTCACGACCTCGAAGACACGTACCTGCCCGCTTTTCGGGCAACGGTCATGGAGGGCAAGGTAGGGTCCGTCATGTGCGCGTACAACGCCGTCGATGGACAGCCCGCCTGCGCGAATTCGATGCTGCTCGAGCAGCATTTGCGCAAGGATTGGGGTTTCAAAGGCTATGTGGTCTCGGACTGCGGCGCCGCGGCGGACATCTATCTACCGCCCGGCCAGGGCCATCACTATGCGCCGAATCCGGAAAAGGCGGTGGCCGAGGCCTTCACAGCCGGCATGGACGTGATCTGCGGCGACTACCGCAACAACATGAACACCGAGCAGGGCCCCATCGTGAAGGCGGTCCGCGATGGATTGCTGCCGGAGTCGGTCGTGGACCGGGCGCTCGAGCGCCTCTTCACGGCGCGCATCGAGCTCGGGATGTTCGATCCCCCCGGCAGGAATCCCTACGCGAAGATTGCCGCGACAGATAACGACACGCCAGCGCACCGCGAGGCTGCCCTTCGCATGGCCGAGGAGTCGGTGGTGCTGCTGAAGAACGGCGGCCATCTGCTGCCTCTCGCGCACGCTCCTGCGCATATCGCTGTCATTGGACCGAACGCCGACAGCCTCGATGCACTGGTCGGCAACTACAACGGCACGCCCTCGCATCCCGTGACCGTCCTCGCCGGCATCCGCCAGCGCTTCCCCCACTCGCGCGTGAGCTACGCCGAAGGCACGGGTCTCATCGGTCCGGCAACACCGGCATCACCCGGAAATTCGGCGGAAGCCGCCCTGGCAACTGCCAGGCAGGCTGATCTGATCGTCTTCGTCGCCGGCCTGTCGCCGCGCATCGAAGGCGAGGAAATGAAAATCCACGCGGAGGGCTTTTCCGGCGGTGATCGGACGAGCCTCGACCTGCCTGGGCCGCAGAAAGCACTCCTGCAGCGAGTCCAGGCTCTCGGCAAGCCTGTCGTCCTCATCCTGATGAACGGCAGCGCGCTCGGGATCAACTGGGCTGACCGGCATGTCCCGGCGATCGTGGAGGCCTGGTATCCGGGTGAGGAAGGCGGCGCCGCCGTTGCCGCGCTGCTCGCGGGCGATTTCAGCCCAGCGGGACGCCTGCCGGTGACGTTCTACAAGTCCGTCGAGCAGCTGCCCCCTTTCGACGACTATTCCATGAGCAACCGGACGTACCGTTATTTCAAGGGCCAGCCGCTCTATCCCTTCGGCTTCGGGCTCAGCTACACGAGCTTCAAATATTCGAACTTACACGTCAGCAAGTCGAGCATATCACCGGACGAGCCCGTCACCGTCTCGGTCGATGTGACGAACCGCGGGGGGCGCGCCGGTGATGAGGTCGTCGAGCTCTATTTGACGCATGAGAGCATAGCCGGCGCGCCGGAGCGCGCCTTGAAGGGCTTTCAAAGAGTTCATCTGGCACAGGGCCAGACGAAGCATGTCGAGTTCACTCTTCGCGACAGGGCGCTCGGGATCGTGGACGAGTCCGGCAAGCACCGGATCGTGCCGGGCAGGGTCGATGTCTGGGTTGGAGGCGGTCAGCCGGTGAGCCGGCCGGGGCTTGCGCCGGCTGCGGGGCTTGCGGCCCGATTCTCCGTGAACGGCGCGAAGGTGCTGTCCGACTGAGTATCAGCCGATAATCCGCTCGGCCGGTTTCTCGTGGCTCTCGACCGCCAGGTGTCGATATATTTCCGCGAGCGTGACTGATGTTGAGCCGTCCGGGAGTGCCTCACGTCGGGAGGCGTCGTCGAGATCGAATCGCTTCAGAAGATTGGCCGCTTCTCCGCGGCTGAGTGCCCGCGTCCTCACGTTTCCGAAGCAGCGCCCCGGTCGAAGCAGCGCATCGTCAACGTCGTGAACGTTGGGAAGATTGGTCGTGAACAGGATCTTTCGACCTTGGGCTCGCACGACACCATCCGCGACTGCGAGGAACCGGTGCACGTGCTCGTTACCGCTGGAGCGCGATGTGAGGATGTGATCGGCGTCTTCGATGACGAATGCATCGTGCTCACCGGTAATGAACTGCAGGAAAATCCTATCGCTCTCGAGTGCGCGCCGGTCGGCCGTGTAGAGGATAGTGGCGCTCGCGCCCTTGCGTCGAGAGATCGCCGCAAGGATGGCTCTCACGAGCCGTGTCTTGCCGGTTCCGGGCGGCCCCTGGAGGATCAGAATCGATTCGCGCGCGGCCAGATACCGCTCGATGAACCGAGCGACGGGTTCGCCCAGCGTCGGATAGGCCTCATCGAGCAGTGCCGGGTCCGCAAGCTCCTCGAAAGTAGCTCCCGTCGTGCCTCCGAATCCGCCCGAAAAGCGCCAATCCATCGTGAATGTCTCTTCCTTCATGCGTCGGTCGCCGACAATCTGCAGCAGCAGCTCTTCCAGCCTGGCGGCCCGCGCGATCGTGTCAGCCCAGAATGTAAAGGTATAAGACCCGTACCCCGCCTTCGGCCGGCCATTGAGCGTCGCGAAAATTCCGGGCCCGTCGAGCAAAAGCGCACCGGCATCGAAGCGCTGCGCGGCCAGCCCGGTGCGCAGCGCGAGCTCATCGAAGAGCTCCGCCACCTCGCCCCGTGCGGCGCAGCGCACGACCCGGTGAATTGGATAACGGGCCGGCGTGCGATCGAAAGCCCGTAACGCACGCAGGTTCAAGAGGGTCCCCGCGAGATCGTCGAGGTTTGCGCGCACCATCAGATGCGCTGGCCCGGCTCGATCTGCCCAATCATATGTGTCGTATTCTGCTTCTGGATTCTCGGCGTCGAAATCGATGTTCATGTGCTATGGGCAGACCGTTGAGTTGAGACTTGCATGGGAATCTGATTCGTCACTCTGTTGAAAGTGAGCCGCGTAGGGTACTTGTAGTCAACCCATTGTCAATATCGAGAATGTGTGTGAAGTTTTGAAGGCAGCGTCAGTTGAATACGTGCGTTGCGACGTCTGCGGATCACGAGTCGATGCGACGTGAGGAAGCGACGCAGCCGCCGCCGCGCTTGCCGCCGTTGCCGCTTTTGCGGAGCCAAGTCCAAGCCGCCGCCTGCAGCGCACAGCCCCGATCTTGGTCCGCTTGGCGAGCGCCCCCGATCAGCGCTATAAGGTTCCTGTCCGAGGCGGCGGCTTTGGCGGCCGCCCCGTGTACCTCCGCAACCCGGTCACGGGAGGCAAAACAATGCTCAGCGAACAGATCTACACCGGTCAGGGCAAACGCACTGCACGGAGGGTCCTCGATACACAACCTTTTACTGTGGAGGTCTCTTTCGAAGACAAGGGCACGCTTTTGGGGCTCGAGGGCGCAAATATCGGCACTTACACCTCCGTTCCCAGGCCCGACGGCACGCTCGCCGGGGAGGGACAAGGGATATTCGCGTCCGCCGATGGTGAGGTGGTCACGTGGAAAGGCATCGGAACGGGAAAGCTGAAGCCGGGAGGCGCAGTCAGTTACCGCGGGGCGCTGACCTTCAGCGCCACCTCCCAAAGACTGTCACGCCTCAACATGATCGCAGGGGTGTTCGAATTCGATGTAGACGAGTCCGGAGATACCAAGACGCAGATGTGGGAATGGAAGTAAGCGGCGCGGCCTGCGCAATGGGAAGGGAAGAATCGCACAACGCCTGAGCTATCAGGCTGTTGAGGCGCAAAGCCATTTCGGCCGAGCTGGCCCCTCTGCTCCGGAAGGGTCAGCTCCCCGTCTTCTTTGCTGTGACGACTTTGAATTTGCCCTGCTCCTACCGCAGGGCATGGAGCGGACTCGTGCGGTGAGCCCTGGCGGGTTTCCGTAGGCCGTAGCCCACGGAGATCACGCATGCGGTCGCCGCGTACACTGTTCGGATTCGGGCATTGCCTGAGCGCAAGCTTGTAAGTGCGACAGTGGCTCTGCCGCCTCGCGTCACTCCGCCGTGGCTGGATCGATGACGGTCGTCACGGGCGAGATCTTATTGGCCGGGAACCCGCCGAGCTCCGCATGCCGCCGGACGAGCGACTCGTCTGCCGCATGATAGATGCAATAGAGCTTGTCCGCGGTCACATAGCTCTGAATCCACTGAACACTCGGCCCGAGGCTGCTCAGGACTCCGCAGGACTTCTTCGAGACCGCTTTGAGATCGGCGGGGGTCATTTTTCCCGCTCCGGGGATTTCACGTTCGATGACGAATTTGGGCATGGCTGGCCTCTCTCGAAGGAATTTGTTTCGGGTCCAGGGTGCCACCGTCGGTACGGTGAAACCCATCGATCGCAAATGTCGCGCGAAACGCGGGCCACGTCTTGAAGCGGTCATGAAAGTTTTCTAAAGCGAATTGCCATTCAAGCACTTAAGCGATGCCGTCGGCCCGAACACGATAGGCCCGGGGGCGCGTGCAGTCACCCTCGCCGCCGTGACTTTTGTCGGACTGCACTGCTACCGAGACCAGTCCGGAGGGTACGTACCCGCTCGAGTCGGCGGATGCGTGGAACGTGCAACCGCTGACGAGGCAGCAGAAAGCGACAGAGATGAGCAGCTTGTTCATGAGAATCTCCCAATCGTGGCGTGCGTACGCGGTTTCCAGTGCACCACCGTCTGACGATCAGTGGCGGCGCGAGAGCATCGGCGAAGGGGTACCGCGAGTCTTGAATCCGGCCTGGAGCGTGCATGAAACATTACTGAAATGGCGCCACGCCCTCGGCTATAGTCGCGCGGCGCGATCGATTGCAAAGAAGGCGCAGACGTGACCCGCATCCGCCTCGGAGAATTCGAGCTCGTCCCCTCGGAGCGGATGCTGCTGTCCGGTGACAGACGGGTCGAGCTCGGTGCGCGAGCATTCGACCTGTTGCTCACTCTCGCTGAGAACGCCGGGCGGCTGGTCTCCAAGACGGCGCTGATCGAGCACGTCTGGGCCAGCGTGATCGTCGACGAGAACAACCTGCCGACCCAGATCGCGAATCTCAGGCGGGTGCTCGGCGCGGAGGCGATCCGCACGGTGCCGGGATTCGGATATCGACTCGAGCTTCCTGTGACAACTGATGAGGCGGCGGACGCCCGCGAGCCGATCGTTGCGCGACAGGACGCGCTCGTCGTACCGCGCCGCGCTTGGCCGGTCCAGCTCGCCCCTCTCGTAGGCCGCGAAGAAGAGCTTACGGAGCTGTGCGAGGCTCTGAGTAGCAGTCGACTCGTCACGATCGTCGGCATGGGAGGCGTGGGCAAGACGCGTCTTGCACGGGAAATCCTGAGCAGAGAGGCCGAAAAGCCGGATGGGAATGTTGCATGGGTGCCGCTCGGAGCGGCGCATGACGTACAGCGCGTACCTTCGGCGGTCGCGCTCGCGCTAGGGGTTTCACTGCCGGAGCAGCTCGATGGCTTCACGGCCCTTGCGCAGATACTGGAAGGCGTACGGGTGCTGCTGATCCTCGACTGCGTGGAGCATTTGAGCGCCGCGTTGGCCGGCCACCTGGCCGCCCTGCTGTCGCAGACACGCGGGGTCCGTGCCCTGGTCACGAGTCAGGTGCCACTCGGCGTTGCCGGCGAGGTGGTTTATCGGCTCGATGTCCTGGCCGTACCCGACCGCAATGCCTCCAGTGAGGAAGCGGCGCGTTCAGCCGCTGTCGAGCTGTTTACACAACGCGCCGCCGCGGCCGACCGACGCTTCGGGCTCACCTCGGCCAACGTGCCGCTCGTCGCCGAGGTCGTGCGGCGCCTCGATGGCATCCCGCTTGCGCTCGAGCTCGCGGCTGCGCGCATTCCGGCTCTCGGGCTGCCGTCGCTGCTGGCGCATCTGGATGATCGCTTCCGTCTGCTCAGGCTTGCATCGAGTGCCGATCCGCGTCATTGCGCTCTGCAGACGGCTTTCGACTGGAGCTATGGCCTGTTGAATGAGCGTGAGCAGCAAGTGCTGTGCAGATTGAGCGCGTTTCCCGGGAGTTTCACGCTCGGAGCCGCCGCGCGTTGCGTAGCCGATGTGCCCGGCGCAAGTGCGGAAGCGGTCGACGTGATCGCCTGTCTGGTGGAGCGCTCTCTGGTGAGTCTCCTCCCCGTCGATTCGCCGCGATACATTCTGCTCGAGACGGTACGCCAGTTCGCGCGCGGGAAGTTGCAAGGCCGCGGCGATTCGCAGAACGCCCAGGGCCGTATGGCGGCCAGCGTGCTCGAACTGCTCGATGAGGCCTATCGCCAGTACTGGTCGTTGGATGAGGCGTTGTGGTTGCATCGGTATGGACCCGAGCTGGCGAATCTGCGCGCGGCGTTGCAGTGGGCGGCGGAGCATGACGCGGGATTGGCGGTGTCGCTGTTCGGCTCGGCCTGGCCTCTGTGGCTGGAAGCCGACCTCTGCGGTGAGGGCCGCGAATACTATCACCAGCTGCTCGCCATGCTCTCCGATCGCCTGCCGCGCGATCGGGTGGGCCGCTTCTGGGAAGCCATCGCTGTCTGCGATTCCACGCGGCACTGCGATCGGGCGCGCTATGCGGCAGAGCTCGCCGTCCGGATGTACCGTGAGAGCGGCGATGTACCTGCTGAGTATCACGCCCTGATGTTGCTGGCGCTCAACTGGCGCACGGATTCCGAGCTCGCGCGAGGCTCGTTCGCCCATGCCCGGCGGCTGGAGGATCCAACGTGGCCCGGCCGCCTGCTGGCTCACGGCGCCATGGCGGAGGGAGCGCTGCTGACGGGCGCAGGACGATTCGCGGAAGCCCGCACCGCCTATGAGCAAGCGGTACGCATCGCGATCACTACGAGCGAGCGTCAGGCGCTCACAGCGACGGTTGGGCTCGTCGAATTGGACATCGCCTGTGGCCGTACCGACGAGGCTCTGCAGTTGGCTCGTCCGCTCATCATGAGCCTGCGGCACGTGGGTCGCAGGGAAACGCTCTTCGAGGTTCTCGTGCTCGCGTTCGTGGCGCTGCTCATCGAAGGAGAGCTGCAGGAGACGCATGTCCTCGGCGCCGAGCTCTATGAGCTCGCCCGAAAGTCCGAGATGACAAAGCTGTATCTGGCGCTCGACGCCATGGCGCTGCTCGCCTGCCGGCGGGAGCGCTTCGCGGAGGCCGCTCGCATAGCACATTGCGCGGAGGAAGCCGGGGCAACTCACGGACAGGTGCGGCGCCGGCCCGCCGGCGAGCGTATGCGTAGCGCTCTGCGGGCGATTCTCGATGAGCGCCTCGGCTCGTCCTGGGCGAGCGAGGTCACCGCGGAGCCGCTCGATGCGCTCTCGGCATGCTCGCTTGCTCTGGCGTAGTGAGTGCAGGCTGCGGCTGCGTGGACGGGTGTGGGTCAACCCGTGCCCGAGAGGAAGACCAGCTCCGAGCTGAGCGGCTCCCGCAACACTACGCGCAGTCCCGACGTCATCAGCTGGTGGCCCGAAGCCTTTGCATCCGGCGAGGTGCCATCCCCGAAGTGCAGGTGGTAGATCGTTCGCGCATCCAATCCGGACAGGACGAATCGGTGTTGCGTCTCCGCGGCGTCCGAGCCGTGAAAAGCGAATACCACTCCATGCCCGCGTGCGTGATCCCAGTATTCCATCCCATCCCAGTGCACGCCGTCCGGACGGGCAGAGATGTGGAAGAGCTGAGCCGCGCGAATCAGGGGCCGCAGTTGCGTTTTGTATACCGCGATCGCCTTGCGCGCCGCGGCGTGCTCCTCTGGAGTCCACTCGATCGTGTTCTGCATCACCGTCAGCCAGCCCATCATCCCGCTGCGCAGCATGTAGAGAAAGCTCGCTGCCGTCGGGGTGGGCCACTTAGCCTCGTACGCTTCGAGCATTGCCGGGGGAAGCACGAAGCTCGCGTCATAGAAGGCGCGCCGGTTGGCAAGCGGGGTGTACGTGTCGGTGATCGAAAAGTAGTCGCCGTGCGCGGCGCTCCCGAAGTCGACCATTCTGCCGCCGTCGTTGCAGATCTCCAGCAGCAGCTTCGGATGTGACCGCCGCAGCTGCTCGTAAATGTCATAGTAAGCGCGCACCGCGTGATAGCTCACGTCAGTCGAGTTGGAGCTGGTTACGATGTCCTCGCCATCGTAGTGATTCACGCTCGTGCGCCGCGGATCGGGCGCTGCATGCGGGTGGTCGCTGCGCGTGCATCCCTGTGCGACCAGATAGCCATCGTGCTCCAGCATGTCGAGGTGATAATCGCGGACGATGCGATTGACCTCGCCTTGCGCGTAGGCCTTCGCCGCCGGAACCCCGATGTCGATCGTTTGTCCTTTGAACTGCTGTGGCTTCCAGTTCGGCGCCACATCGGCCACGAGCCAGCCGCGAACCTTTGGGTCCCGTAAATTGAGCGCTCCAGGTTCGGTATCGACGCCTGCCTGCGTCCAGTCCACCCAGATGCCGAACTTCATTCCGTGCGCATGCGCGTCGTCGGCCAGCGGAACCAGCCCATGCGGGAATTTGTGCGGATCGGGATACCAGTCGCCCACGCCGCGAAACCAGCCGGCGTCGAGGTGATACATCTCGAAGCCCAGCGCCGCCGCATCGGCGATCATTTTCTTTGCGACGGCTTCGTCGATGTCCATGCCCGCGCCCCAGCTGTTGTTCACCGTGTATGGATAATCCGGATGACTCCAGGTCTGCGCGGACCCGAGCACGGCTCGCACCCAGGGTCGGAGCTGATTTCCGGCCCCGTCCGGTCCTTGCGAAAAAGCTCCCAGGAACGCCGCAGGCGTCTCGAACATCCCCCCGGGCGCGAGGCGCGTCAGCGCAGGACCTGGCTTCGGATCGAGCCCCAGAGTGGCGCTAAGGCGCTCCCCCGCGCGATGCAGGCTCAACCGTGTGCGGCCACTGAATTCGAGGCCGGCGTACCATCCTCGTCCATCCTCTTCCGGTTGGAATACCGCCTCATAGGGGATGATTTCGCGCGGCCTGCCCGGCACCGGATGTGAGAAGGTCGTCGACCACCCCGTCCAGTCGTATCGCTCCGACAGGTTGATCTCGTGCGTGCCCTGCGCTGTCGGCTTGCCTCCGCCCTTATCGATGTAGAAATGCGTGAGCCGCGCCCGAGGAGCTACCTGCCACCGCAGGCGCAGGCTGTCGAGCGGGGTCAGCCAGTATTCGGCGCCGCTCAGGTTCTCGACGGTGATGCGATGCTCCAACGGGCCGAATCTCGATCGTGCCTGCCACTCCCATGTGAGCCGCAGATGAGGTTGTCGGGAGTCGTAGACGAAGGCGATTCTCCCTGGCGCCACCGACGATAGCATCGGCATCAGTCGCCACTCGAGTGGCACTTGCCTGCCGTCGCGCTCGATCGATACTGGCAGTTCCTCAGCGACCGTGTTCACCCAATGCGGCGCGCCGGCGGGGCGCAACCTCAGCAATCGAGGAGCCTCTGCGCCGGCCTCCAGGTCGACCGCTACGTCTGAAGTCGCCAGCGTGGCGCGCAACTGAGCATGCGTCAGGAGGGGAAACCCGCCGATCGCCAGAAGCGCGGCAAACCCGCAGGTAACGGCTGATGTGCGTCGGGTCACGGTAAGCGCGCGTCAATCCCTTGCGCCGACCCCCGAGCCTGGCCGCTCGCGCCTTTTGCGATGATTGACAAAGTCCGCGAGCGCCTTCTGCGATGCGTCCGTGGGTTGCGCACGGATGGTTTGGGCGAGCTCGCCGATCCGCGTGTCGTCGAGCGAGCAGAGCTCCGCGAGGCCGAGCGCACCGATGCCGGCGAGCCGCGAGTCACGTCTCATCCAGCCGAGAAAGGTCTCGATCCAGTGCACTGCCGCGGGGCAATCCACGATCAGCCGCATGATTTCCGGGAGACGATCGACACTGAGCGGCGACTCGTCGCTCCATCGACCTTCCGGCGTCTCGGCCTGGCCCCAATCCTCCTGCATCCACTCCTGCAGCCGCTGGGGACAAAGCACCGCGGCGATCGCCAGTGCATTCGGGAGCTGACGGGTGTGCCGCTGAAATCCCCAGCGCAGGTGCGACCCGTGTGCCTGCAAGAGAGCCACCAGCTCATCGGCGATTCGGGCCATCTGGTCCGTGGGTTCGCCGAGCCGCGGTGGCAGCACGACTTCCGCCCAGCTCACGAACCGCTGCAGCGCGAGATCCCAGAGTCCGCTGTCGGCCGGCAGCCGTGCGATCACGGTGAAGACGTCGCGGAACGCGGTCAGTTGATCAGCGCTGCCTGCCGCCAGAAGTGTGTCGGCCGCGCGGCGGACGGCCTCCGAGTCCGCCGACTCGAGGCCACGAGCCAACAGCGCGCGCTCGGGCTCATCGAAGTCCGTCGTGAACGAAAGCGCGCGCAGCCAAGCCTCCTCCAGGCGTGAGCCGTGAGGCACGTTGCGGGCCTCTGTCGAGCGCCGCGCGCGATCCTGCTTGCCGAGCTCCACCAACAGGAACGGGAGCATGGTAAAGAAAGGACCGTCCGCGTCCTTTGGATTCACGAACGACCAGGCGACTTCCGGGTATCGGCGGGCAAACTCCCCGACGAGGACGTCGGCATGATGGTACAGCGGCAGCCGCGGAGACTGGTCCAGTACCCGCAGCCAAAGCGCACGCCAGGCGCCGATGTCGGCGGAACGAAGATCGAGCGTGTCGAACAGCCGGCGCGCCTGACCGAGCTCGTCTTCCTCGCGTGCGGCGGCGAGGGACTGGACGTACTGCAGCCGATCCTGCGGCACCGTCGGCGTAGGCTCGGGAAGCATCGTGCGCACCGGCAGCCGCGGGGCGTAGAGCGATTTCCACAATCGATGGGCATCACTGTTCGGGATGGCGCGGAGAATAGCCGCTCCGGCACGGTGCAAGACCTCCTGCTCCCGGGTCCACCACTGCCAGCCCTGCCGTTCCGCCGCCGCCGACACAGGCAGTGCGGTCGTCGTCTCCTGCGCGAGCTTGATCAGCGCCGCCGAGAGCCGCTCCATTTCCCGTGCCAATTGCGGCGACCACCGATCCGACCAGATGCGATCGGGCGGTCCCCGGAATTCGGCATAACGCTCGAGGGATCCGACAACGACGCACTGGACGGTCGCATCGCCGTGCGTCATTCCTCGCGCGAGAGTGTCCAAGGCCCCATCGCGCACGGCCCAGATCTCCGGGACCGGGTGCAGCGGAGCCCGCGACGTACCCGCGGGGTGCTCCTCGTCGTGCCGCCCCTCCATCTCGAGCGTCAGATATTGCGCACTCAGCGCAGCGGAAAGCGCTGCCGCCTCGACATCCGGCTCGCTGACGGCGGCTCTCAAGGCATCGACCACCGCCTGCGCGTGCGCGACGCTCCGGCCGCTCTCGAATCTGCAGCAGGTCTTGAGCAGGCCGAGGACGTGCTCGCGACTCCGTGCGTCCTCACGCGCGGCGGTATACAGACGGCGCGCAAGCCCGAGCGCCACCGGGACGGCGGCGGAGTCCGCCTCCCCTGCCGCCATCAGCAGCGCGCAAACGCGCATCTCGACGCTGTTGGTACCTGACAATTCGGCTGCGGGCGGACTACGGCGCACGATTCCTCGGGCTTCCATGATGCGCGCCATCTCGATTACCGTCGCGGGTCGGCGCGCGGCGAGTGGCAGTGTCGTCTGCAACAGCTCGAGCGCGTCCCATTGGCTTGCGGCGGGGATTGCTTGCGTGCGCTCGAGAACGAGCTTGCTGAGGAGGTCGGTGTCCTGGTCGGACCCGAAGAGCTGGCCCAACTCGGCGCAGTTGCGTACGGTCGCAGCCGGCTCCAGCTCGAGCAGCCGCTCCAGCAACTGAGTACCGTAAGGGGTCGGTTTGCCGTGGGCATCCATACACGCGGCTTCGAGAAGCAAATCTCCCAGGAGATCGGGTGCTGGCCGTATGAGCGCCTGCCCGTCCTCTTGGAAGAGTCCTACGCCGAGTGCGCGCGCCGTCAAAGAGTCCACCGCTTCCGGCGTGAGGCCGCTCAGCTGCGCGGCGCATTGGCGCGCGTCCGGACTGTCCTTCGGCAAAGGTGCGAGAGCGGCATACACGGCCAGGGTGCGCAGCACGGTCTCGACCGGGGACTGGCCATCGGCCACGCCCCGGAGCGTCTGGCGACAGATGCGATCGCGCAGATCCTGTCGCTGAAAGGTCTGTGGAAGCTTGACTTCCCGGCGCAGGACACTGCACACCAATACCGCGCCGAAATAGGATTGGCGCACGAAACGGGCAATGGTGTCGCGATGATGCGGCGAGGACTGCGGCAACAGCTGGTCGATCAGGGCGCGCACGAGCTGGAGGGACGGGCGCCCGAGGTCGATCTGCTGGATCATGCCGGGCGGAAACACGGCGTGCAGCGCGCCACTGACGCGAGCCCGCTCCGTGGCACGTGTCAGACATACCAGATGCAGCGGCGTTGGCGCAGAAGTCGGCGCGCAGGCGTCCGCCAATAAGCTGACGAGCTCCGGGCACTCGTGCGCATCGTCCACGATGAAGACGACGTGCTTCAACTGCGTCAAATGATGCAAGTCCTCGCGCACCGCCGCCTCATCGTGGCGGACGAATACCGCCTGCCATCGCGGGTGTGACCGCTCGATCTGGCGGGCGAGCTCGAGTGCGAAGCGACTCTTGCCACAGCCGGGGGGCGCCGACACGAGCGCCGCGCCCTGCGCCGCCATCATCTTGTCGATCAACTCGATCTGGGGCGTCGAATTGCCGACGTAAGGCCCAGCATGTTGGACCGGGGCCCGATCGGCATCTGTGCCGAGACACGAGGCGTAGTACGCCTGCCAACTGACGAAGGCCCGCCACTCGGACTGCCGGGCAAGCCTACCCTGCGTCAAACGCCAAATTGGACGCAGAAGGTTGAAGCTTTTCAGGTCTAGCATGCGCCTCTTCGCCGGCCTACGGAGAACGAAACGGTTCCCGCGCCGCGCGTCCCCTCGCGAAGGGATTGCTATGCTGCGGGGCTGCTGATCCTACACGGTCGTCTTGGGCCGGATAAAGGCGCGCAGAACCTGATGCGGTCATCCGTTTGCGGCGAGCGGCTGCGGTGCGCGGTGAGGCCGCTTCGCGCCGAGGGTTCTCTGCCGCGGGGTGTCGTCAGGCGGAGTCACTGCGTTCCTCGGACAGCAGTGAGGTGGCCTCGCCGACGGATAGCAGCTCGCTGAAGAGCGTCCCTTGACCGAGCTCGCAGCCGGCCCGCAGGAGCGAGTGCTGCTGGCGGTGATTCTCGACGCCGTCGGCGGCAATGGCGAGCCCCAATCCGTGGCCCAATCCGACGAGGGCCGAGATGACCATGGTGGCGTCGAGCTCCGATCCGAGGTGATCCACGAACCGGCGGTCGATCTTGATCTTGTCGAGCTTCACGTTGCGCAGATGATAAAGGCTCGAATAACCGGTACCGAAATTGTCCAGGGCGATGCGTACTCCCAGGGCACGCAGCTCGCCGAGCGTTCTCTGCGCCGCAGGCAGGTCCTGGACCAGCGCGCTCTCGGCGATCTGAATCTCCAGGCGGGACGGCGAGAGTCCGCACCGGCCCAGCACGCCGACTATCCGGTCTTTCGAGTCCGCAATGCCGAGTTGGCTCGGAAACATAGCCACCCCGACGATGACCCCCGCCGGCCAGCGGGCAGCCGCCTCGCAGGCGCCGGCAAGGGTGTATTCGACGAGATCGTGAATGAGGCCGGTATCCTCGGCGATGGGGATGAAGCGTTCCGGCAGGACCTGTCCGAGGACTGGATGGTGCCAGTACGGAATCGCGTCGAATCCCACGACCTTGTGTGTCCGCAGATCGAAGGATGGCCGAAAGCGTACGCTCAGTGTCCGCTCGGCCAACGCGGCGCGCAGCTCGCCTTCCAGCTCTCCACGCTCATGTACGTGTTTGTCCATGTCAGGGTCGAAGAAGCGCGTCACCGTGCGTCGTTCGGCCTTCGCGCGGTACAGCGCCACGTCGGCCATGCGCAAGGCTTCTTCCCCGGTCCGGGCATTGACCGGCAGGAGCGAGATGCCGATGGCGGCGCCCACCGCGTGCTTGACTCCTGCGATGCTGACCGGCTGCTCGAAGACTTGCGCCAGGCGAGTTGCGATGCTGGTTGCGGATTCCACTCCTGCCACGTGGCGCGCCAGCACCACGAACTCATCGCCACCCAGACGCGCCACCAGATGCCCGCTGCGGATGACGCTGCGCAGTCGTTGTGCCACCGCGATGAGGACCTGATCGCCGGTCCCGTGTCCATGGACGTCGTTGATGCGCTTGAAGCCGTTGAGATCGAGGAGAAACACCGCGTGTGCGGCATCCGCCGCTGGCGGCGCCAGCACTGCCGCCGCCAGCGCCTCGTCGAATTGACGACGGTTGGCGAGGCCCGTCAGCGGGTCCTGCAGCGCGAGCTCCCTCGCCTTCTGCTCGGCGGTCATGCGGCGCCGCACTTCCTTCTTCTGCTCGAGCAACCGGCGCACGGAATAGGCGAAGAGGCTCACCGCCAGCACAATGCCGAGGAAGAGGCTCTCCTGGAGGTCGATGCTCTTTTGATGGCTCGACAGCGCGCCCTCGGTTGCGAAGACGTCTACTTCGTAGCAGATGAATGCCGCCACGAGCAATCCCAGCGCGATGATGCCGAGGTCGAGCGATTGGCTCTGGTTACGGCGAATCAGTCGAATCACTCTGGAGATCACCGGCGTCTTGCGGGAAGGTTGATGAGTCAACCGCTCAAGCATGCCTCGAGCGCGCCGATCAGTCCTTCGAGCTCGGCCGCCGTGGTGTAGTGCACGAACGAGACACGTGCCACTCCGGTTGCCGGATCGACTCCCATCGCCTGCAGCAGCCGCACGGCATAGAACCCACCGTATCCGATCATGAACC
Organism: Steroidobacteraceae bacterium; assembly: GCA_036278795.1. Lineage (GTDB taxonomy): Bacteria > Pseudomonadota > Gammaproteobacteria > Steroidobacterales > Steroidobacteraceae > 13-2-20CM-66-19. The sequence goes on along the minus strand of DASUKK010000028.1, from coordinate 467,510 downwards.
CACGTTTGGCGAGGCGCTCACCCAGCTGCCTGGGCTGCATGGAACGGGGCACGAACGAGACCGTCGCCGCGCGCTCTGTCGCGTTCGCCGGTCCCAGCAGGCGGACATCCTCCCGGCGCCGGAGGAACTCGAGCAGATTCGCGAGCAGCGGCCGCTCCGCCGCGTGAAGTGCCTCGCGCATGCGTTGCGGCCGTCCCGCGGCAGTGGCACCGGGATGATGATGGGCATCGAGGGCATCGAAGTACTCCGCGATTCCACGCGCGGCTGCCACCTGGGCGTGATCGGGGCCGGCCGGGACCAGGCGCTTGAACGGGTCATGGCTGTTGAAGAAGTGACCTTCGTTGCCTAGCTGCTCAGCGAGCTGCTGACGCACCACCATCAAGCCCTGATGCGGCCCGTAGGTCTTGTAGAGGGAGAAGAGATAGATGTCGGCACCCAGTTCGCGCACATCGGGCAAACCGTGGGGGGCCCAGGACACCCCGTCCACCACGGTGAGCGCACCTGCTGCGTGTGCTCGCGCGACGATGTCCGCGACCGGATTGATGTGGCCGACGATGTTGGAAGCGTGCGGGAAGACGAGCAGCCGCGTGCGGCGCGACAGCAACTCATCGAGCTGCCGGATTCGCAGCAGCCCTGTCCGGGGGTCCACGTGCCACTCCCTGACGACTGCTCCCTGATGGGCCAGTCGACGCCAGACGCCGCTGTTGGCCTCGTGGTCCTGGTCGGTGACGATGATCTCGTCGCCGGCCTTCAGCAGGGTACGAAACGCCTGCGCGAGCACGTAGGTATTCTGGGAAGTCGAGGGGCCGAAGTGTACCTCTCCCGCGGTCGCGCCCAGGTACTCCGCGAGGCGGGCACGCGCCGCATCCATCCATTCGCCGGCTTCCGTGGATGCCGCGTAAGCGTAGTAAGGCTGCACCTTCAGCCGACGGTAGTATTCGTCCAGTCGGCGAATGACCGCGCCGCAGGCATAAGACCCACCGGCGTTTTCGAAGAACGCCTGGCCCGCGAGCGTAGGCTCGCTGAAGGCCGGGAATTGTGCGCGAACGAAATCCGGATCGAGCGTGGACGGCATGCGGGTGAGACTCGCTATTATTTTCGGGATATCAGTTAATTACCGAATATTTCGCGAAATGACATAAATTCATGCGACGGCCCAGTGGGTCTCGTCCCGCGGCGGCTGATCGCCCGAATAGTATGCCATCCCTCAGCGCTGCGGCTCGTCCTTCGGTCCGCGCCGGGGGCTCGGCCCATCGGTTGATTCCCACGGATCGATGGGCAGGAATGGCGGCTGGAAGATGCTCGCGATGCCGAAGAATGCCGCCGAGCCTTTCATTGAGGGATTCATGCCGAGCTCCTTCGCGGCCGCGAGGACCTCCTCGTCCGTAGCCTCGATCAGCTCGCGCTCCAAGGCGGCGAGCAGGCGCTCGAAGCGCTCGGCGTTGTCAGCTTTCATGGCTGCCCCACCGCAGGCCCTCTTTCAGGAGGGCACGCCGCATCCGCCGCCGTGTGGAGTCGTACTCGGTCTTCGACATGTCGTACCTCGCGCGGATCTGCTCGGGCGACCATCCTTCGAACAGACCCTCTATGACCTGCAGCGCGCGCGGATCACCGACGAAGAGCCGATGGATCTCGGCAAGCTGTTGCATGGCTATCAGGCTGCGCTCCGGGTCCGGAGTCGGGTCGCCCGGCTCGGCATCCTCGGCGCCCGTCAGGTCGAGCTCGGCGAGCATTTGCGGCAGCCGCGCCGCCGCTCTGCGTGCACGCCGGCAGTAATGCGCCCTGATACTGCGCATGACACCCGCCAGGAATGCGACCATCGACAAGCCTTCAGGAGGCTTTCTCGAGCCGTCGAGCACGCGTGCGAAGGCTTCCTGCAGCAGGTCGGTCCAGCCGACTTCCGCGGGCAAGCCGCGGGCATGGAGGCGCGCGATCGACTTCAGCCGCAGGAGGTCCATCTGCGTCACGAGCTTCAGCGCCAGGGCGTGCGCGGCCGGAGTCCTCGGCACGTCCCGGGGGAGCTGCATGAGGTGCTTGAGGACCCAGCGGTTGGCCATCACAGATACATGCGCCGCGCGGGCGCGGGTGCGGACAAGTTCAGGCAAAAAAATCCCGCGGCTGTCCGTGGTGGCTCCTGAGCAGCGCCATACCTATGGTGGCGCTGCTTTAGCCGTGCCACTCGCGGATGCATTCTACCTCGGTTGACTGGGAGTGCGGATGTACGTACCCATCGGCGGCATCGATCAGTGGATTCAAATGCGCGGCGCACCTGACACGCCGGTCCTGCTCTATCTGCATGGCGGTCCGGGCGGGACCTCGGTGCCCGTCGCGGAGGCCTGGAAGCCATGGGAAGAGCACTTTACTGTCGTGCATTGGGACCAGCGCGGCGCGGGCCGCACGTTCGCGAAGAATGGAGAGTCTGGATGCGGCCGGCTGACCATCGAGCGCATGGTCGAAGACACATTGGAAGTCGCCGCGTATCTGACCACCACTCTGGACAGACCGAAGATACTGGTCGTCGGGCATTCCTGGGGCACCGTCCTCGGTGTCCACGTGATCAAGCGCTGCCCGGAGCTTTTCTCGGCGTATGTCGGAACGGCGCAGCTCGTCAACAAGCTGCGCAACGAGGAGATCAACTATCGCTGGGAGTTGGCGCGAGCGGAAGAATCCCGCAATGCGCAGGCGCTGTCCGCCTTGCGCGCGATCGGCCCGCCGCCTTTCGCCGGCCGCGAGGCTTTGAAGATCCTTCGCCAGTGGGCCGATGTGCTGGCCGACGGTGATGCCGATTCCGTCCAGCCGCGCCCTGCCCCGATCGCCCCGGACTACTCGCGAGATGAGGTTCCGGCTCTGATGCAGGGTGCGGAATTCTCGCGGCGCGAGCTCTACGATGAGCTGGAGACGGTCGACCTGCCCTCTCTCGGGGTGACCTTCGATATCCCCGTCTTTCTCTTCCATGGCACCTGCGATCAGGCGACGCCCATCGAGCTCGCGGAGGAGTATTTCGCCGCGATCGAGGCGCCACACAAGGAATTCGTGCGCTTTGCGGGCTGCCACCATTTCGTCGTGATGAACCGGCCGCACGACATTCTGCGCGAGCTCCTCGCGCGAGTCGTACCCTGTCTTCAATGACCGCCGTGCAGGTGCAGGAGCTGGGGAAAGAGGGTCTGCACGTAAAACGAGAATGCGGGAAGCGTCCTGATATCGACGTTGCGTTTCGCGGCGAAGTGCGCGACGAGCGCATCGGAATCGGAGAGATAACGGTCGGGCTCGAGTTCCGCTGCAGGGAACGTGACGCGCTTGCGCAAGCCCGCCTCGAGCCGGGACTTGATCGCCTTGAAGTCCGCCGCCTCAGGATCACAGCGGATCAGCTCCACTTCAGCGGTCATGCCCGACTCGGCGAGAAAGAGCAGCAGCTTGAAGGAAAACGGGCAGCCGTCTTTGAGGTAGGCCTTTGGCCTGAAGTTGGCGGTGCTCACGGGTTCGCGGCCAGTCATGCCCTCGGACTGGCCGCAAGTTCCGGGCCAGTGCGCCGCGCGATCAGGCTGAGCTCTTTGCGCTCGTCAGGCCGGCTCGGTGCCGCGGGTCAGGCCGGGTCGGTGCCGCGCGGTCAAACGGAGCTGTTGCCGCGCGACTTCAGCTCATCGAGCTCGGTCCGAAGCTGCCGTACCTCTTCTTCGAGTCGGGCGACGCGGCTCGGGAGGCTTTCGCCGGAGAACGTGCGAGGCACGTCTTCGCCAGGCGTCGCTTCCGTAGGGACGGACTCCGGAGGCGGCTGACCGCCAAAGAGCTGCATGTAACGTGACTCCCGCCGGCCCGGCTCGCGCGCCAGTCTCACGACCAGTGGAGCGGACTCACGCTCGAGCAGACCCTGCAGCGCAGCCTCGACCTCTGAGACGTCCGTGAACGATGCCATGCGGCTTGCGCGTGAGCGGAGCTCACCGGGCGTCTGGGGACCGCGTAGCAGCAGCTCGCACATGATGGCGAGCTCCTGCGGGGAGAACTTCAGGCTGCCGTACTCGGTGTTGCAGAAAAGATGCTGGTACTTCGGGACTCGGCTGCCGAAGCCGGAGCGCTCGAGCACGAGATGCTTGCGCGAGAGGGCATCGAGCGTGCGCTGCACCGTCGGCTCGTCCAGGTTCATCACCGGATCGCGGTTGCTCTTCTGGTTGCAGGCGCTCACCAGTGAGTTGAGCGAGAGAGGATATTGATCGGGCGTCGTGATCTGCTTCTCGATCATGCAGCCGATCACGCGCGCTTCCAGGGAATCGAGCTCGATACGCATCTCGGGTCTTGTATCCCATTTGCCGGTGCATCCGGCGGACGCGCTATCTTAGCTCACGGCGGCCCGGTCCCATTCCGTAGGCGGGCTGCCCGTCACCGTTTCCGGACGACGAGCAGCCCGCGGCAGATTCCCTCGTGAATCGACGTTTACTGGAAGTTGACCCTCACCGGCGGACTGGGATGAGTCCTGCGGCCGTTCGCGCTCAGACCGAAACTCGTCACCAGAGGATCGCTGGTATCCGTGGTCGTCAGGCCGGTTCCCACGGGCGGATTGCCGACGCTGGTGCTCACGTTCAGGGCCGAGAAGTAAGCTCCTTCGAGGAAGCCTCTCGAATCGCCGTCGGCACAGCCGGGCGCCGTCGCCGAGCCTTGCCAGGTGCCCTGCCCCGGCACCCACTGAGTGTTACCTGCGGCGATCGCGTAAGACTGGTTCGCCGGGAGCGGAATCGTCAGGGTATAGGAGCTGCCGTCGAAACAGCGGATGTCCGCCTGAACGTTTCCATTCACCAGCGACGCCGTCGCGTCCGGGTGGTTGCGGCTCGGGATGAGGAGCTGATAGCCGGCCTGGATGGTGTCACCCGTGTCGATCGGAAGCGCACCGGGAAGGTTGAATCCGCCCAGTCCGCCCAGAGTGCGCTGCAGCGACAGGACGACCGTTCCGCCCGTATTCCAGTTGTCCGGGAACTTCGGATCATGGTTCGGATCGCCGCCCCACCAGGAGGTCCAACGGGCGTAGTCGAGATTCGGATAGGGGTTGATCTCGACGTCCGTATCGGCATCCGACTGACCCAGCATGAACTTATCGACGAAGGCGGTGATCGCGGGTGCCTCGGCCGGCAGCGTCGCGCAATGCTGATGTCCGCCGTCGATGTAGAACCCGAACCGGTCTCCGATGCCGAACGTGTCGTAGATCCTCTGCGTCGCACGCGCGGAAACATAATTGGACCGATTGGAGAGCCAGTAGAAGTCGGTGTTGCCCGTCTCGAGCAGCGCGCGCGGCGCCACCATCGCCTCGAGCTCGTCATGATCGACCGGCAGCTTGAAGACGTTCTCGCCGGCGAACTGGTGCATTTGTCCGGCGAACCAGTCGTAGCTCGTGTCGTCCACATCCTCCACCGACTGCTGCGGCTCGATCTCACGCGAGACGCGCCAGGAAGGGGCGCCGCCGCCGCCGTTCTCCTGCGCGATGGTGAGCGCAATCCGCTCGTCGAAGGCGCCCGCGAAGAGCGCCATCTTGCCCGCAAAGGAGCACCCGGTGACCGCGAGATGCCTCATGTCGACCGGAAGCGGATGGGTGCGCTGGTGGGCGGCGATCTCCATGCCGTCGATGAGACGGCTCACTCCCCAGGACCAGGCGGCATATATCCCGGAATTGCTGGTGCCGGGGCATGTTCCGGCACAGAACCCGGGATAGAGCTGATAGAACGCGTCCGCGGTATGGTCACACGTTCCGGAAAAGCAGTATCCGGCCACCTGGGTGCTGACATAGCCGACGGTTGCGATCGGAAGGGTCTGAAATACGCTCGCGGGCAGGCTGCCATAGTCCGGAGGCGTGGGCGCTGGAAACGGAATGGTGACGCCGCCGAAATCGAAAGAGGCGATCTCCATCGGGATCATCACCGGATACGGTCCGCTGCCCATTCCCTGCGGAATGTACACGCCCGAAGTCAGGGTGATCGTCTTGCCGTTGCGGGTGACGTTCACCGTCAGGGTGCCGGTGTCCCCGGCCGCCGCCGGCGGCGCGTAGTTCGCCGTGATAGTGCAGTCGGAGCAATCGGGAACCGGACCAATCTCGTACTTCTCGATCGCGGCCATGTATTGATTGCGCAGGCGCTCCCAGCCCGCGAACGAGGTATCGCGCCAGCCGTCCACGGAGCGGAATGGGTCCGGCAGAGGACGTATGATCGGGAGCCGAGCAAATGCCGGAAAGTCGGGCGTGCGATAGAAGGCACCGATGTCGCGCACCGGATAAACCAGTGGAATGTACGAGTCGCCGAATGTTCTCTCTTTTTGCTGGGCGGATGCCCGGGGAACTGCGGCCTGTATAACCAGCAGAAAGGCCAGTGAAAAGGATGCCTTGGCAAGAACGGACTTGCTGAACGTGAGACGATTCATCGGCTCCTCCCTCAGAGGACAATGCTATGTCTTGCGCCACGCGCGTGGCGGAACGAGTTTTGTCGGACTCCGCTACCTCCCTTGTTTTGACTTATTTAGTTCGGGTCGCAAACTAGACGACGCCGACGCCCGTTGTCAAGGGGGCTTCCTGACATCCATGTAGGGAGTGCTGACACGTGAGCTGGAGCGCCGCCGTGGCTATCGCGTACCGGTCGAAATCCCGGCCGATTGGCGGATCGTTGAGGAACGTGCAACCATCTCCACGTCATGGGCACGACCCGGATCGAGGCATTCAGCGATGGCGTCATCGCCATCATCATCACCATCATGGTGCTCGAGCTTCGAGGTCCCGCTACCGGCAGTTGGGACGCGCTCTGGCCGCTGATGCCGGTGTTCCTGAGTTACGTGCTGAGCTTCGTGTATCTCGGCATCTACTGGAACAACCATCACCACATGCTGCACGCCTGCTCCGAGGTCACCGGGTCGATCCTGTGGGCGAACCTGCATCTGCTTTTCTGGCTGTCGCTCTTTCCCGCGACGACGGCCTGGATGGATGAGACTCACTTCGCGTCGATTCCGGTTGCGCTGTACGGTGTCGTCCTGCTGATGGCGGCGCTGGCGTACTGGATATTGCAACAAACCATCATCCGCTCGCAGGGACGGGACTCGCTCCTCAGGCGGGCGATAGGCCGCGACTGGAAGGGCAGGCTCTCTCCCCTCTTCTACCTGCTCGCCATCGGGCTATCGGGCCCCTGGCGGCACGCATCGCTTGCCATTTACGGCCTGGTCGCACTCGTCTGGCTGGTGCCCGACCGGCGCATCGAGCGCGTGTTGAGCTCGGAGACGCAATAGCACTCCGATACCAGACCGGTGCCCAACACTGCGCGGTTTGCGGTAGATTGGAGAGCGGTGGCTCGAGCCGGACGAGGTTGCGCGGTGAATCGGGCCGCATTCTTGCAGCCGCAACCTCTTCAAGGCCGACTGGCCTGCAGCGGAAGCGGGCACGTCGCAGCACAGCGAGCCGTCACGGCGAAAGGCGAATCGTGGACAGACAGGACAGGACTTTGGGCCAGGGTTTCATCGCGCGCGAGCGCCCGCGGCCGCTCGACGTGCAGGAAATGCTCGCGGCAGCGCTCAAGCGCGCAGGACGCACGGGGTTCGAGGATCGCTCGTTCTTTCAGCCGCTGCAGCGCCTGGTCGCCTCGTGCAATGCCGAGAGCGATCTCAACGGTCTCGGACGCGGCGCGGTCAAGTTCGAGATCCGGCGCAGCCTCCACAATCTCCTGGAGTTCGAGCGTCGCGAGCGCGCGGACCCGGCGGTGCTCACGCGGCCCATCGAGCGGCCGATCTTCATCACCGGCATGCCGCGCAGCGGCTCGACCTTCCTGCATCGGCTGCTGGTGCGCGACCCGGCGGTGGCGGCGCCCCTCTCCTGGCGTCTGGTGCATCCGCATCCCTCCTCGGCCGGCTGGCTGGGAGAGGGGCTCAACCGCGTCCGGGTGCAGGCGCAGTTCTATCTGATGCGTCTGCTCGCGCCGGAGCTCAACTCCCTCCACGAGGTGGCCGCTGGTGAGCCGGAGGAATGCACCGACATCACCGCCCAGGTATTCCAAAGCCTCCGTTACGACAGCGTGTATCGCGTCCCCAGCTATCAGAGCTGGCTGCAGCGTCACGGCCACCGGGAGGCGTACCGGTTCCACAAGCGCTTCCTGCAGCACCTGGATGCCCAGGCGCCGGGGCGGCGCTGGATCCTGAAATCTCCCGACCACGTATTCGCGCTGGATGACATTCTCACGGTGTATCCGGATGCGCAGTGGGTGTTCATCCATCGCGATCCGGTGGCGGTGCTGGCTTCCGTCGCCCGCCTGACGGAGGTGTTGCGGCGCCCGTTCGCGCACAGCGTCGACCTCGCGGAGATCGGGCAACAGGTCTGCGCGTCCTGGCTCGATGGCGCGCAGCGGATGATGCGGGCGGCGGCGGCCTCTTGCTCGATTCTGCACCTGCACTACCGTGAGATCGTCGCGGATCCGCAGCAGGCGGCGGCTCGCCTCTTCCGCCACGGCGATCATGCCACGAGCGATGATGCGGCGCCGCGCATGCGCAAGTGGCTCGGCAACCGCTCCAACCGCGCGCACCGGCAGCGCCGCTACGACCTGGCGAGATTCGGTCTCGATCCCCAGACACTGCGCGCGCAATTCAAACCCTACACGGACGCGTTCGGCATAGAGCTCGAATGGCCTCCCAAGGCGCGCGGCGCGCGGAACTGACCCGGTGAAATGGCGCTCGGCCGTCGCCCTCGTTCTCGGCGCGGCGGTCCTCGCCGGCACCCTCTTCTACGCCGGTGCCGGCGCTGTCGTGCGCACGCTCGCCGGCCTGCGCCCGACCGGCCTCGCGATCATCGTGTTGGCGCACCTGCCGATCGTGGCGCTGATGGGGGTCGCCTGGCGCCTCGCGGCAGGCAGTGCCCGGACGGCGTCCTGGCAAAGGTTCATGTGGGCGCGGCTGGTGCGTGACGCCGCCGCGGAAACACTGCCCTTCTCGCAGATCGGGGGCTTCGTGCTGGGCGTGCGGGCGTTGCGCCTCGGCGGCCCCGCCGCGCTGCGCGGGGTGCTGTCGATGAGCGCCGATCTCATCGTGGAGCTCGGGGCGAAACTCCCTTACGTCCTCGCGGCCGTGCTGGCGCTTCTCGCTGTTGCACCGGCGTCGGGCCTCATGCGGCCGCTCGGCATCGGTCTTCTCGTGACCGCGGCCGCCGTCGCAATCCCCGCCCTGGCGCGCCGGCGACTTGGCAACACGCTCGATCGTCTAATCCGCAAAGTCTCGCGGCGCTGGCCCGTGCTCGCCTCGCTGCGCGAGCTGAATCTGCACGGCGACGTCAACGCGGTGCTCGACGACATCCTGCGGCACCGCGCGCGTCTGGCACTCGGGTTCGGGCTGCACGTCCTCTGTTGGTTTCTCGGCGCGGTGGAGCTGTGGCTGGTGTTCGAGCTCCTCGGCAGGCCTGTGAGCGCAGCGCAGGCGCTGGTGATCGATGGCGCCGTGGCCGGACTCAGAACCTTCGTCTTCATGGTGCCGGCCGCGGCCGGCGTACAGGAGGCGAGCTACGTGCTCGCTTGCGCCGTGTTCGGCATTTCCCCGGCTGCGGCTGTCGCCGCCTCGCTTGCCCGCCGCGCGCGCGATCTGACGCTTGGCACGCTGACACTCGGCCTCGCCGTCGGCACCGATCGCGCCATCATTCGCGGCCCGAGACAGACCTCTTGCGGGTCGTGATCTGCCACCAGAGCACCCAGTCCGCGGCGAGGCTGTACCAGGGCTGACGGAAAGTGGCGGGAGTGTTCCGCTCGAAGAAGAAGTGTCCGACCCAGGCGAATCCGTAACCGACGATGGGGACGGCTATCAGCACCAGCGGCCGCCGGGTGAGGATCGCTGCCAGAACCACGGCGATGACCAGCCAGCTGCCGATGAAATGGAGCAACCTGCACGTGGGATGACGATGCTCGCCCAGGTAGTGCGGGTAAAAGAGCGAGAACGGACGGATGCGTGCGGCGGCCACCCCACCGATTATAAATCCGGCGGCTGCACGGGTATCTCGGTAATCTATGAGAAATACTTCATAAGTAACTGAAATATAACAAATAGCATATTGGTGCGTTCGCATCGGTACAATCTTTCGCGCTCGATTTCGTCAAATTCGGTGTCGCCACGAGAACGAGGGGCCAGACATGCCGGATCTGATCGCTGCGTGCGCCTACTTCCTGCTGATTCATTTCTGCGTCTCCGGGACCCGGCTGCGGGATGCGCTCAGCGTCAAGCTCGGTGAGCGGCCCTATCGCGGCCTGTTCTCGCTCGCCTCGTTCATCGGTATCGGATGGATGATCCATGCATACCGCCACAGTCCGCTCGTTCCCACATGGGGCGTGCTGCTCGGGTTCCGCCCCGCGGCCTATGTGTTGGTCTTCATTGCGTTCTTCTTCGCCGTCATCGGAATCCTCACTCCGAGCCCGACGCGAGTCGGCATGGAGTCACGGCTCGATCCGGACACGGCCCGCGGCATGGTGCGCATCACGCGCCATCCCTTCCTCTGGGGCGTGGGGCTATGGGCGGCTACGCATCTCATCCTCAATGGCGATGTCGCCTCGCTGATTCTCTTCGGCACTCTCCTCGTGCTCGCGATCGGCGGCACGGCGGCGATCGATGCCAAGCGGCGCCGGAAGTTTCCCGAGCGATGGCAGAAATTCGCGCAGGCAACTTCGAGTGTTCCCTTCGCCGCCATCGCGCGCGGCGCCAACCGGCCGGGCCCGGCTCTGGCTGAAATCGGTGCCTGGAGGATCCTCGCCGCTCTGGTGCTCTACGGTGTCGCATTCTACGTCCATGGCCGCGTGGGCCCGCCGCTCGGCTGAGCATCCGATGACGCATCGCAATTTTTCCCAAGCGCCGGGCTCGTCCCGGCACTAACCTCTCTCTTGCAGGGGGCCGTGCCCTGCTCCATAAGTTGAGGTCGTGACATGACGCCAACCGCCGTTTATCCGCTCGAGGGCGGCTGTGATTGCGGGCTCATCCGTTACCGGATGGAGAGCGCTCCTCTGATCGTGCACTGCTGTCACTGCCGCTGGTGTCAGCGGGAGACCGGCACCGCGTTCGCGCTGAACGCGCTGATCGAGGCGGAGCGAGTCGTTCACCTCAAATCGGAGCCGGAGATCATCGCCACACCGTCCCAGAGCGGGCGCGGGCAGAAAATCGCCCGCTGTCCGAGCTGCCGCCTCGCTGTGTGGAGCTACTACGCAGGCGCCGGCCCCATCATCCGCTTCATCCGCGTCGGCACGCTCGATACACCGGAGGTCCTGCGGCCCGACATCCACATCTTCACGGCCTCGCGACAGCCCTGGGTGGTGTTGCCCGAGGGTGTCCGGGCCGTGCCCGAGTTCTACGAGATCGAGCGCTGCTGGTCGCCCGAGAGCCTGGCCCGCCGTGAAGTGTTCCTGCCGCGCCTGCGGGCCTACCGGGCGGCGCAGAGCGGCTGATCGCTCCGCGACTGCGGGCCATCTCTGGCGCGGGCTTGGATGGGCATGGATTTTGCCGCGAGATAGGCATGGCGTTTGCTGTCTAGCCGGAGTCATGGCCATCCGAATCGCGCAAGTCTATCCCCACGCCGACATACCGCTGCCGCATGCGCGGCTCTACGACGCACTCGCGATCGTCAACTATGAGCTCGGCCGGCGCCTGGGGCGACATCATCAGGTCGTGACGTACCCGAAGTGGATGCCGGGGCAGAGCGAGCTCGAGTGTCACGAAGGAGTTACTTACCGGCGCATCCCCGAAGGCATCGACCGGGCCCTGAACAGCCTGAAAGTTCTCGATGCGGCGGGAATCCTCAACCGCCGGCGCCCTTTCAGGCTGAGCCCCGTCTACTACGCTCACTACGCCTACGAAGTGGCGCGCGACATCCGCGAGCGGCGCTGCGAGCTCGTTCACCTGCATACCATTTCCAACTTCATCGGGCCGATCCGTCGTGCCAATCCCGGAACGCGCATCGTGCTGCACATGCACGATCATTCGCTCGCCGATTTCGATCCGGCGGTAATCGCGCCACGGCTGGAGGAGGTGGCGCTGATCCTCGCCTGCAGCCGCTACGTCGCCGACGAGATCCGCCGCCGCTATCCCGCGGCTGCCGCGCGCTGCCACGCGCTCTACAACGGAGTCGACGAGCGCTTCCTCGAGGTCACTCCGGATCCGGCCGCCTCGCGTACGGTGCTCTTCGTCGGACGGCTCTGTCCGGAGAAAGGGACCCACGTGCTGCTCTCTGCCATGAGCGAGGTGTGCCGCACGCACCCGCAGGCGAGCCTGAGCCTGGTCGGGCCTCTGGATGTGGCGCCGAAGGACTTCGTCGACCCGCATGCGCGTGATCCGATCTTCAACGGCCTGGATCGCTACTACACCCGTCCCGATGCCTACTACGAGCTCATCTGTCGCCTGGTGAGCGGGCTCAACGGGCGCGCTTTCCTGCACGGCCGCACGCCGAACGACGAGATCTGCTCGCACTATTCCCGGGCCGGCATCTTCGTTTTCCCCTCGCTCTGGCACGAGCCTTTCGGCATTCCGGTGATCGAGGCGATGGCCGCCGGTTTGCCCGTAGTGGCGACACGGGCCGGCGCGCTGCCGGAGGTGGTCGTCGACGGTGAGACGGGCATCCTGGTGGAACGCGGCGACCATGAAGGCCTGGCCGCGGCCATCTCGAGACTGCTCTCGGACCCGCATCTGCGTGAGCGCATGGGCGCGGCCGGACGAGAGCGCGTACGCCAGCTCTTCACGTGGGAGCGCAGCGTCAGCCGGCTGGAGGAGCTGTACGAGAGCGTGCTGCGGGTCAAGGGAACCGAGCCGGCCGCGAGCACACAACACTTGGCACGGAGAGCATAGTCCGTCCACAGGAGAGTCCGCGTGACAGCAGCGCTGCTCAGATGGAGCTGCCTGAGTCTCTGTTATCTCGCGTTCGCCGGGAGTTTTTCCAGAGCGGAGGGCATTGCGGCGGCGCTCGCGGGTGGCTTCGGGGCGGCGCTATCGCTGGGCTTGCGGGCACGAGGTGAGCGGCGCTTCTCACTGCACGGCCGTTGGATCGCCGTAGTCGCGGAGGTCGCATGGCTGCTGGTGCGCGATTGCGGCCGGGTCGGCGCGACTCTGATTGGCGCGTTGCTGCGGGGCCATCGCGGAGAGGTGGTGCGCGACAGGGGCGCGGCAGCGCGCCCGATCGGTCACGGGGCGGGGCACCGGGCCGCCACAACTCTGCTCGCGTCCCTGACTCCCGACAGCATGGCTCTCGAGACGGACGATGAAGCCATCCCGCTCCATCGGCTCGCGAAGTCCCCTGAAGCTGCGCGCGCGAGGCGACGGCGGCGATGAGTCCGTGGCTGCTCGCTTTTGTACTTTGCGTCCCGCCGTTTGCTCTGGCGGCCTATCGCGCGTTGTCCGGACGCTCGTCGCAACGCCTGGTTGCCACCGAGCTCGCGGCAGGCATCGGTACGTTGATGCTGGTGCTTGCGAGCTTTGCCTGGCCGCATGATGAGCTGCTCGATCTCGCGCTTGCGCTGGGGCTCGTGAGCGTGCCGGGTACCCTCGTCTTCACGCATTTTCTGGAGCGCTGGCTGTGAGAGCGCTGGCGGTCGAGGTGCTGCTGACGCTCTTCGTCATCACCGTCTGGCTCGGCGCGGCGGGGTTTGCCCGGCTCGCATGGCCGCTCGATCGATTGCACTGCGTGACTTTCGTCAACATCACCTGTGGAGTATTGCTTCTGGTCGCTGCTGGCCTCTGGGGCGGCTCCGCGGATGATGTCATCAAGGTTGCCCTGCTGCTCGGCGCTTTGCTCATCGGCGGCGCGGCCATCACGCATGCGACGGCGCGCGCCATCGTGCGACGGCGGACGCCCACGTGACCGCGCTCCTCGTCCTGATGTTCGTGCTCGTGGCGGGGACCGGCGCCGGAGTGGTACTGGCGCGAGAGCCGCGGCGCCAGGCATTGGCAATAGCCGTCAATGGGGTGGCGCTGTCGCTGCTATTCGTCGTGCTGCGCGCGCCCGATGTCGCGTATTCGGAGATCGCGGTAGGCGCCGCGCTCGTGCCCCTGATGTTCCTCGCCGTCCTGGTCAGCCTCAAAACCGATCGGCCGAAACAATGACCCGGAAGGTCCGTCTGCTCGTCGCCGCGCTTTGCGCACTGGTGAGTGCGCCCGCGATCGCCGTGGTGATCATGCACATTCCCGCGTTCGGGCGCCACCCGCTGCCGTACGGGGATGCGATCAACCATTTGGCGGGCGCGCAGCGGCATGTGACCAACATGGTGTCCGCCGTGAACTTCGACTACCGGGCCTTCGACACTCTGGGCGAGGAGCTGATGCTCGTGGCGGCGGTCACGGGCACTCTGGTGCTCCTGCGCGGCAGGCGCGGCGAGAGCCTGAGCGATCGGGCGGCGCAGGCTGGCAACCGGCCCGTCTGCGAGCGCAGCGAGGCCGTCACATTGGCCTGTCGATTCTTCCTGCCACTCATCACGACGTTCGGCATTTACGTGATATTGCATGCGCAGCTGACTCCCGGCGGCGGCTTCCAGGGCGGTGCCATCGTCGCGTCGGGCACGCTGCTGATCTACCTGGGAGAGAGCTATCGGCTCTGGCGCCGCCTGGTGCGCTCGCGGGTCTTAGACATGCTGGAGGCCGCCGGAGCGCTCGTGCTGGTGCTCTGTGGGCTGGGCCCGATGGCACGGGGCGGCGCGTTCCTGCAGAACGTTCTGCCGCTCGGGCAGACCGGCGCCCTCCTCTCCGGCGGTCTCATCCTGGTCGAGAATGCGGCAGTGGCGCTCGCGGTGACCGCCGGCTTCATTCTCCTGCTGCTGGAATTCCTCGAGGAGACCCGGGCGACTTGCGAGGGCAAGGACCCGTGAGCTTCGTGCCCTGGGCCACGGTGGCATGGCTCTTCGCCGTCGGCATTTACGGGGTCATCACCAGCCGCCACTATGTCCATCTGATCGGCTGTCTGACGGTCATCCAGTCGGCCACCTACATCACGCTCCTCTCCGTCGGTTATCGATTCGGCTCCGTGGCGCCGATTTTCCACTCCAGGCCGCCTTCGACGCCGGCCGTCGATCCCGTACTGCAGGCCCTCGTGCTCACCGACATCGTGGTCGGCGCGACCGTGACGGCGCTGCTGCTCGCTCTCACTCTCCAAGTCCACAAGAAGCGCGGCACGGTGAATCCGGAGCGGCTGCGTCCGATGCGCCAGTGATCGCTCCCGCCACCGACGTGTTGGCGCCCTTGCCTGTGGCCGTGCCGCTGCTCGTCGGCGCGCTGCTGCTGCTCGTGGGCAAAGTGCTTCCCGGCCGCGTGCCCGATGCCCTCGCCATCGTCGCGGCGCTCGCCGTGGTCGCGATCGACGCGCGGCTCGCCGCGCACACCACGCGCGGACCGCTCGTTTACTGGATGGGCCACTGGCAGCCGCATGGCGAGGTCACGCTGGGGATTGGACTCGTCATCGATGAGGCGGAGGCGATCCTCGCCGCCTTCATGGCGCTGCTCTTCGCGGCGAGCTTCATCTTCGCCTGGGGCTATTTCGAGGACATCCGCGCGTTCTTTCACGTGCTGATGCTGATCTTCCTTGCCGCCATGCAGGGCTTCTGTCTGACACACGACCTTTTCAACCTCTTCGTCTGGTTCGAGGTCATGAGCGTCACGGCCTTCGCGCTCACCGCCTATCGGCTCGAGGCCGATCCGCTCGAGGGAGCACTCAACTTCACCGTCACCAACACGATCGGCAGCTTCCTCATCCTGGGCGGCATCGCGCTCGCCTACTCGCTCGCGGGCCTGCTCGACTTCGGCGCCCTGGCGCGTTCGCTCGCGCAGCACGCGGACGATCCCGTGGCGGTGGGCGCGTTCTGCATGATCGCCGCCGGTCTGCTCATCAAGGGAGCGGCGATCCCGTTCCATTTCTGGCTGGCCGACGCGCACGCAGTGGCGCCGAGTCCGGTGTCGGTGATCTTCTCCGGCGCGATGGTGCCGCTCGCCCTCTTCGGGCTCGGCAAGGTCTACTGGGACGTCTTCGAGACCGTGCCGCCGGTGCAGTTGCTGATGCGGACACTGATTCTCGGGTTGGGTGTGACCACGGCCATCGTCGGAGGGGTGGCGTGCCTGCGCCAGCGGCACCTCAAGCGCCTGCTGGCCTTCTCCACCATTTCCCACGGCGGCATCCTCCTCATCGGCCTCGCCCTTCCCGGTCCGGTGAGCCTGGCCGGAGTGCTCGCCTACTTCATCGGGCATGGATTGGTGAAAGGGGCGCTCTTCATGGTGGCGGGCATTCTGCTCGCGACCGCCGGCGGGATCGATGAGCTGTGGCTGCGGGGCCGCGGCCGGGCGAGCTGGCCCGCCGGCGTGGCCATGGCCGTGGCGGGATTGTTGCTCGGCGGCGCGCCGCTCGGGCTCATGGACTCGGGGTCGCGGCTCATTGGCGCGGCGGCGGCGATGCGGGGCGAGGATTGGATACTGATCGCGGTGGTGCTGGGCACCGCGTGCACCGGCGGCGCGGTGCTGCGGGGCGCCGGCCGAATCTTCCTCGGGCTCGGCGAGATCGCGGGTGAGGAGGCGCGCGGTCCGAGCGAGGTTGAAAGCGAGAAGCCGGACCGCCCCCTGTGGCTGATGATGCTCCCCGTGACCGTGCTCCTGCTCATTGCCATCGGCGCGGGTCTGTTCCATGCGGACGAGACGATCTTGGGCGCCGCCGCACGGTTTCTTGCCTGGGACAGGATTGCGAGCATCGAGCCTGTCGGGCCGGCGACCGCCGCGGCCGTCCCGGCGTCTTCGCATCCCTTCGTGCCCTGGCTGACGCTCGGCCTGGCGATCTTCATCGCCGCGCACGAGCTCGGCCATGCCTGGTTACCCAGATCCTGGTCGCGCGCGAGTCGGCGGGTGCTGTCGGGCCCGGTGTTCACCGCCATCGACCGCACGCACGATGGGGCGGTCGGCGATTACGTCGTCTGGATCCTGATCGGACTCGCCCTCTTCTCGGTGAGCTCCGCCGCGGCGCTGCACGCGGGCTGATCGCCAGTCACCATGTTGGAAGCTCTTCCCTGACCACCCGATGGGCGCATAATGGGATGACACCACGTTGCTAAGGGAGAAGGCCATGGAGCATCGATGGGGTGAGCGCGTCGCGGTGAGTCTGACCGTGCAGCTATCGTGCAAGTCATCGCCGCCCGTTGCGGGCTCGTTGGAGAACGTCAGCTCGAGCGGTGCATTCGTGCGCACCGGAGGCCGTGGCCCGCCGCGGGGGCCGGTCGAGGTGATCTTCGCGGAGCGCGACGCTGACCGTCGGCGTTCGGTCCGTGTTGCCGCCTATGTCGTGCGCGAGACGGACGTCGGAGTAGGCGTTGAATGGTGCGAGTTCGCACCGCGGCCGGTACGCGAGCTCATGATCGGCGGCCGGAGCACGGGCGGGGCCGCAGCTAAAGCCCGAGCCCTGTCTCGGACCCGCTACTGCGCACTCGAACCGAACACGGCGATGCAGCCCCGCGCGCAGCCGGAGGCGGAGCCGGCCGCGATCGGCACGAACACCCTGCCCGTGGTCGCGTCCGCCGCCACTGAGTGGGCATGCGGCCCCGTGGGCCAGTTGCCGATCCAGCGGTGGGCTCTCGCGTCCACGACGCCGAGGACGGGGCCGCCGGTGTTGGCTACGGCGGCGAGATAGAACCGGCCGGCCTTCGGATCCGACCAGACCTCGTCGGAGCCGCCCACCTTGGGCAGGACGGCGACGATCTTTTCGGTCGCGGCATTCATGATGAAGGAATGCGCGGGAAACCCCGCCTCGATGGCATCATCGCTGCAGCCGAGCAGCAGGTCGCCGCCCGGCCCGAGGGCCAGCCCCGCGGGCATGCATTGGTCGACCGGCAGGAGCTTCAGCAGCTTGCGGCGGCGCGGGTCGATGACCGCCACCGCACCGTGCGACTTCACGTCATCGAGTGATGGAATGGAGAGATAGACGAGCCCGGAGTCGCCATCCCAGACCGGCTGCTCGGCGCCGTCGCTCGCGTGCTCGAGCCGGAGCCTGCCGAGGACCGTGCGCGTGCGTGTGGAGATGAAGGTCACGAAGGGCGGATCATCGGCATTGTTGACCGCGATGAGGAGGTGATCGCGCGGGTCGTACGCCAGCTCGTCGGCACGTCTCTTCCCCCCGGTGGAGATGCTGGCGATGACCTTCTTCGTACGAAGGTCCACCGCCTTGACGGTGCTGTCGCCGTCGCCCGCCCAGAACTCGTGCGATCCGACGGCTACGACGCCATTAGGCCCCGACGCATCGGCACCTCCCGCGGCATTGGACCCCTTGAAGCCGGTTGCGCGGCCGAGGAACCGGCCGCTCGCGCCGTCGAAGAAGTCGAGCCCGCCATTGGAGCGATCCGCGAGCGCATACACTCCATCCGCATTGACGAAGCCGATGTCGAAACTCTGGAGCGGCGCGCCCGGAATCTCGATCGTGCCGATGCGGGCGAATGGCGCGTGGTCCGCGGGGGCTGCCGCGACGCGAGGCGCCGGAGCGACGCCGGCGAGCGTTGCCAGCCCTGCGACCATCACGGCGAGGAGCGGCGGGCGGCGTGTCGGCTTCATACTGCGGCTTTCCTCGGGCGTGTTGGAATGCGCCACCTTCGCAGCTCTTCCTGACCAAGTCCTGACGTGACAGGCGCCGGCCGCTGTGGCACTGTCCGCCGGCCATGGAGCACCTCGCCACATGAGCGCGGCCCAGTGGGGCGGCGCGAGCGCCATCTTCCTCGCCTCGGCGGTCGAATGGGTCGAGGCCTTCACCATCGTTCTCGCCGTGGCCCTCACCATCGGCTGGCGGCGGGCGCTCGGCGCGGCCGCGGCGGCACTGGCGCTCATCGGGATTTTGATTGCCGTCACCGGCGCGGGCCTCGAGGCCGCGCAGGCCGACATCGACAGGATCAGGGCCGCGATCGGCATCTTCCTGCTGCTCTTCGGCCTGCGCTGGTACGTGAAGGCGATCCGGCGCGCCGCCGGCCGCACGGCCCTGCACGACGAAGCGCAGGAGTTCGCCGCCACCCGCGAGCATCTCGAGCAGTCCGAGAGCCGCGCGGCGTGGGTGATCGCGTTCAAGGGCGTGCTGCTCGAGGGGCTCGAGGTCTGGCTGCTCGTGGTGGCCCTCGGCCATACCCTCTCCTATGCGGCGGCCGCGGGCAGTGCCCTGGCCTCGCTGGTCGCGGTGGTCGGCTTCGGGCTCGCCTTGCAGGCGCCGCTCACGCGCGTGCCGGAAAACAGCCTCAAGTTCGTGGTCTCCTGCGCCATTCTCTCCTTCGGCAGCTTCTGGAGCGTCGGGGGAATCGTCGGCGAGCAGGCTGGCTGGCCTTTGGGTGATGTGACTCTGCTCCTCCTCTTCGCCGTCTACGCGGCGGCGGGACGAGGCATTGCTTGGGCGCTGCGCGTGTCCCGCTCCCGCGGGCCTCTCGGGATGCGCGCATGAGAAAGCTGCTGCAGCTCATCTTCGGGGACCTGCGCAATGTCGCGTCCGTCGCGCTCGCGCTGCTCGCCGCGTACGGTCTCTCCAGGATCGCCCCCGCGGCGAGCGGTGCGCTCCTGGTCCTCATTCTCGTGGCCGCCGCGGCCGTTCAGGCCTTCTGAGCCGGAACGGCCGCGGAATTCACCGGTCGAATCCCGTATCGAGCCGAGCTCAAGCACCCAAAGAGGACACATCGTGGACTACCAGACCGCCGAGAACCAGGCCGTGCAGCTGCAGCAGCAAGCCGAGCAAGTCGCCCAGAGCGTCAAGGCGCTCGCCGAGAAGCTGCAATCCAAAGTGCCGGATCAGATGCTGGCGCGCGAGCTGATGCTCGATCTGCGGGAGACGGCTCTCGGCATCCAGCGGCAGAACCAGTCGGCCCTCATGCTCATCCAGCAGATGGCGGAGTACATCCACTCGCTCGAGACGCACGTCACCACGCTCCCGCAACAGGCAAACTATCCGGTCTACCCGACGCGCGGCTGGGCCGCTCAGCCGTACGCCGGCACGGGCGGCGGCTTCATGAGCAATGTCATGTCCGGACTCGGTCTCGGCGCCGGATTCGGGCTCGCGAGCGACCTCGTCGGCAGCATCTTCAACGCCTTGTGACGGGCTAGAAGTAGTACCTGACCTGACCTTGCACCTCGCGGCCGAAGATCGGCCGCGCCATCTCGAACCCCGTGGAGATGCCGGCCGTGAGGGTGCGTGAGTTGCCTTCGGTCAGTCCCAACTCGTCGGTGAGATTGGTGCCCTGGAGGCGCAGCTCGAGGTGCGGGCCGAGCTTGGCGATCAAGCCCGCATCGAGCGTCGTGTAGGGCGGCAGCACCTGCAGGTTCTCCGGATCGGAGTAGCGCAGGTCGACGTAGCTCACGGTCGCGAAGACTTTCAGGAGGCCCCAGCGCATCGGGATCGAGTACTCCGGCGTGAATCGCAGCTGCAGCCGTGGCTGGCGCTGCAGGATGTTGCCATTGTCGTCGACGCCTTGCGGCGGCCCGCCGGTCTCTGCGAACGAGCTGAAATGTGTGTAGATCGCGTACTGCCAGTCCCCGGTGAGCCCCAGGCTCAGGTGCTCCAGGGGGAACCAGTTGGCCTGGAAATCCATGCCCCAGGCGGACGCACCCGAAATGGCCAGTACCTGCGTCCCGTTGCCGAGGATGGCCGGATACGGAACGCCGTAAAAGAGTCTGCGGAAAGCGTCGATCGAGGCGTAGAGAGAGTTCGTCTGCGCCTTGTAGCCGACTTGAAAGTTCTCGATGTGTTGCGAGTTCAGCGCGCCGGTGCGCAGATCATCGAATTCGGGGAAGTGTACGCCCTCGTTGACGCGGCCGTAGACACTCATGTGCGAGGTGATCTCGTAGTTCACGCCCGCGCTCCATGCGCCGAGCGTGTGGTCGTAGGTTGCCGGCGACCACTCGCCGTTGGCGACGTCCGTGCCATTGTTGTAGAGCGTGAGCGGATTGGCGTCGAGATCGATCGTAGAGTCGCCCTCGATCGCGCCATTCACCTGCTCATTCTCCTCTCGATACTCCAGATCGAGCAGCCAGGCGCCGATGCGCCACTGATCGGAGAGGAAGATCGCCGCATTGCGGCCATTGAAATGGTCCACCAGCGCGTAGAACGCGCCGCTCAATATGCCGTTCTGTGTCACCTGTCCTACCGGTCCCGCCGCCCCGGCGGCAGTAGTGAGCGCTACATTGATCAGGCTGGCATTCGGCGTTGCGGTCATCAGCTCGTAATTGCCGAGATACCAGGTGTCGTCGGATGAGTAGCTGGCGAAATAGCCGCCGAGCGTCGCCGTGTTGCCGGCAAACAGGGTCCGGCTGAATCGCAGGTCATCCGTGAAGGCCTGGACATTCTTGTCGACGATCCAGAACCCGAGCGATGCGACGTAAGTGCCCGTGCCCGCTGGAGCGCCGCTTCCGACATACGTGGCGTTGCCGGTGGTGAACGGTACGCCACCCGTTGCCGCCATCACCGCCGGATCCGCGTTGCTGGCTGCAATCTCGTCTGTGATGAAGCTTCCCAGCGCCTCCGGCGCGAAGTTGTTGAAGAGCGCATTGGTCGGCATGCGGCCGGCCGTGTAGCCCATCCGGTTGCTCATCGCCCAGCCGCCGAATGTCAGGCTGACATCGCTGCCGAACATATGGATGTCCGAGCCCCGCCCGTTCGCAAGATCGGCCGAGATGGCGCCGGGCACGCAGCCGGGGACGCCGCACGGAAACTCCTGCACCGTGATGCCACGGGTCGCATCGCCGGCGAACGTGCCGGTGAGCGGATCGAAGCCGGGGAAGGTCGACACCGTTCTGCCATCCGGGCTCACCGCGACCGGGATGTCGGTGATGAAGAGGTTCTTGTCGCGGAGCTGGCGCGCCCAGAAGAGCAGGCTCCCGGTCGCCAGGGGCCGAAGCAGCGTCTCGGTGAGCTGCCCGCCCTCGTCGGCCGGGAACTGGGAGTTGCGGATGCCATTCGACACGCGATAGAAGCCGCCGATGCTCGCGAGCCACCCTGATGCGAGAGGTCCGCCGTAGAAGCCGTCCAGCCGGTAGAGCCCCTCATCTCCCAACGTCAATGCAACATCGCCGTACGGCGTCGGCGTGCCATGGCGCAGGATGATGTTGGTGGTAGCGCCTATTTGCCCGTTGGAGTACACAACTGAGGGTCCCCCCTGCACGACTTCGATCCTGGCGATGGTGTCGTCGAGACGCAGGAGCGAGGAGTTGTCCATGAAAGCCAGCGTCGGCGCCGGATACACCGGCGAGCCTTCGATCTGGTAGGTGACATACGGGGCATCGCCACCGCCGGGGAAGCCCGCGACCTCGATGTTGGCGCCCGTCTCGCCGCCACTCGATTCCGCCCAGAGGCCCGGCACGATCTTCAGCAGGTCCGCCGCACTGGAGGGCTGCGCCAGCTGGATCTGCTGCAGACTGGCGGCGCTCACCGGGAAGCTGGCATCGAGGAGTCGCACGCCGCGCACTTCGGGTGTCCCCGTCACCACGACCTCCTGCAGGCTGTTGTAGCTGGGCGCGGCTTGCAGATCCGCCCGTGACTTCGGCTGCTGTCCGCCATGATCCAGTGCGCGCCGCGCGCGCGAGAGAAGCCCGCCCAGCCGGCCCAGTACGCCGCGCGCCCCACCCTGCGCGTTGGGCGCGGCAGCCCGGCGATTCGCCGCGCCGTCCGAGCCCGTCGCCGCTGTCGCAGCGTTTGGCAGCGCCTGCGTCCGCCCCGACGCGTCGACGATCGCGATGGCCGACGGGCTCACTTGTCGGAAGGCAAGCCCGGTGCCGCCGAGAACCCGTGCGAGCGCTGCGCCGACCGCGAAGTCGCCGTGGATGCCGCTCGTGCGCGCACGGGCGACCAGGGTCGACGAGAAGAGCAGTGTTACGTCGGCCTGACGTGCAAAGTCGTCCAGGGCCGCGCCGAGAGGTTCCGCGGGGATATCGAAACGTCGCGGCATCTCGGCGGCGCGAGTCTCTGGAGCAGCGTGCCCGAGGACCGGAGTGCCGAGCAAAAGGACAGCCGCGGGCCAGCCGCGCAAGACCGAGCTCAGGGTGCCCATGACTGGGCGCTAAAAATACGCTACTCCGGTCCCGCTTGCCGGTCTGAGAAGCGCTTGTGGCTAGAGCGCAACAGTGACGACGCGGTGCGGAGCTGGCGGCTAGCGCGCCGCAACGTATACGAGGTCAGGCGCCGGCCGGCTGACCCGCACCGGTAGGGCCGTCTGCAGTGCCCGGAAGAACCCGGCCAGGTCATCCGTCTTGAAACGGCCGCTGATATGCAGTGCGGCCGCTTCAGGTCCGCGGAGCACGATGCGCGTGCGGGTATAGCGACCGACTTCGGCCAGCGCCTGCGAGAGCGGCTCGCCCTCGAAGACCAGCGCGCCTTCGCGCCAGGCGAGATCGTCGGCGACCTGCTGGGGACTCACCGACATGACCTTGAGGTTCGGGCCCGCGATGGAGAGCTGCTCGCCAGCGGTCACCGCCCGCACCCAGTCGTCTTTGCCGTCGCGCGCGCCGTCGGTGCCTGTGAGCCCCGTCGCGCCCGCCGGGCCGCGCACTTCCACCTGACCTTCGTCGACGAGAACATCGATATCCCGGTCCGAGTGCAGGCGGACCTCGAACTGTGTACCGACGTCGCGCACCACGGCATCGGCCACATGCACGAAGAACGGCCTTGCGGCGTCGTGCACAACGCCGAAGTGCGCCTCACCCCTGCGAAGATAGATATCACGCCGCCGCGCCGTGAGTTTCACCTCGAGCAGCGTGTCGGTGTTGAGCGTGAGTTGGGTTCCGTCCGCCAGCGTCACCCGGCGGTGCTGGCCGACAGCGGTCGACATGACCTGCATCCCGGGCCGCCGGCTGATCCAGAGCGCCGTGCCGAGCGCAATGACGAGCATCGCAGCGGCGGCCGACTCCCAGTAGGCCTTGCGCCCGCGCAGCGCGGGTCGCAGAGCCGCGAGCGGGCTGCGGCGCCGCGCCGGGGGCTCCGCGGCCGGGACGCTCTCCCCGGCGCGCTGCGCCAGGCGATCCAAAGCGGTCCAGGTGAGACTCAGCTCCTCGAAGGTGCGGCGATTGCGGGGATCCTCGCGCAGCCAGGCCTCGAGCTCGCCGCGCTCGCCGGCCGACAGGTCGCCGCAGTCGAGACGCCAGGTCCAGACCGCTGCCTCGTTGTCGATCTGCGTCTGCGTCTTCAGTCTGACGACGTTGCTCATCTGGACTCTCCGTCCTTCACCCACCGCCGCGGCAGGGGCTCCCCTGCGGCGGCCTCCAGCCCTTCGAGCAGTCCGAGACTCCGCAGCCGGTCCCGGCAGCGGACCAGCCCTTTGGCGACATGCTTCTCGATCGTGCTGTGCGACAAGCCGAGCACCTGCGCAATCTCCGCGTGCGATAACTGATAGACCTTGCGCAGCACGAACACGCGCCGGCAAAGCGGCGGCAGGCTGTCCACGGCGGCGCAGAACGACTCGAACCGCCGCCGCAGGTCCACCTGCTCATCCGGCTCCGCCTCTTCAGATGAGACGTTCAGCGGCTCGAAATCCGCTACGTCATCGGTGGCGTGGGAAATCTTCTGCCGCACCCGATCGACCGCGAGATTGCGAGCGATGCGAAAGAGCAACGCCCGCGGCGAATCGACGTCTTGCCCTGGCGGCAGAGCGCATACGCGTACGTATGCCTCCTGCACCAGGTCCTCGATGTCCTCCGAGCCTGCGGTGAACTTGCGCAGATATTTCTGCAGCGCGGCGCGATGGCTGAAAATCTGGTCCAACAGTCGTTTGCGGCGATCGTCGGCCACTGTCGTTCGCCTTTCAGGCGCATTTAACCGGTGTTATGCGGGTAGTGTACGCGCAACGCCATCCGCGCGTCTGCACCCAATTGGCCTGGCGGCATCCGTCTCGACGGCAACGGTCACGAGCCTATATCGTTGAACGCATGCCGGTCTTTACGATCGTCTCGGCGGTGATCACGGTAGTCGCCTTGAGCGGCTACGCGAACTACAAGGTCGTGCGTCTGCCCGATACGATCGGGATCACGGCGGTGGCGCTCCTCATCTCGGTGGCGACCGTGGCGGTGGGACAGGTCGTGCCGCAAGTCGCGGCCTGGGCGCAGCTCGGCGCGCGCGGCCTCGACTTTCCGGACCTGGTATTCCACGGTCTCCTCGGCTTGCTGCTCTTCGCCGGCAGCCTGCACGTCGATGTGGCCGGCCTGTCGCGCGCGCGGTGGCTGGTGGTGGTGCTCGCCACGGTGGGCGTCGTGATCTCGACGCTGCTCATTGGACTCGCGTTCTTCTGTGTCGCTCGGTTCCTCGGCATGCCTTTGACGCTGCTCGAGAGCTTCATCTTCGGGGCGCTGATCTCGCCGACTGATCCGATCGCCGCCATGGGCCTGCTCAGCAAGGTGGGCGTACCGCCGTCGCTCCTCACGAAGATCACCGGTGAGGCGCTCTTCAACGACGGCACGGGCGTCGTCCTGTTCGTGGTCCTGATAGGCATCGCGGGTGGCGCTCATGGCCTGGGCACAACGGCGCACGCCACGGGCGCGGCCGTACCTCTGTCGGGCCCCTTCCAGATCGGCGTGCTGTTTGTCCAACAGGTTCTCGGGGGCGCCGCATTCGGGCTCGGGGTCGGCTACCTCGGCGTCTTTCTGCTGCGTAGCGTGGACAGCTATACCGTGGAGACGCTGATCACTCTTGCCATGGCGACAGGCGGGTACGCGGCGGCGGACGCTCTGCGAGTCTCCGCCCCCATCGCCACGGTTG
The DNA here is from genome assembly GCA_036278795.1 of Steroidobacteraceae bacterium. Classification (GTDB taxonomy): domain Bacteria; phylum Pseudomonadota; class Gammaproteobacteria; order Steroidobacterales; family Steroidobacteraceae; genus 13-2-20CM-66-19. The sequence continues at coordinate 441,829 of DASUKK010000028.1, read as the reverse complement.
TGATGGGACTGGTCGTCGGCAGCCGCCGCGAATATGCGATGTCGGAGCTGACGCGCGAGCGGCTCTTCATGTTCTGGGAGCTCGCCGATGATCTCCTCAATCTCATTCTCTTCGGCCTGGTGGGACTGGAGCTGACGGCGCTCGCAGGCAGCGTGCGCCAGTATTTGATTCCCGCCGCGGCGGCTCTGCCGATCGTGCTGATCGCGCGTTATGTGAGCGTGGGTGTGCCGATCACGGTGCTGCGCCGCTTCCAGCACTTCGAGCCGCACACCGTGAGGCTGATGGCCTGGGCCGGACTGCGCGGGGCGTTATCGGTCGCGCTCGCCCTGTCACTGCCGGCGGGGCCAGCCAAGGAACTGATCGTCACGGCGACCTACGTGGTCGCGATATTCAGCATTCTGGTGCAGGCAACCACCGTCGAGCCCTTGGCGCGACGGTGGATGCGCCAGAAGGCGCAGCAGCCCTAAGTCCAGTCGCTGCCGCCGCCACCGCCTCCGCCGCCATCGTCCCAACCCCCGCCGCCGCCACTGCCGTCGTCCCAGGAGCCAGGGTCATTGAGGCCGAAGTCGCTGCCGCCCATGTCGGCGTTGGGGTCGGGCGTCGGCATCTCGCCCGCCTGCGCGGACGGTACCAGGCCGCCGCCGCTCGAGCCGCCCATCATGTGCCGCACCAGCCCTTCCCCGGCTGCGACCCCGGCGCCGAGCGCCAGGCCGGACGCGACACTGCCCATGATTCCGGAGCCGCCGCCGGGCATATAGCCGCCCGGATAGCCGCCGGGGCCGTAACCGCCGGGAGGCACGCCGGGAGGTGCATTGCCCGGGTACTGGTATCGGCCGGGATACTGGTAGCCCATGGCCGCCGCCCGCCGCCGCAGCACCAGCCACAGGACGATGGCGGCGCCGATCAGGACGAGAAAGAGCCCGAAGTGCGATGAATGACCCACGATCCGGACCGGCGCCTGCTGCGGGTAGATCGCCACGGGCGCCTCACCGAGCTGCTGCTGCAGCTCGCGGACGGCGCGGGGATTCGCGAACGGCAGTCCGGGCTTCAGCGACTCGGCGGTGTGCAGCTCCTGGCGGGCAAGACCCAGGTTGCCCGCGCGGGCATCGATTTCCGCGGCCACGTAGTGGGCCTGACCGCTCTGTGGATGATCCCGCAGAACCTGGGCGATCATCTGCTGCGCCTGGGCCAGATTGCCGTTGCGCGCGGCCTGGTAGACCTGCGCGGGGCTCGGGTCCGCCGCGAGCGCCGGCAGGGCGCAGGCCATGACGAAGAGCGCCGCGAGCGACAGAGTGATTCGTTTCAGCATGGTACGGTAAAGCTCCCGATTCAGGGCGCGACGGCCCGAGCCATTGGGCATCCGGCAGCGGCCGGGGTTCCGGCGTGAATTTCTGGGGGCGCGCGCACAAGCTGCAAGGCTGCCCCCATGAAATTATCCGGGCCGTCCCGGCCTCCCACGGCCTTCCATTATCCCTGCGGGCCCGCCCCCACCGCCAGCGCTACACATTTCGTGGCCTGCCTGATGGAGCGCGGGGGGCTCTCGGGATCCGGCTGCCGCGGCAGCGAGCGCTCTGCGTACCGGCCTGATTTCGGGAGATACAACCGCACCGTGGTTCCCTTTCCCGGCTCGCTCGCGATCCGCACGTGACCGCCCGACTGCTGCACGAATCCTGCCACCTGCGAGAGCCCGAGACCCGTGCCCTGGCCGGGCTCCTTGGTGGTGAAGAAGGGTTCGCACGCGCGCGCCGCGACCTCGGGAGGCATGCCCGTACCGGTATCGGACACGGCGATCATGACGTACTGATCCGTCGCGCAAGGACCGCGGATGCCCGCGAACGACTCATCGAGGACGGCGTTTGCCGTCTCGATGGTCAGCAATCCCGCCTGCGACATCGCATCACGCGCATTGATCGCCAGATTGAGGAGCGCGGTTTCCAGCTGGCCGGCATCGGTGGTGACGCTGCCGACGGCCCCCCCGAGGACGGTCTCGACGGTGATCTTCTCCCCCAGAGAATGGCGCAGCAGCTCCACCATCTGCGCCACGAGGTCGTTGGGATCGATCGGCCGCACCTCGACCGGCTGGCGCCGTGAGAATGCGAGCAGCTGCCGAGTGAGCGCCCCGGCCTGATCGGCGCTGCGGCGGATCATCTCGAGGTAGCGGTACGTGTCCACCTGCGGGTCGCGCCGCTCCAGGATCTCGAGGGAGTTGCGGATCACGTGCAGCAGATTGTTGAAATCGTGCGCTACGCCGCCGGCCAGCAGCCCCAGCGCCTCCATTCTGCGGGCATGCGCCAGGGCCGCCGCTTCCTCGCTGCCGGGCCGCGGCGCGGTCACGAATGGGGAGGCGGGCTCGCCCTGCACCCGGGGCCTGCGCAGCAGCGAGGCCGCGAGCAGCGTGCCGCCGCCGAGAGTGAGCAGCGCGCCGGCTGCTATCCCGGCGATCGCCGTGGCGGTGATCGCGGTGGCGGCGAGTTGGGTCTGTGGGCCCAGCGCCAGCCAGAAGCCCACGCCTTCCAGCGCCAGCGCCGCGGGCAGCGCCAGTATCAAACCAACATACAACCCACGCCGGGAATTGCGCGTGCTCCCGCTCTTCGTCTTCATGACGCCTCCAGACAAGCCCAGCCCGTAAAGGTCCCACCGTGCGGCCGATAAACGCCGGTGGGTGACATATATCAGCTCAAGTGTGAGCTAGGTCGCAAGCTGTCTGCGTTTGGAGTCAGCCTGGAGCGTGTCGGCCGCGGGCGTGTGCGGCAGGCAACATCCGACAAGTCGTATGCTTCAGAACACGCGCCTTGCCCGATTCGACGTGCACCAGCACGCATTGCGAGCGCCGCCGCAGCAGGCGGAAATGCTGCGGCCGCTCGAGCTCGCGTCCGTTGAGCGGCAGCCCCCGGGCATCGCGCGCCTGCGCGCGCCCGACGATCAGCAGATCCTGACGCGTCAAGGCGTCGTCGGCGAGTCGGACGTGCATGACATTGAGCTCGCGGGAGACGGCGAGCTCCAGGTCGGCGCGGCTCGCCGCCGTCGGATGCGTGATGACAGCGGGCGCGCCCCAGGGCTCGGCGCGTGCGGAACCCGCAGATAACGTCATCAGCCCAAAAACGAGCAGCGTTCCAACCCACGTTGAGCCCCGCCACTGTGAGTGGCGCAAATACGCATGATGGTTCATCTTCGCAGGATGCGCATCTGCCTGAGGGGTGAGCGGACGAAGATCCGGTCGAGGAGCTGCCGTTGCGACAGTGTTGGGGGTGGCGCATTGCCCGTCGGGGGCGAGGGACAGGTGGAGGCCTGTGGATTCGCCAGGTAGGCGAGCGCGGTTGCGAGCCTGCCTTCGGCGGGGTCGCCTAGCGCGTGGCTGAAATCATCCGCGACCGAGCAGCCGGGCACCAGCGCCCCGACCGCGGGGGTGGTGTTCGCCGGCGAGAAGCCATCGCCGTAGTCGCCGAAGCCTCTGGCATTGACACCCCTGAATTCGATCGAGAAGTACGTGGTGCCGCAGTTGTCCTGCGGATAGAAGCCATAGGGCTTGCCGCAGGTCGTCGCGCCGATCTGGTAGACGGTGACGCCCGCCCCTTGCAGCCCGTTGATGATGGACTCGCTCGCCGAGCAGGTATCCTGGCCGGTGATCACGGCCACGCGCACCATGTTGAGGGTGGGCAGAGCCTGTCCCGCCGGGGTGGAGAAGCCCTGCGTCGTGTCGTGAAAGAGCGTCGGCGCGAGCGGCTGGCCGGTCACCGGATTGGTCGTGGTGTACTGATTGTTGAACTGCTCGAGCTCGAAGGTCTGACCGGCGGTCTGGGCGCCCCCGATCATGTAGCCGAGCTCGCTCGCGAGATCGAGCAAGCCGCCGCCGTCGTAGCGCAGGTCGAGGACGAGATCAGTGACCCCACGCGACTTGAGATCATCGATCGCGCTGATCAGCTCCGATTCCGCGGTGGCGACCTGCGAGTTGTAGAGGATGTAGCCCACCGTGGCGCCATTGACACCCGTGACCGTCTTTTCCAGGAGAACGGGAGTCGAGGTGACGCTGGCCGCAGTCAATGTGACGGTCCGGGGAGTGCTCGAGCCCGGATCCTCGACGGTGAACGTGTGGCTCTCATCCGCGGTCGCGGGAGACAGGCCGGCATTGATGGTGTCGATGCTGGCCTGATCCGTGGCATTGACGACGTCGGCGCCGTCCACCGTCAGGACCTTGTCGCCGCGCACCAGATTCTGCGAGCGGTCCGACGTCGGTATGTTGGTCTCCACGTACGCGATCTCGACGCTCCGCGGCGGAGTGCTCTGAACGATCTCGAACTGTACGCCATAGTCGACTTCGACCCCCGCTCCTGACAGCTGCTCCCATACGGATGTCGGATACGTGAAATGGAAGCGGTCTTTGCGCGCTCCCGATGGAGTCGTCTCCATCGTTTTCATGAGCTGGAAATACTGCGAAGTGGTCGACGACTTCGAAGGGTCCGCGTCCTGCACCTCGTCGTACCAGAGGTAGAGCTCATGAGTCCAGGAACGTAACCAATTGTTCTCGTCCGCGGTCGTGCCCTGGACGTCGGGATAGGCCTGGTGTGTATAGGGATCGCTGCCTGAGCGCGGCGATTGGCAGAGGGCCGCGAACTTCGAGGAGGGCTGGAAGACGCCCGGTGTATAGGCGGAGCCGGTGCCGCTGCCGACGGTGCCGGACGAGTTTCCCATGGGGCTGCCCCCGCCGCCACCTCCGCCGCAGCCGTAGAGCGCGGTCAGCACCGCCAGCGGCAATATCCAGCCGGCTGTGCGCGCCGCTCGCGAGCGGGCGATCTGCAACATCCGTGACCTCCCAAGCAGCGCGGCGCCGTGACGAGCCACCCGGCCCGGCGCGGCGCCGCCTAGTTGTAGTAAGGCCAATATAGCCCATTAGTGCCGCTTGACAACTCTTCGGTTCTCAGTTGCCCGCCCGTGTCCCGGTGAAGTACGTGAGCAAGTAGGCGCGGAAGGTACCGTCGCTTTGCGGTGTGCCATAGACCTTCACCGGCGTGCCGGCCGCGAGTGAGCTCGTCAGCGTGCTCAGGCCGCGGATGTCGCCTGTCGACGGCCTGTCAGGCGGCGCGTTATGGACACGTCCGGGGAGTATTTCCGCGCCTACTTCACGGTGTTGGAGGTCGTTCCCGAAGGCAGGGTGACTGTGGCCGTCCCGTTCGCGGTCACCGAGACGTTGCCTTGCATCGTCCAATGGAGGGCCTGGTAGCCGTTCTGGCCCGGTACCGCGGTCGGGGCATAGAGGTCGTAATTGCAGGTGGCGGCAACGGTGTAGGTGCCTTTGGCCAGGTTGGGCAGCGAGAGGGAGGCCTGCGGGGAGGTGCCGACATAGGGAATCGGCTGGAAGTCCACCAGGCTGGTGCCGCCGCCGTTCTGCGGCGCCGCGGAGCCGCCCGAGAAGACGAAGAGTCCCCCCTGGCACTGCGCGACCTGTGCCCCCGAGCCGAGTTGCCGGCTGGCGAGCGCCGCCAGATCGACATTGGCGGCGATCGTGCCCACCTTCGCCGGATCCTCCAGGCGCATCGCCGGCACGAGGTCGTAGTTCTGCCCGTCGGCATCGACGCCGGTGACCGACTGGCGGACATTGAACTCGATGAGGAGCTGTGAGTGCCCGTTCTGCGCGACTGTGAACGAGGTCGTGAGCTTCAGTCCGGCTTCCGAGCCGCTCGGGATATAGAGCGGATACTGTGCGCCCGTATTGAGCGTGATGTAGGACTCCCCCTGTGTGTCCTTATCGGCACGTACGTTCAACTGCATCCAGTCGTAGGTGCCTGCCGGCACGGACTGGTTCTGGATGAGCGCGGTGGTGGCGCCGTTCTGCAGCTGCATGAGGTCGATCTGCTGCGCGCTCGGAAAATTGACAGTGACGGTCTTGCCGTTGGTGTTGTGCAGCTCCATGCCGGTGAAGTCGACGACCACGGATGCGGCGCCATCGGCGGGGGTATCGGTCAGATTGACGGTGAGCGACCCGTTGCAGGCGGCGAGAGCCGCGGTCACGGGGAGGAGCGCGGCGAGTCTCACGTGGCGGGCCATCGCGGTCACGGCGGATGCTTTCCTGTCGGCCAGGAGGCAACTATAAAGAAGGGCTCGGGAAATGGCGAGGGCTCGAGGACGCCCTCAGGGGGCTTTTTGCGACAGCAGGGAATGCACATAGCGCTTGGCGCTGTCGCAGGCGGCCTCGATGGTTGAGCCGCTCGCCAGACCCGCGGCTATGGCCGACGCCAGGGTGCAGCCTGTGCCGCGGGCGCGGGCCTGGAGGCGCGGCGAGGAGAGCCACTGCGCCGTCCCATGCGCGGTCAGCAGCAGGTCCACCGATTCGGCGCCTGCGGCATGTCCGCCTTTGAGCAGCACCGCCCCTGTGCCGGTGGCAAGCAGCGAGCGGGCTTGCGCGAGCAGTTCCTCGCGGCTCGCGGCGGGGGCCGTGCCGCAGAGGCTCGCCGCCTCCGGAATGTTGGGGGTGATCAGGGTTGCCACGGGGAAGAGCCGCGACCGCATTTCCGCCCGGCCCTCCTCATCGAGCAGCACGCCCCCGGAGGAAGAGAGCAGCACCGGGTCGAGCACGACGGGGATGGCGCCGCCGGGAGGGAGGCTCTCGGCCACGGCATTCACCGTCGCCGCGGTGCCGAGCATGCCGATCTTGATGGCGCCGATCGCGGCTGACTCGAGCGCCGTACGGATCTGCGTGCGTATGAGCTGCGGTGGAACGTGGTGCACGCTGACGAGATGCCCATGCGTCTGAGCGGTCACCGCCGAGATAGCACAGAGCGCCTCGCAACCCAGGTTTGCCAGCACCGTGAGATCGCGCAGGATGCCGGCACCACCGCTGGAGTCGGAGCCGGCAATCACGAGGACAGCGGGCCGCCCGTGCAAAGCTCAATCTCCGATGGCGATGAGCGCCAGGTCGTCGTGGCCCGCACGGCGCAACGACTGAGCGGCGCGCCAGGCGCGGATGCCGGAGCGGCAGCAGAGAACGATACGCGCTGCCGGTGTGTCGGCAAGCCCTCGTCTCTCTATGTCCTCGACACCGATCCGCAGTGCCGCCCGGAAGGGCGATACCGGAGCTTCGGTGAGGCTGCGCAGATCGACCACGAGATCGGCATCGCGCACTTCTTCCGGCGCGATGAAACGCAGTGTCGGCCCCGGCGGCTCGGGAGCCGAGGCGAACGAGAACCCGCTGAAGCGCAGGGTGCGAAAGTCGACGCTGGTGAGCTGGCCCGAGACCGTCGGCGTGAGACCGAGGAGAAGCGCGAGAGTCAGATGGGCCTGTAGTGTCCCCATGACGCCGACCGCTGTGCCCAGGACGCCCGATTGCGCGCAGGAGCCCGCTTGCCGCGGCATGTCCGGGAACACCGCACGGTAGCTGGGCGCGCCGCCGCAGAAGGCGCCCGCGTAACCTGAGAGTCCCAGCACCGATGCACTGACGAGCGGCTTGCCCTGGCGCAGACACTCGTCACTCAGCATGTAAGTCAGCGCAAGACTGTCTGCCGCATCGACGATGACGTTGGCGCGAGAGACCCATCCGCTGACATTGAGCGGCGTCAATCGCTCGACGGTCCCCTCCGCTTCGACCTGCGGGTTGAGCACTCGCATTGCGGCGGCGGCGGCCTGTGCCTTCGGCGCGCCGAGATCGCTCATGCGATAGAGCGGCTGGCGGTGCAGGTTGGACTCGTCGACGCGATCGTGATCGACGATGAGGAGCCGCCCGACTCCGGCGGCACACAGATACTGTAGCACCGGACAGCCGAGGCCGCCGGCGCCGGCGACGAGCACGGTGGCGGCGGCGAGGCGTGCCTGCCCCTCGGGCCCGACCTCCGGCAACACCATTTGGCGGACGTAGCGATCGGTCATGTTGATTCAGTGCCACACGCGTCCGTGCCGGTAGACCCTCCGGCCCGGCCATCCGTGGCAGGGCGTTCGCGCGGATCGAGGACACCGTGAGGGGTCCTCGATGAAGACACCGCGCTCACCCAGGCCTGCATGTGCCGCTCGGGCTCGGCATTCCTGACGATGTCCGTCACGACCGCTGCGCAGTCCGCCCCGGCCGCCAGCACGCCCGGTAGGCGCTCCAGCGTGATGCCGCCGATGGCGACGAGCGGGATGGCGCCGATGCGGCGCTTCCATTCGCCGATGCGCGCGAGTCCCTGCGGCGCGAATGCCATGACCTTGAGGAGGGTCGGATAAATGGGTCCCAGGGCAACGTAGTCCGGTTGGTAGCTCAGTGCGCGCGCCAGCTCCGCCTCATCGTGCGTGCTGATGCCGATCCGCACGCCGGCGCGGCGCAGCGCCGGCGCATCGGCGGTATCGAGATCGCCCTGCCCCAGGTGGACGAAATCGCAAGCCTCCTCGAGGGCGAGCCGCCAGTGATCGTTGACGACGAGCTGCGCACCGGCGCGCACGCAGAGGTCACGCGACTCGCGGATCTGCGCTCTCAGCTCCTGCACGGAGCGATCCTTGACGCGCAGCTGCACCAGGCGTACGCCCGCGGGCAGCAGGCGGCGGATCCAGGCCGCGCTGTCGACGATCGGATAGACACGCGGCAATGTCATGCGAGGAATGCCGTGCCGATGACCGGCGTGGAGGGTGCCGCGAGGTCGCGTGGCTCCATGGGGCCAGCCTGGTAGGCCGCCCTGCCCGCCGCGACCGCCTGTGCGAATGCGCCCGCCATGCCCACCGGATCGCGCGCCTGAGAGACCGCTGTGTTGATGAGCACCGCATCGAAGCCGAGCTCCAGCGCCTGTGCCGCGTGTGATGGCACGCCGATCCCAGCGTCGACTACCAACGGCACCTCGGGAAATCGAGCCCGCAGCGACTGCAGACCGAAGAGATTGTTGAGCCCGCGACCCGAGCCGATGGGCGAGCCCCACGGCATGAGCATGCGGCAGCCGGCCTCGAGCAGCCGCTCCGCAACGATGAGATCCTCGGTGGTGTACGGAAAGACTTCGAAGCCTTCTTTGCAGAGGATGCGGGCCGCTTCCACGAGGCCGAATACGTCCGGTTGCAGCGTCTCGTCTTCGCCGATGACTTCGAGCTTCACCCAGGGAGTGTTGAAGACCTCCCGTCCCATGTGCGCGGTGGTGACGGCTTCCTTGACGGAGTGACACCCCGCAGTGTTGGGCAACACGCGCACGCCGAGGCCGCGAATGAGCGACCAGAACCCCTGGCCGGCGCGCTCGCCGCCCGACTCCCGCCGCAGCGACACCGTGACGACCTGCGCGCCGCTGGCCTTCACGGCCTCGGTGAGGATGGACGGGGACGGGTACCGGGCGGTGCCGAGCAGCAACCGCGAGCTGAGCTCGACGTCATAGAGTCGCAACATGACCGCTTCCGCTCCTAACCGCCCTGCATGGGCGCCAGCACTTCGAGGCGATCACCTTCGGTGAGCCGGGCTGCCGGGCGGTCCGTCGCCGGCACGAACTCGCCGTTGACGGCCGTCGCCACCACCGCGCCGCCATACCCCAGCTCATCCAGAGCGCCGGAGAGATCCGCGGCGCGGATCTCACGCGAGGCGCCGTTGACCAGAATCCGCATGCATCACCTCGGAAGGGTTGCCCGTGCCGAGCACCTGCTCCGCCGCATGACGCGCGAGCGCCGGGGCGAGGAGGAAGCCGTGGCGATAGAGGCCGTTCACATACACCGTGCCGCCGATCCGCTGCACGCGCGGCAGATTGTCGGGAAAAGCGGGCCGCACACCGGTGCCGATCTCGGCGATTTCCGCCTCGCCGAACGCCGGGTGCAGGGCATAGGCCGCGCCCAGGAGCTCGAGCAGCGAGCGCGCCGTGATGCGCGTCGGCTGGTCGCTCTCGATCATGGTCGCGCCGATCATGTAGTGGCCGTCGCCACGCGGCACGATGTACACGGGCACGCGAGGATGCAGCACCCGCACGGGCCGCGACAGGCTGACTTCGGGGAGTCTCACGACCAACATCTCGCCTTTGACGCCGCGCAGCTCCGGCAACAGGTCGCGCGCCGCGAGGCCGCGGCAATCGATCACCGTGCTGTCCGCAGCCTGGGCCGCGACGAGCGCCTGCTGACAGGCCTCGGCGTCCACTGCGAAGCGGATCGGGACGCCGAGCGTCCCGAGGTGGGCGGCCAGTGCCGCGAGCGCCGCGCGCGGATCGAGGTGCCCTTCCTCCGGGAAGTAGAGCGCCCGACTGAAGCGGCCGGCGAGGTCGGGCTCCAGCGCGGCGATCCCTTCGCCATCGAGCCATTCATGGTGCTCGGTGCGGCGCGCGAACTGACGCAGCTCCCCGGCGTCGCGCCCATGAGCCACGACCAGGCTGCCCTTGAGGACGGTGCCGGGAAATTTCCGCGGCCACCAGGTGAGACTCTCCCGGCCGAGCGCCGCCACCAGGGGCTCGGCGCTCTCGCTCTCGCACCAGGGCGCGAGCATGCCGCCCGCGAACCAGGAGCAGCAGGCCGCGCCCAGCCGCTCGCCGCGCTCCAACACCTCCACCGCCGCGCCGCGCCCGGCGAGCTCCACCGCGCAGGCGAGCCCGGCCACACCCGCGCCGAGGACGACGGCGCGCATCGCTCAGCCCTGCGACTCGCCGGAGGGCACGTAGATCTCGCTCCCCGAGGCGCGGAATTTGACCGCCATCTCCTGCATGCCCTGCTGTTTCGCCTCGGCGCGAACTTCGTGCGAGATGCGCATGGAGCAGAACTTCGGACCGCACATGGAGCAGAAATGCGCCACTTTGTGCGCTTCCTTCGGCATGGTCTGGTCATGGAAGGCACAGGCGGTGTCGGGATCCAGGGAGAGGTTGAACTGATCGCCCCAGCGGAAATCGAACCGCGCCCGCGACAGCGCGTCGTCGCGCTCACGCGCACCCGGGTGTCCCTTGGCAAGATCGGCGGCGTGCGCGGCGATCTTGTAGGTGATGACGCCCGTTTTGACGTCATTCCGGTCTGGAAGTCCCAGGTGCTCCTTCGGCGTGACGTAGCAGAGCATTGCGGTGCCGTACCAGCCGATCATCGCCGCACCGATGGCGGAGGTGATGTGGTCGTAGCCCGGCGCGATGTCGGTGGTGAGGGGGCCCAAGGTGTAGAACGGCGCCTCGCCGCAGGTGGCGAGCTGCTTGTCCATGTTCTCCTTGATCTTGTGCATGGGCACATGGCCGGGCCCTTCGATCATCACCTGACAGTCGCGCTTCCAGGCGATGCGGGTGAGCTCCCCCAGCGTCTCGAGCTCCGCGAACTGGGCGGCATCGTTGGCATCCGCGATGGAGCCGGGACGCAGCCCATCACCCAGGGAGAAGCTGACATCGTACGCGCGGCAGATCTCGCAGATCTCCTCGAAATGCTCGTAGAGGAAGCTCTCGCGATGGTGCGCGAGGCACCACTTCGCCATGATGGAACCGCCGCGGGAGACGATGCCGGTGACGCGGTTGACGGTGAGCGGCACGTAATGCAGCCGCACGCCGGCGTGGATCGTGAAGTAGTCGACGCCCTGCTCCGCCTGCTCGATCAGCGTGTCGCGAAACACTTCCCAGGTGAGGTCCTCGGCGATGCCGCCCACTTTCTCGAGCGCCTGGTAGATCGGCACGGTGCCGATCGGCACGGGCGAGTTGCGCAGGATCCATTCCCGGATGGTATGGATGTTGCGGCCCGTGGACAGATCCATCACCGTGTCCGCTCCCCAGCGGATGGCCCATACCATCTTGTCGACCTCCTCCGCGGTGGAGGAAGCAACGGCGGAGTTGCCGATGTTGGCATTGATCTTCACCAGGAAGTTGCGGCCGATGATCATCGGCTCCGACTCCGGGTGGTTGATGTTGGCCGGGATGATGGCGCGGCCGGCGGCGACCTCGGCGCGCACGAACTCCGGCGTGACGAAGTCCGGCACGGCCGCTCCCCAGGACTGGCCGTCGCGCGCGCCCGCGGCGCGACGGCGCTCGCGGCCGAGATTCTCGCGGATGGCGACGAACTCCATCTCCGGTGTCACGATGCCGGCTCGTGCGTAGGCGATCTGCGTGACGGCCGTGGTCCCACGCGCCTTCAGCGGCTGGCGCCGCACGGGAAAGGTCGGCGCGGCGCCGGCACTGCCCGGGGCCAGCCCGTTGTCCTCCGGACGCACGGGGCGGCCTTCGCCCGCGACGACGTCCGCACGCTCCAGGATCCATTCCTCGCGCATGCGCGGCAGCCCGCGCTCGATATCGATCCGCACGGCCGGGTCGGTGTAGGGACCCGAGGAATCGTAGACGATGAGCGGCGGCTCTCCCGCGGACGGGTGGAGCGTGATCTCGCGCATCGGAACGCGCAGTTGCGGATGGACGCGGCCGGCCTCGAAGACCTTGCGTGAAGCGGGCAGCGAGTCGGAGACGACGGTCAGCGGGACGGCATTCATCGTGGAGGCTCCTCGAGCGGTGGGACCGCGGAAGATCCAGCGAGCCGTCGTCAGAAAGCGGAGAGAAAGGAACTTTCCTACGCCAGCATGAACTGGATCAGGTTCGAAGGGTCGCCACGCCGCGCCGAATCGGCGCCATTGGCCTCTCAGCCCCTTGCCGGGGCTCCCCTAGTCACGGCGCTGACAATAGTACGCAGCGGGCCCGAGGTCAAACGCCGCAGCGGTGCCGTCAGCGCGTCTCGAGGTCGTGCACGATCACCCGGTTCTTGCCGAGGCACTTCGCCTCGTAGAGCGCCTTGTCCGCCTCCATGAGGAACTCGATCACCGAGCTCGAGCCCATGGGCCCAGTGGCCACGCCGCCCACGCTCAACGTGAGCGTGGCGCCCGTGCTCGAGGCCGGATGGGCGATCGCGAGCTTCCCGATGGCGGCCAGGATCCGCTCTGCGACGTGCTTTGCGCCGGCGGCGGCGGTGCCTGGCAGCACCACGGCGAACTCCTCCCCGCCAAACCGCGCCGGCAGATCCGCGGGGCGGCTGCAGCTCGACTGGATCGCCGTTGCCACGCTCTTCAGGGCCTGATCGCCGGCAAGATGTCCCTGGGTATCGTTGTAGCGCTTGAAATCATCCACATCGATGATGAGGAGCGAGAGCGGGATGCTCTCGCGCACGGCGCGGCGCCATTCCGACTGGGCATACTCGTCGAAGCGGCGTCGATTGTTGAGTCCCGTCAGACCGTCCATGTTCATCAGCCGCTGCAGCTCGAGATTCGCTTCCATGAGCTGGCGCTGGCTCTCGCGCAACGCGCGGTAGGCCTCGTCGCGCTGCTGCTGGCTCATGTAGGCGCGGGTGTGGTAGCGGATGCGTGCGATGAGCTCGATCCGGTCCGGCAGCTTAACGAGGTAGTCGTTGGCTCCGGCGGCGAATGCGTCGCTTTTCGTCTTCGCCTCCTCGCGCGTCGAGAGGACGATCACCGGAACGTTGTGGACGAGCGGCCGCGAGCGATATTCACGCACCAGCGACAGTCCGTCGACGGACGGCATCACGAGGTCCTGCAGGATGACGGTCGGCGCGATCTGCTCGGCGGTCGCGACCGCCTGCGCGGGGTCGACGCAGAAGTGAAACTCTATGCCGGGCGCATCGGCGAGCGCGCGCCGAACCGCCTCGGCGATGATGACCTGGTCATCGACCAACAGCACCATCGCCGGCGGGGACTCCGACTCCGCTGGACTCGAGTAACTCGGCACCCTGTGAGGTGTGGACATGGCCCTCTTCCTCAGACGTGGCTGAAGGTATCGATCAATCGCGGCGCGATGCGCTCGAGCGGCAGCACGTCCACCGCCGCTCCGAGAGTCGCAGCCGCCTTCGGCATTCCATAAACGGCGCTCGTCGCTTCATCCTGCGCGATCGTGTAGCAGCCCTTGTTGCGCAGCGCCTTGAGGCCCTTGGCCCCGTCGCGGCCCATGCCCGTGAGCAACACCCCGACAGCTTCTCCGGGCCACTTTGCGCTCACGCTGGCGAAGAACACATCGACCGACGGCCGATAGGCCTGGTCCTGCGGCTCGCGCTCGTAGCCGAGCCGGTCGGCGCTCTTCAGCACCAGATGATCATTGCTGCCCGACAACAGCGCGGTGCCCGCCTTGAGCCGGTCGCCCTCCTGCGCCACGCGCACCGGCAGCGGCGAGCTGCGGCTCAGCCACTCGGCCATTCCCGGCGCAAACCGCTGATCGACGTGCTGCACGATGACTACGGCGGCGGGAAAGTCCCGCGGCAGTCCTTCCAGCACGCGTGCGATCGCCGCCGGCCCTCCCGCCGAGGCACCGATGGCCACCAGCCGCTCACGCCGGCCGATCACCCAGGTGTCGCCGAAGAGGTCCGGGCCCGGGATGAAGCGGCGCGTGCCGACCAGCTTGGCGAACGTGTCGATCTTCTGCAGGAATTGCGCCGGAGGCGCCGTCCGATCGGATTGCGTGAGTGGCGGGATGTCGACGGCATCGACGGCGCCGTTCCCCATGGCATCGAAGATGCGATTGGTGTTGGCACTCACACTGGCGGTGACGATGACGATGGCGCAGGGCGTCGCCGCGGTGATCCTGCGGGTCGCCTCCACGCCATCTATGCCGGGGAGGATCAGATCCATCAGCAGCAGATCGGGAGTGTCGCGCGCGCAGGCGGCCACCGCGTGCGCCCCATCCGGAGCCACCCATACGATCTGGTGGGCCGGGCGCAGCGACAGCGCCTGACGCAGCGCCTCGACGGTTGCCGGGGAACGGCTGGCGATGCCGATTCTCACGAGGCGGCCCGGCCGATGAGCTCGGCCACCGCGCTGAGCAGCGTCTGGTCGTGGAAGCTGGCCTTGGCCAGGTAGTAATCCGCACCCGCCTCGAGGCCGCGGTGCCGGTCCTCCGGCCGATCCTTGTAGGAGACGATCATGACCGGGAGGGACTTCAACCGCGGATCCTGTCTCACCAGCCTGACGAGCTCGATGCCATCGAGCCGCGGCATGTCGATATCGGTGACGATGAGGTCGAAACGTCCGGCCCGAATCGCATTCCAGCCGTCCATGCCGTCCACGGCCACCTCGACATCGTAGCCGCCCTGGGTCAGAAGCTTGCGCTCGAGCTCGCGCACGGTGAGCGAATCGTCGATCACCAGCACGCGCCTGCGGGGCGTCTGGGCGCTCTGTGCTGAATTCGCCCCCAGACCGGCGAGGTCCCCGCCCGCAGCGAACTTCTCTATCGAGCGCACCACATCCTCGGCATCGAGGATGAGAACCGGCGTGCCGTCTTCCATGAGCCCCCCGGCACTCACGTCCTTGATCTTGCCGAGACGCGCATCGAGCGGTTGGATCACGAGCTCGCGCTCCCCCAGCAGGCGATCGACCACGAGTCCCACCTCGCCCGCGCCGCCATTCAGCACCACGACGGAGATCTCGCCCGTGGTTGCCGGGCTGGCGCGTGTCTCGAGCACCTGGTGGGCCGAGACGAGCCCGATCCGTCGTTCCCGCAGCGTGAAATGCGGCCGGCCCGACAGCGACCCGATGGAGGCGCGCGGCAGCTTCAGCGCACAGGTGATGCCGGCGAGCGGCAACCCATAGGCTTCGCCGCCGACTTCCACGAGCAGCGCCCGGACTACGGACTGCGTGAGGGGCAGATGAAGCTGGAACTGCGTCCCCGCGCCCAAGCGCGAGGAGACGCGGATCGTGCCTCGCAGCCGCCGCAGCAGCTCGCGCACGACATCGAGGCCGACTCCGCGGCCGGAAATCTCAGTGACGGAGCCTGCGAGCGTGAAGCCCGGCAGGAGCAGAAACTCGAAGAGCTCCGCCTCATTCATCGCGGCGGCGGCTTCGGTGTTGGCAAGGCGGCGTTTGACGACCGTCTGACGCAACTCATCGAGATCGACGCCGGCACCGTCATCCGCCACGGTCACGAGGAGTCTGCCGGCGCTGTGGCGCGCTTCCACCCGGATCACTCCCTCCTCCGGCTTGCCAGCCGCGCGCCGCGCGCGGGGCGACTCGATGCCGTGATCGATTGCGTTGCGCAGAAGCTGTGTCAACGATGCCTCGAGCTGCTCGAGCACATCGCGGTCGACCTGTGTGTCATGACCCTCGATCACGAGCCGGACCTGCTTGTGCAGCGAATGCGCCAGATCGCGCGTCATCCGTGGCAGCCCGCGCAGGCCATCGGCAAAGGGCCGCATCCGACAGGCGAGCGCCCCCTCGTAGAGCCGCCGCGAGAGCCCCGCGACCTGCCGGTCGAAAGTCTCGAGCTCCGCCAGCCGGGAGGCGAGGTATTGCCGGCACTGCAGCGCGCGGCTTTGCGCTTCGTGGAGAAGCGAGTGCGCCTCCTCGGTCGCGTGCCCGCCCGCGAGCGCGTCACGCAGGCGATCGAGCGTGCTGCCAAGGTCATACTGCTGGCGCTTAAGGCGCAGCAAGGACTGCGAGAAGGGCGTCAGCCAGCGCGCCTCGACCAGCGATTCTCCGGCGAGCCCGAGCAGCCGGTCGAGCGTCTCGGCCGTGATCCGCACCGCGCTGCCGCCCTGCCTCTGCGGCTCGGCCGGGGTGGGCGCCGCATCGCCTGGGGCGCGATCGCCGGCAACGGTCGTGGCGGGAAGCGCCTCGCGGGCGGCAGCGGCGTCATTTCCCGCCGGCGCGGCGGCGGCGCGCCCGAGCGCTTCGAGACAGGCGCGCACAGCTTCCGGTATCGACTGCGCGGCTTCGGGCGATTCCCCCTCGGCGGCCTGGGAGATACGCCGCAAGAGATCCACCGCGCGCAACAAGGCATCGATGCGGCCGTTGTCGAGTGTCAGCGCGCCGGCCTGGGCCGCGACGAAACAACTCTCCATCGCGTGGGCGATGTCGACTCCCGCTGCGATGCCGACCACCCGCGCCGCTCCTTTGAGGGAGTGCGCCGCGCGCATGCACGATTCGAGGTGCACGGCGGACTTCGGGTCGCGCTCGAGCGCGAGCAGTCCCGCCGTGAGTGTCTCGATCCGCTCGTCGGCCTCATGCCGGTAGAGCTCGAGCATCGACACGTCGGCCAGACCGGTCGCGCTCATGCGAAGTGCCCCGCGAGGGAGCGGAAGAGACTTTCCGTGTCGAGCAGTGCCACCGCGCGTTCCGCGAGCGGCAACACTGCCCGGGTATGATTGGCACGGCACTTCGCCAGCGTCGCCGGAACGGCATGCAGGTCGCGCTCGCGGAACCGACACACCCCGTGAGCCTCCTGGATCGGCAAGGCGAGACGGCCCTGCGGCGAGGCAACGACGAGAAGGCGAGCCGAGCCCCCCGCCGTCCGTGGCGAGGCGCTCACGGTCGCACGAGGATCAGGGAAAGTTGCGCCCTGCCCGTCCTCGAACGCGAGCCCCAGAACGGCCGCGAGCGAGATGCACAGGACCAGTGTTCCTTCCACGTTGGCAAGTCCCAACACGGGGCCTCCGCGGCGGTGGGGCAACGAGTGGATGCTCCGCTCCGGCAGGATCCCCGAGCAGAGCTCGGTCGGAATGCCAAACCACTCGACACCGACCCGGAACACGACGGCCGAGCCGGTGTGCCGCTCGGGGCGCGTGATCGGCCGCGCGAGCTGCCCGGCCCACTCCTCCCTGTATTGCGCGGGCATGGGAGTATCGAGCACGCGCCGTCCGGCGGCGGCGTAGGTCGGACAGTTGCGGCAATGAATGTGGCGAGTGAGCTCCGGGCAGCTGCGGTCGCCGTGAACGCCGATCCGGCGCCAGCAGTCATCGAGCATAGCGGCGGCCATCTTCAGCCTCCTGCCGCCGCGCGCAGGCGCCGCGCGCGATCGAGGAGCCGCGCCGCGCCGCCTTCGTCACCCTCGCCCATCAGCAGGGTCGCGAGCTGCATGAGCGCCTCCTCGTGAGTGGGATCGAGGTACAGCGCCTTACGGTAGTTCTCACCGGCCCGGTCCGTCCGCCCGGCCGCATCGTGCAGCAGCCCGAGAAGATAGAACGTCTGCGCCGAGCGCGGCGACTCGCGCAAGCCCTGTTCGCAGAGCTGCAGCGCCTCGGCGAGCCTGCCCTCATCGGCGAGCTGTCGGGCATGGCGCATCCAGGCCGCCTCCGCGTCGGCTGTGGCTGCCTGTGGTGTCTGCGCTGCCGCGGGCGCGGGCGGGGCTGCCCCGGCCCGCAGTGGCCTGGCGCCGATCGCGGGCTTTGGTTCGGGTGAGCGTCGCGTCGCGGCGGGCACCCGCGCACCCACCTTGACGGGCCCCTGGGGCGCGCGGCGAAAAGCGAAGGCGTGCGGCATTCGCGCCGACGTCAGGCCACTCTGGGTCATGAGCGCCGATTCCGCGGAGCCCACGAACATCACTCCGTCCGGGGTCATGAGGTTGACCAGTATCTGAGTCGCCCGTCGCTGTGTCGGCCGGTCGAAGTAGATGAGCACGTTACGGCAAAAAACGATGTCGTAGCACTCCGCGCCGCTGAACGCTCCGGCGGTGAAGAGGTTCGCGCTACGCAGACGCACGGGCTCACGGACGTGCGAGCTGAGACGATAGCCCCCCGACGTGCGCTCGAAGTAACGATCCCTGAAAGCGAGGTCTGCCCCGCGGAAGGAGTTGCGGCCGTACACGGCCGCCTGGGCATGGGCGATTGCGCGCGTGCTGATATCGATTGCATCGATGTGAAAACGATCGGACGGGAGGCCACAGTCGAGCAACGCCATGGCAATCGAGTACGGCTCCTCGCCCGTGGCGCAAGCCGCGCTCAATATCCGGAGCCGCCCCGCCGGATGGGCAGCGAGCCATCCCCCGTTGACGATGCGCCCGAGCGCGACAAACGCCTCGCGGTTGCGGAAGAACCAAGTCTCGGAGACCACGACAGCCTCGATGAGGCGCTGCTGCTCGTCCCCGCAGGCGCAGAGGTGCGGCCAATAGGCGTCCGCGTCGGTGAGGCGGCTCGCAGCCATTCTCTCGCGCACCGCACGCTCGATCGCGGCCGCGCCGATCGATGTCGCATCGAGGCCCGCCTTCGCTTCGAGCAAAGCGGCGATGGCCGGCAACATCAGTCCGTCCCCAAGTGCGCGCACTCCTGCGTCAACGCTTCATACACCCGCGTGGTCAGCAGCCGCTCGAGCTCGAGCCGCTGTACCAAGGTGCCGCCGAGGCAGGCGACCGGTCCGAGATAGCGCGCTGCCGGAGCCGTGATGCCGGCCGGGATGAAGTCGGCGGGCTCGCAGTGCTGGGTGTTGGTGGCATGCTCGGCGAGCAGGCCGAGGAGGCGGCTTTCGCCGGCGCGACCGGGCAGCTGCGTGAGAATGATGCGCGTGCTCAGATGCTCGGCCGCCGGCTGTCCGAGCGCCAGGGCGGAAAGATCGAGCACCGGTACTGGCGTGCCCTCGAAGTTCAGCAATCCCGCGACTCCCGCCGGCGCGGCCGGCAGCCGCTTGAGGCGTGCGGCCGGCAGGACGCGCACTACCTGGCGGCTGTCGAGCGCGTAAGTGTCCTCACCCATCCGGAATTGGAGGATGAGCATGAGTGTCAGGCCAGACGAAAGCGCGTGACCGCCCCGCGCAGAGCGCCCGCAACCTCGTTCAGGCCGCCAATCGCATCCGCCGACTGGCGCAGGGATTGGACCGTCTGCTGCGAAGACTCGCTCAATTGCGAGAGCGCCTCGCTGATCTGCTCGGCGCCGTTCGCCTGCGCGTGCATCCCCTCATTCACGGCGACGAACCGCGGTGCGAGGGTCTGCACCTGTTGGATGATGAGCGAGAGCTGCTCTCCGAGCTGCTGCACTTCCTGGATGCCGCGCCGCACTTCATCCGAGAACCGGTCCATGCCCATCACTCCGGCGGCGACCGCCGACTGGATCTCCTTCACGGTCTGATCGATGTCGTAGGTGGCCACCGCGGTCTGATCGGCCAGGCGGCGGATCTCCGTGGCCACCACCGCGAATCCCCGGCCGGCCTCACCGGCCTTCTCCGCTTCGATGGCCGCATTCAGCGAGAGCAGATTCGTCTGGTCGGCGACCTTCGTGATGGTGGTCACCACCTGGTTGATGTTGCCCGCTTTTTCGTTGAGTGCCGCGAGCTTGGCGTTGATGGCGGCCGCGGCATCGGTGACGTGTCGCATGGTGCTCTCCATGCGCGAGAGTCCCGCCTGCCCGTTGCCGGCGACGGTGGCCGTCTGCTCGGCAACCGCCGATACCTCGTTCATGGTGTCGAGCAGCTCCTTCGAGGTGACGGAGATCTCCTTGGAGGTCGCGCCGATTTCGGTGGTCGTGGCGGCAATCTCCGAGGCGGTGGCCTGCTGCTCGTTCGCCGTCGCGCCGATCTCCGTGAGCGAGGTGTTGACCTGGATCGCCGACTTCTGCACCTGCTCCACGAGTGCCGCAAGTCGTGAGACGGACTGCAGGAGAAGGTAGGCGCATACGGCCGCGAGCACCAGCGCGGACGCGAAGCTCAGGAGAATCCCGAAACGCGCAGCGTTGACCGCCGCCTGGATGGCCGTGTTGGCCTCCTCGGTCTCGCGGCGGTTCTCGCCGATCAGGGTGGCGACCGTGTCGGCCACTGCGGCGAAGCTCGGAGCGACCTGCCGGTCGATGACAGCGCCCAGGGACGCCAAGTCGGGTGGTCTGGCGATGAGCGGGCTCTGGATGCGGTCGAACGCCTCACTCGCACGCCGGTAGGAATCGAACGTCTGGCGCTCATCGGACCGGAAAACGGTCGTCGCGTATTGACTGTCGGCGTGGTCGATCTCGGCGCGAGCCGCCTGAAGCTGTGAGGCGAGCCGCGCCCGCATCGCCTCGTCAGGGGCGGCCAGAAATCGAACGGTCAGTGCGTAGCTGTCGAGCCAACCCGATTGCAGCCGCGTGGCAATCTCGAGCCCCGGGAGAGAGTCGCGACGCAAGCTCCCCTCTCTATCGCTGATGCGGGCGAGCTCGATGAGGGAGACGCTCTCCACCACGATGATGAGCGCCAGAATGGCGCCAAATCCGAGCGCCATCCGCCGGCGAATCGTCCACCCCCCCATTCCAGCCACCTCCGCCTACATTGACGATGTATTGTCACATCGGCGGTGGGCTCCCTCCGTGAGGCGGATAGCAGAATGACGGGCGGCCGGCTCAGACTTGACCGGGGCAGCCGGGAGATGGCCACCTTGACCGCAAGCGGATCGGTAAGAACTGCAATCGGGAGGGCAATCTTTGCAAGGATTCGCCCACGAGAAAAGAACCGGCAGCGCGATGGCCGCCGGCGTTCTCAGTTCCCTTGAAGGGACTTGCTAGGACCTCGAGTCCCGGTGAGAGTCTCCGCCTCCCCCGCCATGGCTCGCCTGCCCGCCCTTGCGGCCCGCTTCGGCGGCGAGCTCCGGATTCTGCGAGAAACTGCGCTTCTCGTCCGGAACACTCTGCCCGCCCTTGCGGCCCGCGGTTGCGGCAAGCTCGCGATTCTGCGAGAAACTGCGTTTGGAGCCGGGGACGCTCTGGCCTCCTTTGCGTCCGGCTTCCGCGGCGAGGCGCCGATTCTGCGAGAAACTGCGCTTCTCGTCGGGAACGGCCTTACCGCCCATACTGGCGATCTGGCGCTGCCGCTCCGAGTTCATCGAGGCAAATCCCCGATTGGACGTACGGCCCTCCGAGCTGCGTCCGTCATGACCTGATACCTGAGCCATCACTACTTCTCCTACAAGCTGGGGTTCGTTGGGGCTCGCGGGCGCCCACAGCGGCAGCAATCGATGTGCGGCCCACGGACTTCGAGACAATCCCGGCCAGCGAGCAGGCAAAGACGCAGCAAGAGGCATGCCGGCCGCAATCGCACGCTCGGTTGGTGCCGTTCGCCGGGAAGCCTTCCTCCAACTGCCGTTGGATCGGTCAGGGGCTCTTCGGCGGGCTCGGGGATGGATCGGGGTGGGCGGAGGCGAGCTGGCGATCGATGCCGGAGATCTCCTTCTCCAGGATCGCCTTGATATTGGCCGGCGGATTGAGCGTGAGAAGCTTGCTGAAGCGCGCGCGCGCCAGGGGCAGCTCGCCCCGGCGCAGGGCCGCGGCCGCACCGAAGAAGAGCGCCTGCGGTGAGACGGGCTGGATGGCGAGCGCCCGCTCGATGAGCTGGCCGGCCTGGCCGGTGAGCTGGGAATCGTCCATCAGGGTGAGGGCCTCCGCCTCACCGACCAGCGCGTCGGCGCTGTGCCCGCCGGAGACACGGTCCGCCCGCTCGTAGGCGCGCACCGCCAGGGGATACTCCTGCAGCGCGACATACGAGCGACCCAGCATGAGCCACCCGGCGAGGTCGCCGGGATGGTCGTTGAGCCGGTGGACCAGCCGCTCGACCATGCCCTCGGGCGATTCGACGCCCGGGGAGTTGCGCCACGACCAATTGCTCCAGGTGATATAGAGCCCCACGGAGCCGACGACCAACACGCCCCCGGCGGCGAGCGCCGCCCAGGGAGCGGTGGCGGTCTGCGCGGGGGCGGGCTTGAGCAGCGGCACGGCAATCACGGCCACGCAGAGCACGGCCAGCGCCGCGGCAAGTACGATGAAGACGATCATCGGCTAGGCATCCGTCAAGTCATTGTCTTCGACGTCCGTGGCAGCGAGCGCCGCGCGCTTGCGGATGATGCCGAGAGCTGCGATCACCCCGATGAGGAGGATCACGCCCGGAGCGAGCCACAGCCACGCCGTCTTCCAGACGAAGGGGGGCTTGAAGAGGATGAAGTAGCCGTAGCGGGAGACCATGAAATCCCGGATCTGCTGGTCCGTCTTGCCGGCGAGCAGCATGTCACGGATCTGGCGGCGCATGTCGGCCGCGAGGTTGACCGGCGAGTCGGCCAGCGACTCATCCTGACACTGCATGCAGCGAAAGCCATGGATGAGCGAAAGATAACGTGCTTCCAGCTGAGGTGTCGGCATTTGCTCCGGGGCGATGGCGTACGCCGCGGACGAGGCGAGCAGCAACGAGGCCACGAGGGCCACCATGAAGATCGAGACGGCGCGCAGGGTCATCATGAGCTCGCGGGGGCGGCAGGCGTCACGCCCGTCGACAGGCGCGGCAGAATGTGCCGCTCCCAGTCCTGCTGGGTGATGGGGCCGATCAACTTGTAGACGACGATCCCCTCAGGATTGACGAGGAAGCTCTCCGGGGCGCCGTATACGCCCCACATGATCGCTTCGCTGCCGTCGTGATCGACGGCAATGGTCTGGTAGGGATCGCCCTGCTCCTTCAGGAACGAGAGCGCGTCCGCTCTGTCGTCCTTCCAGTCGAGCCCGACCATGGGGATGACGCCCATCTGTTTGATCTTGAGGAGCATCGGATGCTCCATGCGACAGGCGTAGCACCAGGTGCCCCACACGTTGAAGAGGTACCAGTGGCCGCGAAACTGCGCGGAGCTGACTCTCTGACCCGGAGCGGTGAGGCTGGGCAGCGAGAAATCGGGCGCCGGCTTGCCGATCAGTGGCGAGGGAATGAGGTCCTTGTCGGGCGACTGCCTGATGCCGATCGCCAGCACGATCACGAGCAGGGCGAAGAGGACCAGGGGGATGGTGAAGCGGCTGGAGCGGCTCATCCGGCCTCACTCCGGCTGACCGCGACGCCTGGCGAGATCGCCGACGCCTCGGCACGCGCGTGCCGATAGCGGCGGTCCGCGATGGCGAGCATTCCACCGGCCGCCATGATGAAGGCGGCGAGCCAGATGAACGCCACGAGCGGCCGCACCTGCAGGCGCAGGCTCCAGCGGCCATCGCCCAGGTCCTGCCCGAGTGCCACCAGGATGTTGCTGGTGCGGTACATCTTGATCGAAGAGGCCGTCGTGACGGTGTGCTGTACCCAGTATTCGCGCTTCTCGGGGTGCATCACGGCGACGGGCGCGCCGTTACGAGTGACGATGACCGTGCCGCCGACACCGCTGTAGTTCGGACCTTCGATGGGCTTGACGCCTTCGAACCGGAATTCATAGGCGCCCATGTGCGCGGTGGCGCCCTGCGCCAGCGAGACGTCCTTTTCCGCCGTGAACCCTTCCACCGAGGTGATGGAGATGACGAAGATGCCGAGTCCGATGTGCGCGATGGTCATCCCGAGGACCGCGCGTGGGATCGAAATGTGGCGGCGCAGGCGGTCGATGGGATCGATGAGCGAGGAGAGGATGATCCACACGCCGAGCGTGACGCCCACCGGCGCGAGCACGCGACCGCCTGTGAAGAGACCGAAGACCACCGCGCAGCCAATCACCGCCGCGGCGATGAGCGTCAGGATGAGGATGCGCGCGTGATCGCTCAGGTTGCCCCGCTTCCAGCGGGCGTGGATGCCCACCGAAAGGAGCGCGAGCAGCGGCAGGATGGAGAGGAGGAAGGTCGGGTTGAAATAAGGCGGCCCGACGGAGAGCTTGCCCAGATTGAGCGCCGAGGAGATGAGCGGCGCGATCGTGCCGGCGAACACCGTGGCGCAGGCGGTCACGAGCAGGATGTTGTTGAAAAGGAGGAACGACTCCCGCGCGGTGAGCTCGAACCCGGCGTCGGATTTGAGGAGCGGCGCCCGCCAGGCGTAGAGCGCGAGCGCGCCGCCGATCATGGCGACGAGAAACGCCAGTATGAAGGTGCCGCGCGTCGGGCTCGCCGCGAAGGAATGCACGGAAACGAGGACGCCGGAGCGCACCAGGAAGGTCCCGACCAGGCTGAGCGAGAAGGCGAGTACCGCCAATAGCAGTGTCCAGCTCTTGAAGAGCCCGCGCTTTTCCGTCACCGCGAGCGAGTGGATGAGCGCGGTCGCCATGAGCCACGGCATGAAGGAGGCATTCTCCACCGGGTCCCAGAACCAGAAGCCGCCCCAGCCGAGCGTGTAGTACGCCCACCAACTGCCGAGCGCGATGCCGCAGGAGAGGAACGCCCAGGCGGCCGTGGTCCAGGGCCGCGTCCAGCGCGCCCAGTCGCGATCGAGCCGCCCCTCGAGCATCGCCGCGCCCGCGAAGGCAAAGGCCACCGCGAGGCCCACGTAGCCGGTGTAGAGGATCGGCGGATGGCCGGCGAGACCGGGGTCCTGGAGGATGGGATTCAAGTCCTCGCCGTCGGGCCAGGGTGGGCTCAGGCGCAGGAAGGGGTTGGAGGTGGCGAGGGTGTAGAGGAGGAACCCGAAGCTGATGAGGCCCAGCACGCCGAGCACTCGCGAGGCGAAGGGCTTGGGCAGCCTGGAGGTGCCGATAGCCGCCGCCAGAGACCAACAGGCGAGGAGGAAGATCCAGAGGATGAGCGAGCCCGAGTGCGAGCCCCACACCGCCGCAACGCGATAGAAAAGCGGCAGCGCGGAGTTGGAATTCTCGGCGACGTAGGCGACGGAGAAATCATTCATCACGAAGGAGGCCACGAGGCACCCCATCGAGGTCGCGACCATGACGACCTGGCCGGAGACGGCGGGCGTCACGGCGGCCATCCAACGATCGCGCTTCAGGGCGGGTCCCACGATCCCGAAGAACGCCTGCAAAGCCGCAAGCAGCATCGCCAGGATCAACGCGAACTGACCGAGCTCAGGGATCATCTACGGATGCTCCGCGGCGTGCTGTGCGAGATTGGTGCTGGCGGTCGCGGGCGCCTGTTCCAGCGCGGCGTCGCGCGGCTGGCCGTGGCGGATCGCCATCTTCTGGCCGATGCCGGGCGGCTTGTAGTACTGATCGTGCTTGGCGAGCACTTCATCCGCGTCGAAGGTCCCGTTGGGAAGCATGTGCCCGTGGACGATCACTCCCGCGCCTTCACGAAATAGGTCGGGCAGGACGCGGTTGTAGACGACGGGTATTTGATGCGTGAAGTCCGTTACGGTGAAACGGACTTCCATGCTGCCCGGCAGGCGCGACACACTCCCCTTCTCGACCATTCCGCCGAGACGAAAATCCTCGCCCGGGTGGACTTTGCCGTCGGCCACCTGCGTCGGAACGAAGTAGAAGGTGACGTCCTGGCGAAAGGCGCTCAACGCCAGCGCACCCGCCACGCTCACTCCAGCCACAATGCCGAGCACCAGCACCAGCCGGCGCTGTCTTGGGGTCATGCTTCAGTGCCTCCAATCGTGAGTCTGCGCAGCGCCTCCTTGCGCGAACGCTTGAGCAGTCGTCGCGCCCAGACGATATTGAGCGCTATCACCGCGAGCGTAACAGCGTATGACGGCCAGACGTACGCCGCATAGCCGCCCATGTCGAGGAAGGCGCTCACGGCTGCAGCGCCTCGCGAATCCAGCTGGCCGCACGCTCGCGGCTGAGCACTTCGCCGCGCACTCTGACGAGGAGCAGCGCCCCGAAGAAGAGCGTGAAGCCGAGCAGCATCATGAGGAGTGGAACCAGCATCGAGGCCGGCATGGTGGGCTCGCCCAACCTCATCACCGAGGGGGCCTGGTGAAGAGAGTTCCACCAGATGACGGAATAATGAATGATCGGCACGTTGACGACACCCACGACCGCGAGCACTGCGCTCATCCGGTCGGCCCGCTGCACATCATCGAAGGCCGATCGCAAGCCCATGTAGCCAAAATAGAGAAAGAGCAGGAGCAGCTCCGAAGTCAGCCGCGGATCCCACTGCCAGTAGGTGCCCCACATCGGCGCGCCCCAGAGCGAGCCGGTGACGAGCGCGGCAAAGGTAAAGGAGGCACCAATGGGCGCGCAGCTCGCCGCCACCGCGTGCGCCACCTTCATCCGCCAGATGAGCCCGATCGCCGCGGCCACGGCCATGGTGGAATACACGAGGAGCGACATCCAGGCGCTGGGCGCATGCACGTAGATGATCCGGTAGCCGTCCCCCTGCTGGTAATCCGGCGGCGCCAGCACCAGGCCGCCGATCAGCCCCGCCACGATGAGCGCAGCCGCCGGCCACGCGAGCCACGGCGTCAAACGCCCAGCCACCCGATAAATATGCGGCGGCGACGCGAGTCGGTGAAACCAGGTCCAGGCCATCGTCTTCTCGAGCCCTACTCCAGATTGATGCGCACCGCCGCTGAGGCGGCGAGCGGCGCGAGCGTCAGGCCCAGCACGGCAAGCGCCGCGAGGAGCTGCAACGGTACCCCATAGGCTGCGCCGCCGATCGCCAGTTCCGTGGCGCGGGCCCCGAAAATGAGAACGGGAATCTCGAGCGGCAACGTGAGGAGCGACAGCAGCGCCCCCGAGCGCCGGATACCCAGCGTCAGCCCCGCGCCGATCGAGCCGATGAGGCTCAACGCCACGGTCCCCACGGCAACGGATGCAATGATACCTGGCACCGCCGCCGCCGGCGCGCCCAGCGCCATTCCCGCGAGCGGCGCCATCAAGGCGAGCGGCAATCCGGTGAGGAGCCAGTGCGCCGCCGTCTTCGCTGCGAGCAGCCAAGTCAGCGAGCGCCCCGAGAGCGCGTATTGCTCGAGCGTCCCGTCCTGCGCGTCATCACGGAAGAGCAGCTCGAGTGCGAGCAGCGACGACAGCAAGGCCGCCGCCCAGACCACACCCGCCGCCATCGACCGCAGGCGTGAGAGCTCCGGACTGACCCCGAGCGGGAAGAGCGTCGTGACGATGGCGAAGAAGGCGAGCGGCTGGACGAGCTGGCTGCGCTTGCGGAAGGCGAGCTTGAGGTCGCGTGCGAGCATCAGCCGCGCGGAGCTCAAGGCCGATACGCCGCCCCCCTCGCCGTTACGGGTTCGGGCCGCAGAAGTCTCGTGTGCGCGAGGAGTCACCGCGGCGTCCCGCCCTATTGCGTCCGAGTCACCCAACCGTCAGCTCCATGCGCTGCAGGCCGTTTGCCGCCGACAGCGAGAGCTCGTGATGCACCGCTGCCAGCGCGACACCACCCTCCTGCAGGTGCTCATCGATGAGCGCGCCCACGAGCTTCTGACCCTCCGCATCGAGGTTGGTCGTCGGCTCATCCAGCAGCCAAAGCGGTACGCGCATCAGCGTAAGTGCCGCGAGAGCCGCCCGGCGTTTCTGTCCCGCGGAAAGCGTTCGCACCGGACGGTCCGACCAGGTGTCCCCGCCCACGCGTTCCAGCGCCTGGTCAAGCTCGTGCCGGCCGAAGCGGCGTCGAACACCGACCCAATAAAGAACGTTCTCACGCGCCGTCAGCTCCGCCTTCAGCGGCGGCTCATGGCCCAGGTAGGCGAGTTGCGCGTGGAAGGCGTGCAGGTCCTTGCGGATGCTCTGCCCACACCACGTGATCTCGCCCCCCTCCGGGTATGCGAGGCCGCAGGCCGTACGAAGGAGCGTCGTCTTGCCCGCGCCGTTCGCCCCCGTGAGCTGCAGGCACTGCCCCCCCTCCACCTGAAACCGGACCCCGCGCAGGACATGATGGTCGCCGCGCCAAAGGTGCACGTTCTCGCCCTTGAGACAGAAATCGGACATGACCCCGTGAGTGGTCGCCAAACCGGTAAGTGTCGCCAATTCAGCAGCTTATCACCAAGGCCTTCCCCATACGTTGAGCCGTGCCACTGAGCCTCCACGGTGGCCCGGTCCCCGCTCCGCGCCGCCTCGCCCGCCGCAAGTTCGGTAGAATCCCCCCGCGCCCGTTGCCCGGGTGGCGAAATCGGTAGACGCAAGGGACTTGAAAGATTGAGCACCCGGCGCGGAAACGCCCGGCGTGAATGGGGTCAAATTCGGTGAACCAGCAGCACGTCAGGGTGGCTGCAATACCGAGCTAAGCCGCGATTCGACTCATGAGCGCTTCGCGGAAAGTGTAGAGACTTGACGGCCCCCGCCTAAATCGCACGACCTACGGGTTGCGTGACAGGGTGAAGGTAAAGTCCAGACCACAAATGCGTGGCGGCGCGGCGATCTTCGATCGCGGGGCTGCGCAGCAGTGAAAGCTGTAGTGGTAAGAAAATCCCTCGGGGGTAACCCCATGCCGGTTCGAGTCCGGCCCCGGGCAGTTTGGGACCATAATCAGCCAGCCAATTCCTCGCCCGCCGAATTAACGAAATATCATAAGTGGCTGATTCTTAACGGCTAGCTAAAATCGGTACTCGAACCGGGACGTATTGCGGGAATTTCCAACTTGGGGTACATTCCAGGGGTAGCGGCGAGTCCCAACATGGGAAGGTACCCCACAATGAATTTAACGCCTGCGCACGTCCAGAAAATCAAACCGCCCGCCTCCGGGCAGCAAAAGCATTTCGACGGCGCGGGACTCTTCCTGCTGGTGTCGTCGACAGGGTCGAAGGGCTGGCGGCTCAAGTACCAGTTCCACGGCAAGGAGAAGCTGTTGAGCCTAGGCCCCTACCCCGCCGTGTCGCTGCCGCTGGCGCGCGACAGAGCGGCGGAGGCCCGCAAGCTCCTCGGCCAAGGGGTCGACCCCAGCGCGGCGCGGCAGGCCGAGCAGGCGGCGGAGCGCAAGGCCGCGGGCGAGACGTTCGCCACGGTCGGTGCGGAATACCTGCGCGTCAAAGGCAAGGCGCTGTCGGAGCGCACGCTACGTAAGACCACGTGGCTACTGGAGACGATCCTCCGGAAGCTCCACAAGGTACCCGTGTCGGAGCTGACCGCGCCCGACGTGCTGAGAGTAATCCGAGCCATAGAGGCAGACGGACGGAACGAGACGGCGCACCGCGCGGCGCAGTTCGCGACCCGTGTCATGCGCTACGCGGTGCAGACGGGCCGGGTGAAGGCGAACCCGATAGCGGAGCTGCGCGGCGCGCTGGAGCCGGTCAGGGTGACGAGTCACCCGGCGATCACCGAGCCGAGGGAGCTTGCGCAGCTCCTGCATGCGATCGACAGCTACCACGGCTATGCGACGGTGCGCCATGCCTTGCAGCTTGAGGCGCTGGTGTTCCTGCGCCCCGGTGAGCTGCGCAGCGGCGAATGGTCGGAGATTCAGGACCTGCACGGTAAGGACCCGATATGGGTTATCCCCGGGCCGAAGATGAAGATGCGCAGGCCGCACGTGATCCCGTTGGCACGGCAGGCGGTGGCGCTCCTCAAGGATCAATTGGCGATAAGCGGCGGGGATCGGTGGATATTCCCGGGAGGCCGCGGTGACGGCAGGCACTTGTCGGACGGTGCGTTGACCATGGCGCTTAAAAGCATGTTCTTCAAAGGCGACCACACAGTGCACGGGTTCCGATCGACCGCGTCGACGCTGCTACACGAAATGCGGTTCGATCCGGCCATCATCGAATTGCAGCTTGCCCACGTGAAGAAAGACGCTGTTGCGGCTGTGTATGATCGCAGCCAACGGCTGCCGGAGCGGCGCGCGATGCTTGAGCGGTGGGCAGACTACCTAGACGAGATTCGAGCCAAGAATTTCGCCGCGGAGTTGATGGGGGTTGCAGTATGAAAGAACAACTCTTGAGGCTACAGGCGCGGCTGCTGCGGCAGGTCGAGCGGTTCGAGAATGATGGCAGTAACACTGCGTTGGACGCTGCTGTCATTCTGACCGATGCATGCGAGGCGCTAGAGAAGCTGCTCGCCCGCGCCGAGCTACACTAGATAGCCGCCTCGGCTGCCGCCTTGATGACGGCGGGATACAGATTCTCCGGCAAGCCTGCGAGCGTCTGCGCGCCGCCGACTTTCTGTAGAAGCTCCAGCGCTCGCGACGTCCCTGCCCATTGCGCGTTAGCCTCGCCTTCACCCGCGGCGAGCTTCGCCGTCTTCACCCGTGCGCGGAAATCCTCCAGCGCGGCGCGCACCGTGTCTTTGCCGGGTGTCTTTGCGATCGGCAGCGCCTCACCGTTCGACTCACCGCGCGGCGGCCGGCCGCGCCCGCGCTTCACAGGCGGCACGGCAGGCGCTCGCAATTCGATGAGTTGAGCCAAGCGGCTGTCGATACTCTCAAGTAGGGATTCAACAGACATAGCATTACGACTCCCCAAAAGAAAAAGGGCCAACGGTGCGACGACACCGCGGCCCTTATCTCCTGCGATATCGGCGACTTTAACTTAAGCGACGCTATTCGTCTAGCGACACTTAAAAGGCGTTCGGGATTGCCTCTGCTCCGAACAAGTGCTGTTTGTCTGTCTTGTATTTAGGCTGCTCATCTTCCGACGGGTTGAAGTAATCGGCAGCGCTCTTGTCCGGCGCGCCTTTTGCGCCTAGCGCATTGCCCGCCACCCCTTCGGCCATGTTGACCAGGCGCGTGAAATAAAACAGATTCTGGTACGGCAAGAGCTGTCTTAGCTTGTGCAGGTCCGCCTGCGCAATGTTGCCTTTCGTCAGGCGTCGGATGACATCTAGCACGGTCGCAGCGGTTCCGAGCGAAGGGCCGCCAGCAGTCTCCAGCGGGTTGAGATCCTGAAATTTAGCGAACCGGGGGAGATGCAACGTTCCCGCAAGGGGGTCATAGAGATCCGGCAGGTAGCTCAAAAGGCCGCTACGCTGCACCGCATTAGGTATCAGGCTATCAGCCGACAGGTCCGGCTTCCGACCCGCAGCAAGCTCCTTCAGGTAATAACTCAACCCGCCGAGTGCAAGCAGTGTGGCAACGCCGTTAACAGCGGCCAAGTCTCGATGCGCGAGACCTTGCGCGGTCGGCAGTAGCAGCCGATTGACAGACGACAAGCTAAAAGCTTTAAACTGAAGCATCAGCCGCCCAATGTCCGAACTGGCGAACCGCGGGAGATCGCCAGCCCCCACATAGAAGGCGCTGTTAGATGCGGCCCGCTGCACGGCATGCTCGACTGCGGCGGCCGCGTCTTTGTTGTCCCAAAGCTCGGTGCGCGCACGGTTCAAGCCGCCTTCGCTTGATCCGTATTTTGCCCACTGCTCCCGAATCGCCGGCAGCTCGGCATCCCCTATGCCGTGCGAGGCGAGCTTCGCCCGTTCAAGCGATGATGCGGTGCTCTTGTTGATGAGTCGATACAGCGCGTCCTGCTCGAGCTGCGAACTCAGAGCGCGGATAGTTGTATCCCAATGCGCGATGCCCGACAGCTTTGTGAACCTGGCAGTGAGGTTATGCAACGGCGCGGCCATCTCATCTTCGCCGATACCGTCGAGTGATGAGACGCGAGTATGCAGCACGTTATCGACCGCGGTTCCCATGCGCCGCGCGTCGGCAAGTGTCAGACTACGAGCATGCGAGCTTGCAAGGAATGTTGCGAGCCGGTGACCGGTATTCGCAAGCCCGTATCGTGTCACGAGCCGGCCAAGGTCGGGGAGCGCAGAGAGTGTCTGGCCGCCCAGCATGCGTACATAGTTCCAGCTTCGCAGCACGTTGGCAGCTCGCACGAAGAACCCCGACTGATCGTTACGCGGGCCTACGCGGTTCATCACCCGATCACGTAGCAACTGCAGGTCGGATAGGTCCGAGTTCATCTGACCGGTCAAGGCTGCCTTCCCGGCATCGTCCGCGGCGCGGTTGATGCTCACCGCATAGGCGTCTTTGATGGACTGGAGCTCCGGTTCAAGATCAACGCTGCCGAACGCACGGCGCATTTCGATGGCCGGGGTAACGGTGCGGTTATAGGCCCGCATGACGCCTTCGAGATCATGCGACAGGTACGGTTTTAGCACCTCATCAGGAACGTCAAGGCTTCGCTCATGAAGTGCCTTGACGCCACCGGAGCGGGCGAACTCGGCAGTATTGCGGACCGTTCCCATGATGCGGTTCATCGTCTCGCGTACAGACGCCTGAATCTCTGCCGGCTCGCGTTCGATCGGCAATCCGTTCTCGTCGAGTTTCGGATGCGCCGCGAACCAGTCGGTAAGCAGGCGCTCGAAATCCGTCTGGTTGTTGAGTATCTTCTGAGCATTATAGACACGCGGGAAGTAGCTCGGTGCGCCTATGACATCTTCGCCCGGGGCCATTTCCCCCAACTCGGCAAGTGCGGCCCTGTCGGCTGCAAACATTGGTCGAATGAACTGCGCGACCTTGCGCACCGCGGGTATATCACTCTGATCTCCGGCCCGCATGGCGTCGGCCACGGCAGCGGAGAATTCCCCGTGCGACATCTCGCCGCCTTGCGTCTTATAGTCGGCGAATTCGGAATCGAGTGCCTTGGTTATCTGGAAATTGCGCCAGTTCGTTTTCTGATTGACGCGCATCTCAACAGACGTCGGTGTCGCGACGCCGTTAAGATTCTTCTGAAGCAGGAAACCCGGATCTGCAATCGCCTGCGCGAGCTGGCGTGATTCGAGCGAGCCCTTCGAGAAGATACGGGCGAGTGGGCTTACCTTGCCCACAGTGGCGGCGAGTGTCTGCCCGCCTTTGGCGATACTCTCATCTTCCAGAGTGGTACCTGCGACCTGGGCAGCTCCCGCCGTCGACTCGGTCGGGACGACGGGCCGGAGACTTGCCTCTACTTGCGGTCGCACCGCGTCAAGCTCGGTTGTCGGTATCTTCGGGGCAATGCTTCCGAGCACGCCCGCCAGCAGCGCATTGGTTGCGATCCGCGGCAGCGCTCCGGCGCTGTAGTCTCCGGTCTGCTGATTCGCAGCCAGTGCTCCCGCCTGCGCCTCCCCGACTGCCACGTTGGTGGCAACAGCCATCCCGATACGCGCAAGCCGGCTCACGTCCACTGCCTCACCGATACCTGGCAGGAATTGCGCAGTTAGGAATATCGGGTCGACCGCGCCCGCGGCGAGACTCGCGAGATATCCAGGCGTACCGGCGCGAGCAAGTGTTTGCTTGTCGGAATTTTCCTGGTCGATCTGATTTTTTATCGACTGCGTTTCAGCGGGCGAGTTACTCTTGCTGAATCGGTCCGCGTATTGCTCGTATCCGAGGATCGGAGCGCCGTTGTTCTCGTAAGGATCGTAACCGGGAATTGCGGGGTAACTCGTATACCCGCCATTCTCGTACTTGCTGACAACGGATGCGAGTATGTTGCTCTGACGGAATGCGGCTGCCACCGTGTCGAGTACATCCGGTGCCGCTGAATCCGGGTGCGGCATCACATCCGGCGCGCGACCGGGCAGCACGTCGGCTGCTGCGTTCGTGTCTTCCCAAGTCAAAAGCGGCATGTTATTTCGCCCCCATCACAAAGCCTCGCGGCATGTGCAGGTAGTGGCTGGCAAGCTGATTCTCGAACTTGATCCGATCGCCGGTATTCTGCCGCTGCGCTTGCCTTTCTACACGGGCCTGCGCGAGCTTCTCGTCGAGCAGGCGTTGGCGCGCCGCATTGAAGCTCTGGCCGAGCGGCAAGGCATACACCAAGGGGCGGTTGTTCTTGTCGAGAACGATATCCGGCCCGTTTGGTGTCTGCTCCTGCAAACTGTAGACGCGCCCCTTCGTGCGGTCCGTCATGCCGTTGGGAACGAGCCGGACCGTCGACGTGTCTCCTGTGTATCCAATCTGCCGCAGACTATTTACAACGTCGGCCCTGATGACTGCATCCGGCAGCCCGTAGGTTGACTCCGGCGGCCACTTCACCAGCTCAGGCGCGCCGTTGACTTCGCTAGTACCCCACTGGCCGAGGATCGCCTTTCCGGCGAGCTGTCGCGCCTTGGTGATATCACCTGCGGTCGCCTTGAAATACTCCCTTACGAGCTGTCCGTATTCGCCCTGCATCGCGGGCGGTGCGTCGGGAATGTGCGTCCATATGCTTGGGTTGATCTGGTCGGACGACTTCAACGTCGCATGCAGTGCATCGTTATTGCTCGCGTCGAACTTGCCTTGCGCGTACCGCTGATCGAGGAGTTTCCGTTGCTGCTCGTTCATGTTCACCGTCCCTTGTGCGAGCTGGTACGCCCGCACCGGGTCGAGTCCCGCCGTCAAGTTATCGTTAATCAAACTCGAGAACGCCTGTAGCTTTGGCTCCTGCGCGAACGGGGCCGCGGCAGGATTCGCGTCATGAATGCGACTCACCGCGGCCGCCGCTACCGACGCCTTCTGCGGATCGCCACTCATGAGAGAAACGCGCGCCCAGCTCAGCACGGAAGGCGGCACGATATTGAGCTCCCGTGCCATCTGTGCCGCCCCTGCGATGTAGCGCTCCGAGCCGGGCGGCTCATTCGTCTGAGCAACCAGCGTCTGCCATAGCGTGTCAACCGCCTTCACTTGCTGGGGGTTCTGCGGGTCGAGACCGTGCCCGGCCTGGAGCGCCTCACGGACCGCCTGCATGCCGGAGTCGCTCTCGATGTGCGCGCGCTGATTGCGGATCGAGTCACCGATTTTCGAGGCGTATTCCTCCGGTCCGATTGCGCCTTGCTGGTACAGCATGTGCGCCTGCTGCTCGACGTCCGGACCGTACTCGCCGTTTGCGAGCCGCGCGGCTAGGTCCGCTGATTGCCCGGCGAGCTGGCGGGAGCGCTCATACGTCAGCATGTCCCGCTGCTTTTTGTACTCCTCCGCAATCGCCTGTAAGTCGTGGTCGTCGAGGTCGGAACGATCGGCCAGCGCAGCAAGCGCATGGTCTCCCGATTCTACGTTCCCGTGCGCCAGCGCCATTAGCTTGTCGACTTCATTGTTGAGTCGCGCGCCTTCAACCTGATCGCTTAACGTCTGCTGGAACGATGTCCGGTAATGTTCGGCCTGCTCCGCGCTGATAATGCCACCGCGTAGCAACGCGTCGACCTGTGCGTTGGTGTCGTGAACGGCCGCCACTGTCTGCGCATCGGCCAAGCCGGCAGGACCGTCAGCCGACTTCAATACCAGTTGCGCACGCGCGTCCATGCCTTGCAGAAAGCTGTCGAGTGTCTGTTGCTTATTGATAGCCAATGCTTGGCCCTGAATGCGAGTGGCGCCCGCCGCGATCCGCGCATTCAGCATCAACTGCAACTGCGTCTTGTATTCCGGCGGCGCAGCGTTAATCAGCCCATCCGCGTATCCCGCTACTTTCGCCGCGTAGGACGGCAGGTCCGATCCAGACTCCTGCTCTATTCGGTCGACATTCGACGCGATGTCCGTCTGAGTCTGCGAGACATACGCTGCCTGGAACGCGTTGTTATATGCGCTCGAGCCCGGCAGGAAGCTGCGAAAGCCGCGAATCGGGGTCGGTGCGGCAGCAGGAGCGCTCTGCGGAGTGGGTGCAGCCGTTGCGGGTGCCGTTGGTGCAACCGTGGACGGAGCATCGACCACGTTCTGTGCAGGCGCCGGCGTGGGGTTGGAATTAATCACGGTGTCACCGTTGTAGGGTCGTTACCGCCGGCCGTCGCAGCGCCTGCTGCTACGGCAGCTCTGGCGCTCTGCCCCGGTGTTAATGCCTTGTTGGCAGTCAAAGCGGCCTGTAGTCCTGCAGCCGCACCTTTTACCCTCTCGTGCTTGTTGAGGATATCCCCGCCGACGGTCGAGAAGAAGTCAGTAAACGACTTCGACAGCTCTGCGACTGCAGCGTCCGCACCGGCAGCGCCACTGTCGGGCAATGGCCGGGTGTCGACCTGCGCAGGTGCGACAAGCTCGCGATATTGGGTTGCTCTATATGCCATGTAATTCTCTCAATCTAGATTCTGTCGCCGATCTGACATCGGCAGGTATGGGCTGACCGGAGTAAACCGCGGCGCGCATGTTCTCGACGCGTTCGCGCGTCTGCTGATCTTCACGGAAGTATCGCTTGCCGCTGTTAGGATTGACCGCGGCTTGTGCGCGGTTGAGGAGTTCCACGTCGCGCGCGTTGAAAGCGGCGGGCACCTCGGCAGCGCGCGCCTGCTCGAACGCAACGCGCTTGTTGTAGGCTGCCTCCCGCCATTTCGGATCGGTAACCATGAGTGGCTGACCGGTGCGCTGATCTCGCGCAACGGTCATGCTCAGCCACTCACGTTCTAAGTCGGCGGCACTCACGGGTCGCGGTGCCTCTTCTCACGTTTGGCCCGCTGCTTCTGCAACGTCTCGCGGATATATTCGAGCCGCTCTTTCTCGCTCTTGCCATTCCGCCTTCGCTGCTTCATTGCAGCCGCTCCAGTACAGGCTTCGCATGGCCGGCAAGCGACAGGCCGCGGTTCAGTCCCTGCGATCGGTACTTCTTCCACTCACGGGGAGCGGCGGCTGGAATCAACGCGAGCTGCTCGCCGAGTTTGTGCGTCACTACCAGGCGCAAATTCTCGAGGAGCTTGGGTTGATGCAGGACATCACCCGGCTTCGCGCCGCGCACGCGGCCCAATCGCTTGGCGCTCTCCAGATACATCGCCGAAATCTCGCCGAGTCGCTCCGCGGTCTCGATCACGCGACGGGCCAGCGCGGTAGTCTCTTTCTCGAACCGTGCAGCTTCAGCCGCTACGCGCTCCGCTTCCGCAGTCTTAGCGGCCTCGCGGTCGATCCGCGCTTGCTCTTGCGCGGCCTCCTTCGCCTGCTCGCGCTCCCATGCTTCGCGCCGCTGTTGTAGACGCACCGCCTGCTCATCATCCCAAGTCAACCGAGCCATGATTCCTCCGCCGTCTCGTGTATGAAGTCGCCAATGATTGTCGGGAGGCCGGCGGCCTTAGCCCGCCGCGCAGCATCGTCAAGATTCTTGCGTGCGATGCGCTCGGCAAGCTCACGAGCATCCGGACCGGAATTCTTGAGCACGTGATCGAGATGCCCGCGCGCCCCGATAAGCTGCCGTCGTGCGTTCTCCAGCCGGTCATTCTCCTGCGCTTCGCGTTGAGTCTTCCACTGGTTCTGTTCACCGTTGCGCCGCTGCATCTCCGCCTTGATCTCGTTTGTCTTTTCGATCGAGTAGTCCGGATTCTCTAATCCGGTGACCAGTTCCGCGGTTGAGAACTTTAGTCGTAGCTTCGTGAGTTCTTGATACGAGAGCTGTGTTAGGTCCACGCTCAAACCTTACGCCCGGATGCCCGGAGCGCTGCTACGCCGGGGATCGCAGCCACGTCGATCTGCGAGTCTTGCCAGCTCACGTTGGTATCGGAAGGCGGCAGACGAACCCATGCGCTACCGGCTTTCAGTGCGGCGCGAACGGCGTCGAAAAATCCGCTTGCCGTGCGGTATGTCTGGAGGACCTGCGGAAATCGTGATACGCGTTTGATTGAAACCCATGTGCTCATTAACGACGCTCCTCTCTGCTGAAAATTAACGTGAGTGCAGGCCGGGGCCTGCGGTGGCATGCGAAGTCGACGAGACTACGCACAAGTCGGCCTTGCGGTGATGCGTGATAGTCGCGCACGCGCTGGCGGGCGCGCTCCAGTTCTTCCGGCGTTGGTTCTCTTTTGGTCATTTCAAATGCTCTCGTGTGGAGTTGGAGCCTGTTGTAAGTCGACAGCTTCGCCGATTCTTGCGTTAGGAAACGTACCTGGCGGGAGCACGTCAAAGGACGTTGGGTCGATCGGCGGCGCAGGATCCGCCAGCGGTTCGAGCTTCCAGCCAAGATGAGATGCCACCCTGGCAAGCTGCGCGTGCCGCCGTGCTGCCGTGGCACGGTCGAGCTCCAGGCGGATGCCCCACCGCGTTTGCGAGCCGCCACCGCCATGGTCGCGAGTGATCTCTACGCGGGCCTCCGGACCGAGCCGGTGGCCGGCCTCCTCGGCCTGCTCGCGCGTAGCCCACCGCTGGCATAGCCAAACGGTGACCGGTGTAGCGGCAAGCTCCGCCTCCTGCTCTAGCCTCGCCGCGTGCGCCTCCTGCCGGCGACGTTCCCGGGTGTCGTGCGCAACTGACGCCATCTCGGCCCGGATCTCCTCGCGCGCTTCGCGCCTCTTCTCACGATCAACGCGTCGCAGCTCTCGGTCTAGAACCTTCGCCTCTTCCGTGAGTGAGGTGCACTCCTCCATCTCATTCTCGATGCGCGCCTCCTCCTCGAACTTCTGCATGCGCGCCGCGTGCATCGCTCCCGTGAACCGCTCGAACGGTACGCTGCTATCCGATGGCTCTACGTGATAGGTCCAGCGGTTTTTGTGGTTATCGCGCACGCCACACAGTCTCCACTCGCCGTGTGTCTCTTGTTCGCGTAGCTCCTCAAGCAGCCGGCCTAAGCGGATCGCATGTAGTCGACGCTTACCCTGTATCGCCTCGATTGCTGCGAGGATCTGCGGCGCGGATGTGCGGGCACGCTTCAACAGACTGCCGCTTGTGAACTCGCGGGTTTTGATCTCTCCGAAGATGGTCGACAAAAGCACCGTGATACGGTCGGGCGTGATACGGTTCATTCGTCGTCCTCTGGAGTTAACCCGACTCGCGTCTCACCGTCGTGGAAGTGAAGCGAACCGCCTGCGATGAGTTTTCGCAGTGCGTCGGTCGCGTATTCGGCGCGCCTGTCCTCGCCACGCTTGGCGCCGCTGGCAGGCATCTTAGAAACCACTTCCGCGACAAGGTCGTCGATATCGACAGCCGCCTCAGCAGCCAAATCCTGAGCGGCCTTCATCACGAGTGCAGGCGTGCCGATAAGCTTGCGCTCTTTACGTACCTGGGCCCGGTTGCTTGACGGTCTCCCGCCGAACGCCTTTGCGCGCCGTGGTATCGCGCTTAAATCAAGCAATGTCAGCATGCGAACCTTGTCGGCCCCTGACATCTTCGCTTCCACCTTCGCGTCGATATCAAGTGCGTCCTGATCTGCGGCGAGCTGCGCGTCCGTCTTTAGGCGCGCCGTCAGTGTGCAGATATCCGTAACGCGCATCTCGTCGACAACGCCTAGCGGGCCGAGCAGAAACCCCAACTCGGTCAACTCGAGCTGAATGCCAGAATAGCGTTGGACCCTTACAGCTCTGCCGGCGCTCTGAATGATCCGCGGCGCGCCTTGATCGCCTTGCAGTCTGGCGAACTCGCGCAGGAACGTTCGGATTGTTGATTCAGATACGCCAGCAAGTTTCGGCAGGCTCACGGGCGCGGCTCGGTGAAGCGACCCGCCGCGCTGGGGAGATGGCGCCGGAAGTTACTTGTTACGCGCCAAAAATCAGTCCAATCATCGGGACTCATATCGTGCCGCGGACTGCGCACGATGACAGACTCACCGTCTTGCACGAGTGTCTGGAATTCGAGTCTGTTGCTTACGTGCACGAACGAATCAGGCGGACCACGATCTGCCAGATAGACGATCTGGCCGCGCACGGTCCGGAACCAACGTCCGGATTCGCCAAGTAAATTCAGCCAGCGCAACGCCCACTCACGTTTTGGATATGGGCCGACAAGGGAAGAGTCGAGACCGAGCATTGCCCGGTCGAAATCAAATGTAGGAGCCACAAAGATACCTTTCATCTGGAGGTTGTCACCGCGGAGGTGACGGGGTGGAAAAATGCAGGCTGGGCGGTCGCCTGCGGCCTTGGGGGAAGAGATCGGGCTATGGCGACTAGGCCGCTACTTTGTGCGGTGCGTTCTCGCGCAACCACTCCTTGATGTCTGATTCGCGGTGCATAGTCATGAGTCCGATTTTCACCGCGGCGGGGAATCGACCTTCGGCGCGCAGCTCGTAATACCGGGTGCGGCCCAAGCCGGTGAGCTCGAGCGTCTGACGGAGCGTCAGGAGCGGCATTTATCAGGTCTCCGGAAATGGCGGACGGGTCGTCCGGAAGAAGGACTTTAAAAAGCCGCTCGCCGTGGGCGGAGCGACCTATGGAAATCTGCGGCCCGTACTATATGTGCCGCGAGTTCGGGGTTATTTGTCCGAAAATAAATTTCCGGGCGGGTCGTGTCGGGCTTGGACCGATTTCACGGTGCCCGTGCTATATGTGCCGCACGTTCGCGAAATGTTCCGCCAAAATAGTTTCAGCCGCATCCCACGAGCCGCGATATGGGCGGGGATACGCGGAAATTCACGGTGCCCGTACTACAAGTGCCGGAAGTTTCAGCCCGGCGGGGCCAAAATAGTTTGAGGATGCGCCGGAATTCGGTAATTCAGTGTCACCGTAATTCGGTGTCCACCGAATTTCCCCGGAATTACGATTTTCCGGTGCCCGTACTACAAGTGCCGGAAGTTCGGGCGCGTTTGTTCAAAAATAGATCCGTCCCCTATACCTGCGTTTGTCCGAAAAATTCCAGACCCCCATACCACTAGCTAAACAACTTCCCGGGAAAACGGGCCAGTTATTTGCTGGTCGCCCGCGCTCGGTCGGTCGGCCCGTAGCGGTGGTTCACGGTGCAACCGATGCCACCGCCACCGGTGGCACGGTCATGCGGCCCGGGCGGCTTGCAGGCGCTGTATGGCGGCGCTAGCGCGATCTGGTGCGGCCACCGAGCGGCAGGGATGGCTGGAGCGGCGCAGCAGGCACGAGGTGAAAGCTGGGACGGTGGCAGGCGTGGTAGGCCTCGAAGGGTCGACCTGGTTGCTGGGGGCCGCGTGGAGGCAAGGCATGTAGGGCCGGAGGGTCGACATGTGGCCGACGTGCTGGCGGGACCACCGTGGTTGACGTGTCACCGTGGCCGACGTGTCACCGTGGCCGACGTGTCACCGTGATACGGCGGGCGACGCAACCCCCGGGTGGCGCGTAGGGGCTTCTCGCTTAGCGCTCACCGTTCTGGTCTCCCGCTCGAATCTGTTATCCCTATCTAGCCCTCTCCATTCCCGCTTCTCCCGCTGCTTCCCGCTGCTTTCTATAGCAGCAGCGGGAATGCGCGGGATTCAGCGGGAGAAATGGACGGCGAGCGTCTCCCGTTGAAATTTTCCCGCGGGATGCAACGGGAGTTTCAGCGGGACTACTAGCATGCTTGCCTAGGCAACTAATTAGTAAAGATTCTTTACTAATTTTCAGCTCCAACGGCGCGCAATTACTGTATGGGCATACAGTCTTTCGTCTGCCTAGGCAGGGATCACCGGGCCACGTATCACGGTGTCACCCCTGCCCGTCCAAACCCGTTCGTCGCCCACACCGGGAATCGAAGCCACGTGCACTTCATCGGGAAATATAGAGTATGGCGGTGTCACCGTGATACGGCTACCCC
The DNA here is from genome assembly GCA_036278795.1 of Steroidobacteraceae bacterium. Taxonomy (GTDB): domain Bacteria; phylum Pseudomonadota; class Gammaproteobacteria; order Steroidobacterales; family Steroidobacteraceae; genus 13-2-20CM-66-19. The sequence continues at coordinate 400,375 of DASUKK010000028.1, read as the reverse complement.
TGCCAGGTACCCCGTCGGCTGCCGGCAGGCAGGCCCGGGAGCTCCACGGTCACCCTCCTTGCAGGGCCTACGCCGGCCCGCTGGCCTATAAAATCGGGGTGGTCGACGGCGCGCGATCTCGGACCCCCTACCCCCGAAAACCGACTTCCGCCTGTTTGGCCCGGGTTGCCTGAATATTTTTACCGAAATTCCGGGGTCGAATTATATTGTTAACTCGTGACACGGTAACACCGGAAAATCGGCGCACGTTGGAATTTTTCTAGCCCGAATTCGATACCCCAAGGGTACAAAGTTGGGGTATGTCCGCGGGTGTGAGTCCCGATTCGGACTCGAATCAAGGTGTTACGAATTTCCGCGAATCCGGCCCCGGGCACCAGGTGGTTTCAAACCCCACCTTCCCTGCCCGTCCTCCAACATCCCAACATTGCATGAAAACACCGTAAATCGTAGTGTTTTCACACCGGCGTACATCGACGCCCGTCTACCGCCATCCAAGGGCATGATAACACGCCTGAGGTGCGAAAAGTGGGGTAAGCCGGGTCGGTTTGAGTCCCGGTTACCCCAAAGGGCTGGTGGAGCGGCGCAATGTTGTCGGATGCGAAGATTCGGAGCCTCAAGCCCAAGGAGAAGGCATACAAGGTCTATGACGACCGCGGGCTGTATATGGTGGTGAACCCGAATGGATCGCGGTGGTGGCGGTTCAAGTACAAATATGGCGGCAAAGAGCGCGGCATCTCGCTCGGCGTATACCCGGATGTGCCGCTGCAGTACGCACGGGAGCAGCTGCAGGACGCCCGGCAGCTCCTCGCTCGAGGGATCGACCCGAGCGTGCAGCGGCGGACGATCAAGATCGCCAGGGCGGACAGCTTCAAGGTCATTGCCGAGGAATGGTTGGAGATGCAGGCCGAGAGGCTGGCGCCGATCACTATGGCCAAGGCGCGGTGGATCTTGGGCTCGTTCGTCTACCCTCGCCTGGGCTCGCGGCCGGTCGCCGAGATCACGGCGCCTGAGGTGCTGGCCGTGCTGCGGCCGATCGAGAGCCGTGGGATGAACGAGACCGCGCACCGCGCCCTGCAGCGCTGTGGGCAGATCTTCCGGTATGCCATCGCGACGGGTCGAGCGACGCGTGACATCACGTCCGATCTGCGGGGCGCTTTGGCGCCGGTCGTGGTGGAGAACCGCGCGGCTAGTACGGAGCCGGCGAAGATCGGCGCCCTACTCCGCGCCATCGACGACTACATCGGACATCCGACGACTCTGATAGCCCTGAAGCTGTCCCCCCTCGTCTTTCTACGTCCCAGCGAGCTTCGGGCGGCGGAATGGAACGAGATCGACCTGCAAGCGGCCGAATGGCGCGTCCCGGCGGCGCGGATGAAGATGCGGGAGCGGCATATTGTTCCTCTGGCATCTCAGGCGGTCGCCATCCTCCGAGAACTTCGCAGCGTGACCGGCAAGGGCAAATTCCTCTTTCCGTCGCTTCGCACCTCGGATAGGCCGATGTCCGTGAATACGGTGAATGCTGCCCTCCGCCGCCTTGGCTATGCGCGCGATGAAATGACGGGACACGGGTTTCGAGCCATGGCCTGCACGTGCCTCAATGAGCTCGGTTGGCATCCCGACGTGATCGAACTGCAGATGGCGCACGCGGAACGGAACAAGGTCCGGGCTGCATATAACCGGGCCGAGCGATTGGCGGAAAGGAGAAAGATGATGCAGGCCTGGGCCGACTACCTTGATCGCCTGCGCGCCTACAAATGCGAGTTGGCAGCTGTCGATGCCTCGCTTCGACACGGTGACTCAGCGCAGAAACACCAAAGCCAAAAAGCGGTTCGGAATGACTCGCGACAGCGGCCGGATACGCAGGATGGCACCATGCCACAGCTGGAATTATTCTAGGCGCCAACCTCACCACACATCACAGCCTCGCACCTGACACACCTGTAATATCTCACGTGGCCGTCGCCCTCGATGTCGCTGCAATACCGTCAATCTCTGCTAAACTGGGGAGCACATCTTGTAGCAGTTGTCGCTGTTCTAACGGCAGTTGTAGTAGAGCCTTTCTGTCTTGCAACTTGTCGAACCGTGCTGCTGCGGCGAGAAGTGATATTGGAATTACGCATTCCTTGATCCCTGCCAGACTATCTCGCAAGCCCGTTAATGCAAACTCCCATTCCTCTATCGATCCACGAAGATTCTTAACCACATTTATTACAAACAGAGTAAGAATCTCGCCAAGAGCGGTTGGTTCATACAACTCTCTGCTGTCGGTAGCCCACGGCCCCAGATAAACAGGGCCATACCTAGCTACAGACTCCGTCATCGCAGCCGCGATGCCTTCCACGACAGATCGGCGAATCTCGGGCCTCTCTGGGGTGATTCCCGCTTTACGGAGTCTGGATACAACGCCTGAGAGCGGCGCAACGGCGGCCTCCCGTCGCAACAGCTCGCGCAGACTCTTGGGCAGTGCACTGTTTAGGCCCATTGCCGTTTCTAGAGCCTGCCATGCCTGGTCAAACTCTCCTCTCCTAGCGAACACTGCCGCCTGAACGTCCCATACGTCTGCATTTGATGGCCCCGCCTCTTCAGCTTTTAGTATCAATTTCATCGCCAATTCCGAGTTCCCATAAAGACTCGCGATATCAGCGCCGTCCCTCAAGGCAGCAACGTTTTTGTATGCCAGGAGCTTGCCCAGCGCGGCGAACGCTTCCTCTGTCCTATTCAAGGCCAACATAGCATGTCCTATGACAACGTATCCGTGGACATGCATCGGATCCAATTTTAGCAACTGCTCGGCCGCGAGAATCGCGCCCGTGTAATCCTCAAGATGAATCAAAGTGTCGGACAGCCGGCAGTGCGTCCCGACAGAGAGTGGGTTGATGGAAATTACGAACCTGAAGTCCTCGCTAGCAGCTTGAAAAGCCCCCACATCGAAGTGGGCGCCGCCTCGCGCAAATCTTGCGTCGGCATTCTTTGGCTCTAGTTCGACAGCGCGCGCGGCGAGTGGGAGCGCACGCTCGGCATCCTGTTGAGAGAGGTAGTAATGCGCGGCGCACAAGATTGCGCCGACCGTGTTCGGTTCCCGCTCTAGCAAGGAAGTGATTTCGCGTTCTGCCTCCTGCTTTCTATTCAACTTGATAAGCGCCTCACTCATCTGATCGTACGAGTGCCAATGGGTGGGATGCAGGGTAAGGGAGTGGCGTGCGGCGCCTACGGCGTCCTCATATCGTTTCAGTCTCAGGAGCATCGACACATACATGCAATGATAAATCGCCTCGCTGGGATCCAACGCAATCGCCCGCTCAAGATTATGGGCAGCTTGTCCGTATTTCTTCTCTGCAAATAATGCCTCTGCAAAGTCAAATAGGAGCCGGTGATCATCCGGATACTTCTCAACTGCTTCAGCGGCTACTCCGGTAGCTGCCCCCGTGTCTCGCAGCTCATTGAGTGCGAATACATACCAGTGATAATCTGCTGCCTGTCCCCCTTCTCCTACCAACTTTTCCTGAATTGCAGCTAAGCCTCTATAATCTTTCTTTTCAAGACAGAGTAAACCTTCCCGTCGAAGGGCCGCGACAAACGGCTCTGTCGCGTCCGACCTCGAGCACCTGAGTGCTTCTTTGAGGTGAACTGTATCCAACACGTGGGAATGCTGAGTCGTTTCGAGCACCGTGACTCTCTGCTCAATTTCTCGGCTACTAAACCAGTGCCGCAGAAATTCCACAAAAAGTCTAAAATGCTCTGTCCGATTGTCTTTTACTTCGATGCAGATTCGCATCAGCGGTTCGGCTAGCTCGCAAAACGTTTGCCGGCCTATTGGAATGCGCCGAATGAATCCCGCATGGCCAAGTTCCAAAAGCTGCTTTGCAGCAGTTTGCTGCGACATTAGGCAGCTTGATGCAACCTGTTTTACGGCGATGGGCTTGGGCGTCTGGCACAAGAATTCAACTATCTTTCGTTGGGCCGGAGGTAGCTGCCGCATGCGGTCCTGGTAATAGGGCGTCAAATCATCGACCATGTGCATGAAGGGCACCACGAGGTCGTCAAGCGACTGACGGTCCAGAAAGTCATAAAGAATTACGTAGGCACGATGATTTCCGGCGGCTAAGTGATGCACAGCGCGGATTCTCGCGCGACCGATTGGGGTTACGAGGAACCTTGCAAGGGTCTCTTGCCCGTCATGGAGCGCTTTCTTGACTAACAGCGCGTGCGCGGTTTCATAAGACAAGCCCTTTAATTCTCTAATTGCAAAGAAGCCGTAAAATGGATTTTGCTGTTGAGTAACAGCAGGGAACAGCCTGGGTGTTGTCGCGAGAATTGCCCAATTCCCGGTCTCTTGCACAAAAGCGCGCCATCGCTTCTGACCCTCCTCGCCAAGGCCGTCGAAGAGATCGTTTAGGTTCTCGCAGATCAGTACGAGCGTGCCCTCACCCACGTGGTCAGAGATTACCCTTTCTGCCAATTCCTCTGCGTTGTGAGGTGCGCTGACGAATTTTGCGTAAATTTCTTCGATCTTCTGCAGGAGGACGGGCGACTCGGTGGCGAGCGCACGCAAGATGCGAACTAGGAAATCAAGGTAAGAGGCGACACCCCATTCTTCTTCATTAAGAAACGCAATGCGGGGCTTTTTCTGCAACTGCTCCAAATCAAATCTCGCGCGGATGCGGTGATAAGCGAGCGCTACGAAGTGGGTCTTTCCTGAACCTCGTGGACCAACCAGGAGAAGATAGTGCTTCTCGCCCTTGTGGGCAGCCGAGTGCGAAAGTCTGTTGACCGCATCAGCCATTACGGACTCTCGCCCGACAAATAGTGCTTCCAATGACTCGCGGTCCATGTTGCCTGGGCTATATCGCGAACTCCGAACGAGACCTGGTTTCATCGTCGGGCTTCCTGCCACCAGCGTTTAACCAATGTCCATCTGAATCGATAACCCATCTTGTCGCTGATGCGCTCCTTCTCTAGGTAATGATCGATAACGAGCAAATGCAAAACACCGCGAATTTGTTCATCCGAGGCTGAGGGGATTCGGTGTCGCACGAGGTTCGCGATCTGGTCCACATCTGCAGGGTGTTCATGTCGACATATTGAGTCCAAAATGGCATAGGCAATCGCTTGATCAGCAGGATCGTAGTAGGTAGAGATTCTGCTGACGTAATAGCGAAAATTGGCGGGGTCCTGCGAATCGTAGATTAACGCATCTATTGCTTTATCCACGTCAGCAACAGAGACTCTGCAATTGAGTTGCTGAAGCTGATCGACCACGTGGTGGATGTAGTAGGGAAATCCGCCGATCTTTTGAGACATGGAGCGAGCTATAGGTTGGATATGCGCGGGATCAGTGTCGATTTCCTCAAGCAACGCGGTAGCGAGGGCTATTGTTTCCGGTTGACTCATTTCAGGAACTGTTGCCGAATAGAGATCATTGGTTGGATCGTTGGCATTCCCTGCGCGCTGAAGGGATCGAATTACTAGATGGAGACCTATCGACCCGGTGAGTAAGAATCGGATCTTGCGAAAATGACGCTGACGTAACGCTCGAAGGTGATCGAGAAGTTCGATTGCAGCGCTCTCCCCTTCGCGCTTTGAAATGTTGTAAATCATGAGTGGAAACTCATCCCACATCATGAGGATGGTTTGCTCACCGGCGAGCTCGGACAGATCATCAAAGACTGTGGCAAGCAAGGTGGGCCATGCTGCGGTCAAGGTCGTCAGGTCGAGGCCGCCCATGCGTTGCGGAAGCAAAGTTGCCCATTTCGCCAGGCGCGCCTTCCAACGATTCGAGGCGCTCAGAGAGCGCTCAACGGAGGCGTAAATTGAACGCAGAAGCTCCCTTATGGAGTGCACTCCTTCAAGGTCCTGATAGAAGGGCAAGAAATCCGGGCGCGTGCACTCGCGCATCTTGATTGCGATGTGGGTCTTTCCGATGCGCCTCTCTGCTGAGAGCGCGAGGCTCTGCCGCTCTAAAATCATCCAGTAGCGCGTAATCTCCGAATCTCTGCCGACGATGTCTTCGAGGTCGAGCCGACCACCTGGATTGATTCGCATGAGCCCCTCTGTCGATTGCAGCGCCGCAAACGTACGAGTAATATGACGTACGTCAATAATAACGTACGTCAGTATAGACGTATGAAGGACCAGTTTTCAAGAGGACTCCAGAAGGTAAAAACGCCTTCCAGTCAATGAGATACGTCCGAATGGCAGGGCTCTTACCGCCACTCGGATCCATGGATGCGCCAGATTGAGATCATTCAGACCCACGGCTGAACCGAAACCGTACGGATCGAGATACAAATGAACGACGCCAGCAGCCCCGAACGGGTGCCCTCAAAGGGTCAGGCAGCCGATACGCCGCACAGCAACTATCGGCCATTCCCGGCCCTGCGTGACTGGACAGCCGGCGCGCCGCTGATCACCGACAGACTCGAACAGCTGACACCGGTACTGGCGGAACTAGAACAACTTCCTAAAGACTTAAGCAAACGGGCGATCTCTGTCGTAAGGGATGCCGCGGCTATCGAAACAGGCGCAATCGAAAACCTATACGAAATTGAGCGTGGCATCACGATCACAGCGGCAACCGAAGGAGCCATGCTTGAATCAACCCTCAAAGCCCAACCGCAGCAGGTTCGCGCAATCATTGAGGCGCAGCTGCGTGCTTACGATTACGTCCTGGACTTCGTCACCCAGAAACAGCCCATCGCAGAGGTCTGGATACGGGCGCTGCACGAGCAACTCTGCGGAGCCCAAACGCACTATAAGGTCAGAACACCGGCTGGTGACGTGGAAGCCCCACTAGTGCATGGCCAGTATAAAACCGACCCAAATCATGTGCTCACGCGATCGGGCCAGATACATCTCTATGCTCCCGTGAACGAAACTGCTCCGGAAATGCAACGACTCGTAGAGATTCTGCGCTCGTCTGAGTTTTCAGAACTTCATCCCATCGATCAGGCGGCATATGCCCATTATGCATTCGTGGCGATTCACCCATTCCCGGACGGCAACGGCCGAATGGCGCGAGCGCTATCATCGATCTACACCTACCGAGAATATCGCGTACCGCTTCTTGTCACTGTCGATCAGAAAAGCCGATACTTCGCCACTCTAGAGGCTGCCGACGATGGAAATTACCTCCCGACTCGCAGCTTCATGCGCGATCGAGTTGTTGACTCTATTCTATTGCTCGCCGATGGCGTCCGCGCGGCCAAATTGGGTTCCCCTGCGGAAGTAATTCAACGCATCAGAGACATTTATCAAACGAGAGGGAAGTATTCTCACGTGGAGATCGATCAGGCTGGTTTTCTACTCCTTCAGACACTTCATTCTGAGATCAACAAGATTATAGAGACTCCAGAGTTGCGTGTGGCTGGTCTTGACTGGTCCGCTTCACTGAATGTGACCCCTAGAGAGTTGACGGACAAGAACTACAGACGCCCCATTTCCGCCAGCACGCATCTAGTCAAGATACGGGCACAGACGAGGAGTCCAGCTGAGGTCAGTCGATATCGATGTCGGAGTAGGGGTTCCGAGAGACGCTGGTGAGATGGACGAGTTTCTACTAGAGTGCGGGCCAAACTCTGGAGTCTACTGTCTGATTCCGGTGCAGAATGTTCTGCCTGAGCGCACGTTAATGGCGGACATCTCTGTTACCGTCTTCGCGAAGCAAGTTGTTTCCGCCGTCGCGACTCGTGCAGCCACGGTTGCGCGTGAGTCGCTTCGCAAAAAGGGCTACTAGCTATCTTGTCAACTGGGCGTGAGTGTGCTGATGTCTCTCGCTAGGATTTGAGAAGCCATGCCGAAAGATGAATTGGAACGAAAATACAACATTCTTGTCTACGGAATTGAGAAGCGCGCACTCTCTGCCGTTCCATCCGAGCCACTAAGAAGAAGCAATTACACACTAACATTTGATGGATACGAGACTTCTCGGCGATTTCAGGAATTTGATGGCGTAGTGCTGTTCCAAGGGCTGTTCGAGCGGTTCGAAAGAAAATCGAACTACATGAACGCGTGGCTGGAACATTCGTGCGACAGAGATGAATTGGACAAGAGAAAGAAGGAGACGCACTTGCTTGCCCAGGATGGCGGTTTCATCTGCTTTTTACTAAATGAGCCCTTCGTTGACCGCGATGATGGGCGTGATTTTTCCTCAACGGATCTGGCGAAAGCGCGCCTCAACTACCGAGATCTCCACCGGGAAAACATTTCCCAGAGAGCTGCGCACGTACAGCCAAGCCTAGACGAATTCAAGCGCTTTCTCGATGTGTTTGGCGCCGCAAGTAGTTACTTCCGGATCTACAATAAGACGCTAGATTATCGCGTGCTCGCGAAAATCGGTGATACCCCAGTGGGACTTGTTATTGGCGACTCGGATTTTTTTGTCCCTACGTTGGTTCCAGATAATCGCGCCGAGGTGATCATTGAATACTTTGACTTACTCGCCGACGCGCTCACGTCAGTTCATAACAGGCTGCATCAGAGCGTGCCTACGTGGGTTGCCGCTTATCGATTTGAGGTGGAATCCTCTCTGGAGGGGCAGGCTGCGGAATTAAGAGGAGCTCTTGCCAAGATCACTGCACGACAGGCGGAGGTCAATAGTTACAAGTCAATACTTTCGCAATCCGGCGATAAGTTGGTTTCTGTGGTGGCTACAATTATGCAACAGGCGCTGGGTGTTACGGTCGATCAGACGGATGACTTTCGCGAAGATCTCAAATTACTCGATAACGATAAACAGACTATCGCGATTTGCGAAGTGAAAGGGATCAATCGAGGGATAAGCAGAGAAAACATAAATCAAGCGGATTCCCATCGTGAGAGATCCGGATTCGATTCCGGCTTTCCCGCAATACTGGTTGCGAATACTGCGATAAAGAGCGCCCGAAATCTTGCGGAGAAGGATCAGAGCATAGCGCTCGAGCAGGTGAAGCACGCTGTGAAAATGGGCATCCTACTCATTAGGAGCCTCGACCTACTTGGACTCCTGCGACTAGTTATGGCGGGCAAGCTTACTACTGAAGCAGCTCGGATGCTTGTACTAAATGAGGTCGGATGGTTGCAGGTCAACGGAGAAGAGATTCGAATATGGTCAGGTGAGAGTTCGGTCACCGTGACGCCTGATATAAAACAGAACGGATGACGTTGATCTTGAATCGCCGTTCTTCCAGCCTTACAGTAACTCCGTGCCGCAATAGCTGATAGCGCGGCTGCCCGCCCGCAAGGGTCCTCACCAAGTGTGGGATGACCAAGAGGATCGGCGTACAAACCCCGCCCCAAGTGGCGGGGTTTGCTTTTATGGCGGGCACGCTGTTATCGGACGGGCGCATCGACGTCGGGAGTCTGACGTCCTCGGAGCGCTTCCCGCGACAAAGCCAAGTGCTGAGCGAATTTGGTAGCCAGTCTCTCCGTATCCGTGAGAGCCGGCGGAAGGTGCTTCGCGAAGTACCGCACGTCTCCGGCGAGAACCACCTCGCCTTGCCGGTCCAGTGTGTCGGCGATCTTCATCCAGTTCGCGACGACAGCCTTTCGTGTTTCCACGAGTTTAGCTCGGGCCGGCTCGCTGAAGTTTCCGTTCTTCGCCAGCTCGGTCGCTATCTTCGTGACCTTTGCGCGGATTGCGCTCGACTTTCCTCGGCGCTGAGCGCGGAATGCGCCGTCGCGCGCCTTCCCTTTGTTCCGGCCGCGGATGGCACGTGATGTCGCGTTCGCGGCAATCCCCTGCTCTCTCATGGACCGTGCGAAATCCTCGCGCCACTCCCGCAGCATGGGTTTGTCGATGTGCATGCGTCTTCCGTACTCGTCCTCTGCTTTCACGACCAGATGAACGTGAGGGTGAGTCTGGTCCGCGTGGAGTGCCATTGCATAGCGGTGCCGGACCCCGAATTTCTCTCTGGCGAACACGCGGGCAGCAGCGAGCACCTTCTCCGGTGGAGTCGGCGCCGGCATCGACAGCACAATTTTATAGACCAGCTTGGCTTCCCGCGCTTCAGTGCGCCGGTCACGGGGCCCACGATACTGCCCTGCGGATAGCTCGAGGTGCCAAGCTGCGAGAAACGTGCGCTGCGCATCCGTGCCAGCGATCCGTTCACCCTCGTCCGTCTCGATCTCGAGCTTCCCCCTCCGGCTGATATAGCCGAAATGTGCGGCAACGGCGCCGGGATTGGTGCCGCCGCCGGTGACCTTCACCATTACCTCCGGCGTTCTTCTCACGGTCCTCCTGATCTGTTCGATTTGTGCCGGGCTGAGTCGCCTGGTCCCAGGCGGTCCTGAGCGGCCGAGACTGGCTATCTCAAGAAATGGGCGCTCATCTGGCGGCAAACGAAATGGTTGCCTACTCATACCGTGACTCCCAGCTCCGAAGTGCCGCCCGCGCCAAATCGCTTGTGCGCTGCTCTAGAGCCGCAACGACGGAGCGGGTCTGCGCCAAGGCCTGGCGCAGTTCGGGCGACAGGGCGCCTCCCTGGCTGCCACAGCGGGCGATCCGGGAGAGGACCCGCCCTACCCCTGCAAGCACGACGACGGCTTGCTTGACGGTCTCGAGCTCGTGGGCTGTGAGAACCGTATCGGCTGCGATATGCGATCGCACTAGCGCCGCAAGGTAGGTGGAAGTCTTCATCCGCCGCCGGCCCGCACGGGCCTCGAGGGCTGCGCCATCCCCTGGCCGCAAACGTATGGTGATCCGGTCCGTCGCTGCCTCGCGGGCCGACGCGCTCGGGATATTGACCGTGGAGGATGTGCCTGGAATCAGTAAGGCGCGGAGCGTGCCTACGGCCAGTGAGCACTCCGAGAGCCCGCGGCTTGCCGCCAACTCGGCGAACCGTCGCTTCTCCTCCGGGGAGAGGCGCGCGGTAAATGGTCGGCAATCGTGAGCGGGCTCTGTCGCTGGTCACGAGAGTCGATCCTCTCGTGCAGCACATCGCGGACACTTCGCTATCCTGCCCTCAACAAAACACCAACTCGAAAACGCCGTTCCGCCTGCGAGCGCACAGAAACCGGTCATACGGCAAACAGGACCAGGGCTCGCCCACTCCGGCGAACCCATCGGTCCGATCGCATGATGCCCTTTTGCGCAGCTCATAAGGACGTCTACAAGGTCGTTAGCCGTGGCCGGCCCGGCGTCGCGACCGAGCACTCTGTGGCGGCGGGATAAGCCCTAGCGACGGCTGAAGGGGGCGAGAGCGTAGGGCCTGAATGGCTGGGCTCCGTGTTGTCGTCGACTTCTTGACCAGCTCCGAGATCGCCTCCGCGGAGATAAAGCGCCGGGTCCCAATGACGACGCTCGGCAGCTCGCCGCTTCGCAGCAGGTCGTAGATCATGTTTCGCGACATCTTGCCCAGGAGTTCCCGGGCTTCGGTGATGGAATACAGCACGCGATCGTTCATGGCGGATACCTCTCCGTGAAAACGAGTTTGATCTGTGGAGGCTTCGACGGCGCGGAAAATAGGATTCTCAACTCAGCCCGCAAGCCGAGTGTATTCAACCGCTTTGAAAATGGAAGCCCATATTTAGGGGGAATTTACCCCAGTACCTCACATTCTGAATGTTGCACGAGGAGCCAGGAACGCGGCCGGATGTCAGTCTTGGAAAGTGACTGACAGTGTTGGATACTCTTGGACTCTCCGTTCGAGTTGATACCGCGTGGACGCTCCTGATACCGCCTGATATTTCCTGAGCATTACCCAACCGGATCCCCTCTACGTGTCAGCGATGGACGGCGTTGGATGCCCTTCGTACGCGGCATGCGCGTGTGGATGGCCACAATGGCGAGATCGAGTTCGTTGTAGACGGCATCGAGGGCGGCAAGTCCTCGCCGCAGCACGAATTCCTCCTCGAAGGCGACCTCGAGTGCATCGAGCGATCGATGAGAGACCCGAATCAGCGTGATCGCATCGGCGAACCTGCCGAGCAATCCATCTAGATCCGGCTCGGCAATCCGCATAGCCCGTCTGCGGGCAACCGAGGACATCCGAGAAGTGCGTGATCGCGATCTGCGAGTAGAATTCTGCCGTGTAGCAGTACCCATGATCGGCCTCCAATCCAGGCTGGTTGTGGTAGGCCCTCGCCGGTGTTAGCGCACCGGCGGGGGCCGCCTTGGATGGCGAAGACAAGGCTCAGCCGAAAATGGGGGTAAGCGAAGGAATTGGGCCAGTACAATACCTGCGATATCAGTAGCTTACGCAGCTATTTTGAGTCCGGCCCCGGGCATTCTGGAAAGTGATACCTAACCTTCCCTACCCGTCCTCCAACAACCCAACATTGACGCCGGGGCGCACACCTTCAAGGTGATTTCCGAGGAATGGCTCGAGATGCAGCCGGAGCGGCTGGCGCCCATCACGGTACGCAATCGCGACGGGGCGCGCGACGCGGGACATCACGTCCGATTTGCGGGGCGCCTTGGTGCCGGTCGTGGTGGAGAACCGAGCGGCTATCACGGAGCCGGCGACGATCGGCGCCTTACTCCGCGCCATCACGGACTACATAGATCATCCGACGACGCTCACCGCCCTGAGGTTGTGTCCTCTCGTCCTTTTACGTCTCGGCGAGCTTCGGGCGGCGGAATGGAGCGAAATCGATCTGTAAACGACGGAATGGCGCGTCCCGGCGGCGCGGTTGAAGATGCGGGAGCGGCATATCGTTCCGCTGACCTTCAGGCGCTCGCCATCCTCCAAGAGCTCGTGATCGCCGGGATACCCTCCCGCGGCGAAAGCTCTCCTCGCCTGACGTGAAGGCGATCCGGGAACAGTTCGGGATGTCACAGTCCGACATGGCGACGTTTCTGAACGTGAGCAAGCGAACACTCGAAAACTGGGAACAAGGCCGACGCGGTCCGACCGGACCCGCGCAGACGCTCCTGCGCATCATGGAGCGCGAGCCGAACGCGGTACGACGCGCACTGCGCGATGATCGAAGCGCCAGGGCATGAGTCGCCCAGCCGCCTCGTAGTTCGCCTTAGACGCCATAGACGGTGCTGTCAATGTCCCGATCGGTAGTCGGGCTAATCGGGCCGTCATAGCTGTACTCTTCCACTCGGAGCAACGGGTCATCCGGATGGACGGAGCGCTTTCTTACCTTGCGCACAGGCCGAAGTTCCGCAATAGGCTTGCCTGCGCGCGCGATGACAATTCGCTCACCGCGCTGTACTCGAGCAATCAGGCGAGAGAGGTGAGCCTTCGCATCGGTGATATTGACGACTTTGCCGCGCATACATGCAGCTTGGCGAAGCGAGGTGGACAAATCAAGCCGCTCCAGGGGCAAGACCGCCCGTCGTTCGCCGAGTCGCGTCGGCTGAAGAGTTAACACCGGGCGTCAATCACATGCGTCGACGAGGGCGCGGCCCCTGAACGATTGCGGAGGGTATCGGGAGCGACAAAGTGCGCTGGATGATGTTCCGGGATAGGTTGTCCCTCACAGGGCGATGTCATCGAGGCGTTCCGTGAAAAAGCGGACGCGGCGCCGGTCGCGCAGTTCAAGACGTGAATGCCGTCGGCAGGCGCCTTCGCGACGCCTTAAGTGGCAACGAAGACCCGCTCAATCTATCCGAGGAAACAAAATCAAGCCTTTGAGGTCATCGATAACTTTCGGGATACGCACGCTTTTCCACTGAGTACCTTCCTGATGACCTCAGAAATCGCACTTTCCACATCTCGACGGAGTCGATCACTGCCCAACGTCGGGCGGTCGCCCTTGGAGGAAAATCTGACGATCGCCGGACAGCCGGTATACCGTGGAGCCCACGCGACGCCACGGTACCGGTCCGGTTTGCTGTCCGGCAATCAGTGCCGAGGTTGCCGGCCCTCGTCGCGGCGGGGATTGCCCGACTTGGTTGTCTTGCCCTGGCTATCCTCGACATCCACCTGAGTGCGGCGGACCGTTTCCTTGACGGGTTGCGTCCGCTCCTCCGCGCTCTTGCGGACCACGACCTCTTCCTTGACTTCCATATCCTTTTGCACCACGGGCTCCTCGGCCATTTCGCGCATCTCGACCGTACGTTCCTTGAGTAACTCTCCTGGCGTGCCGGTGGAGGTCGCCTGACTCGCGGGGCGCCGCTCGACATCCACGTGCTCCTCTCGAAGCCTCACGTCCTCCTGGACCGGCTCTTCGATGAGGTAAGAGCGTACGCGCACCCCGCCGCGCTCTGTCTCGCGTTTACCGACTCGCAGCTGCTCTTCCGCGACAGGGATGACCTCCTCGCGAGTGGTCGCGCCCGTCGTTTCGAACTGCGCCTCGTCACTCCACCCCGCCTGGCGCCACTCGGTTGTGCGCTGGTCGATATCTATCGGCTGACACTCCTCGAGAGCCGAGATCGCGCGATCCGCAAGCGGGTCTTCCACGGGCGCGGTGAGGAGCGAGCCGCCGCGTCGGATACCTTCCTCGTACGCCGACCGGTCGGTGCCCGGAATCAGCAGCTCCTTGAACTTCTCCCAAATGCCATGAGTCTCGGCCTCAGGGCTGTTCTGCGAAGAGGCAGGCTCGTCCATGATCTCGATCATGTCGGCAGGGATGCCCACCTGCGCGAGGCGCTGACGCCCTCGCTCGGCCTCCGCGTGCGAGTCAAACAGCGCCGTCAATGTTCGCGTCGTCATTGTGATCTCCTGAACTTCGATGTGTGATGTGTAATGTCACCTTTTAGGCTTATCTCGTTCCACGACGGCATGCATCGCCTTGAGCGATACCGGTTCGCGGACGTGCTCGACGTGGCGTTCCTTGCGCACCCGCACTTCTTCTTTGAGGATCAATCGTCGCTCGATGACCAATACCTCATCCATGACGGGAATGATCGTCGTATCGCCTTCCTCTCTCACCGGTGGCACGGCCTCAACCTCACGATCAATCGCGATCCGTTCCACGATCACGTCCTCGCTTGCCACGGACTCTTCAATCCACCGCGTGCTTTCGTCGACGACGGTCCGGATACGGACGCACCCCTTCTCGACCGTGCGCTTGCTCGTGACAAGGCGCTCTTCTGCGAGGGGTATTCGCTCTTCTTCCGGATTCGAAGGGTCGGACATCCTCGCCTCGTAGAGTGATTCACCGTGTGAACCTCGAATGAACTTGCGGCCGAAGAGCAGGTTCCTCGATCGCAGGTGTTTGGAAGGAAGTTCGATGAACCCGAATCGGATGCGAGGCTCGGCGGGCTGTTACACCGCAATTGTGGGTCGCTCGGAATGGCCTCGTCCTCGTCGCAGAACACTCGGGCGGATTTCCTCAGTCGCGCAATCCACGCTGCCATCGGCGATCTCGAGCGCCCTCGCTGCAGCATTCCGGTCACAGCGCGCGATGTCCCGTACGAAGGTATGCGATGGCTCACATGATTTCGTACTCCAGGGCGGGCGCGCCGTGCGAACAACGCCATCCGTGTACGAGTCCGCCTGCATCAGGAGCGTGGGTGGTGTCTCGCGAGACCGGAATGCTACCGCCGCGTCTGGTTTACGTCGTTCACTAACGCGTCACGACGTGCCATCTCTGTGCGAATATGGGCCAAATAGGGAGCGCACCGAGGGCTCGGCTGCAATAGGATGGGATGATTCAAGGGGTCGAAGCACGAACCTACGAACGTGACTCTAGAACTTAGAGGCAGCCGCACGCACGTTGATGCGATGAACCCGAACCCATGGGCGCCATAACACATCCCGCCGCCATCGATCCCCGCTCTTCCAAATGTAATGTCCGAAGACATATGACGAAGGTGGGCGGAAGAAGGACTACGACGAGCGAAACTACGAACGCGGCGGACGCGTCTGATTCCACTGCCCCCTGAGCCAATATGGCAGCGCTACCGTGAGCAGCCATGCGGTCCTACTAGGTGATCTCAAATAGCAGCAGGGGCAGCATCTGCAGCCGCCGTAGCTCGGCCTATCAGCCGGAAAGGTGCGTTCCCCGGCCGGGTTACATCCCCTGGCGCAAACGTATGGTGATCCCGTCCGTTTGCAGCCTCATGGGTACTGCAATCGGCATGGCGGGCTGGAGGACGTGTCCGGGCTTAGCAGTGCCGTCCAAGGAAGCGCACAACGCGCGATGAAGCCCGGCGACTCGTCTCTCGCGGCGCAATCCCGAACACCGAGCGGCGCGCGATGGCCTCAACCTGCCTCAACGAAGCCGGCTGGAACTGGTGCGTGGCCTGAACGCATGCTACAAAGGAGAATGCATCGCACACGCGGATTTCTGCTCGGCCTGGCCCTCGTATCGCTGCCCGCCTTTGCCGGAATGGCGCAGCACGAGGCTTCTAACCCAAAGTCGATTGCCGCGGCAACCGCGGGCATGCAGCGCAGAGTGGGTTTGATTGCGCTGGACTGGGATGCGAAGACAGGGCATGTCTTCCTTGAAATCCCGATGACGGGAAACGCGCAGCATACGCGCAGCCCGGAGTACATCTACACGCATTCGACGCCGCAGAGTGTGGGGACCAGCAGCCTCGGCGGCTATGGACTGGACCGCGGGCAGATCTCGTCGGGCGCTATCGTGCGCTTCGAGCGGACCGGGCCGAAGCTGCTGCTGGTGGAGCCAAACCTGGCATTCCGCAGCTCATCGGCAAGTGCAGCGGAGCAGGCGACGGTCACGGAGTCGTTTCCGGAGTCGGTGCTGGCCGGGTTCCGGGTCGCGACAGCCGATCCGAACGGGACAGTGCTGGTAGATGCGACGGATTTTTTCCTGAGCGATACGCACCAGATCGCCGAGGCGCTGGCGCAGGGAAAACAGGGTGTGTATCACGTGGATCCGGCGCGGTCGACGATTGTGCCGGCTGATTCGAAGGCTTTCCCGGAGAACAGTGTGGTGGAGGCGCAGCTGACCTTCGTGGAAGGTCCGCAGCAATTGACCGCCCCGGGCGAAATTGTGAAAGACGTGACCCCGAATCCGCGCGCTATGTCGATTCGGGAGCGGCAGATGTTTGTAGCGTTGCCGCCTGCGGGATATACGCCACGACGGTTTTCGCCGGACTCGGGGTACTTCGACTTCACTTATCGGGACTATGACGCGCCGCTGGGCGAGCCGATTGCGCAGAGCTTCATCAGGCGGCACCGGCTGCTCAAGAAGGATGCGAGCTGCGTAACGAACTGCGAGGCCGTAACGCCATTACAGTATTACGTGGATCGCGGGGCTCCGGAGCCGATCCGGCAAGCGCTGGTGACAGGCGCGAGCTGGTGGGACCAGGCGTTCCAGGCAGCGGGTTGGGCGCCGGGCACGTTCCGGGTGAGCGTGCTGCCGAAGGGCGCGGACCCCATGGATGTGCGCTACAACATCATCCAGTGGGTCAACCGTTACACGCGGGGATGGAGCTACGGAGCGTCGGTGATCGATCCGCGGACGGGGGAGATCATCAAGGCGAACGTGACGCTCGGCTCGCTGCGCGGGCGGCAGGATTATCTGATTGCCGAGGCGCTGCTCGCTCCCTATCGCAACGGCAAGCCCGCACCGGATGAAGCAAACGATGCGGCGCTACAAATGGTGCTGGAGCGGCTGAGGCAGTTGGCCGCGCACGAGACCGGACACACGCTCGGGCTGGCGCATAACTTTGCCTCGAGCGGCTATCCGCTGCCCCCGAACGAGACGGTGTCGGTGATGGATTATCCGGCACCATGGGTGACCGTGGGGCCAAACGGCGTGCCGGATGTGAGCCATGCGTATCCCGTGGGGATCGGGATCTGGGACAAGGTGTCGATCGACTACGGATATCGCGAGTTCGACAAGGACGGCAAGCCGTATGAGAACGAGGCGGCGCTTACGACGATCGTGCGCAACGCGGAAAAGCGGGGACTGGTGTTTATTTCCGATGAGGATGCGCGGCCCATTGGGTCGGCGCAGCCTCATGCGCACCTGTGGGACAACGGGACCGATCCGGCGGCGGAGCTGGACCGGGTGCTGCGGGTGCGGGCGGCGGCGATGCAGCGCTTCGGCGTGGACTGCATCCGCGAAGGGATGCCGCTGGCGCAACTGGAGGATGTGCTGGTGCCGCTATATCTCTTCCATCGGTATCAGACGGTGGCGGCGGCAAAGGAAATCGGAGGGCTGGAGTACCGCTACAACGTGCGCGGTGACGGGCAGATGGGGCCGCAGATTGTGGATCCGGCGGATCAGCGGCATGCGCTGGCCGCTGTCTTGAAGACGCTCTCACCGGCGATGTTGACGCTGCCGCAGCCGCTGCTGCAACTGTTGCCGCCGCGTCCGCCGGGGCTGCCGCGGACGGAGGAGGACTTCCCTTCCCGCACCGGTGTGACCTTCGATCCGATTGCGGCAGCGGATTCGGCGGCGGATCTGACCCTGGAGCTGCTGTTCAATCCGGAGCGAGCCAACCGGCTGGTGCAATATCACGCCGAAGACCCCGCAGAACCTTCGCTGCAGGACGTGATCCAGGCGACGCTGTCCTCCACAAACGTTCCGAAGGACGCATCGGGGCTGGAGCTGCAAGTCAAGCGCGCCGTGGATAACCAGATCGTGGAGGCGCTGCTGGGATTGGCGGCTGCAAAAGGCGACTCGGCGCAGACACAGGCGATTGCGCGGTACGAGCTGAGGGAGCTCAAGGTGAGGCTGACGCAGACTCCGGCGACGGACGAGCAGGACCGGGCGCTGCACGGGATGGAGACGGCGCGGATCGATGAGTTCTTCAGCGATCCGGCGAAGTTCGTGCCGGCGAAGCCGGTGGCGGTACCGCCCGGGATGCCGATCGGCTGATATGTTGGGATTTGGCGTGGGATCTGAGAATTGACCGTGCGAAGCCTTCCATAGCGCGCCGCGGGTACTTGGTACCGCGAGATCAGGAAATGGCCAATGCCTGAGCGGATACTGTTGGTAGATCTCGAGAATGTGCAGACGATCGATCTGTCACGTGTGCCTCCCAACGCGCGCGTCAAGATCTTCTATGGCACGACGCAAAAGAAGTTTCCCGCGAGATTGGTCGTGCAAGCCCAACTGCTCGGGCCTCGGCTTAAGTGGATCGAGATATCGGGCCAGGGACCGAACGCTCTCGATTTCCATATCGCGTTCTATCTGGGGCAGGAGCTCACCGGTAATCCCGACTGCGAATGTACAATCCTGTCGCGAGACACGGGTTTCGATCCCCTGATAAGCCACCTGGTGGCCCTCGGTCGCAAGTGCCGGCGGGCAAGCTCCTTGCAGGAGGCCTTTTTGGCCGAAGAGCATCTGGAGACGGATCACTTTGCGCGGCTCGTAACGCTTCTACGGAAAGAGAAGACGCGGCCCGCGCGGCGCAAGGGTCTTGCGGGCAAAGTGAAGGGCTGGTTCCTGCACCTGTCGGAGAGTGAGCGGCTGGCCCTTGTTCAACGCCTGCTCGATGAATCTCTGGTGCGCGAATCGGAAAACGTGCTCACGTACCACCTCTGATCTCACGCCGGTCGACCAGAAGCCGCCCTCGCCCGTGCGCGCCGATGAGACCTGAGGTGCGTGAGGCGCGCTGGTACGAGGATGAGCCGCGCAAGTGTCCGTGTATCCTTCGGTAAACGTGAGCCTTCGTGCTCCGCGATCCAAAAGCCTTGGGGGTCCGCAATGACGTCACGGGTTGTATCGATACGCGCACGCATGTTGGGACGGGCGGTGTCTGCCGCCGCGGCGCTGTTCCTCATGGGTACGGCCAACGCGCAGGTCGACCCGAGTCTGTTTCAGGGGATGCAGTGGCGCAACATCGGCCCATTCATTGCGGGCAAAGTGGATTCGGTGGCGGGGGTCGATGGGCACCCGGCGATCGCCTACATGGGTACCGATAATGGGGGTGTCTGGAAGACTGAGAACGCGGGCACCACTTGGTTCCCGGTTACCGATGCACAGCATGACGTCCGGGGCATCACCGCATTGGCGGTAGCGCAGTCGCAACCGTCGGTCATCTATGCGGGAACCGGGAGCATATTCGGATCCCACTACAGCAGCGGTGTATGGAAGTCGACCGATGCCGGGGCGCACTGGCGGAGTGCCGGATTGCAAAATGCGGGAGAGATCGCGTGGCTACTGGTGGATCCGCACAATCCTGACGTGTTGCTGGCAGCCACGCGCGGAATCGATCATCACAAAGGAGGGGCACGCGGGGTCTTTCGCAGCACGGACGGAGGGAAAACGTGGAAGCGGGCGCTGGATGCGCAGCCTGAGTCCGGCGCGACGTACCTGTCCTGGGCGAGCGATGATCCGCGCGTAATTTTCGCCACGGTGAGGCGAACCTATGTGGCGCCGGGCGCTTCGCCTCGCTTCCTCTCGAAGCATCCGGGACCCACTACCCTGTACAAGTCCACCGATGAGGGCTCGACCTGGACAAAGTTGGAGGGCCGCAATCAGCCCAGGAAAATCGGGGAGACTGCGGTCGCAGCGGGCACCCAGTCCCAGCGCGTTTATTTGCTGAACGCCGATGGACTCTTTCGGTCGGATGACGGCGGCGCGAGCTGGTCGCTGGCCACCAAGACGATCTACACATCGAGCAAGCAGGTTCTGGTGGATCCGCACGACCCGAACGTCGTCTATACGATGGGTACCTGCGTGTACCGATCCACTGATGGCGGCCATACTCTGGTTGCCTTCAAAGGCGCGCCCGGAGGCGACGACCCAAATCAGTGGTGGATTGATTCCACTGACCCGAGCCACATCGTGTACGGCGGCGATCAAGGGGCATCGGTCAGTCTCGACGAAGGTCGCACCTGGAGCTCATGGTACAACCAGAAAACCGCTGAGATCTATAAAGTGGACACCGATAACCGGTATCCCTACTGGATATACGGCAGCAAGCAGGATAGCGGCACGTTTGCGATCGCCAGTGGAGGTCTCGTCGGTGAGGTGACCGACCTCGATTGGTTCCCCCTGCCCGGCTGGGAGTCGGGATTCGTGACGGTCGACCCTGCACATCCCGACGTTCTATTCACGAATGGACCTTGGGGCTTCCTGCAAAAGGTGAATCGCAAGACCTGGGGCGCGCAGAGCGTCGATTTTGGCGTGGGCGCCATCAGCGCGATCAAGGATACGGATTTTAGGCGAGCCGTTTCCGCTCCGATCGTTTTCTCGCCACAGAACCCGAACGTGTTGTATTACGGCACGCAGAACGTTTGGGAGAGCGAGGACGGCGGCGATCACTGGCAGAAAATCAGTCCGGATCTGACCGCCCATCCAGGGAAACCACCATTGCCCAATCCGGAAGGAGTCCACCATGGTGACGCGCTGGTGGCATTGTCGCCTTCCACAAGGCAAGCCGGGGTCATTTGGTCGGGGAGCAACAATGGCGTCCTCTATATAACGGAAGACGGCGGGAAACACTGGCAAGACGTAACGCCGCCAGATACCTCGATGCATGCTGAAGTCGAGGTTCAGGCGTCGCATTTCAATCCGTCGGAAGCCTACGCCGCGGTACGGGGTGATGCGACCGGGGATTATTCCCCGCACATCGATCGCACGCTCAACTTCGGCAAGTCATGGCAAAGCATCGTCACGGGGCTGCCGGCAGATGAGCCGACTGGCAGTTTTGTGCGAGTGGTACGGGAAGACCCTCGCAAACAGGGGTTGCTATTCGCGGCCACGGAAACATCCGTCTACGTGTCGTTCGATGACGGCAACCACTGGCAATCGCTGCGACTGAACCTGCCAACGACCGCAATCTATGATCTGGAGTTCCACCGCAGCGATCTGATCGCTGCTACATATGGGCGGGGCATATGGATTCTGGACGATATCTCGCCGCTCGAGGAATTGAC
The DNA here is from genome assembly GCA_036278795.1 of Steroidobacteraceae bacterium. Lineage (GTDB taxonomy): Bacteria > Pseudomonadota > Gammaproteobacteria > Steroidobacterales > Steroidobacteraceae > 13-2-20CM-66-19. The sequence goes on along the minus strand of DASUKK010000028.1, from coordinate 378,704 downwards.
CGCGGATCTTGCGAATCGGCAGGCGTATTTGTTCCGTCCACAGGCAGCGATGAGGGTCGAGGCGAATATCAATCAGGACACGCCGTTCCCGCCTGAGGTTCCCCATGGGAAGAATCCGCCTCGAGGAGTCGTGATTGATTACTATCTGAAGCAGCCGGCGCAAAGTGTGCAGCTGCAGATTTTCGATGCCCAAGGTTACCTGGTGCGTTCATATTCGAACGCTCCGATTGCGCCGCTCGATCAGCCCCTGCCGCCCACGCCTGCCTTTTGGGCGCGACCGCAGCGGCCGTTACCCACGGCAGCGGGCGAGCACCGCGTGAGCTGGGACATGCGCTACCCAGCGCCGCCCGCCGTGTTTTTCGATCAGTCCATGGGGGCGGTGCCGGCAGATACGCCGTTCACCCCGGAGGGGCCGATGGCGCTGCCCGGTAGCTATAAGGTGAAGCTGACCGTGGACGGAGTTTCCTACGTTCAACCGGTACTGCTGAAGCAGGACCCGCGGCTTGATGATTCGGCCGTGGCCCTGGATGGCTTGCGCCGGCAGTTGGCTCTGTCGCAACAGATCATCACGGTCATGTCGGCTAGCAAGAACGCCTACGAACAGGGCAGCGGGCTGGAGTCGCAGCTGACATCGCTGCGCGAAGGAGTGCCGGGCAAGGCAGCAAAGGCGCTGCGAAAGCGCATTGCCGAACTGACCGGCGCCGCCAAAGATGCATCGCTCGGCCTCTCGGGCGGGTCCTACGCTCCACCGCCCGTCAAGGGCGCGACCAGCTTCAGCAGGATCAATGGACAGGCGTCGGCGCTGCTGGAGATGGTGGAATCCACCAGCGATCAGGCACCCGTTTCATCGTTGTATCGAACCTCTGCGCAATTGTGCAGGGATTTCAACGCCACTTTGGCCGCCTGGCACTCGTTGCAGGCAAAGGCAGTCAGAGAGGATGCTGAGCACGCGGATCACGGGCGCGCCAGCATGCATTCCCCGGTCTCTCCGTTGACCTGCGCGACAGGAGATGGCTCGCAAGTTCCTTGATGGGCTGACGTCGCGATCCGCGACAAGCCTGGCCTCATGCGACGGCGAGGCAGCGGACTGCTGGCGATGAATGACGCGATAGCGGGCGCCGCAGGACCCCGTGCGCGTCCGACCGACGGTCTTGCAGGTTGTGCGTATTGGGATGCATGAGGACTGCGCCGTGTACACGGCGGGACCTGGTCGTCAAACCGGCTCAGGTTAGCCTCTGAACCCGTGCTCACGCGCGAACACGATGGCCTCGGCGCGGGAGCGCACGCCGAGCTTGTCGAATAGGTTCGAGGCGTGATTACGCACTGTTTTGTCGCCGATCTGCAGCCGCTCGGCTATTCGCGCATTGCTCAGGCCGTGCGCAATCAGGGCCAGCACCTCGCGCTCGCGCAGCGATAGAGCGGAGAACACGTCATTCATCGCTTCGCCCTTCGCGAAGGCGAGCACTTCCTCCTGAAAACGCAGCCACGCCGGTTCGTGGGCCAGGAGGACGTGATTGCGAGAGTCCAGCTCCACGAATTCGGCACCCTTGATCTCGGCCGCCAGACGGTGGCCTTCGGCGATCGGCACGACTTCGTCGTTCCGTGAGTGCATGATCAGTGTCGGCGTGCGTACCTGGGGGAGGAGCTCGCAAATGTCGAGCTCCGCGCGTGCTTCCAGCAGCTCGGCGGCGACCTCACCCATCGTGCACTTGACGCAAAGATCATTGAACCACTGGAGCTGCTCGGGGGTACCGTCAGGTATGAAGCGCGAGGTGAATACCTGACGGAAGGTTGGATTGCTTGCCGCCCAGGAGGCTCGCGCCAGGTCCACCATCGCCCGGTATGCCCGCCCCGCTGTCGGGTTCCCCCGCTTGAACGCTCCCAACGCGTAGCCGCCGTACAGAATCATGCGCGCCACGCGCTCCGGATGCCTCACCGCATACTGAATGCAGGCAGCCGCACCCTGCGAGATACCGAGCAGGGTGACCGGCATGTCGATGCGGGCGGCTGCGATGATGAGCTCGAGGTCTGCCGTCCACTCCCTGATCGTCAGCGCTCCTGCGCGCCACTCGCTCATTCCGCATCCCCGTTCGTCGTAGCGGACCAATTGGAAGTGCGTGGAGAGGAACTGGATCCAGTGGCGCCAGACCGGACTTTCCCACTCATATTCCAGATGGGTGAGCCAGTTGGCAGCCTTGATGAGCGGTCGCCCCGTTCCGGCCTGGGCCCAGGCGAGGCGGATTCCGTCGGCTGCCCTCACGTAGTGGATGCGCTGGCGCACCTGCATACCTCAGACCGTCTGGGACAAATGTCTCAGGGCCGCATGTGATTGTAGGGGCATTCGGGACAAAGGTCCGATGGCGGGAGCATAGCGCCGGGCGGATGGTATGGGCAAAGGGAGGGCTCACCATGATCAAACATCTGCTTTTCCTGGTCTACGCCATCGCGTCGTACGTCATCTTTCTGGCCACATTCCTCTATGCGGTCGGGTTCGTCGGCGGATTTCTCGTGCCGACACAGCTCGACTCGCCATCGCGGGGCCCGCTGGCAGCCGCCGTCTGCATCGACCTGGGATTGCTCGGCGTCTTCGCGCTTCAGCACAGCATAATGGCCCGCAGGTGGTTCAAGGAGCGCTGGACCCAGGTCGTTCCCTGGACCATCGAGCGCTCGACCTACGTGCTGTGCGCAAGTCTCGCGCTGCTGCTGCTGTTCTGGCAACGGCGCCCGATAGACATCTCGGTTTGGAGCATCGACAGCGCCGGTGCGCGGCTCGCGATCTGGGCGCTGTGTGCGGCCGGATGGGCTAGCGTGCTCGCAGTGACTTTCTATATCAGTCACTTCGATCTCTTCGGGCTGCGTCAGGTCTGGTTGCCGCTGCTCGGCCGTCCGTACATACCCGTAGCTTTCCGCACGCCGGCTCCCTATCGCCTCGTCAGGCATCCCCTTTATCTGGGATTCCTGATCGCTTTCTGGGCGACGCCGCACATGACTCTCGCCCACCTCCTCTTTGCCGTCGCCACGACTGCCTACATCGTGCTCGCAATCCAGTTCGAGGAGCGGGACCTCATTCATGAGCACGGAAGCCATTACCAGACGTACAGGCGTACCGTTCCAATGCTGATGCCGCGCCTCTTCCGCCGCGCGCTGGGTGACAGCGCGACGCCCGGGCGGTGAATCCGTGCCGCACCGCTTCCATGCCGTGCCGCACAGTCGCGCCGTCCGAGAAAGGTGTTAACAAATCTTAATCAATTGTTAACGCCTCCTGGTGTCATGCGGCCTATGATCGCAGCGTAGCTCGCGCAAGCGTCGTCCTCCGGGAGACAAGAACATGCGTATCCGCCTCGTCGCGCTCGCTGCCACCCTCAGCCTTGCCGGTCTTGCCGCCATGTCCGTCACCGGTGCCACGGTTGCCTCCGGCGGCAGTGTTTCTTCGGGCGGCGGAGCCTCCGCAGGCGGCGGCGGACATGGTGGAGGCGGCGGGGGACACGGGGGTGGAGGTGGTGGGCACTTCGGCGGCGGAGGCGGTGGCGGGCATTTCGGCGGTGCGCGCTTCGGCGGTGCCTTCGGAGGTCACTTCGGTGGCGGCCACAGAGGCGGCGGCTTCGGCGGTGGCCATGCGCACGGCGCCTACAGACCCGGCGGCTCCGCCAGCGCCGGAGGCTACGCATCTCACGGGGATTTCATGGCCCGCGGGGGTTACGTCGCACACGGCACGCGCGGCTACCACGTCCTGGGTTACCAATCTGCCGGCCTGGCTCATGTAGCGGCGGTGCCGAGGGGCGGGCATGCCTCGCGGGTCGCCTTGGCGCTCGGACCTCGAACGGGAGGCGCCGCTACTGCTGCGCGCATGACCCGCGTGGCCCGCAGTGGCATCGCTCGCATGGCTCGCGTCGACAGAATGCGCCCTCGCCCGGGTCATCCGCCCCATCGTCCCAAGCCTCCTCGTTCGCGTCCACATGTGCGTTCGTACTCGCACGGGTCGCTGGCCTATGCGCGATTCCCTGTCGTTGCGCCGATGTTTTGCGATTTCTGGTCCAGAACCGTCGACGCGAACGGGAGACCCGAAACCGACGGCTGTCTGAGCCCGGTCAAGGCGAAGCCCGCGTCCCGCCATCGCTGACGGACGCGGCTCGATTGGTGGCGATTGCCGAAATCTCCGTCCGAGGCGGATGAACGCGCGGCCGCTGCTCCTCTGCGCGGCGGCCTGTCTCCTCGCGGGTTCTTGCGCGGCTCCGACGCGCCGACCGTCGCCGAGCACGACTCAGACGGGCGATTTCGCGGCGGCCATCGCCCGGATCAAGCGCACCGATGCGGCGTCTCCTGCATTGCTCAACGCGCAGCTCGCGTATGGCGAGTTCCTGCTGAGCCGCGCCAAGGGTCCATGCGCACAGCGCCTGGTGCTCGCCCAGGAGCAGCTGGGTAGCGTCGACGCGAGCCTCAAGACGCGCGTCATGTTCCCCGATGGCTGGGCGCGTTCTGCCGACCTCGAGTACCGCCTGCACTTGGTACGAGCCGGATGCGGCAGCAAAACGGACCGCCGGGACGATCTGCTCGCGGCCGCGGCGGCGGCGCGCCGGGCCGTTAAGCTCTATCGCAACTCGTTCGATTACGAATCGATGGTCATCATGCAGTTTGACGTCGGCGTCACCCTGCACCGGCTGGGCGACAACACGGCAGCGCTCGCGGCCCTCCAGGCGGCCCTCGACATGGACCGGGAGTATGGCTTCGAAGACGACGCCCGACAGAACTACCAGCTGCTTCTGACCTGGCGCGGACAGCCGGCCGGACCGCCGCAAGTCGCTGCGCTCATGCGAGACTTCCCGAAGCGCCAGGCGACTCTCAGGTTTGCATGGCATGCGGCCGATGCGCAGGTCACACTCGAGCAACGCCGCACATTTCTGGAGGACGACCGGGTCGTCCACAGCCGTGCATCAGCCACGTTCGAGCGCCGCACGGCTGCGCAAGCGGGTGGCGGCTGGAGCGTCTCGTACACGCATCGGCTGACTCGGTACGACCCGGGCGTCTGGCCGTCGGAGGCGGACCCGAAAAGAAAGACTCCGCTGGTACTGCCTCCGGCTCTGCTCTTCACGGCGGACTTCAAAGTGAGCGCCGGCGGCGAGCTGCAGAGCATCGCGGACGCCAACGGGTTCGCGGCACGGCTCTCTGCCCAAGTGGGCAAACTCATCCGGGCGGGCGCGCCCTCCCGCGATCCCCGGCACGAGGCTCTGAATGAAGCTCTCGACAGAGCCTCCGGCGCTCTCGCGCCCGGCCTGCTCGAGGCGGGGACGGCCGAAAACTACCAGCTAGAGACGGCCATGTGGAGCGGGGCGAAGCTCGAGCAGGGTGTCTGGTATGCGCTCTCGGCCCCGCTCTCCGTGCCGGGCATGCCGCAGTTCGTGGTGCAGCACCGGATCGAGTTTGCCTTCACGCGCAGGGTGCCGTGTACCGCCGGCGCGGCAACGCAAAGGTGTGTCGAGATCGTGCTTCATGCAACGCCGGACAGAAAATCGCTCAACGACGTGCTCGCCGATATCAGCGACCCTGACGAGCCGTTCGTGGACTACGACACGTCGACTGACGCTCGCATCGTAGTCGATCCCGCGACGCTGCTTCCCTACGCTCGGGAGGAGCAGGTCTACTGGTTCGCCTCACTCGGCAACGGTGAGGGGCACGCCGTCCTCGAGTCGGACCATCTCGTCTCCACGATCCGGTACGACCACTGAGGTCAATTCGGAGGGTTGTGCGCTCGCAGGAAGGCGACGGTCGCTTCCAGCATCTGCGTCCGCGTCTCGCTGCGAGACAGCCAATGGTCCTCATGCTTGAGAGTCACCAGCTCGACCTGTTTGTTGGCTTTGTGCAGCGCGTCGAACATGATCTGGCTCTGCTCGTACGGCACCACGGTGTCATCGCGGCCGTGGATGAGCAGCACGGGCGCAGTGACCGCATCGACGTGCTTGATGGGGGAAATGGCGTCCAGCGCCGGATCCGAGCTACTCGAAACGCCCCAGAAGCGATCCCAGTAACGGGTGACGTAGCGGTTGTCGAGTCCACCCCTGCCTTCCCATTGCATCATTCGCGCCAGATCGGAAACTCCCGCGACGGAGACGCCACACCGATAGACCGCAGGCTGCAGGGCGAGGCCGGCAAGCGCCGCATAGCCGCCGTAACTCGCTCCTACGATACAGACCTTGCCGGAATCGACGATCCCCTGCTTGGCCAGATAGCGGATGCCATCGGACAGGTCCGTCTGCATCTTACGGCCCCACTCGCCGAAGCCGGCCTGCAGGAGCTGCACGCTGACATTCGAGCCGCGGTAGTTGGGCCGCAGGACCGCATAGCCCTGGTCGGCCAGCGCCTGCGACCACCAGTCAAATTCGGCCGTGTCACGAGCGGCGGGGCCGCCATGGGGGAGTACGACGAGTGGCAGATCGTGGGCCGGCCGGCCCTGCGGCAGCGTCAGATAAGCGTGAATCGCGAGGCCATCGCCGGCTGGATAGGTGATGGGCCGCACTTCGAGCGGCTGGTCGATTCCCGCGTAGACAGGGCCGATTGGAGTGGCCGAGGCCTTGGCGAGGTCGATGAGGACGTAGCGGTAGCCGTAACTCGATCCGTCTACGAGCACCACCACTTTCGAGAAGTCGCTCGATGCGGAAACGAACTGCACAGCGCTGCCGTCGAGCGCTTTGACGATGGATTGCCAGCGGGCGCTCTTCGCGGGATCGAAGAAGACGTACTGCGGTACGTCGACGAGATCCATTCCGCCGATCGTCTGGTCGGTGAAGGGATCCAGGAGGGGCTCGTCGAACACTCGCTCCCGCGGGAGGAGCGTGAGTTTTCCATCCTTGCGGGACAAGAGACTCCACACTTTGTGGCCGTTCTCGATCGACTCGATGAGCAGGCTGCCTCCCGTCGGTCCGAAGCCCAGGAGTTCGGGAAGATCCAGCGGGGCATGACCCGAAGCGGCTGTCGAGGGGCTGCCTCCCAGGGTAGAGAGCCCGATGGACCAGCGCTGCGTCTGCTCGTCGTAATCCTCCTCGGCGGCGACCTCACCCTGGCCGTCGACCAGCCATGAGGTATCGGGCGAGCCCTTCCTCACCAGGCTGGTGACGTTCGTGGTGAGATCGCAGCGAAACAGTGCGACGTCATCTCCTGACAGTCCCGCGCCGGTGTCGGGGCCTGCCTGATAAAGACCCGGCACGAACAGCAGCGTATGCCCGCCGACATGTCTGATCATCACCCTGTCGACGACCGTGTTCATGACCTCATTTCGTGCCCCGATCGTACTGCCGGGCAGGGAGCGCAGCTCATTGTGCGGAACGTTGTAGACTCTGAGGAGGTGCCACTCATCCTTGAACCCGTACATCGAGCTCGTCTCGGAGGTGATGATCATCAGGTTGTCATTGTCGGCCCATTCGATGTCTCGCAGCTTCTCCTCACCGGTCTTCACGTAACGAATGAGCTTGTGATCCGCCACAGTGGCGACGAAAACGACCCGCAGATCGCCCTGGGTGCGTACATAGGCGATTCGAGTGCCATCGGGTGCCAGCGCGACGTCCTCGATGCTGGGCAACTGGCCGTAGGTGGTGAGTGGCGCCGCGCCTGCGCCTGGGGCGAAGAGCGCGCCCGGCAACGCGAGCAGGGCAATGGGCAGGAGGCGTACAGCGGCCGAGCGCAGCGCAGCGGTGCGCGGAATTGTTCTTGGCATTTTTGTCCTTTCCCCCGGTCGTGTGGCGAGCTTACAGGCTCGCGCGTCTTGGCGCTGCAAAGCTTGATTCCGCAACCCTGATCTTCATCATAGGCTCATGCGCATGCGGGAGGAGCCGCCATGATTCGATTGCTCAGGCTCTGGCGACTGGTGGCGGGCGACCTGAGCCTGCTCTGGTTCGCTCTGCGACATCGGCGCCGGCCGATCTGGCTGTGGCCGGTTACCGTGGTCCTTGGGCTCTATGCCCTGGATCCGGTCAACTTCGCTCTTCCCCTCGCGGGCATCGTCGACGATCTCATCCTCGTGCCTCTCCTCCTTCACCTGATCGTGCGGCTGCTGCCGACCGAGATCAAAACGGGGTTCGTGGCGGCCTCCCTGATCCATTGACATTGCGCAGGGGCGGATCGACCATCGCCGCCTCGACATTCGCCGCAGTCCCGATCGCGGGGAGGCTACGATGATCTTCGAGCAACTCTCGGCCGGCGGCTGCAAGTCCTACCTCGTGGGCTGCGCGGAGACTTCGGCGGCGGCGCTGATCGATCCGGAAATCGGACTGATCGACCGGTATCTCGGCCTCGCCTCGCGCCACGGCCTGCGCATCCACTACCTCATCGATACCCACACCCATGCCGACCATTTTTCGGCGACGCGGGGCTTGTCCCGGCGGCTCGAGGCACCGGTCGCGATGCACCGCATGAGTCCTGCCCCGTTCGTGGACCTGCGGCTCGACGATGGCGACATGCTGCTCGTCGGGAAGCTGCGGCTGCAGGTGCTGCACACACCCGGCCACACGCGCGACTCGATGTGCCTGCGGGTGGAGGACCGGATATGTACGGGCGATACGCTGCTCATCGGCGGCACCGGACGCACCGATCTGCCGAGCGGCGATCCGGATGCGCTGCATGACAGCCTGTTCAATCGACTCCTCAAGCTGGATCCGGCTCTGCTGGTCTTTCCGGCGCACGATTACAAGGGGCGCGTTCACTCCACGCTCGCCGAGGAGGTCGCGTCCAACCCGCGACTGCAGGTGAAGGAGCGCCCGCAGTTTTGCGAAATGATGCGCAGTCTCAATCTCAGCATGCCCTCGCATCTCACGGAGGCATTGCGTTCCAACATGAACGGCGCCAAGACCGTCGCGCAGATGCTTGCCGAGGCCGCCGCGGCCGTTCCCTTCATGTCGCTCGCGGAATTGCTGGCGCGGGTCGAGAGCCGCACGGATGAGCTGATCGTCCTCGACGTGCGCGAGCGTGACGCCTACGAGGAGGGGCACGTCCCCGGGGCGAAGCTGCTGCCGCGCGGCCAGCTCGAGCTGCGGGTCAACCACGATCTGCCGGACCCGACGCGGCGGATCGTGGTGTGCTGCGAGTTCGGCCGCATCTCGACGCTGGCGACCGCTACGCTGCGCGAGCTGGGGTTTCAGCGCGCCGTCGCGCTGGATGGCGGCATGAAGGCATGGCGCGAAGCCGGCTTTCCGCTCGAGCCGGGCCGCGAGCCCTGAGGCATCCCTCCTTCCGGCGTGCCGCATTGAGCCTCACGGACGATCTCTTCGGTGAATCCGCGGCGCAGCGCGCGGCCAGGCTCGGGTTCACTCACCTTCGCGGCTTCGCCGCGCCGCTCGAGCAGGCGCTGCTCACCGAGATCGGCAAGATCGCAACGGCCGCGCCCTTCCGGCACATGCTCACTCCCGGCGGACAGCGCATGTCGGCCGCCATGACCAACTGCGGGGCCGTGGGCTGGGTCACCGACCGCAAGGGTTACCGCTACGATCCGATCGATCCCGAGACGGGAAGAGCCTGGCCTGCTCTGCCTCTGTCGTTCCTCGAGCTTGCGGAGCGTGCCGCCGCGCTCGCGGGCTTCGCGCATTTCCGGCCGGATGTCTGTCTGATCAACCGCTATGAGCCGGGTGCGCGCATGTCGCTGCATCAGGATCGGGATGAACGGGATTTCTCGGCGCCCATCGTCTCGGTGTCGTTGGGCCTGGACGCGACCTTTCTCTTCGGGGGTTTGAAGCGCTCCGACAAGCCGTATCGCTTGCCGGTGCAGCACGGAGATGTCGTGGTCTGGGGCGGGGCGACACGCCTGGCTTACCATGGAGTCGCGCCAGTGGCGGATGGCTGCCACTCTGTCATGGGTCGGATGCGTCTGAATCTAACGATGCGGCGCGCTCTTTAGCGTCTGCGCGCGACCGTGGCCGAAAACGGCGAGTATGTCGTCGTAGCCCACGATAGGGTGGCCGCAAGAGTGCTTCGCAAGCCTGCATAGACGATATTGGAATTCACATCAGAAATGTATAGTAGCTCTTTGATCTTAAAGGATAACATAGGAATAGATTGGGCGGTGATCACAGCCGAGCTGAGCTTCCGCGGCTGCGCCGTGTTGCCCGGCCTCGTCTCTGCCGTGGATTGCCGGGAACTGGCGGAACTCTATGACGACGACAGCCGCTTCCGCAGCCGCGTCATCATGAGCCGCCACGGCTTCGGGCAAGGCGAATACAAGTACTTCTCCTACCCCTTGCCGCCGCTCGTCGCGCGGCTGCGCGCCTCGCTCTATCCGCATCTCGCCCCCGTTGCGAATGAGTGGAGCCGTCGGCTGGGCGGCGATCGCCGCTACCCCGCGAGCCTGGAGGCATTCCTCGAGGGTTGTCACGCTGCGGGCCAGGTGAAGCCGACTCCCCTGCTTCTGCGCTACGGAGCGGAGGACTACAACTGCCTCCATCAGGACCTCTACGGCGAATGGGTCTTCCCTCTGCAGCTCACCGTTCTTCTGTCACGGCCCGGCCGCGACTTCAGGGGCGGTGAATTCGTGCTCACCGAGCAGCGCCCGCGCATGCAGTCACGGGCGGAGGTGGTGCCGCTGGAGCAAGGCGATGCCGTCGTGTTCGCGGTCCATCATCGGCCGGTGCATGGAACGCGCGGCGACTACCGTGTCAACCTGCGCCACGGTGTGAGCCGCGTGCGGTCCGGCCGGCGGCACACGCTCGGTGTTATTTTCCACGACGCGAGCTGATACCGGCGGGCCGGTCGCGCGGCGTCATATAGCGCCGCGTTATGTTCAAAGCGGCCGTGCGATTTGCGACACGCCCGATTCGATGAGATCATTGCCGCGGGAAGCCGGCCGAGGCCTGGCATCGCAAGAATTCAAACGCGGGATGGCCAATGAAGGCAAGAACAAAAAAGACTCGATGGCTGCTGCTCACTCTTCTTTTCGGTCTCCTGGCGGCAACGGGATTCGCGCTGACTCGTCACGGTGAAGTCAGGTTCGTCACGACTGCGGACCAGGCCGTGCCGCCGAAGCGCGCGGTCATGCAGCCCTTACACGCTCCGCTCGCATCGGCCGGTGGCAAGCAGATGATGACGCCGGCTGTTGGTACGCCTGCCGGTCACGAGCTCGTAGACCACGCGTATTCCGACCATCCGCAGCCCGATGCAGCCGGCCACTCCGATGTCGCATCGAATGCTGATACGGCATCCGGTGTCGGCCAGGGGACGCGGGCTAGCCCACCGGTGCTCGCCTCGAGTGACGGCACGCAGCCGGGTAACCCTGTAGCGACCCCGGCAACCACCAGCCCCACGCCGCGAGAGGGCGCGGGCTCGTTTGCGTACGACGGCTATGTGCCGCTCGACTGCGGGCTGCCCGCCGGCTGCGGCGTGGGCAGCAACGCCGGCTACGTCGCTCGCCGGCCTTCCCTGGCGGGAGGCACCATGCCGGTCGCGCGCGATTCGCAAGGAACCAGTCCTCCCAACGACGGCTCGCAGACGGATGACCCCGGCCCGGGGTCCGACCCGCCGGGACCGGGATCCAACCCCTCGCCCGCCGCCGCACCGGAACTCGACCCCGCGACGCTCGCCGGCGCCGTCACCCTGCTCCTGGGAGCGCTCGCGGTCCTGCGCGGCCGGCGGCCGGCGCGCGTATCCCGCTGATCCGGCGGTCCCGCAGCCGGGAACCAAGCATGCTCCTCCGCCGTTGACCCCGCGGAGGACCCCTGTTGTCAAAAATTTTGGCCGCGTGCCTGGTTGCGGCAATCTGCGGGTGCGGAGCCCGCCTCGCCCAGGCACAGACGCCCTCGCCCATGCAGGAGTGGCAGTATCCGGGCGGGATCGCGCTCCAAAGGCTGTTCGCCCCCAAAGTACCCGAATGGGACGTCATTCTCGGGGTCGCGACCTCGGTGAACCCCATCTACAGCGGGGCCAGCCAGTATCGCGCGGGCGCGGGTCCTGTCATCAACATCCGCTACCGGGACCGGATCTTCGTCTCCACCGGCGAGGGCATCGGAGTCAACGTCCTCGCGGGCAAGCAGTACCGCATCTCGGTCGCGGCCGGCCTGGATCTCGGTCGCCGCGTGAACTGGCACTACAGCACGCTGCATGGCCTCGGCGACATCCCGCGGGCGCCCTTCTTCAAGCTGGCGGGCACCTACATTCTCTCCAAGCGCCTGCCCGTCCTGCTGCGGGCTGACATCCGCAAGATCGCCGGCGGCGCCTCAGGGATCGTGGGCGATCTCAACTTCTATTCACCCCTGCCCGGCAGCTCCCGCAAGTTCGTCATGTTCGCCGGACCCTCGGTGACGCTCGCCGATCGCAAGCACCTGCAGACGGTCTACGGAGTCAGCGCGCGACAGGCCTTGCAGTCGGGCTATGCGCCGTACTCGGCCCATGGTGGCTTCGAGTCAGCCGGATTCGGCTTCAGCGCCACGCGTTTCTTCACGACCCATCTGCTCGCCAACACGAATCTCGCAGTGAGCGAGCTCCTCGGCAGCCCCGCGCGCAGCCCAATCGTCGAGCGCAGAGCCCAGCTTTCCTTCAGCATGTCGGTTGCCTACCGCTGGTAGTTGCCGGCGGTCTCCGGCGAGTTGAAACCACCTCGGGCACGGACGCCGCCGCCCGTCGCCAACTGCCAACACCACGTCGCCGTTCGCCGACTTGGAACTTTACGGTGCAAAGGCAGACGTAACTCGTTCATCGTTCGTTCAGTTTGGCGGCGTCGGGCGAGCCCGGCATGCTTCGTGCGTCCTCCTTGCCAGGTTTGAGATATACGAGGGCCATGCCGTGGAAAAATTCAAAAGCCTCGAACATCTCAAGGCGCAAGTGACGGTGATTCGTTGGCATCTCGATGCCGCCACGTTGGGAGATGGTGACAAGAAGCGGCGTCATCTCGATGGCGCGAGCATCACCTATCAGGGCGCCGTCGAGTTGCTGGGGCAGCTCGCATTGCCCCCGGAGGAGCACGCCGCCATCGCGAAGCAACTCGCGGAGCTCAGGGAGCGCCTGCGCGCCGCCGGCCAGACCGTATGACCGCGGTGCGAGTTACTCCTCGGGGATGAGTCCCCGGTGTTGCCGGTGCACCAGGGACGCATAGTAACCACCCTGGCGCACGAGCTCGGCGTGCGGCCCCGTCTCGATGATGCGCCCCTCCTTGAGGACGAGGATGCGGTCGGCGTTGACGACGGTCGAGAGTCGGTGCGCGATGACGAAGGTGGTCCGGCCTTTCATCAGCGTCTCCAGCGCTGACTGCACCGCCTCCTCCGATTCCGCATCGAGAGCCGAGGTCGCCTCGTCGAGAATCAGGATGCGAGGGTCCTTGAGCAGCGCGCGCGCGATCGTCAGGCGCTGCCGCTCGCCTACGGAAAGCAGGCCGCCGCGCTCGCCGACGAGGGAGTCGTAACCCTCGGGCAGACGCATGACCAGGTCATGCGCATGCGCCGCCCGCGCGGCGGCTTCGATGTCGGCGAGTGTGGCATCGGGCCGGCTGTAGGCGATGTTGGCGCGGACACTGTCGTTGAAGAGAAGCGGATCCTGCAGAACGACACCGATGTTGCGCCGGATGGAGCTCTGTTTGAGCGTTCGCAGGTCGTGCCCATCCAGGTAGATCGTTCCTTCCAGCGGATCATAGAAGCGCATGATGAGCGCCATGAGCGTCGTCTTGCCGGAGCCGCTGGGGCCCACGATGGCGAGCGTCTCGCCGGCGCGAGCTGTGAAGTCGATGCCACGCAGCAGTGGACGTCCTGACTGCTCGTAGTGGAAGGAGACATTGTCGAAGCGGATTTCGCCGCGCACGCCGCCGATCTCCCGCGCGTCGGCAGAGTCGCCCAGGTACTCCTGAATACCGAGGATGCGCACGATCTCCTCCAGGGAGACCGACGCCTTGCTCAAGGACTGGTAGATGCCGCTCAGACCCTGTACCGGACCAAAGAGTGCCCCGACATAGCCGAGGAAAGCGATCACCGTCCCGACCGTGATGGCGTGGGTGACGGCCAGATAACCGCCCACCGCGAGCGCGGAGAGGCGGGCAGCCGCGACGACGAAGTTGCTCGCGGCTCCGTACCCCGTATCCGTCGCGACACCACGGATGACGAGACTGTTGGCGTCGGCGACGTCCCGCAGAAAGCGTTTCTTCTCCACCTCCTCCATGGTGAAGCTGCGCACGATCAGGATACCGGAGAGCACCTCGTTGAACCGCGAGTAGATCCGGGCCCAGCGGTCGAGAAGCGAGCGCTCACGCCGCACCTGCTCGGGCGCGGCGCGCATGGCGATGAGCGCGGGCATGGGCGCGAACACCAGCACGAGCGTTGCGAGCCGCCAGTCCAGCCGGTACATGATCGCCACCGCGATGACGAGGAAGACGACCGCCGGGAGGATACTGAAGAGGATCTGGGTGACCGCCCCGATGAGGCCCTGGATGCTGCGGTCGAGCCGGGTCATGATGGCGCCCACGCCTTCGCTGCGCTGCAGCCGCAGGGGCATGTTGTGCAGCTTGCCGACCGTTGCCTCGAGAAGCGCGTACTGCAGCCCTATGCGGGTCCGCCAGGTGAGCCAGTCGGAGATCCCCTGGGAGGACTCACGGGCCAGAGCGAGGACGGCGAGAATCCCGAGGCCCTTCCCGAGCGGCCCGAGAGCCGGGCGCGTGGTGAGTCCGTCGAAGATGAACTTGAGTACCAGGGGCTCGGCGGCGTTGGCCGCCGCGATGAGGAGCGTGAGCGTGACGATCAGCAGCACCGCCCGCCGCTCCGGCAGCGCGAAGCGGATGGCGCGATAGAAGCCGCGAAACAGCCTGAGGCTGTCGGTCATCGCCGGCCCCGCCGCCGGTCACTGCGCGGCATGGCGGGGCCGCTCCTCGTCACTGCGGCGGTCAGGCACTGGCCGGGCCCGAAAGTTGCGCTCGACCCCCCAAACTGCCAGGAGCCCGAGCCATGCTGTATTACGCGGTCGTCTTCCTCATCATTGCCATCGTAGCGGGGATCCTTGGCTTCTGGGGTTTGGCCGCGACGGCGGCCTGGATCGCCAAGGTCATCTTCGTCATCTTCCTGATCCTCGCCCTCATCACCTTCCTCCGGCGAGCCTGACGAAGCGAGTCAGTGCGGCCGGGCTGCGGCTGAGCCGGAGCCCGGACGCACCTCGCCGTGCTCGCCGGGTTGCCCGGGCTCGCCTTCGCCGCCCGCGGTCAGTCCGAAGAGTCGCTGCATGCGGCTCGCCGGCACATCCCAGTATTCCGCCGCCTCGACCGTGACCTCGAGGAGCCCGAGATCCGGATTGTCGAGGCCGGAGGGAAACCATGGCTTCAAACGCTGCGTCCAGAGGTCCCGCGCCTTGTCCGGATCGCGTAGCAGCCTGACGCGCCCTGAGATCGACACGAAGGACTGGCGAGTCACATCGGCGTAGCTCAGGTTCACCTTGCGGTGCTGGTCCATCTCGCCCACCTTGCGCGTGGAGAGCTCGGTGAAGAACCAGAGCCGTCCTTGCTCATCCATCTCCAGTGTCATGAGCGGGCGGCTGCGCAGCGTGCCGTCCGGATCCTCGGTCGTGAGCATCGCGATTTCCGCATCGGCGATGAGGTCAGCCAGCCGCGCGAGGTCGGGGTTTGATTGAGTACGCTTTTTCATGGGAGGCGCCGGCAGCAGGCTTCATGCCGTCCGCGGACGCCGGGGGTGGCAGGGCGAAGGTCAGCAGCGAGCGCCCGATCACCACCGAGACGAACTGCTGGCCGGATACCGAAAAGGTGACCGGAGCGGCGTAGGTCGTTCCCGCGATCCCGGCGCTCCACAGCGTGTTGCCGGTATGGGCATCCAGTGCAAAGAACTGGCCGTCGCCGGCGCCGAAGACGAGGCCTCCGCGCGTGCTCAGCATGCCCGAGATGGTCGAGTCCCCCGTGCGCTCGCGCTCGCGGTGCTCCCAGACGAGCTTGCCGGTGAAGGCGTCCACCGCACGGACCGCGGTATAGAACGACAACTCGGAGCTCGGCAGTGTTACCGCCGTTGGAAAGAACGTCATGCCCTGCTCGAGCGTGGGTATGAAAGTCAGGCCGACGTCCGGATCGTAGCTCGGCGGCCACCAGTTCGTGCCACCGCGTGCGCTCGGGAACACCACCTGACCTCGTGTGCCGTGACTCATTGGCGCGAGGATCGGCCGGCCGCGCGCGTCGAGGCCGCTGGCCCAGTTCTCGTGTACGAAGGGGACGCCGCGCAGAAACGCGCCCGTCGCGCGATCGAGCACGTAATAGAACCCGTTGCGGTTCGCCCAGAGGAGCCGCTCCGCGGCGCGCCCGTCCACGGAGCGATCCGCGATCATCGGCACCTGGACCGCATCCCAATCATGCGTGTCGCCGGGGGTGGACTGGAAATACCACAGGAGCTTTCCCGTGCTGCCGCGCAGCGCGACCACCGAGTTGGAATAGAGGTTGTCGCCCTTGCGCTGCGCGGCATCGAAATCCGGCCGCGGGCCGCCGACTCCCCAGTAGAGCACATCGCTCGCGGGGTCATAGGAGCCCGTCATCCACGGCCCGACGCCGCCCACGCGCCAGGAGTCTCCCGACCAGGTGTCATGTCCGGGTTGGCCCGGGCCGGGGACCGTCATGAAGCGCCAGCGCAGTTTCCCGGTCCTGACATCGTAAGCCGCGATGTATCCGCGTCCCTCGCCGGTCGGCGTGGTGACACCGACGACCACGACATCCCGGTAGGCCAGCGGGGCTCCGCTGATCCAGGTGCCGGGATACGGTCCCACATGCCGCTCCCAGAGGACCTGTCCGGTTGCCGCCGAGAGAGCGGTGAGGGTCGAATCCCACGTCGTGGCGAAAACCCGCTTGCCGAGCAGGGCCACGCCACGGTTCTGCCCCAGGGGTCCTTCACCGCCGCCGATGACTTTGAAGGGATGATCGTGCTCCCAGAGCTTCGTGCCGGTCAGCGCATCGAGCGCCATGACCTGCCCGGACGGTCCGGTCACATACATGATGCCGTTGCGTACCAGCGGCGAGCATTCGATCTTCCACAGGTTGCCTGGGAAGGGATAGAGCCACCGCAGCGCCAATGAGGCGACATTCCCGGTGTTGATCCCGGTCAGGGTGCTGAACCGGTCGGCGGAGTACGAGCCGCCGTAGGTCAGCCACTCATTGCCCGCGTAGCTCGCATGGGCCAGGTCCGCATAGGGCAGATCGACCGCGGCGAGTTTGGCCACCATGTCGGCCGGCAGGCGGGTAGTGTCCGCCGGTGCCCGCAGCGAGCTCACGTAGCCGACCAGCTCCCAGAGCTGTTGCCGGCTCAGGGGGTGTGGCGGCATACCGGTGCCCGGCACGCCGTAGTGGATGGTGCGGTAGATCGCCCACGCTGTCTCACCGTGTGACAACGGACGTCCAGCGAGCGCCGGCGCACCGGGCCCGCCCAATCCATCCGGCGCATGGCAGCCGGCACACTGCTCGCCATAGAGCTTGCGCCCGGCGGTCAGCTCTGCGCCGGTGAGCCGCGGCGCCCGGATCGTAGCGTAGGGATTGCGGGTCGCGATGAGCCTGCCGAGCTGTAGCTGCCCCGATCCCGGCCGCATGAGGTCGAGAAGGTCGCCGCTTGGGAGGTCCGGAATGCGCCCGGTCAGGTCGAGCCAGAGCGCAACGGCGCGCAAGCGGATACTCGGTGAGCTCAGGCAGCCGATGAGCACGAGAAGGATCACGACGAGGACCGCTGCGCCCGCGAAGCTCAACCGGGGCTTGCGCGGCGCAAGGCCCGGTGTCAGGTCAGCCGGGCGGGGCGGGACGCCGCCGGCACCGGGAGGCGGCATGTCAGGAATATCCCGCGCCTTGATTTCGGGTCGCATCGATGTGCGGTACCTGCGAGGAACGGATCTTCAGTGCCGATGGGGCGGGGAATGGTGCGATGAGACGAGACGGCGGCGGTGCCCCGTGTGTCTGGGGTGCGGCGTGTCCGCCGCGGCGCGCACCGCCGAGGCAATCTCCTCGTACGCGGTGTCACGGGCCGCCTTGGAGCAGAGCCGGGCGAGCACTCCCCTGCTCGCGTCGGTCAGCCTGGCGGTGAGCGGCGAGTCGGTCAGCGCGAGTACCAGTCCGTCCGCGAGGCCGGCGGCATCGGGTCGTGTCAGGATCGCGCACTCGCCGCTGAGGAGTTGGTTGTGCACCAGCGTGTCGGTGGCCACGACCGGCCGCCCGGAGGCGAGATAAGACAGGAGCTTCCCCGGGGGATTGATGCCCTGGACGCGCGGCGATACCAGCACGTCCGCCGCCGCCAGGTACCCCGGAATCTCGGCCTGCGGGCGCGCCCGCTCGAGAATCACCCGCCCGGCGATACCGAGCCGCTCCGCGACGGCGCGCAGCTGTGAAAGCTCCGGCTCCGCGCCACCCACGAGGAGGAGCCGCGCGGCCGGTACGGAGGCGAGTACGCGCGGGAAAGCCTCGAGGAGCAGATCGAGCGCCTGTAGCGCCACGAAGGAGCCGGTGTAGACGATGAGCTTGTCGCCGCGCGCCACCCCGTGGCGGCCCCGGATCGCCTCGCGATCACGGTTGTCCGGCGTCTTCTCCGGCTCGAAGTAATTGGTGAGCACGATGCAAAGAGCGTCCGGCCACGCGCTGCGCGCCGCACGCGCCACCGCCGGCGAGATGGCCACGACCGCGCAGGCGCCGCGGACACAGAGCCGCTCCACCCAGCGAAAGAGCGCCACGACCGAGCGGCGGCGGCTGAACTTCCAGTCCGTGATCTGCAGCGGCAGGCTGGAGTGCATGTCGTAGACGTACGGAATGCGAAAGAGCGTGCCGGCGATCCGCGCGAGCAACGCCGCTTCCTCGTGGGCGTAGAGGGCATCGTAGCGCTCCCGGCAGAGCCTCCCGATGAGGCTCGCGAA
Organism: Steroidobacteraceae bacterium; assembly: GCA_036278795.1. Taxonomy (GTDB): domain Bacteria; phylum Pseudomonadota; class Gammaproteobacteria; order Steroidobacterales; family Steroidobacteraceae; genus 13-2-20CM-66-19. Next base: position 359,888 of record DASUKK010000028.1, on the reverse strand, counting down.
GAGCAGCACGTCCAGCCAGATCTTGCGTCCCGAGGGGCCGGCGCGCACCGCGCGGCAGAAGTGCGGCCCGCGCGCCCGGAACACACGGGCATCGAGGCCCGGCGGCGGCTCGCCGATCCCGTAAGTCAGGATGTCGACCTGATGCCCCTGCGCAAGCAACTCGCGCGCGCGGTGATAGGCGCTGAGCGGAGTGCCTCGCGGAGCATAGAAGGCCTGCGGGACGATCTTGAGGATTCGCATGCGACCGTTGTCGTGTTTGTCAGCTTCCAGCAAGCAGCACGCCCATGTGTCGGCTCATACACGCCAGTAACTCACGAGCGCCGCACCGCTCGCGGCCAACACCGCGCGAAACTGCGGTGACAGCAGGTATTCGAGCTCGTTGCCCCGCCGGTGGCTGCCGGGCTTGCCCGCATCGGCCGCGGGTGTACCCGGATGGCAACAGATCTCGACGGGCGCCGGCTCGACGCCGCGGCGGCCGGCGAGCGGCGCGAGATCGTTGCCGGCGAGGAGCTCGCGCAGGTCGATGATACGCAGCGGCGAGCGCAGCCGTGCGCGCGCGAAAACACGCGCCGCGTGCAACGCCGCGATCTCGCGCGCCAGCATGGAGGGACCGCGTACTCTTCGCCAGCTTGCGAGCCGTGTAATTCTGACTCTCTCGATGCCAAACCGTGGCAATACATTCGCGACCGCGGCGCAGACGATCGGCAGTTGGTGCAAGTGCTTGTGGCCGTCGAGATGGGAGATCCTGACGCCGGCATCGCGCAGCATTGCCACCTGCGCGGCCACTTCCCTCTCGAGCTCCGCCAGCGAGAGCTTGCCGGCGAGCGCGCGCATGGCCAACGGCCGCTTGCGCAGGAACTGTCCGTCGGGACCCATCAATGTGGCGCCCCGGGTCAGCGGTCTGCCCTCGCAGAGATTCAAGTGGACGCCGAAGCTCGCCTGCTGCCCGAGCTGTGACGCGCGCCGCAGCGCTTGCGCCGTACCCGGCATGTTGACCATCACGGAGGTGCTCGTCACGACACCGGCCTCGATGGCCAGACAGATGCCCTCCGTGATATCCACGGTCTCGCCGAAGTCATCGGCATGAACGATGAGCGGCAGATGGGCTCGACGCTGGCGGGAGACGGCCGCCCATGGATGTGTTCTAAGTGGGTGCGCGGCGGACACGCTCGTAGGCTTAGCAGAAAGCATGCCTGCCATGCCGATGGCGGCGTGGCCGCCAGCTTTACGGTGCGGCCTCAACCTGGGCCTGCATATTGCAGGGGGTCTCGAATGCCGCCGCAACCGAGCGCGCCTTCGAGGCGATGAAACCGATGCCCCCGAGCTCTTACGCCCCAGAGCCCTTGAGATTTCGCGCCGCTCGCGCCGTGCGCGGTATCCTCGGCCTGCTGCGCACGCGCTACCCGCGATTCCTCTTTGGCCTGGCGCCCGCGGTCGACGAGATCCCGGTGTTTCTCTTTCACGATGTGCAGCCGGAGACTTTCGCGCGTCAGCTCGGGTTCCTGAGCGCGAACGGCTATCGCACGCTGCAGCTCGAGGAGTTCCTCGCCCTGAGCTCCCGCAAGAGCGGTGCGCGCCCCGGACGGGAGGTGCTCCTCACCTTCGATGATGCGCGGCTCAACTTCTACGAGAGCGCTCTGCCCGCGCTGCGCGCGAGCCGCGCACATGCGACCCTCTTCGCGCCGACTCTCTGGATGGACGGCGCGCAGCTTCCGGGGGGCGAGCGCTTCATGAGCTGGAGTCAGCTCGAGGAGTGTGCGCAGTCCGGCCTGGTGGATGTCGCCTCGCATGCCCATCGGCACACCCTCGTGTTCGATAACGCGCGCCTGGCGGGGTTTGCGACCCCCCGCTTGCTCGAGAGGTATGACATCTATGACTGGCCGATGCGGCACGCAGATGGCGGTGACTGCCTCGGCCGGCCGGCTCCCGGCAGCCCCATCTACGGCGCGACGCCGCTCCTCTCGGCGCGCCGGCGTTATCTCGAGAGCGCGGCGCTGCGCGAGGCCTGCACGGCTCTCGTCGCGCGCTGCGGCGCTGAGGACTTCTTCTCCCGTCCCGACTGCTACTCGCGGCTCCTTGCCCTCCACCGCTCCCTGGCGGCATCGCATCCGGGCCGCTTTGCGAGCGAGCACGAATTCATCACGCTGGTCGCCTCGGAGTTCGAGCTCAGCCGCGCGGCGTTCGAGGAGCATCTCGGCTTTGCGCCGGCCGCCTTCGCGCATCCCTGGGGACTCGGCTCCCCGCTGTCACTGCAGATGGCCCGGCGTTTCGGCATCCGGGGCGTCTTCGGCGTGGCCACCGACTTTGGCACGGCCCGGGCGATCGCCCGCGCGGGCGGTGACCCCGTGCCCGTCTTCGGACGGCACAAAGGCGACTGGCTGGAGCTTCTGCCAGGCCGCAACCGCGCACGCCTGCTGCCGGTGCTCGCGCGCAAGCTCGCCGGGCTCGCCCAGCAACAACACCTGGCGCACTGACCCCATGGCGGCTCGGACCATCGGTGTCATGGGGCGGGTGCTCGATCAGGCCGACGGACTCGGCATCTACGCCCGCCACCTGCTCGAGCATCTCACCTCCCTCGATGCCGGTTCGCGTTATGTGATCTTCCTCGCGAGTCCGGCGGCCGGCACGCACTTTGCGGGGCAAAGAAACGTCGAGGTGCGAGTGCTCGAGTCTCGCAGCCGCCTCGTGTGGGATCAGGTACTCGTACCGCGCGCGGCGCGCGAGCTCGGAGTCGATCTCCTCTTCAACCCGAAGTTCTCCCTTCCCCTGCTCTCGCGCATTCCCGGTGTCTTCATCCTCCAGAGCTGCGACTGGTACGTGAACCCGAGGAACTATCCCTGGTGGGACAACATTTACATCCGTGCCATGCTCCCGCTTTACTGTCGCAAGGCGCGGGCGATGCTCGCGATCTCGCAGGCAGCGCTCGACGAACTCATCCGCCATGGATTGAAGCTGCCGCGCGCGGCTATCACCCACGCCGGTGTCGGTCCGCGTTTCACGCCGGATGCCGATCCCGAGGAGCTGCGGCGGTTCCGCCATGACTATGGGCTGCCGGAGCGATTCATTCTCACCGTCGGGCGCGTCCTGCACACCGGCCATGGCCATCTTCCGCAGTATCCGGGAGGCAACAATGAGCGCCTGCTGCGCGCCTACCGGGAGTACTGCCGGCGCGCGAGCCAACCCCTGCCGCTCGTCGTCGCGGGCAATCGCGTGAAGGAATACCTCCTCGCGCACGGGTTCGCAGCGGCCGACCTCGCGGGGGTGCATTTCCTCGGTTTCGTGCCCAATGAGCGGCTGCACGCCGCCTACCAACTGGCCGACTGCTTCGTGCTCGCGACACTCTGCGAGAGCTTCGGGCTGCCCATCCTCGAGGCGCTCGCCAGCGGGTGTCCCGCGATCGTACCCCGTACCGGCGCCGGCCCCGAGGTGGCCGGCGCGGCGGCGCGGCTGATCGATCCTTACCGGGAGGACGATCTGACCGAGGCGCTGCTCGAGGTCACCGGCTCGCAGCCCCTGCGGTGGCAGATGCGGGCGGCCGGTCTCGAGCGGGCACGCCGCTTCGGCTGGCCGCAGGCGGCCCGGCGGGTGCTCGAGACGTTCGATGCGGTGTTGGCGGCGGGTCCATCCCAAGCGAGCACCGCGGCGGTCCGGCGGTAGAGACGGGATGTTGGCAACGGGATAAAGGGGGCGTCATGTGCGGCATCTGCGGATTCAATTGGAGCGATGAGCAGCTCATCGAGAGGATGAAGGCACGTCTGGTGCACCGCGGTCCGGATGACCACGGCTCCTACTTGGCTGAAGGCGTGTCGCTGGGCCACCGCCGGCTCAGCATCGTCGATTTGAGCGAGGCGGGGCGACAACCGCTCTCGAACGAGGACGGCACCGTCTGGATCACCTTCAACGGCGAGATCTACAATCATCTGGAGTTGCGCTCGCGCCTGGAGAGCAAGGGACACGTATTTCGCAGCCGCACCGACACGGAGGCGATCGTCCACGCGTACGAAGAGTACGGGCTCGACTTCGCGCGGCATCTCACCGGCATGTTCGCGCTCGCGATCTGGGACGCTCCGCGGCGGCGTTTGGTGTTGGCGCGTGATCGGCTGGGGCTGAAGCCTCTCTACTACAGCTTGGAGAATGGGAGACTGCGCTTCGCCTCGGAGATCAAGGCGCTGCTCGCGGACCCCACGCTTCCCCGAGCGCTGCACCGGCAGGGGTTGCTCGACCTCCTCGGCTATGAGTTCGTGCCGGCGCCGGCGACGCTCTTCGAGGGCATCCGCAAGCTCCTCCCGGGCTGCCTCCTCACCGTCGAGGCGGACGGCCAGGCGCGCATGACCCGCTACTGGTCGCTCGAGCCCAAGGAGATCGAGCCTGACGAGGAGGCGCTGGCCGACCTCCTCGAGGGCGCGTGCGCCGAGCACACCATGAGCGACGTGCCGCTCGGCGCCTTCCTCTCCGGCGGTATCGATTCGAGCACGGTGGTGAGCTTCCTGAGCCGCTCCCTGCCCGCCGGCCTGCAGACCTTCGCGCTTGGCTATCGCGAGGCTTCCTTCAGCGAGCTCGAGTATGCGCGGGTGGTCGCGGAGCATTTCCACACCCGGCACACCGAGCTCCTCGTGCGTCCGGTGGATGCGGCGGCGATCGAGCGCTCGGTGTGGCACCTCGATGAGCCGACCACCGATCCTTCGAACCTGCCCTTCATGCTGATCTGCGCCGAGGCGCGCCGTTATGTGAAAGTTTGTCTGAGCGGCGATGGCGGTGATGAGCTCCTCATGGGCTACGACCGGTTCCGCGCGAGCAAGGCCAACGCCTGGCTCGAGCGCCTGCCGCTGCCGCAACGGCAGCGCCTGTACCGCACCGCCGTGACCTGTCTGCCCGACAACGAGCTCAAGAAGGGCGCGAGCAATATCATCAAGCGCTTTCTGCAGGGCGCGATGCTTCCCGCGGACGGCGAGCACATCCGCTGGCAGTACTTCACCGACCCGGCGCAGAGCGCGGCGATCCTCCAGCCCGATTTCCTGCGGGAACTCGACACGGATCCGTTCACGCCGGTCAAGCGCTGGTCCTCGCAGGCGCCGCGGGAGCGCGGGCTGCGCGAGCAGTATGTCGAGCTCAACACGGTGCTGCCGGACAGCGTGCTCATGAAGGTGGACAAGATGTCGATGGCCTGCGGCCTGGAGGTGCGGCCACCCTTCCTCGATCATCGGGTGGTCGAGTTCTGCTACGCACTGCCCACGCACGCGAAGCTGCGCGCTTTCACCACCAAGTGGCTGCTGAAGCGCGCCATGCGCGAGCGCCTGCCGCCCGGCATCGCGATGCGTCCCAAGCAGGGCTTCAGCATCCCGATGAAGAACTGGATCCGCGGCGAGCTGCTCGAGCTCACGCGCGATGAGGTTTTCTCCTCACCCCTCATCGGGGCGCATTTCCGCCGCGACGCGCTCGAGCGGCTGTGGCGCGAGCATCAGGCGCGACGACACAACCACAGTCATCTCTTCTGGGCTCTGCTTAATCTCGCGCTCTGGGACCGCAAGCTCCTGCGCGGCGGGGCGGCCCCCGTCGGCGGCGCCACCCCCGGAGAGGTCAGCGCGGCGACAGCCGCCACGAACGCGGCAGTGCGCTCCCAAGCGCAATCCGAGCTTCGGGCCGTGTCCTGATGCTGAAGGCGCTCTATCGCTCGGCATCGCTGCGAACTGCAGCGGTGATGGGCGTGGGTGGCGTCGGCTTCAGCCTCGGAAGTCTGCTGCTCGCACGTGTGTTGCCGACGCCGGAATACGGGGTCGTGTCGCTCGTGCTCGGCATCGTCGCCGTGGCCGGCCTCACGGCACCGCTCGGCCTCGATCAGGTGGCGGCCAGGCGCGGCATCCGGCTCGATGCCGGCTGGCGGCGCGCGGCGTTGGGTGCTTGCGTCGCGACGGCATGCGCCGCGGCGACCATCGGAGCTCTCGTCTATCACCTCACGCCCGCCGTGACTGTCAGCGTGGCGGTGATCACGCTTGCCCTGGGCGTCGCGCAGTCGGCCGGCGGACACTTCCAGGGCCAGCAGCACTTGCGCACCGCGGTGTGGGTGGTGCAGTTGCTCAACGGCGCTCTGGCGATCGTCGCGATTTTGGCCGTGGCGCTGCGGCTCAGCACCGCAGGCGCGGTCTGCTTGCTCATTGCCGCCGTGGCCATTCTGGCGGCCGTGGCCGTCTGGTGGCTCATCCGCCGGCGGGAAGGCAGGGGCGATGGCCAGCCGGCAGCCTGGGGACTGCGTTGGGAGGCGCTGTCGCTTCTGACGGTACAGGCGTGCGGCTCGGCGTTCATGCAGCTCGAGCGCCTGCTCCTCGGGCCGATCGTGGGCTTGCACGACCTTGCCGTCTACAGTGTGCTCGCGGCACTCGTGAGCTCGCCTTTTCGGCTGCTGCAGGCCGCCGTGCAATTCACTTTGATTCCAACACTGCGGGTCGCCGGCGACGCCCGTGCGCGGCGGGCGAAGATCCTGCGCGAAGCCGCCCTCGTCTTCGTCACCATCGCGGCAGGCTCCGTGGCCATCTGGTTCCTGGCCCCGCCACTCGCGCGCTGGTTCGTCGCGGGCCGCTATACGCTCTCGCATGCGCTGATCGCGGCGACGCTGATCTCGGGATTCATCAAAGTGCTGAGCGGATTCATGACGGCGGTGGTCGTGTCCTGCGGCGAGGAGCGCCGCCTGCGCATCCTGAGCCTCTTCTCATGGGGCTCGATCGGCATCAGTGTCGCCGGGGCCTTCCTCACCGCCCCGTGGGGGCTCGTGGGCGTGATCTATGGAATCGCGGCCGGCTGGCTGATCCGTTGTATCCTGACCGCGTGGCTGGCGGCGCCCTTTCTCAGACAGCAGCGTGAGAGCGAGCCGCGGCCGCTGCCGGGGCGGGTGCGGCTGCATCCCAGCTCGCGATGATCGCGCGCAGGCCGGCCGGGAGGTCGGTCTTGGGCTCGAAGCCGAGCGCTCGGCGCGCCGCGCCGATGTCGAACGCGTTGTCGTTCTCGAAGAAGGCGAGCGTGCGCCGCGAGACGGGCGGCTCCGCACCGACCACGGCGCTCACCTGCTCGGCCGCCCAGCCCACCGTGAGGCCGAGCCACCGCGGCGCGTGAAACGTCGGCGGCCGCACGCCCAAAGCGCGGGCGAACTCCCCTACCATCTCCTCCACGGTCATCCAGCGCGGACCCGCGATGTTGAATGTGCGGCCCGCCACCTCGGGGCCGGCAGCGCCGGCGAGCTCGAGGCCGGCGAGCGTGTCATCGATGTACACGGGGTGGCGCAGGTTGTTGCCCCGGCCGATGAAGAAGAAGCGCCCCTTGCGCAGCGAGCGGATGAGTTTGGCCGTGCGCGGACAGCCGACGCCGTATACCCAGGAAGGCCTCACGACCACGAGGTCGAGCTGCGTGCGACGCGCAGCCTCCCACGCAGCCCGCTCGCCGGCGGCCTTCGTCCGCTCGTAGTCATTGTCAGGGTTGAGCGGCGCATCCTCAGCGGCGGGCGGATGCGCAACATGACCGTACACGCCGACGCTGCTCACCTGAACCACTCGCCGCACGCGAGCCGCCGCGCTCAGCTCGATGAGCTGCTGGAGCGCTCTGACGTTGACCGACTCGAATTGCTCCGGGGTCGCATGTACATCGAGATGCACGCTCGCCAGGTTGAACACCGTATCGACGCCGTCGAGCGCAGCGGCGAGGCCGCGCGGCTCGCGGACGTCCTGCACGCGAAAGTCCACGCCGCTTCCCGCGGGCCGCGCCGGCGGATGCACGTCGATCGCCCTCACCTCGAGGCCGCGACCGGCGAGGTACGGCGCGAAATGTGATCCCACGAATCCGGCGGCGCCGGTGACGAGGACCCGCCGCATCACTTGCGCGCCGCGACGGCGACCGCGTAACCGCCGCGTCCCGGGATCAGCTTGTCGAGCAGCGAGAAGAGATACATGAAGGGATAGATGAGCGAGTACATGCGGTATTCCTTGCGCACCGCCTCGAGCTCCTTGCGGTTGGTCGGCGCGATGGTGCCCTCCATCACCGGCGGATGCTCCTTCTTGCGGGCCAGCACCTTTACGTAGCCGAAATTGATGACCAGCTCCGCGAGCTCCGTGAAGAAGCGCGAATAGCCGCCGCTCGCCACCGGGCGCATGTCGACGGCGCGGAACATCCCCTCGAGGTCACGGATACGATAGCCCTGCACGACGTGACCGTAGGTGGCCGGCCCCATCCCTACCACGCGCTTCAGCGCTGCGACGGGCAGACGCGTATCGCCGTTGGGAGTCGTGATGATGGCGAGTCCGCCGGGGGCGAGCACGCGGCGGATCTCACGGTTGATGCCGCTCAGGTCGGCGAAGTGCTCGTGCACGTCGATCACGATGACGACATCGAAAGACTCGTCGGGATAGGGGAAGCGGTTGATGTCGACGTGCGCGACCGGATCGCCGAGGAACTCCGACATTTCCGCGATGCCCTGGGGATAGACCTGACCCCAGCTCCATCTGCCCCCCGCCGCACGGAAATGATGGTTCATCGCGCCGTTGTTGTCATGCCCCGAGATGAGGAGGCACCGCTTGCCGCTCGTCGGGCCGAGCAGGCGCATCAGGAGCTCGACCTTCTGCCGCTTCTTCAGCGATTTGGCATACATCTGCAGCTGCCAGGGGGTGCCGCTGCTCTGCGGCGCCGGGGGCGCGGCGATCGGGCTTCCGGCAACGGGGCTGGTGGTCGTCATAACGGGGCTCCTCTATCAGGCTGCTGCGGGCTCGAGGTCGCACACCAGGGGCCCGCGAAAGGCCGCGAGCTGCCGTGCGGCCTCGTCCACCTGGGCGCCGGTCTCCTTGGTGCTCCAGCGCAGCTCGCGGGCAAGTGTCGCGGCGCAGGCGGTGAGCGCCATGCGGTCGAGCGCGTCGCTCAAGTAAAGCGGTGTCCGGCGCATCACCACGTCCGCGAGGCGTACGGCCATCTCCACGCGCGCCGCATACGCGATCTGGGCGAGGACGACCGGTTGATCGGGCACGATCCGGGTGGCGAGCGCAGGCTCCGCCGCCATGAGGGCGAGGACCTGGCGGTGCGCCGCGCCATAACACTGCTCCAGATGCGCCAGCACCGTACGATCGAGGGGTGGCACGTCCCGCGGTCCGGCGACGATGGCGCTCGCCCTGGGAGCGAGCTTGCGCGGCCGACGGCCGAACTCCTCCTCGGCGCCGAGCCGCCGGCAGGCGATGCGCACCGCTTGCGCGGCCACCGCGGGGGCGATGGTCCACTTGACCCCGACGACGGAGACGAGACCCACGAGGCCGGCGGGCTCGTGATCGATCACCTGCGGGTCGCGCTCGAGGGCGACCCCGGTGCCGGAAGCGTCTTCCTCCTCGGGCAGAAGACCCGAGAACACCCCGCGCACGTCGCTGCCCGACAACCGGTGGCTGCCGAGGACCGTGTTGAGATCGCTCACGAATGCGAGCACCTCCTCGCGCATGACGCCAGTGGAGCGTGTCGCGGGGTCACAGCGCAGGTGGCGGGTTCCGATGAGCGAATAGCCGTTCCAAGGCAGGATGAAATAAGTGGCGTCGCTGCTCCCGTGCGCGCGCACTGTGAGCCCGACGCCGTCGGGGAACGGCAGCGCGCGAGTCAACAGGTTGAATGCGCGGGAGGCGCGGAACATGGGCGCCCGGGGCCGCCCTGCCCCGGCCGGCAGCCAGTCCTCGACCCAGGGTCCGGCGGCGTTGATGATGAATCTCGTCCGCAGCTCCAACTCGCGTCCCGAGAGCTCATCCCGGGCGTGCACACCGCGAATGCGGGATCGGTGCGCGAGAAGGCCGCTCGCGCGCACGTAGTTGACGACATGGGCTCCGGCTTCCGCCGCCGCGGAGATCACCGAGAGCAGCAGCCGCTCCGTATCCAGGCACACGGCATCGTGCCAGGCGGCGGCGCCGTTGCAGCCCTCGAGCGTGACGCCTGCGAGCGCCGCGCGGGCCGCAGTCTCGCTCAAGAGCGTGCCGCGCGGCAGCCGGCGATCCGCGCGCACACCGCGATTGCGGTCGGCGCTCAACACATCGTTGACCCAGAGCGCGGCCCGCATGACGAGCGGCCCGCGCAGTCCCCGGCCATGGGTGGGCAGAATGAAGCGTAGCGGCCGCGCGAGATGAGGCGCCAGGCGCAGCCACTCGCGCCGCTCGCGGACCGACTCCCGCATGCGCTTGAGGTCGAGGCGCTGCAGATGGCGCAGCCCGCCATGCAGGGTGCGCAGACTGTTGCTCGAGGTGCCGCCGCCGAAATCGCCCGCCTCGATCAGCGCCACTCTGAGGCCGCGCAGCGCGCCCTCCCAGGCCGCGCAGGCGCCATGGATGCCGCCGCCGACGACCACGAGGTCGTACGGTGTCGTGGTGAGGCGTGTGATGTTACGCAGCATGGTCGCGGACTCCCGGCAGCTCGATGGCAGCCTTGAACCGGTCGCGCCAGAGCTGAAAGACCATGAGCGACCAGAGGAGATGACTGTGGTTGTGGGACCCGGCCTCGTGCTCACGCATCAGCCGCTCCACGTAGCGGGCATCGAAGAGTCCCTCCGCGGCGAGACTGGCGGGACTCAGGAGCTCATGCATGAGTCCATTCCACTCGTGGGTCAGCCACTGCTTCATGGGCATGCTGAAGCCTTCCTTGCCGCGTTGCAGCACCTGCGGCGGCAGTGATGCGGCGAAGGCGCGCTTCAGGATCCACTTGCGCACCCCGCCGCGCACCTTGAACCGCGAAGGCAGAGCGAGCGCGAGGTCGACCACGTCATTGTCGAGATAGGGCACGCGCGCTTCGAGCGAGCTCGCCATGCTCATCGCATCCACTTTGGCGAGGATGTTCTCGGGCAGATAGAACCTCAGGTCGCAGCGCATCTGCGCCGCCAGCCGATCGCTCGCGCCGTCCTCGAGGACGACACGCACCAGCCCTTCCGCCGCCCCCGCGACGTGCGCGCGGAAGTCCCGGCTGTAGAGCCGCGCGCGCTGCTCGGCACGCAGGAAGACCATCCAGCGCAGGTGTTGCCAGTCGGACGGCAGCCGCGCTCCTTCGAGGAAACGGCGCAGCTCGTTGGTTAGTCCGCGCTTGCCCTTGCCGAGCGGCAGGCCGCGAGCGAGCCACTCCGCGGCCGCGCGCAGCGGCGCCGGCTGCCAGTCGAGCAGGCGCGCGCTCAGCCGGTCGGCGCGATAGGTGTCGTAGCCGCCGAAGAGCTCATCGCCGCCGTCGCCGCCGAGCGCCACCGTCACCCGCCGGCGCGCCATCCGCGCCACGAGAAGCGTCGGAAACACCGAGAAGTCGGCGATCGGCTGATCGAGCTGCGAGATGACTTCCGGCAGCACCGCAAGGTAGTCCGGAGTCAGGATTTCCTCGTGATGCCGCGTCCCGCAGTGCGCCGCCACCGCGCGCGCATGGGGCAGCTCGCTGTAGGTGGGATCGCCGAAGCCGATCGAAAAGGTCAGCGGCGGTGTCGGTGACACCTCGGTCATCGCCGCCACCAGGATCGAGGAATCGATGCCGCCGGAGAGAAAGGCGCCGAGCGGCACATCGCTCGCGAGCTGGCGCCGTACCGCCGCCACGAGCGTGTGGCGCAGCCGCTCGGCCAGCTCGTCCGCGTCGGCCTCGGGCTGCGGCTCCTGCGCCGGCAGCGACCAGAACCGTCCCTGATGGGACCTGCCGCCGCTGAAGGTGAGCCAGCCGCCCGGAGGCAGCTTCTTCACGTCCTGGAAGAGCGTGGTCGGGCTCGCCGTGTACTCGAATGTCAGGAGTTGGTCGACGCCGAGCGGATCGATGGCCCGCGCCGAGCCCTGGGCCGCGAGAATGCACTTGACCTCGGAGGCGAACCAGAGGCTGCCGCCGTGCAGGCTGTAGTAGAGCGGCTTGATTCCCATCCGGTCACGGGCGAGCAGCAGGCGCTTCAACTCGCTGTCCCAGAGCGCGATGGCGAACATGCCGTTCAGGCGGGACAGGAATGCGGGGCCGTGCTCCTCGTAGAGCCGCGGGATCACCTCGCTGTCGCCCGTGCCGCGCAAGCGATGCCCCTTGGCGGCCAGCTCCTCGCGCAGCTCGCGGTAGTTGTAGATCTCGCCGTTGAAGACCGCGTGCACGGTGCCGGAATCGTTCTTCACCGGCTGATCCCCCGTGACGAGATCCAACACAGCGAGTCGCCGCATGCCGAGGCCGATGCCGGGCTCGACATGGGTGCCCTCCCCGTCCGGCCCGCGATGGCGCATCACATCGCACATCGCGCCGATCAGCTCACGCGGCGGCGTGCTTCCGCGGGTGGCGACTCCGGCGATTCCGCACATCGGGCTATCCCTTCAGGCGCGCAGCCGTTTGCGCAGCTGCATGCCGATCTGATTGCGCACGAAGCGCAAGGGCGGCTCCAGCGTGGCGAACCGCTCGAGCGGCGTCTCGAGCTGCGTCAGCGCGCGCAGCAGGCTCTCGCCGGGACGCGCGGGCTCGAGGTCGATCGCGACCTTGAAGCCCATGCGGCCCACCTTGCCGATATCGTGCGGGAACGGCAGCGGGTCGGTGCCGGGCAGGTCGCGCACCCCTCGCCGCGCGGCGTGCGTGAAGTGCTGCGGGTATCCCCAGAAGACCGGCCGCCCGCCCTCGTCGCCGAGAAAGAGTGTCGGCTTGCGGAATTCCTCGATGAGCGCGTTCAGCAGCCGGCCGCGGCTGAAGAACCACTTGCCGGGTCCCCACGGAATGACGCGTGGCACCCCCAACGCGTCGGCTTCGCGGAGGATATCCCGTATGGGCCGTCCGTCCGCAAAACGTCGGGTGGTGCCGAGAACGAGCACCTCCAGGCCTTCGCGGCAGGCGACCTGTCGTCCGGCCACGATGAAGAGCTCTTGCGGCCCTTGCCGGGCCACGACACTGATGGCTTCACCGGTGGGGGCGACAGTCCACCGCCGCAGGCGCAGCCCTGGCGCACGGTCGGACCCGCACCGGCCGTCCGCGAGGTTGCGCAGCGCACCGAAGCAGTCATCGGGTGCACACTCGGCCAGCAGCAGGAAGTACGCTCTGCGTGGGGCGCCGTCGGCGTCGCTGCTGGCGGCAGCCAGATTATCCCGGGCATTCTGCAGCAGGTCATCGGGGTCGTAGCACTGGTGCAGATGTACGTGCGCGTCGACGCAGGCGATGACGTTGGCCATACGTAAAAAGAACCCTAAAACCCCCATGGGGCACGGACGAAAGCAGTCGCCGCAAGGTGACCAAGCAAGCTTCGGACCCGCTGAAGGCCAAGGAAATCACCCTCAAGATCCGGCCGAGGTTGCCAGTCCGATGCCGCATCGCGGATACTTCCCGTTCCAAAAAACAGTGCGGAGGTGCTCACCCGTGTCCCTGCCCAAGAACAATCCCTCGCGCCGCTCCTTCCTTGCGACCGCCGCCGTAGCGGCCTCGGCCGCCCTGGTGGGGCTCAGGCCACCCTCCGCCCAGGCCGCGGGCGAGAATCTGCCACACCTCTCGGCGAGCGATCCGCTCGCCAAGTCGCTCGGCTACCAGGACGACGCGAAAAACGTCGACAAGTCGAAGTTTCCGACCTACAAGGCCGGTGAGCGTTGCGGGGAGTGCCGCTTCTTCCAGGGCACCGCCGGGCAGAGCTCCGGCTCCGCCGGATGCCAGATCTTCGCCGGCTACTCGGTGAACGCGCAGGGCTGGTGCGCCTCCTTCAACGCCAGAAGCTGATTTCGCGCGCTTTCGGGGCGCTCACCCGTGTTCGGGGAGCGCCCCGGCTTGTTGACCCGCTGCCGCCTCGGGATCCCGTGGTGGCCTAATGCCCGCCCGCTATACCTTAATTCCTCGCCCGCGCTAGCACGCGGACATCGCGGGACTACAATAGCGTCGCATCGAAAGATCAACGTTTGCGACGAGGTTTCACATGTCATTGCGAATCAACGACGAGGCTCCCAACTTCACGGCGGAGACCACCCAGGGAAAAATCAACTTCCACGAGTGGATCGGCGATGGCTGGGCGATTCTCTTCTCCCACCCCAAGGACTTCACTCCGGTGTGCACCACCGAGCTCGGCTACATGGCGCGCCTGAAGCCGGAGTTCGAGGCACGCAAAACCAAGATCCTGGGCCTGAGCGTCGATCCGGTCGATGACCACCAGCGCTGGTCGAAGGACATCGAGGAGACGCAAGGCGCACCCGTCTACTACCCGATGATCGGCGACCCCGAGCTCAAGATCGCGAAGCTCTATGACATGCTGCCGGCGCAGGCCGCCGGCGAATCCAAGGGTCGCACGCCCAATGACAACGCCACCGTGCGCTCGGTTTTCATCGTCGGTCCCGACAAGAAGATCAAGCTCATCCTGACTTATCCGATGAGCGTCGGCCGGAATTTCGACGAGGTCCTGCGCGCGCTGGACGCACTCCAGTTGAATGCGAAGCACAACGTTGCGACGCCGGTCAATTGGAAGCGCGGCGATGACGTCATCATCCCGACCTCCATACCCGATGCGGAGGCGAAGGCGAAGTTCCCGGCGGGCTGGAAAGCATTGCGGCCCTACCTGCGGCTCACCCCGCAGCCGAAGTGAGCTCCGCGTCTGCGGCGAGCAGCTCGAGCGCCCGTGCCCGAGCCCGCCGCAGGCCCGGATGAGTGGCTGACGCGAGTGTGGCGGCAATGGTCCGGCGGATGTCGGCGTTGCCGCCCGCCGCCGCCGCCAGGAACTCCTGCGCAGCGGCATCGAGCGAGCCGCGCTCGGCGAGGAGCGCGGCATGATTGAATTGCCCGCGGAAGTAGCCCGCCGCCGCCGAACGGCCATACCAGTAGAGGGATTCCTCGGGACTGCGATGGCAGCCCCACCCTTCCTCCAGACAGCGGCCGACCAGGTTCATCGCCCGCCCGTGCCCCTGTGAGGCGGCAAGCAGATACCAGCGCAGCGCCTGCTGCCGATCCATGGGGACTCCGCGCCCGTCGAACAACAGGTTGCCGAAGTTGTATTGCCCCCAGTCATGTCCGCCGTCCGCGGAGGCGCGATAGCTCGCCGCCGCATGCGCGAGGTCGACCGGCACGCCCCAGCCGTTCTCGTGACAGCGCCCTACCATGTTCAGCGCGTCAAAGTCCCGCTGCGCCGCCGCGCGGCTGAACCAGTGAAAGGCCGCCGCTTCATCCCGCGGCAAGCCGGTACCGTCGAGAAGCATCCTGCCGAGGCGCACCTGCGCGGCGGCGAGTCCGCACTCCGCCGCGCTGCGAACCCAGTCGGCCGCCTGCTCCGGGTCGCCTCCCAACAATGACTGCAGTGTGCCCGAGCTCATCCGCGCGAGCTGCGCGAGCTTTCGCTGGTACCGCTCCAGAGCGGCCGCCCGCTCGAATTGCGACCGTGTGAGGCGCATCGGCGCTACAGCTCGGCCCAGCGCCGCAAGAGATTGTGGTAACAGGCCGTGAGCCGCAGGAGCGCCGCCCCATCGGCGCCCGTAGCCGTGAGCTCCCGGATTGCCGTATCCATCTCGTAGAGCAGTCTGCGGGCGCCGTCGTCGCGCACCATGCTCTGTACCCAGAAGAACGCGGCGATACGCGCGCCGCGTGTCACGGGTTGCACGCGATGCAGGCTGCTGGCCGGATAGACCACCATCTCGCCCGCGGCGAGCTTCAGCTCTTGCGTGCCGAAAGTATCCTCGATGACGAGCTCGCCGCCGTCGTAGTCTTCGGGGGGAGTGAGAAAGAGCGTCGCGGAGACGTCGATGCGCAGCCGGTGATGGCTGCCCGGAATCTGCCGCACCGCGTTGTCGACGTGCGCCCCGAAGGACATGCCCGCCTCATAGCGGTTGAAGAGCGGCGGGTAGAGGTGACGCGGCAACGCGGCGCTGATGAAGTCGGGGTGGCGCTCGAGGGCGCGCACGATGGTCTCCCCTGCCTGGCGCGCCGCCGGCGAGTCCTGCGCGAGCTGCAGATTGTGCTTCACCCGCGCCGACTGGAACCCCGCGGTCGCCCGGCCGTCCTCCCAGCTCGCCTGCGCGAGCAACGCGCCGAGCGCCGCCAGCCGCGGCTCATCGAGCAGCGCGGCGACGCGCACGATCATTGCGGTCCCAGCTTCCACTCGAGGGTGAGGGCGACACTGCGTCCGGCGCCGGGAATCGCGTGATTCTCCGCGGTGCCCGTGTAGTAGACGCCTCCGTAGTAGAGCTTGTTGAAGAGATTGAAGCCGTTCAGGCGCACGCTGAGCCGCGGGCTCGCATGATAGGAGACCATCGCATTCCATACGACATAGCCGGGGATATAGGCGCTCTCGGCGCTGTCGGCGAAGCGGCGGCTCAGCCAGTTGCCGCCCCCACCGATCTCCCACGCGCTCGAGAGGTAGTACTCGGTCCAGAGATTGAGCGCGTTGCGCGCCGTGTTGGGCATTGCCTTGCCCACGTATGCGGCGGTACCCGAGGCGAGCGTCCGTCCGTTGAGATACGTGTAGCCGGAGAATATCTCCCAACGCTCCGTCAGGTGCCCGGCTGCCTGAAGCTCCACGCCGTCGACCCGCTGATTGCCGTTCAGTACGGTGATCGTCGGATTGTCCGGGTCGTTGGTCTGGGCGTTGTCCACCTGCGTCCTGAATACTGCGGCCGTGACCATCAGTCCGCCGTCGAGCCACTGGGTCTTCGCCCCTGCCTCGTAGCTCTTGGCCTTCACGGGCCCCAGTGCCGCGGTCTTCGTCGTCAAGGTCAGCGCTTCCGCCGAGGGGTCGAACGAGGTGCCGAAAGAGAGATAGTAGGTCTGCCGCGGCGTCGGCGTGACTATCAGGGCCGCGCGCGGGCTGCCGATGCGGTTGAGCTCATGCAGGCGCTGCACTGCGCCCGTTTGCAGCGTGAGCGAGTGATAGGTCGCGGAGAACTGGTCGTAGCGAAAGCCCGCAGTCAATCCGACGTACGGACCGAATCCCATGGTATCGATCACGTAGGCGCCGCCGGAAGGCGCCGCGGTGCGCTGGGTGGACGCGACGGGCTCGGCCGGCCGTGTCTCCCGCGGATCCGGATCGAGGAGCGGGGTCTCGGGAATCCAGTCGTTGTGGCTGTTGAAGGGATTCTGCAAGCGATACAAATCGGAAGTCTGATGCGCGAGCTCCACCCCCGTCACCAGCGTGTGCGTGATGGGCCCGGTGCTGAAGTGCGCGGTCAGGTCGATCTGGTCGTCGAGGTTGGTGATCACCCCGGCGCTGGAGGGCGAGTCCCGCCCGACGAGGACGGTATCGAGGGGCGTGCTCGCCGTGGGAACAGGGCTGCTGAAGACGGGGGAGTCGAACTCATAGTCGAACTCGTACCGTGCGTAGCGCAGGGTGTCGGCGAGAGTCAGGTCGTCATTGAACGCGTGCCGATAGCGGGCGGTCACGATGTCGTCGTGGGTCGTATCGCGGTCGGAGTCCAGTCCGAAGAATGCGCCCCGGGGCACGGGCGCCGGCCGCCCGGCCACGAAGGGGACGCCCGGATCGGGAATGTTGTCTTCCTGCTGGTGCAGATAAGCGAGGATGAGGGAGTCCCGCCCGCCGATGCCGAAGGCCACCGAGGGCGCCACGCCGAAGCGGCGATTGCGGACCTCGTCGCGCTCCGCGACAGCCGAGGACTGCCCCATCAGGTTGAGCCGCACGGCGGCCGTGGGGGCGATCGGGGTGTCGAGGTCAGCGGTGGCGCGATAGAGATCGTTGCTGCCGAGCTCGGTCGTGACTTCATCGAAAGGATGCAGCACGGGCGCCTTGCTCACCTGGTTGATGGCTCCGCCCGTCGAGCCGCGCCCGAACAGCACCGCCGAGGGGCCCTTCAGGACTTCGACGGATTCCACGTCGAAATCGTCGCGCGTGTAGACCGCGGCGTCGCGAACGCCGTCGAGGAAGAAGTCGTTGAACGCCGAGAATCCGCGCAGATTGACCGTATCGCCGCGCGCGGCGCCTTCGCCTGCATTGAGCGTGATGCCCGGGACATTGCGCAGGGCGTCCTCCAGACTGGTAGAGCCCTGTGCGGTGAGCAGCTCATGGGTCACGACCGTGATCGATTGCGGCGCTTTCTGCTCGCTCTCGGCCAACTTGTCGTGCAGCAGAGAGCGTACGCCGCTCACCGTGACTTGATCGAGGTCGCCGACGCTCTGCGGGGCTTCGGCATCGGCGGCGGCGCCGCCCGAATCTGCCGCGTGCGCGGCCAGTGGGCCCAATGCCCAGGGCAGCGCGAGCCCTACGGTACTGATGAGACGACCCACACCGAAATCCGCCGACTCGCTTGTGTGCACCGGTGCCTCACTGACACGGCGAATTGGATGCCGCGAATACAAATGATAATGATTCTCATTTCTTGGTCAAGCTCCAGTGGGCACTTTGCAGGGCGAATTTCCTCAGGCCTGGCTGCGGATGCGAAAATCGTGACGCCAGCCGAGCTCGCGCGCAGCTTTGGCACTGGAGACCGTGCCGTCCTCTTCCGCGACGTTGTAGATGCCGCAGGCACCGTGGGTCACCGCCCGCCTCGCGGCGTCCGCGGCCGCATCCACATGGACCGGACCGCCGGCGGGCGGCGCATCAAACCCGGTCCCGGGTCCGTAGAGCTTTCCATAGCGCAGCACGACCCCTTCGAACGGGCCGGCGAGAGCCTGGCTCTCGAGGCTGGCGACCCCGCGCGCGCTGAGACCACCGGCTTCATCGGGTGCGCCCACGTTGAGAGGCGCATCCTCGTACAGAGGCTGAGGTCCGGGCGCGTACGCGAAGGCGATGCTTTGCGCGATGAGTCTGCGCATCCCGCACGCGAGTCCCGCCGCGATCAGGTTGCGCGTGCCGACGTCGCGGATGCGCGCGTTGCGTTCCCGGAAGGCGGCCATTCGGGCCGCGTCGAGACCTGGCGGCAGGTCGGTGAGCTGGTGAATCACGATGCGGGCATCGGCGGCGAGAGCCGCTCGCCGCAGCGCCTCTGCGTCGAACACATCGACCACCAGCGGCTCGACTCCCAGCGAGCGCAACATCGCCGCCTTCTCCGCCGAGCGTGTGGTGCCGAATACCCGCCAGCCGTCGCCGATGAGAAGCGCGCACAGACGCCTTCCGATGGCGCCGCTGGCTCCTGCGAGCAGGATGCTCTCTGAGCGGTTGGTGGTCGTCATCGGCGTATCGTCGGAGCCGTCACGCGGCAACGCAATCCCGCATTGGGGAGAGTCCCTGGGCCGCCCTGGCCCGGCTGCTAGCGCAGCATCGCCTTCTGTGCTGCCCACGCGGTCAGCAGCGCCAGCACCACACTCGCCGCGAGCGCCATCGCGGCGCGGTGCTTCTCGCGGCTGACGAGGTTCTTCGTATCGAGCGGGGCGATGAGAAAAGGCTCACCGTGAGTCGTCTGGCCGACGACGCTCACCCGCTGGTCCTTCGAGGCCAGGCTGCCTTCGACCTGTTGCCGGGCCGCGGCGCGCGCCTCCTCCCACTCCTCCCCATCGACCCGGCCGTCATGGTTACTGTCGAACCGGGCCAGAAGCGTCGCCTGATCCTCCTTCCAGCCGACGACGACTTTGCCGACCTCGCGCTCGATCGATTCGACCACCGAGCGCGAGCGCAGCTCGCCGAGTACGGTCAGATGCGCACCCGCGCAAATCACTCGCTCCGTATAGCGGTACTCCCGATCGGGATTCCATGCCCGCCCCTCCACGCCCGGCAGGCAAGCGGGCCGCGGCGTATCACCGTACCAGGTCTCGTGCGATGTCGGCGTGACATCGGCGCCGACAGGTCCGACCAGGCACTCGCCGTCGCGATCGTGCAGCGAAAATGGCGCAACGCTGGTCGCCCGATCGATGACGTGCCAGGTGTTCCGGTTGCTCGTGGTCGTGCGTTGGTAACGCTCGATCTTGTAGTCCCACCACACACAGGGCAAGCCGCTCAGGGGCGCGGTGATAGGCCCTTCGGGCGGTGGTCCCGCCTCTCCTTCCAGGTGCACGTATCCCTGGGCGGCCGAGCGGATCCGGGCGATCGGAGTATCGGCGGCGAAGCGATCGCGGCGCAGGCTGATGAAAAGACGATAGACCGAGTAGACCGTACCGGCCGCCAGGAAGGCCGCGAGAAGGAGGAAGCCCGGGACGATGCCCTGTGGCGTCACTTGCTGAACGCCAGACCTACGTCAACGTCCGCCGTCTGTGCCGCGTCGAACTTCAGAAGCCGCGCGGGCGGGAAATCGAACATGCCCGCCACGATCGTATCGGGAAATGTCTCGATGCGGACATTCTGCGCGTTCGCCGCATCGTTGTAGATCTCGCGGCGGTCGGCGATCGCGGTCTCGAGGGCGCTGATGCGCCCGGCGAGATTGCGGAACACGGTGTCGGCCTTCAGCTCGGGATAACGCTCGGCCACGGCATAGAGGTTGGCGAGGCCGCTGCGCAGAGCGCCCTCCGCCGCGCTGACCGAAGTCACATCGCCGGTGTGCCGCGCCGTCTCCACCCGTGACCGCGCCTGCGTGACGCGCTCGAGCGTTTCGCGCTCATGTTGCATGTAGCGCTTGCAGACCTCGATGAGCTTCGGCAGCTCATCGTGCCGCTGCACCAGGAGCACGTCGATGTTGGACCAGGCGAGCTTGACCTCGTTGCGGGTACGCACGAGGCCGTTGTAGATCGTGACGGCGTAGCCGATCACGAGGACGACGAGCAACAGGAAGATGATCAAGCCGGTCATACCTCACCCCGAGTCCGGCGGCCGGCTCCGGCCGCAACCTCGCCAGAGTCTCCCAGAGCGGGCGGCAAGGCCGCCATGGCCGGCCGTTCGAACTGTGCACGGGGTAGCAGTTCCCCCTCCCCCGGTGTGACGCCGCAGACACTTTTGCCCGCCTGCGCCGCGGCTTCCGCGGCGGGTCAGGTTGGCGCACAATACGGGCGCGGGTCGGCAACACATCGCGTAACAATCGGGTAAGGGGCGCACGCATGCGGCTCCGACGATCCTTCCGATCCCTGCCTCGGGCGCAGGCGTGGAGCCCGTTTGCCCCCTTGGGCGCGCCGCTGGCGCTGAGCTGGATTCTCCTCGCGTATGCCGCCGTGGCCGTGATCGCCGGTTGCGCCTTCGCCGCCCTGAGAATCCATGACGACTACCTGGAAGTGATGCAGGAAGAGCGCGTCAGTCTGCGAGGCGCGGCGGCCGCGTTGACCAGCGCGACCCAGGCCATGCTGTATGACGGCGTGGGCGCCGCATTGGCCGCCGCGGGCGCAATCCGCGCGGCCGGTGGGCTCGATGTCCTGTCTCATCGGGCAGCGGCCGAGGCGCTGCAACGGCACCTCACGGGAGGGTCGTATGTGCGTTCGTTATTCCTCGAGGATGCCCGTCGCGTCATCCTCGCGAGCCGCACGCGAGTCCTCGATGGCGCAACCGCTCCGAGTTACATGACGGGCCTGGCAAGCGCGGGGAGAGATGTCTGGGTGGGCGCCCCCATCGAAGATCCCGAAGCCGCCTCACACTGGGTGGTGCCAATCGCGCGGCATACGCAGACGGGTCAGGGGTCGCGCGGGTGGGCCGGAGCGCTCATCAGCTTCTCCGGGCTGGAGCAACTCAATCGCCGGTTCGGCAAAGTCGCGAGCGAGCAGGGGTTGGTCGGATTCGACGGCACCGTTCTCGCGAGCGAGGGGGATCGGTACACCGGCCGCAGTATTGCGCAGCTCGAGATCTTCCGCCGGGCCGTCGATACCGGGCCGCGCGGCGGCATCGTCCAGGGTCGCGGCGCGTTCACCACCGCGGCGGTGATCTATGCCTACTATCCCCTGAGGGGCTATCCCGTTTACGTCGTCGTCGGCCAGAATCTGGACACGGTTCTCGCCGGCTGGCGGGCGCGTCGCCGGCAGATGATCGCCGCCGCGGCGGCATTCGGCGCACTGGTCCTCATCCTGACCGCCTTTCTCTATCATTACATGCGCGCGCTGCGGACCCGTGAACGCGACTACAACACCCTCGTCGACAGCGCGCGGTTCGGCGTGTTCCTGCTCGAGGGCGACCGGTTCGTGGACGCCAATCACACCGCGGCCGTCATGTTCGGGCTCGCGAGCGAGCGCGCGGCCATCGGGCTGACGCCCTGGGAGCTCTCCCCCGAGCTGCAGCCCAACGGCCGGCCTTCGAACGAACTCGCGCGCGAGCGGATCCTCACCGCGGCGCGCGACGGAGGCAGTACTTTCGAGTGGCTGCACAAGCGCGCGGATACCGGCGAGACTTTCCCCGCGGAGGTCGACCTCTCCAGCCTCAGCACGGACGGCACCACCCTCGCCCTCGCCATCGTCCACGACGTCACCCAGAGAAAGCGCGCGGAGGAGGACTTGCGGCGAGTCTCGGCCGAGATGTTGCGGCTGCAGGACGAGGAGCGCCGGCGCATCGGCCGCGATCTCCATGACTCGACAGGCCAGTCGCTCGCGGCGCTCGAGATCGAGCTCGCGCAGCTCGAGCGCGATGCGGCGAAACTGTCGGCGGGCGGGCGCGAGCAGCTCGAGCGCTGCATGCGGCTCGCCCGGCAATGCTCGACCGAGATCCGCACCGCCTCGTATCTGCTGCATCCGCCGCTACTCGATGAGCTCGGGCTCTCGAGCGCGTTGCGTTGGCTGGCCGACGGGCTGCGTACCCGCAGCGGCCTGGAGTTACGTTTGCAGTTGCCGCAGGGGGTGCAAGGGGTCGCTCCCGATGAGGAGCTCGCCCTCTTTCGTGTCGCGCAGGAGGCGCTCACCAACGTGCAGCGCCATTCCTCGAGCCCTTGGGTGGCCATCCGACTGAGGCGGGAGCCCGCGAGCATCGTTCTCGAAATCGAGGACGCCGGCCGCGGTATCCCCGCGGGCCAGAGGGACGACCCGGAGTCCTCGGGCAGGTTTGCCGGAGTTGGCGTCGCGGGCATGCGCGAGCGCATCCGCCAGCTCGGCGGCACTCTCACCGTCGATTCGACTCCGAGCGGCGGCACGCTGGTTCGCGCCTGCATCCCGCTCGCCCACCACGATGAGGCGGGAAACGTTCAGAGAGTGATTGCCTCGTGAGGCGGGTGCGGATACTCATCGCGGACGACCACGAGGTGGTGAGGCGGGGCATTGCCGCGCAGATCTCACAACGCCCCGATTGGGAGGTCATAGCGGAAGCAACCAACGGACGCGATGCCGTGAGGCTTGCCTTGCGCCTCGAGCCCACTCTGATCGTGCTCGACCTCAGCATGCCGGAGCTCAACGGGCTCGCGGCGGCGAGCCAGATCGTCGCGGCGCTCCCCGAGGCGCGCGTCCTCATCCTGACAGTCCACGACTCCGAGCAGGTCGTGCGCGAAGTGCTTGCGGCCGGCGCACGCGGCTATGTCCTCAAATCGGACGCCGGTCGCATCCTGATGGCCGCGCTCGACACGCTGCTCGCCGGCGGGTCGTTCTTCACGCCCAAAGTCGGCAAAATGGTGGTTGCGGGTTATCTGCGAAATCCCGCCTCGCCCGAGGAGCCGGGCGCCGCGGCGCTCTCGGCGCGCGAGCGGGAGGTCGTGCAGCTGCTCGCCGAAGGCAAGAGCAACAAGGAAGTCGCGGCGGCGCTCGGGATCACCGTCGAGACCGCCGAGACCCACCGTGGCAACATCATGCGCAAAGGCGGATTCGGCTCCCTGGCCGACCTCGTGCGCTACGCGATCCGCAACCGCATCATCGAGCCCTGATCCGGGACCGCATACGGACTCTCCCCGCGGCCGGTACGGGGAATCCTCGATTTGCCGCGATCGATACCACGGCTATGGTAGCGGGCTACATACGCGTCAGATCGTGGCCCACCCTCGTGACACATTCGGTCGATCCGTTCATCGCGATATTGGCTACCGGTGTCACGGTTCTCACCGGCAGTGGCTCTCTCTCGGCAATCGCCTGGGTCGCGAGCCCAAGGCGGCGATGCCGCGCGGGCCTCGTCGCCGGCAACACCCTGGCGCTCGGCCTTGGACTCTGGTCGGGCTGCGCGCTCGAGGCGATCGCGCTCGGCCGCCACGGCTGGCATCACCCCGGAGTCGCATGCGGGCTCGTGGCGTTCGCCATCGCCTGCTCCGGCCAGCTCTGCGGCCTCGCTTTCGTCGCCGGCCGCGATCGGCACGCGCCGGCGATGGTTGGCAGCGCCTTCAGCTTCTCGGTCGCGAGCGCGGCGACCCAGTGGGCGCTTGCGCAGGCGGACAATGCATTCCCGGGACCACCGGCGGCTGCAGCCTGGGCGGCCGGCTGGCTGCTCCTGGTGTCGGCCGGGTTCGCGGCGGCTCTGTGGCTGGCCTGCCGCCCGCCCGGCCTTTCGCGCACGCCGCCGGAGGCGCGCGCCGCGCTCGCCGTGGTGCTCGCGGTCGCGATTCTCGGTCTAGGCGCCGGTATACCCGGTGAGCTGCGGCTTGCGGGCGGCGCCTGCTGCACGGAGGACGTCCGCGACTCGCGTCTGCTCGGCGTGGCCATCGCAGCAGTGGCGGTTGCTGCGCTCCTCATCAGACAGCTGACCGGGTCCTTCCGCCGCAAGCTGGAAGAGAACGCAAGCCGCAGCCGACATGACGTGGCGGAAGCTCACGCCCGTCTGCACCACATCGCCACGCACGATCCCCTCACCGGGCTTCCCAACCGCAACCTTCTCAAGGAGCGGCTCGCCCGATCGTTCGCCGACAGGTGTCAGCAGGGGCGAACGATAGCGGTGGCGGCCATCGATCTCGACCGCTTCAGCTCCATCAACCATTCTCTGGGACATGCGGTCGGCGATGGCGTGCTCATCGAGATCGCCCATCGCCTCGAGGCGGCCGTACCGGCTCCGCACACCCTCGCGCGGGTGGGAGGCGACTCGTTTGGATTGCTCATCGACAGTGTGAGCGCGCGGATGGAGGCGCAGGCGATCACGAGCGCGATGCTGGGGACCATGGAGCAACCGTTCATCGTCCACGGCGAGGAGATCCGGGTTCGCCTGAGCATCGGAGTGAGCGTCTGCCCGGACGACGCGCGGCGCGGTGATGATCTCTTCGCGCACGCCGAGGCCGCGCTGGTCAGCGTCAAGCGTCATGGCGGCGGACGGGTCCTCTTCTTCGATCCGAGCATGTCGGATTCCATGCAGGAGCGCCTGGCGCTCGAGAACGATCTGCGGCGCGCCCTCGCGGCGCGCGAGTTCGAGATCCACTTCCAACCGCAGATCGCGACCCGGAGCGGGCGGATTCTCTCGGTGGAGGCGCTGGTGCGCTGGCGGCATCCGCACAAAGGACTCATCGGGCCGAGCTCCTTCATTCCGCTCGCGGAGCAGACCGGGCTCATCGTGCCGCTCGATGCCTGGGTGCTGAAGGAAGCCTGCCGCCAGGCGCACGCCTGGGCCTTGGAAGCCGGCATCAACCTCAAGGTGGCCGTCAACCTCTCCGCGATGCAGTTTCGCTGCCCGGACATCATCGACACCATCGTCTCTACGGTGAGCGCCGCCGGTCTCGAGCCGCGGGTCCTCGAGATCGAGCTGACCGAGAGCGCGCTCATGATCGATCCGGAAGGCGCGGCATCCGCTCTGAAGCTGCTGCGGTCCATGGGGGTCAGCATCGCGATCGATGACTTTGGCACCGGCTATTCGAGTCTGAGCTACCTGCGACGGCTGCCGATCGACAAGCTGAAGATCGATCGCAGCTTCATCAGAGACCTGCCGAGCAGCGCGACCGACGAGTCGATCGTCCGTGCCATCGTCTCGCTCGCCCACAGTGTGGGGCTGCAGGTGGTCGCCGAGGGAGTGGAGACTGCGGAGCAGCTCGAGCGCATCCGCGCACTCGGCTGCGATCAGTGGCAGGGATACTACTGTTGTCCGCCGCAGACGGCGGCGGAGCTCGGCGCGCGCCTGGCCGAAGATGCGGCGCTCTCCTCCACGGGGCTCAGGGCGGCGTTGTCGCGAGCGTCCCGACTCCTGGGTACCTGACCTTGTGCTAACATCGCGCCCTGCGGTACAGCCGGCAAAGTCGCGCCTTTTTGCCGGCGCCAACGGAGCTGATGTCCGACAAACGCGCAGGAACGCGTTTGCACGACCGAAGGTCGGCCCGAAGGGCGCCGTCCAGGGATGGCCAGGCGCAAAAACGGCCGCAGGCCAGTTTTTCCAATCGACCAGGGGATATATGCGACTCCATCGCCTCACGCTACTCGGGATCCTCTTCGGCATGACGGGGACGGCGCTCGCTGCCGGTGCGGCACCGGACGGCGATGTGCTGCACTCGAGCTGGCTCGACACTCATGCGAGCCCGGCGCAGAGCTTCTTCCAGTACGCCAACGGCGGCTGGGTGAAGAGCCATCCGATCCCCGCGGCCTACTCCTCCTGGGGGACCTTCGACATCCTCCAGCTGCGCAACGAGAAGATCATCCGCAAGCTCATACAGGATGCGGCCGCAGCGCACGCACCGTCCGGCAGCACCGAGCAGAAGGTGGGCGATTTCTATGCCAGCGGGATGGACGAGAAGCAGAGCGACCGCGTCGGCGTGACTCCGCTCTCACCGGAGCTCGATGGCATCTCCGGCATCACTGACATTCCCAGCCTGCAAGGGGAAGTGGCTCACCTGCAGATGATCGGCGTCGATGCGATGTTCGGCTTCGGCGAAATGCAGGATTTCAAGGACTCCACCAAGGTCATCGGCGTCGCCGGCCAGGGCGGGCTCGGGCTGCCGGACCGGGACTACTACCTGAAGCAGGATGCGAAGTTCAAGCAGATCCGCGCCCAGTACGTGGCCCATGTGGCGCGGACCTTCCAGCTGCTCGGCGATGCCAGGACGGAGGCGGCGCGCGAGGCCAGGATCGTGATGGCGATCGAGACTCGCCTCGCCGAGGCGTCGATGCCGCGCGTGGACCAGCGCAACCCGCATGCCATCTACCATGTCATGAGCCTGGCCGAGCTCGACCGCAGCACGCCGAACTTCTCCTGGAGCGACTACTTCCGCGAGATGGAGCATCCGGAGATCCGCAGCATCAATCTCGCGATGCCGAAGTTCTTCGGCGCGCTGGGCAAGGAGCTGCGCGCCGTACCCCTCGATCAATGGAAGATCTACCTGCGCTGGCGCCTGATCGACGCGTTCGCGCCGTATCTCTCCAAGCCCTTCGTCGACGAGGACTTCAGGATGCGCTCGGTGGTGAGCGGGACGCAGAAGCTGTTGCCCCGCTGGCAGCGTGTCGTGAACGCGGAGAACGATGCGCTCGGCTTCGCCGTCGGCAAGCTCTACGTGGAGAAGGAGTTTCCGCCTTCCTCCAAGGCGGCGGTGCTCGCGATCCTGCACAACATCCGCGCGGCGCTGAAGACCGACCTCGCGACGCTGGCGTGGATGACACCCGCGACCCGCCGGGCGGCCATCGCCAAGCTCGACATGATGGGCGAGCGCATCGGCTATCCCGAGAAGTGGCGCGACTACTCCTCGCTGCGCATCGACCGCGGGCCGTACGTGCTCAACGTGATGCGCGCGAACGAGTTCGAGCAGAAGCGCGAGATGAACAAGATCGGCAAGCCCGTGGACCTGCAGGAGTGGTTCATGACGCCGCAGGAAGTGAATGCGTATTACTTCCCGCCCATGAACAACATCAACTTCCCGGCCGGCATCCTGCAGCCGCCGTTCTTCGACCCGAAGGCGCCGATGGCGGTCAATTACGGCGCCGTCGGCTGGGTCATGGGCCACGAGATGACGCACGGCTTCGACGATCAGGGCTCACAGTTCGACGGGCACGGCAACCTCAAGAACTGGTGGGCGCCCGAGGATGCGAAGCGCTTCCACGCCGCGACTTCCTGCATCTCGGAGCAGTTCTCAGGCTACACGGTGGACGGCGGCCTGCACGTGCAGGGCAAGCTCGTCACCGGCGAGGAAACCGCCGATCTCGGCGGCATGATGCTGGCCTGGCGCGCTTTCCATGCCTCGAGCGCCTACAAGGACGCCAGGACGATCGATGGATTCACTCCGGACCAGCAGTTCTTCCTGGGCGCGGCGCACGTCTGGGCCAGCAGCATCCGCCCGGCCGAAGCCCGCCGGCGGGTGACGATCGACCCCCACGCGCCCGATGCCGACCGCGTGAACGGCACGCTGGTGAACATGCCGCAGTTTCAACAGGCGTTCCGCATTCCAGCGGGCAGCCCGATGGTCAACCCGCATCGCTGTGTGATCTGGTAAAGGCAGTCGCTCAGCGGTCGACGACGGCCATGCAGAAGCCGTCGTAGCCCTTTGAGCCGACCGTCTGGATGGACGTAGCCGAGACTCGCGGTTCTGCGGCGATCTCGTCATAGAGCCGCCGCACGCCCCGCACCATCGAGTCGGAGGTGTCCTCGTCGATGACCTTGCCGTCGCGCACGACGTTGTCGAATACCATGACGCTGCCGGCGCGGGCGAGCCTGAGGCAGGCCCGGAAGTAATCCGGATAGCCTTCCTTGTCGGCGTCGATGAAGAAGAAGTCGAAGGTCCCGGTGAGCCCAGGCAGCGACTCGAGCCCGGGTCCCACCCGCACTTCCGTCACCTCCGCCAACCCGGCGCGCGCCAGGTTGGCTCGCGCAACCTCCGCATGCTTGGGGCTGTATTCCAGGCTGATGAGCCTGCCGCCGGGCGGCAACGCCCGCGCGAGCCAAATGGCGCTGTAGCCGCCCAGGGTGCCGATCTCCAGGATCCGCCGCGCCCCCATGCTCCTTGCCAGCAGGTTGAGCAGTTTGCCCTGCGGCGCCGAGACGGCGATCTCGGGAAGCCCTCCGGCCCGGCTCGCCTCGAGCGTGGCGGAGAGCGCCTCATCGGGATGGACGATGCGCTCGTTGAGGTAATCATCCACCGCGGTCCAGGTCTTCTGGCTCATTGCTGCACCTCGTTGCCGACGCCTGCATGATAGATCCAGTCGATTGGTGCGTCGATGACCGCGCGCAGCGCGGTGCGGCGCGCGGCCGCGGCATCGGTCCCGGTCGAATCTTGCTATCATTGTTGGCACCGCCGGAAGCGCGCTGCTTACTTCCGCATCAACAGCAAGATCATCCGCAAGGAGACGCCTGCCGTGCAAAGGTTCCGCCCCGCGACCGCACTCGCCGCTCTTTTCCTCATCACGCCCGCGGTGCTGCCGGCGAGAACGCCGCTGCCCGCCGTGGCCCACGGAATCAGGGTCCGCAACATGGACCCGAGCGTCAAGCCGGGCGACAACTTCTTCCTCTACGCCAACGGGGCGTGGATTGCGCGGACGAAGATTCCGGCCGATCGCGCCAGCGTGGGCGTCTTCACCGCTCTCCTGGATCAAAGCCGCAGGAACGTGGCCGCCATCGTCAAGGAAGCGGCACAGGCGCACGCGCCGGTGGGATCGAGCCAGCGCAAGATCGCCGATCTCTACGGCTCCTACATGGATGAGAAGACCGTCGATTCGCTGGGGCTGAAGCCCTTGCAACCGCAGCTCGCGAACGTCGAGGCAATCCGCGACAAGCGGCAACTGGCCACCATGATGGGCAGCATGCTGCGCGCCGACGTGGACCCGCTCAACAACACGAACTTCCACACCATGCATCTTTTCGGGCTGTGGACCTCGCCCGGCCTGCGCAATTCGGCGAGCTACGCCGTCTACCTGCTGCAGGGCGGACTCGTGCTCCCCAGCCCGGACTATTACCTCTCCGACTCCGCTCACATGGAGCAGATCCGCGCGCGCTACAGGGCACACATCGAGGCGATGCTGCGCCTGGCGGGCTACACGGGTCCGACCGTCCGGGCAGCGAAGATTCTGGCCCTCGAGCAGTCGATTGCGCGGGTGCAGGAAAGCCTCGCCGACAGCGAAGTCATCCAGAAGGCGAACAATGTCTGGACGCTCGCCGACTTCCAGAGCAAGGCCCCGGGCCTCGACTGGGGTGCGTATTTCGCCGGCGCGGGGCTCGCGCAGCAGAAAGACTTCTACGTCTGGCAGCCGGCGGCGTTCACGGGAGAGTCGGCGCTCGTGGCCTCGGTGCCGCTCGCCACATGGAAGGACTGGCTGGCGTTTCATCTGCTCGAGCAGTACGGACCGTTGCTGTCGCAGCCGTTCGAGCAGGCGACCTTCGACTTCGAAGGCAAAGTGCTGGCCGGCGTGCCGCAGCAGGAGCCGCGCTGGAAGCGCGCGGTGGACCTCGTGAACGCGGAGCTCGGCGATGACGTGGGGCAGCTCTACGCCAGGAAATACTTCCCCCCGCAGGCCAAGGCTCGGGCCGAGGACCTGGTGGCGCATCTGATCGCCGCCTATCACAAGCGGCTCGAGGCGCTGACGTGGCTGGCTCCATCGACCAAGGCGGAAGCCCTGAAGAAGCTCGATTCGCTCTATGTCGGGATCGGCTATCCCGAGACATGGAAGGACTATTCGGCCTATGTCGTGAAGCCGCACGATCTCTTCGGCAACGTCTGGCGCGCTCAGCTCTTCAAGTACCGATACAACATCACGCGCATCGGCAAGCCGGTCGACCGGCACGAATGGTGGATGGAGCCGCAGACGGTGAACGCCGTCAATCTGCCGCTGCAGAATGCGCTGAATTTCCCCGCCGCGATCCTGCAACCGCCCTTCTTCGATGCCAAGGCTCCCGCGGCCAGCAACTACGGCGCGATCGGAACCATCATCGGCCACGAGATCAGCCACACCTTCGACGCCGAAGGCAGCGCCTTCGACGCCGCGGGAGGGCTGCGCAACTGGTGGACCGCGGCCGATCACGAACAGTTCGAGCGGGAAGCCAAGGCGCTGGAAGAGCAGTACGACGCGTACGAGGCCCTGCCGGGAGTGCATGTCAACGGGAAGCAGACGATCGACGAGAACATCGCCGACCTCGGCGGTGTGATGGCCTCCTTCGAGGCCTATCACGACTCGCTTCAGGGCAAGGCGGCGCCCAAGATCGACGGCTTCGACGGCGATCAGCAGTTCTTCATCGCCTTCGGGCAGAACTGGGGCTCGAAGGTGCGGCCGGCGGCTCTGCGGCGTCAGGTTCTCACCGACCCACACGCCCCGTCGCAGTTTCGGGCGGCCATGGTGCGTAACTGCGATGCCTGGTACGAGGCATTCGATGTCAGGCCGGGACAGGCGCTCTATCTGCCGCCGGACAGGCGCGTGCGGATCTGGTAGCGGCGCGGAACACGAGCGTCAGCCGCGGGACTCCGGCCGCAACCAGCGGGCGGCCAGGGGCGGCACCAGCAGCAGGCTGACGATGGTCGAAGACACCAGGCCGCCGAGGATCACGACCGCCATCGGGCCTTCGATCTCGTGGCCGGGCTGGTGCAGCTGCACCGCCACGGGCAGCAGCGCGAGGGCGGTCATGAGGGCGGTCAGCAGCACCGGCGTCAGCCGCTCCTCGGAGCCCCGCAGTGCGGTTTGCAGCCCCCAGGTCTGACCTTCGACCCGCACCAGGTGGTCAAAGTGCGAGACCAAGAGGATGGTATTGCGCGCCGCCATGCCGAAGAGCGCCACGAAGCCCACCATCGCGCCCAGGGTCAACGTCGCGCCGGTGAGCGCGGAGGCGGCGACACCGCCGATCAGCGTGCTCGGCAGGACGATCAGCACCAGCCCCACGTGGCGGGCCTGGCCGAACGCCAGCGCCATCAGCAGCACGATCAACACCAGTGCCGCGGCGGCGTGCAGATAGAGCTCTCGCGCCGCGGCGGTCTGTGCCGCGGCGGCGCCGCCATAACGCAGGTAGACGCCCGTCGGCAGTCTCACTTGCGCGGCGATCGCGCGGCGCGCGGCGGCGGCGAACCCAGTCTGGTCCGAGGTCGTGGTGTTGGCCGTGACCACCTGGCGGCGCAGCCCATCCTCGTGATCGATCAGGCTGCGGCCGGACTGCACCACGAGTCTCGCCACCGCCGACAGCGGCACCACAGCGCCGCTCGTGCTGCGCAGCAGCAGCGCGCCTACCGCTTGGGGCGATGCGCCGGCGCCCGCGATCCGTACCGCTACCGGGATGCTGCGATCCGGCTGCGCGAGTTGCCCGACGATCGTGCCGTGGTAAGCCGCATTGACGGCCTGCAGCACATCACTTGCCTGCAGTCCGTAGAGCGCCAGTCGCTGCGGGCGCAGTTGCACTTGCAACTCGGGTTGCCGCGGCGGCACCTGCAGGCGCACCTCGCCAGCGTCCGGAAGCTTCCGCAACGCGGTGGCAATCTGCGTCGCTACCGCATCGTCGGTGTCGAGATCGTTGCCGAACACGCTGACGAAGAACGGCGAGGTCTCACCTGACAGCGTCTCGCCGATGCGCTCGGCGAGCACCGAGTAGATCTCGGTGAGCTGGTTCGGGAAGTCCGAGAATACCTTGCGGATCGAGGCCTCGATCTGATCCGGCGTATAGCCCTTGGCCGGATTGATCTGGACATCGAACTCGCTCAGGTTCGGCGCGTCCGGGTCCTGGCCATTCACCGCGCGGCCGATCTGCTCGGCAACGCTCTCGACTCCGGGAATCGCCACCAGCCGCTTGCTGATCTGCTCCCCGACACGGGTGGTCTCACGCAGCGACACACCCGGGCGCAGGCTGGCGTGAGCGATCAGGTAGTTCTCGCGAAAATCCGGCAGCAGACGCTGCCCGAAGAGCGGCAACAGGAGCGCACCGGCGATTCCAGTGCCGAGCAGCAGCGCCAGTACCGCACGCGGGTGCCGGTAGAGCCGTTCGATCGTGCGGCGCTGCAAGCGCTTACAGGCGAGGAGGAACCCCGCCTCGGGCGGCGGCTGATGCTTGCGCATCAACACGGCGCACAGCGCCGGCGTGGCGCTCATCGCCACGATCAGCGAAATACCGACAGCGAGCAGGAAGGCCACCGACAGCGGCCGGAAGAACGTGCCTTGGATGCCGGTGAGCATGACGATCGGCAGCAGCGCCATCGCCACTGCGGCAGTGGCGTAGAACACCGGCAGCCGCACCTCCAAAGACGCGGCGACAAACAGCTGGCGGCCGTCGAGCTCCACGCCCGCGGCGCTGGCATTGCGACGCCTGCGGGTGATGTTCTCGACGTCGATCACGGCGTCGTCAACCACTACGCCAAGGGCGACCACCAGACCGCCTATGCTCATCGTGTTCAGCGACAGCCCGAACATCTCCAGGATCCAGACCGTGGCCAGCAGCGACAGCGGTATCGACGAGAACGAGATCAGCGCCCCGCGCCAATCACGCAAGGTCACCAGGAGCAGGAGCACCACCAGCACGGCGCCGATCAGAAGTGATGCGCGCAGGCGAACGAGCGCACTCTCGATGAAGCTCGCCGGCCGCAGCAAGGCCGGATGGTAGGTGACGCCGTCCTTTTTCAGCTCCGGGGCAAGCTGGTTCAGGCGCTGCTCGAGCTCGCGGCTCACGGTCAACGTGTTGGCGCCGTACTGCGTCGAGGTCTCGACCAGGATGCCCGGTTGGTCGCCGATGATCGCGTCGCCGAAACGGGGCGCCGCTGCGTCACGGACGGTTGCGACGTCACCGAGCTCGATCGGTAGCCCGTCACGCGTTGCGAGCACCGCTTGTGCCAGCGCCTGTGATGTTGCGCCGGGAGGCTGCGCCCGCAGGACGATTCGCTGCGAAGGCGTCTCGATGTAGCCGCCGCCGATCAGCTCGGTGGCGCGTTGTGTCGCATGGAACACATCGTCCAAGGTCAAGCCGGCGGCGACCAGCTTCTGCGGGTCGACCATCACCTGGCGCTCGCGCTCGGCGCCGCCGAATAGCTGCACTTGCGCCACGCCCGGCACCGCGAGGATCTGCGGCGCGATGACCCAGCGCACGAGACCCCGCAGCTCCACCGGTGTCAGCCGGTCGCTGGTGAAGCCGAAGTGTTCCAGATACTCCATCGATGACGAGAGCGGCGAGAGCCGCGGCGGACCTACTCCGGCGGGCAGGACGCCGCCTGCTTCAGCCAGCCGCTCGGTAATCACCTGACGCTGCCGGTACGGGTCGCCGCGGCGATCGAACACCACCTGGATCGCCGACAAGCCCTGGTTCGACGTCGAGCGCACCGTCTGAACGTTCTCGGTGCCTGCCAGTAACTGTTCCAGCGGCCGCGTCACCAGCGCCTCGACCTGCTGCGCGTCGAGTCCCGGCGCCTCGGTCTGTACGAAAACGTGGGGCGGCGCGAAATCGGGGAAGACATCGAAGCGTGCGTTGAGCAGCGCGCCGAAGCTCAGCACCGCGATCAGTAGTGACAGACCGGTGACGATGCGGGGGTGCGCCAGCGAAGCGCGGACGATGGCACTGAGCATCAGTCGACGTCTTCTTCGGAGATGTTGCCCAGCCCCTGAAGCGACCAAAGCACGCCGGCGCCGCGAACGACGATCCGGTCAGTAGCGTGGAGCCCGGCGACCAGCCAGCCGTCACCCACTGGCTGCAGCAGCGTCACGGGCATCGGCGCGAACTGGGTATCGCCGTCTTTCGTCTTGTCCGGCAGCGCCCGGTACACGTACGCGCCCTGCTCTCCGTAGAGCAGGGCTCCATCCGGGACCACGCTGCCATCGCGCTGGGCACCCTCCAGCACCACCGGCAATTGCGCGCCCGATCCGAGCCCGGGCGGCGGGTGCGGCATCTGCAACAGCAGACCGACACTCTGCATCTCAGCGGCCGCCTGCGGCAGCGGGCCGAGCACGCGCGCCGGCGTCCGGATTCCATCGACATCGACCAGCGCTTGCTGCGGCAGCGTACCCAGGCTGTGGCGCCCGGGCAGGTCGACGCGCAACAGCAGCTCATGGCCGGCGGCAAGCTGCTCGATCAGGCTGGCACGCTGCCCCGTGCCGAGCTCTGCCAGCGGTCCCCAGCGAAGCAGGAATTCGGTCTGCGCCTCGCGCACGTGCACCTGGGCTTCGGTTTGGACGGCCTCGGCCGCCTGCAATGCTTTGAGTGACGCGCCGGCGCCCCCGCGATATAGACCCTTCAGGCGCGCGGTCTCCGCCGCGGCCGCATCCGCAGCCGCCCGCGCGGAATCGAGCCGGCCCGCATCGGCCACCAGATGCGAGGGGTCGAGCACCCGGCCATAGGCATCGGTGCGCCGAGGCGGCTTTGCGGCAGGCACGCCGGCAATCACGATGCCCACCGCACTCTGCTGCTCGGCGCTGAGGGCCGGCAGCGTGCTGCCGCGGCTGGACGTTGGCGGCTCCAGTTCATCGTCGCCAGCGCCCGCGCGCAGCGGCACGGAAAGCAACAGCACCGCGCAGGCCGACAGGAGGAAGTACTTGGGCGGGATCATCGGCGGCCTCCAGTGCTGGATTCCTGGCGGCTGGAATCGGATGTGACCGTGGAGCGCATGCTCAGCTCCGGGCCGGAAAGCGGTGCGCGCAGCGCGTCCTCCAGGGCGTCACGCGCCGCCTGCCAGCGCGCCTGGGTCTGCAGCAGATCGAGCCGGGCGCGCGTGGCCGCGATACCGGCGGCCAGCTCCTCGCTTGCATCGATCGCTCCGAGCTTCAGTCCGAGCCGCGCCTGCCGCAGTTGCTCCTGTGCGCTCTGGAGCCGCCGCTGCGCCGCATGCTCGTTCTCCCGGGCGATCGACTCGGCCCGCTCGGCGCCGGCGATCTGACCATAGATCTCATCCTGCAGCGCCAGCATGCGCTCCCCGGCCAGCTCGCGGCTGGCGCGAGCCTCGGCGATCTCGCCCCGATTACGGTTGAACAGCGGCAGCGTCAGATCGAAGTCGAGCGGGAACTTGTGGATGCCGTGGTCCCAGTAATACCCCGGCGTCACCGTGAACTGCGGGTACTGGCGTGCGACGGCCTGGCGCAGCCCGTTTTCCGCCTCGGCATAGCCGTCAATGGCTGCCGACAGATCGCCCCGCGACAGCAGGGCGCTGGCACGCGCCTGCCGCAGGGTGCCGGCCGCGACCGGCGGCGGCGTCCCCCATACCGGCCAGTCGAGCTGCAGGCCATCGAGCGCCTGCGGCGGCAAGCCGAGCGCTGCGGCGACATCGCTCTGTGCGCGCTGCGCCTGGGCGCGCGCCTCTCCCTGCTCCTGTTGCGCCTGTAGCAGCGCGTCTTCCACGGCGACCAGGGTTGCGGGCGCGTCCTCGCCGGCAGCGACTCGGGCGCGCTGCTGTTGCAGGAGCTGCTGCTCCTCCCCGATCAGCCCGTCGAGGAGCGCGCTGCTCCGTTGTGCGCTCTGCCAGTCCGACAATGCGGCGATGAGCTCGCTGCGCACGGTCCAGGTGGCTCCCAGCAGCTCCCAGCGCTCGCGGCTGACCGCGATCTGCGCCTGCGATATCGCCAGCCGCCGCAGGGTCGGCGAGCGCAGCGGCAGCCCAAAGGCGATCCCATAGAGCCAGGGCGTGTCGTGCAGCGCGTATTCGGACTGCAGTCCAATGGTTGGATTGGGCTCTTCGCCGGCCGTGATCCGGTGCGCCAGAGCGCGGCCGACATCGGCCCGCGCAACGGCGAGTCGCGGATTGTCGGCCAGGGCGACCGCCAGAAGGTCGGCACGGGTCCAGTGCTGCGGCGGCCATTGCGCCGGGGGCCGTGGCAGCAGCTTCGTGACCGCCTGCCGCAGGGCCGGCGAGTCGAGGCGCCGCGCGGCGAATGTCCGCGCATTCTGCCGTGGATGCAGCGGTCGGGCGTGATAGCTCACGCAGCCACCGAGCCATAGCGCGATGAGGGCTGCCGCGGCCGCAGGCCGCAACCAAGCGCCTGCCAGTCGCGAGGCTGGCCGCGGTACCGTGCTGCTTGCCATCAGGGCGCTGTTCTCGAACGGCCGAATCCCCTCCTCTGCCCCGAATCATAAAGCCAGGCCTGCTCCCATCGGGAAAAAATCCCGAGCCCTCGTTGGTGTATCGAGCATGGAACACTTGCGCCGTGGGAAGCGGCCGTCGGATACCCGTCGGGCGGCGGGCGCGAAGGGGATTCGAGGACGGTTCACCGCGCGGTTGGGCGCCCACGCCCGGATGCCGACGGCCCGTGTTGGTGCGGAACTGCCGCCCGCATGTTGGAAGCGAGCCTGTGTATCACCTGCGGCAATTGGGCTAAGATCGCGCGCCATATAAGAAAAATGGCGGCGCTCGATTCTGTGTCCCTCGTCGCATCGCATCATCCCTGCCTTTCGGAGAATGCATTCAGCGCTCCGCCCCCTGTGACCGTATCCGCAAAGACCGGGCCGGCCGGGGCGATTCTCAGGGAGATCGGTGGCACTTGACCGTCGACGTACTGGATACTGTCGTGACCGCCGAGACGCCGGAGGGAATCCTCCTGGAGCTGCGGCCGGCCGGACTGAGTGCCCGGTTCTACGCCTTTGCCGTCGATTGGCTCATCCGCATGGTCGCCCTGAATATCGTGGCGATCGCGGCCCGTCCGATTGGCGGCGTCGGCTTCGCTGTCTGGCTCATCCTGCTCTTCCTCCTCGAATGGCTCTACCCGGTCGCCTTCGAGCTCTGGCGCTCGGGCGCCACACCCGGCAAGCGGATGTTCGACCTGAAGGTCGTCATGGACGATGGGCTACCGGTCACGCCGGTGGCCTCCCTGGCCCGCAATCTGCTGCGCGCGGCGGACTTCCTGCCCATCATGTATGGGGCGGCGATCGTGAGCGTGCTCACCCGGGCGGATTGCAAGCGGCTCGGTGATCTGGCAGCGGCGACCCTGGTCGTGCACCAGCCGCGCACGACACAAAAGGTGACACGCGCGGTGGTAGCGCCGCTCGCCCCGGTGCGCGCGCTCGAGCCGCGCGATCAGGCCGCAGTCATTGCGCTCGCCACGCGTGCCCCGCTCCTCAGCGCGGATCGGCTGGACGAGTTGGCTGGGCTCGCCGCATCCGTGGCCGGCAGTCACTCTCCTCCCGGGTCGCAACTCACCCAAAGGGTGCTCGGCGTGGCCGAGTGGCTGATGGGACGACGCGCGTGACACCGCTGCAATTCGAGGCGCTCTATCAAGGCGAATGGCAGGAGCTGGAGAGCCTCTTGCAGCGCTTCCTGGGCGGACGACGCAAGGCCGGCGGGGCCGCGCCCCAGGGCGAGCGGCTGGCGGCACTCTACCGCCGCGTCTGCGAGCAGCTCGCGCTCGCGCGTGCCCGATCCTACCCGGCCTACATGCTCGATCGTCTCGAGCGGCTGACCGGCGATGCCCATCAGGCCATCTATCAACGCCGGGAATTCGGCATTGCGGCGCTCACGCGGCTCGTCAGCGCGGACTTCCCGGCGACGGTGCGCGGGCACGCGCCCTACATCCTCGTCGCTGCGGCGCTGCTGGCGCTGCCGACGTTGATCGTCGGCTTACTGGTGTACTACCGCCCGGACCTCATTCTGGCCGTGGTCGACGCCCGCACGGCGGCATCCTTCGAGCAGATGTACTCACCGGTGGCCGGCTCGATCGGCAGATTGCGTGGCGCGAACACCGACTGGGTGATGTTCGGCTACTACATCATGCACAACATCGGCATCTCCTTTCAGTGCTTCGCCGGCGGCCTGATCGCGGGCGTCGGCAGCATCTTCTTCCTCATCTATAACGGCGCGAGCATCGGTGCGGTCGCAGGCTACCTGACCCAGCGCGGTCTTGGCGTGACCTTCTATCCTTTCGTCGCCACGCACTCGGCCTTCGAACTGACAGCCATCGTTCTCGCGGGCGCGGCGGGACTGCGACTCGGGCACAGCCTGCTCGTCCCCGGACGCAGCACGCGCCTGCAGAGCTTGGTGTCCGCCACACGGCGCTGCACGGTGCTGCTCTACGGATCGACTGCCATGCTGGTCATTGCCGCCGGCATCGAGGCCTTCTGGTCGTCCGCGCCGTGGCTTCCGCCGGGTGTCAAGTACGGCGTCGCAGCCCTGTGCTGGCTCTCCGTGCTCGGCTACCTGACGCTCCAAGGGCGCCGCCGTGCAGGTTGATTCGCTCATCGTGCGCCTGCGACCGCGGGCCCCGTACGAGGCGGCCGACCTCGGCGCGCGCCTGTGCCAGCAAGCGGCCGGTTCGGTGTACCGGTGTTACCTCGCCGTCGCGTTGCCCCTGATGGCGCTGTGCATCGCCAGCTTCGAGATCGCGCACTGGCTGCCGGGTGTCGCGCTATGGTGTTGCAAGCCGTGGCTCGACCGGACGGTACTCTTCGTACTGTCGCGCGCGGCGTTTGGACAAGCGAGCGCGCTCGGTGATTTGTGGGAGGCGCAGCGCCAGGTCTGGTGGGGACAGCTCGGGCTGACATTCACGCTGCAACGTCTCTCTCCATGGCGATCCTTCACCCAACCCGTGTATCAGCTCGAGGGGCTTTCGCCCCTCAAAGCCCACAAGCGGGTGCTCCAGATCCGGGGTCGGGGCACTCGCCCGGCGACCCTCGTCACCTCGGCGTTCGCGACCGCGGAGACATGCCTCACGATCTCGATCATCTCGTTGGTGTTCTGGCTTGCGCCTGCGGGGCAGACGCCGGATATCAGGGCGCTCTTCGTAGGGGGAGTGGGCGTCAGCAACTTCATGCTTCTGGTGCCATCGGTCTCCTATGCGCTCGCGGTGCTGTTCCTCGAGCCGTTCTACGTCGCTGCGGGATTTGCGATGTACCTCAACCGACGGGCGGAGCTCGAGGCCTGGGACATCGAGCAGGATCTGCGACGTGCCTTCGCGGCGTGACGCCCGCAGAGCGCACGCAGTCGCAGCGGTTGCGCTGACTGCCTTGCTTGCGGCTGCACCCCTGCGGGCGGCCCGAGCGCCAGGGGGTGAGGTCCCGAGCACTGAGCGTATCGAGGCAGTGGTGAAGGCTCTCAGTGAAGACCCCAACCTGGGCGGGGCGCACAAGGAACGCACGCTGCGCTGGGTGAAAGGCAAGTCGCACGAGGTACGGCACAGCGCCGCCTGGATCGGGTGGATCTCGGGATTCTTCGGATGGTTTGCGCAGACCAGTCGCTTTCTCTTCTGGGGCGCCATCGCGGTCCTGGCCGGTTTTCTCGGTATTTTCCTGGTGCGTCTGCTGCGCGAGCTTCCGGCACGCGCTGCGGCCGATCGCTTTACGCCCCCGACGCACGTTCGCGACCTGGATATCCGTCCCGAGAGCTTGCCGGATGACATCGGAGCGGCCGCCCGCCAACTCTGGCAGGACGGACAAGGTCGGGCCGCCCTGGCTCTTCTATATCGCGGCCTGATCTCCCGCCTGGTGCATGTCTACGGGGCTCCCATTCGCGGCTCGAGCACCGAGGGTGAGTGTCTGGCGCTGGCCGGGCCGCGTCTGGATGAAAGCCCTCGGCGCTATGCTTCACGCGTCATCAGCGTGTGGCAGCTCGCCGTGTACGGCGGGCGCCAGCCGCCCTCGGACGCGGTGTTCGCCTTGTGCGATGAATTCGCGGGTGCGCTCCCCGCACGAGCGCCCACCGGGGCGAGCCGTACACCGTGAGCCTGCGAATCGCTCTGCGCATCGCCTTGCTGATTGCCCTCGGGGCATTCATCTACTGGATTGCGACGCACACCTATTGGGCCGAGGGGGTGGTGCCGGGCCGGCCGGGCGGCGCAGCCCTCAGCGACCCCTTCTATGCCGCCGAACGGCTGACACGGGCGCTCGGCGCACATCCTTCCGCTGAGAAGGTCTGGAAGTTGCCGTCCACAAGCGCCGTGATCGTGACAGCGTTCTGGGACTGGGACCGCAGCAGCGCACAGCGCGCCGAGCTGCAGCACTGGGTGGAGTCAGGCGGCAGGCTGGTGGCCGGTTCGAGCTACAACAGCAGTGCCTTTTCCGACTGGAGCGGCATCACTCGCCGCACCGTCGAGAGAAAGGCCAGGGGGGGCATCCGAGCGGTGTCGGGAGGATGTCGTCACGAGGAGGAAAGCGGCGCCGGCCCCTGGCCTGCGGCCGCGGCGCCCCGGCGCTACGAGATATGTAATCTCTATGGTGTCAGTTTTCTCACCAGCAAGAGCGCACCGGTCTGGCAGGTGGCGGACGCCTATGGCGTGCAGGCGCTGCGGATCAAGGTCGGGCGAGGCAGCGTCTCGGTCGTCAACGGCGTGCCGTTCACCTATCTCGGGCTCCTCAAGGGCTCGAATGCATCACTCTTCGTAGCGGCCACACAGCTTCACGCCGGCGACCACGTCTACTTCGTGTCGGATCAGGGGCACGCGTCGCTGCTCGCTCTCACCTGGCGGTTCGGCGCCCCGGTAGTGGTCCTGTTGCTGGGGGCGCTGATCCTCGCTCTGTGGCGCGCGGCACCCCGGTTCGGGCCATCGATACCCTCGCCCGAGAAGGCCCGTCGCTCCCTCGCCGAGCAGATCCGCGGTACCGGCCAGTTTCTGCTGAGCGTCGGCGACGGCCAGGCGCTGCATGCGGCCACCGTCCGCGCCCTCTTCGCGGCCGCCCCGCGCCGCATCAGCGCCTTCTCGAACCTGCCCAGCGCCGAGCGCATCGCCCGCCTCGCACGTGCGACGGGCTTCTCCGACGGCGCGCTGGCGGCAGCGATCAACTACACCGGCGCGCGTCGCGCCACTGAACTGCGCAGCGCCATTGCACTTCTCGAAGCGGCGCGCCGCGAGATACTCCGCAACAACGACAGGTCGACGGATGGAAACTGAATCAAACAACATCGCCAAGGCCGCGGAATTGCTCGCCCGGCTGCGTGAGGCCATCGGGCAGGCCCTCGTCGGGCAAAGCGCGGCCGTCGAGCAGGCGGTCGTGGCGCTCGCCGCCTCCGGGCACGTGCTCATCGAAGGCGTTCCGGGGCTCGGTAAGACACTCCTGGTGCGCGCGCTGGCGAAAGCCTTGACGCTCGATTACGGGCGCGTGCAGTTCACCCCCGACATGATGCCGTCCGATGTCACGGGACACGCCGTGCTCGATCCGAGCACTCAGGAGCTGCGGGTGGTGCGTGGCCCTGTATTCACACACGTGCTGCTGGCGGATGAGATCAACCGCGCTCCCGCCAAGACGCAGAGCGCATTGCTCGAGGTGATGCAGGAGTATCAGGTCACTCTCGAGGGACAAACCCTGCCC
Organism: Steroidobacteraceae bacterium; assembly: GCA_036278795.1. Lineage (GTDB taxonomy): Bacteria > Pseudomonadota > Gammaproteobacteria > Steroidobacterales > Steroidobacteraceae > 13-2-20CM-66-19. The sequence goes on along the minus strand of DASUKK010000028.1, from coordinate 318,193 downwards.
CTGCCGAGGCCGTTCATGGTCCTCGCCACCCAGAACCCGATCGAGTCCGAGGGCACCTATGCCTTGCCGGAGGCGCAACTCGACCGCTTCCTCTTCAAGATAGAGATCGGCTATCCCTCTCTCGAGGAGGAGCTCGATATCGTCGTGCGCTCTACCCTGAACCGCGCCGGGGACGAATTGCCACTGTCGGGTGTGAAGCCGGTGCTCAACGAGCGTCTCGTGCTTGGTTTGCAACAGATCGCCGCGCGCCAGCGCGTCGACAATCAGGTCCTGGAATACGCGACACGCATCGTCCGGGCGACGCGCGAGTGGGCGGGTCTTGCGCTCGGCAGCGGGCCACGTGGCGTCCTGGCACTCATTCGCGGCGCGCGCGCCGTGGCGCTCACCGATGGGCGTGATTTCGTGACACCCGATGACGTCAAGCGAGTGACCCTTCCGGCGTTACGGCACCGTATCGCGCTTTCTCCAGACGCGATGCTCGAGGGACGCAAGGTGAACGAGCTTCTGAACGCCGTGGTAGAGAGCGTCGCGGCTCCGCGGATGTAGACGCCATGTGGCCACGGCTGGTGCCGACGCGCACCGCAATCGTATTGCTGCTTGCGGGTGCCGCAGGGGCATTGATCGCCCTCTTGCTGGGCATGCCCATCGGACTGGTTGGCATCGTCGCAGGTCTATGGTTGCTGGCGCTGCTCCTGGCAATGGCGGTCGATGGTGTGATCTCGCGTCGCGCGTGGCTCAGATCTTCCATCCGTCTGACCCGGCAGTTGCCCGCGGCTTTCGCCATCGGGGCGCCGAGCCAGGTCATCCTGACGCTGGATGCGGGAGCCGGCCGTGCCTGGCGGTGCCGCCTGTTCGATGGTTCCGACTCCGCGCTCGAGAGCCAGGGGCTTCCCCTCGACCTGACCCTTGCCCCGGGCAAGCGCATCTCGACTTCCTACGGCGTCACTCCGCTGCGGCGCGGCGACGTGCGCTTTGCGCCAGCGGATGTGCGCGTGCGCTCGCTCCTCGGCCTGTGCGAGCTGCTCGAGCGGCTCGGCGCGGAGGACCTGCGCCGCGCCTATCCCGATTTCGCGCAGATCGCGCGCTACGCCTGGCTCGCCGGCGATCACCGCCTGCTGGAAATCGGCATCAAGACCTATCAGCAGCGCGGCGAGGGTACCGATTTCAAGCAGCTCGCGGAGTATCGCTACGGCGATCCCGTGCGACACATCGACTGGAAAGCGACTCAGCGGCTGGGCAAGCCCATCGTGCGCGAGTTCCAGGATGCCCGCGATCAGTGTGTCACCTTGCTGATCGACTGTGGCCGCCGCATGCGCGCCGATGAGAGCGGCCGGGCAGCCGGCACTTCCCACTTCGATCAGGTTCTAAATGCCGCCATGCTGCTCTCCTATGTCGCGCTCAAGCATGGGGATGCCGTAGGCGCGCTGAGCTTCGGGACCGCAAGCGGCGGGCAGCGCTGGTTCGCGCCCCGCAAGGGACTGCACGCGTTCAACGCCCTGATGGGAGAGTTATTCGACCTGCAGCCGAGTCCCACGCATTCGGACTACATTTCCGCGGCGCAGGATGTGTTGCGCCGGCAGCCTCGCCGGGCCCTGGTAGTGGTGATCACCAACTTCCGCGACGAGGACAGCACGGAGCTGACGCAGGCGCTGCGACTCCTGCGCTCCCGCCATCTCGTACTGCTTGCGAGCCTGCGTGAGCGCATCGTGCGCGACCTCATGATGCAGCCCGTCAACTCCCCGCAGGCGGCGCTCGAAGTGGCAAGCGCGCATCTTTATGCGCAGGCGCGCCGCGACGCCTTCAATCGACTGGCGGCTCGCGATGCGCTCATGGTCGATGCCGAGCCCCAGCGGCTCGGAGTGGAGCTGGTCAACCGCTACCACGCGGCCAAGCGTGCGGGACTGATCTGAGGTGTGCCGTTCGAGCAGGATTCAACCGGCGAACGGCGGCATGCTGTCGAGAAACGCGGCGCCGCAGCCCTTCAGTTGTATGTACTGGGCGTCGATCCGCTTCGCGCGCACGATGCGTGTCACGCTCGCGCTCACCAGGAGCGCGACCAGGATGAGCAGCAGCCCGACGACGGCGACGCCCGGTTTGCCGCCTGTTATCCCCATGAACATGAGCGCGAAGCCCGCGATCAGCAGCGCCCATGCGGTGACGATGCCCGTGAGGCGGCGTTTCTTGTGCGCAGAGCAAAGCCCCGGCGCGACGACCGCCTTCTTGCGGACGATGAGTGCCACCAGGGCGTAGATCAGAAAGTTGGCCAGGATCAGGAGGTAGAGCCACGGGCTGTGCCAATAGATCCTGCGGGTCTTGGTCGGCTCCGCGGACGGCTCGTTGCATCTGACGCAACGGCTCGGTAGCGAAGCCTCCCGCGTCAGGATCAGCACCGTGCCATCGCGCCAGGCACCACCGCTCACGCTCGGCGTGACCGCGGCCCCCGCAAGCGAGGCGCGGGAAGGAGCATAAGGGTTGTGTTTGTCGTCCATCGCGGGCAACCAGGGCCGGTGCCGATGAAGCCGAGTTTACCAACAGTTGGGTCGCCGGCGCCATATCAGGGGCGGCCGGGAAAGCGATCATGTGACGAGCTTCTCCCTTGGCGCTCGATCACACTTTTCGTACGGTCGAATCGAGCCTGTCGTCTGCGTAGCTCGGTTCTCACGCAGAGCATGACGGGCGGCGGGTCGCCATGGGAACTGCTCTTGCTGGCTGGATCTGTCATATGCGAGACCGACCTCAGCGCTATCGCGATGCGATCGTTCCTCACATCTATGTGGCCGGCGCTGCCGAAGCCATCCAGTTCTATAGCCGGGCCTTCGGTGCGACGGAGCTGTTGCGGATCGCCCATCCCGATGGCCGGATCCTGCACGCGGAGTTGTCGATCTGCGGTTCCACCCTGATGATCGGCGATCCGGACTCAGCGGTTTACGGCGAGCCGAGAGCGCTGGGTCGCTGCACCGCGAGCCTGCACATCTTCTCGAACGACAATGCCGCCCTGTTCCGTCGCGCGCTCGCGGCTGGAGCGAAGAAGATCCAGGCGCCGATGGACATGTTCTATGGTGCGAGTTCCGCGAGCGTGCGCGATCCTTACGGCCACGTCTGGGTGCTCCTGACGTGGAAAGAGGACCTTCCTCCCGCAGAGATGGAGCGCCGCGGAAACGCCGCCTTGAGGCGGGAATCAATGTGACGAAGCCGGGGGCAACGCGGGTCCCGTGCCCCGGAATCCGAGAAGGCTACCGATTACTCCTTGGACTTGAGGCTGCCTTGGTTCGCCTCGATGAAGGCCTTGATCTCCTCGGCCATTGAAAGGAGCCGCAGCCACTGTTCTTTGTAGAGCGTGACCGGGAATCGGCCCATGCCATAGACGGACAGCGCGCCTTTCTCGCTGACTTTCATCGCGAGCTTGCCGCGCCCGCCCTGCTTCAGGCGCTCGTTCTCGGCTCGGAGCCTGGCCAGCTCTGCTTGCACGTCTTCAGTCATTCAGGGAACTCCGCAGGCGGTGACACCCCTATTATACCGTTCCCACCCGGTCCAGGTGCCGCACTGGCCTCGACCCGCACCGCCTCACCGGCCCTTCCCAGCCTCGCCTTTCAAGACTCGCCAGTTCTTCTCGGCCTGTGCCAAGTACGTTTGAGGTGAATCGAGGAAATAAACCAGCGAGGTTGCCGAACTGAAACAATATAGTCCGTGCGTATCCGGATCAGTCCAGTTGAGGGAGCAGTCAGCAGGGATCAGCTTCCCCGCAACGAGCCCAATCGGATCATGATTCTGGAACATGCCCTTCATCTTCACCGCCGGAACGGCCGATTTCCAGATGCCCTGATGCTCCAGGAGCGCCTTCGCGGCAGCCGCTGATTGCGCGCTCGAGTCTGCCTCCGTAGCGTGAGGCTTCATCTCTTGCGCATATGTCGACACGCCGGGCAGCACGAGCCCGAGGAGCAGAAATGCCGTCGCAAGCGCCTGCACCGCACCGCCTCTATTGCCGCTTGCAACCAGCGAATGAGCCAACGATCATACCGAATGCGACTCCCGACCCGACGCCAATTGCCAGTTGATGTGTTGCCGCTCCGATAGCGGCGCCGATCGCGATGCCGACGGCGAGCCAGATTCCAATCGCCATGGGTTACCCTCGTTACGGCACGCGGTGGCCGTCTTGCTCCTGAATGTGGCCCCTTGTGTCGTCAAACCGCACGTGCATGGTCTTGCCGTCGGGGCGGATCATCCAAGTGTCGATCTTCACCACCCTGCCGTCCTTCAGATCCGACTCCTGGATCGTCCGGCTGTCGATCATCCTGACCGACACGCCATTGAATTCCGGGTCGCCCCTGTAGGGCGCTTCGGTACCATCGAGCTTCGCCGAGAAGGACCGCCCGAATCGATCGGACATGCTGAGCGTATTGTGGCTGACCTTGTACGTCGTGTCTTCTTCGTGGTTCACGAGATCGGCTTGGAGCTCTCGCCAGGTGCCCGACAGCGCATGCGACCCCGATGGCCCGGCGGCAACCCGGGAATAGGTGAGAAAAAAATCCACCGGGCGAGGGGCCATGCCGATCAGTGTCTGTACCTGCGTACGCCCGCTGCCATCCTCGGAGACGACCTCCTTGATGCGGGCGACGGTCATGCCACCCTTTTTGGCCGTCTTGATCACGGTATGCCCGTCGATGACCCGGATGCTCAGGGTGTCGTAGCGAGGGCTAGCCTTTACCTCGTGGTCCCTGCCGTCCGCGGCGATTCTGTAGGGCGGCTTACACGACTGGCATTCGTATTGACCGCTCATGAGAACCAATTTCTCGGGCGGCTGATTGGGGCCCGGCTTCTGTGGGTCGGGTCGCCAGGTCCCATCGAACAGGCTCTGCGCCGAGCAGATGGAGGGTAGGAGCACCCATCCACAGCACGCAATTTTCAGCAGGTGTCTCATGGAGCGATACCCCTCGCGTCGACTGTCATTCTAGAGAACGGAACGAAGTGTGAACAGCGCCGGCGATCGGCGCAGTTCCGGTCGATAAGCAACTCGCGCTGCCGCCTCGATGGCGAAGCTCCCGCTTGTGGATCGCCGGGCCTTGGAGAGGCGGTTTACATTTATTAACCGGAAACCGAGCGAAAACCCGCCAGGGATGACCTCGGTGTACTGACACGATAAGACGGATGGGGTAGCCGTCGGCACATGACGAAACCAGATGCTGCTGACCTCGCGATCAAGCGGGAACGTATGTCAGCCGGATCACGTCAGGCACAATCAGATCACTGCCCACGAGGCGTAGCCGAGACCGAGGCCCGGAGAAGAAAGGCTTGCCACGACCCAGCACTATTGGGTGGAGGTAGATTCGATACTCGTCGATGAGACCAAGAGCCGTCAGGTTTCCTGCGAGCTCCGGTCCGGCGACGTCGAGCTCACCGGCGAGCCGGGCCCTGAGACCACCGATTACCGCCTCCACGTCATCGGCGATGAGCGTGGCATTGGGGCCCACCGAGCGCAGGGAGCGCGATATCACCCACTTCGGCTGCTTGCGCCAGACCGCCGCGTAGTCGCGCTGCAACTCGCCCCAGTCCGGTTGGTCATCGTCCCAATAGCGCATGACTTCGTACATGCGGCGGCCATACACCATGCCCGCAGAGTCGCGCACTTGCTCCAGGAAGTGGCGAAACAGTCCAGGGTCCGGGGGTCCGAAGTTCTGGTGTTCGACGTAACCGTCGAGGGACTGGTTCAATCCGAAGACGAGCTTTGCCATACCGGAATCTCCAGCAATGATTGGCCTATGGAGGCTGTCTGTCCATGCAGCGTCTCATCCAGGTCATTTTGCCCTTCGCGCAGGTAAGGTAAAGACCACACGGCCGATCGGGAGTCGACGACTTCATGCCCCTCCTCCGTTCGCGCCGAGCGTGACGAGAAGCTCGTCCAGTTGCCCGAACAACTCGCCCATGCCTTCCGCCGCTCCGGTGCCGGCAGCGTCGAGGGCTTCCTTCGAAGGATAGAGCTCGCGCATGACCAGGAGTGTCTTGCCGCCTCTTTCCTCAAAGGTCACCGTGGTGATCGGGCCGCCGTCACCACCTTCCTCATTGGTCCAGACCAGGCGCGACGGCGGAGTCACTTCGAGATACTTGCCGAAGAATTCCATACCTTGGCCAAATACCAAACGGTACCCCCCTCCGACGCGGACATCCATCTCGCAGGAAAGCAGAGATATGCCCATCGACCTCGGCGCCCACCATCGCTTGAACAGATCGGGCTTGGTCCACGCTTCGAATACGATGCGCGCCGGAGCGTCGAAAGTCCGCGTGACGGCGATCTCACGGTCGGACTTCCGCTCCACAGTCGTGCGGTTCTTCATGGGCTTGGCCTCACTCTCTTTTCTTGCGTCCATCGGATTTCTCCCGCTGTTTCAACTCTTCGATAACCCTGTCCAACTCGTCGAAGCGCCCGGCCCAGAGCTGGCGGTACTTCTCGAGCCATGCCGCCGCTTCCTCCAAGCGATGCGGACCGACCTTGCAGGTCCGCACGCGACCGACCTTCTGCGTGATGACGAGCCCGGCCTGCTCCAGGACGCCGACGTGCTTCTTCATGCCCGTAAGGGACATGTGGAATCTTTCTGCAAGCTCGGTGATTGAAGCATCGGCACGTCCGAGCTGCTCCAGTACGCCGCGCCGAGTGACGTCCGAGAGGGCTGCGAACGAGGTATCGAGGCTGGGATTCGTATACTGAACCATATGGTGCAGTATACGCAAATGGATCGGCGGCGTGGCGCACCCCTGCGAGGTACAGCATTAGGCTAGGGTCGGAATCGAAGGATAGGCCCAAGCCCTTGAAAGCGAAAGCGGATTAGCCGCCCTCCTTCCCGGATACCCCGACCGCATACCCCTGCCGGTCGCGCCTCAGGCTGTTCAAGGCGGCGCCCGCCCGTGCGTCAACACGAGCGAGCGCCTACCACAACCAGCCTGGTTAAGAGGCCGATCATGGGTACTTCCGCTCGCCGTGCCGATTCTACTCGGAGAATGCGTCCCCGCTCGATCCGGGTGTCCTCTGTTGTCCGGCGCCGTCGCGCCGCACCGAAGATGCCCGGACTTCTCCCAAATCATGGCTCACCTGGCCGACGCCATCGCGTTCATTCGCGTCAGCCACCGATCGCTCGACCACCTGGACGTCGCCTTCGAAGAGCAGTCGCTATTGCGAATGGGGCTTGCCGCTTTGGATGCGGTCTATACCGAGATCGATATGGCATCCATCGCGCTATCAAAGCAGCTGCCTGGATGAGTGTGACCGACGAGAAGGCCGCACCGCTGGCACGACAAATTCATCCAACCGCGTCTCGGTGTGTCTGACGCTGTATCAGGACGTCTCCAATGACATCTAACTCTGACGCCGGCTGTGGACGGAATGTTCATTTGGCGCATGGTGTTTTGAGTCATATTCACTCAGACTTTGCGGTATTTCTTGCCAGGAGGCCTCATGGGGCCGGCTAGTAGCTTCATTGTCTTTGCGGACGAGAGTGGCGATCACGGACTCACGCGGATCAACCCCAATTATCCGATATTCGTCCTGTCTTGCTGCATCTTCAGAAAGGACGATTACATCGACCGCGTGTGCCCCGCCCTGCAGCGATTCAAACTGCGGTGGTGGCCGCACGATGCTGTCGTCTTGCACAGTGCCCAGATCAAGCGGCAAGAACCGCCCTATGCATTCCTGCAGCATCTCGATCGACGCGAAGAGTTCATGCTTGATCTCACGAACACCCTGCATGAGATGCCGTTTGTCCTGATCTCCGGAGCGATCCACAAGGAGCGGCTCAAGCAACGTTACGCAGTTCCGGACAATCCTTACGCAGTCGCCCTGAAATTCTGCATGGAGCGGGTCCATTCCTACCTATGCGACCAAGGGGAGGCCGAATCCGAGCTGCACTTTCTCGTCGAGAGGCGAGGCAACGTCGAGGATGCCGAGCTTAGAGTGGTATTTCGGCGAGTTTGCGACGGCCGCAGTCATTGGGAGCGAGCGCCGGGCTTCTCGATAGAGTTCATCGACAAGAAGGCGAATCTGGCTGGACTGCAGGTCGCGGACTTGGTCAGTACGCCGATCGGTCGCCACGTGCACCGCGCCGAACAGCTCAACCGGGCATTCGAGATGATTCGCAAGAAGTTTTGGTGCTCGCCGGCAGGAGAGCAGAGAGGCTGGGGGTTCGAAGTGTTCCCCTAGATAGCAAAAGGCCCCGGTTCTGCAGACCGAGGCCAATTACCGATCGGGAACAACCCCCAATCCAGTCGACCTATTATGAGAACGAACTTCTCCAAACGCAAGCCCGACCCTCGTCGTGCTCAGAGGATGCGCGTGAAGGCACAGCTCGCCGGCAGAATCACTGAGCTCCTGGCTGAGAGAGGCATGCCTCAGAGCGAGGCCGCAGCTCTGCTTAGCGTCCCGGAACCGAAGCTATATAAATTGCTCCGCGGCCAATTCCGTGCATTTTCCCTCTTCGAGCTGCTGAAGTGTTTCACACATCTCGGATATGACGTTCATATCGTCATTCGACCAAGGCCGGATAACCGCAGTACCGGTACATTGTCCGTGACTTTCAGGTAGCACCCAATCGTCATGGACGAAGGCGAATCGGGGCTTTAGGAGAGCTTTTCCGCGCAGGGCTGCGTGGTGCCCGCCCGGTTTCTCGCCATGCCCGGCGCCGTGTTCTTCATTTCCTGGTTGGGCCATCGCATCTGCCGGGCGGAGTGGGATGGCCCGGCTTGCAGCCGAACCGGTGAGCTTCTGGACCGAAAGGTGCTCAGGTCACGACGCATGACCACATCATCCGCTGCTCCGTCAGGCGTCTCAGATGCCATCTCAGGACGGATAATACCAGCACAGACAAAGGCGTACGACGTTTAGCTCGTGTTCCTTATCAAGAAATTTGCACCAAAAGCCTTTTTGCATTTCCGGTCAAAGTCGACGGCAATGCGAGCTGAATTCCGCGCGCCGACTGCCTAGATTGGACCATCGGTGAGCGTGCGGAAACCGTGAAGCAACGGGTGTTGCTGAGCCGCAATTGACGCTCACCCTCCACGCAGGAGTGGATGAGCCATGAACAGTCGCGAGCTTTACTCGATCAAAGAAGCGCGGGAGCTGTTGGGTGGCATCTCCCAAAATTCGATCTACGAGCTTCTTCGATCGGGCCGCCTCCCGAGCGTCGTTCTGGGCTGCCGGCGGTTCATCGCTGCGACGGCAATCGCAGAGCTGATCGCTGAGTCGACCACGACGGTTAGCCCCTCGATGGACTGCGCGCGATCGCGCATGCCAACCCAGAAGTCTCTTGCTCTCCGGCTGCCGAGCATCATCGGCAGCAGATCCCGCAAGGCGGATTAACCCCGGGGTGTAGCCCGGGACGGTAATGCGCTGTTATGCGTCCTTCAGAGTTTGAAGTTGAGTCGTTCGTTGCAGGATAGCGGAGTGTCCGCATTTGCAGCAGATTGCCACATCTCGGCCATGATCGAACGGAGCGCCAAAGCGTCGTCGCCGTCCATCACTGCGCGACCCTCCGCTGGGGAGAAGACGCGCTTCAGTGCGCTGGCCATGCGCGCCGGGATGTCCGAGTCGGCGCTGGCACTCATCGCGATCCGAAGTCTTCTTGATCCGGACGGCAAGTCGCCTCCTACGGTAAGCGCCTCAATGGAGCGCCTGGCGGCGACCGACCGGATCACTATCCGGCTGCGGCCTGGGGACGGCGCGACGATCGCTGGGCGGGCGGCCGCGCGCGGAATGAAGGTCTCGGCGTATCTGGCGGCCCTCGTGCGGGCGCATGTGCAGGCCAACCCTCCTCTCCCTTCCGCCGAGCTCGCCGTCCTTAAAAAGAGCGTGACGGTCTTGGCAGGCCTCGGACATGTCTTTGCTCATGTGGCGCGTGCACCGGTTCTCACCGGCGTGGACTATGAGGCGATGCGGACAGACATCGCCCACGTCCGGACCGCGTTGGCGACCCTCGAACAGCAGACGCACGACCTCGCCAGGGCCGCGCTGATCGCTTGGGAGAGCAGCAGTGAATAGACGGCCCCTTCGGATGCCTTCAAAGATTCCAGTCCTCGATATCGCCAGCCATGCGCGGCGGGGACCTCCGGAATCAATGAGGCTCACCATCGGACAGATCGAGCAGATCAGGCGAACTGTCAGGCGGGTGCCGGAAGTCATGGTGAAAGTCACCGGCGGCGGTAGGAAGCCGAAAGCCGTCGCGGCGCACCTCATGTACATCAGCCACGACGGGGAGCTCGAGCTCGAGACGGATGACGGACAACGAGTGTCCCAGGCGGGCCAGAAGGAGCTGCTCAGGGACTGGCACCTGGACCTCTCTGCCGGCCAGTACCGTCCGCCGCCGCGCAGCACGAAGAGACCGTTCGCCGGCATCAAGCTGGTGCACAACATCGTCCTTTCCATGCCGGCGCCGACGCCGCCGGACAAGGTACTCGCAGCAGCGCGGACCTTTGCGCGGGAGAGATTCGGCCTGAAGTACCGTTACGCAATGGCGCTCCATACCCATCAAGAGCACCCCCACGTGCATATCGTAGTCAAGGCCGAGGGACTCGATGCCTCGCGTCTCCACATCGACAAAGCGATGCTGCGCGAGTGGCGCCAAGATTTTGCCAGGATGATGCGGGACCAGGGTATTGCCGCCAATGCCACGCCGCGGGTCGTCCGAGGGCGAAGCAAGAGGCCTGCGCGAGACGACCATTATCGTGCGAAGAATCGGCGAAGCTCATATGCAGTTCGCGACAAGGTAGCAAGCGTCGCCAGAGAGCTGGCGAGGTCAGGCACCATCCGAGACCCCGCCCACGCCAAACTAGCGGCGACCAGAAAGGCAGTGGTAGCCGGCTGGCTCGGCGTCGCTGCGTTGCTTGATAAACAAGGAGACGCCACCCTCGCCGGTGAGGTGCGACAATTCGTTAAGAGTCTGCCGCGGGTCCTCACGGACCGCGAGCGCATCGCTACCGCGCTCCTCAGGCATGTGGAGATGCAGAGATCGGCGCAGACACGAGGAGGTGGCATCGTACGCGATCTGGAGCCCGGCAGAACACGATGAGGGTTTCGCGATCACGTACCATGGTGGCCATTCCTTCGGGGCCCTCCCCTTTTTCCTATTTTATAGACCGATTCTCGCAGAGTGTTTCTACTTGGCCCTTTATGATCCGATGAAGCCAACTTTCGTGCAGGTTTCCCAAATCATCGACCACGAACACGACGCCCTTCGAATCGATCGCAACGGATGATGGACGGTGTACTTCGGTATTCGGATAATTATCTGCAGCTTGTAGAACCGTGCTCAATTCGCCATTTGTTCCGATTTTGCGGATTGCGCCGTCTCCGTTGTCCCCTCCTAGCGGCTCGGCCATATAAATTGCACCTGCGGGGTCGATTGCAATACTCAATGGATCGGAAAGCACGCCATTTGCTTCTGGGCCATCGAAGTCGCCATTCGGCACGTCAGTCGAGCCTGCCACCGTCTCCACGGTTCCGCCCGGCGTAATCTTGCGCACAAGGCCTATAAACGAGGGCGGATCATCACCACCTCCGTCGTAACCGTCCGCAACATAAACACTTCCATGACCATCGCTGACCATCCCGTTGGGCGACATAAAGTGCACGTGCATCCCACGCCCATCGGCATAGTACGGGACTCTTGGATTCGGGTTCGGGACCCTTGGATTCCCCGCCAGGGTAATGATCGATTTGTCCGGCCGGATTTCCCGGATCACCTGGGTGTCGGCCACATAGATGATGCCATCATTATCGACGGCAAGTGCGCCAGGTGCATCGAGCCGAGCCTGGGAAGCTGATCCATCCACGAGCCGACGGTCGCCCGGTTTGCCGGCCACTACAGTGAAAGTGCCGTTTGCGTCGAGCTTCTCAACCGTCCCTCGGCTTTTCACAGCCAGGTACAGATGACCTGCGGAGTCGACCGCCAGATTCAAGCCGTAATAGCCCAATGACAGCTGCGGTGTCCGCTTGGTCCAATCCGGGTACCGGTTTAATATCGTGCGTAAAGAACCGTCTGGTGTAAGTATCTGCACTGCAGATTGATCTAGCCCGTTGGCAATATAGATATCGTCCAACTGGTCCACGGCGATGGCACCTGGCCAATCGAAGCTGTAGGGCTGGCAACCACCTGTAGCAGAGAGCGCACTAGCCGGGGCCCAGCGGAAGGGACCAGCCGAAGCGGCCGACAACGTCAGTAGCATAATGCAGCTTGTGCCGATCGCTTTGTTCACTAACCTTGCTCCCCCGGAATTGATAAGCCAACCTGGTCGCGTCGCCCACGCCTAGGTTAACCCGGCGCCTATGAGCCTCCGTGCTGCATTTCGCAGAGCGTTTCAACCTTGCCGTCCTTAATTCGATGTAGCCAGTTCTCCTGTGGCTCCGGGGGACCTCCTATTCCATTAAACCCTTCCGGGTCATCGATCACGAAAACGATGCCCTCCGCATTCGTTGCGATGGCAGATGGAGACCTTATGTCAGTCTGGTACCCACATTTACTGCGTGCGATAGTGCTTACAGCTCTATTGGCATCAATCTTCCGAATAGCGCCGCAGTCTCCGCCTCCAGGCTCACTTACATAAAACTCCGAATTGAAGGGGTCTCTTGTCACACCTGATGTGTAAGAAAACATCGCATCAGTTCCAACACCATCGGCATCATCGCCAGTACCAAATGTGTTACCAGCTATGGTTTTGACAACTCCAGCAGGCGTGACTTCGCGCAAAAGGCCGATATATTGACCCTGCCTCTCGGAAGAATCATCGTACCCATCAGCCACATAGAGGTTCGCGTGTGAGTCGACTGCTATTCCGTTCGGAGACATAAAGATTGCCCTTGAACCGCGCCCATCGTGGAAATAGGTATCAGCACTTCCGCTCTTGGCATTAGGATTGCCTGCCATGGTGGTAATCGCTCCGTCAGGGGTGATCTTCCGGAGCGTCCGCGTATCAGCGACATAGATGATGTCACCATCGATAGCGATCGCATTTGGAGCCTTAAGTCGCGCGTTGGCGGTCGGCCCGTCGACCAGTCTCAAATCACCTGGCCGACCCGCCACGATGGTCGGAGTGCCATTAGCGTTGACCCGTTCAACAGTTCCCCTATATTTCACGGCCATATACAGATCGCCGTTGGTGCCCATTGCGAGGCTGAGGCCGTAGTAATGGCCAGATCGAATCGGCTCGGACCGGCGATTCAATACTGTACGCAGGCTACCATCGACCGTTAGCTCTTGCACAGCATTCGGACCGCCTTCATTGGCAATATAGAGATCGTCCGACTTGTCCACGATAATGGAGTCTGGCAAGTTGAAACTGTAAGGCTGACAGCGTCCCTGGGTTGGAAAGGGACCCTCCGGGGCCCAACGGAATTGACCGGCCATGGCAACGGTTGAGACCAACAGTAGCGTACAACCGCTAAGCACCTTACTCACGGCCTGTCCCCTTCGCACAATATGAACATCACACGCCTTTGGAAGGTGTTCTCGCCAGAACCATGTCTCTGGCATAGGACGCAGCCTGGAGTTGATCATGGTGTTCTATATCCCTTGACGCGTCTAAACCAGCCATCGACCAGGTGAAGTTCCTCATCGAGCCTGTCTATATCGGGAGCGACATAGTTGACAGCGGCGCTCTTGTCATGACGCCTGGCCCATTGTGAAACGCGGCTATAACTGCCGTCGAACTCACGGTGGTCTAGATCCGAGAAGCGAGCGAGAACCTTCACCATCAACGGGCGCACCTCTAGGCCACCCTCCGCGAGAACGGCCCCGACGACTTCCTGGCTAAAAATGCGCTCCCACGTCTCCGACAAATTCCCAGCCCACGCGGCCACGGCGTTCTCATATTGTGCATCGTCCCAAGCGCTACTCTCCCGGCGCATTTGGCTGAGCTGCTGTCGAAGCTCCTCAAGTCGTGCTGAGACGTCCTTCGCCTTCCACGGGTGCTTGGTAGTGCAACTACCCGGTTTCTTTGCATCAGCTCGGCTCCTACACACCGATCGCTCCGCGACCTGAATGCCCCTCGCAACGGCCTCGCGTTTGAGGTCGGACACGAATGCCACGTCATGCGTGAATAGGATGACCTCACGAGTCTCCGCTAGCTGAGCCAGACGGCTCGCGACGAGGCCCCGGCGGGTATGGTCCAGGGACGTTACAGGGTCGTCCAGAATCAGTGCCGACTTCGAGCAGTCCAGTTGAGCTTCTGTGAAGAATGCGGCAAGCCCCAGCGCCGTCCGCTCACCTTCACTGAAGACCCGTGGGAGCGTGACCTGTTGGCACGCCCCAACCAGCTTCGGCTGGTGAAGCAGAGCTCCCTTGTCCGCGCGCGTGCGGGCGATCGTTACGCGGTCGAGCCGAAGCCGTTCCGTTTCCCGCGTGAACGTGTCACGGACTATCTCCGTGATGCCTTCCTCCGAGAGTTCCAGGATCTTCTTCGTTATGCCTGTAGTTGCTGCCGCGCTTTTGGCGGTTTCGAGCGCCTCGCGCTCCCTCAAGCGGGCAATCTCCTCGATGATGGCAGACCGCGAATTCTTCACCTGCTCGAGCAGTTCAAGTTCCGCCCGACTTGCAATGATTGCGGCTAACTGCTTCTGAATCCCCTCTGGGTTCCCGAGCTCTTCTGCCGCAGCTTTTGCGGTTGCGCTATCTGCCGTCAGGCGGGCAGCAATAGAGCCTGCATCGACGTCGATTCCTGGAATGTTCAGCTCGCTTTGCAGGGCTTCCTGCAGTTCTCCGATCGAGACCTCGTAGTTGGAAAGCACTGCTCGGACGTCAGTGACGATCTGTCGATTCGTGTCCTCCAGATCTCTCAGATCATTTGTGACTACCTCGGGTGAGATCCGTAGGACCCGTATTGCTTCGGCTTTCTGCGCATAAGCGCGCCTCGCTTCCCGCAGCTGAACCTGGACGTCGTTCTGCACGAATTCCCTAAAGCGAATGAAGCGAGTCCGAGTTTCCTGGTCCAGTGCCTGGAGACACAGAACGCATCTGGATTCATCGCCAACGAACGGGAAGTGCTCGTGCGGGTACGCGTACTCTTTCGAGAACCGCTGTGCAGCTTCCCACAAAGACTTCCAGGGGGAATTCCCGATTCCGGATAGGGGCTCAGATTCGAAGGATCGAGCCAGGAGCGCTGCGGCCTCCTCCAGAGCCTTGATTGCGGCCCGCCGCTGGCGGAGTTTTTCAAGAACTGAATCGCCAGTCGCAGCTATCAGTCCTGCAATGTGAGTACACAGGGCTGTTAGCGTCTCACTCTGGCGAATGAGTTGCTGGCGTGCTTTTGTTGTGTCGGCGCTTCGTAAACGGATTTCCTGGGCCTTGAGGTCTTCGATCGTTTCCTTCGCCGCATCGAATCGTCCGATCAACTCATCCAGCGCTTCTACAGACGATTTCGCAGAGAGAGACACGAGAAATATACCCACCCCGCTCTCGCGCAACTGACCAGGGACAGTTGGCAGTTGATGGGTATGGATGGCGTTCTCCATCAATTTCGCGTCGATGCGCGTGCGTATTTCCACGCATGCCTCGATAAGAGCGTCCATGACGAATAGGGCAGAGGGGCGGTAGGGGAAATCAGACTCGTTCGTAACGTAAGCACTACCGCACGTTGCGTCGTAGAAGAGCATACGCTGCAACTCAGACCGAGAAGTTTCGGGCCACACAACAGACTCTTCGACTTCTCCAATCTTAACCGAGAGTAGCGCCGTCGGCTTTACCAACGACGTGTCGCGAAAAACGTCCGTCAGGACGTCTTCTCTATGTCGCGCCCGGGCGATTCGCTTCAGTAATCTCGCATAACCGGACTTGCCGCTGCCATTATCCCCGTAGATTATGGTCAAGCCCTTTGGAGCGAAGGTCAGGGGTTCGTTTGATTCCAGCGCGTTGACGTGCTCCGGTTTCTCGATTGCCAGGAGGCAAACCGGGAGGTTATCAGACGCTGCCTGTGGGAACTGTTCAAGTCCAAACTGAGGTTCCGGAACTGCCTTGGCCCGCACGATGTCTTCGAGTAGGCTGTCGTAGTCTTCCCCTGAGAGTACGTCTCCGTTGGCCACGCGACGCATGACTTCGCGCTGCCACGCTGGGCGTTCCCTGCTCCAGGCGATGATAAGTTCCTCTAACGCCATACGAGTCCCCTATTATTTTTCGTCACCCGAGTCGAGCTATTAACCGCCCCGCAGAAGACCTTGCCCTTAATCGCTAACTATGTCATAGGGTGACCATATACGACAACGTCCAAAACTTTAATACTACGTAGGGTATCGTAGAGTCGAGATGTGGCGCGGTGGCGGTAGGCTCCCTCTCGACCGTTGCCGCCCCTTTCGGTCGGCGGTGCCTCAATCGAGGTGCCATGGCTCCGTTTCCACATCCCGCTCATCGAACCGAGCAGGCGGATTTCCCGCACTCGGCTCTCGGACGAGACCATCAGGCGATCGCCCACGGAAGGTTGTGCACAAGGTCGCGGATACAGACCAAGCCCAGCGTATCGTGCAGGTACTGGTCCGTAAACCGGTAACTTCCGCTGCCGCGGATCTCATGCTTGATGCACAGCCATCGGCGCAGCCGTCTCGTGACGTATCTTTCGATTGCCCGATAGGCGTCTTCGACCGGCCCCAACGCAAAATAGTTGGCCCAGCCGCGCAGCCCGTCGTTCAATTCGGTCACGATTTGTTCGGCGGGGAGCAGGGTCCGCCGCTTGGCGGTCTTCTCCCGGATCGACTCGATCTGGCGACGGATGCTCTTCTTGGAGGGCTTGGCGCTCAAGTAAGCGCGACCCGACCTGAAGGAATAGTATCGCCCGAACGTATACCCCAGAAAGTCAAAGTGCTGCCTCGGCACGCGGCAATAATGAGTCTTCTCCTCGTTGATCGTCAGCCGCAGCCGACCCATGATCTGGCGCATGACCTGCAACGCTTCGAACGCGTTGCCCCTGCAGCAGATCACAAAGTCGTCGGCGTAATTGACGATTCGCGCCTTGTAACGCTCGGCGTACCCCAGCTGCTGCCACCCCAGCACGAACCGTCGCATATAAATATTCGACAGCAGTGGTGAGAGCGGTGAGCCCTGGGGAATACCCCGTTTCTCATCGCGATTGCGGGTCGTCCGCTTCGTATTGCCGCGCCTATCGGTCTCTTCCACCGGAGCGGTGAGCCACATCTGGATCAGATGCAGCATCTGCCGGTCTACGACCCGGCGCGCCACCGATCGAAGTAACTCGAAGTGCGGAATGCTGTCAAAATACGCGGCCAAATCCGCGTCAATGACCTTCGTATGACCCGTTTTCAGCAGGTGATACACCTGCCTTACCGCGCTGAGGGCGTTGCGCTCCGGCCGATACGCGTATTGCTCGGACGGCAAGTCGGCTTCGATGATCGGCCCTAAGACCAACACCGCCGCCATCTGAACCGTCCGGTCGCGGATCGAGGGGATGCCCAGGGGCCTTCGCCCCGTGCCACCCCGCTTGGGTATGAACACTCGCCGTACCGCCTGCGGCTGGTACTTCTTCTCTCTGAGCTCCTGCACCAATTCCCCCAGCCACCGCTCCCTGCCGTACGACTCGATATCGGTGAACTCCTGCCCGTCCACCCCCGCAGCGCCTCCATTGGATTTGCAGCAGAGATAGGCAAATTGCAGGATGTCCTCTCGGCACACCTTGTCGTACAGCGCATAGAACCGGAAGCCGGGATTCTCCTTCGCTTTCGTCTGTAACGCCGTCTGTAGCTTCTGGACACTCAGCGGAATTGATAGGTTGCCCAATTTCCCGTCCCTCACCACTTATTGCGTTGGTCCTGAACTGAGGCCCCTTCCCTCCATCGGCATTACACCGATCTCATCGGTACTACGAGCCTCTCCGCCACCCCATAGTGTCCGGCCTCTCCCTCGCGGGCGTCCGGGCGGTCGTCGCAACCGACCACACGATGGGGCTTCCCTAAATTGCGACGGTCTCCCTCTGATACGCATGCTGTCGCCAGTACCCCGGGAGAATCTCCGGTTACGCGTTGCTCGTGACACCAGAGATGGCAGCCTTCCCCGAAATCTAAGCGGGTCGGCTTCTGCATTGGACTTTTCGAGGCTTGCTCAGCGTTCACTCACGTTACGGCCTGCGTACTCGCCAAGTCACTTTCATGACCCTCTACACCAGAGGCTTCAGCCGCTTCGTTACCTCCACGACTGCTCCGGTTGCTACCGGCTGGAGCAACAGTTGCCGGGTGGGCTCGCGCCCACGAAGAGACCGCGCCTTCTTTTAGGCGCACCAGATAATCCGACCACGCCTGCATCATCTTCTTGCGTTCGGCCAGACGCTGCGCCCTGTTGTAGGCCGCACGCACCTTGTTACGCTCGGAGTGCGCCAACTGCAATTCGATCACGTCCGGTGGAAAGCCTTGCTCGTTTAGCAACGTACTCGCCATACTGCGAAAGCCGTGACCCGTCTGCTCGTCGCTCCCGTATCCGAGCCGTCGCAGCGCGGCGTTAACGGTGTTGTTCGACATAGGGCGCTCCGCCGACAGCAGTGAAGGAAAGACATAGCGGCTCCGGCCGGTCAGAATCTGGAGCTCCCGCAGAATTGATACGGCTTGGCGAGAGAGCGGGACAATGTGCTGCTCTCCCATCTTCATGCGGGCCGCTGGAATCCGCCATTCTGCCGCTTCCAGGTCGAACTCGCGCCACTCCGCGCCCCGAAGCTCGCCGGGACGGACGAAAACGAGAGGTGCGAGTTTCAGCGCGAACGCCGTTATGGGCTGTCCGGAGTACCCCTCTATGGCTCGGAGGAGCTCGCCGACCCGCGCCGGCTCGGTGACCGACGCAAAGTTGCGGGACTTGACCGGCGCCAAAGCGTCCTTAAGGTCCGCCGCCACGTCGTGCTGCGCGCGTCCGGTCGCGACTGCGTAGCGAAACACCCTCCCAGCAAGCGAACGTACCCGGTGCGCGGTCTCGTTCGTCCCGCGTGCCTCGATGCGTCGCAGCGCAGCCAGGAGTTCCTGGGCAGTAATGGACGCGATCGGACGACTCCCGACATACGGGTATAGGAAGCTCTTGAGTCGCGTTCCCAGGATCTCCATCGTCTCCGGCGCCAGCGACTTGCTTTGCAGCTCCAGCCATTCACGCGCAATCGCCTCAAAGGTATCGGCCTGCGCAGCCCGTTCAGCCTGTCTCTTCGCGCTCGGATCGATCCCATCCGCCACTAACTTGCGCGCGTCGTCGCGTTTCTCGCGTGCCCGCTTCAATGTCACATCGGGGTACGCGCCGAGGGTCAACAGCTTCTCTACCCCACCCAGCCGATACCTGAAGCGCCACAGACGCCCGCCGGTCGGAGTGACGAGCATGAATAGCCCCCGTTCGTCGAAGAGCTTGTAGGCCCTCTCCTGCGGCCTGGCGGAGCGGATCTTGGCCTCGTTGAGCACTGGCACGGGGAAATGGGGTATCTGGCGGTTAGTTCTGAGATACCCCTCCCCTGTACCCCACCTCGTGCTATCCTGTCAATGGACAGCTCGAGACGCCGATAGGCTAGATTTGCAGGGTTTTCCAGGCTCTTTGCGACGTTATTGATCTTCTTGGGACGTCGCAGGACAGGAGAATTCAGGCTAGGGTCGGAATCGAACCGGCGTAGACGGCTTTGCAGGCCGCTGCATGACCACTCTGCCACCTAGCCACTAGACGACAAGAAGCCCCGGGATGGCCACCGGGGCTTCGGCGAGAGCGCGAATTTTGTACCGATTTCGGGCCGCTGGCAATGATCGGGCAGGGTGCGGCTCGGGACGCGCTAGCGCCCTGCTCCTCGCCGCAATATCGCCGAGCCCCAGCGACCTGTCTGGGGCGGTGCCCGACCGTGGCCTGACGAACCTACGACCGTACTGCCGCCGTTGTGTCTGCAGCAGTCGCAGATCGGCACGAGGTCCCGATGAAGCCCGAGCACTCACCTCTCGTCCTTGCCATCGCCTTGACGGCAGTGGCTGGGTGCGTCGATGCCATCGGCTATCTGCGGCTGCGCCACTTCTTCGTCTCCTTCATGAGCGGCGACTCGACGCAGCTCGCCGTCTCGACCGTACGCGGCGACTGGGGCCATGCCGGCACCGCGGCCGCCATCGTGGGGCTGTTCGTGATCGGCGTCGTGGCAGGCCGCTCCCTGACTTCCAGTCTCGACGCCTGGGGCCGGCCGGCCGTGCTGATGAGCGAAGCGCTGCTGCTCTGCCTGGCGGTTGTCATGGGCACCTCGACCGTGATCGCCATTTCGCTCACGACCTTTGCAATGGGCGTGCAGAACGCGGCCATCGACAAGGAGCAAGCAGCCCGCATAGGCCTTTCGTACGTCACCGGTACGCTGGTTAGCCTGGGTGACAAGTTGGCCGACGCGCTGCGCGCCGATCGTACGGATCGCTGGGCCTGGGTTCCCCATCTTCTTCACTGGGGCGCCCTGGTGCTCGGGGCCGCATGCGGTGCCTTCGGCTATCAGGCTTGGGGGTTTTGGGCGCTGCTCGTGCCCGCGATCGCTGCCGCCGCGGTCGCCGGCATTACGGTTACCATGCACGCATGATCGTCCCGAGGGGTCGGAAATCGCGCAGGTGGCTGCCATGGATGCTGTTGTGCTTCGCGATGCAGACACATGCGGCCCAGGTGTCCAAGGTAAAGGTGATACGCGACGGCGCGCATTTCCTGATCGAGATGCATATCGTCATGGACGCACCACCGTCTGCAGTGTTTCGCGCCCTGCAGGACTACGCGACGATGGCGCGCTACAACCCCGATCTGCGCTCGGTACGCGTCGAACCGACCGCGACACCGGATCGCGTGCGCCTCTTCACGACCGTGCATGTCTGCGTGCTGGTTTTCTGCAAGATGTTGCACCAGGAGCAGATCATGACGGCAACTACGCAAGCGGACGGCGGCACACTGCGTGCGAGGCTCGTACCTCGGGGCGGAGATTTCAAGGGAGGTCACGGCCTCTGGATCGTCGGCCCGTGCCCGACGATCCAGACGGCGTCCTGCATGGACGTGCGAATCGAACTGCTGCCGGCATTCTGGGTGCCGCCGGTGATCGGCCCCTGGGTGCTGCGCAGAAAGATGGCTGAGGAAGCACGTCACACCGGCGCAGGCCTCGAGCTGACCGCACGGCGTCTCGCCGGGACGACGGCCGCACCGCCGTGAATCACCCTGGATTTTGACCGGCGGCGGTTTCCTGAGAAGATAGGGCTGCCGGGACGTGGCGCGGGCCGGCCCCGGATGCAGAAAAAGAATCCCGACTCGCAAGAAGGGGCCTTTCCAGACCTATGGAACCCGGCCGCTGGCAGCAGGTGAAGGCAGCGCTCATAGACGCCATGGCGCTGAGCGGGCAGCCGCGCGCCGCCTACCTGGAGAGCGTCGGGGCAGGCGACCCGGCCCTGCGTGCCGAGCTCGAATCGCTCCTGCAAGCGGAGGAGCACGCCGGCAGCGGCTTTCTCGAGAGTCCCGCCGCCATCCTCCTGGAGACGCCCGAGCGCTCTAGCCAGCACGCGGGCCGCCGCTTGGGCCCATACCGGCTGCTGGAGGAGATTGGCGCCGGGGGCATGGGAGAGGTCTATCGCGCCGTGCGGGTCGACGAGGAATACGAGCGCGAGGTCGCCATCAAACTGGTGCGGGCCGGCGCTGACGCGCAATTCGTCGGCGCGCGGTTGCGCACTGAACGGCAGATCCTTGCTGGTTTCCAGCATCCCAACATTGCGCGCCTCTTCGACGGCGGTACCACGGAGGAAGGAATACCGTACCTGGTGATGGAGCTGATCGCGGGCCAGCCGATCATCGAGTACTGCGACCGACATCGATTCGACCTCGAGGCCCGGCTGCGCCTCTTCCTGCTCGTCTGCTCCGCGGTGCAGTATGCGCATCAGCACGCCGTGATCCACCGGGACCTGAAGCCGAGCAACATCCTGGTGACGGAGGACGGCACGCCGAAGCTGCTCGACTTCGGGATAGCGAAGATCCTCGAGCCCGGTGCCATTCCCGTGCGGCCGGACTTAACCATCAACGCCATCCGGCTCTTGACACCGGACTACGCGAGCCCGGAACAGTTGAAGGGCCAGCCCGTCACGGCGGCGAGCGACGTCTACTCGCTGGGTGTCATCCTCTACGAGCTGTTGACCGGAATCAAACCCCAGGGCGGCGGCTGCAATCGTGCGCTACACGATGCGCCGATGAACACACTGCGCGCGGCGCCGACGAGACCCAGCATCGCGGTGCGCGGACGGGTTGTGGCGGGCACCCATCCCCAAGACTCGCCCGACAGGCTGAGCCAGCGCCTGCGTGGCGATCTCGACAACATCGTGTTGATGGCGCTGCGCCTGGAGCCTGACCGGCGCTATGCAACGGTGGACCGGCTCGCGGAGGACATTCGCCGACACCTGTGTCACCGGCCGGTCGCCGCCCGTAGACCGACGTTGAGGTATCGCACCTCGATGTTCGTCACGCGTCACAAAGTCGGGGTCGCCGTCACGGCACTGACGGCGCTGGCGCTGATTTTCGGTCTCGCCATCACCGTGCGCGCGACCTTCATCGCGCGCGCTGCGCTGTCCCGCGCTCAGGAACAGGCGAGCGCCTCGAGCCGGGTCGGCGACTACCTCGTGTCATTGTTCGAGGAAGCGAACCCTGGGAAGAACGGTGGTGAAGCCCTCGATGTGCGCACTCTCGTCGCGCGGGCTCAGCAACAGCTCGACCCCGAGCTCTCCAGTCAGCCGGCCCTGCATGCCCGGATGCTGTCCGTCGTCGGGGCGCTCCATTGCGAGATCGGACAGTCCAAACCCTGCCAGCAGGACCTCGAGGAGGCTTTGCGCATCGAGAAGACCCCCCAGGCCACGGATGATCCGCTGCTGCGCGCCCGGACCGAGTATCGCCTGGCGAATGCCTACAACGACGCCGGACGCACGACAGAGGCTCTCGCGCTGCTGCGTCAGGCGCTGCCGGTGCTGCAAGCGCAACAGCCTCCCGATCCCGCGTCGGTAGCGGCCATCTGGATCGGAATCGGCAAGGCCTACCTGGAGACTGACCCGCTTCGAGCCATCGCGGCGCTGCAAAAGGCGCGCGCCCTCGAGCGCGGCCCGCACGGTCAGGACACGCTGGCCTCCGCGAGCACCCTGGGCATCCTCGCCATCGCCGATGCCCAGGCTATGCGCTGGAAGGATGCGCTCGCCCTGGCGCGGGCGCGAGTGGATCTCGTCGGGAGTCACGTCAACAGCGACGATGTGCGCTATCTCGATGCGCTGAACGACTATGCCGAAGTGGCTCAGGAAGCCGGCAACTTCGATGAAGCCACGCAGGCGTGGCAGCAGGTCCTCGCCGGCTACGAGCGGGTCTTCGGAAGCGCCAGCGACAAGTACATCGATACCGAGCTGAGCCTGGGGGACGTTTTGTTTCGCCGCAACCGCTTGCGCGAGTCGATCTCGTGGTTTCGGCGGTCCGTCGATGATTACCACGCCCAGCAGAGCCTGCACCGGGAGAAATACGTCGGCTCGCTGTTTGCCTTGAGCCAGGTTCTTTGGATGTATGGCGATTACCGCGGCGCGGCCGCCATGGCCCAGGAGGGCTTTCGCACTTACCAGGACATGGACGGTCCTCGACCTCAGGCGACCGCCGCCTACGCAATCAGGCTGGCGCATCCCCTGGCGTTCGTCGGGCAGATAAAGCGCGCGCGCGAGTTACTCTCCTCGCCGATGCCCGGCGATCCACGCTCCGCGATGAGCAACAGCTTCGAAGGTCTGCGGTTGCTGTGGCTCGCTGACACCGACCGGGAGGCGGGTGCCTACGACCGGGCCGAGCAAACCTACGATCGAGCCATCGCCTATCTCGAAGCGCACCGGCTGCCGCACAGCGCCGCGCTGAGCATGGCCTACGAAGGCAAGGCACTGCTCCTTGCGCGCGAGGACCGCTTCGCCGACGCCGTGCCGCTCTACAAGCTCGCCATTGCCGGCTATGCCAACAGCCGGTACGCACCGGATGGCCCGACAATCGCGGCCGCCCGAATCGAGCTGGCGGACAGCCTCGCTTCCATTGGACAGCGCGCGGAAGCGCGATCTCTCGTGGTGCAGTCCGGGGTCATAGTGAATGCCGGCCTCGCACCGACCCATCCGGCGCGCATCACCCTGGAGCGGCTGCGCAAGTTGCTGCAGCTCCCGGGTTGACGCGCGTCAGGCCAACCCGCCGGCCAGCAGGGCCTCGCGACGGCCCCAGAGCGCGCGGAAATCGCTGGCCCGCAGCAACTCGTCCATTCGGGCGGCAGCCGCGGCGCCGCTGTCCAACTTCGCGACGGCGTCGCGCAATGTGACCAGCGCAAGCACGACTTCGCCGTCCAACATCACGAGTTCCTCGAGCGTGCCGTGCCTTTCGCGATGATGCCTCTGGAAATGCCTGCTCTCGGGCAGCGTGGCGCTGCGAATCGCCGCTTCCATCGCCTGGAGATGGCGCTGTGCGCTCAGTAGAGCCTGCGCCATGGTAAGGGCCGCAGGACTCAGAAAGGCGTAGTCGCCACCGGTCCTGGCCCGATGATCGCGAAGAAACGCCATCTCGAGCGAGCTCAAATGCGCCCGGCAGTCGCGCACGAGCTGACTCAGCTTCCCGCGGATCAAGAGGTCGTCCGCAAGCAGCTCGTTCTCGAAGCGATAGAAGTTGTAGCCGCAGCCGTAGAACAGGTTGGACAGCAGCCGTTTGGCCGGCCCAGGCTCGCTGATGGGATTTAGTATTACTCTTAGCTCCACCCCGTACTCCCCCGTTCAGGCCCGAACCCTGCTCGGACGCCCCCGGATACCGGGTAAAGCGCAATCCGCGGCAAAAACGGCTCACGGTTCACGCATTGAAGGGCCAAAATGCGACAGGACGCGCGGCGCCGAGCCGACGGTCGGCACAAGATATATTGGCTAATCAATAGCTTGTAACAATGTCCTCACCTCCTCCCTCTCCTCCGGGTGAGCTCTTTCGGCTGTGGCGCTCCGGCGACGAAGATGCGCTGCATCGCCTTCTGCCCCTCGTATACGAGGAGCTGCGTCGGGTTGCGCGGCGCCATCTGCGGGGAGAGCGGCCAGACCACACGCTGCAGACCACCGCTCTCATCCACGAGGCGTATCTGCGGCTGATGGACCAGGGAGGGGCGGAGGCCCGCGATCACTGCCACTTCGTCGCTTTGACCTCACACCTGATGCGGCAGATCCTCGTCGACCATGCCCGTGCGCGACTCGCCAAGAAGCGGGACGGCGGCCACCGGGTCACCCTGGCGGAAGACCTCGCCGTCGCCGAGCCGGGCGGGGTCGACGTGCTCGCCGTGGACGAGGCCCTGAGCCGCCTCGCCGGCCTCGATGCGCAGCAGGCCAGAGTCGTGGAGCTACGCTATTTCGGCGGGCTCTCGATTCGCGAGACGTCCGAGGTACTGGGCGTCTCGGAGGCGACCGTCAAGCGCGACTGGGCCACCGCGCGCGCCTGGCTCCATCGCGAGATCGAGAGCGCTTCCCGGGCCTGAACGCCGGGAAGCGGCGCGCCCGTAGTTCTCATGCGCTCGGGCCCGTTCTCACGAAGCCGATCTGCACGGTGACATTCCCTTGCGGGCCACCCGTGACTTGTCAGACCTGTGTCATGTGTGTTGCATCGACGAGAGGCCACACCGTCGGCTGGAAGTGCCGCGGATAGGTGTTGAGGCAGGTCGCTCCGCGAAACTCCAGCTCGACGACCGAGGGGTCGGCTCGTCAAGGGTCGCCACGAGTCAGCGGTAACGCTCACGCTCGGGGGGTAGCTTATTGACAATGATTCTTATTTACAGCTAGTATTCATTCCCATGTACGTATGCGTCTGCTGTGCCGTGACGGACCATCAGATTCGCGATGCCGTATCAGGCGGAGCGGCATCACTCAGCGATGTGCAATCGACGCTCCCCGTGGGCATGTGCTGCGGACGATGCGAAGACGTCGCACGGACCGTCGTTGACGAGTCGCTCCGCGAACGCGCCTGCACCAGCCGGCGCGCCGCCTGCCCGTAAGCGCCTGACGTCCACGCCCTGCCCGGCCGCCTCCACCTCCCTGGGCCGCTGGTTGCGCCTGTACGCCTCCTCGGCCATTCTTGCGGCTTTCCATCGCCGGGGACGCAGGCATGAAGGGCAATCCGAAGATCGTGCAGTTCTTGAACGCGGTGCTGAAAAACGAGCTGACCGCGATCAACCAGTACTTCCTGCACTCCCGCATGTTCCGCAACTGGGGGCTCGAGCGGCTGGGCAAGACCGAATACGACGAGTCCATCGATGAGATGAAGCACGCCGATCGCCTGATCGCGCGCATCCTCTTCCTGCAGGGGCTGCCGAACCTGCAGGACCTCGGCAAGCTGCTGATCGGCGAGAACGTCAAGGAATGCCTGCAGTGCGATCTCAAGCTCGAGATGGCTGGCCGCGAAGTCCTGAAGAACGCGATCGCCGAAAGCGAATCGAGCGCGGACTACGTCTCGCGCGAGATCTTCGCGTCCATCCTCGAGTCGGAAGAGGAGCACATCGACTTCCTCGAGACGCAGCTCGACCTCATCGACCGCCTCGGCATCCAGAACTACTGCCAGTCGCAGATGGGGTCCTGATCCCGGCGCACCTCAGCGCGTCAGACGGAACAGCGGCATCGCCTTCCATCCCTCCTGGGTCGGCACCATCGCGAGCTGGATCGGGCTGGGGGTCTTCAGCAGCGACGCGGTGGCCGCCGCGGCGCACCCGGACCCGGAGCCGACTCCTTCGTCACGCTGGTCGGCAGGCAGGCAGACCGCCGGATTGAGTGTCCCAAAGAGACTCACGTTCGGGTTGTAAGACGCCCAGTCGATGACGAGCACGCTCTGTGTCCCTTGCGTGGCGGCGCTCTGCGCCACCGCGGACTGCGTCTGGGTGCCGGCGAACGAGGTCCGGATGGCGGCGGAAGTACCGGCGACTTCTGCAGCCGTCAGGCCGAAGTTGGCCGAATACAGGACCGCTTGCTCTCCGCCTGCGAACGGCTGTTTGATGATGTTCAAGTCCGATTGAGTCGGCCGCAGATCCGTATTTTGCAACTGGGTCCCGGGCGCGGGGAGCCACGCGGTCAACTGCACTTGCGAGGCGCCGGGCGCCGCCTGGAATCCGATCTGCTGACTCGGGTTGGTGCTGCCGAGCTGGCCGTTAGGATCTTCCAGCCCATACCGTACTTGCGCGTTCGTCGCGACGACGGTCGCCTGGGCGCTCGTGCCGAGAATGCTGCTGCCGGCGATGAGCAGGAGATTGCCTCCCGCTGCGAGGCTGCCGACATTCAGATTGGCGGAGGCTCCCTGGGCGATTGCCGTCAAGGTCCCACTCGCCGTGCCGGAGACCGCCGTCAGGCTGCCCTTGGCGTTGAGCAACACGTTGCGACCGTTGAAGGTCACCCCGCCGCCGAAGGCGTTCATCAGGCCGAGGTCGATGTCATACGCGCCGGCCCGGATCAAGGCCGTAGTGCCGACATTCAGTGCCGCGAGCTGGGTCACCGCTCCGCCGGCATCGCCGCTGCCGCTCACGCCCTGCACGATCAGTCCGTTCGTCACCGTCGTGGTATCCGTGCTCGTGGTCCCGAAAGTGACCGCGCCACCGGCATCGAGGGTCAGGCTGCCAAACTTCTCTGTGCCAGCAAGGGTGGTCGCGTCGGCATTTGCGAGTGTCACCGCGGCGCCGCTCAGTGTGACCGCGCCGGCGAAGGCATTGCCTGCGTTAGACAGCGTGATGTCGCCCGCTCCGCCGTTCGCTGTCAGCATGGCGCGGCCCGTGACACTCAACGCCCCACCCTGGGTGATTGCTCCGGCGGCCGTCTCGGTCAGAGTTCCGCTCGCCGTGCCGGAGGTCATCAGGCCTCCCGTACCCGTCGTCAGCGTTACATTACGTCCGCCGAAAGCCACATTGCCGCCGAAGGTATTCGCCAGCCCGAGGGTAATGTCGTTTGCGCCGGCAGTGATCGACGCCGTGGTGCCGACGCTGAGCTTGCCGGCCTGGGTCACCGCCCCGCCCGCTGCCCCGCCGCCACCCACTCCCTGAACGATGAGGCCGTTTGCGACGGTCGTGCTATCCGAGCCGGTGGCCCCGAACGCGACTGCCCCGCCGGCATCGAGCGTCAGACTGCCTGCACTATTGGCGCCGACGAGCGTCGTAGCGCGCGTATTCGCCAGTGTCACCGCACCACCGGCCAGGGTGATTGGGCCGGCGAAGGCATTGGCGGCATTCGCCAGCGTCACAGCATTGCTGCCCGCATCGATTGACGCCGTGCCCCCTACGCTGAGGGTGCCGACCTGGGTCACTGGCCCGCCGGTCGCGCCGCTGCCGCTCAAACCCTGAACGAGGAGATCGCCCGTCACGGCCGTACTATCCGTGCCCGCGGTCCCGAACGTCACCGCCCCACCGGCATCGAGGGTCAGATTGCCTGCCGTGCTCGCGCCCGCGAGCGTCGTACCTGCCGTATTGGCTATCGTCACGTTGTTGCCGGTGAGCATCACGCCGCCGCTGAAGGCATTGCCAGCGTTGCCCAGGATGATGTTGCTCGCTCCGCCGTTGGCATCGAGGGCGCTCGTGCCCGTCACCGACAGCGCGCCGCTCTGCGTGATTGCCCCACCGGCCGTGACCGCTAGGGTCGTCGTCCCGCCGACGAGATTCGTCCCGCCGCCCAGTCCCGTGAGCGTCACGCCCGCAATGGCAATCGGCGCGTTGGGGTCGCTCAGCACCAGGCTCGTCAGCGTGCCGGGCAGTGTCAGCGGCACGAATGTCGCGTTGGTGTCCTCAACGGCGACATTGCCGACTGCGCCGCCGCCGCTCGCCGTGATCGTGGTCGCCTCGCCGTTGAAATCGTTCGGCGGGTCCAGGTCGACGTCCTGCGTTCCCCCGGTCACCGTAAAGGTGGCCGTGTTCGTCCCCGCGCTGCCGGTCAGCTGAATGCCTGCGCTACCCTCGCTGATCCTGCCGCCGGCCGTCTCGGACAGATCCCCGCTCGCCATGCCGGAAGTGCTCAATGCGCCGGCGCTGGCCAGGGATACAGTCCCACCAGTGAAGCTGACGTTGCCGGCAAAGCTGTTGGCCGCGTTGTCCAATGTGATCGCGGCATTGTTCGTATCGATGCTGGTCGCGCCGCCGACGCTGAGCGTGCCGGCCTGGCTCACTGCCCCGGCAGCCGCCCCGCTGCCACTGACACCCTGTACGATGAGATCGTTCGCCACGGTCGTGCTGTCCGTGCCCGTCGTCCCGAAGGTGACCGCCCCACCGGCATTGAGCGTCAGACTGGCGGCACTGTTGGCGCCGCCGAGAGTCGTGGCGCGTGAGTTCGCGAGCGTTACCGCACCACCCGTCACGGTGACCGCGCCGGTGAAACTATTGGCGGCGTTTGCCAACGTGATGTCATTGGTGCCTGCATCGATCCACGTCGTGCCCCCGACGCTCAGATTGCCGGCCTGCGTCACTGGCCCGCCAGCGGCCCCGACGCCGCTCAGCCCCTGAGCGACGAGGTTGCCCGTCACGGTCGTGCTGTCAGTGCCCGTGGCCCCAAAGACGACAGCCCCACCGGCATCGAGGGTCAGATTGCCTGCCGTGCTCGCTCCCGCGACCGTCGTACCTGCCGTATTGGCTAGCGTCACGTTGTTGCCGGTGAGCATCACGCCGCCGTTGAAGGCATTGCCAGCGGTGCTCAGATTGATATCGCTCGCCCCGCCGTTGGCATTGAAGGCACTCGTGCCCGTCACCGAGAGCGCACCGGTCTGCGTGATCGCTCCGCCGGCCGTCACCGCGACCGTCGTCGTGCCACCCGCGAGATTCGTCCCGGCGCCCACTCCCGTCAGTGTCCCACCCGCAATGGCTATCGGCGCATTGGGGTCGCTCAGCACCAGGCTCGCCAGCGTCCCGGGCAGTGTCAGCGACAGGGAGGTCGCGTTGGTGTCCGCCACCCTGACATTGCCGACTGCGCCGGCTCCACTTGCGGCAATCGTCACGACGTCGGTGTCGAAGTTGTTCGCTGCGCTGCCCAGGTCGACATCGGCGGCCCCGGTGACGGTGAACGTCGCCGTGTCGGCCCCCGGAGCCCCCGTCAGGCTGATTCCACCCGCACCCTCGCTGATCGTGCCCCCCGCCGTCTCATTCAGGCTCCCGCTCGCAGTTCCGGCGCTGACCAGCGGGCCGGTGCTCGCCAGCGTGACGGTCGAACCGACGAAGTCGACTTCGCCCCCGAAGCTGTTGCCGCTGCCAAGGGAAATTGGATTGCCGGTGGACGTCAGGGTCGTCGTACCGCCGACGAGCAGCGGCGCGGATTGCGAAATGCCTGGCGCGGTGACCGCAAGGGCACCGAGGACGGTGAGACCCGGCAGCGCGAGCGCCGTGCTGTCGACCACCGTTACGGCAGACCATGTCGAGCCAGTCAGTATGCCATTGACCTCCGTTTGATCGGTGCCCTCGAGGTCCAGGTCGTGTCCGGTGCCGGTGAGCGTTATGGGCCCCAGCGTCGCGGCGTTCTTCAGGATGAGATCGCCGGTCGGCGAAACGAGCGTGAGCTGGGTGTTCGTGGCAGTGACGGTGCTGCCGCCCTGTTGCACGATCGAGCCGTCCGCGCTGACGGAGAGCGTACCACCCACATTCAGATTGTCCGAACCTGTGGAGCCCAGCGTCACCCCGCCGCCGCTCGATGTGAGCGAGAGATTGCCGTCCGTGGAGTTGGTGCCGCTCAAGGTGATCGGCGTCGTGTT
This sequence comes from Steroidobacteraceae bacterium, assembly GCA_036278795.1. Taxonomy (GTDB): domain Bacteria; phylum Pseudomonadota; class Gammaproteobacteria; order Steroidobacterales; family Steroidobacteraceae; genus 13-2-20CM-66-19. The sequence goes on along the minus strand of DASUKK010000028.1, from coordinate 287,507 downwards.
CGTCACGGACACCAGCCCGCCACCCGTCTGACTGAGTCCCGTTATCGTCAGCCCCGCGGCATTCACCAGGCTCACAGCGCCACCGGTATTCGTGGCGCTGAAGCCGCCGACCGCATTGGAGCCACCGAGCGTCGTGCCGCCGGTCGAATGAGTCGTCAGCGTGCCGGTCGTGCTGATCAGGCCGCCGCTCTCCGAGATCGTCCCGGAGGACGTGAGATGTACGGCACCGGCGCCGCCCGCCAGCGCGCCCGCAATACTCAGCGGATCATTGTCATTGAGGGTGAATCCGTTGCTAGCGAAGGCGCCGAGCGTCGGAATGGTGTTCCCGTTGTTGAGGGTCACGGACCCGGTGGTATTGCCCGTGAGAGTTCCCGTGGAGATGGCTGCCGTCTGCGTCACCGCGCCGGAAATGTCTCCGGCACCGATCGTCGTCGTGCCGGTCGCGCCAGTCGCGATCGCCGGCAAGGCGACCGTCGAGGCGTTCTTCACCGTGACGGCCGTTGCACTGTTGCTCGTCGTGGTCAGTGAACCCGCCATGTTGACGGCCCCACCGCCGCCATTGATCAAAATGTCGCCGGCGCCTGCATCGACCGTGCTACCCGCCGATTGCGTTATGCCCGCGCCCTGCAGCGTTACGCCTGCACCACTGACGTCGTTCGCCCCCAGTGCCAGCACCCCGCCTGTATCCGCGAGGGTCACGGACCCGCCACCAGCGCTGATAGCGGTGCTGAGCGTCGTCCCGCCGGCATTGTCCACCGTGATCGATCCGCCGCCGGACTGAGTGATCCCCGCAATCGTCAGCGCCGCGCCATTCGTCAGGCTGAGATCACCGCCGGTCGTGTTCGTCGCGTTGAAGCCATGGATCGCATTCGCTCCCCCGAGCGTCGTGCCACCTGACGAGCTCGTCGCCAGCGTGCCGGTCGTGCTGATCAACCCAGAGCCGCTCTCGGAGATGATTCCGGAGGAGACGAGATCCACGCCCCCGGCGCCGCCGGCCAGCGTGCCCGTGATGTTCAACGGATCGCCGTCATTGCTGAGGGTGAACCCGTGGCTCGCAAAGGCGCTGATGGTCGGAATGATGTTCGCGTTGGCGAGCGTCACCGTCCCTGTGGTATTGCCGGCGAGGGTGCCCGTCGAGATGGCCGTCGTGCCGCTCTGGTTCACCGCTCCGGAGATGTCTCCGGCGCCGATTGTCGTCGTACCGGCCGCGCCTGTCGCGATCGCCGGCAAGGCGACGCTCGTGGCGTTCTTTACAGTGGCAGCCGTCGCGGTATTGCTGGTGGTGGTCAGCGCCCCCGCCATGGTAATCACGCCGCCCCCGCCATTGACCAGAATGTCGCCGGATCCTGCGTCAACCGTACTGCCAGCCGATTGCGTGACACCCACGCCCTGCAGCGTCACGCCGCCGCCGGTGACGTTGTTCGCCCCAATTGCCAGGGGTCCGCCCGTGTCTTTGAGCGTCACCGCCCCCGAGCCGGCATTGATCGCGGTGCTGAGAGTCGTGCCGCCGGCATTGTTGATCGTTACCGACCCGCCGGCTGCCTGGGTGAATGCCGTGATGGTCAGCGCCGCGCCATTCGTCAGACTGAAGCTGCCGCTGGTCGCGTTCGTCGCGTTGAGGCTGGCGATCGCATTTGCCCCATCGAGTGTGGTGCCGCCCACTGAGCTCGTCGTCAGCGTGCCGGTCGTGCTGATCAACCCTGAGCCGCTCTCGGAGATCGTCCCACCCGTATCCGTGAGCGTCACGGACCCCGCACCGGCGCTGGTTGTGCCGGTCAGCGTCGTTCCGCCAACGTTGTTCACCGTGACGTTCCCGCCCGATTCGCTGATGCCCGTGATCGTCAGCGCCACGCCATTCGTCAGACTAACGTTGCCGCTGGTAGCGTTTGTCGCGTTGAAACCACCTACCGTGTTAGAGCCAGTGAGCGTCGTGCCACCGTGCGAGCTGGTCGTCAGCGTGCCGGTCGTGCTGACCAGGCCAGCGGTCTCGGAGATCGTTCCGGATGAGGTGAGATGCACATCGGCGGCGCCATCAGCCAGCGTGCCCGTAATGGTTAATTGACCGTCTGTGAAGATGAATCCGTTGCTCGTGAACGCGCCGAGCGTCGGAATGGTGTTTCCATTGGCGAGTGTCACCGAACCGGTGGTATCGCCCGTGAGCGTCCCCGTCGAGATGGCCGTGGAGCTACTCTGGTTTACCGGTCCGGAAATGTCTCCGGCGCCGATCGTCGTCGTCCCGGTCGACCCTGTGGTGATGGTGGGCAGCGTGACGGTCGAGGCGTTCCGCACGGTCGCTGCCGTTGCGGTGTTGCTGGTAGTGGTCAGCGACCCCGCCATGAGTACCGCCCCACCCCCGCCATTGACGAGAATGTCCCCGGAGCCCGCATTGACGGTACTCCCTGCCGATTGCGTGATGCCCACGCCCTGCAGGGTCACGCCGCCACCACTGACGTTGCTCGCCCCGAGGGCCAGTGCTCCGGTCGTATCCTTGAGCGTCACGGACCCTGCACCGGCGTTCACCGCACTCGTCAGTGTGGAGCCGCCCGCGTTGTTCACCGAGACCGACCCACCGCCCGACTGGCTGATCCCAGTGATCGTCAGGGTCGCCGCATTCGTCAGACTGACGTTGCCGCCGGTCACGTTCGTCGCGTTCAAACCAGCGACCGCGTTCGTGCCGCTGAGCGTCGTGCCGCCGTTAGAGCTGGTCGTCAGTGTGCCGGTCGAGCTGATCAGACCGCCGCCGGCTTCGGAGATCGTTCCGGAAGAGGTGAGGTCCACGCCGCCGGCACCGCCGGCCAGCGCGCCCGCGATGCTCAATGTACCGTCATCGAGGGTGAAGCCGTTGCTCGTGAAGGCGCCGAGCGTCGGAATGGTATTTCCATTGCCGAGTGACACTGAGCTGGTGGTATCACCCGTGAGTGTTCCTGTCGAAATGGCTGTCGAGCTGCTCTGCGTGACGGCTCCCGAGATATCTCCGGCGCCGATCGTCGTCGTGCCACTCGTCCCCGTCGTGATCGACGGCAACGCGACCGTAGTAGCGTTCTTTACCGTCGTAGCCGTTGCGGTATTGCTGGTGGTGGTCAGCGCCCCCGCCATGCTAACCGCTCCGCCCTCACCATCGACCAGAATGTCGCCGGCGCCGGCATCGACGGTACTACCCGCCGATTGCGTAACGCCTTTGCCCTGCAGGGTCACGCCAGCACCGCTGACGTCGTTCGCTCCCAGTGCCAGCGCGCCGGTCGTATCCTCGAGGGTCACGGACCCCGTGCCTGCGTCGATCGCGACGTTGAGCGTTGTTCCGCCCGCATTGTTCACGGCGATCGACCCACCACCGGCCTGGCTCATCCCCGTGATGGTCAACGCTGCGCTATTCGTCAGACTGACGTTGCCGCTCGTCGTGTTCGTTGCGTTGAAGCTACTGACCGCATTGGCGCCCCCGAGTGTCGTGCCGCCGACCGAGCTCGTCGTCAGCCCACCCGTTGAACTGACCAGACCCGCGCCGCTCTCGGAAATCACGCCGGAGGAAGTCAATGTCACCGGGCCGGATCCCGCGACCACCGGCTGGGCAACCGTGATGGCTCCTGCGCTGTTGACGAGGGAGATATTGCGCCCGGTCGCGCTCAGGCCTGCAACGGTAGCATTGCTATCTGCCGAATTGACGAGAGAGGAGACCGTGACATCGCCGCTGCCACTGTTGGTAATGTAAATGTTGCCGGTACCTCCATCGGCAGCAACGCTGGTGAGCCCTGTCGTTTCGACCGGGACGGTGCTCGACCCAACCCCGGTGGAAGCCTGCATGAGCAGAGGCGAGGTACTGCCGAGGGCGATTGCCTCGCCAGTCCCGCCCGCGATGATGCTGCCGCCCGCAGCGTAAAGAGTAAGCTGGCCGTTGTTCGTATAAGACCAGCCGGCATCCCAGGAGATATTCTTCGCCGAACTCAATGTCAGCGTGCTGTTGTTCGCGGTCGCCGGACCGAGCACGACGCCACCGGCCGTATTCGAGATGACTATGTCATCCGTGCTGGTCGTGACCGTGACATCTGCCGTGTCCAGTTGGGTGTTGATCGTCCCGTCGGTGAGAACCGAGTTCGGGCCGGAGCTTGTGTCGGCGAAGGGACCGGTACCGGTGGTCGTGATGCGCGTATCGCTGCCGCTCGTACCATGCTCGATCGTGATCTCCGTCGGGTCGAGCAGCAGGGTGCCCAGCTTTCCCGACGGCGCCCGCAGGTCCACCAGCCCCTCATAGTCGAGATAGGCTTTACCGGACACTTCGGTATAACCCCCGCTGCCCTGTCCGGCCCCGCGAGCGGAGATGTTGCCGTAGTACCGAGTGCCATCGTTTGACCAGACCGCGACGTCGCCGCCGTTGCCGCTCGTAGTGGCATTCGCATCGATCGTCGCATCGGCGCCCACATAGGTGCGCGAGGCGTCCTGGACGCTGGGATCGGCGCCGTGGAAATTTCCACCGACGAGCACTGTTCCGCCCCCTGCGGGTCCGGACGCATTGATGGTGGAGGTCCCGAAGAGTCCCACATCCTTGCCGGTGACCTTGACCGTTCCTCCGGTGGAGCCCGCGCCTTTGCCGCTCGCATCCAGCGTGCCGCTGTTGGCAACCACTCCATCGGGCCCCGACAGCTCGATCACGCCGCCCACGTTCTCGACGCGATTCGCGCGAATGACACCGGTATTGTTGACGGCCGAAGCAAAGACGTCCTGGGTTGCGGCGGCGGTGAGGACCACCTGTCCGCCGTTGGCCTGGATCTGGCCATTGTTCTGTACCGCCGCCGCCGCGCCGGTGGAGTTCGTCTTCACGTCTCCACTGACCTGCAGCCGCAGGAGCCCGCCACCGTAGAAATCGAGCGTGGCGACATTCCCGGCGCCCATCGCGACCGAGCCGTAGTCGGCCACGACCAGTCCGTTGTTGAGGACCGTGCCGCCGAGGAGCGCCACCGAGCCGCCCGGCCCGGCGGTGATGCTGCCCTCGTTGTCGATCGCTCCGGGGCGTCCGCTCAGCGATTGGAAGGACAGGCGCCCGGTCGTCGGATCGAATTCCTTGAGGTCGAGCGTACTCGCGATCAGCGAGCCGACGTTGAGCTGGGCGGTCCGGCCGAAGAGAATGCCGTTGGGATTGATGAGCACCACGCGGCCGTTGGCGTCGATGTGGCCGAAGATCTGGCTGGGGCTCTGGCTGAGGATGTTGTTGAGCGCAACGGAGGTGCTCGAGGGCTGGACGAACCGGACGGTCTCGTTGCTCCCGACGTTGAAGCTCGACCAGTTGAGGATCAGGTTGTTCGACTGCTGATTGATCAGCGTCGTCGTCGCGTTGGGGCTCGTGATGCTGCCCTGCCCGCCGACCACCGTGCCGCCGACCGGGTTGGCGATCGCGGCCGGCAGGCCGCCGCCGATTCCGATCGCAGCTGCGACTCCCACCGTGACCGCCCGCAGCTCCCTGCGGACGAACTGGCGAATGGCATCGTTCTTCATTGCAATCAACTCCCGCCGGTCATTCCGCCGGACAGAAGGCGGGTTCGCGCTAGAGGCTCACACCCAGCCTGAAATAATACTGAGGATCACGTCCGTTTCCGGGCCGCCTGGCCGTCATGGGGGTTGCCACGTCGATCCGGGCAAAGACCCGCCCCGGCACGTTGAACTGGATCGCGCCGCCCCACCCGCCGAGGTTCACGTACTGGGGGGTGGGGTTCGCGCCGGGGATGAAGTCGTTCAGCCAGCCGGCGGCATAGTCCACGAAGAGTGAGAACTGCAGCTCCTGGCCCCAGGTACGGTCGCCGAAGGCGGGCCGGTTCGAGAAGCCCGGTGCTCCAACGATCAGCTCCGCGGTGCCGATGCCGCCCTTGTCCACCAGGACGTCTGCGACGGAGTAAGCGCGCACGGCGTCGGGTCCTGCAAGCGACAACTGCTCGAGCGACACGAGAGGATCGCTCGTCTCCTGCCCCTGTACGTGCAGCAGCAGGGACACGTCGGAGGAGATCCGCTGCAGGCGCTGGAGCGAGAGCAGACCCTTGTTGAACTGGCCCGTTGCGCCATCGCGGCTGGCACGGGGCGTTACGTTGGGGTCGTAGTCGCCGAGCGAGCCGAGTGCGTGCTTGAAGCCGTGCTCATAAGAAAGGAGCAGCTGGTTGACGCCTCGGAAACGGGTGTCGATGCGGTCCCAATGGAAGTCGATGTGCGCGGTGCTGAGGTTGTCCTTGAAGATCTCGCTCCCGTTCGCGGAGAACGAAGCGCGCTTCACATCGACCGCGGCGCCGATGCTGGCCGAGCCGAGCCGGCTCGGCGCGAAGTCGTGGCGGTAGCCGAGCTCACCGACCGAAGCTTTGCCCTTGGGGTTGGTGAGCTGCAGATCCGTCCCCAGTCCGCCGACGACGTAGGCATTCGTGAAGTACGAAAGCTCGAGGAAGTCGCGCGGCGAGAAGATCGGGATCGTGTAGGAGGCGCCGCCGTAAGTGCCGTGCTCGGAGGTGGTCGAGGGATCGAACGCATACATGCCCGAGAGCTGCAACTGATCGGCCAGGCCGAACAGATCGTTCACCGTCAGGCCCACCTGCGCGCGATACTGACCGGAGACCGCGACCCCGTCGTTGTCCACCGAGACGTCGAGGCCCAGGCGCTTCTCGCGCTGCACGCGCAACGTCAAATCCGTCGTCCCGAGCTCACGTCCCGCGGCAAGCACGCCAAAGGCAGTGATCCCGGGATACCCCGTGAGGGTGAGCAAGGCTGACTCGACATCATCCTTGTCGACCGGCTGGCCGACGAGCCGCTTGAACGGCCGCATCAGCACGCTGGTGGAGTAATGCTTGTTTCCCGTGACTCTCACGGCCTCGAGCTTGCCGACCAGCACCTGGACGGCGACCGTTCCGTCGACGACTTTCTGTGCCGGCACGAAGGCCTGGGCCAGTACCAGACCCTTACCGTGGTAGTAATCGGCCACATGGCCGGCAATCGCCTGCAGCTCATTGATGGCGTAACCCTGAGCCGGCTCCTTGCTGATGGCATCGTCGAGGATCCTCCTGGCGTCCGCGACTCGCACGCCATACTTCGGCAGATCGACCGCGCCCTCGAGCTGGAACGCCTTGACGACGATCTTGGGGCCTTCCGTCAGACCGAGCGGCCGCTCGTTGACACCGGGAATGACCAGCTCCGCCGCCGGACTCGGGATGGACGGCTGAGTGCTGCGCGGGGCGATCGGCGGCACACCGCCGGGCGGGCTCACGCCCTGCGCAGCAGCGATCGACGCGATACCCATGGCAGAGCACACCGCGGCTGCGGCAAGCAAAAGCTTGATGCAGCCGTGCGAACGCCTGCGAGATTGCACGCGGAAACCTCCCCGTCGAACAGTCCTTGTGATGGTGTTTGCCGGCCGTCGCTTATTCGTTTATTGCCGCCGGCCCCCGATAGCTCCGGAGCCGCTTATCGTTTCTATGAAAAGCGTACCGGGTCCACCCCGCCTTTGCAACCGACGGATTATGGTGAATGACGTGTTGCGCGAGGCTGACAATCATGCGGTGCTCTCCCATCTCAATCGCTCATTTCATTGAATCTCGCGCACGAGCCGAATGCCAGTGCATCGGTCACGTGTATCGGCCGCAAGCGCTTCCCGCGTGGTCAATCGCAGCTTGATGGCCGGATCGGCGTAACAGCCGCCGCGCACCACTTTCATACCCGGATCGCCCTGGGAGCGCGCACTGCCGTCGTCGGGCGCCCCCGCAAAGGTCGGACTCCAGGCGTCCTCGACCCACTCGCGGACATTGCCGACCATGTGCATCAGGTGCCAGGCGTTCGCGTTGAATCGCATGCTGCGCGGCGCAGGTGCGCTCAGCGTCTGGCCCATGGAGAAATAAGCATCAGTCGGCGACAGGGAATCCCCGCTGGGATAGAGGCCCGTGCGGCCTGCCCGTGCCGCGTATTCCCACTCGGCCTCCGTCGGCAGGCGGTATCGGTGGTGAGTCGCCGCGGAGAGCCACTTCGCGTAATCCTGTGCCTCGCGCCAGGACACATCGACGACCGGATAGTCGCCCCGCGTCCACGGCTGCTGCGGACAATCCCTGCCGGCCGTCCGGCAATAGAGCTGGAACTCTGATTGCGACACTTCGTACGCAGACATCGCGAAATCGTGGGCAAGGGTCACACGGTGAACGGGACCCTCCGCAGGCGCATCGCTGTTGCCCATCATGAATGAGCCGCTGGGGATCAACACGAGGAGCGGCGCCGGCTCGCCGGAATCGAGGAAGTCCTGGCAGTAGTTGAGGCGCACCTCGCTCAACGCGGCCGAACAGGCCGGATATTCATGATGCGCGGAGGTCTTCTGCCCGGCGCTCGGCGCGCTCGTCGTGGCATTTGCGCTCGCCGCGGCGGGAGAGGTCGCTTCAGAGGCTTCCGCCGCGGCTAGACCCTCTCCCGTGCCCGACGCAGCGCCCTCTGCAGTACCTTCGCCTGAAGCGGTTACCAGATGGTTGCCTGCCGCAGGCGAGATATGCCGTGGCGTGGCCGAGGACTCGGTTTTCGCAGGCGAGGATGTCTCGGCGCCGCTCGTGCCCGGCGCGAGCGCCGGCCCGCCGGTCTTCTCTCGCGAGACCACCCGGGAGGCCACGCGAGGTGCGGCCTGGGGCGAACCCGCGGAGCTAGCATGCCCAGTCTCGCCTTGCGCACCGACGCTCGCGACGCGGTTAAGGTCGGCGGTCGCGGTGAGATCGATGCCGAGTGTCACGGCGAGCGCCGCAAGGGGACTGCGGTCGGGGGTGAGCGGTGTACCGGCGAGCGCCTGCTGCTGCAACAGACGGCTCCGGACGCTGTCGAGAACGGTATCGAACCACTCGGTATCTCGCACGGCTTCGATCCGAGGCCGGCCGGCCTCGAGCAGTGCCTCGTTGAGCGCGAGCAGACGCGCATCGCTCCAATCGGGGCTTTCGAGGAGCGGCTGCAGGAGCGCCCGGATCGGGTCGGTATGCCCGGCCGGCTCCGACCCGGCAGCGGCGCTCGTCCCGCCGCCCGTATCGCCGGCGTGTGGCGTTGCGAACCCGTGCGAATGATGCCGCCAGAAGAGAAACCCGATGCTGGAGGCGAGCAGGATTACCAGCGCGCCGTATCCGGCGACTCGCCCCCGGCCGGCCCCCTGGCGCAGCGAAGGCGGTCCGGAGCGGTCGCCGTCGGTCGCCGTCGCCAGTGCTGCGGCACGGGGTTGAGTCACCTCGGCGGGGTGCGCGGCTGCACGAGGCTCGGACGCACGAAGTTGTGCAGCGGCCGGCTCGGCCGCGCGAGACAGCGATCGAGCGCCCTCACCCGCTTGCACGGTGGCACGCGGCTGAGTCGCGTCGGGTGACGCTCCCGAGGCGGATGCGACCAGACGGTCGAGGAGCTGCGCGCGCAGCCGGCGGTAGCCCTGGAGAGTCGAGCGGCCTTCCAGATGATCGCGCGCGATCGCGCGCAGCCTGTCAGCGATGTCCGCGCTCATGCCACGGCACCGCCAGGCTACTTGATCTCCCGCAGCACGCGAAAGCCCGTGAGGGGATCGGGTGCTCCGGTCTGTGCGCGTGCGGTAGTGGGCTTGCACAGCGAAAAGCTGTCGCTGTAATTACCGCCGCGCGCCTGCAACCCGTTGTTACCGCGCACCCACTCCTGGACATTGCCGTCATAGTTATAGAGCCCCCACGCGTTGTGCACTCCGGAGTTGACCGGCAAAAGGCCGGCGGAAACTCCAGACTTCTGACAGTTTGCGTCGAGGCCGCCGCCGCTGGTTCCGGCATTGGCGGCACGGACCCATTCGTCGGCGGTCGGCAGCCGATAGACGGCGCCCGATTGGCGGGAGAGCCAGGTCAGGTAGCCTTGCGCGTCCGCGAGCGAGATCGATGTGACCGGCAGGCCGGGAGCCGACGCGCTCGGCTTGCACGCGCCGCTCGCCGTACAGTACTGCGCGAAGTCCGCGTTGCTCACTTCATAACGGCCGATCGCGTACGCGTGGCCACCCGCCGCGGCGGGAATTACGACGAGGGTCGGGCCGCGCCCTCCCCCGACCTCGTCCCAGCAGCTCGCGCGCAGATTGGCCCCGGTGCCGACCAACTCGGGGTTGGCGCAGTCGTGCAGCGAAACGGGCCGGCTGGCGGCCGCGGGAGCGGGAATGGCGGCAGCCTTGGGCGCCTCGGTCACTGGTGTCGCGGCCCGCGGCGCAGGAGTGGGTTGCGTGGGAGCGGATTCGCTGGCAGCGGGCGGCGATGGCGCCACGGTCCGCTCAGCGTTGTTCGGGGCCCGAGGAAGCGGTGCGGGCGCTGCGGCTCTCGCAAACTGCGCATCGCGAGGGAAGAGAACCCGCGCCACGGCTCGGAGTCGCTCCGCCGCCGCAGCGCTGGGAGCCGAGCGGATACGGGCCGCGATGCTGCGTGCGAGAGCCTGCTCCAGCGCCTGCGCCTCGGTCGGCGCACCCCTCTCCGCCGCAACGATTTGGGCGCGAACGTGCTCGGCACCCGCCGGACTGACGCTCGCCATGACGCGGTTGAGGCTGGCGTACTGTGCGTATCGCTGCTCTGCCGCGCCGAGCGGCGCAAAAGTCGGCACAGCCGTGCGGCCCTTCTGCGCGAGATTCTCGGCCTGCTCGAAACGACCATCCAACGCGGCGCTGGCGGCGAGCCGCAGATAGCCGCGGCCGATGGCCGTGGGACCGTCTTTCGTGAGGAAGGGATCGTTGGCCGGCAGCCGGCCTTTGAGCTGCGCCAGCGTTGCCAGCGCGTCATTCACCGTGTTGGCGGCAGCCTGCACAAGAACCTTCTGCTCGAGCGCCTCGGTCTGTGCGCTCTGCTCCTGTGCCTGCGCGGCCGCCGCAAGCTGCTGGCGCGAAGCGGCGAGCAGCTGCTCCTCGCGGTCGACTTCCGCCTGCTGCGCCTGATAGCCGCGCGCGTGCTCGAGCATCTGCTCGGCCTCTGCGAGACGATTGGCCTGGCGCAGCTGCTCCGCCTCGTGCACGTACGCCACCACGGTCTGCGAGCGCACCTGGGCGAAATAAGGATCGTTGGAGGCGAGGTACGCGCTCAGCGCGCCCTTCTGATTGCTGATCTGCGCGTCCCAGCCCGTCGGATCGTTCCCCGGTCCGCGCTGGATCAACGCATCCAGCCGGGCTTTGAGGTCGGTGATGCGCTGCTGCCGCAGCCGCGTCATGTCCGCCGTTTTGTGCTGGTAAGCCAGACTCGCGGCGCTCAATTGCCCGCGCAGACTCTCGACGAAGGCCGCGGAGCCCAGATCGGCGTACTGCTCGAGCAGCGATTGCGCCTGGCTGTAGTTGTTCTGCTGCTCCAGAGCGCGTACGCCGCGGTCGATCTCACCCTGTGCGTATTGCTGTACGTGCGCGAGCACGTCGCTCTCGGGTGCATCGGTACGCAGCTGCGTCATCTCATCGCGAAGCGGCGCCAGCTCGGCGAGCGTGGGATGCTTGTCGAGGAGCGCGGTGAGCGAGCGCTCGAGGCCCGTCACCCGCGCCGCCCGCTGTTGGGCGAGCACGATGGAGTGGACCTGATCACGCAGATCGCGCAGGGTCGGGTCGTTCGGCGCCAGCTTCAGCCCGCTCGTGACCAGCTGCTGTGCGAGCGCGCTGTCCGAGCGCTGCATCGCAACGCGCGTCTGGGCGGCGTAAGCGCCGGGAAGGCGCGGATCGTGCAGCAGGGGATGCTGCGGATCGATGCGGCGCACCGCGGCCAGTACGACTTCGATGTTGTTGGCCCCCTGGGCCGGGATCAGGCGTCCCGCGGCGAGATCCGCATCGAAGCGATCGCTCTGCTGCTTGATCGCATTGTTCAGATCGCTGGCCACCCCGTCCGCGATGCGCTGTGCATCGGCGTAATCGGGCAGGTAGCCGAGGAGCTTCGTCGCCGCCCGGTTGGCGAGCACGTAGTCTCCATGGGACTCCGTGCGCCGGATCAAGTCGTTGTAGTAATGGATCAGGCCATCCCGCGCGTCGCGGTCCACCAGAATGGCGTCCCGGCGGCCAGGGTCCATCTTGTCCAGCACCGGCAGGACGGTCTCGATGCGGGCCGGAGTGCCGCTGCGCAGGGCGGCGAGCCAGCGCCCCTGCTGATAACGTCTGATCTCACTCGGCACCACGATGATCGCGACGACCACTCCGGCCAGAACGACCGCGGCGGCACCGATGTAGACACTGGGTGAGCGCTTGGGCGGCAGCAGGCCATTGAGGAGCTCGATCGTGGACGCGCAGCGCTGCTCACGCCGAAAGGCCAGGCCGCGGCGTAGCGCCGTCCATTGCCCGCGGGAAAGGCCCGGCGGGCGCGCCGGTACCATCCCGGCGATGCGCGCCTGCTCGGCCGATTTGCGGTCGAATGGATGTTTGCCCGTCAGCAGCTCATACGCCACGCACGCGATCGCATAGACATCATCGCGTACGTCAGGGTCCAGTCCCTCGATCATCTCGCAGCTCGCATACGCCGGCGTGAGGGCGCCGAGCGTACCGGCGTCGAAGAGCGTCTCCGTGCCCGAGGCTCCGGCGCCGTGACGCGCCGCGCGCGCGATGCCGAAATCAAACACCTTGACGACGCCATCGCGCGTGAGGAAGGCGTTGGCCGGCTTGAAGTCCGAATGCACGATCCCGCGCTCGTGCGCGTAGGCCATCGCGCGGCAGACGTCCCGCGTGATGCGCAGCGCCTGGCGCTTCTCGAGGCCCGCGCCCTGAGTGCGCTTGATCACCTGGTCGAGCGGCTCGCCGTCGAGCAACTCCATCGTCATGAAGACGTTGCCGCCGTCGCGGTCGAAGTCTCCGACCGTGACCACGTTCGGATGCGCGAGGCTCTGCGCCTTGCGGAATTCGCGCTGCAGCGCCTTCAGGGACTCCGGATGGCGCTTGAACTCGTCATTCAGGATCTTGACGGCGACGAAGGGATTACGGTCCTGCGCCTCCTCCATGCGCAGATCGCGTGCCTTGAAGACGATGCCCATGCCGCCGCGGCCGAGCTCGTCCTCGAGCACGAACCGCTCCTTGATGATGCTGCCGACGGCGAGTGCGACTGTCCTGCCGCCGGACCAGCGGTTGGGATCGCTCCAGGTGGATCCGGTGCCGGTGCTCCCGGTCGTGGAGCCGGTATGCGAGCCCGTCGCCGGGGACCAGGACGAATCAGTTCCCGCGGCCACAGGTTCCCGCGACGGCGCCGCCGCCTCATTCGTTCCCGCGACCGGCCGAGGACGCAACCGCGTTACATCGGGAGGCGCGGCAGAAGGCGCCGGCTCCGGGGCCGGCGTAGCGCGCGGCGTGCGGAAACGCGTTTTGTCGTCTCCCCCGGCGGTGCCCGGTTGACCACCACCCGGCGGTCCGATACCACCCGGTGAGCCGACACCACCCGGTGAGCCGACACCGGCTGGCGGGCTGCCTGGGGCGCTGGCTGCGCCCTTGGGCGTGCGAAAGACGGTCTTGTCCCCGCCCTCAGAAGAGGGAGTCGCGGCGGGCGTGCGCGGCGCGGAAGGTGCACCCGTCGCCGGCGCACTCGCGGGCCCCGGCGCGCGAAATCGTGTCTTGTCGCCATCGACCTGCGCTCGAGTCGCTTCCACGAGCGCGAGATACGCCTCGCCCGCGATGCGGTTGCCGCGATAGAGGGCCTCGATGTAGGCGCCGGCCGCGGCCCCGAGGTGCGGCGATTTGGTCAGGCTCGCGGAGAGCACGCGCTTCAGGGCGGTCAGGTCGATCTGGCCCGCGAGATAAGCGTCGAGTGCCTGACGGAATTCAGTCATGTCTGTGAGAACTCTACTGCGATGGCCGAGACGTTGTCGTTGCACACCCCACCCAACGCCTCCTTGAGCAGCGCGCGGCACGCGCCCTCCGGATCGTTCGCGGCGAGATGGGCGGCCAGCCTGTCGTCGGCGAGCTCTTTGTAGAGACCGTCGCTGCAGAGCAGATATCGATCGCGGTGCTTGAGCTCCCGCAGCTCGACATCGAGATACAGCTCCTGCGCGCCGCCCACCGCACGGGTGATGACGTTCTGCGCGTTGTGCCGGCCGGCGGCGGCGGCATCGAGGACGCCCTCGTCCACCATCGCCTGCACTTCGCTGTGATCGCGAGTGATACAGCTCAACTCGCCGGCGCGGCAGCGATAGACACGGCTATCCCCGGCCCAGACGCTGAGGGAATAACCACCGAAGGCGAGCAGCACGGCGACGGTGCTGCCGCACATGCCCCCTTGTCCGGCGAGCGAGCCGCGGTACAACCGATCGTTCACCGCACAGAGGCGATCCTCGACGTCATCCAGCAGCTCACTCGGCCGTTCGCGGCGGGTGACGCCGCAGAGCGCTTCGACGATCATCCGGCTCGCCACGTCCCCCGCGTTGTGTCCGCCCATGCCGTCGGCGACTGCCCAGAGTCCCGCGGCCGGCAGCTCGAGAACGGCATCCTCGTTGTGATTCCTCACGTTTCCCTGTGATGTGACCGACGCCGATCGCCACGTGAACGCGGCGGCCGCGACCTCCCCCGATGTGCTCATGCGCTGGCTACTTCTTTTGTGCTTTGGCGGCCCGTGAGAGCCGTTCCAGCTGCTTATGATAGGCCTTGGCGAACTCCTCGCCAAAGAGAAGCTGGAAGCTCGCCTCACTGTCCTTCTCGATGTTACCGAACTGCGCGCAGTACATGTCCCAGAGCTTCGTGCGCCCGCCGATCGGAAGCACGGACGTGCGTCGCAGATTGCTGGTGTAGGTCTCCTCGAGCTGCGCGGGGTTGAACTTGCCGACCATCGACTGGTACGCGGCGCGGATCCCGGCCAGCATCGCGAGCTCGTGGAAGGCGATGTCCTCGAAGCCCTCGCGGAACGCCTCCAGCGGGCCGAGATATCCCGGGTTGCGCTTGACGAAGAGGTTGTGCAGCGCATCGTCGGCATTGAGCGAGAATTTGAGCGGGTTGTTCTCGACGACGCGCACGCTCGTCACCGGCATGCGGAAGTTGCCTTTCACCTCGGCGCGGGCCCGCAGCACCTCGATCATTCCCTGAATGACGATGCGCACGATCGCGCCGAGCTGCGCGGCAACATCGGGCGCAACATCCCGCGGATCGAGACCGAGCGCGCTCAGCAGCTCGCGCGCGCTCTGCTCGATCGCCGGCGCCGGCCCCGTGGCCGGGCGGGGCGTGCTCGCGGGAGCGGGCAGCGGATCAGCGGGCGCGGGCGCCGCGGGCTTCGGGACGACGGCCGGCGGGATCGGAGGCTGCGCGGCCGGAGCCTGCGAGACCTGCGAGATCGGAGCCTGCGCGGCCGGAGCCTGCGAGATCGGAGCCTGCGCGACCGGAGCCTGCGAGATCGGAGCCTGCGCGACCGCGGCCCGCCCTCCGGCCGGCTGCGCCACCTCGGCACCGGCGGCGGAACCCGCGCCAACGCCAATCACGGCCAAAGGGTCGTCCGTTCCAAGCGAGACACTCGGCCCGGATGACGGCGCCTGCAGCGGCGCGGAGCCCGCATCGTCCGCACGCGCGCCGTCCTCGATGAGCTGCACCAATATCTCGTAATCGCCGATGAAGAGCCGGTCGCCGTCCTTCAGTCGCACGGGCTCGGACTTGGACACCGGCCGCTCCGGCTCATTGATGAAGGTGCCGTTGGTGCTCACGTCCTCCAGGCAGAAGCCGCCGCCCTGGAAGCGGACCACCGCGTGCCGGCTGGAGACGAATCGCTCGGGATCGGGTAACGCCCAATCGTTGACATCGAGCCGTCCGATCGAGCCGCCGCGCTCGTCGAAGATCTTGTAGGCGGAAGAACCGAGACTCGACCCCTGCCCACTGATCACACTGAGAGCGAGCAGCACGTTGGCACCTCAGGTGACGGTCGGCCCGGCCGGTTGCGCGGCAATGAGCATCAGCGACGGCGGCGATTCGGCCACGCTCTTCGCCGGCGCGTGTCTGGCGAGCATGACATCGAGCACCTTCTGCGGATTGCACGGCGCGCTCGGATCGCCCGCCGCATCCGCAAGCGTATCCGGAATCGATCCCTCGCTGCCCAGCACCCAGAGGTCGTTGGCCTCCAGCCCCCCGTAGTGAACGCTGAGAGGGGCCTCGCGGGTCGCCGGAGCGCTCAGGAGGGCAAGGAGGCCGCCGTCACCGGTTCCGCTGTCCTCACGTTGCATCGGGACGTCCGCCTCGTGGGTCGAGCCTCCGCCCACTAACTCCACGATGTTTCCGCCGCGGAGCAGGACGCCTTGCACCGCCCCACTCCACATGACCGCATACTCCGTCTGCTCGGTCAGGAAGAGGATGACGCCTGTTCCGGGGGCGAGAACCCGTTGCAATGCCCGTCGCGCCGACTCGATACGGGTGGTGAGCGTCGCCTGTGGCGCCAGATCCTGCGTCACGTCGGCGATGAGGTCGGCGCGCGCACCCGGGTCGTTGCCGTCGACCGCCACTGCCATGCCCCAGAGGCCTGTGTCCGGGCGCATCACATACCTCGCCGCGAGGGACGCGCGCACTCCATGGCGCGGCGGCGAATGAGCGGCCACGATCTGCAGATCGAAGGGCTGCGGTGCTTCGGGCGCGATCGCTGCGGATACCGCCGTTGCCGGCGGCGCACCCTGCTCCTGCTCCTGCTCCTGCGTGTTCATCTGCGCGTGCATCTGCGAAGTGAGCTCGACACTGTTCCAGCCGGCGGCGCGCCACTGTCCCGAAAGCATCGCCACGTAGCCCGATGGCGCGGGCAATCCGCTCGTCACGAGCCATCCCGGCTGCACCGCCTCGGAGCCTTGCGTCCACCACAGTGCGCACGGCCGGAAAGCCTTCTGCAGCTCCAGCGACGCGATGGCGTTCACTGCGCGTTGCGGCGACTCTCCGAGCATCGAGATGTGCGAGGGCGCGCCGCGCCGCGGGAAGCCCGACTGTGCGATGAGCTCCATCAACTGGTTGGACTCTCCGAGCGCCGAACAAGCGCCGAGTCCCGGGAGAGCGTCGACTTGCGCATCGAACGCCTGTAGGTCCAGGTCGCCCGCGTCGAGCGCCCGCAACGCCAACTCCTCCGCGGCATCGAACCACGCGCGGCCGGTGCCGCACGCCGCCTCCAGAATGCAGCTCCCCGGCTCGAGCGGTGAGACGATGGTGAGCGGGAAATAGCGGCCGACACGGTCCACGCTGGGCAACATCACGCCGGCGTAGGCACCTTCGCCGCAGATCCCCTCGGCCAGCACGAAGCGCCAGACCGGGCTCGTCAGGTACATGTCGAGCCAGCGCTCCGTAAGCTGCTGCCGGCTGACATGCAGGCACTCCGAGAGCCACGCGTCCCAGGTATCCACGAATGCCTGGGGCGCGCGGCGCTGCATGAAGTCTCCCCTGCAGGGGAGCTTGCCGTAGAAGCCCGTCTCCGAGGTCACAGGCATGGCGCGGTTACTGTGTGCAGCGGAACCCTGCCGCCACGTTCTTCCCGAAAGGATTGCGGATGGAGGCGGCGCCGAGGATCACACCCATCGACTTGCCGCCGGCGGTGAAGGTGGCGCGGTAGCGGCTGCCCGAGAGGGCCTCGACGCGCGCACGATCGAGCAGACGGAACAATGCCCAGGGACCCTGAAACGCCGGACCGGGTATCGGCCCGCCCGGCGAATCGAACTCGAACGCGGCCTGCCCGCTGGCGCCGGGCCACTGCATCGACACGGTCCGCACCGGCCCGTGCGCATACTGGAAGGATTGCCCATCGATCGTCATCCGGAACGCCGTCACCGTGGGATCGAGCGTGTCGGCTGTCAGGTCGAAGCGCACCTGTGGTGTCTGCGAGCCGCCGCCGAAGAATACATCCCGGATACCCTGCACCCTCTCGAATTGGCGCAGCATCGTGGTCGAGGCCGCCGCCGCGCCCGCCCGCCAACGCCATGGCGAGCGCGAGGTATCGACGAGCTGCGCCAGATGGTCACGGAAGAAGGAGTCGTACACGCCGCCCGGCCCGAAGACGTGCGCGAAATCCGCCGGCGCGGCATCAGTCGCGCTCTTGGGGTCGAGCGGATAGCGCCCGCCGACGAGGTCGGTGCAGTCACGCACCACTTGGCTTGCGTACAGCCGGTCGAGCTCGCCTCGTGCCTCCGTACCGACGATCGACGCCGTGCGCACCGACACCTCGGTCACGAGATTGCCGAGCGGCGCCGGCAACTGCTTGGCGAGGAGCGCCAGCGATTGCTGCGCGCTGCGGGTCGCCGCCTGGGCCTGCGGATCGAGGGCGCTCTGCTGACCGACACCGGAGCCGGTCGCGAGCAGACGCTGATACTGCTGGGCGAGCGCGCCAAGCATCTGATCGATCGGTGCCTGTCCGGGCGGACCCGCCACGAGCTGGCGAATGGGCGCGAAATACTGCGTGACCCGGGTCCCGGGCGGCGCGGCGCCCGCCGGCCCGGTGCCGATGATGCTCTTGAGAGCGCTGAGCTTCGCATCGGCCAGTTTCGAGGCGGCGCTCGCCGCCTGGCCGGCCGCCGAAGTGTCGGGAGCCAGCAGGTCGGTGTTGGTCGCGACGGCCTTCAGGAAACCCTTGAGCGGGGATGCGGGGCTGGAAATGACACCCAGCGTGTCGATGAAACCCCGGGGATCTCCCGCCGATTTGACGCCGACGTCCTTCACGACCGAGTCCCAGTACTGCAGGTAATCGGTCTCGTAGAGATTCATCACGTCGGACACGAGCGTGCCGCTCGCGCGCAGGTCCGGCAGGCTGTTGCCGAAGACCCACGAGTCCTGCAGGAATTCCTGGACGAGCTGGTAGCGGCGGCGCGTGTTGATCTCTCGGAACACGGCCCGCGTGTAGAGCGCGGGCACCGGAGTCGAGAGTGGCGTGCCGCTGCGCCGCACCAATACCGCGGCGCCCGTGCCCGCGGCCAGGTCGAGCCGCAGCGCCTGTTGGTCGTCGTTCAGGTAACTCAGCTTGAGACGATCGTAGATGAGCACCGGGAGTGAGGCGCTGCGCAGCGCGGTACGGGCCCGCTCCACCACCTGTGGATCGAGCGAGACCGAGCTCAGGCGATCACCGGTGAGCAGCTGATCGAAATGGTCGTCCAGGTGCTGCGCCGTCGCGGGGTCCTGCGGGTACATCTCGCGCCACTGGGCGCTGGCGAGGAAGCGCAGATGATCCGTGTCCCGGTGCTGCGCGCTCCCGAGCATCAGGTAGCCCTTGAGATACTCGTAGAGGCGATCCGGAGCGGCGACGTTCGCCTGGAGAGCTCCCTCGAAGCGTCCCCGCAGCACGGGAACCAGCGAGGCGTTGAGATCGCGCGTGTAGGCATCCCGCGCTTCCTTGCCGATCGCGCCACCGCGATACAGCCCGGCGCGCATGTGCCACGGGACATGCCCGCGATACTGCTCCGCAGCCGCGGTGAGGTCACGCAGCGTGTCGAGCTCCGGCAACACCGCATCCACCGTCGAGCCCGACGCGGGCGCCGCCGACTGCAGGGACTTGGCAGCGGCGGCCACCTTGTCGATGTAGGCCGCATTGGCCTCGTAGCTGACGAAGACCCATGAAAGGAGCAGCGCGAGCAACACCACACAGGCGATGTACGCCCCCGAGCGGGCGGCAATCATGCGCGCCTGCACGACTCGATTCACGCCGGCGAGCCCGGCCTCGGGAAAGATCACGGCCCTGAGCAGCCGCTCGATGAAATACGCCTTGCCGCGTCCGGCCGCGGGGGGCGCCACTGCGCTCGTCACACCGAAGCTGCGGGCGATCGCCCCCAGCATGCGATCGATGGGCGAGCCTTCCTGTGTGCCGCTCGTGAAGTAAACGCCGCGCAGAAGAACCGGGCGATCGAAGCCGGAGGCCGTGAACACCCGCTTCAGCAAATCATCGAGCAGCGGCTTCAGCAGACTCATCTGCTGCGGGAAGGCCAGGATGCTGGCGCGCCGCCGCGGGTCGCGTTCCGCGTCCATCCGGGCAAGTACGCGCTGCTGCAAACGCTCCGTCAACCCGTCGAACTCGGAGGCAAATGCGCCGGCGGCAGCGCCTGATTCGGTGGCCTCGATCGGGAAGGTCGTTCCCCAGACCTGGGCGCGCGCCTCCTGGCCCATGTCGTCGAAGAACTCGGCGAAGCCCGCGATGAGATCGCACTTGGTCACCAGGAAATAGACCGGTATTCGGATGCGCAACTCGCGCCCGAGCTCATTGAGCCGCTCGCGGATGGCGCTCACCTGCTGCTCGCGCTCCTGCTCGCTCTGGATCAGCAGGTCGGTCGCGCTGATGGCGACGATCACGCCGTTGATCGGCTGGCGGCCGCGGAACTTGCGCAAGAGCTGCAGGAAGGCACTCCAGCCGGAGGCGTCTGCCTTCGCATTCGAGTCCTGGGTCGTGTAGCGGCCGGCCGTATCGAGGAGGATCGCCTCGTCGGTGAACCACCAATCGCAGTTTCGTGTGCCGCCGACGCCGCGCACTGCCTCCTTGCCGAACTTCTGCGCGAGCGGGAAATGCAGGCCGGAGTTGACGAGCACGGTAGTCTTGCCCGCACCCGGAGGTCCGATGATGACGTACCAGGGCAGATCGTAGAGGCTGGCGGCACCCTTCTTGCGCGACTTCTTGAGCGACTCGATCGCTTCCTCGAACCGCTGCCGCAGTTGCGCCGCATCCGCGGAGGTGCCCCCGGACCGCGCGCCGCCGGAGGCCGCCTCTTCCTGACCCGCGACTTTCTCGGCGAGCTGGCGACTCGAGCTCGCGCTCTTCAGTTGGCGCAGCTGCACGTATACCGCATAGCACACCGCCAGAATCAGGATGGCGACCAGCCGTCCCACGACGCTGGCGAGCGGCTGATAGCCGGCAAAGGCGAAATAAGGGCCCGCGAACCAGATGATGGCCGCGAGCAGCAGCAGGCCGAGGATGACGATGAAGGTGCGGCTCTTGAGCAACGCCATGCTCACATCCCCCGCAGGAGCACGATCTCCACGCGGCGGTTGCGCGCGCGGTTCTGCGGCAGATTCGCCGGCCGGTAAAGCGGATCGGAGTCGCCCTTGCCAATGGTCTCGAAGCGGCTCGCGTCGGTCACATCGCGCTCGAGGAGCTTGGCCATCGCCACGGCGCGCGCCTGGGAGAGCTCGTAGTTGTTCTGGAATTGCAGCGAGTGCACGGGTTGGTCATCCGTATGGCCGATCACGAGGATGCGGCCCGGGACGCTCACCAGCGCGGCGCCGATCGCGTGGACGAGGGAGTCGAAGCGCGCGTTCACGCGCGTGCTGCCGGATGCGAAGAGATCCGGCACCGTCACCGTGATGCTCGTGCGCGCGCCTTGCTCCTGCACCGCGACGAGCTGTTGGGCGATCTGCGGAGCGAGCAACGTGGCAAGACCGGTCGGCGGGGCGTTGGCTGGCGTGGCCGCTTCCAGATGCTCCAGCCCGACATTCGCCAGCGCCGCGCTGATCGGCGCCGAGCGATCGTTGAGCCGCGAATCGAAGAACAGCCACGCGCCCACCAGGATGGCGATCGCCGCCGCCGCAACCACCCAAAGCGGGACCAGCCGCAGGACGGCATTGCGCCGGTCCTCGACGCCGGTCCAGTGAGGCGACAGCGCCGGCTCCGCGCCGCCGCGCTGCTGCTCGATCCGCAGGTAAAGATCGCGCCTTATGTCGGCGAGTCTGTTAGCGCCGCGCTCATCGAGCCGGTAAAGGCCCTCGAAGCCGAGCGAGAGGCACACGTACCACAGCTCGAGCAGCGCCAGATAGCGCTGCGGCTCGCCGAGCAGCCGCTCGAGAAGCTGAAAGAACTTCTCCCCGCCCTGCGCCTCGCGATGAAACGTCACCAGCAGCGACTGTCCCGCCCAGCCGCTCTGGGCACCCCATGGTGTGTTGAGCACCGCCTCATCGAGGACAGTGCAGAGCGCATAGCGCGCGGCGAGCACATCCGCGTCGGGAACGCCGGCGCTGCGGCAGCGGCCCTCGAAGTCGCGGATCTCCTGCATACACTGTCGGCGCAGGCTCTCCACGTCTGCATTCGCGATCTGTCCGCGCAAGCGTCCCGCGAGGACGAGCAAAGGGCCCGCGGCCTGGAGCAGCGGGTTGCGGCCGGTGGAGATGAACTGCGCCACGCCGGGCGCCGGAGCGGCGGAAGACGAGTCCGGTGGAACCGGCGGGCGCGACACGCCCTGCGGCGCCTGGCTCCTGGTCGGTGCCGGTGCGGGGTTGGGTGTCGGGGCAGCCGGCGCCGCGCCGGCTGCGGGCGTCCCCGGACGCCGTCCCGGCCGAGGCCTCAGGATCGTCGCATCGCTCGGGGCGAAGGGATCGTCGGGTGGCGTGTTCATGGATCAGCTCCGTATCGCCCAGAACTCCACCGCGAGGCCCGGAAACTCGCCTGACTGGTGGATGGCAATGCCGCCCGAAGTCTTGAGCGCCCGCCAGAGCTCGCCCTGCCGATCGAGCTCGAAGTAAGCGAATCCGGCGTGGTAGGGAATCTGCCGCGGCGCGACCGGCATGGCCTGGATGCCGATGCCCGGAAGCTGCAGGTTGACCAGGTCACGGATCTTCTCCACCGGACCGATCTTGAGCTGCTGCGGGAAACGCCGGCGAAACTCCTCGGTCTGCATATCCGCGCGCGCGGCGAGGACGAAGACCGCCGAATCGAACAGGGTGCGGTCCGGCACCGCGCCGACGCTGATGCCGAATTTTTTCTGGGCGAGCGGAATGGGAATGGCGTTCTGCTCGAGCACCACGCTCAAGGAGCCGCGCAATGCCTGCATCAGCGGCTCGAAGCTCGCCCGCAGCGCATCGTGGCGATAGCCCGGAAACTGCGCCGGCCGGCGTGCACTCGCCGTGAGCGTCGCCAGATCTCCGGCGATCTCGAGCCCGAGCCGGTAGAGGTCCTCGGGGTGGCAGCGCGACGTGGCGGCGAGATGCGTCACCACCGGCTCGTAGCGGTTGATCGTCTGCAGCATGAGGAAGTCGGCGATCTCCGCCGCGCCGCCGCGGCCGCTGGCGACGGCGCGCGCCGCAAGGGCCTCACCCCGCTGATGCAGCAGACCCTGCAGCTCGGCGAGGAAAGTCGCCAGCCGCGGCGCGACCGTGCAAGCGAGCACGGTCGGAATGAAGCGGTCGTCGAGCACGACCTGTTTGTCCGCCCGGCACTCCACGACGTGCGCCACCGGGATCTGGGCGAAGTCCTCGGCGGGCTCGCTCTGCGGCATGAGCCGTGCGTTGAGCGCGGCCACCTCGAGGTCGACAACGGAAGCGACGTCCGACATCACGTCCCGGACCTGGTGATCCAGGCTGCGATAGCGCGTGACGTCGGCAGACCCATTGGGCCGCGCTGCGAGCGTTGCTCCGGCGCGTGTCAGCGGAATGGCAAGGTGTACGACCTGGTCGCGCAGTTGTGTGCCGACTTCCAGAGGTGGCGGCAGCGGATCGGAGTCCGGCATGGCGAAAGGTGTGCCGTCGGGGAAGACACCCCGCGCGCGCCGCAGCGCCAGCTTGCCGATCGCGAGCAGGTCGCGCTCGATCTCGAGCTCCACGAGTCCCCACGCATCGGGACGCAGCGTCCCAACGCGGCCTTGTACGTAGTCCTCGAGGTAGCGCTCCTGCTGCTGAAAATGCTGCGGGCGCAGAAACAACCCTTCGGACCAGACAATTCGATTCTTCTCGGACATCTCGGGTAGCACCTCCGGGTCGGCGCTGGTGTCGCGCGTCAGTCGGTGACGGCTATGGTTACCGCGTCCTTGCCGATCTGCACCGACACGCGACGCTTGGCGAGCAGCTTGAGCAACGATTTCTCGGGCACCCCGACCACTGCGCGCCAGCGGCTGGACCGTATGTCGCGGTACGCGGCGACGACTCCTAGAAACCGGGCGTCCGGCGCCAACGCAAGATTGAGAGGCGTCTTCTGGCCCGGAAACACGGTGCGCTCATCGCGCATGATGAGGCTCGAGCCGAGAGTCGCCTTGTCGTTGTCGAAAAGGGCGAAGAAGCCCGCATCGTTGAACTCGGCGTCGCCTTGCAATTGATAGATTCGCACGACTACCGGCGACGGGCGACCCTCGGAGTCCGGGTTGACGTCCGCGCTGGCGACGAGGGTGGCCTGTGTTTGCACGGGCTTCGGCGGCGCCGATGCGCAGGCTGTGAGCCCGACCACCGCCAGGGCCAAAAGAATGCCGCGCCTTGGATACAAGGTATCGTTCTCCCCCCGCGTCATGACGCGGGCATAATAAGCGCCCCGCAGCTTCAGCGCTGCACTTTGCCGTGCGAACGTTTCAGAAGTTCGAGCTGCTTCTCGTAAGCCGCGGCGAATTCCTCGGCGAAGAGACGCCGGAACGCCTGCTCCCTGTCACCGGCGAGCTCCTGGAACTCCTCGGCGAACTGCTCCCAATAGCGGGACTTGCCGCTCATGGAGAGCAACCCGCCCCGCTTCGCCCGCTTGTCGAAGCTCTCCTGCAACTGCTGCGGGTCGAACCGGCTCATTACATTGTCGAAGCCGGCGCGCATCCCCGCGAGCATGGCGAGCTGATGGAAGCGGATGTCGTTGAATGCGTCTTCGAAAGCGTCTACCGGCGGCAGGTAGGCGGGGTTGCGCCTGCCGAGGAGTGAGTTCAATGCGTCCTCGGCATTCACGGCGAACTTGAGCGGGTTGTTTTCGGCGGTTTTGACGATGGTGTGCGACAGCCGGAATTGCTCCTTGATCTCCGAGCGTGCCCGCAGCACATCGATCATGCCCTGCACCACGGAGCGAAGGATCAGGCCGAGGGAGTCGGCCGTGTCGGCCGGCAGATTCGCGGGGTCGACGCCGGCGGACCGAAGGAGCGAGTCGATGTCGAAGCCGGTCTCTGGCGATCTCCTCGGCGCGGAGCCGCCCGCAGCCGGAGCGGTTGCGCGGGCAGCGGCCGCAGCGGGTGCGCGCGGTGCCGCAGCAGCGGGCGCGGCGGCGGCTGGCCCCGCGGCCCGAGGGGCCCGTGCGGGCGCCGGAGGCGGCGAGGACGGCAGCGGCCGCTGGGGAATCGGTGCGGCCGGTGCCGCACCTGGCACGCCAGATCGGCCCATGACTCGTGAGCCCTGAGGAGTACCACCGGCACCGGCCGGGGAAGGAATGGGACTCGCAGGCGAGGCGGGAGGCGCCGCCGCGGCCGGCTTGCGCGAGAAGTTGGTCTTGTCCCAGTCATCCGGGATACCGCCCGAAAGGGGAGCGGGAGCCGGTGCCGGTGCCGAGGCGGCAGGCGGCCTGACGGGCCGGGCAGGCGCGGGGGACGCCGCGGCTACCGGCGGTGCCGGCTGCGCGCCCGGCGCCTGCTTGCGCCCGAACGTGGTCTTATCCCAATCGTCAGGAATGACGGACC
Organism: Steroidobacteraceae bacterium; assembly: GCA_036278795.1. Lineage (GTDB taxonomy): Bacteria > Pseudomonadota > Gammaproteobacteria > Steroidobacterales > Steroidobacteraceae > 13-2-20CM-66-19. Next base: position 262,289 of record DASUKK010000028.1, on the reverse strand, counting down.
CGGCCGGAGCGCCGCGGGCCGGCTGCGGCGGAGCGAAGTGATCGCTGACTCCGGGCGTGTGATTCCAGCTCGGCTCCTGCCGGGGGGCGGTCACGACCGGCGAGCTACCCCCGCCGAAGTGCCGCAGCGGATCGAGCTCGTCGGATGGCGCCTCGAGTGGATCGGCCAGTACCCGCGAGGCGCGCGTCGGACCGAGGTCGAAAGGATCATCCGCGGGTGAGAAAGCCCCCCCTGCCGGGCCCGATGTGCTCCTCGATGCCGACGCCGCACCCGAATCGCCGATGACGCTGTCCAGGCCCACCACGACCTCGTACTCGTCGATGAAGAGACGATCGCCGTTCTTGAGCGGCCGGCGCTCGAGCTTCGGGATCATCGCCTGCGCCGCTCCGATCGCCACCCCGTTCTCACCGGTGCTCTCGATGTAGTAGCTGCCGCTGATCCAGCGGATGGTCGCGTGATGCCTCGAGATGTACGGATTCGGGATCACCCAATCGCACTCCGGCGAGCGCCCGATGCGCCCGCCCTCGGGGCCGAACACCTTGCGGCGCGCGGGGCCGAGGGACTGGCCGTTTTGACTCACGATCTCCAGCGTCAGATTCATGTCGCAAACCCGTCCCATTCCTCGGGTTCGAGGAATACGACTCCATGGGCCCCGCTTCGCTCGACCGACTTCTTCACGCGCTCATCGACGACGATGAGCAGATCGAACTCGCTGAGCCTGAAGAGGCCCGGCTCGCCCGGCACCGCGTCCCTGAGGACCAGTCGCTCGATCTCCGCCACGAGGGTGTCACTGCCGTCGAAAGGCACGTACTTCGATTTCTTGCGATCCATCGCGGCAACCTGGCCGAGCACGTTGGCCGCAAAGTAGGATCTCGAGGTCCCGCTCGCGGAGTGCGATACGATGGCATCGTAATAATCGATGTTATCGACCCCGGCCTGCTCCAGCGCCGTTCGCATGAGCGGCGAGAAAAGCGGAATGTTCGCCGCCGGCCGCACGTAATCGCACCACTCGAAAGGATCGGTCCCGTCGATCGCGAAGCGCAGCGCAGGCATGGCGCCGGAGAATCGTGTGCCGTCCACCCAGCTGAGATTCTCGAGCGGCGTGCGTAGCGAGACGGTGGGATACAGTTCCCGGGCGGAGAAGAGCAGATGATGTGCGGGGGCGCCCATGCTCAATACCACTTCGGCAGCGTCTCGTAGGGCTGCAGCTGCTGCGAGACACCCGCGGGCACGGCGAACGGCTCCGACTCCTCGGGAATCGCGATGTAGGATTCGGCGCCCAGCTTGAATGGCTCTTCGGGCTGCAACGCGGACAGCTTGCGGAAGAGAAACGCCTCGAGCAGGGTGAGCTGATCCACGACTTTCTTGGCGAGCGCCTTTTTCGCTTCCTCGTCATCGGTATCGGTGCACCATCCCGACTTGGCACCGTCCCGGACGATCTTCTCGAGCCGATCCCATACGGTCTCGAAGTAGGCTTTGCGGTGGGCTCCCAGATGGCCCTGGAGCGCCCGTCCGGTGCCGCGGACCTTCCAGTAGTAGTAGGCGACGAAGAACTGGCTGGCCGAGCTCGGCAGGAAAATACAGTTGCTGCCGCGGTTGATGTCGTAGTCGCCCTTGTGCGCCCAGGGATTGACCTTGGGCACGCCCGGCAGGCCGTTCTCGCCATTCATGCAGCACACCGCGATCATGTGGTGCGGCGCGGCGATCCAACCTTTGATGGGCGGGGGCTGATACTTCTCGGCGTGGGTCCTGTCCTTTCCGGACTTGGTCTTGTAGGTCTTGAAAATGACATCGTCGCTCCATTCGGGCTCGGCCAGAGGCGACACGAAGCCCCCCTGCTCGTCGCGGGGATAAAACGCCGCACGCGAATCGTCCCCCTTGATGAAGCCCCTGCCGCTGCTCGTGAGGGCCTTGTCATTGCGCGTGTAGGTGTAGTCGTCGAGCTTCTTCTCCTCCTCCTCCTTGTGCTTTTTGTGGCAAAAGATGCAGTCCTCGTCCTGCGACGCCAGCCCGACCCCGACGGATTCACCGGCCTCGGTCACCGACCCGTCACCCCATTCCGTTCTTGTCGTTGTGGAAGAGCTGATCGCCGAGCCGGCACACGTTCTTGCCTTCGAATTGCACGTCGAACGAGTACAGCATGAACTCGCACGGACCCTTGATCTTGCCGCTCATCACCCCACCGGCCGAGCCGGCCTCATCGCCCGAGGACATCATGTATTTCGCGCCCTTGGTCATGGGCATCTGGCCGTCGGTCGTCACCGTGGTGGGTCCGCCCGAGGTGTTCGACGATTGACCGATGTTCGGGTAGGGAATCGGCACCGGACCGGCGGGCGTCGGCGTTTTGCATACATCAGGAAATATCGTGCTCATTCCGCTGCTGCCCTTGTGGGCGATACCGCGTGTGTTGGCGAATACAGTTCCAGGCACGGTGCCCCCCGCTTCTCAGTTCTGCGCGTGTGACAATAAAGCACAAGCGCGGGTTTCGCCATCCGATGCCGCCCAGATGAGAGCTGGGCCACGCCGCTCCCCCCGGGCAATGGCTCTGGCGCCGATGGCGAGGAGCAGCGGGCCCATGGCGGCGCCCGTGTCCCCGAAGCAGTCCGCCGGATGGCTCAGCGATGCATCGGGAGAAAAGAAGTCCGCGTGCCTCACCCGCGCCACGCCCCACTGCTTCGCGTCGAAGCTCTCGCCATTGAGTCCGGCGAATATGGACCCAACGCTCGCTGCCGGGTCCGGCAGGCGGCCGCGCAAGAGCTCGATGGCGCCTGCGAGCCCTTCTCCGCGGGCTGGCGCCGAGCCGGATCGGTGGCCCGGGTCCTGCGCCGATGCGGCCGCCTCGACGCTGATGGCCGGACCCTCCCCCGCCGCCACCGAAGGATGTCCCAGCACCAGGAAGGAAGCGCCCTCGCCGGGTATGAAGCCATCGCTGACGTCGGGTCCCAGAATGCGCCCCTCGGCATCGAGGGATGCGAGCAACTTGAGATCGAGGTACGTGTCGATGCCCCCGACCACGACCGGACGGGACGGATCCTCCTGCAGAGCCCCCATCGCGAGCTCGAGGGCGACGAGCGCTGCGGCCCGGCCCGCGGGAACCACGCGACAGCTCGGCACATCGAGTGCGCAACCCGCGGTCTTTGCCAGGTAGATGGAAAAGCCCCTCATCCAAGGAGCCTCTTCGAGACTGAGGTGCGGCAGACCGAGGAAGAGTCGCAGAGGCTGCTCGCCGGCGTGCTCCAGCACGGCGCGCAAGGCCGGCGCGCCGAGTCGCAGCATTCTTCGCGCCCTGGATGGCAGTGGCAGCGAGTCCACCTCGGGAGGCAGCTCGGGCTGCAGAGCATCTTCCGGCACGAGACCCATCTGGATCGGCTGGAAATGCCGGTCCATCACGCGGGAGCTGCCGATGCGCGCGAGCCCCGCGCGGATCGATGCCCAGAGCTGCTCCACTCCGCGGCCGGCCGGGCACAGGACACTCGTGGTGATGATCCGCGCCGGCATCACCCGCCTCCTGTCCGATGGCGGGTCACCGTCACCTTCTCCACCTTGAGCACCTTGCGGTCGCAAGGCAACGCGGCTCGCCACGTGAGCGCGACGCGATTCTCGTCAGGCTCGAGGAGAATGGTCTCGAGGTTCACGGGCGGATGCTCGACGCTTCCGGCTACCCTCACCTCCACTCGCAGGTGCGCCGCCGGAAGCGCGAAGGCGATCGGCCCTTCGGGCGAAGCGCCGGCGACCTCGATGGGCTCGCCGCCGAGCAGATACCGGTCGAAGGTGAGCTCGGGAGCGGCGCACTGCAGGAAGCGCGGATCGAAATCCGTGGGCAGGTAGGGCGCGCGCTTGCGCTGCCACACTTCATCGTAGGTGCCCGCGAAGGCCCGGCGGGGCAGCCACTGCGGCGCCGTGGGAGCGAAACAGACCGGCGTGAGAGTCTGTCCCTGCCGCTCGAGCGGCTCACCGGGGCTCTCGAGATTCGGCACGGGCTGTCCCGTCAGCTCTTGCGCGGAGCGCTTGCCGGCAAAGCCGACACCGATGGGGTTGCGCTCCTCGGCCAGGATGCGATCCTCGAGCGGGTGGACACCCCCGAAGGCGCGCTCCCAGACGAGCGGCATGGCCTCGAATGGCTCGGGCGCCGACGGCGAGCCGTCGGACTGCCACACTCGATCCCCCAACACCCGGATGGTCTTCTGCCGCTCAGCGGCCATGACGCGCACGAACGTCTCTGCAATCGCATGCCCCTGCGGACCCCACGCGCGGCCGACCAGCAGGACGTCCGTCCCCGGTTTGCCGATGTGGAAGTCGGAGCTTGCCTTGAGACTCGACTCCGTCGGGTCACCGTAGTACTCATCCGCCAGAGTCACCGGCAGTTGGGTCGGCGCAAGAGCGAGCTTCGGGCGCAGCACCAGGGTGGCCTTGAGGATCACATACAGCGTGTCGATCGCGTCACGATTGGGAAGCACGGACAGGACCGCGTAAAACGGCGTGTGATTGTCGATCTGCAGCATCGCTCAGCGCGCGCCCGGCAGCCCGGCCCGGGCGCGGGCCGCCTGCATCATGGATCGCTGAGCGTGAGCGAACGCGCGCGTCTCCAGGTCATACTTGCCGCCGGTGCGCACGGCGAGCTCCAGGGCGAGATCAGCACGCCGGTGCATCGGCCCGCGCTCGAGCGCAGCGGCCAGGCCTTCGAGGCCCGCGGGGTGGCCGCGCCAGTGGCGCACGCCCCGGCCGTACTGCCGCTGGACGCTCTCCCAGTGAGCGCGCACGGCATCCTGATCGGGTAGCGGCCACTGGTCGGCTGGCGCCGGAACCAGGTTCGCGTCGAGCCTGTCATCTTCCAACCGCGGCGGCGAGGAGGGTTCGGGCGGCTCGGGACGTATGAGGCCGTCGCGTGCCAGCTCCGCGCCCGTGATGGCGCAATATGCCTCTCCCGCGCAGCGCGCCAGCTTCTCGTCCCGCATGCCGGTCAGGCAGATCTCGACGGCTTCCCACGTGCCGATGTAGGCGATCGCGAACAATCCCGCGCGCTGCAAGGCCGGCTCGCGCAGCGCACCGATCACGAGCTGCTGCTCCTCGGGCGAGCCCAGCGCGGCGAGCGCCGGCAGCAGGGGCGCGCAGGCCGCGCTGCGCTGCTCTGCGAGCTGCACGGCCGCCTGCCAGGCGGCGGGCTCTCCCCGGCGGACACCGGTCTCAATGGCGGCGCGGCGCACGTCGGGATCATCGCTCTTCAGGCCCCAGGCGATATGGCGCGCGGCGATCGGCTGCTCTGCGACATACGCGAGGGACTGCAGCGCTGCCACCTGCAGGTGTGGAACTCCCGATTGAAGAGCGTCCGTCGCCTCCCTTCCCGGAGAGACGCGCCGAAAACGCTTGATCCGGCAGAGTGCCGCGGCGTGCTCGGGTCCAGCCGACGCCAGTACTGTCGTGACAGGCGCGAAGCTGCCGTCCAGCGCCGCCGTCTCGATGCCTCGAGTCATTGCAAGCAGGAGTTTGCCTTTGGCATTGCGAACGGCGGTGGCGAGCGCTTCGCGGGCACGCACGGGGGACTGCGCCGCAAGAACGTGCGCCGCAGCCGTGATCGCCGCGTGGTCCTTACTGGAAAGTGCCGCTTCCGTCGCGTCGACGACCTTCTCGCCGGCGACGCGCACCCCATCCAGGGCACCGTGCAAACGATCTTCGGTCCAGGACCACACGTCATCGAGGCTGCGGGTGAGACTCCCGAGATCGGCTTCCCAGCGCTTCCAGAAAAACGCCGCCTCCTCGAGGCTCTGCTCGACCAGGTCCCAGTAAGGCTCGGCGGTGGTGCGTACCGCGTTCATTGCAGCCAGGGCCTCAGTTGATTCGCACCTGACCGCCTTTGATCCGGTTGGTACCGTCCGAGTAGCTCTCGATGTAGGTACCGCGCACGACCACGCGACCGTTCCTGCGCAGTGTGATGGAGGCGCTGCCGCATTCGAGAACGATCTCGTCCTGCGCGGTAATGCGAACGCGTTTCCCGTCGACATCTGCTTCGAGGACCTGCGGCACTTGCGCAGCGTGCCCTAACGTTTGTACCAATCCGACGATGATCGGCAGCGCAGGATCACCGTTCTCGAACACCAGGACCGCGCAGCCGCCGGTATCCCGGGCAGCCAGCAACTCCTCGCGGGTCAATGACACTGCGAGACGGGCAACCCTCGCTTCCAGCGCACCCGGAACTTCCACACTGACGGTCCCCCCCGCTTCCACGGCGACGATGCGTCCGAGCACCGCGGCTGCGCCTGCCGCGCGAGCACGCGATGGGGGAGCGCGCAGCAGCGATCCGAGCTCCCCGTGCCCGACTTCAGTGTTCTCATCCGCGCTGACCGCACTGGTCAGCGCCTCGCGTGCATCTGCGCTCATGATGTAGACCGCTCCTCGATCGGGGGCGATTTCAATTCTGGGTGATTTTGCTGCCCTTGATGACGACGTTGCCACCCGCCTTGATGGTGATGTCGCCGTCGCCGGACAGAGTGATGTTTTTTCCCTTCAGGGTGATCGTGCCGTCCTCTTTCATCGTAATGCTGGCAGAGCCGGTCACGATCTCGATCGCCTCTCCGGCCTCGATGCCCAGCTTCTTGCCGACTGACAGCTTGTCGTCGGATCCAATGCTCTGCGTGCGCTTTTGTCCGATGGTCACCTGCTCGTCCTTGCTGACGTCATCGGTCCGCCCGCCGCTCACGGAGATGGTCTCATCCTTCGTGACCGAGAGCGTACGGGCGCCGCCGACGCTCTCCGAGTGATCCTTGCCGATGTCGATAGACTCGCTTCCCGTGACGCTCACCGTCCGATCCTTGCTCACCGTGATGGATTCGTTGCCACCGACCGACTCGGTACGGTCCTTGCCGATCGTCGTGGTCTCGTTATTCTGGACGGTCTTGGTGCGATCATGCCCGACGGTGTGGCTCTCGTCGTTTTCCACCTTGATCGTCCGGTCCTTCTGCGCATGCACATAGACGAGCTCGGAGCCTTTCTTGTCCTCGAAGCTCAGCTCGTTGCCTGCCGTGCCCTGGAGCGAGCTGCGCGACATGATGCCGCTCTTCGTCTTGTTGTCAGGAAGCGGGTACGGCGTGGGATTGGTGCCGTTGTAGACGCTGCCGATCACGATCGGCCGGTCGGGATCTCCTTCCATGAACGAGACGATCACCTCCTGTCCGATCCGCGGGATGTAGATGGCACCCCAGCTCTTGCCCGCCCAGATCTGTCCCACCCGTACGAAGCAGGAGCTCTTCTCGTCCAACTTGCCCTTGCGGTCCCAGTGGAACTGCACCCTGATCCGGCCATACTCATCGGTATGGACCTCGTCACCCTTGGGTCCGACCACCACCGCGGTCTGTGTGCCGTGAATCATCGGCTTGGGCGTGATGCGCGCCGGGCGGTAAGGCGCACGCGCATCCACCGCTTCCACCGCGATCGAGAATTGCATCTCGCCGCCGCCGGCGCCCGCATGATACGCAGCCGCACTCAGCTCGACCGAGGTCGAGGTGATCAGGTATTGGATGCCCAGGCTGTCGCGCGGATGTCCTGTCAGCTTGAAGACATGCCCCGCCGCGAGCCCGGCGGCATCCCCGCTGCCCCGCGCCACCATTTGCGGAACCTGCAGCTCCTGCACCCGCAGCTTCGCCACCTTCTCGACGCCGCCGGAGTCGAGCACTTCCGACTCGGCTGGAAAGTCGTAGATCTCGTACGTCGAGTGTTCGTACGAGCGGGAGATGGAAGATGTGCCCTCGGGAATGGGCGTGGGGTGCTCGAAGTTATAGTCCCGGCTGGAGAAGGTCGTCGGCAGGAGCGACTTCTGGAAGGACCAGGTCTGCAGGTGATCGCGATCGCGGGGCGGCGCGCCCTGATCCGTCGCGGGATAGAACGGGACCGAGGCATAGCCGTCGATCGCCTTGCAATCGCCCACGTCGTCGGCGAGCACCATGACGTGCTTGTTATCGGAATGCTCGAAGAAGTAGAAGATGCCTTCGCGCTCGAGCAGCCGGCTGAGGAAGTTGAAATCCGTCTCGCGGTACTGCACGCAGTACTCGAGCACCTGATTGCCGGCGACTCTGAGGTCCATGTCGGCGAATCCCGCCTGCTGACAGACCTCCTTGAAGATGTCCGTCACGGTCTTGCCCTGAAAGACGCGGCAATCCGCCGTTCGAGTCAGAAGCCAGAACCAGGGCCGCATGACGGCCCGGTACTCATGGAACCTGTCGCTATAGCCCACCTGCTCGAATTCCGTGACCAGGCCGTGAAAGTACCGCATCGGCGCCGTGCCCGTCGTTGCGAGCGACACGCAGAGCGGCTTGCCGAGGATGCCGTCGGGATCGAGATCGCCGCTCTCGCTGAGCAGGGCCACCTCGCAATGAAAGGGCTGGCTCATCTGCTCGACATAGCTCATGCGCGCGAAGATGAGCTCGTTCGGCCCGAACGGATTCGTGACCTTTACGGAGCGGTTGTCCTGGTAATTGCTGGCCATGCAGTGTTCTCGTGCCCCCCAACCGGTCTGCGGACGAGACCGGTAGACCCGCGCTACGACCGGCGCGCAGCGCCGATCAGGTGATCGTCTGCAGCCGCAAACAACCTTCGTCGTTCTTGGAGTAGAAGTATAGCCCGTCGGTCTCGAGGCCCTCGTCGATGATGACGCACAAGGCGTTCTCGAACTTCTGCCGAGCGATGGCCGTGGCCGCTACTTCGTTGATCCCTTTGGCCTTTACGTAATCCGTCCAGCGCTGGCCGTCGGACTTGTCGATGCGCTTGCCCGCATCCGTTGCGCGGCGCATGAGTCCGATGAACTGGTAGTAGTCGAAGTCGACTACCTTAGCGCGTGCCATCGATGTCCCAACCGAGCCATTGATTGCCTACAGTTAACAGAAAAAGGCATGGAATTTCAAGGACTACCATCGCATTCTGGGAGGCGCGCCTCGTCCGGCCGCCTCATGCCGCTCTCGCCAGCACGATGAGTCCCCTGACGTCGGCCCCGCGCTCCCGCCGCAGAACGCCCCTCTCGATGGAGATCCCGCCGAAGCCGGCCGCCTCGAGCGTCGTACCGACGTACCCCTCGGAGTGACTATAGCGGCCGTGAGTCTCGAGGCGGTAGGACGGCGCGTGCGCGGCGGAGTCCCCACGCCGGTCCTCGTGCTCGACCGTGAAAATCAGCAGTCCGCCCCTGCGCAGACACATTCGGGCGGCCCGCAGCGGCTCCTCGAGCGCGCCGAAATAGACCAGCGTGTCGGCCGAGATCACGACGTCGAAGGCTTCGGGCCGGGAGCTCATGAACGCGCAGAGCTCCGCAACGATGAGCTCGTCATAACCGCCCCGGGCGCCGGCCTTCTCGACCATGGCCGCGGACAGATCGACCCCCGACAGAGTGCGGGCAAGCGGGCGCACGAGCGGGCCACACAGACCGGTACCGCAGCCGGCATCGAGGATATCCAGAGGCGCACTGCCGTTCGCCTCGCGCCCGAGACGCTCGGCGATCAGGTGCGGCGCCCGGTACTGCAGGGACGCCAGGTTCTCATCGAAGTTCGCGGCGAAGTCGTCGAAGAGCTGCCTGACATACTCGTCCGCCGCTTTGGGCGGTGCTCCGGCGCCCGAGGTCGCGGCGAGCATGTGGCGCGCGAACGGGTTATCAGGGTCGTGATCCAGCCATTCGCGGAATACCTCGGCGGCTTCCGCGTAGTTGCCGAGCCGGTGCAGCACGAGCCCCAGCGACTCGTAGGCCCGGAGGTGCCCCGGCTCGATCTTGAGCGCACGATGCAACGCCGACGCCGCCTCCAGCGGCTGCTTGCAGCGCCCGAGGCACACCCCGAGGTTGAACCACGCCATCGCGAGGTTCGGCGCCAGCTCGGTTGCCCTGGTGAATGCCGCCCGGGCCTCTTCGTCCTTTTGCTGGATCACCAGCACATTGCCTAGATTGAGCCACGCATGGGGATTCGACGGATCGGCCTCCACGGAGCGCCGAAGAAGGTTGGCCGCCTCCACCGCATCGCCCGACTGGCCGCGCAGCATGCCGAGGAAATTCAGAGCATCGGGATCGTCCGGGCGGCCCCGCAACACCGCGCGATACACCGCTTCGGCGTCGCCGAGCTGCCCTGCCTTGTGAGCTTCGATTCCGCGTTGAAGCGATGCGACGTCTTTATCCATCCGCATTCACAGCATAGTCGGCGCCCTGAACCCCACCTACGAGATTGACTCGTGAGCGATCTCGGGCGTGCCGGGGCGCATCGCCGCCCGGCAGGGAGGAGGCGTCGATTCCCCCACGCTGGAGCAATTGTGTCGAATGCCGCTCGACCCATTCCGCGAATCCGAACGCCGGCGACTCCCGGCCCAACGGTCCGGGAACTCGAGCGAATCCCAACCCCTGCCCGAGGGCGGGCGCATGCGGATGCACGCGACAGCGAAAGGCGCGTCCGCAGCTCGAGTCACTCGGTCCCTGGGCCACCGCGGCCTCCTAGATTCGCGTGAACACCGTGCTCTGCTTGTACCCCAGCCTGTTGAGCACCCAGTTGGCCGCCTTGCTCTTCGTGCCCTGCTGGTTGGTCCAGCCGAAGATCCTCGCGCGCCACGAGGAGTTGGCTTCCTTCTGCACCAGGCCGATCTCGCCCGCGTGCTGCAGCAGCGAGGAGACGATCTTGTCGTCGCTGAAGATCCGCATGTCCTCCTGGACGGCCATGATGAGGTCGGAGGCGGATGACTTGAGCGCGTTGAGGAACGTGACACCCTTGTCGAACTGTCCCTGCGTGACCACGGTACCGGAGGTGGTGAGCACCTGCAGAAAGCTCATGGCGTCGCCGGCGACGCCGCAATTCATCACGAGTGCGGCACAGACCGGCGAGTGGTCGACGGTCTCCTGGAACCAGGCGGCAAACCCGTTGGGCGACTTCTGAATCGCATCGCTCTGCTTGTGGATCGCCCACTTCTGCTTCGCATCGGCGAACACCTTCCTCAGCTCGAGGGCGTCGCAGAAACGCACGGCGAATTCCAGCAGTAACTTGATCACACTGGCGATCTTGTTGATGATCTCGCCGACGCCCGAGGTGGCGGCAGCGAGCGCCATCTTGGCGCCCGCGAACGCGGCTTCCGCAAGTCCGATCAACGCGTCCCTGCCAATCGAGTGTTTGATCGATTGGGCGACAATGTCCGGATGGCCCGACTCGAGCACCACACCCTTGCCGGCGTGCCTGAGATTGAAGTAATCGATGCTCTTGGAAACGGCCGTGACGAGGCCCGAGGCCAGCTCCTTTATATCGCCTGATTTACCGGTGCTCGTAATCTCGCTGACGATCTCCTTGATCAGCGTCGGCAGGTTGTTCCGAACGTGCTGCACGGCGAGCTCGGCATCGCTCGCCGCCACGTTGAACTTGCCGACGAGCCATTCCTGGATGGTTTTCGCGATCTCGTTGACCTGCTTGTCGATCCCCTCCACGAGGCCGCCCACTTTGGTCGCGGCCTTCATGATTTTGCCGCTGCCGACCTTGCCTTGAAGCGCCGCCAGAGCCTTGTTCTTCATCTCGGTGGCGCTCGCCTCGGGAGAGAAATCCACCTGGAGCTTCCCCAGAAAGTAAATCACGCCCAGGCGCGAGTGCTCGAGCTCACCGCCGCGTGATGCCGGAACTGCAGACATCGGATGCCCCCCGTTAGCGAGTGTCGATCAACCGAGAGTGACCGCGTAGAACTCCATCCAATTCTTTGCGCCGACGGCCTTGCGGCCCTGCTCGAACAACTCCGCCAGGCGTTTTTCTGAATGTACGGCGTAGCAGCCGTAGTTCGGATCGAAGAACAGGTACGGCCCGGTGGGACCGGTTTTGGCCGCGGCAACGGCATGAACGTCGTAGCCTCCCCAGAACACGCCCTGCGCGGCCCAGACATATTTGGCCATCTCGAGGCCGGTGGCGCGCTTCTCTTGCGGACCGCCGGTGACACCGGCGGTACCGAACAGTTTGGCGTTGCGGGTGGCGTCGTCCGTGCCCCAATCATAGAAGCGCTGGTAGAGCATTCCCTGCAGCAGAAAGGGCTTGCTCGTTTCGGGACGGACGCCCTTGAGTATGTTCTTGCACCACTCGATCGACAGCCCGGCACACACACCCTGATTGGCGGACGCGATGGCCGTCCCCTTCTTGTATGTCACTTCGGTGTCGTAATCGTTGCTGCACTCCCACATGAGCTCATTTTGTTGCGACTTCAGCGGCGTCGACATGTCAGCTCCCTATCTGTCAGGACAGTGGCATAAAAAGGATACGTACATCCGGCTGGAGCCGCAATGGCGGCTCCTCATGAAAACGAATACCCGAACTCGCCGTCCTTGACCGATATAGCCACCTCCCGCGTGGCAGCGCCCTGCGAGATCCGCTCCAGGAACTCGCGGCTCACCTGCGGCAGCAGCGTATTGGTCAGGATCGCATCGATCATGCGCCCGCCACTCTCCGGCTCCGTGCAGCGCGAGGCGATCAGGCGCACGACGTCCTCGCCGAACCGCAGCTCCGCACCGTGATTCTGCCTGATCCGGGCGACGACCCGATCGAGCTGCAGGCGGATGATGCCCTGCAGGACAGGGTCGCTCAGCGGGTAGTACGGAATGACGACGATTCTGCCGAGGAGCGCCGCGGGGAAGGTCTTGAGCATCGGCGGCCGCAGGGCCTTGGCGATGCCCTCCGGGTCCGGCAGCAGCTCCGGATCCTTGCACATTCCCATGATCAGGTCCGTGCCCACGTTGGTGGTGAGGATGATGAGCGTGTTCTTGAAGTCGATGAGCCGCCCTTCTCCATCCTCCATCATGCCCTTGTCGAATACCTGGAAGAAGATCTCGTGCACGTCGGGGTGCGCCTTCTCCACCTCATCGAGGAGCACGACGCTGTAAGGCTTGCGCCGCACGGCTTCGGTGAGGACTCCTCCCTCCCCATAGCCGACGTATCCGGGAGGCGCGCCCTTCAGGGTCGAGACCGTGTGCGCCTCCTGGAACTCGCTCATGTTGATCGTGATGAGGTTCTGCTCCCCGCCGTAGAGGGCTTCGGCGAGCGTGAGAGCCGTCTCCGTCTTGCCGACCCCGGACGGTCCGGCGAGCATGAAGACTCCGATCGGCTTGTTGGGATTCTCGAGGCCGGCGCGCGAGGTCTGGATGCGCTTGGTGATCATCTCGAGCGCATGGTCCTGGCCGACGACACGCTGGCCCAGGGTCTTGGCGAGCGTGAGGATGGTGGCCACCTCGTCCTTCACCATCCGGCCGACCGGGATACCGGTCCAGTCGGCGATGACGGAGGCGACGGCCTGCTCGTCCACGCTCGGCAGCACGAGCGGCCGGTCGCCCTGCGCGTCGGCCAGGATCTTCTGCAGCTCCTGCAGGCGCGCCCGCGCCGCGGCCTGCTCGGCCTCGCTGAGCGGCGCTTCGGCGGGCGCACCTGGTGCCGGCGCAGCCGCTTCCGGGGATGCCGCGGCCGCGGCGTGCGCATTGCCCATGCTCGGCTCCTCCGCCCCACCCTCCGCGGCAGCTCTCGTCGATGCGCCGGCGGCTCTGAGCTTCGCGCGCAGCGCCAGGATTTCATCGACGATCCCCTTCTCCCGCTCCCAGGCCGCCTTCAGTCCCTCGAGGCGCTCGCGCTCCTCGCCCAGCGATTTCTCGGCGCTCGCGGCGCGCGCGGCGGTATCGATGCCGATGGCCGTTTCGCGGCCGACGATCTCGAGCTCGGTTTGCAGCGCCTCGATGCGCCGCTGACAGTCCTCGACCTCCGCGGGCGTCGCGTGATGGCTCACCGCGACCCGCGCACACGCGGTATCGAGCAGGCTGATGGACTTGTCGGGCAGTTGCCGGTCCGGGACGTAGCGGTGAGCCAGCTTCACGGCGGCTTCCAACGCCTCATCGAGCACCTGGACGCGATGGTGTTTCTCCATGACGGAGACGACACCGCGCATCATGAGCAATGCCTTCGCCTCGGTCGGCTCCTCCACCTTCACGGTCTGGAAGCGCCGGGTGAGCGCAGGATCCTTCTCGATGTATTTCTTGTATTCCGCCCAGGTAGTCGCACCGATCGTCCGCAGCGTGCCGCGCGCGAGCGCGGGCTTCAGCAGGTTCGCCGCATCGCCCGTTCCAGCCGCTCCGCCCGCTCCCACCAGCGTGTGGACCTCGTCGATGAAGAGAACGATGGGCTTGGGAGACGCCTGCACCTCGTCGATGACCTGACGCAGGCGCTGCTCGAACTCACCCTTCATGCTCGCCCCGGCCTGCAACAGGCCGACATCGAGTGCCCGCAGCGTGACCTCCTTGAGTGACGGCGGAACGTCACCCGCCGCGATGCGGCGCGCAAACCCTTCGACCACTGCTGTCTTGCCGACGCCGGCCTCGCCCGTGAGGATCGGATTGTTCTGCCGGCGCCTCATCAGGATGTCGACGATCTGCCGGATCTCATCGTCGCGACCGACGACGGGGTCGATCTTGCCGAGCCGCGCCTGTTCCGTCAGGTCCACCGTGAACCGCTTGAGCGCTTCCTGTTTGCCGAGCTGCGCCGGCGGCAGCGCGCCGCTCGCCTCCCCGGGCGTGCCCGCATCGGCAAGCGCGCTGCCGTCGCTCGCGCCGAGCGCAGCCTCCGGCGAGCTCGCGACGATGCTCGGGAAGTCGTCCGCCAACTGCTCCGCCTTGATCTTCTCGAACTCGCGCGACATCGCGAGCAGCGCATTACGCAGGCCCGGCGTCTTCGACATCGCGACGAGCACGTGGCCCGTGCGGATGCGCGGCTCACCGTACTTGAGCGTCGCCCACACCCATGCGCGCTCGGTTGCATCCTCGATGTGCGCCGAGAGATCGGAAATCGAGCTCGCTCCGCGCGGCAGGCGATCGAGCGCCTCCGTCATGTCGCGCGCGAGCCTGCCGGGATCGACGCTGAACGCGCGCACGATCAGATGCACGTCCGAGTTCTGGAGCTGCAGGATCTGGTGCAGCCAGTGCACCAGCTCGACATAGGGGTTGCCGCGCAATTTGCAGAATACGGTGGCGCTCTCGATCGCCTTGTACGCGAGGCTGTTGAGCTTGCCGAACAGTGCGACTCGACTGATATCACTCATGTCATGTTTTCCGTCGGGAAGAGTCCGAAGTCGGTTCTTGGATCACTACATCATCCGCCATCTGTCCACGGCCGCCCAGCCAGGTGGTCCATCCCATCCGGCCCGCGCTGCCCAGGCGGACACCAGGCACCTCCACATCCCGCAGCAGCAGGCGCAGCTGCCAGCTCCATTCATCATTCGTATACAGACGCACGAGTGCCGCGAGCTCGGCGAGCCCGCGCGAGCCGGGCAGGAAATCCCCGAAGCTCGTCAGCGCGAGCGGTCCGATGGCGATCTCGAACTTGTGCTGGCATTGAAAGCTCATCGCGCCCAGCGCCGCCGTCTGACCGAGCGATGCCGAGGCGGCATCTCGGCCCAACCGGCAGCAGAGCTCGCGCGGAACGTCCATCCACTCGCCGACGAACTGACGTACTTCGACCGGCAGCCCGAAGTAGTCGGTGAGAATACTCTCGAGCCCGTCGGCGGACCGGGGCTGGGGCGCGAAATGCGCCACGCGGCTCAGTTTCGCGCGATCCGGCGCAGCGTCCCGCGATCGCGCCGATGCCGGTCCGAGGCCGAGCAGCGCGCCAACATACTGCAGGAAGCGGTCGCTCTCCGGCCGGTCGAAGCTCGCGACCGGCTCGGCATCTGCCCAGGCCCGATAGAAGAGCGAGGTGAGGCGGTGCTGGAAGAGATTGACGAAATCCGTGAGCGTCTCGTCCTCGCGTTGCCGGCCGCGCTCGTAGGCGTATTCCGTTAGATGCACCGGCAAGGCGCCGTTTGGGCCGAACATGCCGAATGAATACTGCTCGAGGCGCGCGGGGCCCTCGCCGGCGGATCCATCGAAACCGGAAACATCCGACGGCGCAAACGACAGAGTCGGCGCCTGACCGAGCCGCACCGGGTCATCCGACGCCTTGCGCGACTCCCCGAGCCGGGGATGATCGGGGAAGCACTGTTCCAGAAGCCGCAGCGCGGCGAACAGTGTGAACCGATGCGGCGCCTCGCTCAGCCGCTCGAACGCCGCCATGCGCCCGGCCGCGCCCGAACGCGCGCCGGCCGCCGCGGGCTCCGCGCCCGTCAGACGATCTGCCGTCTGCCCGCTCGCACCGGCCATGTCTTGATCGTCCCGCGCGCCGCGGAATCGAGGCGCGTCTGTGTGAAAGAGTTGAGGGATACGTAGCGTGAGAAGAAGCGCTCGAGGACGCTCGCCAGCACCACGATGCCCGCGCCCTCGAACGGCGCGTCATCCAGGGTCAGCACGATCTCGAGCCCGCGGCCGTAGGTGATCGGCCCGGGGATGGGCATGCGCCGCACGAAGGGCCGATAGCCCACGCCCACCACTCCCTCGACCTGGCGCGCCGCCGCGGCGTCGTTTGGGTCGCGGTACAACGCCAACATGTCGCGCAGCATCTGCGCGGACGAAGGACCGCCCTGCTCGATCAGGGAGAGATAATTGAGCGACAGATGGGAGATGAGCCTCCATGCCGTATCGCCGAAGGCAGGCGATGCGCGCGGAGCACTCGGACCGGCGATGCAGCGGACGGACTCGACGGGAACGCCGCCTTCGATGATGAAGGTGGTGCGTCCCTGGCCGACCGCGAGCTGCACCGGCAGATCGCGATTGCTGCAGAGCACCTGCGCATCGATCTGCCGCAGCCTGCCCTCGAGCTGGCGCTGGGCGCTGTCGACCACGGAGACGAAGCACTCGTTGCCGACGTATGCCGCTCGCGCCCCGAACTGCTGCTGGCGCGCGGAGAGCATCCGCGGCCGCCGTTGCAGCGTGTAGTAGAGGGCCGGAGATCCGGGGTCGGTGTGATGATCCGCGGAGTAGAAGGGCCGGATCTCACCGATCGACGCGCCGTCGCTCCCGACGGCCGTGAGCCGCTCGACGGCGAATACCTCGAAATCCATCGGCCGGTTGCGGTCGGCGACGAGGTGATGCTCCGTATCGAAGATATCGACGTGGATGCGGTCGGCGGTGCGCGGGAAGAGGTTTATCGCCGGCGCGCAAAAGAGCCGGAAGTGGCTCGCATCGAGCGCGTTCTCGAGCGCCGGCTGCGCGCGACTCAGGGCGATGTGGATTTCGAGCTCATCCCCCGCGCACTGGCGCACACCGTCGCGCAGGCCATCGAGGGCGAAGAAATGAAAGCGCTCCGGGAAGGCGAAGTATTCCTGCAGCAGCCGGTATCCCTGGAAGCCCCGCCGCGTGACCGGAAGCAGCGCTTCGTCGTCCTCGAATCCCACCTGGCGGACGCTCGTGGCGGGTCGCACGGTGACCGGGGCGCCCTGCTGTGTGGACCTCATGTAATAGCCGACGCAGTCCGCGGCGATCTGCTCGTACAACGCCTGGGTCAGGCCGGGCGTCGCCTTGAGAAAGAACGTGAGCGAGTCGACATCCAACGCGTCCATGCGCACGCCCGGCGCCGCTTTCAGCCTGATGCGGATGCTCGCGCGGGCCCGGCCGTCGACGGCGAGGCCCTGCACCGCGAGGGCGCCCGTGCCGGAAAGGTACTTCGCCTCGACGACGGTGAGAGGCCACAGGGTCACTGCATGACCGGTACGAAACTCGCACGCCGTCCGGTCCCCCTTGCCGAGAGGCGTACGCAGAACCGCACCGCGTGGAATGGTGAGGCCGGCGAGCTGCGCACCCTCCTTCAGATCCGGTGAGAACTCCACGACCGTGCAGGAAGGCACCGGCGCGAGGAAGTGCGGATACACCATCTCGAGCAGGTGTTGGGTGAAGTCGGGATGGCGCGCATCGAGCTTCATTTGAATGCGCGCCGCCAGGAAGGCGAAGCCCTCCAGGAGACGCTCGACATAGGGATCGGCGCATTCGAGCCCCTCGAGCCCGAGCCGCGCGGCGATCCTGGGATACGCCGCGGCGAACTCCGCGCCCATTTCCTGCACGAACTGCAGCTCGCGGTTGTAGTAGTCGAGGAGGCGCGGATCCATCGGAGGCTACCCCGCGCCCGAATCGCTGACGGTCACATTGCCGGTGTCGGTCTCGATGCGCGTACGCAGAACGAGCTGCTGCGGTATCGGCTGGCCCCAGAGCTCCGCGTCGATCCGAAACGCCAGTTGATGCCCTTCCTGCGGACCCTCGCGCGTCTCCGGCGCGACACGCACCCTGCGCAGGCGCGGCTCGTAGCGGCGGATGGCCTCCTCGATGCCCGCCGCGGTCTTCACCGGATCGACGGCGGCGGCGGAGAGGCCCGCCAGCGAGCGCATGCCATAGTTCAACACGGAGCGCTGCACGTGCGGATAGCGCTGCAGCTCGACTTGCGTCTCGAGATTCAGCGCATTGAGCAACGACGCCACGTCACGCAGCACGCACTCGCGCAGGCGGCGCATCGAGACGACACGTTGCTGACTCGACTCGATCATGGAGTTCGGCACATTGCG
Organism: Steroidobacteraceae bacterium; assembly: GCA_036278795.1. GTDB lineage: Bacteria > Pseudomonadota > Gammaproteobacteria > Steroidobacterales > Steroidobacteraceae > 13-2-20CM-66-19. The sequence continues at coordinate 243,854 of DASUKK010000028.1, read as the reverse complement.
CGTCTCGATCCGGCAGAACTCCTGCACCGCGATACCGTTGGGCGCACCGGGCGGCTTCAACACCAGCGTTTTGAGCTGCGCCGGACTCAACCGTCCCGTCGGCACGAAAAGACGCCACTGGAGCTTGTCTTCACCGTGGGCGAGCGCCCTGCCGCTTTCTCCATCCTCGACGGGACGCAGGCCCTGCCCCTGCAGAATCTCCAGCCACTCCCGCTCCGGCAGTTTCAGCTTCGCCAGCTCGGTGCGGCTCGACTCGATCTGAAAGATGGTGAGGTAGCGCTCATCGTCCGAGAGCCGGTCGAGCAGTGCCGGCTGGAGGCGCTCGCGCAGGCTGAGCTCGGCCATGATTTTGAAGTGCTCAGGCGGGCTCGAGCACGAGCTCACGAACCTCGAGCAGACCGATCTCATCGGCGCTCGTGGCAAAGATCCGCTGGCCGAGACCCGCGAACGCGCCACCACCGAGCTCCCGCCATTCGGTCTTGCGCGCCATCCGCAGCTGGTCGTCCTCGCTGCGCTCCGAGCCCGGGTAGCGCGCCGGAATGAGACCGACCGCCTCCCCCTCGTTGCTCCAGGTGATCTGGGCGGGAACCCACGCGAGATCCCGCACGTCCGCGGGCGGCTCGATGACGATGCGGCGCACCCGCGCGAAAGGCGCCCAGTAGTAAGCGCCGTTCAGGACCACTTCCAGCACCGGGCCCAGCCGCGAATCCGCATCCGCGATCCATTCGAACGCCGTGCCGTTGATGCTGCCCGCCGTCGCCGGAGCGCCCTCCAGCGCCTGCTCACGCAACGCCGCCGCCTGGTCGGGACGGCCCTCTCCCAGGGCCGCCAACGCCTGCAGCAGCGGCGCCATCCACTGCGGCGGATCGCCGAGGATCAGCGGCAGCCGCTCACCCGCGAACACCGCCGTCCGCAACCGCTCGCACTGAATGGCGGCCGAGTAGGCGTGCTTCATGGGAAGCGCCGAGGAGTCGAGCTCCCCGGCCACCTGCAGCTGGTTGACGGCGCGATCCCAGTCGCCCGTCAGCATCAGCAGCTGCGCGAGGAAAGTGCGCAGCTTCGCATCGGCCGGAGAGCCGCGCACCTCGCCCTGCAGCGCCGCGAGACACTCGCGGAGCTTCCCTGCGCGGAACAGCTCCTGGGAGTGGCTCAAGACTTCGCGTTCTGCTGTATGTTCCAGCCGAAGTCGTTGGTCCCGGACTTGCCGCCCTTCTCGTCCTGCTGGGCGTATTCGACCTTCACTTCGGCGAAGTTGAGGCTGACGTTCTCCGTCAGACGCTCCTCGCCGCCGCTGCCGCCCGTCGAGTAGCTGGTCACGAGAATGTTCTTCATCGTGATCTTCACGTACTCCAGCGGATTCTCGCCGGCCTTGCGGATCGTGATCGTGCCCTTGCCGACGTGCTTGCCGTTGGCGCAGTACAGCATGAGATTCGGCGAGGCGAGGTCGATGTACTTCGTGACGCTGATGTCCTGGAAGTTCGCCTTGCCCGCACCGCCGCCGGTGCCCGAGTGGAAGGTACCGGTGTTGGACATGCCCCAGCTCCATGCCAGGAGGTCCATCGCGTTCTTGCTCTTGAAGGCTTTATCGGCGGTCTCGCCCTTGATGCCCTCGAGCTCGAGAAACATGTCGACAGCCATAGACTCAACTCCTCTCGTCGTTTCTTAGTTGATTGTTCACCGCCCCGTTGCCCCCCGTCAGCCCTGACGCTGCGACGGAAGCCTCGAGACCAGACTCATGGAAATGTTGACGCCCTCCAGCTGGTAGTGCGGCCGCAGGTGGAAGGTCGCCGAATAATATCCCGGATTGCCCTCGACCTCCTGTACTTTCACTTCCGCGCCCGCGAGCGGCTTCATCGCCCGCGCCGTCTCTCCGGCGTTCTCGGGGTTCAGGATGACGTAGTTCATGATCCAGTCGGACAGGAAGCGCTCCATGTCCGCGCGCTCCTTGAATGAGCCGACCTTGTCGCGCACCATGCACTTGAGATAGTGCGCGAAACGGCAGCTGGCGAAGAGATACGGCAGGCGCGCGGCCAGGCGCGCGTTGGACGTAGCGTCCGGGTCCATGTATTCCTGCGGCTTCTGCAGCGACTGGGCGCCGATGAAAGCCGCCGTGTCCGTGTTCTTGCGATGGATGAGCGGCATCAGGCCGCAGTTGGCGAGCTCCGCCTCGCGGCGATCGCTGATCGCGATCTCCGTCGGACACTTCATGTCGACGCCGCCGTCGTCGCTGGGGAAAGTATGGACCGGAAGTCCCTCGACGGCGCCGCCTGACTCTACGCCGCGAATCGAAGTGCACCAGCCGTAGCTCTTGAACGCACGGTTGATATTGACCGCCATCGCGTAGGAGGCATTCGCCCAGGAGTAACGCGAGTGGTTGCCACCGGTGGTCTCCTCCTCGAATTCGAATTCTTCCACCGGGTTCGTCTTCGCACCGTACGGAAGCCGCGCGAGGAAGCGCGGCATGGCGAGGCCGACGTACTTCGCATCGTCCGACTCGCGCAGCGAGCGCCAGGCGGCGTAATCCGGCGCGCCGAAAATCTTGGCGAGATCGCGCGGGTTGGCCAGCTCCTGCCACGAGTCCATGCCCATCAGCGTGGGTCCCGCGCCCGCAATGAAGGGTGCGTGCGCGGCGGCAGCAACCTGCGACATCTGACCGAGCAACTGCACGTCGCCCGGGGTGTGGTCGAAATAGTAGTCGCCGACCAGGCAGCCATACGGCTCGCCGCCGAGCTGGCCGTACTCTTCCTCGTAGAGCTTCTTGAAGAGCGGGCTCTGATCCCATGCGGCGCCGGCATACTTCTTCAGCGTCTTGCCGAGGTCCTTCTTGGAGATGTTCATGACACGGATCTTGAGCATCTCGTCGGTTTCCGTGTTGGTGACGAGATAGTGCAGTCCGCGCCAGGCGCTCTCGAGCTGCTGGAAACGCTCGTTGTGCAGGATCAGGTTGACCTGATCCGAGAGTTTCTTGTCGATCTCGGCGATGATGGCCTTGATCGTCCCGATGACGTCATCGGAGATGACCGCGGTCTCACTGAGCGCCTGCTCGGCGAGGGTCTGGACCGCCCGCTCGACCTCCGCGCGCGCGCGGTCGGTCTTGGGCTTGAATTCTTTCTGCAGCAGCGCGGCAAACTGATCCGGCTCGGTGGCGACTGCGGCGGCTTCGGCGGCTTGCTTGGTTTCAGCCATGGCTCAACTCCCGGACTCTTCCTGCTTGGGTTTCGCTGCGAGCGCTTTCAGCAGCGCCGGATCGTTGAGCGCTTTCGCGATCAAGTCCTCCGCACCGGCCTTGCCGTCCATGTAGGTCACGAGATTGGAGAGCTGGCTGCGCGCTTCCAGCAGCTTGTTGAGCGCATCCACCTTGCGCGCGACGGCCGCGGGTGAGAAGTCCTCCATGCTCTCGAAGGTGAGGTCGACGCTGAGATTGCCTTCGCCGGTCAGCGTGTTAGGCACGCTGAACGCAACGCGCGGCTTCATCGACTTCATCCGCTCGTCGAAATTGTCGATGTCGAAGTTGAGGAACTTGCGCTCGTCGACGCCGGGCAGCGGCTCCTTGGCATCGCCCGAGAGGTCCGACATCACGCCCATGACGAACGGGATCTGCATCTTTTTCTGCGCCCCGTAGAGCTCGACGTCGTACTCGATCTGTACGCGCGGAGCGCGATTGCGGGCGATGAATTTCTGACTGCTTGGCTTGGCCACGGGTCGTCTCCGTTAAATGAAGTTCACTCGGCGTCGCGTACGCCGCCGACACTCTTCGCCTGGGCGACTGAATCTGGAATGACATCTTCGAGCACGGCCAGGAAGTCCTTGCCGACCAGGCGCTTGGCGCGCTCGATGAAAAGGGGCACGGGGCTCGAGGGCTCGTTTGCGCGGAAGAAGGCTGCGACGGCATCGAGCGTCTTCATGGCGTCATCGCGCGTGCCGATCGTGCCGGGTGCGCGCACGCCCGCTGGCCGGCCGCCGCCGTCCGTGCCGCCATCGGCCGCGGCATTTGCCGCGTCCGCCGGCACGCGGGTGGCGAGCTGGCCGTCGAGCAATATCTTCGTACGGGCGAGTAGCTGCAGTGGCGCAGTGAAATCCGGCGCCGCTTCGCTGCCGCCGTGATCCCGCATGGTCGCCTCGATGGCACGGAAATTCTCAATCGCGGCGGTGACCTGACCGGCGATGGTCTGCAGGCTCTCGGTCTCGAGGGCAGCCAGCAGCGCATCGAGCTGACTCGCATCGCGCGGCGGCTCATCGGGGCCGGGGGCCAGATGGCCCTGGGCGATCTCGATGTCGCGGATGCTATAGGTGCCGAGCTGGCGGTGGACGAGCAGCGGAGCGCGGCGCAGGCCGTCGACCACCGCGACGCGATCCGCAAAGCCGTTGAGCGCGTTGCGGCGCAGGATCGCATCCTCGTCGATTCGCGGGTACGCGGCGTCCCACCATGTGGCCAGCCAGGTTTTGGCCGCCTCGAGCGTCTGCCCGAATGCGCCGAGCCCTTCCGTATGCAATCCGGCCGTGCCGAGGTGGGCCAGAACGCGCAAATCGCGGCTCTGGCGCAGCACTTCGAGGGAGCGATCACGAATCTCGCGCCAGTCAGGCTGCTTGTCCTTCGGCCAGGGCGTCATCTGCCCGAACACGCGGTAGCCGTCGAAGGCTGCCAGGACGAGCGGCTGAGTGGCGTCCAGATCCTCGCCGCACGGGTTCTCCTCCGAGACCGGCGTGACCAGGATTGAAGCTTCGACTTGCATTCAGAGCTTGATTGTTATCCGCCCAGCCGTGACACGCGTCCCCTGCACCGCTGGGACCCCCCCGCGACTTGGCCCTGGACGCGACCGGCCACAGAATGGACCATTATTATCGCAAGTCAATAGGCGTACGAAGTGCGCACGCGGGCGGACTGCGCCCGGAGTACGAACCTGAGAAACCCATCCCATTTCTCGGGCACGAGCCGCGGGCCGGCCTTGCACCGGCTGGTCCCTGCGCCGCCCTGCGCAGCCTTATATAAGGAGTTGAGTTTGGGAGAATCTGGAGCGGGAAACGAGACTCGAACTCGCGACCCCAACCTTGGCAAGGTTGTGCTCTACCAACTGAGCTATTCCCGCATCCCGAGTGAGCGACCGAATTGTAAGTGCAGGCCTTGCGAAGTCAAGGCAGGCCGCGGGTCACCTGGCTGAAAATACGTGCCGCTCCAGCAGCTTGCGCGCTCAGCGCCGCAGCTCCGGCCATGCCGCCCGCAGGTAGGCGATCATCGAGACGAGCGTCGCCGCCGCCGCCAGCTCCGTGAGCACCACCCCCACCCGGTAGATGGGTATGGCGAGGATCGGGGCGCGGTAGAGCATCATCGACAGGCCGACGATCTGCAGGACGGTCTTGACCTTGCCGAGTTGCGAGACGGCCACCTTGCGCCGCTCGCCGATCTCGGCCATCCATTCCCGCAGCGCGGAAATCGTGATCTCGCGGCCGATGATGACCACCGCCGTGAGCACGATGAGGGCGCGCGTGTCCTTGCTGATCAGCAGAACGAGCGCCACGGCCACGATCAGCTTGTCCGCCACGGGATCGAGAAAGGCGCCGAGGCGGGAGGTCTGCCCGAGGCGGCGCGCGAAGTAGCCGTCCAATGAGTCCGTGATGCCCGCGGCCGCGAAAAAGAGCCCTGCAGCCGGGTCCGACCACGGGTAGGGCATGTAGAAGAGCAGGATGATGAGCGGGATTGCGGCGATGCGCAGCCACGTCAGGGTATTCGGCAGGTTCCAGAGCATCGCGCGGTCAAGAGCCGGGGTGCAGGTGATCATAAAGGGTGCGCGCCAGGGCCGCGCCGATTCCGGCCACCTCGGTGAGGTCGGCCACTCCCGCGCGCATCACCCCCTGCAGCCCCCCGAAATGGGTGAGCAGCGCGCGGCGCTTGGCCGGTCCCAGGCCCGGGACGGCCTCGAGCACCGACTCATTGTAACGGCGCGCGCGCTTGCGCCGATGGCCGGTGATCGCAAAACGGTGCGCCTCGTCGCGAATGCGCTGGATCAGCCGCGAGGCGGGCGAATGCCCTTGCGGAATCCGTGGCGCGGCCGCACCGTACACGAAGAGCCGTTCCTGCCCCGGGCGGCGGTCCGGGCCCTTGGCCACGCCGACCAGCATGATGTCATCGCAGCCGAGCTCCGCCAGCACCTGGTGGACCGCCGCGATCTGGCCGAGCCCGCCATCGATCAGCAGCAGGTCGGGCGCCGGAATCTCGCCATTGCGCACCCGGGTATAGCGCCGCTCCAGGGCCTGGCGCAGCGCCCCGTAGTCGTCTCCCGGCGTCACGCCGCTGATGTTGAATCGGCGGTACTCCTTCTTCAGCGCCCCTTCGGGGCCGAAGACCACGCAGGAGGCTACCGTCCCCTCCCCGCCCGTGTGACTGATGTCGAAGCACTCGATCCGCTGCGGCGGCTCGGGCAGCTCGAGCTCGGCGGCGAGCGCCGCGAACATCTCCTCGAGTCCCTGCTTCTGCGCGAGCCGCATGCGTAGCGCCTGCGACGCATTCTCGCGCGTCATCTCTGCCCAACGGGCGCCGAGGCCTCTCGATGGACTCCGTACGTGCACGGCGTGTCCGGCGCGTGTCGTCAGTGCCTGGCTCAACGACTCGGTGTCCTCCAGCTTTTGCCCTACGAGCACCTCCGCCGGCGGCTCCTGCGCGGCGTAGTACTGCATCATGAACGAGGAAAGCGCCTCCTCCGGCTCGGCGAGCGCCGCGCGCGGAAAGTAGCTGCTGGTACCGAGGTTGCGGCCGCCGCGGACCAACATCGCGCTGATAGCGTACTCGCCCGGCTCGCCCACGATGGCGAACACGTCGACGTCGCGTTCCCCTTCGGACGTCACGATCTGCTGCGCCTGAATGTGCTTCAGCGCCGCGAGCTGATCGCGGATCTGAGCTGCGCGCTCGAACTCCAGCCGGCTCGCGGCCTCCTCCATGCGCTTTTGCAGCGTGGCATTCACCTCATCGCTGCGGCCCTCGAGTACTTTGACGGCGGACTCGACGTCCTGGGCATAGGCCTCCCGGCCGATGAGCCCGACGCACGGCGCCGTGCAGCGGCCGATCTGGTGCTGCAGACAAGGGCGGCTGCGGTTGGCGAAGAAGCTGTCGCGGCAGTTGCGGATGCGGAACAGCTTCTGCAGCTGATTGAGCGTGTCGCGCACCGCCCAAGCGGTCGGGAACGGTCCGAAATACCGTCCGGGCGCGCTGCGCGAGCCGCGATAGAAGGCGAGCCGCGGAAAATCGTGATCGACACAGAGTTGCACGTACGGAAAGCTCTTGTCGTCCCGCAGGACGACGTTGAAGCGCGGCTTGTGCGCCTTGATGAGGTTGTATTCGAGCAGCAGCGCCTCGGTCTCGGAGTTGGTGACCGTGACCTCGATGTCGGCGATCTGCTGCACGAGCGCCTGCACCTTCGGATTGACGTTGCTCGCCGCGAAATAAGTGCTCACCCGGTCCCTGAGGCTGCGTGCCTTGCCGACGTAAAGGATCTCGTGCCCGGCGCCGAACATGCGGTAGACGCCGGGGCGGCGCGGCAGTGCCGCGGTGAACGCCTTGTGATCGAATTCGGTCGAGCTCATCTGCGTCGGCGGGGCGACCCCCCGAGCCGTGCGATTCAGAATTCAGCCGATGCCGGCGAGCGCCCGGGCTCGCGCCACGACTTTTCTGAACATCGTCTCGGTGAGCACCCCGGTCGAGGTGTTGTAGCGGCTGCAATGATACGAGTCGAGGAGGTATCGCGTCTCGTCGAGCCGATGCTCGCGCCCGTGGCCGAAGGGAAAGTGGCTGCGCTTGAGCCCCATGGCCCTGAGGAAGGCATCGTGCCCCACCCTGCCGAGCGCCAGTACCACCCGCACGCGCTCGAGACCGGCTAGCTCGGCCTTCAGGTACGCGTTGCAGTTGCGGATCTCCTCCGGCAGCGGCTTGTTGCCGGGCGGCACGCATTTGACGGAATTGATGATGCGAGCGTGACGAAGCTCGAGTCCATCGTCCGCGGCGATGGACTGCGGCCGCGTGGCGAGTCCCGCCTCGAAGAGCGTGCGGTAGAGCAGCTCCCCCGCGTAATCTCCGGTGAACGGCCGTCCCGTGCGGTTGGCCCCATGCAGGCCCGGGGCGAGCCCGACGAAGACGATTCGTGGATCCTCGGCGCCGAACGAGGGTACGGGACGGGCCCAATAGTCCGGATAGCTGCCATGCACCTCGGCCAGGAATTGCGCGAGCCGCGGACAGCGCGTGCAGCCGGGGTCGTATGCCTCGCCGCGGGCCGCCCGCAGCACCGGCCTTCGCCCCCCGTTGGTGCGCAACTGCTTAATGCGGGTACTCGGCGCCATCCTGCGCCTCGCCCTTCGCGCCGCCGCGCGCTCCGCGCGCGACGTTGCACAAAATCGCGGGGAGCGATTTTGAACGCCGCCGGGCGGGCCGAAGGCTGAGCGCCAGGGACGGCAGCGAGTAAATTGCTCCTTCCAATTCAGTCGTCCATGTGCTGGATGATGGCGGTGGCGAAGCCGGAGCAGCTCATGAGCTTCGCGCCCGGGATGAGGCGCTGCAGGTCTTCCTCGACGCTCTTGCGCCCCGCGAGCTCGCGCTTGGGGGCCTTGATGGCCTCGCGCAACCTCGCCAGGTCGTAGGTGAGCTCCTTGTTGGCGATGGTGTTGGTGACGCCCTTGATGATGAGGTCAGCCGCCTCTTTCCAGCCAAGATAGCGAAGCATCATCTCCGCGGAGAGGATGAGCGAGCCCGGATTGACGCGGTCTTTGCCCGCAAAACCGGGCGCCGTGCCGTGCGTCGCCTCGAACACGGCGAGTCCATCGCCGATGTTGCCTCCCGGGGCGATGCCGATGCCGCCGACCTGCGCCGCGAGCGCGTCGGAGACATAGTCGCCGTTGAGATTGAGAGTGGCGATGACGTCGTATTCCTCGGGCCGCAGCAGCACCTGCTGCAGGAAGTTGTCCGCGATCACGTCCTTGATGATGATCTCGTGTCCGGTGAGAGGGTTCGGGAATTTGAGCCACGGACCGCCGTCGATCTCCCTGGCACCGAACTCCTCCTTGGCGAGCTGGTAGCCCCAGTTGCGGAAAGCTCCCTCCGTGAACTTCATGATGTTGCCTTTGTGCACCAGCGTCACCGACACGCGATCGTTGTCGATGGCGTACTGGATGGCCTTGCGGATCAGACGCTGGCTTCCCTCCTTCGACACCGGCTTGATGCCGATGGCGGAGCTCGCCGGGAAGCGGATCCCCGTCACGCCGAATTCCTTGTGCAGGTAGGCGATGAGCTTGTGCACATCGGCAGATCCGGCCGGCCATTCGATGCCCGCGTAGATGTCCTCCGTGTTCTCGCGAAAGATCACCATGTCGGTGAGGCTGGCATCCTGCATCGGGCTGACGACACCGGGGAAGTAGCGGATCGGCCGCACGCAGGCGTAGAGATCGAGACTCTGGCGCATGGCGACGTTGAGTGAGCGGATGCCGCCGCCCACCGGCGTGCCGAGCGGGCCCTTGATCGACACCACGAATTCCCGCAATGCGAGCAGCGTCTCATCGGGAAACCACTGTCCGTAACGCGCGTTGGCCTTCTCGCCGGAGTAGACCTCCATCCAGGCGATCCGCCGACTCTGGCCGTACGCCTTCTCGACGGCGGCATTCACCACCCGCACCATGGCGGGCGTGACATCGACGCCGATCCCGTCCCCTTCGATGTAGGGAATGATCGGCTGGTCGGGAACGCTCAGGGTGTGATCGGGATTGACGGTGATCCTGCGTCCCTCGGGCGGGACGACGACGTGCTCGTATTTCATCCGGTTATTGTACCGGAAGGATCAGGCGCGTTGGTTTGCGCGTCGGGTGTGGCTGCGCTCGGCGATGAGCATCGCGAGCTCGAGCGCCTGCTCGTGATTCAGGCGCGGATCGACCGTCGAGCGGTAGGCGCGCTGCAGGTCCGCATCCGTCAGCCCGCGGGCGCCGCCCGTGCATTCCGTGACATCGTCGCCGGTCAACTCGATGTGCACGCCGCCCAGATAAGAGCCCATCTCCGCATGAATGCGAAACGCGGTGTCGACCTCATTGAGAATGTTCTCGAAGCGCCGCGTCTTCAGGCCCCCGGTGCTGGTCTCCGTGTTGCCGTGCATGGGATCGCAGACCCAGAGAACTGTCTGTCCGGTCTCCCGCACCGCCTCGATGGCTTTCGGCAGCGACGTGGCGATATCCTTCGCGCCGAAGCGGTGGATGAGGGTGAGCCGCCCCGGCTGGTTCTGTGGATTCAGCGTGGTGACCAGACCCTGCAGCCACGTGGCGTCCATCGCGGCGCCGACCTTGACGCCGATGGGGTTGGAAATGCCGCGGAAATACTCGACGTGCGCGCCATCGAGCCTCGCGGTGCGCATGCCGATCCACGGCATGTGCGTCGAGAGGTTGTACCAGCGGTTCTGGCGCGGGATGTAGCGGGTCTGCGCCTGCTCGTAAAGCAGGTGCAGGCCTTCATGACTCGCGTAGAAATCGACGAGCGTCGCCTCATGGACGGCGCTGCCGCTGATGCCCTCGAAGAAATCGAGCGCGTCACCGATCGACTGGATGATGCGCTGGTAGGCATCCTTGAGCGGGGCATGCTTGATGAAGCCCAGGTCCCAGTATTCCGGGTGATGCAGGTCGGCGAAGCCGCCCTCGACCAGCGCCCGCACGAAATTGAGCGTCAGCGCCGCCCGCTCGTAGCCGCGCAGCAACAGCTCCGGGTCTGCCGCGCGCGCGGCCGCCGTGAACTCCGGCCGATTGACGAGGTCGCCGCGGAAGCTCGGCAGAGTCACGCCATTGCGCGTCTCCGTATCCACGGAGCGCGGCTTGGCGTACTGGCCGGCCATGCGGCCCGCCCGGATGATGGGCTTCTTCAGGCCGTGCAGCAGCACGAGGCTCATCTGCAGGAGAATCTTGAGCTTCTTGACGATCGTGTCCGACTCGCAGTCGGCGAAGGTCTCGGCGCAATCGCCGCCCTGCAGCAGGAAGGCCTGTCCGCGCTGCGCCGCGGCGAGCCGCTCGCGCAAGGCCTCGACTTCCCAGGAGACGACGATCGGAGGCAGGCGCGAGAGATCCGCGACGACCCGCTGCAGGGACGCCGGATCGTCGTAGACGGGCTGCTGCTGGGCGGGCTTGGCCTGCCAGCTCGCGCAATGCCAGGAGGTTGTCTCGGGGGATCGCATGGTCGCGACATCGTACCATGAGGCGCTCGTGGAGCGGTCCGGGAGCCGCCCAGGGAGCGCCCGTGGCCCGGTATAATGCGCCGTTTTCGGGAGGTGCTGAATGCATCGCGTACTCATCCTTGGCGCCGGCAAGATTGGCGCGCTGATCTCCGGGCTCCTGGCGAGCTCCGGTGGTTACCAGGTTCAACTCGCCGACGTGGACGGCGCCATCGCGGAAAGCGTGGTGCGGGCGCATGGGGCTCCCGGCCTCAGTGCGTATGCTCTGAACGCCAAGCAGCGAAGCGCGCTCGAGCAGCATCTCGCCAGTCATCCGGTTGACGCCGTGATCTCCAGTCTGCCGTTCTACTGCAATGTCACCGTGGCGGAGGCTGCCCGCGCCGCCGGCGTCCATTACTTCGATCTCACCGAAGACGTCGAGGTCACACGCGCTGTGCGAGCCATTGCGACCGGCGCTTCGAAGGCTTTCGTGCCACAGTGCGGTCTGGCGCCCGGCTTCATCAGCATCGCGGCGGCGGAGCTCATCACTCATTTCCAGGAGCTGCGCGCGGTGAAGCTGCGCGTCGGCGCCCTGCCGCAGCATCCGAACAACGTGCTCAAGTACTCACTGACCTGGTCGACCGAAGGTCTCATCAACGAGTACGGCAATCCCTGTCAGGCGATCGTCGACGGCCGCACGGTGGACGTCGCGCCGCTCGAGGGAATGGAGGAGATCGAGATCGACGGCACGCTCTACGAAGCGTTCAACACTTCCGGCGGCCTCGGATCGCTCGCGGAGACCCACGGCACGCGCTGTGAGTTCATGAACTACAAGACGATCCGCTATCCGGGCCACTGCGAGCAGATGCGCCTGCTGATGAACGACCTGAAGCTCAATCAGGACCGGGGCACCTTGAAGCGGATCCTCGAGAACGCCGTGCCACAGACGTTGCAGGACGTCATCATCGTCTATGCCGCCGTGACCGGCACGCAGGATGGGGAGCTGCGCGAGGAGAATTACGTCAACAAGATCTATCCGCAGCTCATTGCCGGGCGGCTCTGGTCCGCGATCCAGGTGACCACCGCCGCGGGCATCACCTCGGTGGTCGACCTCGTGCTCGAACATGGGGATCGTTACCAGGGCTTCATTGCCCAGGAGGAGTTCCGGCTGACCGACATCCTGGCGAACCGCTTCGGCCGCTACTATGCGCAGGGCGGCACCAAGGATGTCTCCGCGGAGGTGATCGTCTCCGGCAAGACCGGACACCAGCGCACGCAGAAGAAGGCTGCAGCCCGATGAGCGCCGGCGATTCCAACATCAACGCCGTCCTCGCGCGCCTGGATCTCGCACCGCTCAATCCCGGCGCCTGGTCGGGCTCGCAGGGGTGGACGAGCGGCGCCAACGTGCCGCTGCTGAGCGTGCGCAATCCCGCCACCGGGACGCTCATCGCCCAGGTGCGGCCCGCCGGCGGGGAGGAGTACGAGGCTGTCATTTCTTCCGCCGTCACCGCGGCCGCCGCCTGGCGGCTGGTCCCCGCGCCCAAGCGTGGCGAAGTCGTCCGTCTCATCGGCGAGGAGCTGCGGCGCGCCAAGGCCGACCTCGGAACGCTGGTCTCGCTGGAGAACGGCAAGATCCTCGCCGAGGGCCTGGGTGAGGTGCAGGAGATGATCGACATCGCCGACTTCGCGGTCGGCCAGTCGCGGATGCTCTACGGTCTGACCATGCATTCCGAGCGTCCCGGCCACCGGATGTACGAGCAGTGGCATCCGCTCGGGGTGGTCGGCATCCTCTCGGCGTTCAACTTCCCGGTCGCAGTCTGGTCCTGGAACGCCTTCCTCGCCGCGATCTGCGGCAACGTCTCCGTCTGGAAGCCTTCGCCGAAGACGCCTCTCACCGCAATCGCGGTACAGCAGCTCTGCAACCGTGTCCTGCTCGCGCGGGGCCTGCCGCCCATTTTCCAACTCTTCATCGATGGTGGGACGGAGCTGGCGACCCGCTTCGTCGACGATCCGCGCGTGGCGCTCGTGTCCTTCACGGGCTCGACCCCGGTCGGGCGCAAAGTCGGCGAGCGGGTGGCCGCGCGCCTCGGCAAGAGCCTGCTCGAGCTGGGAGGCAACAACGCCATCATCGTGGATGAGACTGCGAACCTCGATCTCGCCGTTCCCGCGATCGTCTTCGGCGCCGTCGGTACCGCGGGTCAGCGCTGCACGACGACCCGCCGTGTGTTCGTACACAAAGCGGTGGCAGAGGAGCTCGAGCGCCGCCTGACGAACGCGTACCGGCAGGTGCGCATCGGCAATCCCCTCGATGCCGCGACGCTGATGGGCCCTCTGATCGACGCTCAAGCCGTCGAACGCTTCGAGTCCGCGGTGGCCGCCGTGCGTGCCGCGGGGGGCGAGGTGCTGCATGGCGGCCGTACCCTGCCGGGCCCCGGCCACTTCGTGGAGCCGACCCTGGTCCGCGCCCGCAACGACTGGCCCATCGTACAGGCCGAGACTTTCGGCCCCATCCTCTACCTGATTCCCGTCGACTCCGTGGAAGAGGCGATCGCCCAGCAGAACGCCACTCACTATGGACTCTCGTCGGCGCTCTTCACCGACCGGCTGCAGCATGCGGAGACCTTCCTTTCCGCGGTGGGCAGCGATTGCGGCATCGCCAACATCAACATCGGCACTTCCGGCGCCGAGATCGGCGGCGCGTTCGGTGGCGAGAAGGACACGGGCGGCGGCCGCGAGTCCGGCTCCGATGCCTGGAAGGCCTACATGCGGCGCCAGACCAACACCATCAACTGGTCCCGTGACCTGCCCCTGGCCCAAGGCATAAAGTTCGAGCTCTAGTATCAGCTCGAACCCGTCCGTACCCGTGGCGCCTCGCCTGCAAAGGGATTTGCCGGGGCTTTCTGGAGCCAGGGGCGGCGGCAGATGGATGAGGCGAGCGGCCGCGAGGCCGCAAGCCCGTAATCACGGCGTCCCCTGGCAAATCCCTTTGCAGGCGAGACGCCACGCGGCTGAACGCTATCCGGGTTTTTTGCCCGGCAGCCGCAGTGCGAACCTCGCCCCGCCCAGCGGCGAGGCATCCACCACGAGCTTTCCCCCATACAGATCGACGGTATCGTGGACCATGGCCAGCCCAAGCCCATGCCCCGGCATCGTCTCATCCGTCCTGACCCCCCGCTCCAGCACTTTCGCCCGGTCTTCCTCGGCGATCCCCGGCCCGTCGTCCTCCACCGCCAGCGTGAGGTTCTCCCTCCCTCCGGCACGCCCGTCCTCCACGACGACAGACACCCGCACTCTCTCCCGGCACCACTTGCACGCGTTGTCCATGAGGTTGCCGACCAGCTCCACGAAGTCGCCCCGATCGCCGATGAAGTGACTCCCCTCCTGAATGGCGAGCTCGATCGACAGGTCCTTGCGTGAATAGACCCTGAGCAGGGCGCCGCGCAGATCCGTGACCACCGCCGCCACGGCCACCGGCGCCTGCCCGAGGAGTGCGCCTCCCGATGCCGCCGCACGCTTCAACTGATGCTCGATGATGTCCGTCATGCGGGCGATCTCGGTCCCGATCGTGCGCCTCACGCCATCTGACCCGACATCCGAAGATAAAGCCGAACGCATCACTGCCAGCGGCGTCTTCAATCCATGCGCCAGATTTCCCAGGGTGTCGCGGTAGCGGGCCACGCGCTTTCGCTCCCCGACGAGCAGTGCGTTGAGATGGCGGGCCACCCCGCTCAATTCCCGCGGGTACCCGGATCCCAGCATCTCGCTGCGCCCCTCCTCCACCTCGTGGATTTCGCGCTCGAGCCGGCGCAGGGGCGTCAGCGCGAGGCGCAGGAGCGCGGCCAGCGAGAGGAGCAGCAGCACCATGAGACCGATGAACCAGCCGAGCACGCGACTGCGGAAGAGCCAGAGCTGCTGCTCGTACGGGGTGAGGCTCACCGCCACACTGAAGGTGAGCGGCTGGCCCGCCTTCGGGTCGTCCTGGAACGAGATGCCGCGGCTCTCGATCGCCACCCGCCCATGACCGACCATCGCGTAGGAGAACTGCCGGTCTCCCTGCGCCAGCGGCTCACCGAAGTCGAGGTGCACGCTGGCCGTCGAGGGCGAGCTCCACACATGGTCGTCGGAGCGGATCTGCGCATAGAGTCCCGAGTCCGGTGTCGCGAGCCGGGTGTCGAGGTTGTTGAGGGGTGCGTCATATCCGCCGGAGGAGTCCGGCTCCGCGGCCGCTATCAGCGCGACGATCTGAGCATCGAGCAGGGCGTGCACCTGCCGATCCGACAGTGTCTGAAAGCCGATGTCGAGCACGCGCATCATCACGCCGAAGAAGATCGCGAGCGGTACCGCGAGGGAGACGAGGAGCCGGCGACTGAGGGAATGCACGGTGTGCCGCGTCGACTCTCTACCGGTGCGCCGCGTCAGGTCGCCGGATCGCGGGCGAGCGCGAAGCGGTAACCCCGGCCGCGCAGCGTCTCGATGGGCTTCAGCTGGTCGTCGGGATCGAGCTTGCGGCGCAGACGTCCGACCAACACCTCGATCACGTTGCTGTCACGCTCGAAGTCCTGGTCATAGAGCCGCTCGGTGAGCTCGCCCTTGGAGATCACCTCGCCGGCGCGCAGCATCAGATGCTCGAGGATGCGGTACTCGAAGGTTGTCAGGTCGACCGCCTGGCCGCCGACGCTGACTGTCTGGGCGCGCGTGTCCAGCGCGACCGCCCCACACCTGAGCTCCGGGCTCGCCCAGCCCCCCGAGCGGCGCAGCAGCGCCTGCAGGCGCGCCAGCACTTCCTCGAAATGAAAGGGCTTCACGACGTAGTCGTCGGCCCCGGCCTGCAGGCCCTCGACCTTGTCCTGCCAGTTGTCACGCGCCGTGAGGATCAGGATGGGGAAGGCCTTGCTGGCGGCGCGCAGCCGGCGGATGACTTCCAGGCCCGCAAGCTTCGGCAGGCCAAGGTCGATGATGGCGACATCCAGGGGGTACTCCAGGCCGGCGAAAAGGCCTTCCTCGCCGTCCTCGGCCACATCGACGGTAAAGCCCGAATCAGTGAGGCACGTCTTCAGCGTGTCACGCAGCGCCGCCTCGTCCTCGACCACTAGTACTCGCATTGGAAGACTCCCCGCGCACCCAAGCGTTTCAGCCGGCGAGCGTCAGAGAATGGCGCCGCTCACCGCATCGACCCGGACAGCGAAGACCCGTCCGGCATCATCCAGCATCCGCAGGACATAGATGGTACGGTCTCCCTGCGTTCGCGTCTCGGCCCGCACGACCCTGGCCCGAAAGCGACGCTGGGCCAGCCGTACGGCCTGCGCCATGGAAAGCTCGGCGCGCCGCGGGGACGTCCGGTTGACGGCCACACGCGATGCGGGGGCTGCGGACTCCTGGGCACGGGCGAGCAGCATACCGGCGCAGACAACCAGCGCCATGGCAGCGATCACCGATGTCCTGACGACCTTCATAACCGCGGGAAGATAGCTCGATCCGCGTGAATACTCGCTGAATCGAGCTCGAGGGGGGCGGTTCCCCGATCTTCTCGCCCCCCGCAGGCGTGATCGGCGTGCTCGAGCGGCGGCACGGGGTGATTCCGGGCGCGCGCCGGCCGCGCAGCGTCACACCTCGCGCTTGGCCTGGCGCCAGAGCGCATCCCATTGCGTGGCATCCAGCGCATCGAGCGCTGATCCCCGGGCGGCAGCCAGCGCTTCCATGTGCCGGAAGCGGCGCTCGAATTTCCCGTTCGCCTCGCGCAGCGCCTGCTCGGGGTCGATGTCGAGGTGCAGGCTCCAGTTGGCCACCGCGAAGAGCAGGTCACCGACCTCCTCCACGAGTCTGCCGGTGCCGCCCGGACTGCCCACGCCGGCCAGCGCGTCCTCGACCTCGCCTACTTCCTCCAGCACCTTGTCGCGAACCTGGGAGGCGTTCTCCCAGTCGAACCCGACCCGCGCGGCGCGGCGCCCGAGCTTCGCCGCCCGGGTGAGCGCCGGCAGCGCGCGCGGCACATCGGCAAGTGCGCTGCGATCGGCGGCGGCTCCGTCGCCGGCCGCCTGAGCGCGCTCGCGCGCCTTCTGCTCCTCCCAGATGCGCGAGAGCTCAGCGGCGTCGGCGGCAACCTTTGGTTCCTCGAACACGTGCGGGTGGCGGCGGATGAGCTTGTCGCGGATGCCGTGCGCGACCGCGGCGAAGTCGAACCAACCCTGCTCCTCGGCCATGCGGGAATGAAACACCACCTGGAAGAGCAGATCGCCGAGCTCCTCGCGCAGCTTGTCCGGCTGGCCGCGCTCGACGGCGTCGGCGACTTCATACGCCTCTTCGACGGTGTAAGGCGCGATGCTGCGAAACGTTTGCTCGCGATCCCAGGGGCAGCCGCGCTGCGGGTCGCGCAGCCGTGCCATCAGCGCAAGGAGCGCGGCCAACGCCTCCCCGGGCGCGCCGCCGCCGCTCAAACCCGGCCCTCGGTGCACAGTCTGTAGAGTGTCACGAGCATGCCGGCCGTCGCACCCCAGATGTTGCGATTCCCATAGGGGATATCGAACATCCTGGCCTCCGCATCGGCCGCTGTGCGGAAGCGATGTATGCGCGGACGGTGATTGCGCGGATCGAACACGAAGGCAAGCGGAACCTCGAAGGTATCCTCCACCTCCTGAGCGTCGAGAAGGAGCTTGAAGCCCGGACGCACCATCGCGACGACCGGAGTGACGCGAAAGCCGCTGATCACGACATGATCGGGCAGGAAGCCGACCACCGACACACAGTGCTCCTCGAGCCCGATCTCCTCGCGCGCCTCCCGCAGCGCCGCCGCGGTGGGGCTGCCATCCTGCGGCTCGATCCGGCCGCCCGGAAAGCTGACCTGACCGGCGTGGTTGCGTAGCTGAGTGGCCCGTTGCGTGAGGAGCACGGTGGGCGCGCCCGGATGCTCGACAATGGGCACCAGGACCGCCGCCGGGACGGGATTGACGGGAAAGAACCGCCGAAAGGCCGCGCTCTCCTTCGCCGTGAGGGCGGGAACGAGCCAATCGTCGGCATCGTGACGCGGCAGGCTGCCGGCGAGGCACTCGCGGATTCGCGCGGGCCAGTCCACCTCCGGGCGGACATCGGGCGGGTCTGCGCAGCCCGTCCCGCCAATCCTGCCGTCCGCCTCAGCCACCGCCGCCCGTGCCGCCTTTGATCCCGCCGCGGGTGAGATCGGCCGGATCGAGCAGCCGTGCGAGCTCCTCGCGCGGCAGATCGGTCATCTTCTGCGCGACCTCGAGCAGCGGCTTGCCCTCGGCATAGGCCTTCTTCGCGATGGCCGCGCCCTTCTCGTAGCCGATCACCGGATTGAGCGCCGTGACCAGGATCGGGTTGCGGTCGAGCGCCTCCGCGAGGCGCGCGGGATTGACCTTGAAGCCGGCGAGCGCGCGGTCGGCGAGCGCCCGCGAGATGTTGGCGAGCAGCCGGATGCTCTCGAGGAGGTTGTGCGCGATGACGGGCAGCATGACATTCAACTGGAAGTTGCCCGCCTGTCCGGCGACCGTGATGGCCGTGTCGTTGCCGATCACCTGGGCGGCGACCATCGCGGCCGCCTCCGGGATCACCGGATTGACCTTGCCGGGCATGATGCTGCTGCCGGGCTGCAGGGCAGGCAGGGCGATCTCGCCGAGGCCCGCGAGCGGCCCGCTGTTCATCCAGCGCAGATCGTTCGCGATCTTCATGATGCTCACGGCGATGGTCTTGAGCTGCCCCGAGAGCTCGACGGCGGTGTCCTGCGAGGACAGCGCCTCGAAGTAGTTGCGCGCCGGCGTGAACGGTACTCGTGTCAGCTCGGCGAGCGTCGCGCAGAAGCGCGCGCCGAAGTCCGGATGCGCGTTGATCCCGGTGCCGACCGCGGTGCCGCCCTGAGCGAGCGCAAGCAGACGCGGCTCCGTGGCGCCGAGGCGCGCGAGCCCGCTCTCGATCTGCGCGCGCCAGCCCGAGAGCTCCTGCCCCAGGGTCACCGGCATCGCGTCCATGAGGTGCGTGCGGCCGGTCTTGACGAGCGCGCCGAGCTCGCGCTCTTTCGCGAGCAGCGTCGCGCACAGGTGCTCCAGGGCGGGGATGAGCTCGCGCCGCACGCCGAGCGCCGCGCTCACGTGGATCGTGGTCGGGATCACGTCGTTGCTGCTCTGGCTCATGTTGACGTGATCGTTGGGATGCACCGGCTTGCCGAGGCGTCGCGTCGCGAGCGTCGCGATCACCTCGTTGGCATTCATGTTCGTGCTGGTGCCGGAGCCGGTCTGAAAGACATCGATGGGAAACTGCGCATCGTGCCGCCCCGCGGCCACCTCGGCGGCGCTCGCATCGATGGCGCCGGCGACCCCGGCATCGAGCAGCCCGAGGCGCGTGTTGGCGCGCGCCGCGGCCTGCTTGACGAGCCCGAGCGCGCCGATGAAGGCGGGCGGCATCGTGAGGCCGCTGATCGGGAAATTCTGGACGGCGCGCTGCGTCTGCGCGCCCCAGAGCGCGTCCGTGGGCACCTGCAGCTCGCCCATGCTGTCGCGCTCGATTCGAAAGGAACTCGTCATGCACCTGCTCCGAAGCTCGTCTGCGTTATGATAGCGCATGACCGCCAGTCATCCCGATCCTCTTCCCGCGGTTGCCGCGCTCTCGCCGGTCGATGGCCGCTACCGGGCGGCCACGGAGCCGTTGCGCGATCTTCTCACCGAGGCCGGCCTCATCCGCGAGCGCGTGCGGATCGAGGCCGCGTGGCTGCTGCACCTCGCCGCGGCGGTGCCGGAACTGGCAGGTGCCGCCCTCGCTCCCGCCGTCATCGCCCGCGCCCGCGAGCTGGCGCGCGAGCCGGATGCGGACTGCGCGCAATCGGTGAAGACGATCGAGGCGGTCATCAACCACGACGTCAAGGCGGTCGAGTACTACGTGCGCCAACAGCTCGCGGCGGTGGGGGCGGGCGAAGCCTCCCTGGAGCTGGTGCATTTCGGCTGCACTTCGGAGGACATCAACAATCTGAGTTACGCGCGGCTGCTCGCCGAGTCGCGGCGGCGTTTGCTCGGCACGCTCGGGGAGCGCACGGCGGAGCTGGCCGCCCTCGCCCACCGCCAGGCGGACCTGCCGATGCTGGCGCGCACCCATGGACAGCCCGCCAGCCCGACGACACTCGGCAAGGAAGTTGCCAACTTCGTCGCGCGCCTGCGCCGCGCCGAGCGGCGCTGGAGCTCGGTGGAGATCCTCGGCAAGTGGAACGGAGCGGTGGGCAATTTCAACGCGCATCATGCGGCGCTCCCTGGCGTCGATTGGCCGGCGGTGAGCCGCGGCTTCATCGAGTCGCTGGGTCTCGCCTGCAACGCCTACACGACGCAGATCGAGCCGCACGACTGGATCGCGGAGTACTGCGACGCCACCGCCGCGATCAACGTCGTGCTCCTCGATCTGTGCCGCGACTTCTGGGGTTACATCTCGCTCGGTTACCTGAAGCAGCGCGCGGCCGCGGCCGAGGTGGGCTCCTCGACCATGCCGCACAAGGTCAACCCCATCGACTTCGAGAATGCCGAGGGCAATCTCGGCATCGCCAACGCCCTGCTGCGACACTTCGCCGACAAGCTGCCCATCTCCCGCTGGCAGCGCGATCTCACCGACTCGACCGTGCTGCGCAATCTGGGCGTCGCACTCGGCCATACCCTCGTCGCGTGGCGTGCGCTCGGCCGCGGCCTCGGCAAGGTCGAGGCGAACGGCGCGTCATTGACGGCCGATCTGCAGGACGCGTGGGAGGTACTCGGTGAGGCCGTCCAGACTGTACTTCGCGCTGCGGGAGTACCTGGCGGCTACGAACGCCTCAAAGAGCACACGCGTGGACGCGCTATCGATGAGCGTGCGCTCGCGGAGTTGATCGACAGCCTTCCGCTTCCCGCGGAAGAGAAGCGTCGCTTGAAGACGCTGCGCCCGCTCGACTATACGGGCCTCGCCGCCCGCCTGGCGCGCGAAATATGACAAATAAGTCCAGCACGCGGCACCCGAAGTGAGAACCACAGCTCGGTTTTAACTCATTAAGGCCAGCTAAGCGCCTGAATTCGTGATGGATTCGACAACCCCCGGGTGATGGGCCTCTCTAAGATGCCCAAGCCTGCCCAGGTTGCAGGCGAAGACGGCAGGCCCGCTCGTGGCTGGATACGGGGAACTCGAACATAATAGCGCGCTGGCACAGCTGGCCAATGCCCGCTACTCACCGGAATCGATCACCGGAAAGGGCTCGCGCACGCGGGGCATGGACATGCTCACGGTGCTCACCACCCTGCCCGAAGTCCGCGCAGCGGTGTGCCAGGTCGCCGCCTCGGCGCAGCGTCTGATCTCGATCTACACGCCCGATCTCGAGCCCGATCTGTACGACCAGACGGCATTTCTCGAGGTCATAAAACACTTCGTCCTGGCGCGCAGCTTTGCCAAGGTGCGCGTGCTCCTCGCCGAGCCGGCGCGTGTCATGCGCGACAGCAATCGCTTCGTGGCCATGGGTCGGCGGCTCTCGAGCTGCATCGACATCCGCTACGTCGCGGCGGAGGCTCGCCAGCGAGCCTCGGCTTACCTCATCGCCGACGATCGGGCCATCGTCTATCGGATGCGCTCGGACAAGTGGGATGGTGTCGCGGACATCAACAATCCGCCGGCCGCGCGCCTGTATCTGCAGGAATTCGATCAGATCTGGGATTCCAGCGCGCCCGAGCACGGGCTGCGCGCCGTACGCCGCGGCTGAACGCCAGCTTCGGCAGTGACGGAATATAATTCCGTCGATGACCACTCCCGAAATCACCGTCGCCGCCGTAACTGAAACGGGCGGCCGCTTCCTCGTCGTCGAGGAGCGGATCAACCGCCGCCTGGTCATCAATCAGCCTGCCGGCCACGTGGAGCCGGGCGAGACGCTGCTCGAGGCCATCGTCCGTGAGGTGCGCGAGGAGACCGCCTGGCTATTCACCGCGAGCGAGCTCGTCGGTGTCTATCTCTGGCGCCATCCCGGCACCGGCCGCACGACCAAGCGCTTTGCGTTCACCGGCGCCGTCTCGGATCACCGTGATGGGCAGCGGCTCGATGACGGTATCGTTGCGACACACTGGCTGAGCCAGGCCGAGCTCAAAGGACTCGAGCCCCAGCTGCGCAGTCCCCTGGTCTTGCGCTGCGTGGAGGATTACCTGGCCGGCCACCGTCAGCCGCTCGCCGCCGCGGCGGCTCTGGACCTCGGCTCGGCGCTCACTGTCGCCGCGGTCGGGCTGTCATGAACGCGCCGGATCCGCGTAGCCCGGTGATCGGACGGACATCGTGAGTCAGCGCGTCATCGTCGGTCTCTCCGGCGGAGTCGATTCCGCCGTCGCCGCCCTCCTCCTCAAGGACGAGGGCTGGGAGGTTCACGGCCTCTTCATGAGCAACTGGGAAGAGGACGATGACGGCTACTGCACCGCCGCACAGGATTTCCAGGACGCGCGCGCGGTGGCGCGGGAGCTCGGGATTCCGCTGCATCGGGCGAGCTTTGCAACCGAATATCGCGAGCGTGTGTTCCAGCATTTCCTGGCGGAGCATCGCGCCGGGCGCACGCCCAATCCCGACGTGCTCTGCAACCGCGAGATCAAGTTTGGCGTTGCGTTGCGTCATGCGCAGCGGCTCGGCGCCGTGCGCTTCGCGACTGGACACTACGCCCGCATGCTCCCCGGACCCGCGGGCGCCGAGCTGCACAAGGCGCGCGATGCGGCCAAGGATCAGAGCTACTTCCTCCATGCGGTCGGCATCGCCGAGCTGGCCGCGACATTGATGCCGATCGGGGAGCTGGAGAAAGGCGCGGTGCGCGAGCGCGCCCGGCAGGCGGGACTGCCGGTGTTCGACAAGCCCGACAGCACAGGCATCTGCTTCGTCGGCGAGCGTCCTTTCCGGGAATTCCTCGGGCGCTTCCTGGCGGATCGCCCCGGCGCGATCGAGTCCGCCGACGGCGAGCGCCTGGGCACACACCGGGGCCTCGCCTTCTACACCCTAGGGCAGAGGGAGGGCCTGCAGATCGGCGGCCGCGCCGGCCGCGCGGAGCTGCCCTGGTTCGTCGCTCGCAAGGACGCGGCGCGCAACGCCCTGATCGTGGTGCAAGGGCATGATCATCCGCTGCTTTTCAGCTCGGCGCTGACGACCGGCGCCATGCACTGGCTGAGCACGCCGCGGAGCGAGCCCTTTGCCTGCACGGTGAAGGTGCGCTATCGGCAGGCGGACCAGCCCGCCAGGCTCGAGCTGCGCGCCGACGGCACGGCCCGGATCGGCTTCGAAAAGCCGCAGCGCGCAGTCACGCCGGGGCAGTATGCGGTGGTCTACGAGGGCGATCGCTGCCTCGGCGGCGCCGTCATCGAAAAGGTCGAGCCCGCCGCGGCTCATCGCGTGGCCGCCTAGAAGCGGACGCTTCGCTATAATCCGCGCCGATTTGAGATTGGCGGAAATCGTCGCGACGGTTTCCGCGAGGCCCTACACGTTTCGCCGCGGGCCAGGGAGCGGCCCTGGCCCGCTATTCCTCGGGTGGAGAAATGAAGAGAGAGATCGACTCATGACGAACAGCTTCAAGGCGCGCTCGAGCCTCGCGGTCGGCAATCGCTCGTACGAGATCTGGAGCCTGGCGGCGCTACCGCGGGACAAAGTGGCGCGGCTCCCTTACTCGCTCAAGGTACTGCTCGAGAACCTGCTGCGCTTCGAAGATGGCGTCAACGTCACTCGCAAGGACATCGAGGCGCTCCTCGCCTGGGATCCGTCGGCGACACCCTCGCACGAGATCGCCTTCACGCCCTCGCGGGTCATCCTGCAGGACTTCACCGGCGTGCCCTGCGTGGTGGACCTCGCGGCCATGCGCGATGCCATCGTGCGCCTGGGCGGCGACGCGGAGCGCGTCAACCCCCTGGCCCCCGCCGAGCTCGTCATCGATCACTCCGTGCAGGTGGATGAGTACGGTAGCGCCGGAGCGCTCGCCGCCAACACCCGCATCGAGTTCGCGCGCAACGTGGAGCGCTACGCGTTCCTGCGCTGGGGACAGTCCGCATTCCGCAACTTCGCCGTCGTGCCGCCGAGCACCGGCATCGTGCACCAGGTGAACCTCGAGTACCTGGGCCGCGTCATCTTTGATGCGGAGAAAGATGGTGCGCGCAGCGCCTATCCCGACACGCTGGTCGGCACCGATTCGCATACCACCATGATCAACGGTCTCGGTGTCCTCGGCTGGGGCGTCGGAGGCATCGAGGCAGAGGCCGCCATGCTCGGCCAGCCGGTCACCATGCTGATCCCGCAGGTCATCGGCTTTCGTCTCGTCGGGCGGCTGAGGCCCGGCGCCACCGCCACCGACCTCGTGCTCACGGTCACGGAGATGCTGCGCAAGAAAGGCGTCGTCGACAAGTTCGTCGAATACTTCGGCGACGGCCTCGCCTCGCTGCCACTCGCCGACCGCGCGACCATCGCCAACATGGCGCCGGAATACGGCAGCACCTGCGGCATCTTCCCCATCGACGAGGAGACTCTGCGCTACCTCGAGCTCTCCGGCCGCCCGCGGGAGCGGATCGACCTCGTCACCGCGTACGCGAAGCACCAGGGTCTCTGGCGCAATCAAGGCGAGAAGCCCGCGCAGTACACGGACGTGCTCGAGCTCGATCTCGGCACCGTGGAGCCGAGCCTGGCCGGTCCGCGGCGCCCGCAGGACCGTGTGCCCCTGAAGTCCGCCAAGAGCAGCTACGAGAGCAACGCCAGGAAGGCCGCCGAGGAGCGCACGGCGCGCAATGCCGCCGCGAAGACAGACGCGCAAGGCACGGCGAAAGTGACCGTCGACGGCTCGAGCTTCGAGCTGAAGGACGGCGCGGTGCTCATCGCCGCCATCACCAGTTGCACCAACACCTCGAATCCCTCCGTCATGTTGGGAGCCGCCCTCCTCGCCCGCAAGGCGCGCCTGCGCGGCCTCACGGCCAAGCCGTGGGTGAAAACCAGCCTGGCGCCGGGCTCGCGCGTCGTCACCGACTACTTCAAGCGCGCCGGCGTGCTCGATGACCTCGCCGCGGTCGGCTTCGACCTCGTGGGTTACGGCTGCACGACCTGCATCGGCAACTCCGGACCGCTGAAGCCCGAGATCTCGGCCGCCGTGAAAGCCGGTGACATCACGGCCTGCTCCGTGCTCTCCGGCAACCGCAACTTCGAGGGCCGGGTGCATCCGGAAGTGCGGATGAACTTCCTCGCCTCTCCGCCTCTCGTCGTCGCGTACGCGCTCGCGGGTACCCTCGACCTCGATCTGACGACCGAGCCTCTCGGTACCGGCAGCGACGGCAAGCCCGTGTACCTCAAGGACATCTGGCCGAGCGACCAGGAGGTGCAGGAGCTGCTCACGCGCTCGATCGACTCGAAGATGTTCCAGCAGAGTTACGCGGGCGTGTTCGCGGGCGACGAGCACTGGAGCAGCATCAAGGTGCCGGCCGGAAAGCTCTATACCTGGGATGCGAAGTCGACTTACGTCAAGAACCCGCCCTATTTCGACGGCATGGCGGCCACGCCCCCGCCGCTCAGCGACATCCACGGCGCCCGCGCGCTCGCGGTGCTCGGCGATTCCGTGACGACCGATCACATCTCGCCCGCGGGCAACATCGCCAGATCCAGTCCCGCGGCACGCTATCTCATCGAGCAGGGCGTGAAGCCCGCGGACTTCAACTCCTACGGCGCGCGCCGCGGCAATCACGAGGTGATGATGCGCGGGACCTTCGCCAACATCCGGTTGCGCAACCAGCTCGTGCCGGGTGTCGAGGGCGGCATGACCGTCCACCTGCCGAGCGGCGAGCAAACCTCGATCTACGATGCCGCCATGCGCTACAAGGAGGAGCGCACGCCCCTCGTCATCCTCGCCGGGCGCGAGTACGGCACCGGCTCTTCGCGCGACTGGGCGGCGAAGGGCACGATGTTGCTCGGTGTCCGCGCGGTCATCGCGGAGAGCTTCGAGCGCATCCACCGCTCGAATCTCATCGGCATGGGGGTCGCGCCCCTGCAGTTCCAGCCGGGTGAGAGCGCGAAGTCTCTCGGCTTGAGCGGCCGCGAGACCTTCGAGATCACCGGTCTCGCGAGCGGCGATGCGAAGGAGGTCTCGGTGCGAGCGACACCCGCCGACGGCGGCAAGACCCTCACCTTCAAAGCGCGTCTCAGGATCGACACGCCCAAGGAGCGCGAGTACTACCGCCACGGCGGTATCCTGCAGTTCGTGCTGCGGCAGCTTGCCGCTGCCGGCCGCGCGAGCTGACCGAGCCCCCGAGAACGCGCCCGCGCGTTCGGCGTGACACGTGCGTCTGGCTATATTCGATCTGGACGGGACGATCACCAGGCACGATACGCTCGCGCCCTACGCGCTCGGGTTCCTGATCCGCAGGAGCCCCTGGCGCCTGCCCGCGCTGCTCCTCGTGCTGCCCGTGCTGCTCGGCTACGCGGCCGGCCTCATCGATCGCGGCGGCCTCAAGTCGGCGTTCATCATCACCGCGCTGGGCGGCTGCCGACGCAAGACTCTCGCGCGCTGGACCGCGAGGTTCGTCGACCGCCTCGTCGCGCACGGCCTCTTTCCGCAGGCGGTCACGGCGATCCAGGGGCACGCGCGCGCGGGCGATCGTCTCGTTCTCTTGAGCGCGAGCACCGACCTCTACGTGCCGGCGATCGCGCTTGCGCTCGGATTCCAGGAAGTCATCTGCACCGGAGTGCGCTGGGACGGCGAGCGGCTGCGCGGCACCCTGACGACGCCCAACCGCCGGGGCGAGGAGAAGGCGCGTTGTGTCGCCGCGCTACGCGCGCGTCACCCGGGTATCGAGGCGGTGGCCTATGGCAACGCCGCGAGCGACATCGAGCACCTGAAGCTCGTCGAGCGCGGCGTGCTCATCAACGGCTCGGCATTCGCTCAGCGCGAGGCGGTCCGCGCCGGAATCGCCTGCACGGCCTGGCATTGAGCACCGCGCGCCGCGCGGCCTGCCCTACATGGAGGTGCGGATCTGCCAGAGCTCGGGGAAGAACTTGAGCTCGAGAGCCTTCGCCAGATAGGACACCCCGCCCGAGCCTCCGGTGCCTGGCTTGTAGCCGATGATGCGCTCCACCGTCTTCAGGTGATGGCAGCGCCAGAGCTGGAACTTGTGGTCGAGGTCGACCAGCCGCTCGGCGAGCTCGTAGAGGTCCCAGTCCTTCTCCGCATTGTGATAGACACCGAGCCACGCGCCCGCGACCTGCTTGCTCGCGCGGTACGGCTCGCTGAAATCGCGTGTCAGGTAATCTTCCGGAATGCCATAGCCGCGGCGGCTCAAGAGCCGCAGCGCCTCGTCGTAGAGCGACGGTGACTGCAGCGCGCGCTCGAGCGCCGCGTACGCCTTCGGATCTCGCTTGTGCACCTCCAGCATCTGCGCGTGCTTGTTGCCGAGCAGGAATTCGAGCATGCGATACTGGAACGACTGAAACCCGGACGAGCGCCCGAGGGCATTGCGGAACGCCGAGTACTCGAACGGCGTCATCGTCGAGAGCACCTCCCAGGTGGAGATGAGTTGAGCCTGCACCCGCGAGATGCGGGCCAGCATCTTGAACGAGGGGTCGAGGTCGTCACGCCGTACGCATTCGAGCACGCCCCCGAGCTCGTGCAGCATCAGGCGCATCCACAGCTCCGAGGTCTGATGCACGATGATGAACATCATCTCGTCGTGCTCGAAGGAGAGCGGCTTCTGCGCATCGAGCACCTTGTCGAGGTGCAGGTACTCGCCGTAGGAGAGCGAGGAGCCGAGGTCCCAATGAATGCTCTCGCCGGTGAGGTCCACCCGCTCGGACTTGTCGTAGCGCTTGGAGCTCATCGGGACTCGTCGCCGAAGACCCAATCCGGTACCCGCCGCCAGCCGTCGAGCAGCTCCCTGTCGAGGCTGCGGTACTCCGGACAGTGGCGCGCCACGCAATGCCAGAAGCGGCGTGAGTGATTCATGTGCTGAGTATGAGCGAGCTCGTGGATCATCAGATACCGTACCACCGCCGGCCGCTGGAAGAGCAGACAACAGTTGAGACTGATCGTACCGCGCGTCGAGCAGCTACCCCAGCGCGTGCGTTGGCGCCGGATGAGCACACGCTCATAGCTGAAGCCGAGCTCGCGCGCGCACTGCGCGAGGAGCGGCGCGAGCCTCTCGCGCGCGCGTTCCGTCAGCCAGCGGCGCAGCGCCTGGCGCACCGACTGGCCGTTGCCGGCGCCACCGGCGAGAATGAGCTGGCCCGGTGCCGGCGCCGCGAGGCGCGCCCTGCGCGGGCCATGCGCCAGATGAATGCGCCAGGTCTCCGCGCACGCCGGCAGGTCGATCTGCGGCGGCGGGAAAGGTACCGGAGGACCCGTGCGGCGCCGCGCTTCCTCGCGTTTGCGCTCGATCCACGGGCGATGCCTCTCGAGAAAGCGTTCCACCGCGCGCGCGGAAGTCCTGAAGGGCACCACGACTTCCACACGGCCGGTATGGAAGACGCGCACCGTCAAGCGCCGCGCGCGCTGGCTCTCCCGGACGCTCCACCCTTCGGTGGCGTCCTTGTCGGACCATAACGGCAACTGAGACGTTACCATATTGGAAATCATGCACCGTGGCGGCAGAATCCCTCGCCGTCCCATAATACCAGTCGACGACGCGGCGCATGCGGCGCGTCCGGCCAGGAGAAGCCGTGCCCGAGAGCGCACCGATCCTCGAAGTCCACGATCTCGTCAAACAGTATTCCTCCGTCACCGCCGTGGACGGCGTCTCCTTCGCC
This sequence comes from Steroidobacteraceae bacterium, assembly GCA_036278795.1. Classification (GTDB taxonomy): domain Bacteria; phylum Pseudomonadota; class Gammaproteobacteria; order Steroidobacterales; family Steroidobacteraceae; genus 13-2-20CM-66-19. The sequence goes on along the minus strand of DASUKK010000028.1, from coordinate 214,965 downwards.
GTGCCTGAAGGCGCGTGCTTCGGGCTGCTGGGACCCAACGGTGCCGGCAAGACGACCACGATCGAGATCATGGAGGGAATCCTGCCGCCGACCTCGGGCGAGGTGCGCTATCGGGGCGAGCCGGTGGGCGCGCGCTTCCGCGAGGAGGCCGGCATCCTCTTCCAGAAGACCGCGCTGCAGGATTTCCTCAGTGTCCGCCAGAGCGTGGCGCTCTTTCGCGGGCTGTACGAGCGCGGCCTCGACGTCGATGAGGTTTTGCGGCTCTGCGCGCTCGAGAAGCTCGCGAGCCGCGACAATCGCAAGCTCTCCGGCGGCCAGCAACAGCGCCTCCTGCTGGCGATCGCGCTGGTGAACGACCCCAAGGTGCTTTTCCTCGACGAGCCGACCACCGGCCTCGATCCGCAGGCGCGGCGCAATTTCTGGGAGCTGGTCGAGTCGATCAAGGCGCGGCGCAAGACGATCATCCTCACCACCCACTACATGGAGGAGGCGCAGCTCCTCTGCGACGAGATCGCCATCATGGACCGCGGGCACATCATCGCCCAAGGGGCGCCGCAACGCCTCCTCAACGAGCATTTTGCCGAGGTGCTGCTCGAGCTGCCGCGCCACGAGTTTCCCGACGTCGCGCGCAAACTGCCGCTCAAGCTGATAGACGCCAGCGACCGTGTGGAGATCAGCACGCACGATCTCGACGGCACGCTGCGGGCGCTCATCGAGGCGCGCGTGCCGCTGCGCAATCTGCGCATTCGGCCGGCGAACCTCGAGGACCTCTTCCTCGACCTGACGGGCAAGGAGCTGCGGGCATGATGAAACGCCTCCTCGCCGTCTGGCACGCGCGCAACCTCGAGTTCCTGCGCGACCGCCCGACGTTGCTTTTCACGCTGCTGCTGCCACTCGGCCTCGTGGTCAGTATGGGATTCATCTTCGGCGGCCCGCCCCGCCCGCTCTTCACGGTGGGTGTGCTCGGCAGCCGTGCCGAGAGCCACAATCCCTTTCTCCATGAGCGATACGTGCGGTTCGTGTCCGTACACGATGAAACGGCGGGCCTGGACCGGGTGACTCACCAGCGCATCGACCTGCTCCTCGATCTCGATGGCCCGGCCCGCTACTGGGTCAACACCGACTCGCCCAAAGGCTACATCGTGGAGAAGCTCCTCATCGCCGCCGACCCCGGGGCGCGGCGCCAGCCTGTGACCGGCCAGGCGGTGCGCTACGTCGATTGGCTCTTTCCCGGCATCCTCGCCATGAACATGATGTTCAGCTGCCTCTTCGGAGTGGGCTACGTGGTGTTGCGATACCGCAAGAGCGGCTTTCTGAAACGGCTGCATGCGACACCGCTCAGCGCATTCGAGTTTCTCACCGCCCAGGTGCTTTCACGCCTGAGCCTCATCGTTTTCGTGACCGTCCTGCTCTACGTCCTGATCGCGGCGATCATCCACTTCCACAGCGCGGGAAGCATCGCCCTGCTGCTGCTGATCGCGGTCATCGGCTCGCTCTCGATGATCGCGCTCGGCCTCACGATCGCCGCCCGCTTTGCCAGCGAGGAATTGGTCGGCGGGCTGCTGAATCTGCTCACCTGGCCGATGATGCTCCTCTCCGGTGTCTGGTTCTCGATCGAAGGCTCACCCCGCTGGGTGCAGTGGGTGGCGGACCTCTTCCCTCTCACACAGGTGACCGATGCGGCGCGCGCCGTCATGCTCGACGGCGCGGGCATTCAACGGATCATTCCCAACCTCATCTATCTTGCGCTGACGACCCTCGTCTTCCTCGCCTTCGGCGCGTGGTCGTTCCGCTGGCGGGTCGATTGAAAGAACTCATGCGCTTCCTGAGCGACAACACGGCCTCGATCTGCCCGGAAATCCTCGCAGCGATTGCGGAGGCTAACCGCGGTCTCACGCACGCCTACGGCGACGATCCGTGGACCAGCCGTCTGGACGAGGTGCTCGGTGCCTTCTTCGGGACGGAGGTGCGCGCGTTCGCGGTGACCACGGGCACGGCAGCCAACTCTCTGGCGCTCGCAACGCTATCTCCGCCTTATGGCGCGATCTACTGCCACCCCGAAGCCCACATCGCTGTCGACGAGTGCTGCGCGCCGGGATTCTTCACCGGCGGCGCGCAGCTCGAGCGCATCGAAGGCCAGCACGGCAAGCTCACGGCGGAAACGCTGGCGGCAACGCTCGATGCGCAGCACGTTACGGTGCATACGGTGCAGCCCGCAGCGGTATCGATCAGTCAGGCGACCGAGCTCGGTACGGCATACCGCCCTGCCGAGATTGCGGCGCTTTGCCAGGCTGCGCACGCACGGGGCGTACGCGTGCACATGGATGGCTCGCGGTTCGCCAACGCGGTGACGTTCCTCGGCTGTCATCCGGGTGATATCACTTGGCGGGCCGGAATCGACGTTCTCTCCTTCGGAGCGACGAAGAACGGTGCGCTCAGCGCGGAGGCGGTCGTGTTCTTCGACCGGGGACTGGTGCGGGACTTCGAGCTGCGGCGCAAGCGCGCCGGCCACCTCCTGTCGAAGTCACGCTTCGTGGCGGCTCAGCTCTTGGCCTACGTCGAGTCCGGCGTCTGGCGCCGCAACGCGCAGCGCGCCAACACGCTGGCGCGCAGCGTGGGCGAGGCGGCCGGCGCCCGCCTGCTGCATCCGGTGGAAGCGAACGAGGTTTTCCTCGATCTCGACGCGGCCGGCAAGGCATCCTTGCGGGCGGCCGGCTTTGAATTCTACGATTGGGGGTCCGCCGCCTCGGGTGTGACACGGCTGGTCGTTTCCTGGGATCAGGACGAGCGTCACGTCGAGGCGCTGTGCGCCGCGCTGACCGCAATGTAAGAAGGAGGACCCGATGGCTGCACGAGAGTCCCGCATGCTGGCACTGGGTACGCCGGCGCCCGATTTCGCTCTCACCGATCCCGCCGGCAAGCGTTTCGCGCTGCGGGACTTCGCGGGATCGAAAGGCCTCGTCGTCGCCTTCATCTGCAACCACTGTCCGTTCGTCAAGCACCTGCTCGACGGCTTCGTGCAGTTCGCGCGCGAGTACGGCCCCAAGGGCATCGCGATCGTCGCCATCAATTCCAACGATGTCCTGGCGTACCCGGAAGACAATGCGCAGAGCATGGCGCGGGTCGCCGCCCAGAGGGGCTTCACCTTCCCTTACCTCATCGACGAGACCCAGGCGGTTGCGAAGGCGTACGAGGCGATATGCACTCCGGATTTCTTCCTGTTCGATGCCGCCCGCAAGCTCGCCTACCGCGGGCAGTTCGATGCCAGCAGGCCGGGCAACGCTCTGCCGGTGACGGGCGGCGACCTGCGGGCCGCCGCTGACGCGCTTCTCGCGGACAGGCTCCTCGCGAAGCAGATCCCGAGCATCGGCTGCAGCATCAAGTGGAAGTCGGGTCAGGCGCCGGAGTGGGCGTAGGTCGAGCCACGCTGGCTTACAGCTCGCGTAGGCCGTCCGTCACCGGCATGCGCGCCGCGCGCACCGCGGGGAACAGGCCGCCCACGAACCCGATGGCGAGAGCCCACTTCAGGCCCGCGGCAAGCAGCGCCGGCGTCACGCGGAATTCGAACACCACCTCACTGAAGTTCGCGCCCAGCGTCGAGGCCGTGTAGTGATCGAAGATGGCCCACGCGAGGCCGGCGCCGATCACTCCGCCTGCGATTGCGAGCAACAGCGTCTCGAGCAGGACGGACACGACCACCGGGCCGCCCCGGAAGCCCATCGCGCGCAGTGTCGCGATCTCGCGCGTGCGCGTGGCAACAGCAGCATACATCGTGTTGAGCGCGCCGAAGACAGCGCCAATCGCCATGATGAAGCCCACCGTCGTGCCGACGACACGGATCAGACGCGTGAGGTTGTCAGACTGCCGGCTGTAGTAGTCGCGGGTGCTGCTGGCGTCGACCTTGAAACGCGGGTCGGCAGTGACCGCGGCCTTGAAGGCCGCGAATTCGGCCGGGCTCTTCAGCCGCACCGTGACGGAGGTGCGGCTGTCGCCCCGGCGGTAGGTCGAAGCGACCACGTCGGCGTCGGCCCAGAGCTCGGAATCATGCTCGTCACCCGTATCGAACTCGCCCACCACCGTCCAGGGCTGCCCGCCGATGTCCATCTTCGAGCCGAGCGCCGTGTGCTCGAACGCCCGCATCGCGCGCTTGCCGACGATGAGCTCGCGCAGTCCCGGCGTGAAGCGCCGGCCGGCAATGATGCGCGCCTCCGGGCGCAGCGCCCAGGCTTCATTGCCGATGCCGCGTACCTCGACGTTGGCGTCGAGCCCGGTGCTCTTCTTCGGCAGCGAGGCGACGACCACGAGCTCGGGAGAGGCGATCACCTGGCCGTGCGCGTCTCGCGCCACCTGCGGCTCACCGCCAATGATGGTCGTCGCATCGCGGTTCAGAACGGAATTCAACTCGGTCTGCGAGTTGGCGCGCAGCACGATGGCGGTATGGTCGTTGCCCGTCTGCGCGAGAGTTGCCTGAAATCCCTGCGCCATCGCAAAAAGCGCCACCAGCACGCCGACCACACCCGCGATGCCGACCACCACGACCGAGGCCGCACCGAGGCGCTGCGGCACGGTGGCGATGCCGAGCTCGGCGACCGACCATGCCTGGCGGCCGGCGCGCGTGAAAAGGAGCCACGCCACGAGCACCGCCGCGGCGAGGGCCGCCGACCACCAGGGCAGCGCCACCAGCAGCGCAATGAATGCGGCGGCGACGATCAGGGTGAGCAGAGGCGAGCCGAGCTTGCGCATGCCGTTGCCCTCAGCGCCCGGAGAGCGCATCGACGATGCGCAGCCGCATGCCGCGCAGCGCCGGCAGCACCCCGACCAGGAGGCCGATGATGATCATGAGCGCGATTCCAGCGCCCCAGGTTTGCGCCGTCACCGGCAGCATCGGGATGAGCGGACCCAATTTGGCGCGAATGCCACTCACTGCGGCTCCGGAGAGCAGAAGTCCGATGACGCCTCCGAGCGTGAGCAGCAGCACCGACTCCGCGAGCACGAGCGAAAGGACGCTGCGATTGGAGAAACCGATGGTCTTGAGAATCGCGAGCTCGGGAATGCGCTCGCGCACGGCCTGCGCCATGGTGTTGCCTGTGAGGAGAATGAGCGTGAAGAAGACGGCGCCCATGATCCCGCCCACGATGAGGCCGATGTTGGCGAACTGGCCGACGAAGGAGGCCTGGAAGGCGGACTCGCTCTGCGTCTTGGTTTCGTGATCGGAGTTGGCGGAGATCGCATCGATCGCCCGTGCGACACTGTCGGCGTTCTTCGGCTGCGCCACGCGCTCGATGTACCAGCCCGCCGTGCCGCCACCGAACTGGGTGGCCTTATCGAAGTAGTCCCAGTTGAAGAAGAGCGCGCCCTCCTGGCCCTTCAAGCTCGGATCGTTCACGTGATAGATGCCGACCAGGTCGAACGTCCAGGTGTTGGATCCATTGCCCTGCGGAAAGATCGTGGCCTGGACCGGGATCTTGTCGCCTATCTTCCAGTGGAAGTGCCGCGCCAGGCTCTCGCCGACCACCGCGCCCGTGCGGGTCTGATGGAACGCCTTCAGCTCGGCCGCCGGCATCACGAACTCCGGATACAGGTCGAGGAAGTTGGGAGCGACCGCCTCGGCCACGAGCTGGTTCTTCGGCTCCTGGTAGTAGCCGCCGAACCAGTTGGCGTAGGTCACGGCGCTCACTCCCGGCACCGACCGGATGCGCATGAGCAGGCTGGTCGGCAGGGCGACCACCAGGCTCTCCTTCGACATCGTGATCATGCGGCTCGCCCCGGCGATGCTGCGCCCGGCGCCGGTGAAGGCTGCGCGCACCGAGTACAGCAGGCCGAAGAGCAGGAACGCCGCGATGACCGAGATGATCGTGAAGAGCGTCCGTGTCTTGCGCCTGAGGAGCGCCGACCAGACGAGGTGCAGGTATTTCACGAGGTGGCCGCCTGCGCCGCCGAATCCGCCTCGACCAGCGTGCCCTTGTCGAGGTGCAAGGTATGGCTGGCGTACTCGGCCGCCTTCGGATCGTGCGTGACCATGACGATGGTCTTGCCGTGGTCCCGATTGAGGCGTTGCAACAGCGTCAACACTTCCACCGCCGATTGCCTGTCGAGATCGCCCGTGGGCTCATCGCACACGAGCAGGGTCGGGTCGGAAACGATGGCGCGGGCGATGGCGACGCGCTGCTGCTGCCCGCCGGACAGCTCCCCGGGCTTGTGGGAGGCGCGGTCGGCGAGTCCGACCAGCTCGAGAGCGATGGCCGCGTGGCTGCGGCGCTTGGCGGCGGGCAGCTTCGTGAGCAGCAACGGCAGCTCCACGTTCCGCGCCGCCGAGAGCATCGGCAGCAGGTTGTAGAACTGGAAGACGAAGCCCACGTTGGAAGCCCGCCACCGCGCGAGCTCGCTCTGGCCGAGCCGGTCGATGCGTTTCCCGGCCACCGTGAGGGTGCCCTCCGTCGGCGAATCGAGGCCGCCGATGAGGTTGAGGAGCGTCGTCTTGCCGGAGCCCGAAGGTCCCATCAGGGCGAGGAAGTCCCCCTTGCCGATATCGAGATCGACGTGGTGCAGGACTTCCAGTTTCTGCTTGCCGCGCACATAGACTTTGCTGAGGCTACGGATCTCGACCAGTGGGCTCATGACGACCACTCCTGTAACGGCTGCGGAGAGTTCCACACCCCGGGGCAGCGCCCCAAGTGCGATTCATCACCAGTTGATGTGACAGTTGTCACCCATCATTCGACTTCACGGCGATGCGTGCGCCATCGTTGAGACCCGCGGGAGGCGATTGCACCACCGCCGCTCCGCTGGCGATCCCCTGCACCGCCCGAAGATCACCCCGCGTCTCGCCAGGTTTGACCGACGCTTCGTGCGCCTTGTTTCCCTGGACGACGAACACGACTGCCCCGCCATCGCGCTGCACGATCGAGGAAGCCGGTACCCAGACCGTGCCGGCTGGCAGAGACTGCGCTTCGGAACCGCCGGCCGCCGGCCCCGATGCCTCCTGCAGAAACGACACGCGCACACCCATGTCGGGAAGGATGCGCGGATCGAGCTTTTCGAACGCGATGCGCACCTTCACCGTCGACTTGCTCTTGTCGGCCGTCGGCACGATGGCGATGACGTGCGCCGGGATGTTCCAGTCCGGATAGGCATCGAGCACCGCCGTGGCGGGTTGGCCCGGCTTCACCCGGTGGATGTAGGCCTCGTTCACATCGACGTCGACCTCGAGGGAGCTCATGTCGACGATGGTCGCGATACCGGCCGCTTCGAAAGTGCCGCCGCCGAAGATGGGCGAGATCATCTCGCCCAACTGGGCCGCCTTGTCGATCACCACGCCGGTGAATGGCGCCGCGACTATCGTGTAGTCCTTTTGCACCTGCGCCGCCTGCACGCCGGCGCGTGCGACGGTCACGGCGCGCTGCTGGGTCTGCACCTGCGCCGCCAGGGTGGCCGTTTGTGTCCGTGCGGTCTCGAATGCCTGCTCCGATACCAGATGCTGACCGACCAGCGCCTGGTCGCGTGCGAAGTCGCGCCGGGCCTGGGCGAGCTGCACCTGATACTGCCGCAATTGCGCCTGGGCGGCCGCCAACTGCGCCTTGGCCTGATCCAGGGCAGCGAGCTGAGCGCTGTCATCCAGGCGCGCCAGAACCTGGCCACGGCGCACGTGCTCGCCTTCCTGAAAGTACACGTGGGTCACCTGTCCGGCGATCTGCGAGGAAACCGTCGCCTCGCGCTCCGCGGTGACATAGCCGGTTGCCTGCAGGATGGCCGTGGGCGCGGCGTTCGCGGATGCGGCCACCGCGGTCGCCTCGCTCACCTCGATCGCGCTGTTGCGCGTGAGGAGGAGCACCGCCGCCGCGGCGATCACCACCGCCGCGATGGCGCCCCACAGCCACCCCTTGCGGTGGCTGGCGCCCGTCTCCTCGCGCTCGGATGGGGCGATCCTCAGCTGATGCAACAGGTGACTCTTATCCGAATCGGGTGTCATCCCCCCTTCCCCTTTCTTGTTATCCCGAGACGATCTCCGCCATGAGCTGCCGCGCCTCTGCGAAATGGGGCGCGACCAGCAGCGCCCGCTCCAGAACGTTGCGCGCCGCGACGGCGTCGCCCTGTGTCAGATAATCGTGCGCGAGGTCAGTGAATGCGTCGGCGGCGCCCCACCCAGGCAAGCGGCGCACGTGCGCGTGCTGACGCTCGAAGGCCGACACCGCGCGTTGCAGCAACTCGAAGCCCTGTCGGCTGTCGCCGCCAAAGAGCGGCGGACGATCGCAGGCAGCCCGGGCGCCGAGCAGGAGCACGCGCGGATTGTCCGGCGCCAGCTTCAGCGCTTTGGCGATGCGCGAGCGGCTGAGCGGCGCCGCGAACGGCGAGCGCCACGGGTCCAGCCGACTCTGCAGCGCGAGGCAGGCCGACTGCAACGCGAGCGCTTCCGCCGACACGGTATCGAGCGCGAGCGCGTGATTGAGGGCCTGAACGCACCGCTGGGTATGGGGCCAGGCCCGTGACTCGTCGCTCTTCGCGAGCAGCGCGAGGCGGTAGGCGAGCAGCGCGCTGTAATAACTTCGCCACTCTTCGTCCTTTGGGTCGTCCTTCTTTGGGTCGTTCTTCGCGTTGCCGGCAGCCGAATGGTCGCCGCTCGCCAGCGTCGTGGCGAGCGACGCCAGGCCGGCCGCATCCTGCTCGAAGTAGCCGCTCTCGATGCGGGTCTCCACCTGCCGCCATTGGGCACCCGGTTGCGGCGTGCTCGCGGGAGCCGCCGCGGGTGCCGGGGAAGCCGCGATCGCCGCCGCGGTCGGCAGCAGGGCGAGGAGAAGGACCTCCGCGAACCAGCCTGCCGGCCGCAATCCGCCCCCTCCAGTAGAATGCGCCGCAACCATGACTGAGAACGATATCACAGGGACGCCGCCGACCGCCCTCCCGCGGCAGCCGCTCTCCGAGCCGCGCCGTGTGGTGCCGCTCATCGACATCGGGATCAATCTCGCGCATGACAGCTACGACGCCGACCGTGACGCGGTGGTTGCGCGCGCCGAGGGGGTAGGTGTCGTGCAAATGGTCGTCACGGGCTCGTCCGCAGCGAGCTCCCGGGCGGCGATCGCGCTCTCGCGACAACATGCAGGCAGGCTGTTCGCGACCGCGGGCGTGCATCCGCATCACGCGACTGAGCTGCCCGCGAGTCTCGCGGAGCTCGGCGACCTGGCGATCGCGCCGGAGGTCGTCGCCGTGGGTGAGTGCGGGCTCGACTACTATCGCAACTATTCCCCGCACACCGCCCAACGGGAGGCCTTTCACCGGCAGCTCGAGCTCGCAACGCGCTGTGGCAAGCCCGTATTCCTGCATCAGCGCGATGCCCACGCCGACTTCATCGCCATTCTGCGCGAGCATTGGCCGGCCCTCTGCGGAGGCGTCGCGCACTGTTTCACCGGGGGCGCCGCGGAGCTCGAAAGTTATCTCGAGCTCGGCCTGGCGATCGGCATCACCGGTTGGATCTGCGACGAGCGGCGGGGAGCGCATCTGCTGGAGCTGGTGCGGCGCATTCCCGCGGACCGTCTCCTCCTCGAGACGGACGGGCCCTACCTGTTGCCGCGCGACCTGCAGCCCAAGCCGTCCTCGCGTCGAAACGAGCCGGTGTATCTTCCGCACATCGCCGTCACGGTGGCCCGCGCCCGCGGTGAGCCGGTGCAATCCCTGGCGCAGGCGAGCACGGAAGCGGCTCGCCGGCTCTTCCGGATTCATGAAGTCGATACTGGGAAAATTTCTTAATCTATTGATTCCATTGAGGAGATATCCATGGACCTCGAGCACTTGCGCACCGCCATCGGCGCCACCTGGCGCGACTCCATCGTGGAGCGCCTCACCCGTTACGTGCGCATCCCGAATAAGTCGCCCGTATTCGATCCGGCGTGGGAAGCCAACGGTCACATGGACGCCGCAGCGCAACTCATGGCCGACTGGTGCCGCACGCAACCCGTGCCGGGTATGCGCGTCGAGGTCCGCCGGCTTCCTGGGCGAACGCCCGTGCTCCTGGTCGATGTTCCCGGCGAGCTTCCGGGCTCCGTGCTCCTCTATGGACACCTCGACAAGCAACCGGAATTCACCGGCTGGCAGCCGGGGCTGGGCCCTTGGGAGCCGGTGCTGCGGGATGGCAAACTCTATGGCCGCGGCGCTGCGGACGACGGCTACGCCGTCTTCAGCTCGCTGACGGCCATCAGCGCTCTCAAGGCGCAGCGTGTGGCGCTCCCCAGGTGTGTGCTGCTGATCGAAGCGTCGGAGGAAAGCGGCAGCATCGATCTCCCCGCTCATCTCGAGGCGCTGGGAGATGCCATAGGCAACCCCTCGCTCGTGGTCTGTCTGGATGCCGAATGCGGCAATTACGAGCAAGTGTGGTGCACCACTTCTCTGCGGGGGAATCTCGTGGGACTCCTGCACGTGCGTGTGCTCGAGGAGGGAGTCCACTCCGGTATGGCGACCGGCATCGCGGCGACCCCGTTTCGCATCGTCGAGCAGCTCCTCGCACGGCTCGAGAGTCCGATCAACGGCGGGCTCCTCCTCGATGAGCTATCGGTGGCCATTCCCCAGGACCGGCGCGCGCAGATGCAGGCCGCGGCGCGCGTGCTGGGCGAGTCCGTGGCGGGCAAGCTTCCCTGGGCAAGTGGCGTGCGCGCCGTCTCGAATGACCCCGTGGAGCTTCTCGTCAACAGCACGTGGAAAGCGACATTGGCCGTGACCGGCGCCGATGGAATACCGCCGACGGTGTCGGCGGGCAACGTGCTGCTGCCGTCACTCACTGTGAAGCTGTCGCTGCGTCTGCCACCAACGTGCGATCCCACACGCGCCGCAAACGCGGTGAAGCAAGCGCTGGAGGACAACCCCCCGTATGGCGCGCAGGTTCGCTTCGAGTCGGGAGCGGCGACGGCCGGATGGAATGCCCCCGCTTTCGCGCCCTGGCTGGAGGAGTCGATCACCAGCGCCTCGCGCCGGATCTACGGACGCGAGGCCGTACACGTGGGTTGTGGCGGCACCATCCCGTTCATGGGCATGCTGGGCGAGCGCTTCCCGAGCACGCAGTTCTTCATCACCGGCGTTCTCGGCCCGCATGCCAATGCCCACGGCCCGAACGAATTCCTCCATCTGGAATACGCTGAGAAGCTCACCGCCTGCGTCTCCCTGGTGCTGGCGGACCACGCGAAGACCGTTGCCTGACGCGTCTACCGCATGTGTGTCATGTAGCTCGGCTTGACCGCGCCCTTGATCTTTTCCCATCCCTCGCGAAACCTCGCCATGGCTCCGTCCGCCTCATGCTCCATGGCGGGGAATTCCGCGCGCAGCGAATCGATCATCAGCGTCCACTTCGGCAGTCCCTTGGGGAAGCGCCCGCGCCGGGTGAACACCACCCTGCCCTCGACCGGCACCTCCCCCGCGACCGCTTTCACCGCCGCAATGCGGTCGTAGAGGCCGCTCTGCGGATTGGTGAAGGTGAAGCGCCGCGGCCCGTCCATGACCGTCCACTCCGCCATCTGATCACCGCCGAAGATGTTGCCCTGCACGTCGCGCAGGTCGACGACGAGGACACCGCGGGAAGTCAGCAGCAGGAAATCGACGTGGAAGCCGCCTCCCATGCCATCGGGCACGAGCACATCGACGACGTGATCCGATCCGGTCGCGGTCACCGCCATGCGCAGCGACTTGCGGGCGCTGTACTGGCGGTACCAGCGCCATAGCCATGAGACCCCGAATCCCAGACCCGCGGCAGCAGCGATCAGAGCCCATGCCGTGGGCGGCAGCTTCTCGATCTCATCCACGTCAACGACCCTCCGATACGTGTCCGTCCCGCAGCGCGTCCCGGAGCGAAGCCAGCTCGGCGTCGATCTCGGTGCACTCCGTCGGTCGGGCAAACAATTTTGCCAGCGATTCCGGTACCGCGACCTCGCGGCCGATCAAGGGCTCGACGATCTCACGGAATTTGGCCGGATGAGCGGTCGACACCAACACCCAGCGCCCGCCGTCGCGCCGCTGCGCCGGCAGCCTCGCATAGGCCTCGGCGGCGGTAGCCGTGTGCGGGCACCAGATCTGGCCGAGCTCCTGGTGGCCCGCGCGGATGCGCGCCCGGATGGACTCATCGTCGATGATACAGGCGCTGACCGCCGAGCGGATCTCATTGAGCTCCGGATAGAGCGCGCGCAGGCGCTCCATGTTGCTGGGATTGCCAACGTCCATGGCGGACGCCAACGTGGCAACGCTGGCGCGCGGCTGCCAGTCGCCGGTGGTGAGGAAGTCCGGTACCGTGCGATTGGCGTTGTGCGCCAGCACCACGTCGGCTATCGGCAGGCCGAGCCGACGGGCCCAGATGCACGCCACCGCGTTGCCGAGATTGCCGCTCGGCACGATGAAGGACGCCCGCTCGCCATGACACCTGAAGACTGCGAGGCTCGCCGCCGCGTAGTACACGGCCTGTGGGAGCAGCCGCCCCAGATTGATGCTGTTGGCCGACGAAAGCGCCCGCTCCTCCTGCCAGCGGCGATCGAGGAACGCCTGCTTCACGAGCCGCTGACAGTCATCGAACGTCCCGCGCACCGAAAAGGAGCGAACGTTGCCGCCCCAGCAGGTGAGCTGCCGCTGCTGGGTCGGTGACACAAGCCCCTTGGGAAAGAGCACCGCCACTTCGATCCCGGGGCGGCCGTGGAATGCCGCGGCGACCGCCCCGCCCGTATCGCCGGAGGTCGCGACGAGAATCGTGAGCGGCCGCGCCGCCTCGCCGCGCAGGCGGGCGAGGCAAGCGGCGAGAAACCGCGCACCGAAGTCCTTGAAGGCCGCGGTCGGCCCGTGGAAGAGCTCGAGCACCGCGAGCCGCCCGCTGCTGCCGAGCGCCACGACGGGCGCCGGGAAGTCGAAGGCCTCGGCGGTGATGTCCGGGAGGGACTGCGCGAGAGGGTCGCCGGTGACGAAGGCTGCGAGCAGCTTGGCGCCGGTGCCAGCCAGGCTCTCTCGCATACCGAACGAGCCGGCCTGCACGCGAGGCCACTCGGTCGGGACGTAGAGGCCGCCGTCGGGCGCAAGGCCCTGCTCCAACGCCTCGCCGAACCCGGCTGTCTGCTGCGGATCGCGCGTGCTCCTGAAGCGCATCACATGCATTATCCGGACTCGATGACCTGGGCGCCATCCGGCCCGACGTCCACCAGCCATTCATCGATACGGATGGAGGCGGCCGTGAACTCGCGCCTCATGACCTCGAGGACGCGGTGCGCGTCCCTGGCGAGCGCCCAGGCGAAGAGCGTCGGTCCGGCCCCGGAGATCGAGCAGCCGAGCGCACCCGCCTCCATGGCCGCGAGGCGCACACCCTGGAAGCCCGGTATCAACGCCTGCCGCTGCGGCTCGATGACTACGTCTTCGAACGATGCCCGGATCATGTCGAGGTCGCTGGTGTAACAGCCCGAGATGAAGCCGGCGAGATTGGCAGTCTGCCAGACGAAATCGGACAGTTCGACGCTGCGCTTGAGGATTGCGCGGGCCTGCCGCGTCGAAAGAAACATGTGCGGGTGCACGATGACGGCGCGGATTCCCGCGGGTATCGGAATCTGCTTCACCCGCGGATGATCGATACCGACGGTGAGCACCAAGCCGCCGAAGAGCGACGGAGAGATGTTATCGACATGCAGCGAGCCGCTCGCCACCGCCTCGCCCTGCATCGCGTACTTCAACAGCTCGAGCTTGCTGCAGGGCTGCGGCAGCAGCGCGTTGGCCGCCACGACGGCCCCCACGGCCGAAGCCGCCGAGCCGCCGAGACCGGAGCCGAGCGGAATCCCCTTGTCGATGCGCATCGCAAAGCCGAAGCCCGGCTGCAGCGCCTCCTGCATCGCGAGCAGCGAGCGGCCGGCGGTATTCTGCGCCGGATCGGTCGGCAGCTTCCCGGCCACCCCCGTGATGTCGGTGATGGTGACGCCCTTCGCCTCCGTGCGGCTCACGGTGACACGATCGCCGAGTGCCGCCACGGAGAAGCCCAGAATGTCGAAACCGATCGCGACATTCCCCACCGACGCTGGCGCGAAGGCGGTGGCCCAACGCGGAGTGAGGGTCAAAGCCGCGCTCCGAGGTAGGCGGAGAGGCGCAGGAGGTCGGCGAACACACCGCCGGCCGTGACCTCGGGTCCGGCCCCGGGGCCCTGGACGATGAGCGGATTGTCGCAGTAGCGGCGCGTGGCGAAGCGAACCACGTTGTCCGTGAGAGCGATGTTGGCGAAGGGGTGCTTCGCTTCGAGCTCGACGAGACCCACGGTCGCCACGCCCGATGGCGCCCGCGCACCGGCAGGCTGCGACTCGGATGGGCGCTCGCAGGTCAAGCGGCCGACGTAGCGCAACACCTTGCCGCGCGCCTGGGCGGACTGCAACCGCTCCCGCATCGCCGCATCGTAGCCCGGCAGACGCGCCATGAAGTCTTCGATCGAGCCGCTCTCGAGACCCGCGGGCACGAGGCTCTCGATGCGGACATCGGCGAGCTCGAGCTCGAGGCCCATCTCGCGGCCGAGGATGATGAGCTTGCGGGCCACATCCATGCCGGAGAGGTCATCCCGCGGATCGGGCTCGGTATAGCCTCGCTGGCGCGCATCACGCACGATGTCGGAAAACGCTGTATGGCCGTCATAGATGTTGAAGAGGTAGGCGAGCGTTCCGGAGAAGATTCCCTCCACGCTGGTGATCTCATCGCCCGTCTCTCTGAGGTCGCGCAGCGTGTGCACCACCGGCAGCCCCGCACCGACCGTCGCTTCGTAGAGATAATGCGCGCCGCCGGCGCGGCGGGCCTCGCGCATGGCGCGATAGTAGGCGAGATCCGCGCTGTTGGCCTTCTTGTTGGGGGTCACGATGTGCATGCCGGCACCCAGCCAGCCCGCGTATCGGGCCGCGATGTCGGCGCTCGCGGTGCAGTCGATGATGACTGAATGCGGCAGGTAATCGACACGCACGTGCTCGACGAACCGATCGAGGTCCGCGGGAACGCCCCGCTCCTCGTACTCCTGGCGCCAGCGCTCGAGCGGAATGCCGGTCTCGGCGAGAACCATTCGCTTGGAGCCGAGGATGCCGCGCACGCGCAGGTCGATCTTGAATTGCTCCCGTAGCCGCGCGATCTGCGAGGTGAGCTGATCCAGGAAAACCCGTCCCACGGTGCCAGGTCCAATGACGCCAATGGAGATGGTGTGAGGTGAGAGATAGAGGCCAGCATGCACCGCGCGCAGGGCACGCGTGGCGGATCGACCTTCTACCACGACGGAGATGTTACGTTCCGAGGCGCCCTGTGCAATCGCGCGCACGTTTACACTGGCCGCGCCCAGCGAGTTGAACACTTTCGCGGCGACACCCGGCGTACCCGCCATTCCATCGCCGACGATCGCGAGGATCGCCAGGTCAGGATCGATCTCCACGCGCTGGATCTGTCCCTCTTTCAGCTCCCGCTCGAACGCCTGGCGGACCAGCGCGGCCGCGCGCGCGCCCTGCTCGAACGGAATGGCGCAGCAGATCGAGTGCTCGGAGCTGCCCTGGGAGATGAGGATGACTGAGATCCCCTCTTCGCGCAGCGCGCCGAAGAGCCGATGCGCGGTTCCCGGCACGCCGATCATGCCGGCGCCCTCGAGATTGATCAGCGCCACCTTCTCGATGCTCGCGATGCCTTTGACGGGCAGGGTCGAGGTCGGCTCCGCGCAGATGAGCGTCCCGGGCTTCTCCGGCGCAAAAGTGTTGCGAATCCAGATGGGAATGGCCCCGCCCACGGCAGGTGCCATGGTTTGCGGGTGGATCACCTTGGCTCCGAAGTAAGCGAGCTCCATCGCCTCGTTGTAGGTGAGCGAGTCGATCACCGTCGCATCGGGCACCCGGCGCGGGTCGGCCGACAGAACGCCATCGACATCCGTCCAGATATGGATTTCGGCGGAATCGAGCAGCGCGCCGAAGATCGAGGCGGAGAAGTCGCTGCCGTTGCGCCCGAGCGTCGTCTGCACACCGCGTGGGTCCGAGGCGATGAAGCCGGTGATGATCAGAGTGCCTTTGAAGTCGCGGTCGACGAGGTCCGAGAGATTCGTTCGCGATTGTCCCCATTGCACGCCGGGGCCCAGCGGACCCCACTCGACTACCACGACCCGCCGGGCATCGACCCACTGCGTGGGCCCGCGTTGGCTGCCGCGTTCCTCATGGAAGCGATGAAAGAGCTTGGTGGACCAGATCTCGCCATAGCCGGCGATGAGATCGCTCACGTTGCGCGCCGCCGACCGGGTCAGCTTCACGGTGTGGAGGATGCCCTCGAGGTCGTGGCAATCGCGGTCGAATCCCGCCAGGTACAGGCGAGCGGATTCCGGGGTGAGGAGCGTCTCGGCGATCTCGGCGTGCCGTGAGCGCAAGGCGCTGATCTCCACGCGATAGCGGTCGTCCTGTCGCTCCGCCAGCGCCACGAGCCCGAGCAGGGAGTCGGTGACGCCCTTGCAGGCGGAAAGCACGACGCCGACGCGCGCGGCCGGCAGCGAATCGATGATGGCCGCGACGCGCCGGAAACAGCCGGCGTCGGCGACACTCGAGCCGCCGAACTTGTGCACGACCCAGGGAGCGGAATTGGGCATGGAATTGGGATCGACCAGAGGAAAGGCGGTGCGACTCTACTGACGAGCCCGAGTGCGCGCAATGATGTTCTGATGCGTTTGCGCAGCCCTCAACGGGGTTCGCAGGACCGAGCCCCGTACGTGGAGCAGGAACAGGGCCCGGGCGGGCATAATGCGACGGATGGACTCTGAACTCGGACCCCTCCTACCCCTGTTCGAGCGCGAGCGGGCCGCCGGCCGCGCGATGGCGCTCGGCATCCTCGTGCATACGGCGGGCTCGACCTACCGCAAGCCCGGAGCGATGCTGCTCATCGCACGCGACGGCCGGTACGCCGGTCTCATCTCCGGGGGATGCCTGGAAGGCGATCTCGGCGAGCGCGCCCGCGCCGTGATCGAGAATGGCCGAGCGGCGCTCGTGACCTATGACCTACGCAACGCGGACGACCTCGTCTGGGGCCTCGGCCTGGGCTGTGAAGGCGCGATGCATATCCTTCTGCTGCGCGTCGGTCCGGGGGAAGAGTGGCAGCCGCTTGCGCACCTGGCGGCGGCGCTGGCCGCCCACGAGCCGACGGCCATCGGTGTGGTGACGGAATCAAGCGATGCCGCGATTCCGCCAGGTGCGCTCCTGCTGCCCCCGCTTTGCGGCGCATCGGCACTGCGCACACCACGCGCGCTCCCTTCGCAGGCCGCGGCGTCGCTCCTCGAGCCGGGCGCGCTCACGGCCCTGGCGGCGGCGCCCCGCTCCGGGGAGGTTCGCCGGTTGGAAAGGGCCGGCGCCCGCTGGCAGCTGCTCCTGCTGCCGCTGGTCCTGCCGCCGCAGCTCCTCCTCCTGGGTGCGGGCCCCGACGTCCTGCCCGTGGTGGAGTTTGCGGCCCACCTGCACTGGCGCCTGACCGTGGTGGACCATCGTCCGGCATACGCGGTGCCCTCGCACTTTCCCTTGGCGGAGCGCGTCCTGCTGGCGCGTCCGGAGGAGATAGCCCAGGCGCTGAACCTCAGCGAGTTCACGGCGGCGGTGGTGATGAGCCATCACCTGCCATCGGACCTGGAATATCTGCGGGCACTCAGCGCCAGCTCCCTCCCCTACGTCGGACTGCTCGGTCCTCCTGCGCGGCGTGAGAAGCTGCTGTCAGAGCTGGGCGCCGATGCAGAGCGTCTGCGGCCGCGCCTGCGC
The DNA here is from genome assembly GCA_036278795.1 of Steroidobacteraceae bacterium. GTDB lineage: Bacteria > Pseudomonadota > Gammaproteobacteria > Steroidobacterales > Steroidobacteraceae > 13-2-20CM-66-19. The sequence goes on along the minus strand of DASUKK010000028.1, from coordinate 197,236 downwards.
GCACCGGTCGGGCTCAATCTCGGCGGCCGCGCGCCCGAGGCCATCGCGCTCGCGATCGTTGCCGAAATCCACGGCTTCCTGCACAACATGCAGCAAGTGAGGAGCGAACGGTGAATGAGCTCGAGATCATCCGCTCCCAGCTTGCCGTAGAGCAGTCGCACGCAGCCGACGTGACCCACGCCTGCGCGGCCGTGTTTGGAGCAACGGCTTCCTCACTCTCCGAGGGGACGGCCCTCTTTCGCGAAGCCTGTGTGAGCTATCTGGTGTGGGTGCTCGCGCGCTTCGAGGAGAGGGATCAGACTTTGGCGGAGCTTCTCGCCGCGCGCCAGTCGACGGCGAGCGGCGCAACCGGGACGAGCGCGCGTCATCTAGCGGCCCTCATCGGCCGATCCGGGACGAGCCGTGAGGCGCTCTCGCGGCTCGAGGCCGCGCTGGCGGCAGGCGAGGCGCCGGCTGCGCGCGCCAACTGGCAGGAGTTCGCGCGCTTTTTCGACTCGGCATGGGTGCCGCGGCGTGCCGCGCTCGAGCGCGCGCTCGCGGAGCATCTCGCCGTTGCGGACTGGCGAGCCGTATGCGCAATCGACGCGGATTTCATTCTCGACGAGCGCAACCGCTTCGCGCGTGTCAGCGCTCAGCTGCCCGCCGGGGTCGAGCTGCGGCGCACAGTCCGCGCCGACAGCCGGTCGTGAGTCTCGAGAGCGACACTCTCGGCCTGCATGCCATCGTGCTCGCGGCGGGGGCCTCGACCCGCTTTGGCTCCGCGAAACAGCTCGTGCGGATCGGCGACCGGCCGCTTCTCAGCCTCGTCGCCGGCCGCGCCACCGAAGTCGTGGGCCATGGGCTCACTGTCGTGCTCGGCGCCCGGGCCGCCGAGCTCGCGCCCCTGCTGAAGCACTCACCGGGCTCCGTGGTGATCAACCGCGACTGGCGCGAGGGGATCGCGAGCTCCATCCGCGCGGGCGTCTCACGCCTGCCGGCGTCATGCGCCGGCGTCATGTTGGTGTTGGCCGACCAGGCCTGCGTCACGGCGGAGGATCTGCGCCGGCTCGCCAGTGCGTGGCGCCGGCAACCCCTCTGTGTCGCGGCCGCCCGCTACGGGGCCACCATCGGTGTGCCTGCGATCTTCCCGCAGCACCTCCTCCGCGAGCTGGCCGAGCTCAAGGGCGATACCGGTGCCAGGGCGCTCCTCAGGCGCCACGCGGATCACCTGATCAAGGTGCCGATGGCGAGCGCCGGCTTCGACCTCGATACGCCGGACGATCTGCTGGAGCTCAACCGGTCTTAGCGCCGCGGCCAGCTTCGGGGTGAGGGAAATTATCGGATTCGTCCTCGCCTTCGCGCGGAGCGAGACATGCCCAGTCCTTCTCCAGGACGATCCGCTGCTCCCCGGTCGCGACCGGCCCCGTGGCGCTCAGAGTCACGAGATCGGTGCCATACCAGTGCTGTGCCTGCGCCTCCGGGACTATGATTTCAATTAGATTTTGAACGTAACTACTTGAAATAACGTTACTATTCTTATCCATTCGCAGGCGGTACCTGAGCGCTGCCCCGCCCGGAAAGGAGACCCGATCCTCGACCGCGCCCCGCTCCACGAGCGCTCGCATCTCCCCCTGCGCGAGCCGTAGCCGCAGCGAATCGCCTTTGATTCTGAGCTTCACCGGGACCGGTCCTCCATTGCCTGACTGAAAGCCATTATCGCACTCATAACCCCTAGCGCGTGATACCAAACCACACGGTATTTAGTGGGCCGGCGGCCGCCGCCTATAGTCCGTCGGCATGTATCGCTACGATCAGATAGACCGCGCGCTCGTCACACAGCGCGTCGAGCAATTCCGGGACCAGACTCGCCGGTACCTGGCAGGGCAGCTCTCGGAAGAGGAGTTCCGTCACCTGAGGCTGCGCAACGGCCTCTACCAGCAGCGCCACGCGCCGATGCTGCGCATCTCCGTGCCCTACGGCCTGCTCGAGTCGGCGCAGCTGCGCAAGATGGCCCACATCGTGCGCAAGTACGACAAAGGCTACGGTCATTTCACCACCCGGCAGAACATTCAGCTCAACTGGCCCAAGCTCGAGCAGGTGCCGGACCTGCTGGGGGAGCTCGCGGAGGTGCAGCTCCACGGCATCCAGGCCTGCGGCAACGATACCCGCAACATCACGGCCGATTACCTGGCGGGCGTCGCAGCCGATGAGCATATCGATCCGCGGCCCTACTGCGAGCTGCTGCGCCAGTTCATCGCACTGCACCCGGAGTTCTACTGGCTGCCGCGCAAGTTCAAATTCGCCTTCACGGGCGCAACGGTGGACCGCGCCGCGAGCCGCACCAACGACACGGCAGTGCATCTCGTGCGTCGCGCGGACGGAGCGATCGGGTATCGCTTCTTCGTCGGCGGCGGACTCGGCCGGCAGCCGCTGCTGGCTCAGGAGATGAATCCGTTCGTGCCGGAGTCGGATCTGTTGCGCTACGCGACGGCGGTCCTGCGCACGTTCAACCGCTTCGGGCGGCGAGACAACATCCACAAGGCGCGCATCAAGATCGTGCTGCGCGAGTGGGGCATCGAGCGCTTCCGCGCCGCGATCGAAGAGGAGTACGCCAAGATCAAGGCGAGTGTCGAGGGCGAGGAGCTGCTGCTCCTGCCGGAGGACATCGAGCGGATGCGAGGGCATTTCCCGGCGCCCGCTTATCGATCGGCCGCGGAGGTCGGCGCCGACGTTACCGCCGTTGCGGCGCGCGACGCGGGCTTTGCAGCATGGGTCAAGCGCAATGTCCGCCCGCACAAAGTGCCGGGCTATCGCGTGGTTTTCGTCTCGCTCAAGGCGCCGGACCATGTGGCGGGCGATTGCACCGCGGAGCAATTCGAGGGACTGGCGGACATCTGCGACGCCTACAGCTTCGGGGAGATCCGCTCGACATACGATCAGAATCTCGTGCTCGCCGACGTGGCGGAGCGCGACCTGTACGAGGTCTGGCGCAGGCTGGATGCCTTCAAACTGGCGACGCCCAACATCGGACTGGTCACCGACATCGTGAGCTGCCCCGGCCTGGATTTCTGCGGCCTGGCGAATGCAGGCTCGATCGGGGTGGCGCAGGACATTTACAGGCGGTTCGATACGCTGGATGCGCAGTACGAGATTGGAGCCATCCGCATCACGATCAGCGGTTGCATGAACGGCTGCGGCCACCACAGCGTCGGCCACATCGGCATTCTCGGCGTCGATAAGCACGGCGAAGAGTGGTACCAGGTGACGCTCGGCGGCAGCCCGAGCAATGACGCGGCGATCGGCGAACGCATTGGGCGCGCGCTTGCGCGCGATGAGATCGCTGATGGCGTGGAGCGCTTGATCCACGCTTACCTCGAGTTGCGTTGCGATGAGGACGAGACTTTCATCGAGTGCTACCGGCGGATCGGCATGGCTCCCTTCAAGGAGCGGCTGTATCTGAACGAGTCCGAGGCGGCTGCCGCATGACAGTGACGGTTCTGAGCCGGGGCGAGCTCGTCGACGACAGCTGGACTCTCATCGAAGACGGGCGCACGGAGATCGGGCCGGCGGGCGGCAAGGTGATCGTGACGCTCGCCCGCTGGCGGTCGGAACGGGAGGCGCTGCTTGCGGCGCATGCGGCCGTGGGTGTGCTGGTACCCAACACGGCGGATATCGAGGCGGTCTTTGCCGAGATCGCAGATCGCGCGCTGATCGCGCTGCAATTTCCGGCTTTCACGGACGGGCGAGCGTTGTCGCAGGCGGTGGTGCTGCGCAAGCGGCTCGGGTTCACCGGTGAGTTACGTGCCGTCGGGGATGTGATTCAGGATCTGGTGTTCTGGTTGGGGCGGTGCGGGTTCGACAGCATCGTTCCGCGGAAGGATCAGAATCTGGAGGCCTGCCGGACGGCGTTGCGGGAGTTCACGGTGGCGTATCAGGCGGCTGCGGATGAGCATACGCCTGTGTGGATCCGGCGGCGGCAGGGACGGGTCGCGGCTTAGCAAGCAAGATTGCGTCAGGACTTCGCACGGGAGCGGGCCAAATGGGGTTTTCAGGGAACGCCGTGGATACGTCCATGTAGGTTGGCGCAAATGCGCCTCCTGTTTTTGAGCCTCCCGGAAAACCCCATTTGGCCCGGTCCCGCGCTATTTTACGGGTAGCTTGATGTCGGCGAACATCTCTGCGACCTCCTCTGGCGTGTTGGCGCGGTGGGCCCGCTCTACCAGACGACGATCCAGGTGCGGGGCGATCAGCTGCGCAAAGTCATACATGTATTTGCGCAGGAGTGTCCCGCGGCGGAAGCCTAGCCACGTGGTGTGAGCCGGCAAGAGGTGGGAGGCGTCGATGACGGCCAGGTCGGGGTCGTTTTCGTCTACCGCCATGTGGGCGACGATGCCGACGCCCATGCCCAGACGGACATAGGTGACGATGACGTCGGAGTCGCGGGCGGTGATCGCTACATTGGGTGTGAGGTTGGCTTTGGCGAAGGCGTCGATCAGCGACGAGGGGCCGGAGAAGCTGAACGTGTAGGTGATGATGGGATAGGCGGCCAACGCGCGGTAGGTGAGCTTGCCGGCGCTGGCCAGGGGGTGGTCGCGAGGGACGATGACGACGCGGTTCCAACGATAGCAGGGCAGGATCGTCAGGTCGGCGAAGAGACGCTCTGAGCCGGTGTTGATGGCGCAATCGATGCGGTCCTGGGCGGCCATCTCGGCGATCTGCTCGGAGGTGCCCTGGTGCAGGTTCAGGCGCACATGCGGGTATTTGGCCAGGAACTCGCGGATGACGCCGGGTAGGACGTAGCGCGCCTGCGTGTGTGTGGTGCCGATCGAGAGGCTTCCCCTGCCCTCGTCGCGCAGCTCCGTGGAAAGGGCACGGATGCTCTGGGCCTCCTGCAGGATGTGCAGGGCACGATCGATCACCTGCTGGCCGGCCGGGGTGATGCGGGTGAGGTTGCGGCCTTCACGTACGAAGATCTGGAAGCCGAGCTCGTCCTCGAGGAGCTTGATCTGCTTGCTGACGCCCGGCTGCGACGTGTGCAGCTTCTGCGCCGCCGCCGTGATGTTGAGCCCGCTTTGAGCCACGGCGGCCAGGTAACGTAACTGGTGCAGTTTCATGATGCAGAGGGTAGCGCAACCCTGGCGGTCAGGGCGACTGCCCGGAGGGGATAGACCCATAACCGACCCGCAGTGCTTAAGAAGCAATCATTCGTTCTGCCGGGCCGGGCTCCCTGGCTATATTCCCGACATATGGGCGAACTACTGAACCTGGATCTGGAACAGAAGGCGAAGGACGTGCGCGAGCACCTCGCCGCGGCGGTGCGCGAGCATGGCCGAGTGGTCTACTCGAACAGCCTCGGCGCCGAGGCGATGGTGCTCACCGACATCATCTGGACGCACGTGCCCGAGATCGACATGTTCAGCATCGACACGGGGCGGCTGCACCAGGAAACGTACGATTTGCTGGAAAAGCTCGAGCGCCGCTACAGGCGCTCCCTGCGCCTGGTGTCCCCCGACGCGCAAGCCCTCCAGCGGCTGGTATCCGCGCAGGGGATCAACGGCTTTTATCACAGCCTGGAGGCGCGCCTCGCCTGCTGCCATGTGCGCAAGGTGGAGCCCTTCAAGCGCGCCATCGAGGGGTACACGGCGTGGGTCACGGGTGTCCGCCGGGAGCAGTCGGCGACGCGCGCTCAGGCGCAGCCCGTGGAGTGGGACGCGGAGCACGGACTCTATAAGGTCAGCCCACTGCTCGATTGGAGCGAGGCGGAGATCTGGCAGTACATTCGCACGCGCAAGCTGCCTTACAATTCCCTCCACGATCGCCAGTTTCCCAGCATCGGCTGCTTCCCTTGCACCCGGGCGATTCAGCCGGGCGAGAGCCGCCGTGCGGGCCGCTGGTGGTGGGAGCAATCCGAGTCTCGTGAATGCGGTTTACATCCCAGAGTGCGCCATGTGGCCGCGCAAGCCTGACAGACAGTCCAGCCCAGATGGACTATCTGCCGGTATTTCTGCAGCTACGCTCGGCGCGCGCGGTCATCGTCGGTGGCGGACGCATTGCGGCGCGCAAGGCGGATCTGCTGGTGAGAGCCGGGGCGAGCGTGACGGTCGTCGCGCCGCGGCTGCACGAGGATCTGCATAGCCGGCTCGCAACAGGCGGGCTGACGCACCTCGCCGAGAGCTTCACTCCCGCCCACCTCGACGGCGCCGCCCTCGCAATCGCGGCAACCGACTCCAATGCTGTCAACACGGCGGTCTCTGCGGCCGCTCGCGAGCGAAACGTGCCCGTCAACGTCGTGGATGACGCTGCGCTTTCGACCTTCATCTTTCCCGCCATCATCGACCGCTCGCCGATCATCGTCGCGGTCGGCTCCGCCGGACACGCTCCGGTGCTGGCCCGTTGGGTGCGCGAGCGGATCGAGGCAATTCTTCCGGCGGGCCTCGGCGCGCTCGCCCGCTTCATGGGCGAACGGCGCAAGAGCGTGCAACGGGCCCTGGGGGCGGCGGCGCGGCGCGCGTTCTGGGAGCGCGTCGTACGCGGCAAGGCGGGCGCGCGCCTGTTGGCGGGTGACGAGGGCGGCGCCACCCGCGCGTTCGAGGCGGAGCTGTTGATCTCGCAGCTCACGACGTCGGCCGCGACAGGCGACAGCGCGCTCGGTGAGGTCTATCTCATCGGGGCGGGTCCCGGCGATCCGGACCTCCTCACGCTGCGGGCGCTGCAACTGCTGCAACAGGCCGATGTGGTCCTCTACGACAGGTTGGTTCCGCAGGAAGTGCTGGAGCGCTCCCGGCGCGAGGCACGGCGGATCTTCGTCGGCAAGAGCCATCGCGCCAACGAGGCGCATACGCCCCAGGAGGAAATCCACGAGCTGATGATCCGCTTCGCCCGCCAGGGACTCAAAGTGGCGCGTCTGAAGGGCGGCGACCCGTTCATCTTCGGCCGCGGCGGCGAAGAGATTGAAGCGCTCGCCCGCCAGGGTATCCCCTGCCTCGTGGTTCCCGGGATCACTGCGGCGCTCGGTGCGGCGGCCGGCGCCGGCATTCCGTTGACCCAGCGGGGACTCGCCCAGAGCGTGACCTTCGTGACCGGACATCTTCCGCAGGACGATTCGCTCGATTGGGGCACCCTCGCCCGCCCGGGTCAGACGGTCGTCTTCTACATGGGCGTGGGCAGACTGGAACAGCTCGTATCGCGGTTGCGCGCGGCCGGCGCTGCTGACACGCTACCGGCGGCGCTCGTCGAGCGCGCGACACTGCCCGAGCAGCGGGTTCTGCGCGGTACACTGGCGCAAATCGCCGACCTCGCCGACCGGGCGGGTGTCTCGCCCCCGGCTCTGCTGATCGTCGGTGAGGTCGCGGCAATCGCGGCCGCGGCTGAGCCCGCGGCGACGCCGTCGGCCGGCGAGACCGCCGCCGATCTGATTCAGCCTATCTGACGGGGAGATGAAGCATGCGCGAAGGGTTCGTCGAGTCGATCGGCCGCACGCCGCTGATCAAACTGCGGCGGTTGAGTGAGGAGACCGGCTGCGACATCTTCGGCAAGGCCGAGTTCATGAATCCCGGCGGCTCGGTCAAGGATCGCGCCGCGCGCGCAATCGTCCTCGCCGCCGAGCGCAGCGGCGAGTTGGCTCCGGGCGGCACGGTCGTCGAAGGCACGGCGGGCAACACGGGGATTGGCCTCGCCCACGTTTGTAACGCGCGCGGCTATCGCTGCGTCATCGTCATGCCTGACAACCAGTCGCCGGAGAAATACCGGCTGCTGGAGACCCTGGGCGCCGAAGTCCACAAAGTGCCGACGGTTCCCTACAGCAATCCCAATCAGTACCAGAAAGTGTCGCAGCGGCTCGCCGCGAGCCTGCCGAATGCCATCTGGGCGAACCAGTTCGACAACACGGCCAACCGCCAGGCGCACATCGAGACCACGGGGCCCGAGATCTGGGAGGAGACCACCGGACGCGTGGATGCCTTCGTCTCCTCCTCGGGCACCGGCGGCACCTTCGCCGGCGTGTCCGAATACCTGAAATCGCGCCGCCGCTCCATCCGCTGCGTGCTGGCCGATCCGCCCGGCAGCAGCCTCTATGAGTACGTGCGCAACGGAACTCTGAAGGCAACGGGGTCGGGCTCGATCACGGAGGGCATCGGCATCGGGCGGGTCACCGCGAATCTGAAGGACGCGCCGATCGATGATGCCGTACACATCGAGGATCCGGAGACCGTGCGATTCGTGTACCGGCTGCTGCGGGAGGAAGGCCTCTTCCTCGGCAGCACCAGTGGCATCAATGTCGCAGCCGCCGCCCGTGTCGCGCGCGACCTCGGCCCCGGTCACACCATCGTCACCGTGCTTTGCGACGGCGGGGCGAAGTACCAGTCGCGCCTCTTCAATCCCGAGTGGCTGCAGATGAAGGGCTTCGCCGCCGAGTCCGCACAGGCCCAGTCCGGGCCGCCGATCACTCTCGACCAGGTCATGGTTGCCTAGTGGGCTCGGTGGCGCTGTCACAACAGTTCCTCTGGCTGATTCCCGTGGGCTTCGTCGCCCAGATGGTCGACGGTTGCGTCGGCATGGGCTACGGCATTTCCGCAAGCTCCATCCTCGCGACGCTCGGCGTCCCACCCCTCATCACCAGCGCCACGGTGCACGCGGCGGAGGTCGTCACTGCCGGCATCTCGAGCGCTTCGCATGCCTGGTTCCGCAACCTCGACAGGAAGATCTTCCTGTCCCTGCTGGCGCCAGGCGTAGTCGGCGGCGTCGTGGGAGCAACGGTGTTGGCGCATGTGCCGACGCACGCTATCCGGCCGTTCGTGTGGAGTTATCTCATCATTACCGGACTTTGCGTCGTAGGTCGCGTCGTCCTCAAGCGCACTCCGCCACTCGTGGTTGACGCGCCCGGCCCCGCATTGGGCTTGATCGCCGGCTTCCTCGATGCCATCGGCGGGGGTGGTTGGGGGACCATCGTGACCTCGACGATGATCGCCCGAGGCGTCGCCCCACGCTTTGCCATCGGTACTGCAAACGCGGTGGATTTCTTCGTCGCGCTGGCGACCAGCATCGCCCTCTGGACACAGATGGGTCAGATGAGATACGACATGGTCATCGCACTGCTGATCGGCGGCGCGGCGGCGGCACCTCTCTCAGCCTGGGTGACCCGCCATGTGCCTGCGCGCGCCGCGGCGACGGCCGTGGGGCTGGTCGTGGTGGCTCTCGGCACCGCGGGGCTCCTCAACGCGCTCTACTGAGCCGCACTCAGGCTGCCGACTTCGCGGCCTCCTCCTTGTCGGATCTCGCCGCCGGCTTCTGAGTCTCCGGCGGCTTCTGAGTCTCCGCCGGCGCGGCCAACGCCACCTCCAGCGCCTCCGACACACGCTCCACCCAGACGAGCTCCAACATCGAGCGGGCGCTCTGCGGGATGTCATCGAGATCGCGCCGGTTGCGCGCGGGCAGGATCACTTTGCGGATGCCCGCACGGGCCGCTGCAATGGTCTTCTCCTTGATCCCGCCGACCGGCAGGACGAGGCCGCGCAGGCTGATCTCGCCGGTCATGGCGACGTCGGGCCGCACGGAACGGCGCTTCAGCAGCGAAGCGAGCGAAACGAACATGGCGACTCCGGCGCTCGGACCGTCTTTCGGGATCGCGCCCGCCGGCACGTGGACGTGGATGTCGCTCTGGTCGAAGAGCTGGGGGTCGATGCCGAGCTCGGCGGCCTGGGCTTTGATCAGGCTCAGTGCCGCTTGTGCGGACTCCTTCATCACATCGCCCAGTTGCCCCGTCAAAATGAGCTTGCCGCTGCCCGGCATGCGCGCCGACTCCACGAAGAGGATGTCACCACCCACCGGCGTCCAGGCAAGTCCCGTCGCAACGCCCGGGACCGAGGTCCGCTGGGCGACTTCGTTCTCGAAGCGCGTCGGTCCCAACACCTCCGCGACGTCGTCCGCCTCGAACCGGACGCTCATGACCTTGCCCTCGGCGATACGCATCGCGGCGCGACGCAGCAACGCCCCGATCTGCCGCTCGAGGCTGCGGCAACCGGACTCCCGCGTATACTCGCGGATCACGCGTGACAGGGCCGCGTCGGAGAGACTGGCCTGCTCGGGCTTGAGGCCGTTGGCCTTCAGCTGCCGGGCGACGAGATAGCGCTTGGCGATCTCGAGCTTCTCTTCCTCGGTGTAACCGGTGAGCTCGATGATCTCCATGCGATCGCGCAGCGGGCCCGGAATGGTCTCGAGCACGTTGGCGGTGGCGATGAAGAGCACGTGACTGAGATCGAAGGGCAGTCCCAGATAGTTGTCGCGGAACGTCGAGTTCTGCTCCGGGTCGAGCACCTCGAGCAGGGCCGAGGCGGGATCGCCCTGAAAGCTGGCCCCCAGCTTGTCGATCTCATCGAGCATGAAGACCGGGTTGCGGGTGCCGCCCTTGCGCAGCCCCTGGATGATGTTGCCCGGCAGCGCACCCACGTAAGTGCGCCGATGACCGCGAATCTCCGCCTCATCGTGCACACCGCCCAGGCTCGCGCGCACGAACTTCAGCCCCAGCGCCCGCGCGACGCTCTGGCCGAGAGAGGTCTTGCCCACCCCGGGCGGACCCACGAAGCAGAGAATCGGGCTTCTGCCCTGGGGATTGAGCTTGCGCACCGCGAGATACTCGAGAATGCGCCGTTTGACCTTCTCCAGGCCGTAGTGGTCCTCATCGAGGACACGGCGCGCCCGCTCGATGTCGATGTCTTCCGCGTCCGCCTTGTTCCAGGGCAACGCCACCAGCCAGTCGAGATAGGTGCGTACCATGCCGTGCTCGGGACTCGCCTCGCTCATGCGCTCGAGGCGCTTGAGCTCCTTGCGCGCCTGCTCCTCGACCTCGCCGGGCATGTGCGCGGCGGCGATGGCCTTGTCGAGCTCGGCGATGTCGCCGCCCGCGTCGTCGCCCTCGCCCAGCTCCTTCTGGAGCTGGTGTAGCTGCTCGCGCAGGACCGCTTCGCGCTGCCTCTCTCCGAGGGCGGCCTGCGTCTGTTCGGTGATGTCGCGGGTGATCTTGAGCACCTCCACGCGATGCGCGAGGAGTTTCACCACCTTGTCGAGGCGCTCCTTGAGATCGATGGTCTCCAGCAGCTCCTGCTTCTCCTGCGGCTTCACGTCCGTGAAACTCACGATGAGATCCGCGAGCTGTCCCGGAGAGTCGATGCCGCGGATGGTCCGCGCCAGCTCCGCGGGTACCTGCGGCAGCAGCGACAGGGCCTCCACCGCGCGCTGCTTGAGAAAGTCCATGCGTGCCTCGATGTCGGCGCCCAGAGTTTCCGCCTCCGGAATGGCTTCGATGCGTGCCGCGAGAAACGGCGTCTCACGCACGATCTGCAGCAGCCGGAACCGGCTCTCGCCCTGACACACGAGGTGATGCGCGCCGTCCGGCGCGGTGACGTAGCGCACCACCATGGCGAGGACGCCAAGATCGTAAAGGTCTGAGGGCTCCGGCTTCTCGAGGGTGGGATCGCGCTGCAGGAGAAGGCCAACCTTGCGCCCGGTGCGCACGGCTTCCTGCGCGGCGGCAATGCTCTCCTCACGCCCGAGGGTGACCGGCAACACGATGCCCGGGAAGAGCACGACGTTGCGCATCGCCACGATCGGGACGGCGTCGGCCGGCAGCGGTGGCTGCTCGATCCGCGAGGCCGCAGGGGTAGTCTGGTCGGTATCCGCCATAGTGTTAGGCCTGTTTCATCTCTCGGGTCAGCCGGACTTCGAGGCAGCCGTTCTCGTACCGGCTGGCCGTCAGCTTGAGCGGCACGCCCGCCAACGGAATCCGCCGGAAGAAGCGTCCGTGCGGGATTTCGAGACGCCGGATCACGGCGTCGGGGTGACCGAGCTTCAGCGGACGCATGGCGCTGACCGTCAGCTCAGTGGGCTTCAGGATCAGGCTGACCTCCTCCGGTACGACACCGGGAAGAGCAAAGAGCAAAATCAGCCCATCGTCGGTCTCCTGGATGTCGACCGGCGGCTCCCACACCGCCGCGTCGGCCCCGGGCCCCACGTAGCGCAGGAACTGGCGTTGCAGGCGCTCGGCCCTGTCGAGGACCTCGCACGCCTCCACCCACATCCAGCCGTATTGCCGCTCGCCGCTCATGTCGACACCAGGTCCGCAAAGACCGCACCCAGGGACGAAGATGCGGCCGGGCAGGAGCAAGTCAAGATGCGAACATGCCGGGGCATGAGTTAACGTTCGGCCCAGGCCGCGAGGCCACGCCCCAGCCCAGGTAGCGAACCGCTCATGCTGTCAATGACCCCCGCCGAGCTCGACGCACTGCGCCTCAGCCTGGAGATCGCCCTGCGCAGCGTTGCCTTCAGCCTGCCGCTGGCCATCCTCGTGGCTTACCTCCTGGCGCGCAGCCGCTTCCCGGGCACCCTCGCACTGGATGCCCTGGTGCATCTGCCGCTCGTGCTGCCGCCCGTCGCCGTGGGCTATCTTTTGCTCGTGTCGCTGGACAGCCGCAGCGCGGCCGGCCAGTGGCTGCTCGCGCACTTCGGCATCGAGTTGCCCTTCACGACCGCCGGCGCCACACTGGCCACGGCCGTGATGACTTTTCCGCTCATGGTGCGGGCCATCCGGCTGGCGCTCGAGAGCGTGGACCGGGGGCTCGAGGCGGCGGCCCGCACGCTCGGCGCCGGGCCGCTCGACCGGTTTCTCTCCATCACCCTGCCCCTGATGCTGCCGGGAATTCTCGCGGGGCTCCTCACCGCGTTCGCCGCGGGACTCGGACAATTCGGCGCCGTGATCACGTTCGCGTCCAACGTTCCCGGGGTCACACGCACCCTGCCCCTCGCGCTCTACACGGCCATCCAGGAGCCGGGGGGCGAGGCGGTTGCAATGCGACTCGCCCTCCTCGCGATCGCGCTCGGCCTGCTCGGGCTCGTGCTCGCCGAGCTCCTGGCCCGGCGTGTCTACCGGCTCCTGGGGCGCTGAGGCAACGGGGTCATGCTGCGCCTATCCGTCATAAAGCGTTGGGAAGGGTTCAAGCTGCGCGCGCAGCTCGACGCACCGACACCCGGCGTCATCGCCCTCTTCGGCCGCTCGGGGTGCGGCAAGACGACGCTGATCAACATCATCTCGGGACTCCTGCAACCCGACGAAGGCCGGGTGGAGCTCGATGGCGTGACTCTGACGGACACGCGGGGACGCATCCGTGTCCCGGTCGAGCGCCGGAGGATCGGTTACGTGTTTCAGGACGCTCGGCTGTTTCCGCATCTCGGGGTGCTCGCCAACCTGCGCTACGGCGAGCGGCGTGCGCCCAGGGACGCGCACTCCATCGGGTTCGACGAAGTACTGGCGCTGCTCGGGCTCGAGCCGCTGCTGACGCGACGGCCGTACCAACTCTCGGGGGGCGAGCGCCAGCGGGTGGCGCTCGGGCGCGCCCTGCTCGCGCAGCCGCATCTCTTGCTTCTGGATGAGCCGCTGGCCTCGCTCGATGCCGCCCGCCGCGAGGAAGTGCTGCCCTACCTGGAGACCCTGCGCGACAGGCTGTCGATGCCGATGGTCTTCGTCAGCCATCAGCTCGATGAGGTCCTGCGTCTCGCAACACACGTGGCCCTGATGGAGGCTGGCGAGATCGTCGCGTCCGGCACGCTGAGCGACATCAGTGTGCGGCCCGAGTTACGCGCCATCGTCGGGTCCGAAGCGGTGGGCTCGATTCTGGATGGCACGGTCACGCGCGTCGATGCCGCGGGAGGGATGGCGGACATCCGGCTCGGTGGCGGTGTGCTGCACGTCAGCTCGCTGAACGCACGCGTCGGAGGACGCATGCGCGTGCAGCTGCTGGCGCGCGACATCATCCTGGCCACGGAGCCGCCGCGCGGTTTGAGCGTCAGGAACGCGCTTCAGGGTGTCATCAGCGAGATTTCCGATGACATCGGGCAAGCCGTCCTGATCAAGGTCGACATTGGCGCGGGCGCGGCCGTACTCGCGCGCGTCACGAGGAGTGCGCTGCTGGCACTGGAGCTGCGCGTCGGCATGACCATCTGGGTTCTGGTCAAAGCCGTTTCCGCGCGCGGGCATACCTACAGCGCCGGCAACATCATTCCCCGCTGACGCTATTCGGGTGCTCTGGCAGCGGCGGCAGATGCGGGTGGTAATTGAGCCAGGCCGGACGCTGATACTGCGGCAGCGGATGAGCCTCGAGCTGCTGCACGGCAATCGCCACGGCGCGCTCGAGCTGGGGATCGTGACCCTGCCGTATGAGCTGCGGATCCTGCCACACGGTGACGTCGGGACCAACGCCGTGATTCTCCACCGGGAAAGTACCGTCCAGGCCCTCCACGGCTATCCGCGGCGAGGTGATGCTGCCGCCGTCCATCAACGGCGGATACCCATAGATGCCCACCAGTCCGCCCCAGGTGCGCTCGCCCACGAGCGTACCCACGTGGTCCATCTTGAAGTACCAGGGCAACGCGTCGCCGCCGGAGCCCGAGAACTGGTTGATGACCATCACTTTGGGACCGAATATCGCCTCCGGCGGGGTGATCTGGGAGTGACCCCACCGTGAGACGACGAGCGCCATCGGCCGCCGCTCCAGGTAGTCGATGATGTAGTCCGATATGTCTCCGCCGTGATTGAAGCGCTCGTCGATCACGACGCCCTGCTTGTCCACTTGCGAGAAGAAATAACGGTTGAAGTTGGTGAAGCCGCCCCAGGCGGTGTCGGGCAGATAGACGTAGCCGATCCTGCCGCCGCTCAGCCGGTCGACGAGCTCCTGGTTGTGCTCGATCCAGGCGACGTGCCGCAATGCGGCCTCGCTCGGTATGGTGTTCACGACCACGGAGTGGGCGCCCTGCGACGAGGGGTTCGGACCCACGGTCAGCGTCACGGTCTTGCCCGCCAGGTCCTGGAATGCCTGGTAGACACTGATGCCCGCATCGACCGGGTTGCCGTTCACGGCCAGCAGGTAATCTCCCTCCTTCACCTTCAGCCCCGGCTGCGCGAGCGGCCCGTAGACACTGGGATACCAGCTCCCGCCGGAATAGATGTGTGCGATCCGGTAGTGGCCGTGCTCGATGCGGTAGTCCGCTCCCAGGAGGCCCACGGTGATCTCATCCATTTTGGGCACGTAGCCGCCGCGGATGAACATGTGTCCGACGGAGATATAACTCATCATCTCCTGGAAGAGGAACGAGAGACCGTCGCGGCTGGCGATGCCCGGCAGGTAGCTCGCGAACTCCTTCTCCGCCGCGCCGATATCGAGCCCATCGAAGGTCGGGTTGTAGAAGAATGCGCGCTGGATCCGCCAGGCATCGTGATACATCTGTGTCCACTGCTCGTGCGGCACGACGAGCAGGCGCATATCGCCCAGGTTGAGATGATCGGGCTTGGCGTGGGGCGCGGCGTCCGCGATGAACCAATCGTCTCCCTTGCGATACAGCAGCTTGCCATGGTCGGCCGCGAACGAGCCGGCCGTGATCCCGTCGATCACGTCCGTGACCTTACGGGTATCCAGGCTGAATTGCAGCACATCGAGCGGCGGCCCATTCGGGCCCGACGGGACCCGGAGCTGCGGCCCCCTGACCAGGTAGACGGTTCCCGCCTTGCCGGCATCGAGCTCGACGTAACTCGCGGCCGGTACCGGCAGCGGTACGGCGCGCGCCTGCAGACCCTGGAAGTCGATCGCAACCGGCTTGGGCGGCTCCGGCTTCTTGGCGGAATGCGCCTCCGCTTTCGCGGTCTCCTTGGCTTTGCCCACGTCGGGCTGCGCTTTCTCGAAGTCCGTTTGCGGCGCCAGCGGCGAGGCGGTCGCGGCTTGCAGTGTTGCGGCGTACAAGGTGCGGGTGATCGGCCGCTCGATGGACGTCATGCTGAGCCAGCCGTATGCGAGGCCCGTATCGGTGCTCGAGGTGAAGTAGAGATACTTGCCGCCCGTGTCGAACACCGGGTTCAGACAATCGCTCGTGGCGTCGGTCACCTGGTGCGTCGAGCCGTCCGCCAGGGAGTAGATGAAGATCGCGTGCAGGTAGTTGGTCATGAGCTTCGTGTATGCGATCCAGCGGCTGTCGGGAGACCACTTCGCCGCGAAGTCATGCAACGGGATGTCATAGCTGTCGGTCGCGATCTTCTGCGGCCGTACGCTCGAGCCGTCGATGTCGACATACCAGAGCTGCAGCTTCTGATCGCTGAACAGGAGCTTCTTGCCGTCGGGCGACCACTGCAGGGCATAGTAGAAGGCATCGTCCTGCCCGAGCGGGATGCGGCGCGCGGCGCCGGTACCATCCTGGTGGCGGATGTAGAGGTCATACTCTCCCGCCGCATCCGAGAAATACGCGATGGACTGGCCGTCGGGTGACCAGGCGGGGTCGCGATCCATGGCGCCCGGACTGTGGGTGAGGTTCTCGGTGCTGCCGTGCTTCGTCGGCACCGTGAAAATCTCCCCATGAGCCTCGAAAACGGCGCGCATGCCTTGAGGCGACACGTCGGCATTCTGGACGTCTTTCGATGCGTCCTCGAAGGACGGACGCCGCTGCGGAAAATCGCCCGCCACGGTGACTGGCACGGCGTGAGTCGTGCCCGTCGCGATGTCGTAAACGTAGAGCTCGCCGAACTGCGAGTAGACGATTCCGCCGGGACCGGCGGCGGCCGCGGTGACATCGAAGCCGTGATTGTCGATCAGGCGCTTCACCTGGCGGCTGTCCGTGTCGTAGGCATAGAGCGTCGCCGGACCGTCGCGGTCGGAGAGGAAGTAGATCGAGTGGCCGACCCACATCGGGTCGCCCTCGTTGGCGTTCAGATTCGGGATCCGCTCCGTGCTGGAGTCCGCGAGCCGCGTGATCCAGATCTCGGTGTGCTGCCCGCCTTTGTAGCCCTTCCAGAACGGCTCCCACTGGAAACCCGGAACGTAGGCGATGTGACTTCCGTCAGGCGAATACGATCCCATCTCACCGCTCGGCAGCGGCAGCTCGGTCGGGAAGCCGCCTGTCGCGCGCACGGTGAACAGCTGATCGGGATCGGAGTAGCTGTAGCGGCGGGAGCTGAACAGCACGCTCTTGCCGTCCGGCGTCCAACCCAAGGCGACATCCGGGTCAGGATGATAGGTCAGTCGTCGCGGCTGTCCGCCTGTCGCGGCGACGACGTAGACATCAGTGTTCTTCTCATACGTGCCGCTGAACGCGATCTGGGATCCATCCGGTGAGAAGATCGGGTCGGCGAGCAGATCCACTCCGCTGGCGAGCATGTGCGCCTGGCCACCCTCGCGGGGCACGGTCCAGAGCTCCCCGCCGTACTCGAAGACGATCTGCGTCTTTGACATGGCCGGATGGCGCAACAACAGCCGGTCGGCTGCATGAGCAGCACAACATGAGACGAGAGCGAGCGTCGCCGCGAGCCATAGGCGCATGACACTGACCTCCGGTACCGCCAATCGTCAAAAGTCCGCGTAGGATACGCCTGTCCGG
This sequence comes from Steroidobacteraceae bacterium, assembly GCA_036278795.1. Classification (GTDB taxonomy): domain Bacteria; phylum Pseudomonadota; class Gammaproteobacteria; order Steroidobacterales; family Steroidobacteraceae; genus 13-2-20CM-66-19. Next base: position 179,854 of record DASUKK010000028.1, on the reverse strand, counting down.
GCGCCCTGTTCAGGCGCCCGGCACCGCTTTGTCGCTCGCCATTGTCAGCACGTCGTAGGCGCCGAGCGCCGCATCAGTCTTGGTTTACCCGGTCGTCAGACTGGTCGGCGAGGCCGGCAGCGGCGGCAATTTCGGGTGGTAGTTACGCCAAGGCGGGCGCTGATACCGCGGCAGCGGGTGGTCGTTGAGCTGCTGCATCGCAATCGCGACGGCGCGCTCGAGCTGTGGATCATGACCCTGGCGCACGAGCTGCGGGTCCTCCCACACGGTCACGTCGGGACTCACTCCGTGATTCTCCACCGGGAATGTGCCGTCGAGACCCTCTACCGCAATGCGTGGGGCCGTGATGCTGCCGCCATCCATCAACTGCGGATAGCCACCGATGCCCACCAGCCCTCCCCAGGTGCGCTCGCCCACCAGCGTGCCGACGTGGTCCATCTTGAAGTACCAGGGCAACGCGTCGCCGCCCGAGCCGGCGAACTGATTGATCACCATGACCTTGGGCCCGAAAATCGCCTCCGGCGGCACCACCGCCATGCGACCCCAGCGGGTCACGTTGACGCTCATGGGCCGTTGCTCCAGCTCCTGGATGATATAGTCGGAGATCAGGCCGCCGTGGTTGTAGCGCTCATCGATGATGACGCCTTGCTTGTCCACCTGGGAGAAGAAGTAGCGGTTGAAATTGGTGAAGCCGCCCCAGGCGGTGTCGGGCAGGTAGACATAGCCGAGCTTGCCGCCGCTGAGGCGGGCGACGGTGCGCGCATTGCGCTCTATCCACGCCGCATTGCGCAGCCGTCCCTCGCTCGGTATGGTCTTGACGGTCACCTGGTGTGAGCCGGTCATATCGGGATTCGAACCCACGGTCAGGGTGACCGTTTTGTTGGCCAGGTCCTCAAACGCCTCGTAGAGATTCGTGCCGGCCGCGAGCGGAGTGCCGTTGACCGCCAGCAGGTAGTCCCCCTCCTTCACCTTCAGCCCCGGCTGCGCGAGCGGCGCGTAGAAGTTGGGATTCCAGCGCCCGCCGTCGTAGATGTGCACGATGCGGTAGTGGCCGTTCTCGATCCTGTAGTCGGCACCGAGCAGTCCGACCGTGACCTCTTGCATTTTCGGCTGGTAACCCCCCCGGATGAACATGTGACCCACCGCCAGATAGCTCATCATCTCGCGGAAGAGGAACGACAGGTCATCGCGGCTCGCGATGCCCGGCAGAAAGCTGGCGAACTCCTTCTCGGCCGCCGGCAGGTCCAGGCCATCGAAGGTCGGGTTGTAGAAGAACGCACGCTGCATGCGCCAGGCGTCACGGTACATCTGCGCCCATTGCTGGTGGGGCTCGACGAGCACGCGCATGTCGCTGAGATTGAGATGATCCGGCGTGGCGTGCGGCTTCGCGTCCGCGATGAACCAGTCGTTCCCCTTGTGGTAGAGGATCTTCTCGGCGTTTGCCGCGATCGCTCCGAGGGAAACGCCGTCGATGACGTCTGCAGCCTTCCGCTCCTTGAGATCGAAGCGCAGCACCGCGAGCGGCGGACCGTTGGGACCGTCGTGGGACGGCAAAGGAACCAGTGGCGCCCGCAGCAGAAAGAGAATTCCGGCGGCCTTGCCGGCGGTCATTCCCACGTAGTTCGCGGCCGGTACGGGCAGCGGCACGGCGCGGCTCTGCAGACCCGCGAAGTCGATGTTCACCGCCGGCGGGTTCGGCGCCGAACCCTTGGCGGGCGCGTGGGGCTTTTTGTCATCCTTCGCGCCATCGGGCGATGACGTCGCCTTCTCGAACCCCGCGCGCGGCGCAAGGGGCGAGGCCAGCGCGGATTGCAGTGTGGCCACGTAGACCTGGCGAGTCACGACGCGCTCCAGTCGCGTCATGTCTAGCCAGCCGTAAGCCAGCCCTGTATCGGTGCTCGCCGTGAAATAGAGATACTTGCCGCTCGCATCGAACAGCGGCGAGAGACAATCGCTGGTGCCATCGGTGATCTGGTGCGTCGTGCCGTCCTCGAGGTCATACACGAAGAGCGCGTGCTGATAATTGGGCAGCACCTTCGCGAAGGCAATCCAGCGGCTGTCTCCCGACCAGCTCGCATCGAAGTTGTGCAGCTCGGCGTAATCGTCCGTCGCGACCTTCACTGCCCTGGACTTCGCCCCTGTCGTATCGGCATACCAGAGGTTGAGCTTCTGATCCTCGAAGAACACCTTCTTGCTGTCCGGCGACCATGTCAGAGAGTCGTAGAAGGCGTCGTCCTGGCCCAGGGAGACGCGGCGCACCGGACCCGTTCCGTCCTGGGCGCGAATCTCGAGATCGTATTCTCCGGCGCGATCGGAAAAGTAGGCGATCGACTTGCCATCCGGCGACCAGGCCGGGGTGCGATCCATCACACCCGGACTGTGAGTGAGGTTTTCGATACTGCCGTGCTTCGCCGGCACGGTGAGAATGTCGCCGTGCGCCTCGAACGCGGCGCGCAAGCCGTTCGGTGACAGCGTGGCATTGACGATGTTGTTGGCTACATCCTCGAAGTATGGCCGGCGCTGCGGGAGATCGCCCGCGATCGTGACCGGCACCGCCTGGGTCGCACCTGTCGCGAAGTCATAGATGCGCAGCTCGCCGAACTGAGAGTAGACGATGCCGCCCGGACCTGCCGAAGCGGACGTGATGTCGAATCCCCTGTTGTCGATCAGCCGCTGCACCTGACGGGTGGCGGTGTCGTAGGCGTACAGTGTCTCCGGACCGTCGCGGTCGGACAGGAAGTAGACCTTGCCGCCGACCCACATGGGATCGCTTTCGTTGGAGTTGAGGTTAGGGATCCGCACGGTGCTCGAGTCCGCCAGGCGCGAGATCCAGATCTCGGTGTGCTGGCCGCCCTTGTATCCCTTCCAGTAAGCCTCCCACTGGAACCCGGGAACGTAGGCGATGTGGCTGCCGTCGCCGGAGTAGGAGCCCATCTCGCCGCTCGGCAAAGGCAGCTCGGCGGGGAAACCGCCCGTGGCCGGCACGGCGAACAGGTGGTTGGGGTCCGAGAAGCTGTAGCGGTGTGAGCGGAAAAGCACGCTCCTGCCATCCGGCGTCCAGCCAACAGCGATGTCGGGATCCGGATGATAGGTGAGGCGCCGCGGCTGTCCGCCGGCGGCCGGGATGAGATAGACGTCGGTATTCTTGTCGTAGGTGCCGGTGAAGGCGATCTGCGATCCGTCGGGCGAGAAGACCGGCTGGGCCAGCAGATCCATGCCGCTGGCGAGCACGTGCGCCTGACCGCCGCTGCGCGGGACGCTCCAGAGCTCCCCGCCGTAGTCGAAGACGATCTGCGTCTTCGACATTGCCGGATCACTGAGGAGCGCCCTCTCCGCCGCTCCGGCAGTAGAACAAATGGCCAGAGCGAACGCCATCGCGAGCAACATGCGCATGACAGTGATCTCCCCCCGCAAAAGCATGACAAGACGCGATAGCATACCCCCGTATGCCCGCCCGATCGAGAATCTGACAGTGCCTTCCGGCGCACGGTCAAGTCGGCATGGCGCTCTCGCTCACCATCGTCAGGACGTCATAGGCAGCCACGGGCTCCCCATCCTGATTGGTGATCAACGCATCCCAACGGACCTCGCCATAGCCCTGTCCGGTGCGCAGCGACTTCTCCTTGCACGTGATGCGCACTTTGATGCGATCACCCGGCTTGACGGGCTTGGTGAAGCGCAGCGCATCGATGCCATAGTTGGCGAGCACCGGTCCCAAGGGCGGGTCGACGAAGAGGCCGGCCGCGGCGGAGATGAGAAAGTACCCGTGCGCGACCCGGCCGCCGAAGATCGGGTTGCGGCGCGCGGCCGCCTCATCCATGTGGGCGTAGAAGTGATCGCCCGAGAGGTCGGCGAAGCGCTCGATGTCCGCCACCGTCACCTCGCGCTCCCCCGAGTTGAAGCTGTCACCGGGCACGAGGTCCCCGAAGGGAATGCGGAACGGATGAGCGCCGGGATCGCGCTGCCGGGAGCCCTTGATCCAGCGGCCGCTGATCGCCGAGAGCACATCGGGCGTCCCCTGGACGGCGGTGCGCTGCATGTAGTGCAGGACTCCGCGGATCCCGCCCATCTCCTCGCCCCCGCCCGCGCGGCCTGGGCCACCGTGAACGAGGTGCGGCAGCGGCGAGCCGTGTCCGGTCGACTCCTTGGCGCAATGGCGGTCGACGACGAGGAGGCGGCCGTGGAAGGGAGCGAGGCCGAGCACGAGCCGCGCCGCAACGGACTCGTCGCCCGTGAAGACCGAGCCGACGAGGCTGCCCGCCCCACGCCTGGCGAGTGCTACCGCTGAATCCAGCCCCTCGTAGGTCACCACCGTGCAGACGGGGCCGAAGGCCTCGACCTCGTGAATGGCGGCGGCATTCGCCGGCTCCCGGCAGTAGAGCAACGTGGGCGCGATGAACGCGCCGCGGTCGGCATCGGCATCGGCGAGCTCGAGTTGCCGCCCGTTGCCGCAGACCACCTGCGCCTCGCGCTGCAGCTTGGCGAGCTGGCTCTGGACTTCGCGGCGCTGGGCGAGAGAGGCCAAGGGTCCCATGCGCACCCGCTCCAGGCGCGGATTGCCGAGCACGACTTTGCCGAGCGCGGCCTGCAGCGCTTCCACCACGCTCGCCGCACTCACCGCGGGGACGATCGCCCGGCGGATCGCCGTGCACTTCTGGCCGGCCTTCACCGTCATCTCGCGCGCGACCTCGCGCACGAAAAGGTCGAACTCCGGCGTTCCGGGCGTCGCGTCTGGTCCCAACACGCAGGAGTTGAGCGAGTCGGTCTCCGCGGTGAAGCGCACGGAATGGTCAATGATCGTCGGATGCGTCCGCAGCTTGCGCGCGGTGGACGCCGAGCCGGTAAAGGCCACGACATCCTGACAGTGGAGGTGATCGAAGAGGTTGCCCACGCCGCCGCAGATCAACTGCACCGCGCCTTCCGGAAGGATGCCCGACTCGACGATCCGGCGGAATGTCAGCTCGGTCAGGTAGGACGTGGCGGTCGCCGGCTTGACGATCGCCGGGACGCCCGCGAGCAAAGTCGGCGCGAGCTTCTCCAGCATGCCCCAGACGGGAAAGTTGAACGCGTTGATGTGCACTGCGGCGCCTTCCAGGGGCACGCAGATGTGTTGGCCCACGAAGCCGCCGGATTTCGACAGGGCTTCGGTCGCGCCATCGAGGTAGACATGGGCATCGGGCAGCTCGCGCATGCCCTTGCTCGCGTATACGAAGAGAGTGGCGATGCCGCCGTCGATGTCGATCCAGGAGTCGGACTTGGTCGCCCCCGTCGCATAGGAGAGCGCGTAGAGCTCCTCCTTCCTGTCCGTCAGGTGCTTCGCCAGCGCTTTGAGGAGCGCGGCGCGCTCGTGGAAGCCGAGGCGGCGCAGATTCGGGCCGCCGACTCGGCGCGCATGATCGAGACCGGCGGAAATGTCGAGTCCGTCGGCGGACGCGTTGGCGATGACTTCGCCGGTGGTCGCGTCCCGCAAGGCTATCGGCGTCCCGCCGCCGGCCTGCCAGCGGCCGGCGATGAAGCTCTGTAACTGCATGGCTATACCCTCGAGGATTCCTGCGGCCTCTCAGCGGCCGGTGAAGTGCGGGACTCGCTTCTCCATGAAAGCCGCGACACCTTCGGCGTAATCGGCGGAGTGTCCGAGCTCCTGTTGATAATCCCGCTCGATGTCGAGCTGCTGCTCGAGCGTGCGACTGCAGCCCTCGAGCATGGCCTGCTTGGTGCGGGCCAGGCCGCGGGTCGGCGCGGCCGCCAGTTGCCGGGCGAGCGTCTCGGTCTCCGCGGCCAGTTGACCGTCATCGACACAGCGCCAGATCAGGCCCCACTGCGCGGCCTGCTCCGCGGGCAGCTTCTCGCCCAGGAGAGCCAGGCCCATCGCGCGCGCAGGCCCCACGAGCCGCGGCAGCATCCAGGTGCCGCCGGAGTCCGGCACGAGCCCGATCCTGGCGAAGGACTGGATGAAGCTCGCCGAGCGCGCGGCGAGAACCAGGTCGCAGGCGAGCGCGATGTTGGCACCCGCGCCGGCCGCCACTCCGTTGACGGCGGCGATCACGGGCAGCGGCAACCGGCGCAGCGCGAGGACCAGAGGCTTGTACCAGCTCTCGATCGACGAGCCGAGGTCCGGCGGGCCGCCGCCGGGCGCCACGACCCTGTCGCCGAGATCCTGCCCGGCACAAAAGCCGCGGCCCGCGCCGGTGATGACGAGAACACGCGTCGCGCCATCGCGCTGGATCGCCGCGAGGGCGTCCCGCACCTCGGCATGCATCGCCGTGTTGAAGCTGTTCAGGCGGTCCGGACGGTTGAGAGTGAGTCGGGCGATGCCGTCCGCCGATTCGAACACGATAGTCTGATGGCTCATGATCGATCGCCTGTCGGGTGTTGTTTCGAGGGCCGCTCAGCGCTCGTCGTAATCCAGCTCGAGCACCGGTGTCTTGACCTTCGACTGGCAGGCGAGCACGTAGCCCTGCTCGAGCTCCCAGTCCTCCAGCGCGTAGTTCTGCTCCATCGCGACCTCGCCCCGTACGACCTTGGTACGGCAGGTCGAGCAAACGCCCGCGCGACAGGAGAACGGCAGCTCCAGGCCCGCTCGGGCCGCGCCGTCGAGGACGCTCTCGCCGTCCATCCGCATCGTGAAGGAGCGGCGGCGGCCGTCCATGATCACGGTCACCTCGGCAACGCCGGGTTGCATGCCGCCGGCAGGTGCCGGCGGGGCCGGCGCCTGCGCCTGCGCCTGCCGCGCATCCGGCGCTTCGGGCTGGCCGGCTGGCGCTTCCGGCGTCGCGGTGGCGACGGTGAAATGCTCGGCTCTGATCCGATCGGCGCTCACGCCGAGCTCGCGCAGCGCGCGCGAGACACTGTCGATCATGTCGCCAGGGCCGCAGATGAAGCATTCGGCGACTTCCGCGGGCGTGAGGAACGCCCGGGCGAGGTCACCGATGTGTCCGGCATCGAGCCTGCCGTTGTAGATCTCCACTTCCTGCGGCTCGCGGCTCATCACGAAGTGCAGCGCCAGGCGGTCGAGGTAGCGGTCCTTCAGCGCCAGCAGCTCCTCGAGGCACATCGTGCGCGCCATGCTGCGATTGCCGTAGAAGAGCATCACTCGGCCGGTCGCTCCCGCTTCCAGCCAGCAGCGCACAATCGACACGACGGGCGTGATGCCGCAGCCGGCGGCAATCGCCACGCACGTGCCGCTGCCCACCGCCGTCGAGTGGGGCGTGAAGCTGCCGTTTGGCGGCAACACGTCGAGTCGATCACCGACACGAACGTGCCGCGCAAGATACGTGGACATGCGACCCTCGGAATGGACGCGGGCGACGATGCTCAGCAGCCGCTCTCCCGGCGCGTTGACCAGGGAGTAAGTGCGCCGCACCTCCTCACCCTGCAGCGAGGCGCGCAAGACGATGTGCTGCCCCGCACTGCCGCGGTATTCGGGCACGAGCTCCGTCGGAACTTCGAGAGTCACCGCAATGGCGTCTTCGGCGTGCGCCTGCACCTGCGCCACGCGCAGCGAGTGAAATCTCAACATAGGTCAGTCAGATGCACTTGAAGACATCGAAGGGCTCGAGGCAGTCGGCGCAACGATAGTGGGCTTTGCACGGGGTCGAGCCGAACTCGCTGATGCGCTCGACCTCATGGCTGCGACACCGTGGGCAGGCCACAGTGGCGGCGGCGCGTGCGCGAGGCGCTGCAATGCCGAACGCCTCGAGCTTGCGCCTGCCCTCCTCGCTCAACCACTCGCTCGTCCAGGGCGGCGACAGCACCGTCTCCACGGTCACGTCCCGAAACTGGCTCTCGGCGAGCGCCTCGCGGATGGAGCGCTGAATGACCTCGGTAGCGGGACAGCCGGAGTAAGTCGGTGTGATGCCAACACGCAGATGAGTGCCGTCGGTACGCACGTATCTCACAATGCCCAGATCGACGACATTCAGGACCGGGATCTCCGGGTCCATGACGGATCGCAACACCTGCCACACCCGCTCCTCGTCCAGGTGGACAACGCTTCGAGCCGGCCGCATGGCGAGACTCTCCGTCACCATGTCACACCGGGAAAGGCGCGGGGCAAATGCTGCATCTCTCCGAGCATGTGCCCCAGGTGCTCCGTATGCACGCCGCGCTTGCCCTGCCAGGAATATCGCACCGCCGCCGGCCGCCTGAGTGTCGCTTCCTGCAATACGGCGTCGACACGCTGCTCCCACAGTGGCCGCAGGGCAGTCAGCGAAGGAGCAACGCCTGCCGCAGCCATCTCCTCGTCGAGCGCGTCCGGCGCGAGCAGCTCGTCGGTGAAGCGCCACAGCTCATCGAGCGCTTCCTGCACGCGAGCATGACTTTCCGCGGTGCCGTCGCCGAGGCGCACGAGCCATCCGGCGCTGAACCGCAGATGGTATCGCGTCTCTTTCACGGCTTTGGCGGCGATCTCCGCGAGCCGCGCATCGCTCGAGCCCGACAGCGCCTCGTAGAGCTCGAGCTGCCACGCATCGAGCAGGAACTGCCGCACGATGGTCCGACCGAAGTCGCCGTTCGGCTGCTCCGCGAGTGAGACGTTGCAGAATTCCGGCGCATCGCGCAGGAAAGCGAGCGCATCCTCATCGCGCCCGCGCCCTTCGACCTCACCGGCGTAGGTGAGGAGGAGCCTCGCCTGTCCGATCAGGTCGAGCGCGATGTTGGCGAGCCCCAGCTCCTCCTCCAGCGCCGGCGCATGCCCGACCCACTCGCCGAGCCGCTGGCCGAGCACGAGGCTGGTATCGGCAAGGCGCAACACGTAGCGGAACCGGTCGGCAGCCGTCACAAGTTTTTGACCTCGTCGGGAATCGCGTAGAAAGTGGGATGCCGATACACCTTGTCGCGTGCCGGCTCGAAGAGCGCGTCTGCCTCCTCCGGGTCGGATGCGATGATCTCGCTGGAGCGCACCACCCAGATGCTCACGCCTTCCTGGCGGCGCGTGTAGACATCGCGCGCGTGCTCGATGGCCATGCGCGCGTCAGCGGCGTGGAGACTTCCGACATGCTTGTGCTCGAGGCCGGAGCGGGCACGGATGAATACTTCGAACAATGGCCAGTCGTCAGTCATGGCATGGGGCCTCGGCTGGTGAAGGTGCGGTGCTGGCAGCGGAACGCGGCTGCGCGCCGCGGCCGCCGTGCTTGGCCGCGTAGGCCGCTGCCGCCTCCCGGACCCAGCGGCCCTGGTCGTGCGCCTGGCGCCGCGCCCGCAGCCTCTCGTGATTGCAAGGACCATTGCCCTGCAGCACTGCCTTGAACTCACTCCAGTCGATGGGACCGGTCTGGTAGTGCTGCGTGCCCTCGTCCCAGCGCAGGGCCGGATCGGGGATCGTCAGCCCGAGGAAGTCTGCCTGGGGAACGGTGATGTCGACGAACTTCTGCCGCAGCTCGTCGTTGGTGAAGCGCTTGATGCGCCAGCGCATCGACTGCGCCGTGTGGATGGAGCTCGCATCGCTGGGCCCGAACATCATGATCGAGGGCCACCACCAGCGATTTAGCGCATCCTGGGCCATCGAGCGCTGCGCCGGCGTGCCGCGGGCAAGCGCCAGCATGATCTCGAAGCCCTGGCGCTGATGGAAACTCTCTTCCTTGCAGATGCGCACCATGGCGCGCGCGTACGGACCGTACGAGCAGCGGCAGATCGGAATCTGATTCATGATGGCCGCGCCGTCGACCAGCCAGCCGATCGCCCCGACATCCGCCCAGGTGAGCGTCGGGTAGTTGAAGATGCTCGAGTACTTGGCGCGGCCGTCGAGCAACTGCTCGATCAGCTCGGCGCGCGCGACGCCCAGCGTCTCCGCCGCGCTGTAGAGGTACATGCCGTGGCCGCCCTCGTCCTGCACCTTGGCGATGAGGACCGCCTTGCGCCGCAGCGAAGGCGCGCGGGTGATCCAGTTGCCCTCCGGCAGCATGCCGACGATCTCCGAGTGCGCATGCTGCGCGATCTGCCGGATCAGCGTCTGGCGGTAGGCGTCCGGCATCCAATCCTTCGGCTCGATCTTCTCGTCACGCTCGATGCGTTCGTCGAAGCGTCGCTGCAGCGCCGCCTGCCCCCCCGTTTCTACGGGGTGAGCGTCGGCCGTGGGGGAATCGAGGGCCTGGGTGTACATGGCTCGGTGCTGCCGCTCCATAACGTGACACAGGAATATCGTATCACGCTCCATTTTTGTGTCACGTCTTTTCGTGCCAGAATGCGGCCGTGCCACAGCTTGCAAATCCACCCACGAAGCCCCCGGTCGAGGCATTGCTGCGCCGCTTCCACAGCCAGCGGCCCCTGCGCGGCGGCTCGCTCCTGATGACGATCTTCGGCGATGCGATCGCGCCCCGCGGCGGGGCCGTGACCCTCGGCAGCCTGATCGACCTCGCACAGCCCTTTGGTCTGGCGGAGCGGCTGGTGCGGACCGCCGTTGCGCGCCTCGCGGCCGAAGGATGGGTCGCCGCTACACGCCACGGCAGACGCAGCGAATACCGCATCACCGAGAGCGGGCGAAAACTGTTCGTCGAGGCGACACGCCGCATCTACGGGGTAATCCCGTCGAGCTGGGACGGCCAGTGGACGCTCGCGGTGCTGCCACCCTCGGGTGCCCGCGGCAACTCACTTCGAGCCGCGTCCGCGAAGACCCAGAGCGCATCTGGGCATCGGCGTAATGTCCGCGAGGAGCTGCGCTGGCTCGGCTTCGGACAGCTCAGCCCCGGGGTCTACGCGCACCCGGCCTGCACGCTGGAGGAAGCCCGCGGGTGGCTGCTCACGGTGAGCGGTGCCGGCGCGTGTTGGATTTTCAAGAGCGCGACGGAAGGCGTGGCGGCCGACCGCAGGCTTGCAGCCGAGGGCTGGGATCTGGTGGAGATCGGGCGCAGATACCGGCGATTCCGCGACACTTTCGCGCCGGTGGCGGCGGCCATGCGGGAGTCAGACGCGTTGCCGCCGCAGGCGGCATTTCTCGTGCGCACCCTCCTCGTCCACGAGTATCGGAAGATCCATTTGCAGGACCCGCTGCTGCCGCCGCCGCTGCTGCCCACGGAATGGGTCGGCACGGAGGCCTACGAGCTCACCGCCAGACTCTATGCCGCGGTGTTCGCCACCGCCGAGCACTTCCTCACGGAGAGAGGCAGGACGATCAAGGGAGCGCTACCCCCGGCGAGCCCCGAAGTCCACGCGCGCTTCGGCGGTACACGCGCGGGCGGCTCGGGTTAGCCTCCTCGCGGCGCGCGTGCCGCGCTCCCGGCCGGCTACCCCGGGCTACCCGTCTACCAGGTATCGGGCTCCCAGTTCTGCAGGCTGCCGTCGGCGAGCTCGCCGGCGCTGATGGTGTTGGCGTCCTTGAAGTAATGCGGCGGCACCGGCAGATTGAGCGGCGCGGGTGAGCCGTCCATGACGCGGCCGGCCAGGTCGTAGCGCGACCCGTGGCAGGGGCAGAAGAATCCACCTTCCCAGCCTGCCGGCAGGTCCGGCGGGTTGAGCTGCGGTCGATACTTCGGAATGCATCCCAGATGCGTGCAGATGCCGACGACCACGAGATACTTGGGATGGATCGACCGCTGAATCGGATTCCAGCCCTTGAGGTCGGGCGGCTGCTGCGACTCTTTGGAAAGGGGATCCTTGAGCTGTCCGTTGAGCTTCGGCAGCTCGGCGAGTTGCGCGTCGGTACGATGCAGCACCCACACCGGGCGCTGACGCCATTCGACGCTCATGATGGCTCCTGGCGCGAGCTTGGAGATGTCGATGGTGACTGGCGACCCGAGCGCACGCGCAGTCTCGCTCGGCTCCAAGGATTCGATGAACGGCACCGCCGCCAACGCCACCCCGACGGCACCTACCGCTGCCGTAGTGGTGGTGAGCATCCGCCGTCGGTCGAGGTCGGGCTCGTCCTCGATCGGCTTACCGGACATTGCGGGTGCGTTCTCGGTCATGCTCACGTCCTCCCCCCAAGCTTCGGGGTAATCCGCGCATGGTAGCGGCCCGGCAGTCCCGAGTCACCTGCTGCTCAGTCTCTCCAGCCGGAAAGGCGCTCCGTGAACACCTGCAGGAAGCGGTTCGCCCGGCTGCCGTCCATGACGCGGTGGTCGATCGTCAAAGTCGCATAGCAGCGCGAGCGCACCACGATCTCATCGCCTTCGCCGTTCTCCTCGAGCACGACGACGCGCTTCTCGAGCTTGCCCAAGCCGAGAATCGCGGACTGCGGCTGCGGGATGATGATGGGCGCCGCGAGCAGACTGCCGCTCACGCCGTGATTGGACAGCGTGAAGGTGCCGCCGCGGACATCCGCGGGAGTGAGCGTGCCCGTGCGCGCCCGCTGCACCAACGGCTCGAGGCGCCGGGCGGTCTCGAGCAGATCCAGTGACTCGGCCTCGTGCAGCACCGGCACCACCAGACCTGCCTCGGTCGCAGTGGCGATTCCCAGATTGACAGTGTCGAAGATCTCGAGCGCCGCGTCCGTCCACCGGCTGTTGGCTTCCGGCACCGCGCGGATCGCGGTCACCGCCGCCTGCGCAAAGTACGCGGTGAGTGTCAGAGGGACGCCTCGACGCGTCAACTCCTCGCGATGCCGCTGCCGGTGGGCGAGCACCGCGCTCATGTCGACCTCGAACACCGTGGTGACGTGCGGCGCGGTGTGCAGCAGGCTCTCCACCATTCGCGCCGCAATGCGCTTGCGGACGGCCGAATGAGGCACCCGGTGACTCGCAATGCCATCCGGACCGTTGGAAGCGCCAGGTGCGTCAACCGCATCCAACCGCGGCGGTGACGATGCTGCCGCAGCCAGTGATGACGCCGGGGCGGGGCGCGAAGGATCGGTGACTTGCCGCATCACATCGCCAACCGTGATGCGGCCGCCCTCGCCCGTCCCTGGCACAGACGCTGGATCCAGCGAGTGCTCCGCCAAGAGTCGGCGTACTGCGGGACTCAATTGCCGCGCGGCGGCGCTGCCAGGCGTAACCGACGAGTGAGGTGCCGCTCCGACGAGCGGCGCAACATCCGCGCGCGCCGCGCCCCGAGCCGGCTGATTGCCACCATCCACGCCGCCACTGCGGCCGGCGATGACCGCACCTGAGCCGGTCTCGTTCGCCGCCTCCGCAGCGGCGACGGCGGCCACGCCGCTGGCCGCCGCCGGTTCGGCGGCCGCCGCGGCGAGCCCGATACGGCCGAGAACCTCCCCGGGCGCCACTTCCTCCTGCTCCTGCTTCAGGATCTCCGCTAATACGCCGGCGTGGGGCGAGGCCACCTCGACCGTGACTTTGTCGGTCTCGAGCTCGATCAGCGGCTCGTGCTCGGATACCGCCTCGCCGACGGCCTTCAGCCAGCGCAGCACCTGCGACCGGGTGCCCTCTTCCTGTCCGGAGGGCGCGCGAATCTCCACACTGTTCACCGTCGCCGACATGTCTCAGACGCTCGCGATCTGCTGGATGGCGCGCGTGATCGACTCTACGCTGGGAACGGCCGCCTCGAGCAGAAGCGGACTGTGGGGGCTCGGAATGTCCGGCATGGCGAGCCTTTCGATCGGGGCATCCAGGCTGAAGAACGCTTCTTTCGCGACACTGGCCGCGACCTCGGCGCCAAAGCCCGCGGTCAGATTGTCCTCGTGCACGATCAGACACCGATGTGTCTTGCGCACGGAGTCGAGTACGGCATCCTTGTCCCAGGGCGAGAGCGTCCTCAGATCGAGGATCTCGGCATCCACTCCCGATGCCGATGCCGCACGCTCACAACGCTCCACCATCGCACCCCAGGTCACGATGGTGACTTCCGCGCCCTCGCGGATACGGCGCGCGACGCCAAATGGGACGACGTACTCGTCCCCCGGGTAGGGCCGTCGCGCCCATGCGCCATCCAACAGCGCGCGATGTTCGAAAAACAACGTCGGATCGTTGCCGCGCAGTGCGCAGCGCAGCAGCCCGGTGGCATCCTCCGCGTTCGACGGCACCGCGACTCGCCAGCCGATGCCATGCACGAAGGCGACCTCATTGGTCTGGCTGTGCCAGGGATCGCCGCATTTGAAGAATCCGCCCGGAATCCGCACCACCATGGGGGCGGCGAAGCGATTGCGCGTACGCCAACGCATCGTGCCGCAGTCATTCAACTGCTCGGTGGCGGGATCGGCGTACTTGCGGAACTGAATCTCCGGCACCGGCAGCAGCCCGGCAAGCGCCAGACCGACGGCCCGGCCGATGATGCCCTCCTCCGACAGACTGGTATCGAAGACGCGCGCCTCGCCGTGCTTCTCCCGTAGTCCGAGGGTCGCTCCATGAACGCCGCCTTTGGGACCGACGTCCTCGCCGAAAACCACCATCCGCGGGTTGGATGCGAGCTCCACATCGAGCGTGCGGCGAATGGCCGTCAGCATGTTGATGCGCACCGGCTCGGGCTGTGGCTCGCTCTTCCCGGGCGGAAAGACATGGCCCGCCGCCGCGAGGCCACCCTGCTCCTGCACCGCCTGCACACCGCCGGCGGGCGCTTGCGCGAATACATGACGGGTCAGGTCCTCGGCGTCCGGATGCGGCCGCGCCAATGCCCGCTCAATGGCAACCTCCACGGCGTGGCGTGCATCTCTCGCCAAGCGTGTCCAATCCTGTTCCGACAGGACGCGGGGCACGAGGAAGCGCTGCAACCGATGCAGGGGATCGCGTGCCCGCTCGCGCGCGATCGTCTCAGGCGACTTGTATGCCTGGGTATCCTGCCCGGAATGCCCGCAGAGTCGCGGCACCGCCAGACGCAGGAGCACCGGGCCCCGCTCCTCGCGCACGCATTGCACGGCATCGGCGATGAGCTGCGCGGCCTGCATCGGATCAGCACCGTCTCCTTCGAGCAGCTCGAGGCCCGAGAATGAGCGCAGGTTGGCCGCGATGTTGCCTCCGGGCGTCTGCAGCTCGGAAGGCACCGAAATGCCGAAGCCGTTGTCCTCGATATAAAAGAGTACCGGCAGACGCAGTGTGGTCGCCATCGTGAGCGCCGACCAGAAACCACCGGTCGCCACCGACGCGTCCCCGCCCAGCACGACGGCGATGCTGCGCCGATACTCGCCATCGCCCAGCGCTTCGCGGTGATAGCGGATGGCTTGCGCCCAGCCCGCCGCCGGGGTGTATTGCGCACCGACGCCGCCGCACGCCGGCAACACGGTAGCGCCGCCCTGGCCCGGCTTGTTGAAGACGACGCCGATATCCCGGCCGCCGCTGAAAGAGCCGGCGCGGGCGAGCGGCCCCGCGGCGGCGTCCTCGAGCTGCACCCCTAGCGCCAACATCAGCGGGCGCGAGCGGTAATAAACCGTAACCCCATCGTGCGGATCGGTGAGTTGCAGCCCGAGCAGGATCTGCGCGAAGTCGTGTCCGCGCGCCGAGAACTGATAAAGCACCTGGCGCTCGGGCAGGAGGCGTGACTCCTCGAGATCATCCAGGGCGCGGGAAGCGTGCAGCAGGTAGGCCACCTGCCGCCAGTCGGGGTCCCGGCCCGGGGACGGGGCTACACCGCTCAGACGGGTGATCGGAGATGCAGCGGCGGGCATGGGGATCCTTTTGGGGTGACGCTCGCCATAGCCTAGGGGGCGCACACGGAAATGAGCTTGCGTTCATTGCGCCCTGGAAGCCGCTCATGGCAATATTCTTTCTCCAATCACGGTGATTTACATAGAATCATGCCGAAATCACTCGATCGGCTCGACCGGCGCATCCTCGATGAGCTGCAGTCCGACGCCCGGGTCTCCAATCAGGAGCTGGCGCAGCGCGTGGGACTCTCGGCGGCGCCCTGCTGGAGACGGTTGCGCCGTCTGGAGGAGGAAGGGTTCATCGCCGGCTACGCGACTCTCCTGTCCGCGCCGGCCATCGGCCTGCCCATCCAGGCTTACGCGCTGGTCTCGCTCGAAAACCACCATCCGCAGACCGTGCGGCAGTTCGACCAGCTGGTGCGCGAGCGGCCCGAAGTGCTCGAGTGCCACTCCATGAGCGGTCCCAACGACTATCTGCTGCGCATCGTCGCAGCGAGCATGGAGGCTTACGAACAGTTCCTCTCGACGCGCCTGCTGCAACTGCCGGGCGTGCGCTCGGTCAACACGAGCTTCGTGCTGCGGACGAAGAAGTTCACGACCCGACTGCCGGTGCTTGCGTCGGCCGAGGGATTCCCCGGGGAGCCTGCGTCCCGCGACGAGGCCTCCGCGAAGCTTCCGCGCCGCTAGCCCAGCTCGTGCAAGTCCTGCGGCGAGAAGCGCACGGAAGCGGCCGCGACGTTCTGCTCGAGATGCTCGATGGATCCGGTCCCGGGGATCGGCAGCATCACCGTGGAGCGCGCGAGGAGCCACGCGAGCGCCGCCTGGCCGACGGTGATGCCGTGACGCTCGGCCACTCTCTCGAGCGCGCGCAACGCGCTCGAGCCACGCATCCTGTCGAGCACGCGCAGCGCTCCGGAGCCGCGCGCGTGCCGGCCGGAGCCGAGCGGCGCCCAGGGCAGGAATGCGATCGCCTTGCTCTCGCAATGGGCGAGCACTTCGTCGGAGTCGCGGTCTTCCAGGTTGTAGCGGTTCTGGACGGAGACGACCGGCGTCAACCGCTCGCAGCGCTTCAGCTCGGCGAGGCTGACGTTCGACACTCCGATGTGCCGGATCTTGCCCTCGCTCTTCAGCCGCACGAGCTCGCCGATCGAGTCCTCGAGCGGCACGTTGGGATCCGGCGCATGGAGCTGATAGACGTCGATGCGCTCGCGCCGCAGGCGCTGCAGGCTGTCCTCGCAGGCCTTGCGCAGATGCTGCGGGCGGGCATCGCGCTTCCATGCCTCGGGCCCCGGACGCACGAGGCCGCCTTTGGTGGCGATGACCGTGTCGGCTGAGTAGGGATGAAGCGCCCGCGCGATCAGGGTCTCGCTGACTGCGGGGCCATAGGAGTCCGCGGTGTCGATGAAGTTCACGCCGAGACGCACCGCCCGTTGCAACACCCTCACGGCCGTCGGCACGTCCGGCGGGTCGCCCCAGACGCCGCGGCCGGTGATTCGCATGGCACCGAAGCCGAGGCGATTGACCTGGAGATCGGCGCCCAGGGCGAGTTGCCCGGCAGCCGCCGCATTCATGTTGGTATTCATCGATACCTCCGCCCGCCGAGCGGGCAAACCGCATGCCACTCCGGCCGCCGGCGCATACCGTGGCTCGGGCGGGTCAGGATCAGTCTACCGCTTCGGAGGAGAGTTGCAGATACTGCGCCAGCGGCTGCGGTGGCCCGACCTCCAACCCCTGGATGTAATCGATCCCGAGCGCTTCGAGCTGGCGGCGCACGTCCGAGTTCTCGACGCACTCGGCAACAGTCGCGATTCCCATGGCCTGGCCCAGCGCGTGGATCGCCTTGACCATGGCCCGCGAGACCGGATCGTCCTTCATGTTGCGGACGAACTCGCCGTCGATCTTCAGGTAATCGACGGGCAACTGCTTCAAATACATGAACGAGGACATGCCGCGACCGAAGTCATCGAGCGAGAAGGCGCAGCCGAGCCGGCGCAGTGAGTTGATGAGGGCCGAGGTCTCCGGCAGGCTCGAGATCGCCGCGGTCTCGGTGATCTCGAAACAGAGCGCGCCCGGAGGCACGCCGGAAGTGCGCAGCTCGTCGCGGACGAATTGCGGCAGCGAGCGGTCGCTGAGCGTCGCCCCCGAGAGATTGATCGCGAGCACCCCGGCCTCCGCTCCCCGCCCCTGCGCATAGAGGGCGCCCAGCATCGCGAGCGCCCTGCGCAATACCCAGCGATCCAGCCGCGGCATCAGCCCATAACGCTCCGCGTGCGGGACGAAATGCGAAGCCAGGATGAGTCTGCCCTCCGGATCGAGCATGCGCGCCAGCACTTCGCCATGGCGCCGCTTGCGGCCGCTGACGGCGAGCACCGGCTGGCAATACAGAGTGAACCGGTCCCGCAGCAGAGCCTCGTTGAGGCGCGAGACCCAGTGCATGCCGCCCGAGCGCAGCCCGATGTCGCGATCGCGCGCGTCGTACACCTGCAGCCGGTCACGGCCCTTCTCCTTCGCGAGGTGGCACGCCGCCTCCGCCTGGCTGAGCAGCGTGGCCGGCGCGCCGGCATCCAGGCCGAACGGCACGAGGCCCACGCTCAGTTGCGGGTGGAAATGCATGCCTCGCCACTCGAAACGGCAACTCGCGACCGCGGCGCGCAACGCCTCCGCAGTCTCACTCGCCTCCTCCAGCGTGCAGCCGCGCATGATCAGGCCGAACTCATCGCCTCCGAGCCGGGCCAGTACATCGCTGCCGCGCGTCTGCTCTTTCAGGATACGGCTGACTTCCCGCAGCAGGTGATCGCCCGCGAGATGCCCGCCGCCCTCGTTGACGACCATGAACTGATCGAGATCGAGGAAGAGCAGCGCGTGCCGGCTCGAATCGTCGCGTCCCGGAGCGAGCAGCGCGGCGAGCCGATGCTCGAACTCGCGCCGGTTGATGAGCCCCGTCAGCGCATCGTGAGTCGCGCGATACGAGATCAGGTTCGCGGCCTGATGGACTTCCGTCGCGTCGTAAAACACCAGCACGCCGCCGACGAGTTGTCCGGCCGGATCGCGGATCGGCGCCGCGGAGTCCTCGATGTAGCAGCGGACACCGTCGCGGCGGACCAGCACCGTGTTGTTGTCCAGACTGACCACTCGGTTCTCCCGCAGACAGGTTGCGATGGGGTTGGTCTGCGGCTCGAGGGTGACGCCGTTGACGACCTCGAAGACCTTCTCGAGCGGCAGGCCCTTGGCTTCGGCATTCCGCCACCCCGTCATCTGCTCGGCGGCCGGGTTGATGTATTCGACACGCCCCAGGCTGTCCGTGGTGATGACCGCATCGCCTATCGAGCGGATGGTGACCTCGGCCAGCTCCTTCTGATGGAAGAGCGCATTCGCCGTCTGGCGCACCTTAGTCACGCTCAATGCCGCAACCCCGCAGGCCAGCAGGACGAGCAGAGCGTTGAGGAACATCTCATCGCGGCTGCGCCGCATCGTCCTCGCCGCCAGCTCGGACGCAACCTCATCCAGCGTCGCTGACAGGTGATCCAGGGCCGCAACCGTCGGGGCCGTCGCGGCGAGCCAGGCGCGCCCGTCCGGCTGCGACCGCCCGCTCAAGACCGAGGACGTCAGCGGCACGAAGCTGGACGTGAGCGATCGATCGACGGTCCCGATGGCGGCGCGCAGACGAGGGTCGAGATAACGGAGCCGGGCGAAGATCCGCAGGTCACGCTGGGCGTGCCCGGCTACGGCACGATCGCCTTCGAGCTCGGCACGCGCCGCCGGAGTCAAAGCCCGGCCTGCGCTCAGGTAGAAAGCGAGAACCCCCTGTTGGCGCCGCGTGTACTCGCCCGCCACCCAGGCGCTGCGCTTGAGCGCGCCGTAGAGCCTGCCCGGACGCTCCGGTGTGTCGAGACCGAAGAAGACCGCATCGCGCACTGCCACAGAGTCCTCGATCTCCCGCGACAGTGCGAGCTGCCAGTCGGCATCCTGCAGCGTGCAGGGGTGCCCCTCGATGCAGAGCTCGAGGCGCTCTCGTGCGCCACTCAGCGCCCGGAACGAAGTCTCGGCGCTCGCCATTCTCGCGAGCAGGTCAGCACCCAGCGAGGAACGCGCGGCCGCGGCGCGCGCACGGCGCATCGCGCGCTGCCAGATGAGATCGCCCCGCCCGCGCGCAAGCTGCAGGGCGCGCACCATGTCAGGGTCATGACGGGCTTCGCCGAGGAGCGCGCTGCCGTAGGTCCGCTCCAGCTCGCGGTAGCCCGCCGCCGCGGTGAAATCATCCGCCGCGGCGTCCACCTGCGCGACCTCTCTCGCCTGCTCGTACTCGAGCAGCGAGATCCAGCCGGTGTGCGCGGCGAGCAGACACACCAGCGCCGAGAGCACGATGATGCAGAGATTGATGATGCGCCTGGAGTCGGGCCGCACTCGGCCGAGCGAAGCGAATCGCTGCCAGAGGCTCGCCGCGGACGGTGCTGATTGCACGGATTCACCCGGTTGCCACCGCAGTATAGGCCGACCGGTGGAAACGGGTCACGCGGACCCGCCGCACCGGAGTGCGACGGAGCACCGCGGCGCGAGCTCAGCGCACGGGAAGCGTGGCCGAGCGCGTGACCGTGCGCATGGCAAAGCTCGACTGCACGCTGACGACACTCGGCAGACGTGTCAGATGTTGGCTGTGGACACGCTCGAAATCCGCGAGATCCGCCACCACGATCCGCAGCAGGTAATCGTGTTCCCCGGTCATCAGGTAGCACTCCATCACTTCCGGAATCCTCCGCACGGCGGTCTCGAACGCGGTGAGGCCGGACTGGCTCTGGCGGTCGAGCGTGATGCTGACGAAAACGTTGACCGGATAGCCGGCCTTCTGCTGGTTGATGAGCGCGGTGTAGCCCTCGATGAGGCCGGACTCCTCCAGCGCCCGCACGCGCCGCAGGCACGCGGACTCGGACAGACTCACCTCGGTCGCGAGGCGGGCATTGGTGACGCGCGCATCGTGCTGCAGCAGGCGCAGGATGGCGCGATCATAGCGGTCGAGGTCCATGGGCGCTGGATTCTGCCACATTTCGCGTTGTTTGTCGCAGATTCTGCCGTACCCGCCCCGGATCGGGACCAGTTCGCAAGCTCCCGCCACGTCACGGGCCGTAGTCTCTTGCGCACTGGATTCGCTCAAACCTGGGGGCTCGAGTCATGCGTATCGGCGTTCCGCGCGAGATCAAAGTACACGAGTATCGGGTCGGCCTGGTTCCTGCCGGAGTGCGTGAGCTGACCGCCGCCGGTCACGAGGTCATGGTGGAGACGGGCGCGGGAGAAGGGATCGGCCTCGCCGACGCCGAGTACCGCGCGGCGGGCGCCGTGATCGCGCCGAACGCGGCCGAGGTCTTCGCCAAAGCGCAGCTCATCGTCAAGGTGAAGGAGCCGCAGGCCGCCGAGTGTCAGATGCTGCGCTCCGGCCAAGTGCTCTTCACCTACCTGCACCTCGCGGCGGATCCTGCGCAGGCGCGCGGCCTCATGACATCCGGCGCAACGGCGATCGCCTATGAGACGGTCACGCGTAACGGCTCACTGCCGCTCCTGACGCCGATGAGCGAAGTGGCCGGACGCATGTCGATTCAGGTTGGTGCCGCCTGCCTGCAGAAGGCCAATGGCGGCCGCGGCGTGTTGCTCGGCGGTGTGCCCGGCGTGCCGCCCGCGAAGGTGGTGATTCTCGGCGGCGGCGTCTCCGGAACCCACGCCGCGGAGATGGCAGTCGGTCTGCGCGCGGATGTCACCGTGGTCGATCGCTCCGTCGATCGCCTGCGGGAGCTCTCGAGCGTATTCGGTGCTTCCCTGCGCACGGCCTACTCCACCGTGGAGACGATCGAGCGTCTGGTTCGTGAGGCCGACCTCGTCGTCGGCGCCGTGTTGATCGCGGGCGCCGCCGCGCCGAAACTGGTCACCCGCGCCATGGTCGCGACCATGCAGCCGGGCTCCGTGCTGGTCGACATCTCGATCGACCAGGGCGGGTGTTTCGAGACGAGTCATCCGACGACACACGCGGAGCCGACATTCGTGGTCGACGGTGTGGTGCACTACTGCGTAGCCAACATGCCCGGTGCCGTCGCGCGCACCTCCACCTTCGCGTTGACCAACGCCACTCTCCCCTATGTCAAGACGCTGGCGGACCTCGGCTGGCAGGCCGCATTGAAGAAGGATCCCGGCTTCGCCGGCGGACTGAACGTGCATGCGGGGCAGATCACCCACGAGGCGGTGGCGCAGGCTCTCAAGTTGCAGGCCCATCCCGTCCCGCTGAGCGCCGCCGCCGCCTGACGACGTTCTTCTCCCGGAAAACCTGGCGCGATGCGCCAGGCAGACCCTGTCGCGCGTTCGGTCGCCGCCCGGCCCGCTGGCGTCGGGTAGGCTCTGCCGGTAGGCTCCGCGATCCCAATCCCGGAGGTCCCGAATGTCCCTGAGCAAGCTCGCCCTGCCGGCGCTGCTGCTGGCGGCCTACGCCGGCGCGGCGCTCGCCAAGCCCGCCACCTTCGTCTGCGATCCCGCGCACACCTATCCCAGCTTTGCAGCCGATCACATGGGCGGCATGTCCATCTGGCGCGGCAAGTTCACCAAGTCATCCTGCACGATCGTGCTCGATGAGGCGCAGCGTACCGGGACTGTGAATGTGACGGTGGATACCTCGTCGATCGACTTCGGCATGCCGAAGCTCAACGAGCATGCCCAGACCAAAGACCTCTTCGACGTGGCCAAGTACCCGACGGCGACCTACACGGGCAAGCTGGCCGACTTCGTCAACGGCAAGCCCACCAAGATCGTGGGCGACTTCACTTTGCACGGGGTCACTCATCCGCTGACGCTGACCGTCCACTCCTTCGAATGCAAGGAGATTTCGATGATGCACCAGTACCGGTGCGGCGCGGATGCGCGGGCCGAATTCCAGCGCGATCAGTACGGCATCGACTTCGGCAAGGCGTTCGGCTTCCAGATGTGGGTGCGCCTGCAAATCCAGGTGGAGGCAGTACGGCAGAGCTGAGCCTGCCTGGCGCTGTCGCGGAATTTCGACATATCGAAGAAATCTGAGGGCGGCCCGGCTCCAGCCGGCCGCCCGGCAGGTCATTGTGTAGACTTGCGGGGTATTCCATGAGCAGCGACGCCCATGCCCCCTGCCACAGCAGACGATGAACTGATCGAATCCTTGCTCGCGGCGGCCGTTACGGCCGGCCGCGCTGCCCTCGATATCTACCGTGCCGGCTTTACGGTCACACAGAAGGCCGATCAGTCACCCGTCACCGCGGCCGACCATGCCTCGGAGAGGATCATCCTCGAGCATCTCGCGCGGCTCGCCCCTTCCGTCCCGGTGGTCGCGGAGGAGGCGGTCGCGGCGGGAAACATCCCGCAGGTGCGCGAGGAATTCTTTCTCGTCGACCCGCTGGACGGCACGAAGGAATTCATTCATCGACGCGGGGAATTCACGGTCAATATCGCACTGATCCGCCGCCGGATGCCGGCGCTCGGTATCGTCTATGCTCCGGTGGGCGGAGCGCTCTACGCCGGCAACGTGGTTGCGTCACGGGCTTTCCGCTGCTCTCACCCCGCGGATGCGGCAGCGTCCGGGCCTCGTGAATCACTGCATGTGCGGCCCATCCCCGCGTCTGGGGTCACCGCAGTGATATCACGCTCACACTCCACGCCGGAGACAGAGGCCTACCTGAAACACTACACGGTACACGAGCGCGTCTCCGTTGGATCATCACTGAAGTTCTGCCTGGTGGCCGCCGGCGATGCCGACCTTTATCCGCGTCTCGGGCCGACGATGGAGTGGGACACAGCCGCCGGACATGCGGTACTTGCCGCCGCGGGCGGGAAGGTGCTGGCCCCGGGCGGCGAGCCGCTCACCTATGGCAAGCCCAACTTTCGCAACACTTTCTTCATCGCGAGCGGCACGTTGACCCCCGTGCCGCTGGCGTCCTGAGGCGCTCATGAGCACGGATACGCAAACGCATGCGCTGTCGCAGCATCTGAGACATCTGGAGGCGGAATCCATCGGCATCATCCGCGAGGTCGCCGCGGAGTTCCGCAACCCGGTGATGCTCTACTCGATCGGCAAGGACTCGGGGGTGATGCTGCATCTCGCCGTGAAGGCGTTCTACCCCGGGAACCCGCCCTTCCCGCTGCTGCACATCGATACCGGCTGGAAGTTCCGCGAAATGATCCGCCACCGCGATGCCATCGCGGCCCGCTACGGCGTGAAGCTGCTCGTCCACACCAACGCCGAGGGTGTGGCGCGCGGCATCAATCCGATCGCCTCCGGCTCGCAACTGCACACCCAGGTGATGAAGACCGAGGCGCTGAAGCAGGCGCTCGACAAATGGGAGTTCGACGCCGCCTTCGGCGGCGCCCGGCGCGACGAGGAGAAGAGCCGCGCCAAGGAGCGCATTTTCTCCTTCCGCTCCGCAGGTCACGTCTGGGATCCGCGCAACCAGCGGCCGGAGCTCTGGGGTCTGTACAACACTCGGATCAGCAAAGGCGAGTCCATCCGCGTCTTTCCCTTGTCCAACTGGACGGAGCTCGACATCTGGCAGTACACGCGCGCGCAGCGGATCCCGGTGGTGCCGCTTTACTTCGCCGCCCCCCGCCCGGTGATCGAGCGCGACGGACTCCTCATCATGCGCGATGACGAGCGCATGCCGCTCTTGCCCGGAGAGGTCGAGCAGGTGCGCATGGTCCGGTTCCGCTCACTCGGCTGCTATCCGCTCTCGGCGGCCATAGAGAGCCAGGCCACGACCCTCGATGACATCATCGAGGAGATGCTGATCGCGCGCACTTCGGAGCGCTCGGGGCGGCTCATCGACAGCGACGAGGCGGCCTCGATGGAGAGGAAAAAGCGCGAGGGATACTTCTGATGGAAGCAAGGCCATGACCACTTACGCGCACGAACGGGTGACGGTGAGCTCGGGCAGCCGCGGCGGCCCCGAGAAGGGGCTGCTGCGTTTCCTCACCTGCGGTTCCGTGGACGACGGCAAGTCCACTCTCATCGGGCGTCTCCTTTACGATACCAAGCTCATTCTCGAGGACCAGCTCGCGGCCCTGAAGCGCGACAGCCGCAAACACGGCACCACGGGCGAGGACATCGATTTCGCCCTGCTCGTCGACGGCCTGGAGGCCGAGCGCGAGCAAGGCATCACCATCGATGTGGCGTACCGCTTCTTCTCGACGCCGCGCCGCGCCTTCATCGTCGCCGACACGCCCGGTCACGAGCAGTACACGCGCAACATGGCGACCGGAGCCTCCAACTCCCACGCCGCGGTGATCCTGATCGATGCGCGCAAGGGCGTCCTCACGCAGACCCGCAGGCACAGCTACATCTGCTCGCTCCTCGGCATCCGACACGTCGTGCTCGCGGTCAACAAGATCGACCTGGTCGACTTCTCCGGCGAGCGCTTCCACCACATCGTCGGCGACTATCTCGGCTTTGCGCAGGCGCTCGCCTTCACCTCCATCACGCCGATTCCGGTCTCGGCGCGCTTTGGCGACAATGTCACGACGCGCTCGGAGCGGATGCGCTGGTATGACGGACCGACGCTGATCGAGCACCTGGAAGGTCTCGATGCGGGCGAGGGTTTGGATGGCAAGCCGTTCCGCTTCCCGGTGCAGTGGGTCAACCGCCCCGACCTCGATTTCCGCGGCTTCTCGGGTACCGTCGCCTCGGGCGTCGTGCACGCCGGCGATCGCGTGGTGGTCGCGGCATCCGGACAGGCGACCCAGGTCGCGCGCATCGTCACGGCCGATGGTGATCTGCCGCAAGCCCGGGCCGGTGAGGCGGTCACGCTCACACTGGCCGATGAAGTGGATGTGGCACGAGGCGACCTGCTCGCGGAGCCGCAGGCCCGGCCGGAGGTCGTCGATCAGTTCGCCGCGCAGGTGCTCTGGATGATCGAGGAGCCGATGCTCCCCGGACGCTCCTACCTGATGCGGATCGGCACGAAATACGTGCCCGCCCGAGTGACCAGCCTCAAGCACAAGACCGACGTCAACACCCTGGAGCACATCGCCGCGAAGACCCTCGGGCTCAACGAGATCGGTCTGTGCAATCTCGCGACGGCGACGCCGGTCGCGTTCGATCCCTACTCGGAGAACCGCGAGACGGGCTCCTTCGTGCTGATCGACCGCTTCACCAACGCCACCGCCGGCGCCGGCATGATCACCTTCGGCCTGCGCCGCGCCACCAACATCCACCGGCAGGCGCTGCTCGTCGACAAGGGCGCGCGCGTCCGCCTGAACGGCCATCGCCCGGCCGTCCTCTGGTTCACGGGGCTCTCCGGCTCCGGCAAGAGCACCATCGCCAACATCGTGGAGCGGGAGCTGCACGCCCGTGGTGCGCACACCTACATGCTGGACGGCGACAACGTGCGGCATGGCTTGAACCGCGACCTGGGCTTCACCGATGCCGACCGGGTGGAGAATATCCGCCGCGTCGGGGAGGTCGCCCGCCTCTTCGTCGATGCGGGCGCTATCGTGCTCTGCTCCTTCATCTCACCGTTTCGTGCCGAGCGGCGCATGGTGCGCGAGCTCGTCGCCGACGGCGAGTTCGTCGAGATCCACATCGACACGCCGCTCGAGGTGTGCAAGCAGCGCGACCCTAAGGGACTCTATGCGCGGGCGCTCGAAGGCAAGATCAAGAACTTCACGGGAATCGACTCGCCCTACGAAGCGCCGGAGAGCGCGGAGATCGTGCTCGATACCAGCACGAGCTCGCCGGAGGACGCCGCGGCACGCATCATCGCCGCGCTCAGGGAGCGCCAGGTCATCCCGTGAGCAGCACGATTTTCCCGATGTGCGCGCTGGATTCCATCAGCGCATGGGCGCGTGCCGCTTCCTGCAACGGGAAGCGCGCATGAATCACCGGCCGCAGCGATTGCGACTCGAAGAGCGGCCAGACTTCGCTGCGTAGTGCGGCGGCTATCCGTCCTTTGTCCGCGATGCTCTGTGGACGCAGCGTCGAGCCCCCGAGCCACAGCCGCTTGCTCATCAAGCCGCGCAGATCGATCTCCGCTTTCGCGCCGCCCTGAGTCCCGATGACCGCGATGCGGCCGTTCACCGCCGCGGCGGCGATGTTGCGAGCCAGGTACTCGGCCCCGACGATATCCAGGATGACATCGGCGCCCTGCCCGCCCGTCGCCTCGAGCGTCCGGGCCACGAAGTCTTCCTGCTTGTAGTCGATCGCGACGTCAGCGCCCAGCGCGCGAGAGGCGGCGCACTTCTGCGCATTACCTGCCGTGGCTATGACACGCGCTCCCAAGCCTTTTGCAAGCAGGATTGCGGTGGTGCCGATTCCACTCGAGCCGCCGTGGATCAACAACGTCTCGCCACGCTGCAACCGCGCGCGCATGAAGACGTTGTAGTAAACAGTAAAGAAAGTCTCCGGCAATACGCCAGCCTCTTCCAATGAGAGGGACCCGGGAACCGGCAGGCACTGCGCGACGGGCGCGGTAACGTACTGCGCATAGCCACCGCCGGCTACGAGCGCACAAACGCGTGCACCAACGGCTGGATCGGTCACGCCGGCCCCGGCGAGCACAACCTCACCCGCGACCTCGAGACCCGGGATGTCGGTCACGCCTGGCGGTGGCGCGTAGGCGCCCTTGCGCTGCAGTACATCGGGCCGATTGACGCCCGCCGCCGCCACCCGGATCAGCACCTCCTGCGGGCCCGGGCGTGGCACCGGACGGAAGACCGGCCGCAGCGCCTCCGGAGGACCTGGCGTGCCGATCTCGATCGCGGTCATGTGGCTGGGGATGTCACTCACAGTTGCTGATTCTCGCTCGATTGGTCCGTCCCATGCCAGTGGCAATGGCGAGCATGCTTGTGCGCGTATTTCTCGCGCAGCCGCTCACGCTCTTCCGGCGTGAGGCTCTCCCAGCGCTCATGCCAGCCGTGGTGCCGCCACCGTCCGTGATGACCCCGGAGGCCGCCAAAGAGAATGCGGCTCAATATCAGCAATCCGGCGGCCTGCAGGTAGCGCAGGTGCGGCGCCCCGAAAAGACCCGGCACCAGGGCGTTCCACAGCAGCATCACCACCCAGCTGAACAGCGCCAGCGCGATGACCGCCAGGCCCGCGAATGCCAGTCCCTTCAAAACACAACGACGGCCTCTCACAACTCTCTCCTCATCTCGTAACCACGCCTCATGGATCCCGCAACCACTCCTCGTACTCCGCCCTGAGCCGCTCCCTCAGCCGCAGCACCGCATAACGCTTGCGCGAGAGCAGAGTGTTGATTCCGACGCCCCAGCGCGCCGACAGCTCCTTGAAGCTCGCGCCCTCGAGCTCCTGCGCGATGAACACCTCGCGCTGCTGCGCAGGCAGCTCCTGCAGCGCCCGCTCGAGCTCCTCCATCAGCAGCTCCCGGATGAGCATCGCATCCGGTCCGTCACCGACAGCCGGAAACAGCTTTTCCAGCGCCGATTCCGCCTCATCCTCCTCTGCCTCATCCGCCGCCAGGTCCCCCAGCAACTGCGGCCGCCGCTTGCGAAACCGATCGATGATGCGATTGCGCGCCACCCGCATGAGCCAGGCCCCCGCCTGCTCGATCGGCTGCATCAGCCGATAGGCCGCGACGAGCTCATAGAGAGCTTCCTGCAGGACATCCTCCGCCTCCGCCGCATCCGTGACTCTCCTCAGGATGAAAGAGAGCAGCCGCCCTCGCTCGCGTCGCACGACCTCCGCGATCTCAAAATCCTGCAAAGCGGTACTCAAAGGCTTAGCCAGTGCTGCATCCATCCCCTAAGGTAGACGGCGGCACGGTACGAGATATTGTGAGCAGATCGCCTCGGAAAATGTCCCTGGCCGGAAGCTGATCGCCAGGACGGCGATCCGCCGGCCTACAGGGGTTCGCCGCATGCGGCGAACGACCGCGCGGGACCGCGCGCGCCGGGTGCCCTGCCGCCAGGGATGGCCAGAGCGGCGCGCCTAAACGGCGTTCTGGCCAGGGGCATTTTCCGAGGCGGTCTGCCGCCCCTGAACGGCCAGAGTCCCCGACCTCCCCTCCACGGTCCCTGACACGATAGGGCACCGCGGCAGCCGCAAAGGATCGAGCGACTGCGCATATGACTTCAAGTCCGTGAGCTCGAACCCACGATCCCGCCAAGCCCGCAGCAGCCGCTCGAACCCTGCAAGGTAAGCGCCCCCCTCGAGCTCCGCATGCAGCGTGAACACCTGATCGCCCGCCCCATCGGTGAGCTTCAGCAAGTGCTCCACCGGATCCACTCCCCCGAGATCCTCCCGCCCGATCAACTCATCCAGCGTCGGCAGAGTCGTCGGCAACTGCGGTACCGTGACCTCGCTTCCCGCAACCACCGGCATGAAGGGGCACGAGCCTCTCGTGTCCGAGGCATACCGAAAGCCCAACTCCCGCTCGAGCCCCGGCACACTGTCATTCACCTGCCAACCCGCCGCGCCATGCGCCTCCGGCTGACGATCGAACACCCGGATGAACTCATCCCGCGCGAGGAGCAACTGCCGCCGTGTCCACGGCTCACTCGCCCGTGCCACGCCGTCCTGCCACCTGATGTGGTCATAGGTGTGGACCCCCACCTCGAACCCGCGGGCCACCTCCCGCATGATCGCCCCGCATCGCCGCCCGATATGCGGCCCGGGAAGGAGAACACCGTAGAGCAGAGTCTTGAGCCCGTAGTGTTGCGTCACCGAAGTCCGCCGCACCTTGCCGAGGAATCCGCGGCGAAACACCCGCTTGATCGCCCTGCCCGTGTGATCGGGGCCGACGCTGAAGAGAAACGTCGCCCGCGCGCCCGCCCGCTCCAGCGCCGCGGCCAGCCGCGGCACGCCCTCGCGCGTGCCCCGATACGTGTCGACGTCGATCTTGAGCGCGATGGTGCTCAATCAACCCAACGCCGCCGGATGCGCCTCGAGGTCGCGCGACACCCGCGCCAGATCCACCGGTCCGTCCCGTGTCGCCGCGGCCAGGATTCTGAGCACGCTGCCGTCCCTGCAGGCCGCATAACAGCCTCCCTGTCCGCCGAAGAGCCTCGCCCGCTCCGAGGGCGTGATGATCCTGGACTCCACCCGCGTGCGATGAATCCACCAGTGCTGCCCGTCGACCTCGGTGAATGCGCCCGGGAAGGGAGGCGCGACCGCCCGCACCAGGTTGTGTATGCGCACCGCGGGCAGGTTCCAGTCGATACGCCCGTCTTCGGGCCTGCGCCGGCCGAAATACTGCCCCGGCTCGATGGGCTGCGGCCGCCGCGCGGCATCGCCGGCGATCAGTCCCGGCAGCGAGCGCGCCAGCACGATCTCCGCCGCGGCCGTCACCTTGCCGAATACCTCGCGCGCATCGTCATCCTCCAGGATCGGCACCGCGAGCTGATCGACGATATCGCCCGCATCGGCCCGGTCCACCATGTAATGGAGGGTCGCGCCGGTACGCAGCTCGCCGTTCAGGATCGCCCAGTTGACCGGGGCGCGCCCGCGATACTTGGGCAGCAGAGAGCCGTGCATGTTGAGTGCGCCGCGGCTCGCGCTGCGCAGGATCGGCGCGCCGAGCATCGAGCGATAATAGAAGGAGAAGATGAAATCGGGCTGAAGCTGCCTCACCCGCTCCACGAGCTCCGCTCCATTGGCCTCCTCCGGCATCGTGAGCGGCAGCCCGTACTCGCGCGCCGTGTCGGCGACACTGCCGAACCAGCGATTCTCCTTGGGGTCGTCCATGACTGTGACGACCAGAGGCACCTCGACCTTCGCGGACAAGAGAGTCTTCAGGCACCGCACGCCGACGTCGTGGTAGGCGAAGACGATGGCGCGGACGGCGCTCATTTCTCGTGAGCGCGCTCGGCGCGCAGCATCTCGGTGTGGTCGAGCTCCGGATGCAGCCCCCGCCGGACTTCAGGAAGGGCCCGCCGCTCCGCCCGCGGCTCGCCATCTTCCAACACCGCCGCGACGGTGTACCGCGGCCGTTGCCGCACCTGCTCGTAGATCCGCCCGACGTATTCGCCGACGACGCCGAGACCGATGAGCAGCACCCCGATCAGGAAGAACGCGATGCCGAAGAGCGTGAACACGCCCTGCACCTCGGACCCGATGAAGAGGCGCCGCACCGCCAGCACGACGACGAAGAAGAACGACATCAGGGCGAGCGCCATCCCCGCCATGGTGAAGAACTGCAGCGGCACCACGGAGAACCCGGTCATCAAATCGAAGTTGAGCCGGATCAGGCGGTAGATGGAGTACTTCGACTGTCCGGCGGTGCGTTCCGCGTGCGCCACTTCGATCTCGACCGGGCGGCGCGCGAAGGTATAGCCGAGCGCGGGCACGAACGTACTGACCTCGACGCAGCGATTGATGGCCTCCACTATGCTGCGGTGGTAGCCGCGCAGCATGCATCCCTGGTCGGTGATCCGGATCTGAGTCGTGCCCTCGCGAATACGGTTCATGAGGCGCGAAGCAACCTTGCGCCAGTAGACATCGTGCCGCCGGGCACGCACGGTCCCGACATAGTCCGCCCCCTGGTCCATGGCGGCGAGGAGCTTGCCGATCTCCTCCGGCGGGTTCTGCAGGTCCGCATCCAGGGTAATGATGTAGTCGCCACGCGAATGCGCGAAGCCCGCGAGGATGGCCATGTGCTGGCCCGCATTGCGGGTGAGGAGGATCACTCGCGTGCTGTCCGGACGGCGCTCGAACTGCGCCCGCAGCATGGCGGCGGAGCGGTCGGCGCTGCCGTCATCGATGAATATTACCTCGTAGGGCCGCTCGAGCTGGTCCAACGCCGCGTAGAGCCGCCCGAAGAGGGCCTCCAGGCCCGCTTCCTCGTTGTAGACGGGAATGATGACCGAGATCGTCGCGGTCACTTTGCCGCTCTCCGCAATATGCCGGTCGCCGCTTCGACGACTCGGTCCACGTCGGACAACTCCATCGCCGGAAAGAGCGGCAAGGTTACCGTCTGCCGGCCGATGCGCTCGGCGTTGGGAAACTGTCCATCGCGATAGCCCAGCGCACGGTAGCCCGTGAAGAGATGGATCGCCGACGCGTAATGGACGCCGACGCCAATGCCCTGCTCCGCCATCTGCTGAATGAACTCGAGGCGCGAGATGCGCAGCCGCTCGAGCGGCAGCAGCGGCGCGAACATGTGCCAGTTGTGCCCCTCGTCACCGCGCGCCGGCAGGCGCACGGGCGCATCGTTGCCCCACAGGCTGAAATACCGGGCGGCCAGGTCGCGCCGCCGGGCATTGAAGCGCTCGAGCGAGGCGAGCTGGCCCAGGCCCACGCGCGCGGCCACGTCCGTGAGGTTGGCCTTGCCGCCGGCGAAGAATGTGTCGACCTCGTCCTCCGTCGTCTTGCGCTGGCCGTGAAAGCGATGGAGCTCGAGCTGACGCACTTCCTCCGCGGAGCCGCCGACGACGCAGCCCCCCTCGATGGAGGTCATGTTCTTGTTGGGATGAAAACTGAAGCAGACGAGGTCGCCGAAGCTGCCGATGCGCCGGCCGCGCCAGGAAGAGCCGATCGCCTGCGCGGCATCCTCGATGACACGCAGCCGGTGACGCTCGGCGATCGCATACAGACGCTCCATGTCCACCGGGAGGCCGCAGAAGTGGACCGGCAGGATGGCCCGCGTGCGCGGCGTGATGGCGGCCTCCACCTGGTCGAAGTCGATGTTGCGGGTGTCGAGGCCGACATCGACGAGCACCGGACGCGCACCCACCCGGGTGATGACGTTGGTGGTGGCCACGAAGCTCATGGCCGGGGTGATGACTTCATCACCCGCGCCGATTCCGCCGACGAGGAGCGCGTGCTCGAGGCTCGCGGTCGCGGAGGTCTGCGTGCGCACCGGGCGGCCGCCAAAGTACTCGGAGAGCGCGGCCTCGAGCTTCTTGACGTTCGGGCCCGAGGCGAGCCACCCGGAGCGCAGCACCTCGACCACGCCCTGGATCGTCTCCTCGTCGATCGTCGGCCGGGTAAACGGCAGGAAGGGATTGCGAGTCATGATCTTGCCACCAACACCACTCCAAACACGATGACCGCGATGCCGAGCACGCGCTGTATGTTGGGCACTTCGCCGAGCAGCCACCAGGCGAGTCCGATGTTGATCACGTAGCCGAGCGAGAGCAGCGGGTACGCCTGACTCACCGGCACGCGCGAGAGCCCCACCAGCCAGACGACGACACTCAGCCCGTAGCATGCGAGCGCCGCCCACAGCCACGGCACGGCGAGAAGCTCCATGGAGCGCCGCAGAATCGCCCCGTCCGCCGCGACCAGCGGCCCGGTGGCGTCCGTCGCGGCCTTCAGGCCGAGCTGTGCCAGGGCGTTGAGCAATACGCCGCAGCAGAGGATCGAAAAATCCGCCAGTCTCATGAGCGGCTCACCGCGACCGTGAATCTGTCCTGCGCGATGACCCGCCCCGGCAAGCCCTGCCCGCGGTAATGATCCCACACACGCGGGTCGAAGAATGCAACGGCATCGCGGCTGGCCTCCCACCGGCGAACGAACTGCTCGGGCGTCGCGGTCTGGCGGCCCGGCTCACGCGCCTGGCCGAATTCGAGCTCGCCCTGGAAACTGACCAGGGTCAGCATCCGCCCAAGGTAAGGCGGAATGGTCTGACGGTACTGCCCTACGCTGTAGAGCGCAGTGCCTGCATGTACGTCCGGAGCGACGGCCTGAACGAGTGCATACGCCGATCGCGCAGGCGGCATCACCGTGTAGACGCAAAGGAGCGCCTGCCAAGTGAAGACGAACAGTAGCGCGACCGTCAACGGCCGCCAGCCCGCCGTCTCGGGCCCGCGCGATCGTGCAGCAAGGGCCGCCGCGACGGCTGCCAAGGCGGCAACGGCGGCGGCGATGGCCCACCCGATGGGTTGCGTGGGAATCGCTCCGATGCGCTGATGCGAGTAGACGAGAAAGCCCCCGGCGACGAAGAGCGCGAGGCCCGCCGCGACTCCGCTCGAGCGTGTCAGGAAGCCGGGGCGAGCGGCGATGCCGATACCCGTCAAGGCCGCCAGCGGCGGAAATATCGGCAGGATGTAGGTGGCGAGCTTCGAGCCCGACATGGAGAAGAACACAAGGGTCAATGCCGAGAATAATAACAGGAATTTCAGTGGCTTGAACTGTGAAGTTGAGCCTGAGTCCCGCCAGGCCCCCACCGCCCCGCGGAGCATCGGCAGCAACCACGGCAAGGCGCCGAGCGCCAAAAGCGCCAGGAAATACCACCACGGCTCGACGCGCTGGGCTTCCTGGGTGAGAAAGCGCTGGAAATGCTCGTGGACGAAGAAGAAGGGCACGAAGTCCGCGTTGCGCCGCGACACCAGGATGAACCAGGGTGCCGCGAGCGCCAGGAAGAGCGGTACTCCCAGGCCAAAATGCATGCGCCGCCAGGGCCTGAGGTCGCGCTCCACCGCGGAATAGGCGATCAGCGTGCCGCCGGCGAGCACGAAGACCACGATGCCCTTGCTCAAGACCGCGAGCGCCGCGGCGGCCCAGCAGACGAGCATCCAGCCCCGCTCCGCGCCGGAGCGCGGCCGCGCGCATTGCGCCTGCGCGAACGCGAGCACCGTGGCGCACATCCAGAACGTAAAGCCTGCATCGAGGAGGTCCAGATGGCCGACGATGCCGAAGTACGGACTCATGGCGAGCAGCACCACCGCAGCGACCGCCGCCCGCCGATCGAACAGACGGGCAACCCAGCCGTAGACCAACGGCAGGCAGCCGAAGCCGAGCAGCACGGTCCACAGGCGCGAGCTCCAGTTGCTGAGGCCCACCACGGAGTAGATCGTGGCCGTCGCCCAGTACTGCAGCACCGGCTTCTCGAAGTACTTCAGGCCATCGAGCCGCGGCGTGACCCAGTCACCGGTCGTGACCATCTCCCTGGGGATCTCGGCGTAGCGTCCTTCGTCGGGGTCGAGCATCGGCCGGATCTGAATCGTCACCAGCCAGACCGCGGCGAGGGCGATCCAGCCCCACCACCTGAGCCCGCCCGCATGCGCGCCCGCCCCCGTCTTGCCGCTCATGCCGCGTCCGGTCGCTCCGCCTGGCTCAGATGCTCGCCAGGGCGCTCGCTCGTGCGCTGAAGTTCTCCTGCTTGACGTAAAACTCGATGGTGCGGCGGATCGCGGTGTCCATGTCCGTGGTGGGCCGCCAGCCGAGATCGCGCTCGGCGGCATGAATGGCCGGCACCCTCACCTGGATGTCCTGATAGTACTTGCCGTAGTAATCACCGGCGGAGACCTCGACGATCTGCGTCGCGCGGGCGCTGTCGCGCAGCACCGGAAACTCCTGCGCGATGCGGATGGTGCGCTCGGCGAGCTCGCGGATCGAGACGCAGTTGTTGGGGTTGCCGATGTTGAAGATACGGCGCGTGGCGCGGCCCTGCGAGTTCTCGAGGATGGTGAGCAGACACACGATCGCATCGTCGATGTAGGTGAACGAGCGCTTCTGGCGGCCCCCGTCGACGAGCTTGATCGGCCGCCGGTAGAGGACGTTGGAGAGGAACTGGGTGAAGACGCGCGAGCTGCCCTCTTTCGGCTCCTCGACGTTGTCGAGGTTCGGTCCGATGAAGTTGAACGGACGGAACAGCGTGTAGTCGAGGTTGTCGCGCACGCCGTAGGCGTAGATGACGCGGTCGAGGAGCTGCTTCGAGGCCGCGTAGATCCAACGCTGCTTCTCGATCGGCCCATAGACGAGCGGGCTCGTCTCCTCGTCGAGCACGGCGTCGGGCGACATGCCGTAGATCTCCGAAGTCGAGGGGAATATCAGGCGCTTGCCGTACTTGACGCAGTGGCGCACGACGGAGAGGTTGGCCTCGAAGTCGAGCTCGAAGACCCGCAGCGGATGGGTGACGTACTGCGCGGGGTTGGCGATGGCGACGAGCGGCACGACGACGTCGCATTTCTTGACGTGATACTCGACCCACTCCTTGTTGATGGTGATGTCGCCCTCGACGAAATGGAAACGCTCGTTCTTGGGCAGCGTCCCGAGCTTGTTGTCGGAGAGGTCGATGCCGTAGACCTCCCAGTCGCGCTCGCGGAGGATGGCGTCGGTCAGGGCGCTGCCGATGAAGCCGTTCGCCCCGAGGATCATGATCTTGAGTGGCATGGAAGTCCTTGAGCCGCGGGGCCTGGGCCCGGCGCCTGACTAAAAGCGGCGAATTGTATCAGGGTTCGGCAGAATGAGGGTTCAGCAGCAGCGGCTGACGCCGCTCCACTTGCGCTCTTCCCGCTCCTCGTAAAACGCCCGCCGGCTCATGGGCGGCCCCTCGTGACTGCGCGCGTGGTGTATCAGGTATCTCTCGTAGGCATCGTCGCCCGAGACCGCGCGGAGCCAGCCCACGGTTGCCGCCGCAGCCTGCCCGATGAGCGAGTGGACGTTGCGGACGGTCACGTCCCACCCTCCTGCGAGAGGCGGCCGGAGAGGGTAAGAGGCTGCAGGCGGGCCGCCTGGTAAGGGGCTTCGGACGGTGCCGATACGGGCAGGCCGCGGAGCTTGCGCGCACAGACCCGGCCCATGTCGAGGATCACGAGCCAGAGAACGGCCGTGAAGATCCCGGTGAGCCAGGCATCGAGCCGCTGATTGAAGATGAGCTGCGGTGCCGCGGCCGCCGCCTGCGCCGGCAGGGTGCCGGCCGCCAGGTGCGTCGCAAGCGAGCGGGCCGCGGCGAGCAGACCGATGCGCGGGTCGGCGCTCATGATCTTCTGCCAGGCGGCGGCCGTCGTCACGATGGCGAGCCATGCGAGCGGCAGCAGCGTGACGGCCGCATAGCGTGCCTTGCCCGACTTCACCAGGATGCCGGTCGCGACCGAGAGCGCGATGGCCGCGAGCATCTGGTTGGCGATCCCGAAGAGCGGCCAGAGGATGTTGACGCCGCCATTGGGATCGATGACTCCCACGTAGAGGAAGTAGCCCCAGCCCGCCACGACGAGCGTGCTCGAGAAGAGCACAGAGGGATACCAGGAGGTACGGCCGAGCGGCGCGTAGAGGTGACCGAGCAGATCCTGGAGCATGAATCGGCCGACGCGCGTGCCCGCATCGAGCGTGCTCAGGATGAACACCGCCTCGAACATGATGGCGAAGTGGTACCAAACGCTGAGCAGGCCCCGCCCGAAGGTGTTGCCGAAGATGCTGGCCATTCCGACGGCCAGCGACGGCGCGCCGCCCGTGCGCGCGAACAGTGTCGTCTCCCCCATTTCTTGCGCAAGCGTTTGCATCTGTTGCACGGTGACGGGGAATCCCCAGCCGGAGATCGTATGCACGGCCGCCGCCGGCGCACCGCCCACCACGCCCGCGCCGCTGTTGATGGCGAAGAACACGCCCGGATCGAGCAGTGTCGCGGCGATCATGGCCATGATGGCGACGAACGACTCCAGCATCATGC
Organism: Steroidobacteraceae bacterium; assembly: GCA_036278795.1. Taxonomy (GTDB): domain Bacteria; phylum Pseudomonadota; class Gammaproteobacteria; order Steroidobacterales; family Steroidobacteraceae; genus 13-2-20CM-66-19. The sequence continues at coordinate 143,053 of DASUKK010000028.1, read as the reverse complement.
TGCCGTAGCCGATGAGGCGCACATCCGCCTCGCTCGCGATGAGCTTCGGCGTCGTGCCGCTCGAGATGAGCGCATGGAAGCCGGAGACTGCGCCGCAGGCGATGGTGATGAAGACGAAGGGAAAGATCTTGCCGCCAAACAGCGGCCCATGGCCGTCGACGAAGGATGTCAACGCCGGCATCTTGATCTGCGGATGCAGCAGCACGATCGCCACTGCGAGCAGCGCCACCGTGCCGAGCTTGAGGAAGGTGGACAGGTAGTCGCGCGGTGCGAGGAGCAGCCAGACCGGCAGGATGGCGGCGATCCAACCATACCCGATCACGAAACCGGCGAGCGGCAGGCTCGACCAGTCGAAGACGCCGCGCAGCAGCGGACGGGTGTCGACCCAGCCGCCGGCCAACACCGCGAGCAGCACCAGCGCGACGCCCAGTACCGAGGCCTCGAGGATCCGGCCCGGGCGCAGGCGTCGCAGGTGCACGCCGACGAGCATCGCCACCGGCACCGTGGCGAAGATGGTCGCCGTGGACCAGGGGCTGTGCTTCATGGCGTTGACGACCACGAGACCGAGCACGGCGATGAGCAGGATCATGATGAGCAGCGTGCCGATGAGGGCCGCAAAGCCGCCGAAGGGACCCAGCTCGTCGCGGGCCATCTGACCGAGGCTGCGTCCGTCGCGGCGGGTGGAAAGCAACAGGATCGTCATGTCCTGCACGCAGCCGCCGAGCACCGCGCCCACCAGTATCCACAGCGTACCCGGCAGATAGCCGAACTGCGCCGCGAGCGTCGGTCCGACGAGCGGGCCCGGGCCCGCGATGGCCGCGAAGTGGTGCCCGAAGGCGATCCATCGATGTGTTGGTACGAAATCGCGCCCGTTGTCGTAGCGCTCCGCCGGTGTGGCGCGCGAAGGATCGACGGATAGCACGCGCGCCGCGACCCAAGCGGCGTAGAACCGGTAGCCGAGCGCATAGATGCATACGGCCGCCGTGACGATCCACAAGGCGTTGATCGGCTCGTGACGGTGAAAAGCGATCCCGCCCAGCGCAATGGCGCCCCCGGCCGCCAGCAGGATCCCGACGATCTTCTTCATACCCGAACCCCCTTGATCCAGGGCGGCAGCTATAGCTCGCCGTGCCGCCGGCCGCAAGCCGCCGTGGGGCCTAGGGTCCCGTCGGCCGCTCGCGGGCACACGATCAGGCGAGCAGCGTCTTCATCGCTCGCCGATAGCGGGCGATGATGGCCTCCCGCCGCCGATGACGCCCTCCACTTACCACCTTCTCGCCTGCGCGCCATACGCAATCGATCGCGTCGCGGCCGGCAGCGAAGATCCAGCTATCGAGAATCTCGTCCTCGCGGCGCTCGATGAGCGCCGCATGACCGCCGTCCAGGCTGACTACATCGAATGGCGCATCCGCTGCCAGACCGACGCCGCCGCGGGCCGCCGCTGCACCCAGCGCCTGCGCGCCGCCCGCGAGCGCGGCATCGAAGAGGCTCCTGCCGGTCGAATGTCCCGACTCTCCCGCGAGCACGTTGCGGGCGCGCCGGGTCAGCCGCTGGGAGTACTCGAGCGAGCGTAGCTCCGCCGCCGCATCGAGCAACACGTTGGAATCGCTGCCGATGCCGATCCGGCCCGCGAGCGCCTGGAATTCCAGGGCCGGAAACACGCCGTCCCCGAGGCTCGCCTCGGTGATGGGACAGAGTCCGACCACCGCGCCCGCGGCCGCAATGCGTCCGAGCTCGTTGCTCGCCGCCTGTGTCGCGTGCACCAGGCACCACTTGTCATCGATCTTTGCGGCTTCGAACAGAAGCTCGATCGGACGACGACCACACCAGGCGACGCATTCCTCGACTTCACGCACCTGCTCGGCAACGTGAATGTGGACGGGTCCCCCCGCGGCGAGCGCCACCACACTAGGCAACTCCTCCGGCGTTACGGCTCGCAGACTATGCGGCGCGACGCCGAGAGTGCCGCCGGTCAGCGCACGCAACGACTTGCGGCTCGACTCCATGATGCGCCCGAAGCGCTCGAGATCGGTCACGAAGCGGCTCTGGCGCGCGCTCGGCTCGCGTCCGCCGAAGCCGCTGTGGGCATAGAAAGTCGGCAACAGCGTGAGCGCGATGCCGGTATCCGCGGCCGCAGCCGCGACACGGCCGGCGAGCTCGCCGGGAGCGGCGAACGGCACACCCGCTCTGTCCTGGTGCAGATAATGAAACTCGCCGACGCGGGTGAAGCCGGCCTCGAGCATCTGCGCGAACGCGAACGCCGTGACCGCCTCGAGCTGATCCGGGTCCATGCGCTCCACGAAGCGGTACATGAGCTCGCGCCAGGTCCAGAAGCTGTCCTGGGCGGGACCGCGTCGCTCCGTCAGGCCGGCAATCGCGCATTGGAAGGCGTGGCTGTGCAGATTCGGCAGCCCTGGGAGGGCCACCGCGTGACGCTCGTCATCGGCGGCCGGATCGACCTCCACCTCGATGGCGGTGATTACCCCGTGACCGCCCGTCAGCCGGACGCGGCGCGCCCACCCGCCGGGCAGCAGAGCCGACTCGAACCAGAGTTTCGGCGCCCCCTCTCTCATCCTCGCGTCGGTCTACTGCCGCACCACGCGCTCCATCCGCTGCTCGTTGCGGATGGAGCCGGCGATGTTGATGAGCTGCTCCGCGATCCGTTCCAACACGTCATCGATGGACAGGACGCCGGCCAGCGCGCCCGCGCGGTCTACGACCGGGACGCGCCGCACCCCGGCCTCGCGCATGTGCCGCAACACCGCTTCGATCGACTGGCCTTCATCGATGAGCAGCGGATCGCGAGTCATCACATCACCCACCTTGACCTCGTGAGCGTCCACCTCTTGCGCGAGTACCGCGACCACGATGTCGCGATCGGTGAGGACACCGATGACTCTCCGGTTGTGGACCGCCGATTCCGCCACGATGAGGTACCCGACGTGCTTCTCACGCATCAGATGCGCAGCCGCAACGAGATCGTCGGTCGGCGCGACGGTTACCACCCCGCGCTTGCAGACGCTGCCGGCATTCATGCGAGGACTCCGCAGCTGCGCTGCCGGCTATTGTAGCCTCAAAACCGCAAGCCCACCCGGATCGGCACGAAGTCGGTCGGTTGCGGCGTCTGCATGCGCGTAAAGCGAGCCTCGACGAAGAAGGTCTGTCCGCCGCGCAGCGCAAAGTCGAGCCCAAGCCCGGCGTTCCAAGCAAAGCGGGTGGTATTGTCGCTGGCGACGACGACGGAGCCCGGTACCAGCCCGAACTCGCAGTAGCCGAACCAGTCATCGCACACGTAGTCGCCGACCGCAACCGTCTGCGTGAGCGCAATGCGCCGGTGCGCAACGCCGACGCCAGCCACGGCGTACGCGCTCAGGTACGGACTGAGAGGCATCCGGTACTCACCGTCGACGGCGAGGTCGACGATCTCTCCGAACCCGTCGTCGATCTCCGTCTGGTTGACCGCCTGGTTGACTCCGATGAGCTGACGCGTGGCGTTGAAGCGGCTGTAGTTGAGATCGACGCGCAGCGCAAGCGGCGAGCGCAGATCCGGCTGCCAGGAGAAGCCGCCGCCGATGGTCCAGCCTCCTTCCAGAAAATCAGAGGTTTGGCCGCTCGGGGAAACGAAGCCCGTGTCGATGTGCCAGTGGACCGGCTGCTCGGGTCCGTAGTAGCGCTCCGTGTAACTCTGCGCCGGCGCCTGAGTCCATGCCCCAAGCAACAATACCGCCCCGAGCGGATAAAGATATCTCGTCATGTCAGCTCCTTCGGTTCCGTCAGACTGTGCGGCGGCGCAGCTTGCGCTGAACCGCGAGCGCGATGTCCTGCATCTCGCGAATGCGAAGCATGGTCGCACAGACGAAGAACGCGCCAGCCCCGGCCAGGATGACCGCAAAGAGCGCGCCCGCCTTCGGCCAGAAGCGCTCCACCGCCCAGCTGGCGAGGAGGTACTGATCGCCGGCCCAGCAGATGCCCGCGAGTACGGCGCAGGCCAGCGAGAGGCGACCGAGGAGCGCGAGCATGGCGCGCGACTCGAGCCGCCCGAGATGCCGGTGCATGAGCACGTAGAGCAAGAGGAAGTTGGTGGTCGCGATGCAGGCCGTCGAGAATGCGAGCCCCTGATGCCCCCACCCCAGCCGGACAGTGAAGAGCCAGTTGAGGAAGAGGTTGAGCCCGACCGCGCCGAAGCTCACGAACATCGGCGTCTTGCGCCGGTCGATGGCATAGAAGGCCGGGACGAGGACCTTCAGGGCGGCGTAGCCGCACAGGCCGATCGCATAGAATCGCAATGCCGCGGCCGCCTCGAAGACCTCGTGCGCCGTGAAGCGCCCATGTTGGAAAAGAACCGACATGATCGGCTGAGCGAGCAGGATGAGCCCGATGGTCGCCGGGAGGGTCAGGAGAAAGGCGAGCCGCATGCCGCGCGCCAGCTCGGTACGGAATCCCACGATATTGCCGCCGGCAGCCATACGCGAGAGCAGCGGCAGGGACACCGTGCCGAGCGCGACGCCGAAGATGCCGAGCGGCAGCTGCATCAGGCGAAAAGAGTAAGCCAGCCAGGTGACCGGCCCGTTGCCGAGATGGGAGGCAAACATCGAATTGACGAGCACGTTCACCTGGGTGGAGCTCGCCGCGATCACTGACGGCACCATCAGACGGAGAATGGCCTGCACGCCCCTGTCGCGCCAATGGAAATCGGGCCGGAAGTGAAAGCCCAGGCGTCTGAGCGATGGCAGCTGCACCCCGAGCTGCATCGCCCCGCCGATGAGCGTCCCGAGCGCGAGCCCGAGAGTCGCGCGCACGCCGAAATGCGGATCGATGAGCCAGCCGATGCACGTGCCAGCGATGATCGAGCCGAGGTTGAAGAAGCTCGAGGCGGCCGCGGGAACGCCGAAGACGTTCTTCGCATTCAGCATTCCCATCACCAGCGCCGCGAGCGAGACGAGGAGGATGAAGGGAAACATGACCCGCGTCAGGGTCACGGTCAGCGCCGCCTTCTGTGCAGGGAAGCCCCCCGCGATCAGCGAGACGATCCAGGGCGCGCACAGAATGCCGATCACGGTGAGGAGGCTGACGATCACGGCCGCGGCGGTCGCCACCTTGTTCGCCAGCTGCCAGGCGGCCCGGTCACCCTCGGTCGCGGTGGTCTTGGCGAAAACGGTGATGAAAGCGGTCGAGAGCGCCCCCTCGGCGAACAGATCCCGCAGCAGGTTCGGGATGCGAAAGGCCATCTGGAAGGCGTCCATGACTTCGCCGCCGCCGAAAATCGAGCCGAACACCTGATCGCGTACCAGCCCCAGTACGCGGCTGCAGAGCACCGCGAAGGCAACGACGCTCGCTGCCCGGGTGTTCAGCTTCTCATGGCGGGGAGGCGCCGCGGCGGCGCTCGGCCCGGCGGCGGGGATATCGGCTTGTGGCATCGGGGCGCCACGGTACCATATCGCCCCGCATGAACCCTGCGCACCCCATAGTGCCGGGCCGGAGCAGTCCAGGCTGCGGCTCTGGCGAGACCCCTGGCTGGCGGGAGATCCCGTACCTATGGCTACCGTGAGTCCCACTTCCCAGCACTGGCCCGAGGGCATCCTCCCCCTCGTTGCGATCCTGCGCGGCGTCCAGCCGGACGAGGTGCTCGACGTCGGCATGGCGCTGTACGAGGCCGGCATCGGCGCCATCGAGGTGCCCCTCAATTCGCCCTCGCCCCTGGAGAGCATCGCGCGCCTCGCCGGGAGGCTCGGCGATCGCTGTCTCTGCGGGGCGGGGACCGTGTTGCGCCCGGCCGATGTCGAAGCGGTGCATGCCGCGGGCGGGCGCCTGATCGTGACGCCCAACACGGCGCCGGCGGTGATAGAGCGGGCCGTGGCGCTCGGACTGACGGTGATGCCGGGCTTTGCAACGGCGACCGAGGCGTTCGCCGCGCTGGGTGCCGGGGCACGACTCCTCAAGCTCTTTCCGGCGGCGAGCTACGGCCCCGCCCACCTCAAAGCGCTGCGCGATGTGTTACCTCGCGAGGTGGCGGTGTTCGCCGTCGGCGGCGTAGGTGCCGCCAACCTGGCGCCGTGGCGCCAGGTTGGCTGCGCGGGACTCGGAGTCGGAGGCGATCTCTACCGCGCCGGCTATCCGGCCGGCGAGGTGCATCGGCGGGCGCTCGCCCTCGTGGCGGCCTGGCGCGCCGCTCAGTGACCGGCGGCCTGCGCGCTCAAGCCAGCCGCCCAAGCCCAGGACGGCCGCAGCCCGACGACCTCCACCGCCACCGGCTCTGAGAGCTTCCACGGCCGGGGCAGCGCATAGTTGCGCGCAATTCTTACAAAGGCCTGTGCAACCGGATCATCCGCGGGCGGCTTCTCGTCGGTGGCGGTCCAGCGGCGGACCCAGTTCGCCTGCACGATGAGCTGCTCGCGCAGCAGCTCCACGTAAGAGCCATTCTCCCCGCTCCCGCCCGCGCGGCGCGCGGCGCGGTCGGCCTCGCGCGCCAGCTCTTCGATGCAGCCGTCGGTGAGCGGGATACGGACTTTCAGTGAGTCGAGCTCCTCCCGCAGCCAGCGCGCGGCGGTGCCCTGCGCGATGAGGAGGGCACGAATCCCCGAGTTCAGCCATGTCATAAGCATTCCCCTGTTATGAGCCGCAGACCTGACGGCTCCCGTGCAATGCACGCCGTGTGCCAGGGAAATAGAGCCAAGCCCAGGATTAAGTCAAACCCGGACCAACAACATGGTAGTCAGTTTTCCCGCCGCCGCAAAAGAGAAAGAAAGAAGAGTCCGCCGGCGGTAAGCACGATGAAAGGACCGCTCGGCCGGGCTGCGAGCGATGCGACATAAGTCCCCGCGGCGGTGGCGGCGACTGCGATGGCGACGGAGAGCGCCAGCATGGTCCCGAGGCTGCGCGCGAATCGCCTGGCGATCGCGGCGGGAATGATGATGAGCGAGCCCATGAGGAGCACACCGAGGAATCGCAGGCCGAGGCCGATGGTGAGCGCGAAGGCGAGCAGGAAGTAGAGGTCGAGCCGCGCCACATCGACCGCCGAGGTCAGCGCGATTTCCGGTGAGACCAGACGCACCACCAGCGCATTGCGCTGACGCAGCACGAAGACGATCACGATGAGCGAGCCAACGATGCCGAAGACCATCTCGCGCAGCGTCAGTGTGCCCGGCGAGCCGAGCAAGGCATCGATCAGTTGCTCGCCCGAGGTGATGATGCTGCCGACCGCCAGCGCCACCGCGAAGGTGACTCCGATCACCGCCTCTGTGGCGATGCGGATGCGGCGCTCGACGGCCCAGATGAGCACCGCGCCCAGGAGCAGCAGCGCGAGCGCCCCCCAGAGCGGATTCACCCGCAGAATGAGGGCGATGCCGATGCCGGGCAGTGCGATGTGCGACATGGGATCGGCGGCGAGCACCATCCGGCGCATGACGGCGAAGCTGCCGATGAGACCGGCCGCCACCGCCATGAGGGCGGAGACCGCGAGCGAGCCGAGCTCAGGAGACAAATTCATGTGTGGTCGTGGACATGAAACCCCAGAGGCTGCCCGTACACTTCGAAGAGCGTCTCCGGCGACAGTGCCGAGCGCGGCGGCCCGAAGCACGCGCCGTGGCGGCCGAGGCATAGGACATAGTCCGCATATCGATAGACGACGCTCAGGTCGTGCGACACGAGAAGCACCGTCATCGCGCGGCCGGCCTGCAGGCCGCGAAGCACCTCGTTGAGCTGCGCCTGTCCGGGGGCGTCGATTCCCGCCGCCGGCTCATCCAGCAGCAGCACATTCGGACGCCCGAGCAACGCGAAAGCGATGAGGAGGCGTTGGAACTGTCCACCCGACATGTTGCCGATGGGTGTCGACAGGGTCTGCTCGGGGAGGCCCACGGAGTGCAGCGCCTCGGCCTGCATCGCCCCCGAGCTGCCGGCGAGCGCCGCCTTGGCGCGCAGGAAATCACGGCCATTGAGCGGCAGGTCGCGCTCGATGTCGAGCCGCTGCGGAACATAGCCGAGCACCGTGTCCGCGGCCCAGGCGACCTTTCCGCTATGCGGCAGCGCGCCGATCAGCGCACGCAACAGCACCGTCTTGCCGGCTCCGTTCGGGCCGATCACGGCCAGGCAGCTCGCCCGGGGCAGATCGAACGTAACGCCGCGAACGATATCCATGGCGCCGAGCCGCACCGCCAGATCCTGAACTTCCAACGCATTTGTCATCGACCGACCCGAGTCCCCTTCTTCTTGCCCCTGCCGCCGCGGCGCAGTCTATATCGCCCACCTGCGTGCGCAACAGCCGGCGTGACTCACAGATCGCCGCCGATGCGCACCACATAACGCCCGCGCGCCTGCCCCGCGATGAGCTCCTCGCAGGCCGCGGGTACCTCCTCCAGTCCGACGATGGCGCGCACGATCAGGCGCTCGATCTCGCGCGGCTTCCACTCACCGGCCAGCTTTTCCCAGATGGCCAGCCGCCAGGGCCGCGGCACCTCGACGGAGTGTATGCCGAGGAGACTGACCCCGCGCAGGATGAAAGGCATGACCGTCGTGTTGAGCGCCGGCGATTGCGCAAGGCCGACACAGGCGATGTTGCCCCAAGGCTTCACGGTGCGGGTGAGATAAGCGAGCGTCTCCCCACCCAGGTTGTCGATCGCGCCGCCCCAGACGGCCGTCTCCAGCGGCTTGCCGGCGGTCGCGAGCGAGTCGCGCGGTACGACCTCATCCGCGCCGAGCTCGCGCAGGTACGGCGCGCAGTCCGGCTTGCCGGTGATGGCGGCAGTCCTGAAGCCCGCGCGCTGCAGGAGCCCGAGCGCAATGGAGCCGACGCCGCCGGTCGCGCCGGTGACGGCGATAAGGCCGCGCTCCGGAGACTGGTGGTTCTCGAGGAGACGCCGCAGCGCGAGCGCGGCAGTGAAGCCTGCGGTGCCGAGCGCCATTGCCTCGAGGAGGCTCAGCCCCGGCGGCAGGGGGACGAGCGCCGCGGCCGGCACCCGAGCGCGCTCCGCGAGCCCCCCGTCGAGCGACTCGCCGAGACCCGCTCCCGTGGCCAGCACCCGATCGCCGGGGCGATACGCCGGATCGGAGCTGGCCGCGACCACGCCGGCAAGGTCGATGCCGGCGGTGCGCGGATATCCCCTGGCAATGGAGCCCTTGCCCGTGACCGCCAATGCGTCCTTGTAGTTGAGGCAGGAATAAGCCACCTCGACGATGACCTCCCCCGGCGTCGAGTCATCGAGCGTGACGGCCTCGAGGCGCGCCGAGCGCCCGCTGGGTCCCTGGTGAACACGTAAGGCCTGGAAGCTCGACATGGGGCGCCCCGGAACTGCGATGACTGGCTTTGCAGACTAAACTGCACCCCCGCGCGAGGCAAAACGCGCTCCGGGACGCCACATTGAATACGCTGACCCTCACTGCCCTGCCGGGCATCCGCGAAATCGCGCCCGGCGACGATCTCGCCGGCATCCTGGGCGAGGCGCTGCGCGCTCTGGATGTCCCGCGGCAGCGCCAAAACGGGGCGCAGCCGCAGAGCGTCCTCGTGGTCGCGCAGAAGATCGTTTCGAAAGCCGAGGACCGTTACGTGCGACTCGACGGCGTAACGGTTTCGCCGCGGGCCGCTGAGCTTGCGGAGCTGACACGCAAGGATCCACGCCTCGTCGAACTGGTCCTCGGGGAATCCGTGGAAGTTCTGCGTGCAAAGCCGGACGTGCTCATCGTGAGACATCGACTCGGCTATGTCATGGCCAACGCGGGCATCGATCGTTCCAACGTCGGCGGGAACGATCGCGTGCTGCTGCTGCCGGTCGACCCCGACGGCTCTGCCGAAGCGCTTGCCGCCGCGCTCCTCGAGCGGTATGGATTCAACGTTGGCGTGATCGTCTGCGACAGTTTTGGCCGCCCCTGGCGCAAGGGCGTCACCAACGTCGCTCTGGGCGCCGCCGGAGTCCCGGCGCTGCTCGACCGGCGCGGCGAGCCGGACCGCCATGGGCGCCGGCTGGAGGTCACGGAGATCGCACTGGCGGACCAGCTCGCGTCGGCGGCCGGCCTGCTGATGGGTGAAGGCGCGGAGAGCCGGCCGGCCGTGTTGGTCCGTGGCCTGGCGCTCACCGGCGCCGCGGTACCGGCGGCGCGGCTGATCCGGCCGCTCGCGGAGGATCTCTTCCGTTGAGCAGGCCCGACCGCGCAGCTGCCGATGGGTTCGTGCTGGCGCTCACGGGAGGCATCGGCGGCGCCAAGCTCTGTCTGGGATTGCAGCGGGTCTTGCCGGCTGGGGCGCTGCGCATCATCGTCAACACCGGGGACGATTTCGAGCACCTGGGGCTCGCCATCTCGCCCGATGTGGATACCACACTCTACACGCTCGCCGGCCTCGCCAACGTGGAGCTCGGCTGGGGCCGGCAGGACGAGACCTGGTCGTTCATGCGGGTGTTGGAAACGCTCGGCGGTCCCACCTGGTTCAGGCTGGGCGACGGTGACCTCGCGCTGCACGTCGAGCGCACGCGCCGGCTCGCGGCCGGCGAAACCCTGACGGAGATCGTCGCGGACATCGCGCGCCGCTTCGGCATTTCCTCACTGATCATGCCGATGTGCGATGACCCGGTGCGCACCATCGTGGCCGTCGCCGGCGGCGGCGAGCTCGGCTTCCAGGAGTATTTCGTCAGGGATCGCTGCGCCCCCGCGGTCGCGCAACTGCGCTACGCCGGCGCGGATGCCGCGCGCATCTCGAGCGCCGCGGCGCAGTCGCTGCAGGACCCGGCGCTGCGAGCGATCGTGATCGCTCCCTCCAATCCCTACCTCAGCATCGATCCCCTGCTGGCGGTGCCGGGCATGCGCACGGCGCTGCGTGCGCGGAAAGCTCCGGTCATCGCCGTGACACCGCTCATCGGCGATTCCGCCGTCAAGGGACCGACGGCGAAGATCATGAGAGAGCTCGGGGTGCCACCCTCACCGCTCAGCGTACTCCAACATTACAACGGGCTCGTCGACGGCTTCGTACTGGATGAGCGCGATGCTGCGCTGGCCAAGGAGACCGGAGTTCCGGTGCGGCTCTGCGACACTTTGATGCGCTCGCTCGAGGATCGGGAGCGCGTCGCCCGCTGCACGCTCGAGCTGGCGCAGGCGCTGAGGTCCTCGGCAGGCGCCTGACTTGCTCCACCCCCACGGTGGCCACGCGCGCAGAGGAGTCTGTCGCTCACGTCCGCCGTCAGGGCGGACCGCCATCCTCGCGCTGGTTCCCTGCATCCTCGTCACGACGCGAACGACCATTCTCGCCGCCGCGGGCCTGCTCGGGCTCGGCGCGGGTGCGCCGGTCTCTCCGGGACTCTACGATCGGGCACAACCGCCCGGCGATCGGCTCCCCGCCGCTCGCGCAAAAATTGCGGGAGAGCTGAGCGTCAGCCGCCTCGTTCCGCCTCGGCGAGCATCTGGTCCCAGAGCGCCACGATGTGCTCGTGCTCCGTCGCCTCGACTCCAAACGATACCCGTACCATCCAGCGGTCGTTGAGCACCGCGGGTGTCAGGTAGGCGCGGCCCGACTCGTTGATGCGGCGCACCCAGGCGAGCGTGTGCGCATCGAGCGCTTCACCCGTCAGGCCAGGCGGCTCATGCCGCACGCACACCGTCTGGAATGGCACGGGCGCAAGCCGTTGCCAACCGGGCGCGGCGTCAACCTGCGCGGCGAGCCAGCGTGCGTGCTCGAGGTCGCGGCGCAAGCGCTTCTGCAGCCCCTGCATACCCTGCTCGCGGATGAGGAGCCAGAGCTTCAGCGCCCGGAAGCGGCGGCCGAGTGGAATGCCCCAGTCGCGGAAGTTCCTGACCTTCGCATCCGTGGCCGTGCGCAGATAGCTGGGATGGGTCGACATCACGCGCACCAGATGCTGCGGATCGCGCACGAAGTAAGTGGAGCAGTCGAACGAAGCCCCGAGCCACTTGTGCGGATTCAACACCAGCGAGTCCGCCTGCTCGATCCCCTGCCAGAGCGGCCGGCATTCCGGGAGAATCATGGCGGACCCCGCCATGGCGGCATCGACGTGCAGCCACAATCCGTGCGCGCGCGCGACACTCGCCAGTGCCTCCAGCGGATCGATGGCGGTGGTCGCGGTGGAGCCCACCGTTGCCACGACTGCGCAGGGGGCATGGCCGGCCGCCCGGTCGGCCTCCACGGCACGGCGCAGCGCTTCGGCGCTCATGCCGAAGCGTTCGTCGACCGGGACGACACGCAGATTCTCGCGCCCGAAGCCAGCGAGGAGCGCGGCCTTGTCCACCGAGCTGTGGCTCTGGCTGGAGGCATAGACGACGAGCGGCCGCTCGCTCGCCTGCAGGCCGCCGCGGGCGGCGGCGTGATCGGTGAGGCGCTCCCGCGCGCAGATCAGCGCCACCAGAGTAGCGGTGGACGCCGTGTCCTGGATTACGCCGCTCCAGGCGTCCGAGAGTCCCAGCATCTGCCGCAGCCAGTCGGTGGTCAGCTCCTCGAGCTCGGTGAGCGCGGGGCTCGCCTGCCAGTTGAGGCCGAGCTGCGCCAACCCCGTGCTCAGGAAATCTCCCAGCACCGCGGCGAGGGAGCTGTTGGAGGGGAAATAGGCGAAGAAGCGCGGGTCCTGCCAATGCGTGCAGCCGGGCAGAATGACGCGAGTCATGTCGTCCAGTACACCGTCGAAAGGCTGCCCTTCCAGCGGTGGTGCCGCGGGCAATGCGGCGCGGACGTCACCCGGCGCAACGCCCGACATCACGGGAAACTCGCCGCGCGTGGCGCGCGCGCGGTAGTCCGCAATCCAATCCACCACTTCGTGTCCCAGCCGGCGGAATTCCTCGGTGTCCATGGTCCGCAGAGTCAGGCGCGCATGACGCGCACGCGTAGCTCCGCGAGATCGGTCCCGTTGGCCGTCATGAGGTCGGAGAGCCCCACGGGACCCACGCCCGCGGGTGTGCCGGTGAAGATGAGGTCACCGGGCTTGAGGTCCCATGCCGCCGAGAGGTGCGCGATCACCTCCGGAATTTTCCAGATGAGATCGGCGACCCTGCCCTGCTGGCGGCGTATGCCATTCACATCCAGAGTGATCTCCACTTTCGAGATGTCCTCGATCCATGCCGCCGGGGTGATGCCGCCCACGGGCGCCGAACGGTCGAATGCCTTGGCGATACACCACGGCCGGCCGAGCTTCTTCGCCTCGCTCTGCAGGTCGCGCCGTGTCATGTCGAGCCCCACGGCGTAGCCGTAGATGCAGCGCTGCGCGTCGTCAGGACTCAGGTTGGTGCCACCCTCGCGCATGGCGACGACCAGCTCGACCTCGTGGTGCAGCTCACGGGTGAGACCGGGGTAGCGCACCACGCCCGTCTCACCCTCGGCCACCGAGAGGACCGCATCGGCCGGTTTCATGAAGAAGAACGGCGGCTCGCGGCCGGTGGCCCCCATCTCCTGCGCGTGTTCTGCGTAGTTCCGTCCGACACAGTACACGCGGCGCACGGGGAACCACCCGGTCGAGCCGACGATCCGCACTGCCGCATGCGGCGGCGGAGCGAAGACATATCTCATGTGCGTACTATAATCCGAATCGACGCGAAGAACGCTCTGAGACGCGCTGTAACGAACGCCCCGGATCCCTCGAATCCATGGACGACGCCGGGGAAACGGAATCCTCAGCCGGCCTGGCGGTCTCATTCCCTTCTAGGAGGCATCCATGGCGCCCCGCATCCCCCGAATCCCCCCTTCACAGATCACCCCACCGGAGGTCTATTTCAATCGACGGTCCTTCCTCGCCGGGGCCATGGCCGCGGGAGTGGGGATGTCGATCGGGGCCGCGCGCGCGGCCGTCCTGCCCGGGCAGGCCGGTGCCCCCCTCGCCTTCACCCCGAACCCGCGGGAGTCCGTCGCGGCGCTGGTGCACGCGAGCGGCCAGGACGAGAAGCCGAACACCTACGAGCAGATCATCAACTACAACAACTACTATGAGTTCGGGGTCGACAAGACCGATCCGGCGGTCAATGCTCACGAGCTGCAGACCCGTCCCTGGAGCATCGGGGTGTCGGGTGAAGCGGAGGTCACCGGTACCTTCCATCTCGAGGACTTCCTCAAGCCCTACGCGCTCGAGGAGCGCATCTACCGCTTCCGATGCGTGGAGGCCTGGTCGATGGTCATCCCGTGGGTGGGAATTCCCCTCGCCAGCATGCTGCAGCGCTTCAAGCCGACCTCGAAGGCCAAGTACGTCGCCTTCGAGACGGTCTACCGGCCCGCGCAGATGCCCGGCCAGGCCTCCTGGCCGCCGATCCTCCCCTGGCCCTACCGGGAGGGGCTGCGGATCGATGAGGCGATGAATCCCCTGACCCTGATGGTAGTGGGCCTCTATGGCCGGCAGCTCCCGAACCAGAACGGTGCGCCGCTGCGGCTGATCGTGCCGTGGAAATACGGATTCAAGGGCATCAAGTCCATCGTGAAGATCCGCTTCACCGAGATCCAGCCGGTCAACACATGGAATCAAGCCACTCCCAGCGAGTATGGCTTCTACGCCAACGTCAACCCGCAAGTACCGCACCCACGCTGGAGCCAGGCGACCGAGCGACGGATCGGCGCGCCGCTCTTCCACGAGCGCCAGGCGACCCTGATGTTCAACGGCTACGCGGACCAGGTAGCGGGCCTCTACCGTGGAATGGATCTTCACCGGTATTACTGAGAGATGACGGGTTCCCGGCCTTTCCTCGGACTCAATGTCGAGCGCCGCTACCGGCTGGTCTACAAGCCGGCGGTGTTCGCGGCGAGTCTCGTGCCCTTCGCCTGGCTCACCTGCTGCCTCTTCGGCTGGCTCGGCTTCAGCGCCGGAGTCGATCCGGTCAAGTTCCTGGAGCTGGAGTGCGGCCAGACGGCGCTCAACTTCATCTTCCTGACCCTGCTGGTGACCCCGGTGCGCCACTTGGCCGGTCTACCGCACCTCCCGCGCCTGCGGCGGATGCTCGGGCTCTTCGCGTTCTTCTACGTCGCGCTGCATTTCACGGTGTACGTCGTCCTCGACCTGGAGTTCGACTGGCATACGCTCGGGGCCGACATCGCCAAACGCCCGTATATCACCGTGGGCTTCACCGCATTCCTCATGTTGATTCCGCTCGCCGTGACGTCGACCAATCGTATGATGCGCCGGCTCGGCCGGCGGTGGACGCAGCTTCACCGGCTGGTGTACGTCATCGCCGCATTCGGCGTCTGGCATTTCTACTGGCAGGAAAAGAAGGACGTTCGCGAGCCCCTGCTCTACGCCGCGGGGCTCGCGCTTCTCCTCGGTTACCGGGCGGTGCGCGCGTGGCGGCACAAACGGCAGAAGCGGCCGGTTTTTCGCCCCGTGCGGGAAGCGTAACGCCAGCTCACATCGTCAGGACGACCCGGAACTCCGCTTTGCCGCTCATCATCCGCGCATAGGCCTCGGCCACCTTCTCCAGCGGATAGGTCTCGATCATGGGCCGCACTCCGGAGAGCTCGGCGAAGCGCAACGTATCCTCCGAGTCCGTCGGCGTGCCCGATGCCCAACCTTGAATCGTCCGGCTGCCCATGATGAGCTGCAGCGGCGTCACCTCGATGGGCTCGGCGGCGGCGCCCACGACGACGAGCTTGCCGTTGGGGCCAAGCCCGTCGATGACGTCCGACATGGATTTAGAGCTCGGCGCCGTCGCCAGGATCACCCGGGCGCCGCCCTGGCTGCGCAGCACCTCCGATGCGCGCTCCGCCCTGCTGTCGATATAGAGGCTCGCGCCGAGCTTCTTCGCGAGCGCAGCATCCTCCGGCCCGCGCCCGATCGCGGCCACCTCGTAGCCGAACTTGCTCGCGAACTGGATGCCCAGGTGACCGAGGCCGCCGACGCCGAGCACCGCGACCAGGTCGCCGGGCCGCGCGCCGCTGTGGCGCAGCGCGTTGTAGGTGGTGATGCCGGCACACAGCAGCGGCGCCGCCTCAGCGGCGTTCAAGCTCTCGGGCAGCGCGGCCAGCGCCTCCACGGGCGCGATCATGTATTCCTGATAGCCGCCGTCGTAACTGATGCCCGCGACCTTCAGGTTGCGGCAGTTGCGGAAATCTCCCCGCCGGCACTCCGGGCAGGTGTTGTCGTGGCCACCGTGCCAGCCGACCCCGACCCGCTGCCCCGCGCTCCAACCTGACACGCCCCCGCCCAGCGCATCGATCACTCCCGCCACTTCATGGCCGGGCACGCGCGGATAACGGATACCGGGCCAGTGGCCCTCCTTGGTGAGCACGTCGCTGTGACAGATCCCGCAGGCCTGCACCTTGATGCGCACGTGACCCGATCCGGGCTCGGGAATCTCCCGCTCCACGATCTGAAAGTCCGCGCCCGCCGCGGGTACCTGCACCGCTCTCATCGTCGCCGCAGAACGTTGGGTCGTGGCCATGATCAACTCCCTCCCCGATGCGCTCGCCGAAACCCGCGATTCTACTCCCGGCGGCAAGGCGCGGTTGCCTGCAGCTCGAGCACCACCGCTCCCGTGCGATCCCGGGCGCGCTTC
This sequence comes from Steroidobacteraceae bacterium, assembly GCA_036278795.1. Lineage (GTDB taxonomy): Bacteria > Pseudomonadota > Gammaproteobacteria > Steroidobacterales > Steroidobacteraceae > 13-2-20CM-66-19. Next base: position 126,601 of record DASUKK010000028.1, on the reverse strand, counting down.
CTGCTGCTACGGGGCACAGTCAAAGCCGGAGGAAACTCCATGGCACGTTACGGGAAGAAAGCCCAGAGCAAAGTCAAACGGGCGATGCACGAGCGCAAGAAGGGGACGCTGCGCAGCGGCCGCTCCGGGCGCAAGGTGAAGAGCCGCAAGCAGGCGATCGCCATCGGCCTGTCCGAGGCGCGCCGCGCCGGCGCGAAAGTCCCGCGCAAGACCGCCGGACGCAGGAAGAAGTAGCCCATGACACGCCTCAGACGCAACCTGCGGGAAAAGCTTGGCCCGGACAGGCAGAAGGGTGCCATGGGTTACGTGTTGGCATGGCTTCTCGGTGTTCCGATTCCCATCCTGATCATCGTCGCGCTGCTGCGCGGCTGCTCCTGATCAGCACTGTCGAGGGCGAGATCATGGCAAGCACTACCGCGGAGCACCGCACCCACGCAGTCGTCCGCGAGCATCCGGCGATGGGATGGGGCGCGGTGTTCGCCGGATGGTTCGTCGCCACCGGCACCGCGCTGCTGTTGTATGCGTTCGGAATGGCCATCGGCTTCTCGGCTTTCGACCCGCGCAATGCCGCGGCAGTCGCCCGCGGTGTGTCGGGCGGCGCGATCGTCTGGGCGATTCTCACCTGGGGAGCGGCACTGTGGACCGGTGGAATGTTCGCGAGCTGGTTCGACGGCCGCAATGACACGGAGATGGGAGTCGTCAGGGGACTGACAGTCTGGGGCGTGTCGATGGCGGCGACGGGACTGGTGATCGTCAGCGGATTGACACACGCCGCGTTCATCTCGACGGCGACGGAAGCCGGCGGTCCGGCAGTCGATCCTGCGCGAGCCGCGCACTACCTTGCGGCGTTGATGTGGGCGGCATTCGGCAGCGCCATCGTGTCGCTCATCACGTCCGCACTCGGCGGCTGGATGGGCGCACACCACGTCCATCACGTCTATCACCTGCGCCACTACCCGGAACACAGCCGGCACGCCTGAGCGTAGCCGCGCTCTTACCCGCCGAATTCCTTGCGCAGGATCCTTGCCGCTTCCACCATCGCTCTCATCTTGCCGAAGGCGACTTCGCGCGGCAGATACTTCATGCCGCAGTCGGGAGCGATGATCACATTCTCCGGGCTCACATACTGCAGCGCGCGCCGCACCCTGTCGGCGACCGTCTCCGCCGATTCGACGGTCATGTCGGAAAGATCGATCGCGCCGACCATGATCTGCTTGCCGCCGAGCTTCGCCAGTACCTCGCAGTCGAGACGGGACTGCGCGGTCTCGACCGAGACCTGCCGGCATGGGCAGGCGGCCAGCTCGGGAAGGAACGAATAGCCCGAGGGGCGCTGGTGGATGATGGCCGCGTAACCGAAGCAGATGTGCACGGCGGTGCGTCCCGTCACGCCCTCCAGCGCCCGATTGAGCGCCTGCAGCCCGAACTGACGCGCCTTCTCCGGACGGGCCTGCATGTAGGGCTCATCGAGCTGCACGATGTCGGCGCCCGCGGCAAAGAGATCCTGGATCTCCTCGTTGACCGCGGCGGCATAGTCGAGCGCCAGCTCCGCCTCGGTCGCGTAGAAATCGTTCTGCGCCTGCTGACTCATGGTGAAGGGCCCCGGGACGGTGATCTTCACCGTGCTGCGGGTGTGGCGCTTGAGGAACCCGAGATCCCCGACCTGCACCGGGCGCAGACGGCGGACCTTGCCCACGACGCGCGGCACCGGGTTCGGATGTCCGGAACGATCGAGCGCCGTGCCAGGGTTGTCCAGGTCGACTCCCGAGAGCGCCGTGGCGAAGCGATTGGAGTAGCTTTCCCGTCGGATCTCGCCGTCTGTCACGATGTCGAGCCCGGCATCCTCCTGCGCTTTGATGGCGAGTACCGTCGCATCGTCCTGCGCCTGGGCCAGGAAGGGCTCCGGGATCCGCCACAGCTCGCGCATCCGGACCCGCGGCGGGAACCGCCCGGCCAGCTTTTCGCGGTCGATCAGCCACTCCGGCTGCGGATAACTTCCTACGAGCGTCGTCGGGAAGAGCATGGCGCACCCCTGCTGCGGGATTTGCTGCATTATGGCGCGATTAGTAGAGTCACAGCATCACCCCCACCGATCAGCGGAAATGCCATGGCGTACGAGTACCGCAAGCTCTATATCGACGGTCGCTGGGTCGATCCCATCGAGCCGAAGGAATTCACGGTCATCAACCCGGCGACCGAGGCGCCGGCTGGCGTCATTTCCATGGGCTCAGCCAAGGACGTGGACCGGGCCGTCGCCGCCGCACGTCGCGCATTCGAATCCTTCGCGCAGACCTCCCGCGAAGAGCGGCGGGCGCTGCTCGAGAAGATGCTCGAGGTCTACAAGAAGCGTTATGGGGACATCGCCGACGCCATTCGCATCGAGATGGGTGCCCCGGCCAGCCTCGCCAAGGGCTCGCAGGCTCGTATCGGCATCGGCCACATCTCGGCCATGATCGAGCTGCTGAAGACATTCGAATTCGACGAGCGCCGCGGCGCCAGCCGCCTGACCCTCGAGCCGGTCGGGGTATGCGCGCTGATCACGCCGTGGAACTGGCCCATGAACCAGGTCGCGGCGAAAGTCGTGCCCGCACTCGCCGCCGGCTGCACCATGGTGCTCAAGCCCTCGGAGTTCTCCCCCTTCAGTGCGGCGATCTGGACCGAGGTCCTGCACGAAGCGGGAGTTCCGCCGGGCGTGTTCAATCTCATCAATGGCACGGGTCCCGAAGTCGGCGCTGCGCTCGCCGCCCACCCCGACGTCGATATGGTCTCCTTCACCGGCTCGACCCGCGCCGGCACCGAGGTCGCGAGGATCGCGGCCGAAACGGTCAAGCGCGTGCACCAGGAGCTCGGCGGCAAGTCCCCCAGCGTTGTGTTGGATGACGCCGACCTCGAGCGCGCAGTGAAGGCTACCGTGTGGCACGTGCTGGAGAACTCGGGCCAGTCCTGCAATGCTCCGACTCGGCTGCTGGTACCCGCCGCCCGCATGGCGGAGGCCGCGGCGCTGGCCAGGAAGACGGCCGAAGCGGCGATCGTGGGCGATCCCACCTCGGAGCAGACAGCGGTCGGCCCGGTGGTCTCCAGGATCCAGTTCGAGCGCGTGCAGAGCTACATCGCCAAAGGCATCAGCGAAGGCGCCAGTCTGGTGACCGGCGGCGAGGGGCGCCCGCCGGGGCTCGAGAAGGGGTATTTCGTCCGGCCCACGGTCTTCTCCAATGTCAGCAACGACATGGCCATCGCGCGTGAGGAGATCTTCGGGCCCGTACTGGCGATCCTGCCCTATCGCGACGAGGAGGAGGCGGTGCGCATCGCCAACGACACGCCTTACGGCTTGCAGGCGTACGTCTGGTCGGGCGACCTCGCGCACGCCAATCGCGTCGGCCGCAGGATCCGCGCCGGCCGGGTGACGATCAATGGCGCGTCGGGGGACATGAACATTCCATTCGGCGGCTTCAAGCGATCGGGAAACGGTCGCGAGTGGGGCGAGTACGGGCTGCGCGACTTCCTCGAGGTCAAGGCGGTGCTCGGCGCCGAGGCGCAGGCATGAACGCTAGAAAGCTCGCGACAGGCGCCATGATGGACGCGACATGACGGCACTTGATCGGCGGCTCCACTGATGCTCAAGTAGCGGACGTGAATACGCCAGCAGACAGCAGCGGGGCTCTGGAGATCACGATGAGCACCGCAGCCGACTCTTTGGCCAAGGATCAGGTCCCGGAGCTCAGCCGCACGCTTCGCCCGCGGCACGTCACGATGATCAGTCTCGGCGGCATCATCGGCGCCGGACTTTTCGTGGGCAGCAGCGTCGCCATCGCCGCGACCGGTCCGATGGTGATCGTGACCTACGTGCTCACCGGCCTGATGGTCCTCATCGTGATGCGGTGCCTGGGCGAGATGGCGGTGTCGCGACCCGATATCCGCTCCTTCACCGAGTTCGCCCGCGCGGGGTTCGGCAACTGGGCGGGCTTCACCGTCGGCTGGCTGTATTGGTACTTCTGGATCATCGTGATTCCGGTGGAGGCCATCGCCGGCGCCGTGATTCTGCAGCATTGGTTCCCGGGGATACCCAAGGCTGTCATCGGCACGGTGTTGATGGCATCGATGACCGCGGTCAATCTGATGTCCACCCGCTCGTATGCGGAATTCGAGTTCTGGTTCGCCTCGATCAAGGTCGCCGCGATTCTCGTCTTCATCGCCGTCTGCGCCGCATTCCTGTTCGGAGCGATGGGCCCGCATCAGGGCACGTTGCAGATGTGGAGCGATCACGGAGGACTCTTCCCCAAGGGCCCCTTCGCCATCGTGACGGCGGTTACGACAGTCTTCTTCTCGATGATGGGCTCGGAAATCGCGACCATCGCGGCCGTCGAATCGCCGGATCCGGCCCGGGCCGTCGCGCGGATGGTGTCATCGGTCGTCGGGCGGATTCTCATGTTCTACCTGGGGTCGATCGCCTTCATCGTCTGCATCGTGCCGTGGGACAAGGTGCCGCCGGGCGTATCACCCTTCGTCCTCGCGCTCGACTCGATCAAAGTGCCCTACGCGGCCCCGATCATGACCGCCATCATCCTGACGGCGGTGCTGTCGTGTTTGAACTCCTCGTTCTACGTCGTTTCACGCGTCCTCTTCGTGCTCGCGGCAAACGGCGATGCCCCACGCGCACTGGTGCGGCTCAATTCGCGGCGCGTGCCCGCACGCTCGGTCCTCATCGGCAGTGTCGCCGGGCTCGTCGGCATCCTCGCGCACGATCTGGCGCCCTCCTCGGTGTTCGCGTTTCTCGTGAACGCATCCGGTGCGCTGATCGTCGTGATCTACGGAGTGATCTGCGCCGCCCAGATCAGGCTGCGGCGGGCGCGCGAGCGGGCGGGCCTGGCACCGCCGGAGCTGCGGGTGTGGCTGTTTCCGTGGGCGAGCTATGCGGCCATCACGGCGATGGCGCTCGTGCTCGCCGCGATGGCGCTCGACAGGGATATGGCGAGCCAGTTCTGGGCCAGCGCGATCTCGATCGCGGTGGCGTTCGCGGCCTACCTGCTCTTCGGGCGCCGCTCGGCCTGACTCACCGCGCGGTATCCAACATCGGACCCGACCGCGCTTGCGCAGGGTCGGCATTTGCGGCGAGACTGTGCGACGCCAGCGTGCCGATCTGACGGCGGCCCTTCACGGCATACCACCACAAGCCTGCTCCGAGAATGATGGCGATGTAGACGAACGCGCCCCAGGTGTTGTACCAGGGCGTGCCGTAAACGGCCTCGCGAGGCCACGCCAGGTTGAGCGCCATGGCCGCGCCCCACAGGACGGCGACGATATTGACGAGCATTCCCCACCTGCCCAGGGTGAAGTACCCGCCAGCGGCGAGATCCGCGGGGGGCCATTGCCCCGCCAGGCGATTGCGCAGCATCGGCACGGTCACCAGCAGGTAGGCCATGTAGATCATGATGACGGCGATCGAGGTCAGCACCGTGAAGATCTTCGGCTGCCCGATGTTGAGAACGAGGATCAGCTCGGCGATCACGCCGATCAGGACGGCAGGAATGATGGGCGTCTGCGTTTGCGAATTCACCCTCGCAAGCTTCTCGCCGAACGGCAGTGCATTGTCGCGCGCCATCGCGAAAGTCAAACGGATGGCCGCCGTGTGCACGGCCAGCGAGCACACTGTCACCGCGACGACGATGCAAACGAGGAAGATCCGGCCTAGCGGACCCCACATCACTTGCTCGACGATGTACTGCAGGCCGCCGTTGCTGGTGCCGATCTCGGGATCGGCCAGATTGGGCGCCGCCATGACAGCGAATACCAGGATGGCGCCGCCGATGACGAAGGAGGCCAGGATGGCGCGCAGAATGGCCCGGGGAGCCGTGCGCCGCGGCTCCAGTGTCTCCTCCCCGAGTGAGCTCGCGGTGTCGAAGCCGTACATGACGTAACCGGAGGCGAGCGACGCCACCAGGAAATCGCTCAGGTATCCCCAGCTCTTGCCCCCGCCGTAGCCGTGGGCGGAGAAGAAGACCTCGGGACCGCGCTTGACGTGGATCGCCAGGAAAAGCGCTATCAGGCAGGCGGCGATCAGCTCGATGAAGACGCCCGCGCTGTTGATCATGGCCATCAAGCGGACGCCGAGGGCGTTGACGACCGTGGTGAACACGATCAGCACGGTGCCGAGGATCACCGCGTTGGTCGCGAAATCGTAGGTCCCGCTGCCGTCGCCTATGATCTGAAAGCCGCTCCACAGCCGCGGCAGGTTGAGTTGCAGGGCGAGCACCACGGCGGACAGGGTGACGATCGATGCGGTGAGCATCAGCCAGCCCGACGACCAACCCACCAGCCGGCTGCCCAGGATCTTCGACCAGTTGTAGACCGACCCCGCGATGGGATATCTGGCGGCGAGCTCCATGAAGCAGAGCGCAACGGCGAGCTGGCCGAGCAGCACCATCGGCCAGGACCAGAGATACGCCGGCCCGGCGGTGCCGAAGCCGAAATAGAAGAGCTGGAAGGTGCCGGTGAGTATCGAGATGTAGCTGACGCCGGCCGCGAAGCTGCCGAACGACCCGATGCTGCGGGCGAGCGATTCCTTGTAGCCGAAGTGCTCCATGCCGCTATCGGCGGTCTCGCTCATGCGCTGGATCCGGGCATCGTGCCCGGCTCAGCGCCGTCTCGAGCAAAAAGCGTGGTTTTTGCTCGAGTCTTCGCCACCTGCGGCGGCGGGGCACCTCCCGGTGCCTGTGTTACGGGGCCGACATCAGTCGATAGGCAACTGAATTCCACCATGCGAGTCATCCTACCCGCCGGGCCGGATCCGGGCCAGCATCGAACCGCCGTCAGCCGTGACTGCGTCCGACATGCGGCCCTTGATCGCCGAGGCAATTGATGCTGTCATCGGACCCGAATGACCGCGCCGCTCACGCGCTTCGGGTTCCTGACCCTGCGCAACTTCTCGATGATCGCTTTCACCAATGCGATCGAGCCGCTGCGCATGGCCAACTATCTGGCCCGGGAAAACATCTACAGCTGGTCGGTGTGCTCTCTGGACGGCGCTCCCGTGGAGGCGAGCAACGGCCTCTGCGTGGCTCCCACTGCGCGCATCGCGGACTCGCCACCGCTCGACATTCTCTTCATATGCGGCGGCATCGACGTACCACATTCGGTCGACGAGCGGCTCATCCAGCTCCTGCGCCGCCTCGCCCGCGAGCGCATGAACCTCGGGGCGCTCTGCACCGGCGCGTACGCGCTCGCCAGGGCCGGGCTTCTCGATGGTTACCGCTGCGCCATCCACTGGGAGAACCTCTGGGGCCTGCGCGAGACCTTCCCCGGCATCGTCTTCACTCCCGACCTGTTCGTCGTCGACCGCGACCGCTGCACCTGCACCGGCGGCATCGCTCCCCTCGACCTCATCCTGCATCTCATCACCCCGCGCATCGGCAGGACGCTGGCCGCCGGGATTTCCGAGCAGTTCATCGTGGAGCGCATCCGCGACAGCAAGGATCGCCAGCGGATTCCGATCGCCGCGCGCCTCGGCGGCTGCCATCCCTCCATCACCCAGGCCGCGGCGCTGATGGAGGCGAACATCGAGGAGCCCCTGTCGCTCGAGGAGCTCGCGCGGATGACGGAAGTCTCTCAGCGCCAGCTCCAGCGGCTCTTCCACCGCAGTCTGGGCCTCACCCCGGCGCAGTATTACGTGACTCTGCGCCTGCGCCGCGGCCGCGAGCTGCTGCAGCAGACCGCCATGCCGATCACGAGCATTGCCGTGGCCTGCGGCTTCCGTTCTCCGGCTCATTTCAGCAAATCGTACCGCGCCGTTTTTGGCCATCCCCCGAGTCAGGAGCGGCGCCCGCCCGCGGCCGCCTCTAAATGATCGTTCAATGATGGACGACCGGGCGTCCGTTCGAAGCCACGGCCCTGATGCGCCGTAACTATTTGTATTATAGCCGTTTATTCTATATGTTCAACTTGTCCTTGCATCGCGCCAACACTTGGCGGAAGATAGTGAGAAGAGTAGCGCCAGTCCGTTGAGTGGCTGTTCAATGCCGCACTCCTTGGGGTCTCAAAAGCCGTCACTGCCAGAGCGAGCCATGCGCTCGCCGCTGCGCGTCGGCATCATTCTGGCCGAGCACTTCACGCTGTCGGCCTTCGCGGTATTCATAGACCATCTGCGCCTGGCCGCCGACGAGGGCGACCGCAGCCGCCCGCTGCACGTGCAATGGTCCATCATGTCGTGCCGGCGCGACCCGGTCCGCGCGAGCTGCGGCGTGACCCTGCAGCCGACCAGTGCCCTGCTGCCGCCCGCCGCGCTCGACTATGTCGTGGTCGTCGGCGGAATACTCCACGCCGGGCCGCAGATCGACGAGGCGACCGCCCGCTACCTGCGCGAGGTCGGCGCAACCCATACCCCGCTCATCGGGATCTGTACCGGCAGCTTCGTTCTCTGTCGCGCCGGCCTCATGGCGGGCCGGCGCTCCTGCGTGAACTGGTATCACTATCAGGATTTCCGCGAAGCATTCCCCGGTCACGACGTCGTTGCCGATCGCCTCTTCGTCGCGGACGGCCCGCGCATCACCTGCGCAGGCGGCGCCGGGAGCGCCGCGCTGGCGACCCATCTGATCGAGCAGCACCTCGGCCGCGCGCAGGCGCAGAAGGCGACGCAGGTGCTGTTGTTCGATCGACCGCGCCAGGGGAGCGACGCGCAGCCGCATCCACCGCTTTCGGAAGGGATCAGTGAGCCGCGCGTGCGCCGGGCACTGCTGCTCATGGAACAGAACCTGACACGGCCCATCTCGATCGGGACGATTTCCGACGAGCTCGGCGTCTCGACCCGACAGCTCGAGCGGCTCTGCCGCGAGAACGTCGGCATGGGCCCGGCCTCTCTCTACCGCCAACTGCGCATGCGCTATGCGAGCTGGCTGATCCAGAATACGGACCGCTCGATGACCGACATCGCCATCGAGACCGGATTCGCCGATTGCGCGCATTTCTCGCGGCAGTTCAAGGATGCCTACGGAATCTCTCCCTCCACGCACCGTCTGCAGCCCAATCGCATCGCCAACTCCGACGCCGCCCGCTCGCGGGTATTCGACTGATCCGGCCGCGCGCTTGCGCGCGGCGGCTACATAACACGATGATGGCGCTTCCGTTCAATCCCGCTCCCATGCCGTCGGCTCTAATCGGAGGATAGCAGGAAGGGGTTCGTCATGAAGTCGAGTGTTCCCTACGCCGTCGCCGTCATCCTGGCCGGCGCGGCCTTGCGCGCATTCGCCGCGGACCCGCCACCCGCGCCGGATGGAGGAACGACGAGCAGCGAAACCGACGCCAGTCAGCTCGCCACCATCATCGTCACCGCGCAGCGGCGCACGGACGAGGCCGCGTAAATCGCCGGGAGGGATTTGCGCCAGTCAACGCTGAGAGATTTCCCAGTTCGGCGCGACGTAGAAGGGAGCGTCTTGCGGCGGCAGCGGGGATCTGCCGCGGATGTGGTCGGCGGCCTTCTCCGCCAACATGAGGGTGGGAGCGTTGAGATTCCCGGTGGTGATCGATGGCATGATCGAGGAGTCGACCACCCGCAGTCCCGTGAGTCCGATCACCCGCGCTTGCGGATCGACCACGGCCCGCCGGTCCTCGGGACTGCCCATCTTGCACGAGCAGGAGGGGTGATAGGCGCTCTCCACGTGGCTGCGGATGAATTCGTCGATCTGCGCGTCGCTCTGCACCCCGGGGCCCGGCTGAATCTCCCTGCCCCGGTAGGGGGCGAACGCCGGCTGGGCGAAGATCTCTCGAGTGAGACGCACGCAAGCCCGCATCTCCTCCCAATCCTCCGCTTGCGACAGGTAGTCGAAAAACACCTTCGGCTTCTCGTTGGGATCCGTGGAGGCGAGGCGCACCCAGCCTTTGCTCTGGGAGCGCATCGGTCCGACATGAGCCTGGAAGCCGTGCTCCTGCGCCAGAGAGGAGCCGTCATAGCTCACGGCCATGGGCAGGAAGTGATATTGGATGTTGGGGTAGCGCACGCCGGCGCGGCTGCGGATGAAGCCGCCGGTCTCGAAGTGATTGCTCGCGCCGAGGCCCTCCTTGGTGAGCAGCCAGCGCATGCCGATGAGCGCTTTGCGAAAGCGAGTCGTCTGTGAATAGAGCGTGACAGGCTGCGTACACGCCATCTGGAAATAGAACTCCAGATGGTCCTGGAGGTTCTCGCCGACGCCCGGCAGATCGTGGATCAACCCGATGCCGTGTTGCGCGAGCTCCTGCGCCGGCCCGACGCCCGAGAGCTTCAGCAGCTTCGGCGATTGAATGGGTCCCGCGCTCACGATCACTTCGCGGCGCGCCCGCGCGATGTGCTCCTCGTTTCCGCGCCGGTACGCCACCCCGACTGCCCGGCGGCCCTCGAAGAGGATGCGCGTCGCCAGCGAATGAGTGCGCACGGCGAGGCTCCTCCGGCGCATCGCCGGGCGAAGATACGCGTTTGCGGCGCTCGAGCGGCGGCCGCCGCCGACCGTCATGTCCATGCGGCCGAAGCCTTCCTGCTGGAAGCCGTTCATGTCCTGCGTGAGAGGATAGCCCGCCTGGCGGCCGGCCTCGAGCCAGACAGCGTTCAGCGGATTGTCGAGCGAGCCGTAGCGAGTGTGCACTTTCCCGTCGCCGCCGCGATACGTGTCTCCGCCCTTCTGGCGCCGCTCGGTCCGCTTGAAATACGGCAGCACGTCCCGGTAAGCCCACCCGGTCGCGCCTTGCGACGCCCAGCGCTCGAAATCGAGCGGATTACCCCTGACATACACCAGCCCGTTGATGGAGGAAGACCCTCCCAGCACCTTGCCGCGCGGTGTATGCAGACGCCGTCCGCCGAGTCCCGGCTCGGGCTCGCTGTAGAAGAACCAGTTGTAGCGCGGCATGTTCATCGGAATCGACAGCGCCGCGGGCATCTGGATGTAGACCGAGCGGTCGGAGCCGCCGTATTCCAGCAACAGCACGGAATGCTCGCCGCTCTCGGTCAGCCGATCCGCGAGCACGCAGCCCGCGGAACCGGCGCCGACGATCACATAGTCAAAGTTCTCTTGAGCCATGGCCGGTGGGAGGACTAGTACGGCGCCTCGACGTCGCCCATGGCGACATAGACGCTCTTCAGTTGCGTGTAATGCTCGATCGCCGCCCGGCCGTTCTCGCGCCCCAGCCCGGAAAGCTTCACACCGCCGAACGGCAGCTCGATCGGGGTGACGTTGTAGTGGTTGATCCAGCAAGTGCCGGCCTGCAGCCGGGCGATGACCCTATGCGCCCGTGTCAGCTCATTGGTGAAGACGCCGGCGGCCAGACCGAACTCGGTCGCATTGGCGCGCTCGATCACCTCCTCCTCGTCCTCGAACTCGAGCACCGACATCACCGGCCCGAAGATCTCCTCCCGCACGATGGCCATGTCGTCATGGCACTCGTCGAAGACGGTCGGCGCGACGAAAAAGCCGTTCGCGAGGTCAGCGCTCGTGACGCGATGGCCGCCGGTGACCAGCCGCGCCCCCTCGGCTTTGCCGCGGGCGATGTAGGCCAGCACCTTGCCCATGTGATCTTCCGAGATCAGCGCACCCACCTGCGTTGCCGGGTCGAGCGGGTCGCCGATGCGCATGGCGCTCACCCGCGCTGCGAGCCGCTCGAGGAACGCGGCTTTGATGGCGCGGTGCACGAACACGCGCGTACCGTTCGAGCACACCTCGCCGGCGGAGTAGAAGTTGCCGAGCAGAGCGCCGCCGATGGCGTTCTCGAGAACCGCGTCGTCGAAAACGATGAGCGGCGACTTGCCGCCGAGCTCGAGCGTCACCTGCTTCAGCGAGGCGGCCGAATCCGCCATCACCGCCTTCCCCGTGCCGACCTCGCCCGTCAGCGAGATCTTGCGGATCCCGGGATGCGCCGTGAGCAGGCGCCCGGTATCCGCCATACCCTGCACGACCTGAAACACTCCCTTCGGCATGCCTGCCTCGGCGAAAACGTCGCGCAGCCTCATGGCCGTGAGCGGCGTCAGCTCGGCGGGCTTGAAGATCATGGCATTGCCGCAGGCGAGCGCCGGCGCCGCTTTCCAACAGGCGATCTGCAACGGGTAATTCCAGGCGCCGATGCCTGCGACCACACCCAGCGGCTCGCGGCGCGTATAGCCGAACGCCTGCGGCCCGAGGTCCAGGTGCTCACCCGCGAGGGTTGCGGCGAGGCCCGCGTAGTATTCGAGACAGTCGGCGCCCGAGAGCACATCGACCGCGCTCGTCTCCTGGATCGGCTTGCCGGTGTCACGCGTCTCGAGCACCGCCAGCTCGACGTTGCGGGCCCGGAGAATGTCGGCGGCACGCCGCAGGATGCGGCCGCGTGCGACTCCCGGCAGGCTCGCCCACTCCTGCTGCGCGGCCGATGCCCTGGCGACGGCCGCCGCGACCTCGGCAGGACCGTCGATCGCGATCTCGGCCAACACTTCACCGGTCGCGGGGTTGATCGTCTTGAAGGAGCCCCGGCCGGAGCCGCCCGCCCGCGCCGCGTCCAGGCTGGACCCGCCGGTCTTTGCCGCCGGCGGCGCCGCGTCGGCTCGCGGCGATTTCTGCAATCGGCTGTCGACGAAGTCCGTGAGCATCGCACGCGCGCTCTCGCTGTCGGCTTCCTGCCAGCGCGAGAGGGCCGCGCGCAGCCAGACACCATCGATCATGGCGGCGATCATCGCGGCGAGGCTGCGCGCCTCATCGGGCGGCAACAGCCGCCGCAACGCGTGCCGCAGATTGGACAGCATGCGGCGCTGATACACGGTCTGCACGCGCCTCAAGCCCTTGACGTGCAGGACCTGGCCCCAGAATGCGAGCCACGCCGTTCCCGTGCGCTGATCGAACTCCTCAGGCGCGAGGTTGGTATCGATCACCGCTTGCACGCGCCCACGCGGCGTACGCGCACGTCTGAGCCGCTCTCGCATGCGCTCGCCGATTCCGCGCGCCAGGGTGCGGAAGGTGGCTTCGAGCAAGCCGTCCTTGTCGCCGAAGTAATGTGCGACCAGCCCGGGGGAAACGCCCGCCCGCTGTGCGATCTGCGCCAATGTGCTGCCGACGTATCCGACCTCGGCCAGACTGTCGATGGTCACCTCGACGAGCTGTTGCCGGCGCGCCTCTTCGGGTACCTCGCGGCGCGGGCTTGATTGCTTGTTCAATTCAGTGCTCTGGAAGACGCTGCCAAGAGGTGTCGTGGAGCCGCCGGCGGCCGCATATCACGATATATGTTTATGGTGATTCAGTGACTTGCTGTCGTCGTTCGCCGCGGCGGACAGTGGCTTGAACAAGCATTCAAGGCTCCCAAATCATGAAGTGGCTGTGGTGCGTCGTCAAGCCCCGAGGCTGCAGTGCGACGCGCACTTGCGGCGAGCCGCGAACGCGTGTCGCATTCATTCAAGAAGCAGGCGCCCAGATGCTCGTAACGCTCCGTGGCGCCCGGCATGATCTGGCGCCGACTCACCGCCCTGTGCCAACGGATCAGACGATGCAGCGCTTCTCCGGCTTTTCGCTCCTCAGGCGCGGCTTGTCCGGTCACCGTGACTGGCAGCCGCAGTGGCGCAAGGCGGAGCCGAAGGCCGCCTACGACGCCATCATCGTCGGCGGCGGCGGCCACGGGCTGGGCGCGGCCTATTACCTGGCCAAAGAGCACAACCTGCGGAATGTGGCCGTCCTCGAGAAAGGCTGGATCGGCGGCGGCAACACCGGCCGCAACACCACGATCATCCGCTCCAACTACCTGCGTGACGAGAGCGCCGCCCTCTATGACCACGCCCTGAAGATGTGGGAGGGACTCTCCCAGGAGCTGAACTACAACGTCATGTTTTCCCAGCGTGGCGTGCTGATGCTCGCGCATACGGTGCATGACGTGCAGGTTTTCAAGCGGCACGTGCACGCCAACCGCGCCAACGGCGTCGACAACGAATGGCTGACAGCCGATGAGGCGCGGGCCGTTTGCCCGTTGCTACAGACCGACGATATCCGCTATCCGGTCCTTGGCGCCGCCTTCCAGAGGCGCGGCGGCACGGCGCGGCACGACGCGGTCGCGTGGGGCTATGCGCGCGCCGCCGATGCTCTGGGCGTCGACATCATCGAGAATTGCGAGGTCACCGGCATCCGCCGCGACGCCAATGGCGAGGCGCAGGCCGTCGAGACGAGCCGCGGCGTCATCGAGTCGCGCAAGATCGGTGTCTCCGCGGCGGGCAACACGAGCGTGGTGCTGCGAATGGCGGGAGTGCGGCTGCCGCTCGAGAGTTATCCCCTGCAGGCACTGGTCTCCGAGCCCGTCAAGCCCATCTTTCCCTGCGTGGTCATGTCCAACACGATCCACGCGTACATCAGCCAGTCGGACAAGGGGGAGCTGGTGATCGGCGCGGGTACCGACGCCTATACGTCATACACCCAGCGCGGTGGCCTGCACGTCAGCAGCCATGCCCTCGAGGCCATCTGCGAGCTCTTCCCCATGTTCCGCAGAATGCGGATGCTGAGGAACTGGGGCGGCATCGTCGATGTCAGCCCGGACCGCTCGCCCATCATCGCCAGGACACCGGTGCCCGGTCTGTACGTCAACTGCGGATGGGGTACGGGAGGATTCAAGGCGACGCCGGGATCCGCGCACCTCTTTGCCTGGACGATCGCCCGCGACAGGCCCCATCCGATCAACGCCCCGTTCACGATCGAGCGCTTCCGCGAGGGGCGGCTCATCGATGAGGCGGCCGCGGCCGCTGTCGCGCACTGAGGTAGCGAGCCACATGTTGTTGATCGACTGTCCCTACTGCGGCGTGCGCCCGGAGCTCGAGTTCATCTACGGCGGGCAAGCGCATGTCGCGCGGCCGGGCAACCCCGCCGCGTGCAGTGACGAGCAGTGGGCCGACTTCCTCTATTGGCGCGAGAACAGCAAGGGAGTGCATGCCGAGCGTTGGCGTCACACCCACGGTTGCGGGCGGTTCTTCAATGCCCTGCGCGACACCACCAACGATCGCTTCCTCGCCACCTATCGGGTGGGGGAACGGGCCCCCGCGGCGGCGCTCGAGCGCTCAGGGGCGCGCGATCATGAGTGACGCTTACCGCACTGCGAGCGGTGGCCGCATCGACAGGAGCAAGCCACTTCGTTTCAGATTCGACGATCGCGATTACAGTGGCTTCGCCGGCGATACGCTCGCCTCGGCGTTGCTCGCCAACGGCGTGCACCTGCTCGGTCGCTCCTTCAAGTACCACCGGCCGCGAGGGATTCTCGGCGCCGGACCCGAGGAGCCGAACGCGCTCGTCACCGTGCGCCGCGACTCCGCCCGCGTGACTCCCAACGTGCGAGCCACACAGGTCGAGCTCTACGACGGCCTCGAGGCACAGAGTCAGAATCGATGGCCCAGCCTCGCGCTCGACTTCGGCGCGGTGAGCGGCCTGCTCTCGCCTTTCATTCCTGCGGGGTTCTACTACAAGACATTCATGTGGCCGCGCGGCGCCTGGCGACGGCTCTACGAGCCGAAGATCCGCGCAGCGGCAGGTCTCGGACGCGCCCCCGAGCAGGCGGATCCGGACACGTATGCCAATCGGTTTGCGCACTGCGATGTGCTGGTCGTCGGAGCGGGGCCGGCGGGACTCGCGGCCGCGGCCGCGGCGGCTGCGAGTGGCGCACGAGTCATCCTGTGCGACGAGCAGCCCGAGGCGGGCGGATCGCTACTGTCGGAGCCCATCGGCCATTCCGACGCGGCGGTCGCGGGAGAGCCGGCCGAGCGCTGGCTGGCAAGCACGCTGCGGGCACTCGCGGCATATCCTCGGGTCACCGTGCTGACGCGCACGACCGCCTTCGGCTACTTCCCGCACAATCTGCTCGGGCTCAATCAACGCCTGAACGACCATCAGCGGCGGCCCGATCGCCAGCAGCCTCGCGAGCGCCAATGGCAGGTGCGTGCGAAGGAAGTCGTGCTCGCGACCGGTGCCATGGAGCGCCCGCTCGTCTTCCCGGGCAATGACCGTCCGGGAATCCTGCTCGCGTCGGCAGCCCGGACCTATCTCAACCGCTACGGCGCGCTCGCGGGGACGCGAGTCGTCCTGGTGACCGCATGCGATGCGGCCTACCAGAGTGCCCTCGACCTCCATCGTGCCGGGGCGTCCATCAAGGCCATCATCGACGTGCGTGCCGGCTCCGCCGAGGGCGCGCTGCCGCATGCGGCACGAAGTGCCGGCCTGCCGATCGAGACACAGAGCACGGTGCTCGGCACCTCCGGCCGGCTCCGCGTCCGCGCGATTCGCGTGCAGAAGTTGGATGCGTCCGGCGAGCCGGCTGGGCCCGCGCGGCGCATCCGCTGCGATCTGGTCCTGATGTCAGGTGGCCTCACCCCGAGCGTGCATCTCTTCTCGCAATCACGCGGCAAACTGGCCTGGGACGAGAGCCTGGGCGCCTTTCTGCCCGCACGAGCCGCCGAGCGGGTCCGCTGCGCGGGCGCGTGTCGCGGGGTGTTGTCGCTCGATTCCGCCGTGCGGGACGGCACGCACGCCGGACTTGCCGCCGCGCAGAGCGCCGGACTGTCGGTCACCGGCTCCCTGCCGGAGATGCCGCCTCCGGAGAGCTCTGCCGCTGGCCTTCTCGGCGCGCTCGCTCAGCCTCCCGGCGCGCGCGTGGGCAAGGCCTTCGTCGACTGGCAGAACGATGTCACCTCGCGGGATCTCACGCTGGCGGCCCGCGAGGGCTTCCGCTCGATCGAGCACGTCAAGCGCTACACCACCACCGGTATGGCGACCGATCAGGGCAAAACGTCCAACATCAACGCGCTCGCGATCGTGGCGCGCGAGCTCGGCAAGGCAATGCCGCAGGTCGGGCTCACGACATTCCGTATGCCGTACACGCCTGTGAGCTTCGGCAGTTTCGCCGGGTTCGCACGCGGTGAGCTGTTCGACCCGGTACGGACCACGCCGATGCATGAATGGGCCGCCCGCAACGGTGCGGTGTTCGAGGACGTCGGCTTGTGGAAGCGAGCCCGCTACTTCCCTCAACCCGGTGAGAGCATGCACGCCGCTGTGGCACGCGAATGTCTCGCGGTGCGCCGGCACTGCGGGATCTTCGACGGCTCCACGCTCGGCAAGATCGAAGTGGTGGGAAAGGATGCCGCGACTTTCATGAACCGGATGTACGTCAATGCATGGACGAGCCTCGCCGCAGGGCGCTGCCGCTATGGCATTCTGCTGCGGGACGACGGCTTCATCTACGACGACGGCGTCGTGGCTCGCCTGGCTGACGACCGGTTCCACGTCACAACGACCACGGGCGGCGCCGCTGGCGTCCTCGCACTGATGGAAGACTATCGGCAAACGGAGTGGCCCGATCTCGATGTCTGGCTCACCTCGACCACCGAGCAGTGGGCCGTGATTGCGGTGCAGGGTCCGAACGCCCGACGCGTGTTGGAGCCTCTCGTGGAAGGCCTCGACATCTCGGCTGCGGCCATGCCACACATGAGCGTCGCGCGCGGACGGATCTGCGGCGTCCCCATGCTACTCATGCGCGTCAGCTTCACCGGCGAGCTCGGATTCGAGGTCAATGTGCCGGCGGATTTCGGCCCGGCGGCCTGGCAGGCGGTCCATGATGCCGGGCAGGCGCACGGGATGATTCCCTATGGCACGGAGACGATGCACGTGTTGAGGGCCGAGAAGGGCTACATCATCGTCGGTCAGGACACGGATGGCACCCTCACGCCCGACGATGCCGGGTTGTCATGGGCCATTGGCAAGAACAAACCCGATTTCGTCGGCAAGCGCGCGCTGCAGCGTCCCGCTCTCGCCTCGCCTTACAGGAAGCAGCTCGTCGGCCTCGCGACGCGCGATCCGCAATGCGTTCTCGAGGAAGGCGCGCAGATCGTGCCGCGCGCGCAGCTCGCGGGGGCGGCGCCAGAGGCCGCCATCGGCCATGTGACCTCGTCCTATCACAGCGCCATTCTCGGCCGATCCATCGCACTCGCGATACTGACCAGCGGTCGCTCCCGCCTGGGCGAGACTCTGTATGTCACCATGCCTGACGGCGACATCCCGGTGCAGGTAGTCTCGCCGGTGTTTTACGACCCCCGGGGGAGCCGCCTCAATGGGTGATCCGCTCACGGCCCGGCAGCAGCAGCTCGTGGCGCCGGGCCCGCCGCTGCGCCAGTTGCCCCCGGCTTCGAGGATCGTGCTGCGCGGCCGCCCGCAGGTGCTGACCGCCGCGGCGGACGCCCTCGGCCTGCCGCATAATGAGGCGCCCTGCCGCGCCGCGCGCAACGGGGAGCAGGCCGCGCTCTGGCTCGGACCCGACGAGCGGCTGTTGATCGGCCCTGCAGAAGCGGGGCCAGAGATGCTGGGTCTACTGCAACGCGCGCTGGCGGGAACGTCGCACTCTCTGGTCGACATCAGTCACGCGCAGATCGCCTTCGAATTGAGCGGCGCGCACGCGGCTACCGCTCTCAACACGGGCTGTCCGCTCGACCTCGATCCGGCGGCATTCCCGGTCGACATGTGCACCCGCACGGTGTTCGCGAAGGCGCAGATCGTGTTGTGGCGCCAGGCTCCCGAGACCTTCCGCATCGAGACGGCCCGCTCCTTCGCGCCCTACGTGAGGAAAATCATGATGCTCAAGGAGTAGGGACTATTCGCCTGGCCATCGTCGACTCGATATCCAGCACCTGCTCCTTGTCGGCCTGTCGCGTGGTGTAGAGGGAGTAAAGCAGCGCCTGATCCCACCGGGTGAGTCCGGGCGGCGCAGTCGCATCACCCGCAAACAGGCGAAGAATGCTCGGCGCGGAGCCCGGATCGGCGTCCAGTCGCACATCCGCGAGTCCCAGCAGAGCCACGTAATCCGCCAACTGCCGTATGGTCATCCTGTGCAGCCGATGCAAGTCGATCACGACGAGCGCCGATGAGATCGAGCGGAAATCCGCGTAGTCCAGGTGCGTGTCGATACCATCCGTACAGAGCGGCGCGCCGCCTGAAAACCCGGAGCTGCCACCGCCGACGGTGACGACGCCGGCCATGGCCAGAGCGGACTCCCCCGAAATGGCCGGGGCGCCGGATCCACAACCCAGAACGCTGTTGTACCACGCGCGGACGGGCCGCTTGGACTCGATGAAGCTCATCACGGGCCGGATACCATGGCGTGTGTCGTACATCCGCGGCTCGCGGTGCCACCACGTCTTCAGGAGTAGCTCCGGAACAGCGCTGGCCACCACATACAGGTTGGGGCGACACTTCGACCCGGCGAGCGGGGCGCGCGCATCGCGGGCGGCCTGCGAGATATGCTCCAGGATGAACTCGCCCATGCCCTTGGGCAGTCCCGCCACCAGGGGACAGATCGGAGCGTTCCAGCGCATGAGCGATTCATCCGTTGGACGAACGATCACCGAGGCGACGAACTCGTCCACTCGCCGTCGCACCGCCTGTCGTTCCTGGTTTGCCTCGATCGTGACGCCCGGCAGTCCGGCCTTTTGACTGCTCTGATCGGCGCCGGCGCTCTGCAGCGCAGCCAGGGGGAGTAAGAACAGCGCCGCCAGGGCGGCTGAAAGGGACCGTCTTCGCCGCGGCCCACATCCCGCGAGAGCTGACTTACCCACGGACAGGTGCTCTCCCATTCGCTGCGTACCGGCTCCAGATGCCGGGCAAGAGCCCATCTTACGCCACCTCATGCCGACCTGACTCCTGACCTGGTCCGGGCATGCCGAATGCTCGCTCTCCTGAACCATCAGGCAACCATCAGGCGAAGGAGGTAGCTGTGGCAGAGAGCCCGGGGCAGCAGCGTGACCACGGCGGAAGAGGCGTTACCGCCGAGAAGCACATCCCCTCGACCGAACACGAAAACCCTTCCGTCCCGGAGCCATCCTCCCAGACTTCCCCGCGCTGGCACGAGCCGCAAGGCATCCAGAAGGGAGTCGCCGATGCCGACAAGAAGGCCAGAACGGGCTCAACGAAAGAGACTGTCCGCGATACACCCCCTGCGGGCGCGTGGAATGAGACCTCCAAGGATTGAGGGCCGGTCTTCAGGCGCGCCGATTCGCCAAGGCTGGTCGCCGCCACCCGGATGATCGTGCAGTCACGGAGCTGCCGAAGCATCACCTTCGCGGCGGCAACATCCGCCGGATTGCGCGTGGCGTGCTCGCATCCACTCCGAAGGACAGTGATTCGGGGACGGCGATCTGCGATCGCTTCCTGGCGGGATCCGGGCTGCCTGTCGTTAGCGCCCGATTTTTTCACCCCTCATGCGCGTCCCTCTTCGGCGGTCAGCCACTCAGGGCTCGCCGCGAGTCGGTCGCCGTCGCGATGGCCGACGTTGGGTCGCACCGGGCGCGGCACCGGCTTGACGATCCATTTCGCCGCGCAACTGCGCCGTGGCTCCCGGCGACAAGGCTCCGAGCCGCGCCTCGATCGTCTCGATCGAGGGCTTGGGCCCACGAACGTACCCCTCGAGCGTCTGCCGCATGGCCCGCAGATGTTCCGGCGTGGTCCCGCAGCAACCGCCTATGATGCGCGCGCCGGCATCGAGCGCGAGGCGGGCATACTCGGTCATGACTTCGGGCGTTCCGTTGAATTGGATCGCTCCGTCGACGTATTGCGGTATTCCGCAATTCGCCTTGGCGACGAGGATCGCCGCAGGATCGGCCGCTGCCGCGAGATTGACGATCGAGGCAACCAATTCCGCCGCCCCCACGCCGCAATTGCTGCCGCAGGCCGCCAGACCATGCTTGTGCGAAAGGCTTGCCAGCTCGGCGGGCGTGATGCCCATCATCGTCCTGCCGTTGGTATCGAAGCTCAGGGTCGTGATAATGGGAAGCCCCGTCCGGCGCGCGCCTTCGATCGCCGCTTCGGTTTCTTCCGCCGAGGACATCGTCTCGATCCACAGGATGTCGGCACCACCCCGGGCCAGCGCGGCTGCCTGCTCCGCGAAGCACTCGCGCGCATCGGCTGCCGCAAGCGGTCCAAGCGGCTCGAGAATCTCCCCGGTGGGTCCGATGCTGCCGCCCACGAGCACGACGTGGTCCGCCCGGTCCGCCTCCGCGCGGGCAAGCCTCGCCGCCGCCTCGTTCAGCTCGGCGACTCGATCCTCGGCCTTGTGCAATTTCAAACGATGCCGGTTGCCGCCGAAGCTATTGGTCAGGATGATGTCGGCACCGGCCTCGATGAAGCTGCGCTGCAGATCGCGGATCCGTGCCGGATGCTCCGTGTTCCAGAGCTCGGGGGCGTCTCCGGTCGTCAGCCCGCGCGCGAACAGATTGCTGCCCATCGCTCCGTCGGCCAGCAACCAGGGTCTCTGCGCGAGCAGCGGTGTCAATCGATCGGTTGCCATTTCCGTCAGGACTTGGGACGCTCGTTGCCCGGATCGTAAAGCGCCCGTTGCCCCACTGCCGCCACGCGCAGCGGGTAGTGCTCACCGAAATACTCCATGAGGAGCGCGCGCCCTTCCTGCGCATAACGCTCCGGCAGATAACCGAGCGCGATGTTCTTTCCGACCGACGGACCGTAAGCGATGCTGGTCGTAGACGAGCGACGGCCGCGCTCGTCGATCAACACTTCGCGAGAGTCCGGATCGAGTATGGGCCACTGCCCAACCGGATAACGCGCCACCCCGGCGGCATCGGTGTTGCTTTCCATCGTCAGCGTACAGAGGTACGCGGTCTGTCGCGGCCGCTCCCGCTGGGCGACATAGGCTGCTTTGCCGTGGAAATCGTCGCCCTTGATCTTCGGTCGCGCGAGTCCGGCCTCGTACAGGTTGTACTCCGTCAGCAAGTCCGCGTTCTGCAGGCGCAGGCTCTTCTCCATCCGCCGCGTGTTGGCATAGGTCTCGATGCCAACGGGCACGACCCCCTGCTCGTACAGCAAATCCCACAGCCCCAGCCCGTAGCTCGATGATACGTAAAGCTCCCATCCCTGCTCGCCCACGTAGGAAATGCGGAAAGCCCAAACCGGCAGACCGCGCACGCGTATCGCCCGTGCGGCCGCGAACGGAAAGCGTTCGCGCGTCAGCGCCTCCGGGTCGTCGGCAACCGCCTGCAAAGTGCGCCGCGCGTTCGGGCCCCAAAGGCCTAGTGTGAGCAGATCGTCCGAGCGGTCTGCAATCTGCACCTTGAATTCGCGCGTATCTCGAATCCGCCGCATCCACATGAGATCGCGAGGTCCAGTGCTGCCGCCGCACACGACGCGATACTCAGAAGCGCCCAAGCGGATGATGGTCAGATCCGAATGCACTCCCCCGACCTCATCGAGGAAGTGCGTGTACACCCCCTGCCCCAACGCCGTGCTCCCGCCGACCTTCGCGACCGAGAGGTACTCGAGGAACGCCTCGGTATCGGTGCCCGACACATCGTAGATGGCGAAATGCGACAGGTTGACCATACCGACGTTGTCGCTCATCGCGAGCTGCTCGGCATTGGCGACGGGCCAGAAGTGGCGCGCATCCCATTCATTACGCCGGGCCGGCACGCGCTCACCGTACTTCTCGAGCAGACGCTCGTTGGCGCTATAACCGTGAGCGCGTTCCCATCCGGCGGCCTCCATGAAATACCCCCCGAGTTCCTTCTCGCGCGGCCAGAACGGACCGCGGCGCAAGTCGCGGCCGGTGAGGTACGGCTCGCGGGGATGCACGGCCGGGTTGTAGACTTTCTTAGCCGTCTCGAAGCACCGGCCAAAAACATACCCTGGTGTCTTCTGCACCGCGTAGAAACGCGCGATGTCGATGCTGCAGGTGTCCCATTCGGAGCGTCCGGTAGTCACCCACTCCGCCAGCACCCTGGCGACTCCCGGCGCATCCTTGACCCACACGGCCTCCGCGAACCAGAGTCCGCCGACTTCCGGCGACTCGCCGACGAGCGGCGAGCCGTCAGCGGTGATGGACATGAGGCCGTTGAAGGAGCGCTTCGCGTCCCATCCCAACTCCCCGAGCAGCGGCACCAGCTCCGTAGCGCGCTCGTAGCCCTGCATCACCTGCTCGATGTCCATGTCGCGCATGGAGGGCGACAGGCGGGCCTCGCCGGGCTCGGCGATGTCCCGCGCCTGCACCAGCCGGGGCTCGGCCTGCTCGTAGTAGCCCCATTCGAGCTGACCGCCCTCGGCGGTCTTGGGATCGCCCGTGTCGCGCATGTACGAGGAATTGCCCTGGTCACGCAGCAGCGGATAGCCGATCTCCTTGCCCGTGCCGGCGAATTCGTTGAACGGCCCGAAGAAGAGCAGCGGATGCTCGAACGGCATGAGCGGCAGCGGCGAACCCATGCGCGCAGCGAGTAGCGGGCCCCAGATGCCACAACTGAGAATGACGATCGGCGTCTTGATGTAGCCCTTGCGGGTCTCCACACCGCGCACGCGCCCGTCCTGAATATCCACTGACAGCGCCGGCGTGTTGGCGAAGGTCTGCAGGTTGCCACTCGCCACCGCGCGCTCGAGCAGGACACCCGCTACCCTTTGCGAGCGGGGAACCACCAGCCCGGCGTCAGGATCCCAGAGCGCGCCCTGGATCACGTGCTCTTCCAGCAGCGGAAAGTGCTCCTTGGCCCGGGCGGTCGAGATCAGATGTGCGCGGGCACCGAAGGCCTTGGCGGATCCGACCTTGCGTTTCAGCTCCTCCATGCGCTCGTCGTCGCCGACCCGCGCGACTTCGAGGCCGCCGACCCGGCTGTAATGCCCGAGGCTCTCGTAGAATTCGCGACTGTAGAGGGTGGTGTAAACCGACATCCTGTCGTGACTCGTCATGTAGCAGAAGTCGGAGGCATGCGCGGTGGAGCCGATGTCGGTCGGGACGGCCGACTTGTCGATGCCGACCAGGTCTTTCCAGCCGCGCTGGATGAGGTGATGCGCGATCGCGGCGCCGACGATGCCTCCCTGACCGATGATCACCGCCGCCGCTTCCTGCGGAACCCGCCTGTCGCCCGTGCTCTGGCTGCTCATCTCAGCAGTATGGCCCGGCACCGTCGGCCGCGCCTGCTCGAATTGCGTCATCGGCTTGTCGAGATGCGTCCGCGCCCTCGAGGCCATGCCCCCGCGGTCCGGACTCGCGCCGCCAGAGCAGCGCCACCGACACGAAGGCGACGAGGCTCACCAGCCCGAAATACCACAGCATGGCGTCGTAGCCGGACGGATTGGCGGGCCCGGCATGTGCGCGGTCGGCCAGCCACCCGGCCGCGAGGTTGCTCGCCGCCAGCAGCAGGTTCTGCAGCAGATTGATCAGCCCCAGGGCGGTCCCGAGCCGCCGCGGCTCCACCAGCATCGCCGTCGCGGGCCAGATGACCGCCGGCACGACGGAGAAGCTGATCCCCATCAGCGCCGTCGAGATCCAGAGGCTCCAGTCCGTAGTACCCAGAATGAGGAACACGAGCGGCATGAGCAGCGTCGCGAGCATCATCATGAGCGAGCGCCTTCCCAACCGGTCGGCCAGGAACCCGAACATCGGCGTCGCGAAGATCGCCGCAAAGAACACCCAGCTGTTGGCGAGCCCGGCCTGTTGCAGCGTCAGGCCTTTGGCGTCCTGGAAGTATTCGATGGCGAAGGTGCTGCGGAACGGAAAGAACACGGCCGCGAACAGCACGTTGAGCGCGAGGATGTACCAGTAGGAAAGGTCGAAGCTCACGAGATCGGACCAGGTGATCCGCTCCGGAGCCGATGCCGCCGCGAGCCTCCCGGAGGCGCGGGCGCGGCCGTCGAATACCCGATAAGCCAGAGCCGCGGCGAAGCTCACAGCCGTGGCACCGGCCGCGAGCCACAGCGGCCGCTGCCAGCCGTGAGCATAGAGCGCATGCGCCCATCCCGGCGAGGTGTCGGCGCCGTACGAGCCGATGCGCGCGAAACTGAAGAACAGCGCCATGGCAGCCGCCGTGGCGCCGCTCGAAAACCACTGCGCGAGTCCCGCGAGCAACGCGATGAAGAGGGCCTCTTCGGCGACGCCGAATATCAGCCGACCCGTCACCATCACGGCATAAGGCGAGCCGACGGCCGTCAGCACCGCCCCCGTGAGGCACAGCGCCGCCGTCCAGGTCGCAACGCGAGCAGGTCCATAGCGATCGATGAGGACGCCGCCCAGCAAAGCGAGAAAAATGTTGGGCAGGCTGAATACCGCATTCAGCATCCCGATCTGCGCCTGCGTGAAGCCGCGCTCGCTGCGCAGGAAGTCGGCGATCGGCGCGATCGCGTCGTACTCGTAGTAGCTGCCGGCGATCGCGAGACTGGCCAGCGCCAGCACCCACCAGCGCGCAGCGCCCCATCGAACCGGCGCGAGCCTCGCTCCGGCTGTCGCGCCACCGCTCAACGGATGCGGGCTCCCTGACGCACCAGCTCCTGTTGGACCGCGCGCACGCCGAGCCGGTCGAACGATTCTCCGGTGCGCACCGAGACTGCGGCCGCCACGCCCGCGCCCTGCCCGCTCACCGCGCAGCACATCATGTTGCGTACCGCGGCATGGGAGACCCGGTCGCCGCCGATCGAGCGGCCGGCGACGAGCAGGTTGCCGACTCCCTGCGGAACCAGGGCCCGATAGGGAATGTGGAAATAGCGTCCCGTCGTCGGCAGGATGAGCAACCCATAGCCGTCGATGAACTCCGGGAAGATGCCGACCGCATCCTTGAAGCGACCCTGCTCACGCACGTCCGCGGCGGTCAGGTTGTAGAGCGCATCGATCTTGCGGGTGTCCCGCACGCCGAGGGTCATGCCGAAGTTGCGCAGCTTCGCCTGCTCGCAGCCGGGCATGAAGCGCCGCAGCGCGTCGATCGCATGGATCGCCTGGCGGCGGCCCTCGATCTCGGCGGCCGTGAGGTCGTTGGCATCGGTGCCGTCGACTCCGGGAAGATGGATGAGATTGAGATAGGTGAGATCGCCCTGATCGCTGACGCTCCCCCAGGTGCCCGCGATGGTATTCAGGCTGGCGGGTATGACCCCGGCCTCGACGGCCCGCTTGAAGGGTTTGCGCAGGAACGGCGAGAACATGTCGTCCTCCTTGCCGGTGGTCTCGATGTCCCACTCGCCGTTGCCCGCCCAGTCGCGATAGGTTTGCGGATCGGCACGCACTTGTTCCATGAAGCGCACCTTGTTGACCCCAGCCATGGAGAACATGACCGAGGCGGCCATGAGCTGCTCTCGCGGAGCCTTGTGGACGGGCGCCCCCGCGCGCGCCGCCACGTCGGCGTCACCAGTTGCATCGATTACGCGCTGCGCCAGGAAGGCCTCGCGCCCGGACTTGCTCTCCGTGATCACGCCCCGGATCGCGCCCCCCTCCAGCACGGGCGCGACACACAGCCGGTGCAGGAAGGGCGTGATGCCGGCCTCTTTGACGAAAACGTCGGCAACGTACTTGAACATCTCTGCATCGAGCGCGTGGCTCAGGGACTGCGGCTCCGGTGTCGCCGCGCCCATGCTGCGCGCCCGCTGCTCGAGCTCGATGCCGATGCCTTCACAATCGACCGTGCCTTCATGGCGGTACCAGGCGAACCCCTCGACACCGACCTGAGTGATGTTGCCGCCAAAGCAGCCATAGCGCTCGAGCAGAGTCGTGCGCACCCCGGCACGCGCCGCGGCGAGCGCGGCCGCCAGCCCGCCCGGGCCGCTGCCCACCACCAGCACGTCGGTCTCGTGGACGACGTCCACCGCGCGCGCAGGCTCCGGTATGCGCTTGATCATGGTTTCCATCGGTAGTCGATCCCAGCCATCACGCGATAACACCAGCGGCTCAGGCACAGGGACGTGCCCGGCCGCCGCAGGCGGCCGGGTCTCGGGCGAAAACCCCTCTTTTTGCCCGAGACGGCGCTGAGCCGGGCACGAGCCCGGATCCAGCGCCTATCCACAAGGCTCGCCGGCCATCTCGAGGTGCAGCGCCGCGCCCGAGTAAGGATGCGCCAGGGCAACGGTCTCATCCAGCTCGACGCCGAGCCCTGGCTCGGTCGGCGGAATCACATAGCCCTGCTCCCAGCGGATCGGCTTGCGTAGCAGTTGCGCGTGCAGGCCCTGCCAGCGCTCGATGCCCTCGAGGATGAGGAAATTGGGGCTGCACGCGGCGAGCTGAATGTTCGCGGCACCTACTACGGGTCCGCAGTACAGGTGCGGGGCGATCTGCACGTGCTGCACCTCCGCGAGCGCCGCGATCTTCTTGGCCTCCAGGAGACCGCCCACGCGTCCGAGGTTCGGCTGCAGGATGGCCGCACCGCCGGCAGCGAGCAGCCGTGCAAAGTCATATTTGGTGGTGAGACGCTCCCCGGCCGCGATCGGCACGCGCGTGGCGCGCGCGACCTTGCCCATTTCCTCCGGCGCATCCGGCGGCACGGGCTCTTCGAACCAGAGCGGATCGTATGGCGCGATCCGGTGCGCCAGACGGATGGCACCGGCCGCGGTCAACTGCCCGTGCGTGCCGAAGAGCAGATCGGCCTTCGAGCCCACGGCGGCGCGGAGCTGTCGCATGAAGCGCTCGCAGCGCTCGAGCGCGGCGAGCGAGGGTTGCCGGCCGTCGAATGCCGAATACGGTCCGAGCGGATCGAACTTCAACGCCGTGAATCCCTGCGCGAGGTATTCCGCCGCCCGCTCTGCCGCCAGATCCGGATCCTGATACACGTCCGTGCGGTCTCCGGGCCGCGCATAAATGTAGGTGTAGGTGCGCAGACGGTCGTGTACGCGGCCCCCGAGGAGCTTGTAGACCGGCTGGCCCGCCCCTTTGCCGATGATGTCCCAGCAGGCCATCTCGAGCGCGCTCAGCACGCCCATGAGCGTGAGGTCCGGATGCTGCGAGTAGCCGGACGAATAGACGCGCCGCCATATTCTCTCGACGTCGTGCGGGTCTTCACCTTCCAGGTAACGACCGAACACGTCTTCGGTCAGACGCGCGACGTGATGCGGCTCGAACGGAACGCCGTACGCCTCGCCGATCCCGGCGATGCCGTCGGCCGTCGTCAGCTTGACGAATATGAAGTAGCGCCCGCCGTTGTGCGGCGGCGGATTGCCGACGACGAAGGTGCGGATCTCTTGCAGCTTCATGAGCGCATCCGCCCGCCGCCCGCATCGTAAGCGCACGTGGCAAGCCGCTCCGCGGGCCGCCGCTCGCCGATGATCTCTATCTCGAACCCTGCGTTCGCCGCGGCGATCGCTGCCGGAACGTAGCCGAGAGCAAGCGAGCGCCCTACCCGATGGCCGTAGCCGCCGGAAGTCACCCAGCCGACGACCTTGCCCTCGTGCCAGATCGGCTCATCACCGATCGCGTCCGCATCGGCAGCATCGACCGCAAATGCGAGGAGGCGCAACTCCCCGCCGCGCGAGCGCTCCTCGGCTGCCGCAGCTCTACCGATGAAATCCCCCTTCTCGAGAGCAACGAATCGTCCGAGACCTGCTTCATGGGGACCATAGATGGGGCGGAATTCCCGCGCCCACGTGCCGAAGCCCTTCTCGATCCGCATGGCGTTGAGTGCCCGCCCCCCGAAGGGTTTCAAGCCGTACTCGGCTCCCGCCCCCGTCAGCAGGTCGTACAGCGCCCGCTGATAGTCGGGCGACACCCAGATCTCATATCCCAACTCGCCGGTGAAGGAGATCCTGCCCACCAGCGCGGGAACCATGCCGATCTCGAGCCGGCGAAAGGACAGGAAAGGGAATGCGGCATTGGAAAGATCGTCCCGCACCAGGCTCTGCAATAGAGAGCGCGAGCCAGGTCCGGCTACCGACAGACCGACGTGCTCCATCGCGCATGCCCGCACGTGCACTCCCGATGGCGGCAGATGGCGCTCGAACCAGCGAAGGTAATACGTCTCCGCCGCCAGAGTCCCGATGAGCAACACACGGTCGGCGGCAACGCGGCACATCGTGAAGTCGCCGATCAGCTTGCCAGCATCATTCAGCATCGGCGTCAGTGCAATACGCCCCACGGCAGGCACGCGGTTGGCCATCATTCGCGACAACCACTCCGCGGCTGCGTGGCCGGAAACCTCGATCTTGCCATAGTTGGACGTTTCGATCAGTCCGACCCGCTCCTTCACGGCCCGACACTCCGCCGCCACGTGCGCATGCGCGTTGGAGCGGTGAAAGGTGACATCCTCCCGGGCCTCCGACCCGGAGGACGCGAACCACAGTGGATGCTCGAGCCCACAATATTCCCCGAACACCGCGTGCGCCTCGCGCAGCCGATCGTAGACCGGTGTGGTGCGCAGCGGCCGGCCCGCCGGCAGCTCCTCGTTCGGAAAGCGGATCCGGAACCGGCGCGAGTAGTTCTCACGCACTTTGGCGTTGGTGTAGGCCAGCGTCGCCCAGTCGCCGTAGCGCGCGACGTCCATCGCCCAGATGTCGGAGCCCGGATCACCGTTCACCATCCACTGCGAAAGCGCGAGCCCTACGCCGCCGCCCTGACTGAACCCGGCCATGACGCCACATGCGACCCAGAAGTTGCGCAGCCCCCTCACAGGTCCTACCAGCGGATTGCCGTCCGGCGCGAACGTGAAAGGCCCGTTGACCACCTTGCGCACGCCGACTCCGCCGAGCGCCGGGAAGTGTTGGAACGCCAGCTCCAGACTCGGCGCGATGCGGTCCAGATCGTTGGGCAGCAGGTTCTGGGCAAAGTCCCAGGGCGTCGCGACCGGCGACCATGGAACGCCGGCGCGCTCGTACGTGCCGATCAGCATTCCGCCGCGCTCTTCGCGCAGGTAGAGCTCACCCTCGAAGTCGATGCAATGAAGCTGCTCCGGCAGGCCTGCGATCTGCGGCACCTCCTCGGTGATCAGATACTGATGCTCCATCGCCAGGATGGGCAGCTCGAGCCCCACCATCCGGCCGACTTCCCGCGCCCACAGCCCGCCTGCGTTGACAACATGCTCCGCGTGCACATTCCCGTTGCCGGTGATCACGTCCCAGGTCCCGTCGCAGCGCTGCTTCAGCTCAACGACACGGGTGTGGCGAACCACCTCCGCGCCGGCGATCTGCGCCGATTTGGCGTAGGCGTGCGTCACGCCGTAGGGATCGACGTGGCCCTCGACAGGATCGAACATCGCGCCGACGAAATGCAGCTTGTCGAGAAGCGGAAAACGGCACGCGGCCTCATCCACGGAGAGCATCTGCAGCTCCATGCCGAGATAGCGTCCACGCGCCTGAGCCATGCGCAGCCAATCGAGGCGCTCCCGTGTACCTGCCAGCATGAGGCCACCGGTGAGGTGCACGCCGCAAGATTGCCCGGAGATGCGCTCGATCTCACGATAGAGGTTGATGGTGTATTGCTGCAACCGCGCGACGTTGGGATCGCCGTTGACGGTGTGCATGCCTCCCGCCGCATGCCAGGTCGAGCCGCACGTCAGCTCGTCCCGCTCGATCAGCATCACGTCCGACCAGCCCGCCTTCGTCAGGTGATACAGCACGCTGGCGCCGACCACGCCGCCGCCGACCACCACCACCCGCGCGGCGCTCCTCATGAGCTCTGCTGCTCCAACTTCTCCCAATCGTTGGATACAGCCAGCTGCACCGGGGGATTCGCGGCCGTCGCGCTCGCGCCGAACCGCTCGATCAACCATGATCTGAAGAGGCTGATCGCCGTGTCCGCGAGTCCCTCGGGATGCGTGAGCAGGTAGTAGCCGTAGCCGTTGTCGACGGTCGTATCGAAGGCCTTCACCAGACGCCCACTGCGGATCTCCTCCGCGAAGAGGTTGGTGTCGACCAGCGCAATGCCTTGGCCGCTCGAGGCATATTGCGCGGCGAGCATGGCGGTATCGAAGACCAATCCGCGCTCGACGTTGACCGCGCCGAGTCCGGCGTGGCGTACGAACTGCGCCCAGGCCTCGTGCCGCGGCAGCTCGTCGATGCGCACGTGCACGAGCTCATTCGCCTCGATGAAGCCGGCGAGTCCCTTGGCGGCATGCTGCGCGGCGATCTGCGGGTGGCAGAGAATGCTGAGCCGCACCGGCCAGAGAAGATCCGCTACCAGGTCGGTCACCATGGGCCGCGAGTAGACCACCGCCACGTCGACATCACCCAGCGGCGGGCCCGCCGCGGCGGGGCTGATGAGATCGATGTCGACCTCCGTGCTCGCCTGGCGGAAGTCCCTGAGAATGGGCACCGCGAGCTGCATCGCAAAGCTCGGCGGCATGCGCACGCGCAGAGTGCGCTGGGCGGGAGCGCCTTCGTTGCGGATGTCGTCGATGGCGTATTCCAGCCGATCGAAGGACTTGGCCACGGCTGGCAGGAGATGTTGGCCGGCCTTGGTGAGCGTCAACGCGTGCGGGCGCCGCTCGAAGAGTTGCACCCCGATCAGACGCTCGAGCGAGATGACATGGCGCGACAGGGCGCTCTGGGAGATGAGCAGCGCGTGGGCGGCGGCCGTGAAGCTGCCGTGCTTGGCCACCCCCTCGAACGCACGCAGCGCATTGAGGGGCAGCCAACGTCGGTCGATCGTCTTTTTGCCCATGTGTGCCTCCCGGACGCCCTCGGAATACTAGCCGCCCGCGAGCCCCGGAGCGCACCGCATTTCGATGCCTTTTTTCGATGCCGATAGCCAAATTCTCGGCTTGGACGGCGCCGGCGATTGTGGAAGCCTAGCGGCCGAGCTCCCATGAACGCGTTGCCTCAGCAGCCCGCGCCCCGTTCCTCGGGGCACCGGATCGCCGCGATCCGCATCAGCCATCATCGCCTGCCGCTCGACCCGCCGTTCCACGCGAGCTGGGACACCCGGCCGCGGGTAAATTTCGATGCGACCGTCGTGCGGGTCACCACCGATACAGGACTCGAAGGCTACGGCTCCGGCGATCTGATGGTCGGCTTTGCCGGCCACGAGCCCCTGTTCGTCGGCCAGGACGCGCTTGCCCTCGAGCGCCATTACCGCGTCCTCTCGCACATCGATTTCCATTACGGACGCTGCTGGCCGCTCGATCTGGCGCTCTGGGACTTGGCCGGCAAGATCACCGGTCAGCCCTGCTGGCGGCTGCTGGGCGGCCTCGCGAGCCGGGTGCGAACCTACGCTTCCTCGGGCACGCTGCGCGACCCGGCGGCACTCGCGGCGCACGCGGAGCGTTATGTCGCCCAGGGCTTCCGCGCCATGAAGATCCGCTTTCAACGCGGTGACTGGCGGCAGGACATCCGGGCGCTCGAGGCCGTGCGCAGCCGCATCAGCGAGCGGCTCGAGCTGCTGGTCGACTGCAATCAGGGCTGGCGCATGCCGTGGGATACGCAGGCGCCCTGGAGCCTGAAAGATGCGCTGGCCGTGGCGCGCGAGCTCGAACGCCTCGACGTGTTCTGGATGGAAGAGCCTCTGCACCGCGCCGACCACGCGGGGATGAAGGCACTGCGCGAGGCGACGGAGGTGAGAATCGCGGCGGGCGAGATGACGCGCCAGCTCCATGAGCTGCGCGATCTGATCACCCGCGGTTGCGTTGATGTCCTGCAACCGGATGCGGCTCTGGTCGGCGGCATCACGGGCTTGCGGCGGATTGCGGCGATGGCGCAGGAGCATCAGCTCGTCTTCACCCCGCACACATGGACCAATGGTATGGGTCTGACCGCCAACGCGCACCTCGTGGCCGGACTCGCCGATGCGCCCTTCCTCGAGTACGCGTACGATCCGCCGGAGTGGACGCTCGAGCGGCGGGATTTCATGATGGCGGAGCCCTTGCGAGCCGACGCGGACGGCTGGCTCAATCTGAGCGATGTGCCCGGGATGGGCTATGCGCTCGATGAGCGGGCGCTGGCGGCCACGGCGATCTAGGGAGCGGCCGCCCCGGCCCTCTGCAACTCGAGCCCGACCGCAAACGAGCGCTGGAATCCCTTCCAGACGGTGATGTCGCCCGTTCCCGGGCTGTAGGCGGCGAAGGGAGCATGGTCGTGCGGCCAGACGCCGCGCGAGGCATGCGTGACCGGCACGTCGAGATAGGCCGCGTAGCGCTTCTCGCCCTTCACGTAAAGATCCAGAAAAGCCGTGATGAAGTGCGCGTTCACGGCGTTGACTCGCTCCGCGCTCCAGACCGGATCCTGGAACCAGGACAGGTTCCAGAGCGAGCCACGCATCTGCGCCGGTGCCGGATCGAGCCCGATGTCGTGGCCCGCTTCCTCCAGTGTCAGCAGATAGCGCGGCGCGTGAACCGCGTCCCGAAAGACCCGCAGGCCGGCGCGCCGGTAACCGACGGTGCGGTCGCGATTGCCGTTGATCAGAAGCAGCGGGGTGCGGAGCGCGGCGAGCCCGCGCGCACCCCAGGCGCTCCAGGGCGGTCCGCCCGCCGGTGAAATGGCGACCACCGCCCGCAGGTGCGCGACCCGGATGGAATCCTGCAGCGCTCCCCCACGGCAGTAGGGAAGAAGCAGGCCTCCCGGCACCGCCTTTGCCAGCGGCCCATCCGCATCGAGCACCGCCCCGGCCGCCGTCAGGACGCCGTAGCCCCCCATGGAATAGCCGAGGAGCGCGGTTCGCTGCGGATCGACCCAGTGCCTGGCCGCCAGCATTCGCTGCAGCGTCGCGGCCACGAAGGCGATATCGAGCGGCCGGCGCAGCACCGGTTCGATGAATTTCGCCGCATCGCCTATCGGTGGATCCTCATGATGGATCGCCGCGACGACATAGCCCTTCGAGGCGAGATTCTCGGTGATCCAGCTCATCGCCGCCGGCGCGTTGCTGTAGCCGTGTGAGACGATCACGAGCGGATACGCGCCGCCCGCAAAAGGCGCACCGCGCACCGCGATGCCGGGCACCGTGAAGCGCGCCGGCGGCGCCGGCGGCTCGCCGGGGAACGCAGCGGAATACACCGCGCGCGGCGCATGGGGCTCGGCATGCGCCGGATACCAGACATCGACGACGAGGACGCGATCGAGCTTCGGCGCGCGGTGGGTCGCCGCATCGTAGGCCAGCACCTCGACCTGCGCGTGCTGAATGAGGGTGAGCGTTTCCACGCCGACCGCGTATGGTCCGACCGGCGCGAGCGCCGGCGCATCGGGACCGAACACGCTCGGCGGCCGCTCGGCGGCCAGCGCCGGCACGATCGACCCGCCGATGACCGCGAAAACGGACAGCACCGCGAGCGGCAGTGGATGGTTGCGCGCCCTCACGGACCGATAGCGCGGCGATGCCGGACGACGCATGATGGCCGTGTTATAGCAGCTCCCTCCCCTGAACTCCATCCGGAGGCAGTCGCCGCGATCCGGCAATACGTCGTCGGGACCGTTCAAGCAATGCAAGCCGCAAAGTGCAACGATGAGCATGCGTTTTTGCGCGCGGCACATCCGCGCGCTGCGCCTGAAGGGGGTCCCACATGAAACACAACGCCATCCTCTCGCGCACCATTGGCGCGATTCTCGCCGCCGCCGCCGCGCACGCGGCCATCGCCGCCCCGGCCGCCGCCGATTCCAGCGCCACGGCGGGCCCCGCGCAGCTTCAGGAGGTCATCGTCACAGCGGAGCGCCGCGCGCAAAACGTCCAGGACGTGCCGATCACGATACAAGCGATGACCGGCAAGACGCTGGAGAGCCTGCACGCCGAGACGCTGACGGATTACCTCAAGTACATGCCCAATGTGACCCTGGCGGCATCCGGTCCCGGCGAGGCCAATCTGTTCATGCGCGGACTCAGTCTGGGGGCGGGCGGCCCCCAGGCGCAGGGTGCCGTCGGCCAGTTTCCAAACGTGGCGCTGTACCTCGATGACGAATCCACCGAGCTGCCCTCCCGGCAACTGGACGTGTACGCGGTCGATCTGGAGCGCGTCGAGGTCCTGGAAGGGCCGCAGGGCACGCTATTCGGCGCCGGCGCGCAGGCCGGCGTGATCCGCTACATCACCAACAAGCCGCAGCTCGATACCTTCGCGGTGACGGTCAACGCCGGGTACGGCCCCACGGCGCACGGTGACCCGAACAGCAACGTCAACGGAACACTGAATCTGCCGCTGATCGAGGACAAGCTGGCGGCGCGGCTGGTGGTGTTCAACGATTCCCGCGGCGGCTACATCGACAACCTGCCGGCGACCTTCCAGCGCAGCGGCACCGACCTCGGCCTGGCCGCGGAAAACGGCGGCGTCGTGCCGACGAACAGCCAGACCATCGACAACTTTCAGATCGCCGGCAAAGCCATCAACCCGGTGACCTATCAGGGCGCGCGCGCCGAGCTGCTCTGGAAGATCAACGACGATTGGAACGTGCTCGTCTCGCAGATGTACCAGGACATGGATGCCCATGGCGTATTCTACGAGATGCCCTACGGCTCCGAGGGCACGGTGTTGAGCACGGCGGGCGTGCCGAGCGGCGGCAAGCCGCTGCCGCCCTACTCGGTCAACCTGTTCGAGCCTTCCTATGACAAGGACCGGTTCGAGAACACCGCGCTGACGATCAACGGCCGGATCGGCGTGCTGCAGCTCGTGTATGCCGGCTCATACCTCGACCGCAACGTGGAGTCCGCCGGCGATTACACGAATTACGCGCGCGGGCGGTACGGCTATTACTACCAATGCACCGGCGTCTCGTACTCGTCGACGGCCGGCAACGCCAACGCCACCTGCTATTCCCCCGGCATGGCCTGGCAGGAGACGGTGCGCAACACGCACCTCAGCCAGGAGCTGCGCCTGAGCACGCCGAACGACTGGCGGCTGCGCGGGCTCGTCGGCGTGTTCTACGAGGATGACAAGATCTATGACGACACCAACTGGATGTACCGCACCGTCCCGCAATGCTCACCGACGGGCCTGACTTCCGACTGCTTCCTGCCGGTCAAGCCGCGGCCGGGCGAGAGCGCGAACGACCCCGGCGTGCGCAATTCGGACACGGCCTTCTTCGACGACTACATCCGCACCTTCACCCAGAAGGCGGCGTTCGTCTCTGGCAGCTTCGACATCGTTCCCAAGGTGCTGACGATCACCGGCGGGATCCGCTACTTCGACATGTACGATGCGGTGGCCGGCGGCGACGTCGGCAGCTTCGGCTGCAAGCAGTTCACCACGACCGCCACTTTCGGCGCCTGCAGCGGCAACGGCGTGAATCTCAACCTGCAGGACCCTAACAGCCAGGTGCTGACCGGACATCTGGGCCGCGCCAACCTGAGCTGGCACGTGCTGCGCGACTTCATGCTGTATTACACCTATTCGCAGGGCTTCCGTCCGGGCTCGTTCAACCGCGGCTCGACCGCGGTGCTGCCGGGCCCGGACAAGACCGCGCAGTTCCTCACGCCGAAGGACGACACCTCCGACCTGCTCACCAACAACGAGGTCGGCTGGAAGAGCGAGTGGCTCGATCACCGCCTGCTCTTCAACGGCGCCCTCTACCAGGAGAGCTGGAGCAACGTGCAGACGGGGCTCTTCTGCCCGTCGTGCGGCTTCGGCAACGTCAGTTTCCAGACGAACGGGCCGGACTACCGGGTGCGCGGTGTGGAGTTGCAGGTGGCTGCGCGCGTGTTCACCGGCCTCACGCTGCAGGGCTCGGCCGCGTGGAACAGCAGCGAGCTCATCAACTCCCCGCAGCTGATCGACAACAATCCGGCCAGCGTGAATTACGGCAAGGAGATCACGACCCGTTACGTGCAGGGGGTCGCCCAGCCGGTGCAGAACATCTACGGCCAGCAAGGCAGCCCGCTGGCGTACTCACCGCCGTTCGAGGGCAATCTGCGCGTGCGCTACGATTGGTCGCTGGGGGACTACCAGCCCTATGCGCAGGTGGGCTTCCAGCACCAGGGGCAGACGCACTCGGCCACGGGGTATCTGACGATCTTCGAGCAGCCGGCCTGGACCACGTATGACGCCTCCATCGGCGTATCCAGGGACGATTGGACCGTCTCGCTCGACGGCACGAATCTCACTAACGTGAACAAGAGCCTGTTCACCAGCACTGCGCAGTTCATCGTGACCGAGACGCCGATGCGTCCACGGGTCATAGAGCTGAATTTCCGCTACAGCTTCGAGAAGCACACGCCATAGATCAGGGTACGAGGAGCTCGCGGCTCATCGTCTTCGACCGCCAGGCAGGATCATTGCCGGAGAGTTGGCTCAATCTTGGCGACGCTCCCGGCATGGGTTATGTGCTCGGTGAGCGAGCGCCGGCGGCACGGCGTTTTAGCGTACGACCTGCGTCCAGATCGGATTGGTATAGGCGGTGTGTTTGGCCGCGTCCTCGACGATCAGGGCGTCCCATCCCCCGGTAGCGCGCACCGTGAGCCGTGCCGTCTGCTGACCATGGTAGTCCACCGTCTTGCTCGGCTTGCCGTCAACGATCACCGTCGCGCGCTGGAGGCCGGCCGCCGCTTGCAGCGTGAACCCCAGGGCCGTGCCCGATGCCACCCGGCTGCCGAACACAGGGTCGGAGAATACCAAAGGACCGTGGGTGACGAACGCATGGC
This sequence comes from Steroidobacteraceae bacterium, assembly GCA_036278795.1. GTDB lineage: Bacteria > Pseudomonadota > Gammaproteobacteria > Steroidobacterales > Steroidobacteraceae > 13-2-20CM-66-19. Next base: position 89,395 of record DASUKK010000028.1, on the reverse strand, counting down.
CGCGTTTCAGGCTGGCGAGAAAGGCCGCCGCCGTCAGCCGCCCTTGCACATGCACGTACACGCGCGCATCGCCCGAGTGATCATTCCAGACGTCGTGTGTGTCTGATCCGGCGGTGAGATAATAGCGCTTGCCGGCATTCCAACTCTTCCAGGCGCTGGCCAGCGTCTTGCCATCGTTGTCCGCTTGTGCGCCGTTGATCTCCAGGAAGTCGAAATTGCCATCGAGGCCGCCCTTCGCTACGCCACGCTCCAGGCTGCCGAAATAACCCTCGCCCGGGTCGTAGGGATGATTCACCTCGATGAACGCAGCACCCATCCGATGCGCCTGCCTGAACACGTCCTGCACGCTCGCCTGGCTCATGTCCAGATCTACGCGCGCACCGGGCCTGACCGGATAGGCATTGAAGTGGCCCCATGAGGGCGACAACTCGACGGACGGAATGAAGGGTACGCCGCGCGAGCGGGCGATCCCTTGCATGATTCCATCGTTGACCGTGGTGTCGTGATCGCTCAGGAAAAGGACATCCAGTCCGGCGGCGAGCTGCGATCTGGCCACGTACGCCGGCGGTGTCACCCCGTCCTCCTGATCGGCGTGGTGGTGCATGTCGGCGCTGTACCAACCCGCCTTCTCAGGATCGAACAGGCGCGCGACGGCGACCTGCAGCGCCGCGGTCTTGCCGGGTACGACGGTCACCGGGACGCGGCGAGGCTTCGACAGGAATCCTGCTGCGGAGCCAACCGACAGCACATACGATCCCGGCGCCAGAGTCATCTCGGCGCGCCCCTTGGATTTCAGCCCGGTGAAGAACGTGTGCTCGCCCAGGTACTCGACGACCGGCTTCTGACCCGCTTCGATATCGATACGCGCATCCAGCGGCGCGTGAGTGGCCGCGTCGGTGACGGCGAGCTCCACGCGCCCGGGCGGTTCGAGGCCGGCGAAATCGCGCCGCAAGGTGCCGTTCCCCGACACGGTCAAGCGTACCTTCGCGGAGTCGGAATAGCCGGATGCCGTCGCGTAGAGGGAATAGTCTCCGGCCGGGAGATCGATGCTGTAGCGGCCATTGCGCCCCGCCGTCCACGCGAAGGGAACGCCCGCCTTCTCCACCATCACAACGGGTGAGGCCATCGGGCGACCCGCCGTGTCCGTCACCGTACCGGAAACGGTTCCGGCCGCCAGCGCATGTCGCGCGATCTCCGCCGCAACCACCGGCGCCATGTCACCGCGGCCGAGCACCTGGAGCCAGCCCTCGAAGACACGGCTCTGTCCGGGTCGCAGTGTGTGCCGCAGGTAAAGATCGCGCTGCCCGTAGGCAAAACGATCGAACACCGGCTCGTGCAGGGCAATCAGCCAGTCTTTGTCGTACCCGACGATCCGATCCGCCAATGCTCCTGCAGCGGAGCCGGTCACCGTGCGCGCCATGCCCGGCACGCCGAAGAAGTAGCCGCCGCGCGGCCAGAGCACGAGCCCGGAAAGGATGTCCGTCACCGGCTTCGCACCGTCGTTGGTCATCCTGACCACGATGTGCACGCTGTCCGCGCCCGCCTTCAGTGAATAGGTCGTCTCGATGCGCACCGCATTCCAGTCGCGCACGGCCCGTACCTCGCCGAGCGCCGGCGTGTGGGTGATCACGCGCACGCGCTGGTAGGTGCTGGGCCAGGCGCTCCAGCTATTGGGCAGGAAATCGGCGAAGGTGAGATGGTCGTGCCCGATCCGCCCGCCGATCACGGGGGCGGCGTCGATCAGCGCGCCCCGCGGGATGGCCCAGGGCGGCGCCGTTTGCACGGCGATGGCCACTGCGAGCCTGTCATTCATCAGTGTCATGTCGCCCTGCGCCCTCGCCTCACCTCCTGGGATGGGCGTCGGCCCGACAATGACGCGTACCGCTGCGTGAGCACCACCGGTCCAAAGGAATGCGGTCAGCGCAGCGACCAACCTCGTCCACCGCATCGCCGCCGCTCTCGGAATCGTTGCCATGTGCGGTTTGTCGCCTAGCCCCGGAGCCGTAGTCCTTGCGGATCGTGCAACGCCTGCAGGCGAACGATCGCGGCGCGCGGCTCGCCGAAGATGTCGATCTGGAATGGCTCGCCCTCGCGCGCCAGCGAGGCCGGCACGTATCCCGCGGCGAGACTCTTCGCGATGCAATGGCCGTAGGCCGCCGAGGTAACATATCCAACCGCCGCGCCGTCCTTCAGTATCGACTCATAGCCGATCGCCTCGGTGTCGGCGTCCGGCAGCTCGAGGACGACGAAGCGGCGCTTCGGGCCCGCGGCGCGCTCGGCCAGGGCGGCCTCGCGACCCGTGAAGCCGGGCTTGTCGAAATCGACATAGCGATCGAGGCCCGTCTCTCCCGGCGTGTAGTCCGGGCGAAAATCCTTGTTGAACGAGCCGTAACCCTTCTCGAGCCGCAGCGAGGACAGCGCGCGGCCGCCAAAGTGCACGAGACCCAGATCGCGCCCCGCCTCGAGCAGGTCATCGTGGAGGGTGGCGCAGTAGTCGGGTGTCGTCCATACCTCGTAGCCGAGCTCGCCGGTGAAGCCGGATCGCATGAGAATCGCCGGCGCGAACCCCACGGACGTCTCGGCCACGTGAAAGAGCTTGAACGCCCCGCCGGACAGATCGAGCCGCACGAGGCGCTGCAGAAGCTCCCGCGACTTCGGGCCCGCGACGGAGAACCCCGTCAGGCTCGATGCCGCCGAGCGCACGAACACGTCCGCCGGGACGCCCGACGCCCAGAACCAGCGCAGGTGGAATTCCTCCGCGAAGCCGGATCCGAAAATGAGGTAGCGATCGTCCGCGAGACAGGTGATCGTGAGATCGCCGACGATCCGCCCGGCGCGATTGAGCATCGGCGCCAGCCGCAAACGTCCTGGCGGCGGCAGGCGCGATGCGAAAACCCGGTCGAGCCAGCCACGCGCGCCGCGACCCGCCACCTCGTACTTGCCGTAGTTGGTGGTCTCGTAGATACCGACTGCGCCGCGCACCGCGCGGCATTCCTCACCAACGTGGGGGAACGCCTCCGAACGGCGGTAGGTGGGTGTCTCGGCCGGCGCCACTCCCGGAGGCGCAAACCAGAGCGCATGCTCCAGCCCGAAATTCGCGCCCATCACCGCCCCCGCCGCCTCGAGCCGGTCATACAGCGGCGAGCGCCGTACGGGCCGCGCGGCGGGAAGCTCCTCGTTCGGATAGGCCAGGCGGAAGCGCCGCGAGTAATTCTCGGGCACCTTGATGGAGGTGTACTTGGGCGTTGCGAACGCGCCGAATCGCGATACATCCATCGAGAGGATGTCCTGACCCGGATCGCCCTCGGCCATCCAGCGCGACAGCACCAGCCCGATGCCGCCGCCCTGGCTGAAACCGGCCATGACGGCGCAGGCGACCCAGAAGTTTTTCAGTCCCCGAACGGGTCCGACGAGCGGATTGCCGTCGGGCGCAAAGGTGAACGGACCGTTGATGGCCTTCTTGATGCCGACGCGGCCGAGCGCGGGGAAGTGTTGGAATCCCACCTCGAAATGAGGCGCCAGGCGCTCGAAGTCCTCGGGCAGGAGCTGCATGGAGAAGTCGTCGGGCGTCTTGATGGGCGCCCACACCACACCGTGCGGCTCGTAGGTGCCGATCAGGGCTCCTGCCCGTTCCTGGCGCATGTAGATCTCGCCCGCGTAGTCGGTCGTGTTGACGATCTCGCGCTCGCGCCCCTGCAGCTCGGGGATATCCTCCGTCACGAGATAATGGTGTTCCATCGCGAGCACCGGCAGGTCGATGCCGACGAGGTGCCCGATCTCGCGCGCCCACAAACCGGCGCAGTTGACCACGTGCTCGGCGTGGATCGTTCCCTTGTCGGTCACTACGTCCCAGGTCCCATCGCGACGAGGTGCGAGCGCGAGCACACGAGTGAAGCGCTCCACGGAGGCACCGAGCTGGCGAGCCGCCTTGACATACGCGTGCGTAGTCCCGGATGGGTCACAGTGCCCGCCGTCCGCGCGCCAGAGGGCGCCGATGAAGAAGGTCGTGTCGATGAGCGGGTTCAGCCGCTGCGCCTCCTCGAGCGAGATCATCTCGGTCTCCATGCCGAGATAGCGGGCGCGGGAGCAGATGAGCTTCAGGCTGTCGAGCTCCCCGGGCGTCGCCGCCAGCATGAGGCCGCCGTTCGGGTGCAGCCCGCACGACTGGCCCGACAGCGCCTCGATCTCGCGGTAGAGATCGATCGTGTACTTCTGCAGCTTGGAGATGTTCGCTTCGCCATTGAACGTGTGCATGCCCCCTGCCGCATGCCACGTCGAGCCGGCCGTGAGCTCGCTCTTCTCGAGCAGGAGCAAGTCCTGCCAGCCGATCTTGGCGAGGTGGTAGAGCACGCTGGCGCCGACCACCCCACCCCCGATGACGACGGCTCGCGCGTAAGCTTTCATCCCCCGATGATAGCGCTTGACTCGCAACGCACCAGCGGACAACGTGTGTGTCCATAGGGGTAGAGGCCACACGTGGCGCGATTCTTCAAAGCGCTCTGCATCGCCGCGACAATCGCGCTCATCGCCTCCGCGCCCGCGCGGGCCGGCGCCTCCGTCGTCGTCTCCTCGAAGCTCTCCAGCGAGTCGGCGATGATCGGCGAGATGATCCGCCTCGTTCTGAGCGCCGCCGGAATTCCGACGGTCGACCGGCTCAAGCTCGGCGCAACGCCGGTCGTGCGCCGGGCCCTCCTGGATGGCGAGGTCGACCTTTACGTCGAATACACCGGCAATGGTGGCATCTTCTTCAATCTGCCGGCGGATCCCGCGTGGAAGGACTTCAGGAAGGGGTACGAGCTCGGCGCCCGGCTCGACTACACGAACAATCGGATCGTCTGGCTGACCCCGGCTCCCGCGAGCAACGCCTGGGCGCTCGCGGTGCGCAAGGACGTCGCGGATGCCTACCATCTGCGCACCATGAGCGACTTCGCGCGCTGGGTATCGGGGGGCGGGCAGGTCATGCTCGCCTGCTCGGCCGAATTCGCCAATGCCGGGACGCTGCGCTCGCTCGAGCACACGTACGGGTTCAGGCTGACCTCGGACCAGCTCATCGTGCTCGCGGGCGGGGAAACCACCGCCATGATCACCGCTGCGGCCGCGCGGACGAACGGCACCAACACGGCGATGGTCTATGCCACTGACGGAGGAATCGCCGCGGCGAACCTCGTCGTGCTGGAAGACGACAAGCATGACCAGCCGATCTACGCTCCCGTCCCGCTCATCCGGGCAGCGGTGTTGCGCGCGCATCCCGAGATCGCCGCACTCGTGAAGCCTCTCATGGAGAGTCTCGATCGTCAGACGCTGCAGCGGCTCAACGAGCGCGTACAGGTCGACGGTGAAGCGATCGAGTCGGTGGCGAGGGCCTATCTGGATCAGAAGCGGCTGTGGCACAAGGATCTCTCGCGGTGAGCACCCTCGGTTTCCTGCTGCGCCGGCCGACTTCAGCACGCGAGACTGCAGCGCGTATGGGCGTCGATCGCCTGGGCGCCCTGCTGACCCTCGTCGGCGCCGCCGGACTGCTCTTGCTGCCGTTCGTCGCCTTCAAGGCCAACCGCATCCTGCCCGGCGATCCGCGGGGCCTGGCGGAAGTGCTGCCGACATGGGCAGCCCTCGGCTGTTGGGCGGCCCTGGCAGCGGTGGCGGGCGTGGCGCTCTTCGCGGTGAATGCACCGCTACGCCTCGCGGCGTCGCTCGCCGGCATCGTGGTCACGGCGATGGCGCTCGCTGCCGCCGCGAACGCCTTGACGCCGCCCCACGACCTGATCGTCCGGGTCGCGCCGGGCGCGGGATTCTGGTTGCTGCTCGCGGCGCTCGGCCTCCTCGCAACCGATGCGATCACGCGCATGCGTCCCGGACCCGGCGCGCGCGTGCTTCTGCTCGCGCTCTTCCTGGGCGCGGCGGGCTTCACACTGGCGCACGGCACCTTCGACCATGTCTCGGTGATGCGCGAATATGCCGTAAACGCGGCGGCCTTCGCGGTCGCGGCACGGCAGCACGTCCTGCTCTCACTGGGCTCGCTCGGCGCGGCGGTCATCGTCGCGTTGCCGCTCGGGGTTTTCTGCCACCGCGCGCCACGCCTGCGGCCGGGCGTGCTCAGCGCGCTCAACATCATCCAGACCATACCTTCCATCGCGCTGTTCGGCATCCTCATGGCTCCGCTCGGAGCTCTCGCCGTTCACGTTCCACTGGCGGCGGCCGTCGGCATCCGGGGCATCGGTGCCGCGCCGGCGGTATTGGCCCTGTTCCTGTATTCGCTCCTGCCCATCGTCGCCAACACGGTCGCCGGTCTCGAGCGCGTCTCGCCTGCCACGGTCGAAGCCGCGCTCGGTATGGGAATGACGCGCTGGCAGACTCTGATGGGTGTCGAGCTCGTTCTTGCGCTGCCCGTCATTCTCACGGGCATCCGGATCGTCCTCGTGCAGAACATCGGGCTGGTCACGGTCGCGGCACTCATCGGCGGCGGCGGATTCGGCACGTTCGTCTTCGGCGGGATCGGACAGGCGGCCACAGACCTGGTGCTTCTCGGGGCTATTCCCACCGTGGTGCTTGCCTTCTCCGCCGCCGTGCTGCTCGATGCGCTCGTCGAGCGTCTGGATCGCGTACCCCAATGATAGTCATCGAGAGCCTCACGAAGCGCTACGGGTCGACCACTGCCGTCGATGATGTATCGATGGTCATCGAACGCAACTCCATCACCGTGATCGTCGGCACCTCGGGCTCGGGCAAATCGACGCTGCTCAGGATGATCAACCGGCTCATCGAGCCGACGAGCGGCCGTGTTCTCATTGACGGTCGCGCGACGGAGAGCGAGCCCGGATACGTCCTGCGGCGCCGCATCGGCTACGTGATCCAGGGTCACGGGCTCTTCCCGCACCGAACCGTGGCCGAGAACATCGGGACCGTGCCGCGCCTCCTCGGATGGGAGGAAAATCGTATTCGCGCGCGGACCGCGCAACTGCTCACGGCGCTGCAGCTCGATCCCGGCCAGTACTCCGAGAAGTATCCGCATCAACTCTCGGGCGGCCAGCAACAGCGGGTCGGCGTGGCACGCGCGCTCGCCGCCGAGCCGGCGGTGCTGCTGATGGACGAGCCGTTTGGAGCGCTCGACCCCATCATCCGCGCGAAGGCTCAGGACGATCTGCTCGAGATCCAACGGAAGTTCGGTACGACGGTCGTGCTCGTCACTCACGACATCGACGAGGCATTCCGGCTCGGCGATCGTGTCGCGGTCATGAGCGCAGGACGGCTCATCCAATACGATCGGCCCGACGTGCTGGTGACACGTCCGGCCGATGCACTCGTTGCACGCATGACCGGCAGCGCCGAGCGTGCGATGCGGCTGCTCTCACTCACCACGGCCGGCGAGGCTGCACTGCCGTTGACGGCCTGCGAGGCCGATGTGGATCGGCTCGTCGTTCCTGCATCCGCCTCCCTGCGCGAAGTGTTGTCGGAGCTCGTCTGGCGCGGCGGCGACTGCGCCACGGTTGTTGACGCCAAGGGCACGCCCTGCGGACGGCTGACGGTCGCTGCGATCATGGCGCGCGGACGCTCGCGCTGATGCGCCGCGCCGCAACGGGCCTGCGTCTCGCAGCACTCGGCCTGCTGCTCGCGTTTCTCCTCGCCCCGCAGCGCTTTGCTCCGCTGTTCGCGCCACTCACCGAGGGTGGTGCTCCGCCCATCTACGATCAGGGCAACCTTTGGACTCTGGCACTGGCGCACCTGGCGACCGTCCTGGCGGCTTGCGGGGGGAGCATCGTCATTGCTGTCGCGCTTGGCATCCTGGTCACTCGCCCCGGCGGCCAGGAGTTTCTGCCGCTGTCGCGAGCGGTCGTGAACTTCGGGCAGACGTTTCCACCGGTCGCCGTCCTGGCGTTGGCGGTGCCCCTGGTCGGCTTCGGCGAGAGACCGACCCTGATCGCGCTCTTTCTTTACGGATTGCTGCCGATCTTCGAGAACACGATCGTCGGCTTGAGAACCTGTCCACCCGCGGTCCTGGAGGCGGCGAGCGGCATGGGAATGAGCGCCCGCCAGAGGCTAGTCTCAGTCGAGCTTCCACTAGCTATGCCATTGATTATGGAAGGAATTCGCATCTCCCTGGTGATCAATATCGGTACCGCGACCCTCGGCTCGACGGTCGCCGCAAAGGGCCTCGGCGAGGTGATCATCGCCGGACTGCTCTCCAACAACACGGCCTTCGTTCTGCAGGGTGGCCTCGCCACGGGGCTCATGGCCGTACTTCTCTACGATGGCGTCGCAGCCCTCGAGCGGCACCTCTGCCGGGCGGTGCGCATCGATTGACGGGCGGGGCGCGCCGGCGCTGTCTCCAGGCGACACGCGCTTGAAAACCCGCGACTTGCTTAACAATTCGCCTGATCACGGCGCCCGCAACCGGTGTTATAGTGTGGAGCAGAAGTTGTAGGTTTCGATGTTACCGCTCCCCAGCGCATCCTCCACACCAATCGTGACATCAGGCGCCAGCCGCGCGCGGCCCGCCGTCGAGCTTCCTACCCTTCTGCTTCTCATCCTCGCGTACGGCGGCTGGCTTGCCGTCACATCGAGGTTCGCGCACTGGCCGCTCTGGATCGTGGCCCCGCTGGCGATGCTGCTCATCACTCTGCACAGCTCCCTGCAGCACGAGATCGTCCATGGACATCCCACACGCTGGAAGCGGCTCAACCGGCTGCTCGCCATCGTTCCGCTCGAACTGTGGATTCCTTACCAGCGCTATCGCGACCTGCACCACAAGCATCACTGCGATGCGCGCCTGACCGATCCGATCGATGATCCGGAGTCGTATTACTGGACCGCAGAGGGCTGGGAACGATTGAGCCTGTTCATGCGCACCGCCCTGCGCATCGAGCAGACTCTCGCCGGACGCCTCATCGTCGGGTCCTTCCTGCGCATTGGAATGTACCTGCGTTGGGACCTGCGCAACGCCTGGCGCGGCGAGCCGGGCATCCGGGCCACCTGGGCCGAGCATCTCCTGTGGTGCATTCCCGTCGTCCTCTGGGTGAAGGTCGTTTGCGGCATCCCGCTCTGGCTGTACTTCCTGGCCATGGTGATACCGGCGAACGCCATACAGTTGATCCGCTCGTTCGCCGAGCATCGTGCGCGGCCCGGCGTGCGCGAGCGCATTGCCACGGTCGAGAGCTCGTGGATCCTGGGCCCCCTCTTCCTGTTCAACAATCTGCACTCGCTGCACCACGAATCGCCGGCGATTCCCTGGTACGACCTTCCCGCCCGCCATCGCCAGGAGCGCGAGCGGCTCATCGCCGAGAACGGTGGTCTTTTCTACCGCACGTACTTCGACGTCGCGCGGCAATTCCTGTTTCGCAATCACCACGTGCTGCAGCATCCGACCGGACGCGTGCCACTCGCGACGCCGTGAAGGGTTCGGGCTAGGCCGGCTCCGCGTAACCCGCCGCCCTCGCTCGAGCATCCCATTGCAGCGTGGGACCGAACGTTTCCCGACTGACTGGCGCGAATCCCTCGAGCATCAGCGGCTCGGCGAGCTCACCGAACCAGGGCTGCGCCGCGGCGTTGACGAATGCAGCTCGAAGCCGCGCCACGACAGCCTCCGGTACGTCGGCGGCGGCGACGAAAGCCGGCATGGGCGCGAGCGCCGTCGACGATAGCACGCGTACGCCCTCGCAGAGCCGGGGAGCGTGTCGGGCGATCAACGTATGCCAATATGCATCGAGCGGCCCCACGTCGATGCGCCCTTCGCGTACGGCATCGAGCACGTTTCGCGCGGTCACGAGATTGCCGACCATCTCGCGGTACAGCTTGGGGCGCTGCGGCGTGCGATAGGCGAGCAGATGATGACGGAAGGCATTGAAGCCGGAGTGTGAGTGCGCAACCGTCCAGCCGGCGCGGCCGTCGAAGGTATCCTCCAGCCGCTGGAAAGGTGCGTCTTGCCGAACGATGAGATCGGTCCGATAGACCGCAAGGCCCGCGGCCCACTGCACTCGCGGAATCGGCGCGGCGATCGCTTGCACCGCAGCGAGCCGCAATGCGATGGGATAGCCGCACATGAGCACGGCGCCCAAGTCGGACCGCGACCATAGCTGCTCGAGCGGTTGCGGCGCGGGATACGGCAAGTAATCGAGCGCGACATCCGCTTCCGTGGCTGCTCGCTGCAGAAGGCCGCGCCACGCCGATTCGACTTCCGGGGTGACCGCGTACATCCGTGCATTCGCGATCCAGGGGCTCATCCGCTCGCGCTCAGCTCGCGCGTTCTGCGCGCCACATACTCCCCTATCGCCTCCTTGACCGCCGGATCGAGCGGCGGCGGCACGTATTCGGCGAGCAGCTTCTTCCAGATACCGGTCGCGCGCTCCGTCGCGTTGCGCGCGCCCGCCTCCGTCCAGCTCTCGAAGTTCGACCAGTCGGACAGGAGCGGGCGATAGAACGCCGACTGATAACGGGCGAGCGTATGGGGCTCGCCGAAGAAATGGCCACCCGCCGCCACGGCCTTGATGGCGTCGACAGCGAGATCGTCCTCATCGAAGCTCACGGGCTTCAGCATCTCGGCCCAGTTCCGCAGCAGCTCGGCATCGACGATGATCTTCTCGAGCGACGCCGACAGGCCACCTTCGAGCCAACCCGCCGCGTGATTCACCAGATGGCTGTGGCTGAGGATCGCCGCCTGCAGCGAGAATGCTGTCTCGTAAGTCGACTGGGCATCCACCACGGGTGAGGCGTTAACGGCGCTCGTGCGCACCGGAAGCCCGAGCCGCCGGCCGATCTGGGCAGCGGCGATCACCGCATGCACGTATTCCGGCGTTCCAAAGGCAGGCGAGCCCGTTCGCATGTCGACGTTCGAGGTGAACCCTCCGAGCACGCACGGTGCGCGCGGCCGCAGGATCTGGCAGAGCGTGACGATTCCGAGCGCCTCGGCGGTCTGCTGCACGAGCGCTCCGGCCAGTGTCACCGGCGCCATCGCGCCCATCAGGGTGAAGGGTGTGATCACCACACATTGCCCGGCCCGGGCCATGATCATGATGTTATCGAGGATCTCCTCGTCGACCCGGCGCGGTGAATTGACGTTGGTCACCGTCATGAGGGTCGGGCGCGAGGCGAGCTCTTCGACCGTGCAGCCATGCTCGATGGCCGACATTGCGATCGCATCCTGCGCCTGCACCCCGCCAATGCCGCGGGCGGCCCACACGATGTCGGAATACTCGATGTGCACCTGATACATCGCCAGATGCCGCACGGCTACCGGCAGGTCGACCGGCTCCACCACGATCCCGCCCTGCCAGTGCAGCACGCCGAGCGAGTGGATGAGACGCAGGATGTTGCGGAAGGACTCGATGTCGCCGTAGCGCCGTCCGTGCTCCCGATCGTTGATGTGCGGCGCACCCGTCACGGGACCGAAGTTGACCACGTCACCGCCCACGTGAAGATCGCGGTCCGCATTGCGGGCGTGAAGCACGAAGCTCGCCGGCGCGAGCTTCAGATGCGTCTCGACGATGTCGCGGCCGAGGCGCACGATCTGGGTGTCATCGTCCACCAGCGCGCCCGCGCGGCGATAGACTTCACGGGCCGCCGTACTGCGGATCTCGAGGCCCGCCTCCTCCAGCACCCTGAAGGCGGCGAGCACGATGCGCTCGACCTGCTCGGCGGTCAGGATCTCGAGCGGCGGCCAGCGATTGCTCAGGCGAGGGATGGGTGCGAGCGAGGGGCCGGTGGAGCGCCCACCGCGCCCGCGCTCGCGGCGCCGCGGAGTCGGCGCCGCTGAAGGAGGCTGAGGATCGGTCATCGTCGCTCCTCTGCGAGGTCCCCGAGCGCTCGAGCGAGCGGCCCGAGCCAGGGCTCGAAATGCCGCCATTGGTCGAGACCTTCGGTGTTGATGGGCCGGCGCACTTGCTCGGAGCTCGCCGTGTGCACGCGCCGCGCGGTCTTGTGGAACTCGAGGCAGCCAGGCTCGAAGTCGAGCCCGCAGAAGTCCAGGATCCGGCGCACCTGCGGCTCGAAGTCCGCGACCAGCTCCTCATGTTGTACGCGCAGCACCCTGCCCGGCAGGACGCGGTCCCAGTGCGCCATGAGCTCCACATAAGTGCGGTAATAACGCGCGATGTCCTCGAAGGAGTAAGTGAACTGCTGCCCGGAAGCGAAGAGCTGTTTGAAGTTGCTGAAGCAGCAGGCCATGGCGCCGCGGCGCGCGTCGATGATCTTCGCGTTGGGCAGGATCAGGTGCATCAGGCCGATGTGCCGGAAGTTGTTCGGCATCTTGTCGATGAAGCGCGGCTTGCCGGCGCGATACAGCCGGGTGTCGGTGAGATAGCGCTCGCCGAAGCGGCTGAAATCCTCCGCCGGCAGCTCGGCGAGCACGCCGGGGTAGCGCGGCCGCTCACCGCCGCTCTCGCGTCCCTGCAGACTCTGCGCGAGGCGTGGGATGTCCGACAGCTCCATCGTCCCTTCCACCTGCGAGTGCGAGGCGAGTATCTGCTCGATCAATGTCGAGCCCGCCCGCGGCAGGCCGACGATGAAGAGGGGCGCATCGCTCAGGTCTCCCCAGCCCTGGCGCGCGGCGAAGAGCTCCGCAGTGCAGACTTCGATCTGCAGCCGCGTGTTGCGCTCGATGAACTGCGGCCGGTAGCGGCATTCGCTCTTCTTCAGCGCGTTGCCGCGATCGTAGTACGAGAACGATTCCGCGTACTCGCCGCGGTCCTCGAGAGCCTTGCCGAGCGCGAAGCAGAGATGAAAGCGGTCCTTGAGATCGGTTCGCGGCGCGGCTTCGGCCGCGCGCATCGCTGCCAGCTCGCCGTCCGTGAAGCGGTAGGTCTTCAGGTTCGCCAGGCTCCAGTAGGCATCGCCGTAGTCCGGCCGCAACGCGGCGGCCCGCCGATAGGATTCGATGGCATCCTGCTGCCGGCCGAGAGTCTTCAGGGTGTGCGCCATCGACAGGTGCAACTCCGGGTGATCGGGTGTCTCCCCAAGCAACTGCCCGTACTCGCGCAGGGCCTGCTCGCACTCGCCGAGCTCCGTCGCGAGAGTCGCCTGCGTGATCCGATAGGCGCGCTCATTGGGCTCCGCCTCCTGCAGCAGCCGGATCTGCTCCCGCGCCTGGCGGTGCTTGTGCCGCTGCAGAAGCACCTGCGCATAGTCGTAGCGCGCCGGCCGATAGTCCGGAGCCCGCTCGAGCACCGCCTCGAGCAGCAGCTCCGCATCGTCGAGCACGTCGAGCTTCATGCCGATCTGGGCGAGGAGGCGCATTCCTTCGATGTGATCGCCCTGCTCGCGCAGATAGCGACGCACGAGGCTCTCGGCCGCCTCGATCTCGCCGTCGGCAAACATGCTGCGCGCCGTGACGATGGCGGTAGGTAGACTCGCAAGCTTGGCGACATGAGCCGCGGCGTTATCCGCGTCGGCCCGCCGGCCCACCATGCCGTAAAGCGACTGCAGCGTGCGCCAACTGCCGGGCAGCGCCGGATTGAGCGCCACCGCCCGCTCGAAGGCGGCTATCGCGGGCGCCGACGAGCGCTGCGCGACGTGGCAATGCCCCCGTTCCTGGTGCAGTCGCGGGTATTCCGGATGGACCTCCTCGAGGCGCGCCAGAGTCGCCAGAGCCGCGGAGATCCTGCCCAGATAGCGCTGTGCGACCGCGAGCATGTAGAGCACGTCGCGGTCGTCGGGGCGCTCGGCCAGCAACGCCTCGGCGGCCCGTACCGCCTCGGCAAACTGACGGCGATCGAGGAGTTGACGCACGCCCGCCGAGGCGCTTTCGGCCCCCGGCGAAGCGGCACTGTCGGCCTGCATCGGTATCCCACAGCCTCCGCTTTGTCGGACGGGATTCTACCGCAATCCCGCCCCCGACCGTCCCCGGTCAGCGGTGCTCTGTAAAGGCGTAGCCGAACGTGAGCTCGATCGTCCTCGGGCGCATGGGCGTCTCCGTCAGGATGAACTGGCGGCTGGTGGTGAAGAGGCTCTTGTTCGTATTGGTGATGTTCGTCCCGATGAGCGACACCGTCCAGTTGTCCTTCGCCACCCCGGCGGACAGGTCGTAGGTCGTCCAGGCCGGCTGGTCATACGCCTCGACGTTGCCGGAGGCCGAGAGCGAATGCGACTGGTGCTGCATGCCCAGTTGGACATACGGCAGGTAGGTGCCCCAGATCCAGTCGTAGCGCGCGCGCAGGTTGCCTTCGAACGGCGGGGAGTTGGCCAGCGGGCTGCCCTGGACGCCATAGACGTTCTGCACCGGTTGCGCCACGCCGCCCGAGTAGAACGTGGTGATTGGCTGACCATGGGCTGGGTTCGCCGGATTGTTGTTGATCAGCGCCGGCGAATTCTTCAGCTCGCCGCTGTTCCAGGCAGCCGCACCGTTGATCGACAGCCCGCGCCACAGGTTCGCGGCGATCTGCAGCTCCACTCCCTTTACCTGGTAGTTCGGTCCGTTTGTGTTGTAGGTCAGATTCCCCAGGCCGCACTGCGGACAGAAGAAGCTGACCTGGGCATTGCTCCAGTTCTCCTGATAGACCGCACCGTTGATCTCGAGGCGGTGGTTGAACCACATCGTCTTCCAACCGACCTCATTGTTGGTGAGGTTGTCCGAGACGTAGGTCTTGGGCGTGAAGTACTGGCAACCGGCGGGCGACGTGCTGCTGCAGACGCCGCTCGAATCGGCCAGGTGAGGCGAGCTGCCGCGGTTGAACCCACCGGGCCTGAATCCCTGAGAGTAGGTGTAGTACACGAGGATATTGGGAGTGACGTGGTACTCGAGGTCTGCGCGGCCGCGCATGCCGGATTCGGTCAGGTTGTGTGGATCCTGCTTCGCGAAGTCCGTGCCATAGGGCGACGACGCGCTCGGCAGTCCGTCGGTCCCGCAGGGCGCATAACCGCCGTTCACGATCGGGTAGTTCGCAAGCGTACTCGGGCTGAAAATCTTGCAGTAGAAGCTGCCGACGTCGCCTCCCACCTCCGAGTTATACATATGGAAATAGCGTACGCCGCCGGTTATCGTCAGCTTCTGCGGCACGATGTCGAACGATATGGACGTATACGCCGCCTTCTGGATGAAGGTGCGATCGAAATCGTCGAAGAAACCGTCCTGGGGCTGCAGTCCCGGATTGTTGGTCGGGTCATCCGGCCACGGCTGAATCGGCAGGAAGCAGCCGCTCTGCAAGCCCGTGGGCGAGCAGGTCGGCACGCTCCGATACATCCACTGCGTGTCGTCGAAGATCTTGTAGTCTTCGTAGAAGAGGCCGACCAGGCCGCGCAGGCGCCAGTCCTGCGGGGTGCTCAGACGCAGCTCCTGGCTCACGTGTGTATCGTGCTCCGTGTCCTTCCAGACCGAGCTCGGCGAGTAGCACGTTCCTTTCGTGGGATCCCCTGCGGAGTAGCCCGCGCACTGATAGTAATAGCCGTACCGGCCGCGCGCGTAGTTGGTGTAATCGAGGGTCTGGTCGATGTGGCGGTCGAGATAGTTGCCCGAGTAGACGAGGCTCAACGGCCCGACCTTGCCGCTGATCGTCAGCGCCGTGTTCTCGAACCTGTCCTTGTCGTAGGACGGATTGAAGAGGTTCACGGAATATGCCGGCAACGGCTGGCCGCCGATCGGCACGCCGCCGGGATTGGTCAGCCCCGCGCCCTCGCTGCCGAAGGGCATTTCGTAGAACACGCCCTGCGCGTCCGCGTTCTGGTACATCTGGCTGAGGAGCACGTTCCAGTCGTCGTTGACCTTGAAGAGGAGCTCTCCGCGGATGCCGTTATAGGTGAGCGGATTGATGTTGTTGGCGGCGATCTGGTAGTTGTTGATCACCATACTGTCGTTCGGCACGACGCCGCCTATAGCGTCGGCGATTCCGAGGTCCTCACTGCCGCGGGCGAAGTACGCCGGCTGGTTGTCGATGTAACCGCCGCGCCGGTCATTGAACACCACCACGCGCGCCGCCAGCTTGTTCTCGATCAGCGGGAAGTTGAACGTCCCGGTGATGTGAGTGCTCGGATCGCCGCCGGCCGTGACGCCGTAGCCGGCAGTGACGTCCGCTTCGAATGTATTGAGCTTCGGCTTGTTGGTGATGAAGCGCACCACGCCCGCCTGCGCGCCTGCCCCGAACAGCGTCCCCTGCGGGCCCTCGAGCACTTCGATGCGCTCCAGGTCCACCGCGTAGACATCGAGGTCGCGGCCCGGCAGCAGCTCCGATTGGTCGTCCAGATAAACGGCTACGTTCGGGAAGAGGCCGACCGAGCCCTGCCCCTGCGTGCCCAGCACGCCGGTGGAAAGTCCGCGCATGAAGAGAGTGCCCATGCCGGGACCCTGGGAACCCGTACTGACGTTCGGCAGGTATTTCACGTAATCCGCGAACGTTTGGACATTGAGACTCTGCAGCGTTTTGCCGGTCATGGCCTGGATCGTGATCGGCACGTCCTGGATGTTCTGTTCCCGGCGCTGCGCGGTCACGATCACCGTCTGCAGGGAGCTGGAGCTGGCCTCGGCCGCAGCAGGAGTATCGGCAGCGGCAGACGCGTCGGCAGCGGCTGGCGCCGCGTCGGCGCTCGTCGGGCCGGCATTCGCGGCCAGTATGGCGTGCGCGGCTGAAGCACTGAGAATGGCGGCGATCGTGCGCGACAGCTTCTGGTTCGATTTCATTCGATGACCCTCGGCAGGTTACGAACTTGTTGTCTTCCCGGCGGTTGGCCAGACCCCTGGCCCGCCGGACGCCCCGTCGCCCCGGCTCGTACGGTCGATGCTCCCGTAATCGCGGCGCCGCGGCTTGTGAGTTCGCGACGCGCGGATTGCGGATTTACGACACACCGCGAATCACCCGATCCAGGCTTCCACATGGCTCCACGGCGTGAAAGCCGAGAATTTCTATGGACCCATCCGAAAAAGGCATGCCGCCGTGGGCCCGCCCGGCGCTGCGCCGAGCTATGCTGCCACGATAGATGGGGGAATTCGACTACATCGTCGTCGGAGCCGGCTCCGCCGGGTGCGTGCTGGCCAATCGCCTCAGTGAGAGCGGGCGGCATCGTGTGCTGCTCCTGGAGGCGGGCGGCAGCGACTTCAGCCCCTGGATCCGCGTACCGGTTGGCTATGCACGCACCTTCACCGACCCGCGTTACAACTGGATGTACCGGACGGAGCCCGAGCCGGCGCTGGACAACCGCAGCGCCTTCTGGCCGCGCGGCAAGGTGTTAGGCGGGTCCAGCTCGATCAACGCTTGTGTTTTCGTGCGCGGTCAGCCCTCGGACTACGAGGACTGGCGCAGCGCCGGCAATCCGGGCTGGGGCTGGCAGGACGTGCTCCCCTACTTCCGTAAGCTCGAGGATCACGCCTGGGGCGCATCGGATTACCACGGCGCCGGCGGCCCGGTACACGTTCACGATCCATCGGCGACGGTCCACCCTCTCTGCAAAACCTTCCTGACGGCGTGCGCAGAAACCGGTATCGCCATCACCCGCGATTTCAACGGCGCCAGCCCCGAGGGCGCAGGCCTCTGGCAGGTCACGATCCGCAACGGGGTACGGGTCTCCAGTGCGAGCGCCTACCTGCGGCCGGCGTTGCGCCGACCCAATCTGGAGCTGGCGACCGGGGCGCGTGCGGCCCGTATCCTATTCGCGGGCGCCAAGGCCACCGGCATCGCATACTTTCGCGGCGGCTCGCAGCTCACCGCAAGCGCCCGTCGCGAGGTGCTCCTGGCCGCCGGCGCCGTCGGCTCGCCGCAGCTCCTGGAGCTCTCCGGCATCGGCGATCCGCAGCTGCTGCGGCGGCTCGGCATCCCGGTGGTTGCAGCCCTGCCCGGAGTCGGGCGCGGGCTGCAGGACCACGTTTGCGTATCGTATTTCTACCGCTCCCGGGTGCCGACGCTCAACGACGAGCTCGCGCCCCTTCTCGGCAAGGCGCGGGCCGCCCTGCGCTATGCGCTGTGCCGCCGGGGTCCACTCGCGATGAGCGTGAATCAGGCCGGCGCCTTCGTCCGCAGCCGCCCGGAGCTCGGCCGGCCCAACCTGCACATCTACTTCAATCCCGCGAGCTACAGCACCACGACGAGCGGCGGCCAGAGCCGCCGCCTGCTCAATCCCGACCCGTTTCCCGGCTTTCTCATGTCGTTCAACACCTGCCGTCCGACGAGCCGCGGCAGCTTGCACCTGCGCAGCCCCGACCCGCTGGCGGCTCCGGCGATCACACCCAACAGCCTCTCGACGCCCGAGGATGTGGCGGACGTATACGAAGGGGCGCGCCTGCTGCGCCGGATCTCCGCCGCCGAGCCGCTCGCAGCCGTGATCGAGTCCGAGCTGTTGCCCGGAGACCACGTTCGCTCGGACGCGGAGGTGCTTCAGGACTTCCGTCGCCGCGGCGGCTCGGTATTCCACCCGTGCGGCACCTGCGCGATGGGCCCGGACGCCGCCGGCTCCGTGGTGGACCCGCGGCTGCGCGTACACGGCGTGGCCAACCTTCGTGTGGCCGACGCCTCCATCTTTCCAACCGTCACCTCCGGCAACATCAACGCACCGACGCTGATGGTCGCCGAGAAAGCCGCCGATCTCATTCTCGAGGACGTCCGCGGATGAGCGACACGGGAGCTGACATCGATCAGGCCGCGCACGGCAAGCGCCGCATGACGGCAGACACCGCCTCGATTGCCGAGCGCTGGTATGTGGCGATCACGATGTGCCTGGTGTACACGCTCAGCATCTGCGATCGCTATTCGATCTCCACCGTGCTCGAGCCGATCCGCCGGGAGCTGCACCTTTCGGACGCCAACGTCGCCTTCCTGACCGGTGTATCGCTCGCCATCTTCTATGTCATCTTCGGCTTTCCGCTCTCCTGGCTGATCGATCGCAAGAGCCGCCGCGCCATCATCGGCGTCTGTCTCATCGTCTGGTCCGCGTTCACGGTAGCTACCGGCCTGGCGCGCAACTACTGGCAGCTACTCGGCGCGCGCATCGGCGTGGGTGTCGGCGAGGCGGGCGGCACGCCCGGAGCCAACTCGATGCTGTCGGACTACTTCCCGGCGGCGCGCCGGCCGATGGCACTGCAGGTGTTCTCGCTCGGCGCGCCGATCGGCGCCTGGCTCGGCTCGCAGGTGGCCGGGATGATCGCCTATCGTGTGGGTTGGCGTGCCATGTTCCTCGCCCTCGGCATTCCCGGGATCGTGATCGGCGCCCTCGTGCTCCTCACGATCCGCGAGCCGGCCCGCGGCCGCCTCGACCGCAGCAGCGACCCTCCTACCGCCCCGCCCTTCCTCGAGACGATGCGTTTCATGCTGCGCCAGCCTTCGGCGCTGCATCTGATGTTCGGCGGCTGCGTGGTGGCATTGTGGGGTTGGGGCCTGATGTGGTGGACACCCGCTTTCCTCATGCGCAGCTACGGGCTCAACGTCGATGAGGCGGGCGCCCTGCTCGGTCCCATCCACCTCTTCGGCGGCAGTATCGCCATGATCCTCAGCACCTGGCTGCTGTCGCGGCCCTGGCTCTCGAGCTCACGGCGCGTCCTGCGCCTCATCGGTATCAACATCGCGCTCGCCACGGTGGTGACGGCGGTAATCTATTCCACCCATTCGCTCGCCCTCACCCGCGCGCTCTTCTGGATCTACATCCCTTCCATCTATGTCTACATCGGCCCCGGCTTCGGTATCCTGAACAATCTCGCGCGGCCGGGCATGCGCGCGGTGTACTGCGCGACCGTGCTCTTCGCCGCCAATGTCGGCAATCTCATCATCGCCCCGCAGATGGTCGGCATCCTGAGCGACTTGTTCGCGCCCCACCATGTGGCCGACGCCGAGTCACTGCGCCTCGCGATGCTGTGTCTCGTGCCGACGGGCTTCTGGGCGGCGTGGCACTATTTCATGTCGGCCCGCCACGTCGGCGCCGACGAGCAGCGCGCGGCCAACCCTGTCGCGTAGTTTGCGCCAGGCCGGGTGCAGCGCATCAAGACAAGGGCGGTGCGCCGCCCTCGGCGGTCCGCCGGGCGATGAGCTCATCGAGCGCCTCCGCGCAGGCCGCCGCCGCCGGGGGCGCCGTGAACTCGCCGAGGACTTGCTTCCACTTGGCGTGCGCCCGGTCCGTGGAAGTCAGCGAGCCGCGCTCCGTCCAGGTGCCGAAATTCGACCAGTCCGCGATCATCGGCTCGTGGAACGCGCTGCGGTAGCGCGCCATGGTGTGCGCCGCCGCGAAGAAGTGGCCGCCCGGCTGTACCTCGGCGATGGCGGCATATCCCAACGCATCCTCGTCCGCCTCGGGCGGCGTGCAGAGCTCGGCCAGCATCTGCAAGATCTCCACGTCGCTCACACACTTCTCGTACGAGTTGGTCAATCCCCCCTCCATCCAACCGGCGGCGTGCAGGCACGCCGTCGCTCCCGCGAGCATGCTGGCCCAGAGAGAGAACTGAGTCTCGAGAGCCGCCTGCGCATCCACGACGTTGCCGGCCGTGCCGGCGCCGGCGCGCCACGGCAGCCCGATGAGCCGTGCGAGCTGGCCCGCGCCCAACGTCGCCTGCAGGTGCGTCGGCGTGCCGAAGGCGGGTGAGCCCGATTTCATGTCGACGTTGGACAGAAAGCTGCCGTAGAGCAGCGGCGCCCCGCGGCGCGCGAGTTGCGCGAGCGCAATGCCGGCCAGCGCCTCCGCGTGCTGCAGGGTCAGCGCGCCGGCAATGGTGATCGGCGCCATCGCGCCCGCGAGGCAGAATGGTGTCATGATCACCGGCTGGCCATGGCGCGCGAAGTCGATGATGCCTTGCGCCATCGAGCGGTCGAGGGTGCGCGGCGAGTTGCTGTTGATCACCGTATAGGTGTAGGCGCCCTGGCGGAAGTCCTCGTCCGATAGCCCACGCGCCAGCCGGATCATAGCGAAGCTATCCTCCACCTGGCCCGTACCGCGCGCCATCACGACCGGCATCTTGTCGGAGAGCGTCAACTGCGCCCGCATCATGGCGTAGTGGCGCACATGCACCGGTACGTCCTGCGGCTCCGTATGGTTGCCCAGCATGTGCAGTACGTCGAAGTGCTGGCTGAGCTTGATCAGATCCACGAGGTCGGCGAGCGAGCCTGGACGGCGTCCCCGCTCCAGGTCGCTGACGTTGGGGCAGCTCGAGCCGCCGATGAAAATGAGCGAGCCGGCCGCGAACTCCACCGCACGCCCCGGATCGCCGCCGTGCCCCTCGAACGCGCGCGGACAGCTCGCGAGAGCCGCCGCGACGATGTCCCGGCCGAGCCGCACCATCTCGGTGCTTTCGTCGACCAGGGCACCCGCCTGCGCATAGAGCGCCCGCGCTTCGGGCAGCAGGACCTTGATGCCGAGGGTTTCGAGAACCTTCAAAGCGTTCTCGTGCAGCGACGCGACGGCGTCGTCCGAAAATGCGCTTTGCGGAGTGAAAGGATTGCGCAAGCGCCGGTATGCGGTCGCGCGAGCGTGGCTGGGGGATCGTGTCCGCTGAGAGGATTGCCGCCGGTTCTGCCGCATGGCCACACTATAGCCAACCGCGCGAGCGGCGCCGATCACAAAAACTCATACGCTGATCGCGCCCGCGCATTCCAGTACAATATTCCAACAATGACGGCAATTGCGGCCACGTGGCAACTGCTCCTCGGCATGGGCATTCTGATGCTCGGCGCGGGGCTGCAGGGAACGGAAATCAGCCTGCGCGCGACGCTCGAGGGATTTCCCGCGCCGCTCACCGGCGCGGTGATGTCGTGCTACTACATCGGATACCTGCTCGGCACGGCGCTCGCTCCGCGCCTCGTGCGGCGGGTGGGCCACATCCGGGTCTTCGCCGCGATGGCGGCCATCGCTTCGGTCTCGATCCTGGCTCAGGGCCTGTTCATCGCCGCGCTGCCCTGGGCGCTGCTGCGCGGACTCTCCGGACTCGCCTTCGCCGCGATCTACGTTGTGGCCGAGAGCTGGCTGAACGAAAGCTCGAGTCGCGCCACCCGCGGCAGCCTCCTCGCCGTCTACATGGTGGTGCTCTACATCGGGCTCGGCAGCTCGCAGTTCCTGCTGATCCCGACCGGCCCGCGCACCGACGCACCCTTCATGCTGGTGGCGATTCTCATCTCCCTCGCCATCGTGCCCATCGTGATCGCGGCGCAACATGCGCCTGAGATCGCCTTGCCGCAGAAAGTCAGATACCGCGATCTCTACCGCGACTCGCCGCTCGGCGTGGTGGCGGTGACGATCGCGGGCATGGTGACCGCGAACGTGTACTCGATGGGCCCGGTGTACGCCAGGCTGAGTGGCCTCGACACCTCGGGGGTGGCCACTTTCATGGGCGTCAGCGTCCTGGCTGCCGTAGTCATGCAACTTCCGGTCGGGCGCCTCTCCGACCGCATCGACCGCCGCACGGTGATCGCCGGGATCTGTATCCTGGCGACGCTCGCCGCGGCGGTACCCGCCGCCTTCCGTGCCCTGCCGCATGGCCTGGTATTGGCCGTCGCCGGTCTCTTCAGCGCACTGGCCTTCACGCTCTATTCGCTCGGCGTCTCACACGTGAATGATCATCTGGAGCCCGCGCAGATGGTCGCCGCGAGCGGCGCGCTGCTGAGGCTCAACGGGATCGGCGCCGCTTTGAGCCCGGTTCTGGTGGGCAGCCTGATGGCGCGCTTCGGGCCCTCTGCTTACTTCGGCAGCCTCGCCGGACTCACCGGTCTGCTCAGCATCTACGACCTGTGGCGCAAGATGCGCCGCCGCCCCCCGCCGCCGGAGCGCAAGCAGCCGTTCGGGCAGCGCAAGAGCATGGCCTAGGAGCGTGCCGCCGGCCGCTTTGCCCAGGGACAGAGGCCGTCATCTCGTATTGGCATAGTGGGCTGCAAATCAGCATCGTATCGCCATCGCGGCTGTCGCCTGCGGACATGCGGGCGTCGCAAAATCACCCCATGAGGTAGCCCCCCTCGGCTACCATTTTTCCTCGCGGGCGTACGCCCCCGAGCCGAGGACCGAGCATGCCAGAGCAGTCCGAGTTCAACCTGCGCGACCTGAATGACCAGGAGCTCACCGAGCAGGTTCACGACGATCTTTACAACGGGTTGCGCGACGAGGTCGTGGAGGCAACACACATCTTCCTCGAGCGCGGCTGGGGCGCCGAGAAAGTGCTGAACGACGCGCTCGTCGAGGGCATGAGAATCGTCGGCATCGACTTCCGCGACGGGATCCTCTTCGTTCCGGAAGTGCTGCTCGCGGCCAACTCCATGAAGGCGGGAATGGAGATCCTGCGCCCGTTGCTCGCGGAAACGGGCGCGGAGCCCATCGGCAAGGTCGTGATCGGCACGGTCAAAGGTGACATTCACGACATCGGCAAGAACCTGGTGTCGATGATGCTCGAGGGCGCGGGCTTCGAGGTGATCGACCTCGGCATCAACAACTCGGTGGAAAAGTATCTCGACGCGCTGGAGAAGCACAAGCCGGACATCCTCGGCATGTCGGCGCTGCTCACGACCACCATGCCGTACATGAAGGTCGTGATCGACAAGATGCGCGAGGAGAACATCCGCGACAAGTACATCGTGCTGGTCGGCGGCGCGCCGCTCAACGAGGAGTTCGGCAAGGCCGTGGGGGCCGATGCCTACTGCCGCGACGCGGCCATCGCGGTCGAGACGGCGAAGAGCCTCATCGCCACGCGCCGCTCGATGCGTGCCGCCTGAGGGCCGCCGGAGCGGATGAGTGGATACGGCACGCGGCACGCTGATCATCGCCTGCGGTGCGCTCTCGCACGAGATCGCGGCGCTGCGCCGGGCGAGCGGCTGGACGGCGCTCGATGTCTGCTGCCTGCCGCCCGAGCTGCACAATCGTCCCGAGCGGATCGCCCCGGCGGTGCAGGCGAAGATCCGTGAGCACCGCGGCGAGTACCGCAGCATCTTCGTCGCCTATGGCGACTGCGGCACCGGCGGCAGGCTGGATGAGATCCTCCGGCAAGAGGGCGTGGAGCGGCTCCCCGGCGCCCATTGTTACGAGTTCTTCGCCGGCGCGCGCGCATTCGCGCAGCTCGCGGATGCGGAGCCGGGCACCTTCTACCTGACGGACTTCCTCACGCGCCACTTTGATCGGCTCGTGGTGCAGGGACTCGGAATCGATCGCCACCCGCAGCTCGCGCAGGAGTATTTCCGCAACTACCGCAAGGTGGTCTACCTCGCCCAGATGCGCTCCGCGGCGCTGCTCGAGCAGGCCCGCAGGATCGCCGCCGATCTGGGTCTGACTTTCGAGCATCGCCACACCGGCTATGGAGAGCTGGGAGCCCATCTCGCGGCCCTCGTGGCCGCGGATCGCGCCCCGACATGGCAACCCTGATCATCATCGGCTGGCGAGACATCCCCGCGCAGGTGGTTGGCCGCAAAGGCCGCGAGACCGCCAAGGTACAATTGACGGCGCGCTTTCAGGAGGCGGTCGACCGCGCGGCCATGCGCGCGGGCCGCGGAACTTCCAACGCTTATCTCGAGGATTGGAAGCGCAGTCCGCCCCGGCCCTGCGGCGAGGACATCGCGGCGGAAGTCGCCGCCGAGGCCGCACGCATCGAGGCACGGTACACCGACGAGTATCTCGAGCGGTTGGTGAAGGCCAAAGGCATTGACCCGGATGCCCCCCAGAGCGGCGCCGCCTCGGAACCCACCGGTGTCTGATGTACAGCGTGCGCCTGTGGTCGGTACGGCATGCTCGCGGGCTCAACGCCTTCTACCGCGGTTTTGAGCGCACCCTGACCGCGCTGCACCCGCTCTTCGAGCGGATCGGCTATGAGCGTCTCGAGCGACCCGTGGCGGCGGTGGAGCGCTCCGTCAAGGGGCTGCTGTTCGATTGCCGCATGTGCGGGCAATGCATCCTGAGCTCGACCGGCATGTCCTGTCCCATGAACTGTCCCAAGAGCATGCGCAACGGGCCCTGCGGCGGCGTGCGCGCCAACGGCAACTGCGAGGTGCGACCTGACATGAAATGTGTCTGGCACCTGGCCGTCGCCGGCAGTGCCTGCATCCCCAGGGGCGTCGAGGCCCTGAGCGGCGTTCAGCATCCGGTGGATCGCCGGCTGACCGGAAAATCCTCCTGGCTGCGCGTCGCGCGCGAGCGCGCCGGAGGCGCCGCTTGATCTTCGAGGACGAGCCGGTACCGGGCTATCCGCTGCCGATCCTGCCCGGTCACACCTCCCCCGGCCGCCTGGAACGTGTGTTGCGCGCCCGACAATTCGCGGTCACCACGGAAATGGCGCCACCCGACTCCGCCGACCCCGAGGAGGTCTACAAGCGCGCGCGCATCTTCGACGGTTATGTCGATGCCATCAATGCCACCGACGGCAGCGGCGCCAACTGCCACATGTCGAGCGTCGCCGTCTGCGCTCTGCTGACCAGGGTCGGTTACGCCCCGGTGATGCAGATCTCCTGCCGCGACAAGAACCGCATCGCGATCCAGGGCGACATCCTGGGCGGCGCCGCGATGGGCGTGTGCAATATTCTTTGCCTGACGGGCGATGGTGTGCAGGCGGGTGACCATCCGCAGGCGCTGCCGGTGTTCGACCTCGATTCGCTGACCCTGCTCGAGACCGCGCGGACGATGCGCGACGAGCACCGCTTCCTGAGCGGACGCAAGCTCACCTGCTCACCGAGAGTATTGCTCGGCGCCGCGGAGAATCCCTTCGCCCCGCCGCTGGAGTGGCGGGCGGAGCGGCTCGCGAAGAAGATCGCCGCAGGTGCCCAGTTCATCCAGACGCAATACTGCTATGACGTGCCGCTGCTCCAGGCCTTCATGCGCCGCATCGAGGATCTCGGCCTCCTCGAGAAGACCTTCGTGCTGGTCGGGGTCGGTCCGTTGCGCTCCGCCAGGACCGCTGAATGGATGCGCACGCACGTCCCGGGTCTCCACATTCCCGATGCGGTCGTCGCTCGCCTGGCGGGCGCCGCCGACGCCGCCCGCGAAGGCCGCAACCTCTGCATCGATCTGGTCCAGGAAATCCGCTCCCTGCCGGGCGTGAGCGGCATCCATTTGATGGCCTATCGCCAGGAAGACAGTGTTCCCGAGATCGTCGAGCGCTCCGGCCTGCTCGGCGGACGAGTGCCCTGGTATCCCGGCCGCGACCCCCAACGCAACTCCGACAGGCTCGCCTCATGACCGACACCGTCATCAGCTCTGCAACCCGCGAAGTCGTGATCGGCTTCGAGCGCCCGTTCGTCATGATCGGCGAGCGCATCAATCCGACCGGCCGCAAGATCCTGGCCGCAGAGATGGGCAACGGCGACTTCTCCCGCGTCGAAGCCGACGCCCGCGCGCAGGTGGCCGCGGGCGCCCACATGCTCGACGTCAATGCCGGCATCCCGCTCGCCGATGAGCCCGCGATACTGGCGAAAGCCGTACAGCTCGTGCAGTCGGTGACGGACGTCCCGCTCTCGATCGACTCCTCCATCGTTGCCGCCCTGGCGGCGGGACTTGCGGTCTACAAGGGCAAGCCGCTCGTCAATTCCGTTACCGGTGAGGAGGAGCGCCTGGAATCGGTCCTGCCGCTCGTGAAGAAGTACGGTGCCGCGGTGGTGGCGATCTCCAATGACGAGACCGGGATTTCCGAGGACCCGGACGTGCGTTTCGAGGTGGCGAAGAAGATCGTGCACCGCGCCGCCGATCACGGCATCCCGGTGTCCGACGTGGTGGTCGATCCGCTCGTCATGCCGATCGGCGCCATCAACAAGGCATGCGTGCAGGTGACGCATCTGCTGCGGCGATTGCGCAACGAGCTGAAGGTGAACACGACGTGCGGGGCCTCCAACATCAGCTTCGGGCTGCCGGCGCGCGAAGGCGTCACTGCCGCCTTTCTGATCTCGGCGATCGGCGCAGGCATGACCTCCGCGATCATGAACCCGCTGCACACCGAGATCGTGCGGGCCATCATGGGCGCGGACATCATGATGGGCCACGATCCGGACTGCATGCGTTGGATCCGCAGGTTCCGCGACGCGACGCCGGCGCAGGGACCCGCGGGAGCCGCGCCCGCCGAGGGTGCGGCACGCGGCCGGCGCGAGGGGGGCCATCGCCGCCGTGTCAGCTGAGCCGAAGGACGCACTGGTCGTCTTCACGCCTTCGGGCAAGCGCGGGCGCTTTCCGCTCGGTACTCCACTTCTGCAAGCCGCGCGCTCGCTGGGAGTAGATGTCGACTCCGTGTGCGGCGGCCGCGCCATCTGCGGACGCTGTGAAGTACTGGTCATGAAGGGCGAGTTCGCCAAGCATGGCATCGTCTCCCGGCCGGAAAACCTGTCGCCGCCCGGCACGGCCGAGGAAAATCCCACTGGCCGCCGGCCTCTGCCGGCCGGCCACCGCCTCTCCTGCCAGGCGCGTATCCAGGGTGACCTGGTGGTGGACGTGCCGCCGACCAGCCAGGTGCACCGGCAAGTCATCCGCAAGGAAGCCGAGGCGCGGGCCATTACACTGGATCCGGTCGCGCGCCTGCACTATGTCGAGGTGCGCGAGCCTGACATGCACGATCCCGCGGGCGACCTGCAGCGTCTCGAGGAGGCCTTGCAACGCGAGTGGCAGCTCACCGGGCTCAGTTGCGACCTGCACATGCTGCAACGGCTGCAGCCGGCGCTGCGCAAGGGAGACTGGAAAGTGACGGTCGCCGTCCACGGCGGCGAGCGGATCATCGGCGTCTGGCCGGGCTTTCACGAGCTGGCGCTCGGACTCGCCGTCGACATCGGCTCCACCACCATCGCCGCTCACCTTTGCGATCTCGAGTCCGGCGAGGTGCTCGCCTCGAGCGGCGTCATGAACCCGCAGATCCGTTTCGGCGAGGATCTGATGAGCCGCGTCTCCTATTCCATGATGCACCCCGGCGGAGCGCAGCAGATGACCGCCTCGGTGCGCGAGGCGCTGAACCGGCTGGCGGCCGATGTCGCGCGTCAGGCGAAAGCGCACACCGACAACATTCTCGAGGTGACGCTGGTCGGTAACCCGATCATGCATCACCTGCTGCTCGGCATCGATCCGGTGGAGCTCGGCGGCGCGCCTTTCGCGCTCGCGACCGACGAAGCACTGGAGTTCTGGGCCACGGAGATCGGCCTGCACCTGCACCGCGGCGCGCGGGCGTACGCCTTGCCGTGTGTGGCCGGCCATGTCGGGGCGGACACGGCCGGCATGGTCCTTGCCGAGCGGCCTGACCTTGGCGAGGCCGTGACGCTGCTCGTCGATGTCGGCACCAACGCCGAGATCGTGTTGGGCAACCGGGAGCGCCTCCTTGCCTGTTCGAGTCCCACGGGCCCGGCGTTCGAGGGCGCGCAGATCAGTTGCGGCCAGCGCGCCGCGCCTGGTGCGATCGAGCGTGTGCGGATCGATCCGGTGACCCTCGAGGCGCGATTCAAGGTCATCGGCTCCGACCTCTGGTCGGACCAGCCGGGCTTCCGGGAGTCCGTCGAGGCCACCGGCGTCACCGGAATCTGCGGCTCGGGCATCATCGAGGTGATCGCCGAAATGTACCTGACCGGCATCATCAGTCAGGACGGTGTGGTCGATGGCGAGCTCGCCGCGCGCAGCCCACGGGTCGTGCCCCAGGGCCGCACATTCGGTTACGTCGTCTACGAGGGCGCGCAAACGCTCACTGTGACTCAGAACGACGTACGCGCCATCCAACTCGCCAAAGCGGCTCTCTACGCCGGCATCAGATTATTGATGGACCGCTTCGGCACGGACCACGTCGATCGCATTCGACTGGCGGGCGCCTTCGGATCGCACATCGACGTCAAGTACGCCATGGTGCTCGGTATGATTCCCGACTGCGGTCTGTCGCAGGTGTCATCCGCGGGCAATGCGGCAGGAACCGGAGCGCGCATCGCCCTGCTCGACTTCGGCGCGCGCGAGACGATCGAGACGCTGGTGCACAAAGTGGAAAAGGTCGAGACCGCGATCGAGCCGCGGTTCCAGGAACACTTCGTGGAAGCGATGGGAATACCCCACTCGACCGCGCAATACGTGCACCTGCGCGGGGCGGTCACCTTGCCGGCGCCCAAGGCGTCACCACCCCGTGCCGGCGCGCGCGGCGGTCGGCGCCGGCCCGCGCCGACGCCAGCGAAAGAGTCTTAGCCGCGAATCCACCCGGCGGAACGGACGCCCTATAATCGGCAGGAGGTTCCGGGAGAGCTTCCGTGCCGACGCGAGTTTCCGAATCCACGCTCGAGCAATTCCGCCAAGCGGCGGCGGGCCAGATGCCGACACCTGCCGGTGTTGCGATTGCCGCTGTCTCCGCCGCCTTCGCCCTGGGGCTGCTCGCGAAGGCGCTGACGGTCGCTGCCCGCCGCAAGACCCTCGCTGATGACACGGCCAGGCTCCAGACCCTCGCTGCCGCGGCGCAGGTTGCATCGCAACGCATGTTACAGCTCGCAGGCGAGGACAGCGCCGCATTCGAGGCTTACCTGGCCGCGAGACGATTGCCACGAGCGACCGAGCCCGAGCGTCAGGCGCGGGAACGGGACATCGATACCACAGTGCGGCGTGCAATCGATGTGCCGCTCGAGGCGGCGCAGGAGGCCGCGGCCGGCTTACAACTGTGCAACGGGGCGTCCGCTTTGACGCCGCTGGCGCTGATCGCCGATCTGGGCGTCGCCGCTACTCTCCTCGCGGGGGCGCTGCGCGGCTTTCTGCTCTGCGCGGAATCCAACGTCCGGCAGCTTGCACCGGCTGCCGCTGCGTACCGCGCACAGCTCGCTGCCGAAACGAAGCGGCATGAGCGAGCGCTTCAGCAGGCGCAGGCGGTGCTCGAGCAGGCCGGGGCGGCTCTGGAATCTGCCGCCATTTTGCGCAGCGAGTGATGACGCCGGCTCACGACAGACCGAGCACACGCCCCGTCTCAGTGTCCAGATCGATGTCGTAATAGCCCGGACGAGTGGGCAATCCCGGCATCGTGCTCATCGTTCCCAACAGCGGGTAGAGAAAGCCAGCCCCGACGCTTGCGCGAACGTCCCGCACCGGTACGGTGAAGCCCGTCGGCGCGCCCTTGAGGCTCGGGTCGTGGCTCACGCTCAGATGCGTCTTGGCCATGCAGATCGGCAGATTGCCGAATCCCAACCGGGTGTAGAGCTCGATTTTCTGCTCCGCTTCCGGCAGATATTCGGCGCCCTTGCCGCCGTAGATCTCGCGGACGATGGTCTCGATCTTCTGCTTGATGCCCATGTCCAGTGGGTAGAGGAAACGGAATCTGCCCGGCAGCTCGCAGGCGCAGATCACGGCTCTGCCGAGCTCGATGGCACCCCGTCCACCTTCGGCCCAGTGATTCGTCGCGACGGCTTCGTGCGCGCCGGCCTGCAAAGCGATCTTGCGCACGAGGTCAATCTCCGCCGCGGTATCGTGCGCGAAGCGGTTCACCGCGACGACCACCGGAATTCCGAATACCCGCGCGCTCCGGATCATCTTGACGAGATTCGAGCAGCCCTTCTCGACGAGTCCCAGGTGCTCCATGGTGTAGTCCGGATGCAGCGGCTGCCCGGCCGTGACTTTGGGGCCGCCGCCGTGCATCTTCAGGGCGCGGATCGTCGCGACCAGCACCACGCAGTTGGGGATGAGCCCGCTGTAGCGGCACTTGATGTCGAAAAACTTCTCCATTCCCATGTCGGCGCCGAATCCCGACTCCGTCAGCACGTACCCCTCCGGCCCGACGAGCTTCAGCGCGATTTGATCCGCGATGATCGACGAATTCCCGTGCGCGATGTTGCCGAACGGGCCGGCGTGCACGAACGCCGGAGTTCCCTCGAGTGTTTGCAGCAGATTCGGCATGACGGTGTCTTTCATGAGCACCGTCATTGCGCCGCCCACGCCGAGATCGTCCGCGGTGACCGCGTCGCCCGCGCGGTTGGTACCGATCACTACGCGGCCCAATCGCTCGCGCATGTCGGCGAGGCCCGTCGTCAGCGCCAGAATGGCCATGATCTCGCTGGCGGCCGTGATGTCGAAACCGGTGACGCGCGTCAGTCCCTTCTCTTCCGGCCCCTGCCCTATCGTGATCCGGCGCAGCGCCCGATCGCTCGTATCGATCACCCGCCGCCAGGTGATGCTGCCCGGATCGATGTCCAGCCGGGCGAAGCGGCTGCGCTCCTCGGATGTCAGCCCGTTTGGATCGGTGCCCCGGATGCCGAGCTTGCGCAGCCGCCGCAGCATGACGGGCGAAAAGCGCCGGCTGCCGTCCTTCCCGGGCGGGCAGAGCCGGTCGAAAAGCGCGTCATCGCTCTGCGCCGTCTCGTGCAACAGTCGGGCATCGATCGCAGCCGCCAGGAGATTGTTTGCCGCCGTGATCGCATGGATGTCGCCGGTGAGATGGAGGTTGAGATCCTCCATCGGAATGATCTGGCTGTAGCCGCCCCCTGCCGCGCCGCCTTTGATGCCGAATGTCGGCCCCTGGCTGGGTTGGCGGATGCAGGTGAAGACGCTCTTTCCCAGATGCGCGCCGATGGCCTGACTCAGGCCCACCGTCGTCGTCGTCTTGCCTTCACCGAGCGGTGTCGGCGTGATCGCCGTGACGACGATGTATTTTCCATTCGGCGCGTCCGCGAGCCGGTCGCGCACCGAGAGGCTTACTTTCGCTTTGTATCGGCCATAGGACTCGAGCTCCTGCGGCAGGATGCCGGCGTTCGCCGCTACCTGGCCGATGGGCAGGAGTGTCGCGCTCTGCGCGATATCGATGTCGCGCGGCACGGGTGCAGAGGATCCCCCAGGCCCAACGTCGGTCTTAGCCATCGCGGAGCTCCAGCATCGGGATGCGAGAGCCCTAGTTTGCTGGCCGCGGCCGCTGCCGCGCAACCGCACCCTGGCTTGCCTCAGATCTCCGCGGGGACCGGGGCGCCGGTAGCCGGACGGCCGGTCGCCCGGGCGCGGACGATGGCTTCCGCGAGGTAGTCGTCGCCGGAGCTCGAAGCAGCGCGACGCTCGGTGAGCGAGGTCTCCACATGGGGATCGGTTGCGCCGGCGCGGCGCGCGGCCGCCAGCGCGAGCTCACGCGCCAGGTTCGTCGCCGCGGCGATCGCCTCGTCAGCGGTGGGGAAATCCCGGATGCCTGCCGGAGCGTGCATCCGAAACACCTTCCAGTGGGGCTGGTTCACCAGGACGTCGACGGTCTCCGACACGACGCCCACGACCGCGCCCACCGCATTGCATACGGCGGCATGCTCCGGAATGACCAGTTTCGCCCCCAGGCGGCGCGCCACTTCGGGATAGAACGCCGCCGCGGGAGCGCCGATGGCCACCAGGGGATTCGCCAGGCGCGGCTGCGCATCGAGAAGCTTCGACACCGGCCGCCCCGCCACCACGCGATCGATCAGGATGCCGAGCGGCCCCCAGCGTCCGTTGTGTGGCTCGACGCCCGGATCCTGCGCCAGCGCGCTCTCCAGCACCAGCCGCGCCGCCTGCCGGATCACGAGCTCATGGACACGCTCGGCAATCGCCTCGGGAGTGTCTTTGCCCTTGCGCGCGGTCACATTGCGCTCCTCGGTGGCGAGGACCGCAGCGCCGAGCCGGCTCGCATCGCGGCTCCAGCCGTCATGGCGGCCGAGTACGTGCAGCGCATCGCTCGGCGTGAACCCCGCCAGGGTCGCCAGCCCGCGGTCCACCAGCCGGCGCAGCGCCGCGACGCCTTGCGGGGTGCGCGCGACCTGATCGAGCCGCCGCGGTGTAGCGCCCAGCGCCTCCCAGACCCTCAGCTCCAGTCGATCGAGCTCGGGCCCCGCTTCGCGGCCGGGGTTGCGATGGCCGAACTGACCGGCGAACGGCGGCAGGCGCTCAGCCGTCGCGAGGCGGGTGAGCTCCTGCAGCACCTCGGGGAACTGATGCGCCAACAGGCTGAGCGGCATCACCCGGCGCGGGCCGACCTCGAGATGCCCTTCCCGATCGATGTGCACCTCGCTATCCCCGCCGAGGCCGCTCGTGTGAACGTCGATGGCCTGGACCATGGTCCGCCAGCCGCCGATCACGGCGCCGTCGGCGCGCACTACGGGGCGCTCGTCGATGATGATCGCGACGTCGGTGGTCGTCCCTCCCATGTCGGCGACCGCAAAATCCTTCAGACCGGTGAGGAACGCCGCTCCAACGACGCTCGCCGCCGGTCCCGAGAGCACCGTCTCGATGGGATAGTCGATCGCCACGCTCGCCCGCATCAGGGTCCCGTCACCCTTCACGACCATCAATGGGGCGCGGACCCCCTCGCGCTCGAGCGTCTGGCCGACCGCATCGAGCAAGTGCCGAATGTGCGGTACCAGGCGGGCATTGAGGGCGGCGGTCAGCGCCCGTTTGGGCGCATTCAACTGCGCGCTGAGCTCGTGACTGCAGGTGACTGGCTTGCCGCACAGAGCCCGAATGCGCTCGCGCACGCGCAGCTCGTGCTCGGGATTGCGTACGGAGAACTGCGCCGCAACGGCGAATGCCTCCACCCGCGGGCCGAAGTCCCGTATAGCCGATTCGATCGCCACCTCATCGAGTGGTTGCTCTTCCACGCCCGTCGGGTCATGTCCGCCGCGCGCGCGCACGACGATGCCACCCAAGTGCTGCTCGATACCCGTCTCCGCGGCCATGCGGTCGTTGAAGCCGATGAGGATCGCGCAGATAGGACTGAAGCGATTCTCGACGACGGCGTTGGTCGCGAGCGTCGTTGAAACCGAGACGAGAGAGATGGGTTCCCGCGGGCCTGCGGGCAGCGCCTCCAGCACGGAGCGCAGCGCCCCTCCGAGCCCCACCGACAGATCCCAGTGAGTGGTCAGAGCCTTGGCGCTGGCGATGACCCGGCGGCCACCCTCCAGCGCGACCGCATCCGTGTAGGTACCGCCCGTATCGAGCCCGATCCACAGCTCACTCACCGGCCGCGCAACCCCACTCTCCGAAAGGCGGCCTCCACCGCGTTCGACAGCAGCATGGCGATCGTCATGGGGCCGAGGCCGCCGGGCACGGGAGTGATCCAACCCGCGCGCTCGAACGCTCGCTCGTATTCGACGTCCCCGACCAGCTTGCCTTCACCATCCCGATTGATGCCGACATCGAACACCGCAGCCCCAGGCTTGATCCAGTCGCCGGAAACGAAGTGCGGCTTGCCGACCGCAGCCACGACCACGTCCGCGCGCTCGACCTCCGCCCTCACGTCGCGAGTGCCGGTATGGCAAACCGTCACGGTTGCTCCGGCCAGCAGCAGCTCCAGCGCCATCGGACGGCCGACGATGTTCGAGGCTCCGACCACCGTTGCCTTCAGTCCTCGCAGCGCAATGCCGTACTCCGCCGCGAGGCGGATGACGCCGAGCGGGGTACAGGGGCGCAGCGCCGGGCGCTTCTGCGCCAGCATCCCCGTGCTGACCGGATGAAAGCCATCGACATCCTTGCTCGGCTCGACCGCATCCATGACCCGGGTTGCATCGAGGCCCTTGGGCAGCGGCAGCTGCACGAGAATGCCGTCCACCGCCTCGTCGCGGTTGAGCAGATCGACGAGCGCCAGCAGCTCCGATTCGCTGGTCGTTGCCGGCAGGTCATAGGCGAAGGATGCGATGCCGGCCTGCGCGGCGGCCTTGCGCTTGTTGCGCACATAGACACTGGAGGCCGGGTCCTCGCCCACTTGGATGACGGCAAGCCCGGGCGAGCGGCCCAAGCGGCCGGCGAGCTCCGCGGCGCGTGCCGCGACCTCGCCGCGCACCTTCATGGCAACGGCTTTGCCGTCGAGGATGATCGCCGTGGCGCCCCCGCCGCTGGTCCTAGACATTGGAATCGGGGAATGAGGCCTTGCGCCGGTTCATGTAGTCGAGCAGCGCCTCGTCGATCGCGGGATCGAGCGGCGGTGCCTCGTATTCCGCGAGCTGCTTCTTCCACAACGAGTTGGCGCGCTGCGCCATGTCGGTCGCGCCTTCGGCATCCCATTGCTCGAAGCTGTTGTTGTCGGCGAGCGGCGAGCGGTAGAACGCGGTCTCGAAGTTGGCCTGCGTATGGGCACAGCCGAGGAAGTGCTTGCCGGGACCCACCTCCCGGATCGCATCCATCGCCTGGCCGTTGTCGCTGAGATCCACTCCCTGCAGAAGCGTATGAGCCATGCCTGCCTGGTCGGCATCCATGACGAACTTCTCGTAACCCATGGTGAGCCCCCCCTCGAGCCAGCCAGCCGTGTGCAGCACGAAGTTGACTCCGGCGAGACAGGTCGGCATCAGGGTATTGGCCGACTCGAAGGCGGCCTGGGCGTCGGGAACCTTGGACGCGCAGAGAGCGCCGCCGGAGCGGAACGGTACGCCGAGGCGCCGCGCGAGGGCGGCCATCGCGTAAAGCACCAGAGCCGGCTCCGGGGTCCCGAAGGTCGGCGCGCCGGACTGCATCGACAGGGAGGACGCGAAACTGCCGAGCACCACGGGTACGCCAGGGTTGATGAGCTGGGCGACCGTCATGCCGGCCAATGCCTCGGCCAGCGTCTGCGCCACTGTTCCGGCGACCGTCACGGGCGACATCGCGCCGGCGAGAATGAATGGAGTGACGATGGTTGCCTGGTTGGCACGCGCGTAGGTCTTCAATGCCCCGAGCATCGTCGCGTCCCAGGTCATCGGCGAATTGGCGTTGATCAGGCTCATGACACAGGTCTTCGGCTTCCCGGTGGCCGGATCCAGGTACTGGTCGCCGAAGAGGATGCGCGACATTTCGACGGTGTCGGCCGCCCGCTCCGCCTGGGTCACCGAGCCCATGTACGGCTTGTCGCTGTATTTCATGTGGCTGTAGACCATGTCGAAATGCCGCTTGTTGACCGGCAGGTCGACGGGCTCGCAGATCGTCCCACCGGAGTGGTGCAGGGACGTCGCGGCGTAGGTGAGCTTGACGAAGTTACGGAAGTCCTCGATGCGCGCGTACCGCCTGCCTTCATCGAGGCTGCGGATGAAAGGAGATCCATAGGCCGGCGCAAAGACGGTACGGCCGCCACCGATGACGACGCTGCGCGCGGGGTTGCGCGCATGCTGAACGAACTCCTTGGGTGCCGAGCCGGTCACGAGCGTGCGACACATGCCGCGGGGGAAGCGCGCGCGTTCGCCCTGGACGTCGGCGCCGGCGTCACGCAGAATCTTCAGCGTCTCCGGGTCGTCGCGAAAGTCGATGCCGATTTCCTGCAGGATCGTATCGGCATTGTGCTCGAGCAGCTCGAGACCCTCCGTGCCCAGCACCTCGTAATAAGGAATGTTGCGAGTGATGTAGGGGACGGATGAATGGCTGCGCGCGGTGCGCGCGGCTCGTTTGGCGTCCCGGCCGCTAGGACGGCGAGAGCGAAGGGTCGGGGCGGGCTGCTCGTCCATGGGAACTCCGGGTCAAAGGATTTGCCGTGGCGGCGCTGCGCAAAGTATGGCTTCCGGCCGCGCGGCTGGCTAATCGAATTGCGGCATCCACTTGCCGAGATGCGTCCATGACCCCGCCTGTCGCTCGAGGACACGCCGGTGTCGCAAATTCACCGCCCGCGGCTCGCGGCCGGCATTACCATTCCCGAAAAGGCGAGCCCCTATGCCCACAGCTGTCGACGAACCCGCGATCGCCACCGCACCCGCCGGTGCCGTGCAGCGCAATGCCGGCACCCCCCACCTCTACATCCTCACCACCCGGTGCCCGGACACCACGGGAATCGTCGCGGGAATCGCCGGCTTCCTGGCCGCACACAATGCGACCATCGCGGAAGCACAGCACTACGACGATCCGTACACCCGCACGTCCTTCATGCGCACCGTGTTCCACGACAACGGCCAGGGAATGCCCTCCCTGGAGGCGCTCGATCGCGAGTTCGCGCAGGCCGTCGGCCGGCGGTTCCGGATGGAGTGGCAGTTCAACGAGGTGCGCCGCTGCCGGGCATTGATCGCCGTCTCACGCCAGGGACATTGCCTCAATAGTATCCTGCACCGCTGGAGCACCGGTACGCTGCCGATCGAGGCGGTGGCGGTGGTGTCGAACCACCAGGACATGCGCAGCCTCGCCGAGTGGCACGGCGTGCCCTATCACTACCTGCCGATCATCGATGGGCGCAAACAGGAGCAGGAACGGCGCCTCATGGAGCTGTTCGAGCGGGTGGAGGCGGAGATTCTCGTGCTGGCCCGCTACATGCAGGTCCTCACGCCGGAGGCGTGCCGATATTTCGAAGGCCGCGCCATCAACATTCATCATTCCTTCCTCCCTGGCTTCAAGGGCGCCAAGCCCTATCATCAGGCGCACACGCGGGGAGTGAAGCTGATCGGCGCCACGGCACACTACGTGACGACCGACCTCGACGAAGGACCGATCATCGAGCAGGAGGTCTCACGGGTGGATCACACCCAGTCACCGGACGACTTGGCCGTCGTCGGCAGCGAGCTCGAGGCCGTTGTGCTCAATCGCGCCATCAAGTGGCACGCCGAGCGGCGCGTGTTTCGCAACGGCGGTAGAACCGTCGTTCTGAAATAGCCGCGGGAACCGTCCTACAGCTTTACCATGATGTGCCGGGCGACGGTGTAGTCCTCCAGTGCAAATACCGAGAGATCCTTGCCGTAACCCGATCGTTTGAAGCCGCCGTGCGGCATCTCGCTGACGGTCGCGAAATGGGTATTGATCCACGTGCAACCGTATTGCAGCCGGGCGGCCACCTGCATGGCTCGGCCGACGTCGCGCGTCCAAATCGATGAGGCCAGGCCGTACTCGGAATCATTGGCCCATTTGATCGCCTCCTCCGTGTCGGTGAAGCGCGTAATCGAGATCACCGGACCAAACACCTCGCGCTGCACTATTTCGTCGGTCTGCCGGGCTCCAGCGATGAGGGTCGGCTCGTAGAAGAAGCCGCTCCCGGCGCGGGGGCGTCCGCCGGTGGTGATCTCGATGTGGGGAAGGGCTGAGGCGCGCTCCACGAAGCCCGCCACGCGGTTGCGCTGAGACGAGGAAATCAGGGGGCCCATTTCCACCCCCCTCTCACGCTGGGCGCCGACCTTGATGCTGGCCACGGCGCTCGTGAGATCGGCGACCAGGCGATCGTAGATGCGGGCACCTACGTATAGACGGCATGCGGCAGTGCAGTCCTGGCCTGCGTTGTAGTAGCCGAAGGTGCGGATGCCAGCGATGACGCTCTCGAGGTCGGCATCATCAAAGACCAATACGGGGGCTTTGCCGCCGAGCTCGAGGTGGGTCCGCTTGAGATTGCCGGCTGCGAGCGCCAGCACCTTCTGGCCGGTCGAGACATCACCGGTCAGGGAGACCATGCGAATTCGGGGATGCGAGACCAGCATCTTGCCGACGGGCTCGCCGCGGCCACAGATGATGTTGACTACTCCCGGCGGCAGAACCTCTGCCAGCGACTCGGCGAGCTTCAACGCGGTGAGCGGCGTCTGCTCGGAGGGCTTCAGTACCACCGTATTGCCCGCAGCGATAGCGGGCGCGAGCTTCCAGGCTGCCATCATCAAGGGATAGTTCCAGGGCGCGATCGAACCCACGACACCGATGGGGTCGCGACGAATGAGGCTCGTATGGCCGGGCAGGTATTCTCCAGCCAGGGGGCCCACTGGAGTGCGACACGCGCCGGCATAGAACCGGAATACGTCCGCGATCGCGGGAATCTCATCGGCGAGCACCGCCGCCAGCGGCTTACCAGTGTTCCGGGATTCCAGCGCGGCATAGTCTGCCGCATCCCGCTCCAGGAGCTCCGCGATACGCAGCAGCATGACGGCCCGGTCCTTGGGAGCCATCCCCGCCCAGCCCGCGAAAGCGTCCTCGGCGGCGACGACCGCCTCGTCCACTTGCTCGGGGGCGGCCGCGGCCACGACGGCGATCTGCGAGCCCGTTGCAGGGTCGAGGACTTCCTCGCCTGACCCCCGCCCCGTCACCAGTCGGCCGCCGATCAACAACTGCGTTTGCATGATCGTCTCCGTCGCATGCGCCTTACCCCCTCGGACGCCGCAGCTGCAGGCGCTTGCAGCCGCGGCCATGGTATTTTATTATGACGTCAATAATACCATAGGGTGAGCGAGTATGAATTCCGACGTCATCATCACGTGCGCGGTCACCGGGGATGATACCAAGGTTACCCGCAATCCCCACTGCCCCATCAGCCCGGCACAGATCGCCGACTCGGCGCTCGAGGCCGCGCGCGCTGGGGCTGCAATCGTCCACATCCATGTACGCGACCCGGAAACAGGCGCTTTCAGCATGGCTACCCGCCACTATCGCGAGGTGGTGAAGCGCATCCGCGAAAGCGGCGTCGATGTCATCGTCAATCTGACGTGCGGCATGGGAGGCTACATCTGCGTGGGTGAGCGGGGACTCGAGGACACTCCCGCGCCGGGCACGGACTTCGTCAGCCAGGAGGAGCGAATGCGCCATGTCATCGATTTGTGCCAGGAGGGCGTCTATCGCCCGGACATCGCGACGCTCGACTGCGGCAGCCTCAATTTCGGCGACGGCAATCGGGCCTATGTGTCGACGCCCAACTATCTGCGCCGCGGCGCCGCCATCCTGCGCGACCTTGGCGTCAAACCGGAGCTGGAGGTGTTCGACACGGGCAATCTCTGGTTCGTGCGGCAGCTCATCAAGGAGGATCTCATTCCAGCGCCGGCCCTCATCCAGCTCTGCACGGGTATACCGTACGGCGTCCCCGCCGACACCGGGCATCTGCTCGCAATGGTGAATACACTACCCGCAGATTGTGTGTGGACATCCTTCGGCATCGGACGCATGCAGATGCCGTGCGTCGCACAGTCGATATTGCTCGGAGGCAACGTCCGTGTCGGGCTTGAGGATAATCTCTATTTGAGCCGCGGCGTCTATGCGAGCAACGCCCAATTGGTCGAGAAGGCGCGTACGATCATCGAGGCCATGGGGGCCAGGATACTGACGCCGGCACGGGCTCGGGAGCGCCTGCAGCTGCACTGAGTGAGACACAGAGACTGACGGGAGGGTCCGTGAGCGGACTGGTGATCTATCGCACGCCGATTGCGCCGGAATGGATCGACTACAACGGTCACGTCCGGGATGCCTACTACACTCTCGTCACCAGCTACGCGGTCGATCGCCTCATGGACCGCCTCGGGATCGACGCGCGCTACCGCGAGCAGACGACCTGCACGCTCTATACTGTGGAGATGCACACACATTATCTACGAGAAATTGGCGCCCGCGATACCGTTGAGGCGAGGGTCAGAGTACTCGGCGCCGACGAGAAGCGGCTCCACGCCGCCCTGGAGTTGTTTTGTGACGGCAAGCCGGACGCGGCTGCTTCGTGTGAAGTCATGCTGCTGCACATCCGACAGAATCCAACCCCGCGCACAGTGCCATTTCCGGAAAGGGTCGCGGCGGCGATCGCCGAGCTGCGGCGCATGACCGCAGCCATGACTGCCGCCGGACCTGGCTCGCGCCGGATCGAATTGGGCAACCGATAGCGTATGCCGGACGACGATCCGAGAGGCATTGCAGCCTTACAGCGTCTCCTGACACCGCGGCACATTGCTCTGATCGGCGGTCAGTGGGCGGATGCCGCTGCGACTGCAGCGCAAGCCATCGGCTACAGGGGGGAAGTCTGGCGCGTTCACCCCAGCCGGCCATCGGGTGCCGAGAGCCGCTATTTCCGCTCCATTGACGAGCTGCCGGCGGCGCCGGATGCGGCGTTCATCGCCGCTCCCAACCATCAGGTCCCGGCGATCGCAGCCGCTCTGGCGCGCCGCGGCGCCGGTGGCTTCGTGTGCTTCGCCGCCGGCTTCTCCGAGACCGGCACCGCCGACGGGCAGCGTCTCGCCGCCGACCTCGAGAGCGCCGCGGGCAGCCTGCCCTATTTCGGCCCCAACTGCTACGGCTTCATCAACCTCTTCGACGGCGCGGCGCTGTGGCCCGACCAAGTGGTCGGCTCGCGGCCCGCACGCGGGGTGGCGCTCATTTGTCAGAGCGGCACGATCGCTCTCAATCTGCTCTTCAACCAGCGCTCGCTTCCCATCGGCTATCTCATCACCACCGGCAATCAGACACGCCTCGCCGTCGAGGATCTGATCGACAGGCTGGTGGACGACCCCCGAGTCACTGCGTTCGGCCTCTACGTCGAAGGCATCAAGGATGCCGCGAGCTTCGCTCGAGCGGTCGACAAGGCGCGCACCGCGGGAAAGCCCATCGCACTGATCAAGGCCGGTCGCACCGAGGCCGCGGTACGCACGGCTCACAGCCATACCGGCTCTCTCGCCGGCGCAGACGGTGCATTCGACGCCTTCTGCGCACAAGCCGGGATCGCGCGCTGCGATTCGCTCGCAACCCTCTGCGAGACCCTGAAGGTGTTGCATACCGGCGGCCCGCTGCCCGGACGCCGCATCCTCGTCATGGGCGCCTCGGGCGGCGACATGGCGATGACGGCGGATGCCGCGAGGCATCTGGCGCTCGAGTTTCCGCCGTTTGAGCCCGCCACGAGCGGGCGCTTGGGCGATCTGCTTTCCGACCGGGTGACGATCGCCAACCCGTTCGACTTCCACACCCATATCTGGTTCGACCGGCCGCGGCTGCACTCGCTCTTTTCCATCGTGCACGGCGGCGGCTATGACACGGTGGGCCTGATGGTCGACTCTCCGCCGGAGGATCAGGCCGACCCGGCGAGCTATGTCGCCGTCATCGAGGAGTTCCTCGCCGCCTATCCTGGTCCGCCCGCGCGCGCCGCGGTCATCAGCTCGCTGCCGGAATCCCTTTCCGCCGCTACGCGCGCGCGCTGTCTCGAGGCCGGCGTCACGCCCTTGCAAGGGCAACGTGAGGCGCTGGAAGCGCTCGCGCTCGCCGCGACGATCAAAGCAGCCTGGACTCGAGGCGCCGCCGTGGAGCTGCGCCGATCCCGCCAGCCCGACGCGCGCGCGGCTCAGCCTCGAGACGGCCGGCCCCGCGGCAGAACGCTGCCTGAGCACGAGGGTAAGGCGACCCTGGCCGCGTACGGTGTCCCGGTTCCGCGCTCGCGTGTCGTGACACCCGATAAGGCCGCGAGCGCGGCGCGCGTGCTCGGCTTTCCCTTAGTTCTGAAGGCCGCCGGGACATTCGAGCACAAGTCCGACATCGGAGGTGTCCTCCTCGATGTGCGTACGGTTGCCGATGCGGCCGCTGCTGCCGAACGGCTGTCGCGGATCTCGGATACTCTCCTCGTCGAGGAGATGGTGACCGATGCAGTCGCGGAAGTCCTGGTCGGCATCACCGTGGATCCGCAGTTTGGCCTTCTGCTCCTGTTGGGCGCGGGCGGCGTGCTCGCGGAGCTGCTGCAGGACACCGCGACTTTATTGCCTCCCTTCACGTCAGCGGCCGTCCAGACCGCGCTCGGCGGACTCGGGATCGGCAAGCTCCTCGGCGGCTACCGGGGGCGACCGCTCGGAGACCTGCCGTCACTGGTGCACGCCGTGTTGGCCTGCGCGCGCTACGCGGAGGACAATGTGGATCAACTGCTGGAGCTCGACCTCAATCCCGTGATCGTCCGCCCCGCCGGCCTCGGCGTCGTGGCCGTCGATGTGTTGATTCGGCTTGCCGAGGAGACGTGAAATGAGCGAAGTCAGCGAGCGCGCCGGAATCCGTACGCTCACCACGGGGGCCGTCCTCGAAGTGACCCTCGATCGGCCCAAGGCCAACGCCATCGATCTGGCGGCGAGTCGTCGTTTGAACGAAGTCTTCACCGCCTTTCGCGATGATCCGGCGCTACGGGTGTGCATCGTCACCGGTGCCGGCGAGCGCTTCTTCTCTCCCGGCTGGGACCTCAAGGCCGCGGCAGCCGGCGAGCGCTCGGATGAGGACTGGGGAAGCGGCGGCTTCGGCGGCTTGAATCACCCGCGTAACCTCGACAAGCCCCTGATCGCGGCCGTGAACGGCGTCGCCTGCGGCGGCGGGTTCGAGATGGTGCTCGGCTGCGACATCATCGTGATGGAGGAGCACGCGCGCTTCGCCCTACCGGAAATCAACGTCGGCGTGCTCGCCGATGCCGGCACGATCAAGCTGCGACGGCGCATCCCGTATCACGTGGCGGTGGAATTCCTCATGACCGGCCGCTGGATGGACGCGACCGAGGCGAAGCACTGGGGGCTCGCCAACCATGTGGTGCCGTTGGGTCAGTCCCTGGTCAAGGCCCGGGAGATCGCCGCCCAGCTCGCCGCGGGGCCGCCTCTTCTCTTTCCCGCGATCAAACAACTGCTGCGCCACTCGGAAGCAGTCCCCGAGCACCAGGCCTTCGAGCTGCACGACGGCCTCGACGCCGTGCAGCGCGTGATCCGCTCGGAAGACCTCAAGGAAGGCGCGCGTGCGTTCGCGGAGAAGCGCAAGCCGCAATGGAAGGGTCGCTAGGATCCGGCGCCGCGGTCTCCAGCCCCAAATCCGCCGCGGCCGCCGCCCGCCTGTCGGCCGCGACGTCGATCGAGCGGCAGGCCAGGAGATAAATCCCTGCCGCGACGGGCAGGCCCACCAACATGGATATATCGATGCCGCCGAGCGCGCGGGCCGCCGGGCCGGTGTACTGGTCTGTGCTGAAGAACGGGACCATCGCCGCGAACCCTGCGCCGTATGCCAAGAGGCCGCGCCATTGCCAACGGCCATACATGCCGCCGCGGTTGA
The DNA here is from genome assembly GCA_036278795.1 of Steroidobacteraceae bacterium. Classification (GTDB taxonomy): domain Bacteria; phylum Pseudomonadota; class Gammaproteobacteria; order Steroidobacterales; family Steroidobacteraceae; genus 13-2-20CM-66-19. The sequence continues at coordinate 45,964 of DASUKK010000028.1, read as the reverse complement.
AAATCTCGCGCACGGAATAGTGCCCCTTGCGCACCAGGTAGAAATCAACGAGATTGATCGCCGTCCACGGCGTAAACAGATACAACAGCAACGACAGCAGCTCGGAGAAGTGCGCCAGGAAGTGGCTCGAAGACTCGAGTGCGATCACGGTCGAAACCACCGCAGCCGCAGTCAGGGTCGCCGCGCGCGCCCCTACGCCCCTCGTATCGGCTTTGAAGGTATCGAGCACACTGAGCAGCGTGAGCGAGCTGCCGTAGAAGTTGAGTGAGGCGATGGTGACGAGGCCGAGCAGCGATCCGATCAGCAGCACCGGACCGAATCCCGGCATGACGCCATTCGCCGCGTGCTCGAGAGCAGCGGGCACCTCGAGCCTCGGAGCGGCCGCCGCGGCGATACTCCCCGCGAGCATCATCCATGACCCGCCCACCATGGCCCCGAGGTAGGTCCACCAGAACGAGGCGCGTACGCTCACCTCGCGAGGCAGATAGCGGGAATAATCGGACACGTAGATTGACCAGCTCAGCTGGTAGGAGGCGGCGGCGAGCAGCTCCGCGAGGAACGGCGTCGCCCTAAAGCCCGCCGGGTCCCACTCCCCCGCCGGAATACCGAGGAGCAGCGCGCCCGTCGAGAAAACCGTCAGCAGTGCGATCATCAGGAAGGCGATGCCGCGCTGCGCCATGTGAATGAAATCGTAACCGACCAGCGCGAGCCCGGCGGCCAGCACCGCGAAGCCGATCATCACCGCCGGGGCCTGCGGCCGCAGCGAGCCGGAGAGTTGCTGCAGCGCCTGCACGGCCAGCACCTGATTGAACGAGTTGTAGCCGACGTAGGTGACCAGGGCGACGCCCCACACGAGCAGCGCGCCGAGATAACCGAACTGCGGCCGCGATTGGATCATCTGCGGCAGCCCGAGCTGCGGCCCCTGTGCCGAATGGAACGCCATGAAGAAGGTGCCGATGGCACACCCCAGGACGATGGCTACGGCCGTCCAGAGAAGATTGCCCCCGAGGGAAATGCCGAGCACACCGACCGCGAGCGTCGCCAGATGGGCATCGCCGGAGAACCAGACCGGCCACAGGTGCCACACCTTCCCGTGCCGCTCGGCGAGCGGCACGTAGTCGATCGAGCGCTTCTCGAGGAGAATGCCGCGGGCCACGGGCTCAGGGGGAGCAGGATGATGGCCGCGAGCGCAACGCGGGTGAGGTGTAGAGATGGCCCTCGGTTACCGAGACTTGCCGAGCGGCGGGTCCACCGGCGCGGCCCCACCAGTCAAACTTCGCGAGCACATCGTACCCCGTCACCTCGGCGGAGAGACCCCGCCCGGCTATGATGCAATTGCGGCCCGGGCTGCCGCGGTTCTTGCCACCCAGGTCGATATCGGCATGCTCAGTGGACCCGTCCTGGTCGAAGGCGACCGCCGCCGCTCCTTGGGCGCCGCTCAGCCGGCTGTTGGCGACCCTGATCTCGAGATCAGCCATGGCGGCATGATTCGCGAAGTGCAAGGCGTATTGCCGGCTTCCGTCGATGCTGCTCTCCTCCACGTCGATCGAGATGGCGTCTCCCTGCCCATCGCCGAGATCCATGCTCCTGCCTTTTCCGCCCGGTCGGCCGTATGAATAAGCGCCCCCGGTCACATCCGAGCCGATTCCATCCCCGTAGCAATCGGAAAAGTGGCTGTTGATGATGCGCAGATTGTTGACATTGCGGTGTCCCCAGGAGTACTGATCCATGCAGCGGCCGAGATTGTCCATGTACTGGACGTTGGTGAACTTGGGCTCCGGTGCCAGCGTCCTCGGAAAGGAAGTATGGCTTACCAACACGTCCTCGAGCGTCAGATTCATGACTGAGCCGGTGCCGCCGCCGTTATCCTCCTCGATCATATCGCCGGGATCATACTCGAAGGTGCTGTGGCCGATGTAGAGATTCGTCGTCGCGATTCCCGTGCCGGTGAAGAACTCCGCGCCGTTGCAGGAGCCGCCGCCGATGCCGTGCGCGAAGGTGTTGTGGTCGATGCTCCAGGTAAGGGAGCCGCCGCTCTGATTGGTGAAAAGGCCTTCGCAATCGGCATTGGCGCTGCCGATGTAGGTCTCCGAATTGTAGTCCGAGTCCACCGACAGCACGGCGTCGTCCCGGGTTTGCATGCCTATGGCCAGTACGGAGCGCAGCTTCGGCCCCTGGGCGAGCCGGGTCACGCGATTGCCGCTCACCCGCGCCGCAACCCATGCTCGCCCGGTCGCCCGGATGTCGATCCCATCATTGCAGGCACCGTCATGGATGTAGTTGTTCTCGATGGACAGCCACCCGGTCCCCCGATCCTCATCGACCATGATGGCCGCCCAGCCATTCGCCAGGACAGGCTGCTGTACCGGGAAATAGACGTAGAGGCCCGCAGTGCAGGAGGTATTCGTTCCTGACAGGTCGTTGCCCTGGACGCGCGCCCCGTTGACGTCGTGACCGTAGATGCCGCCGCGCACGGCCTTCAGGATCACGAGGTTGCTCACTTCCACGTCATCGGCCAACACCACCGCATCGCCGGAATTCTCCGTAGCGTCGCTGTTGGTGATGCGGGGTGCCTGGCCGAGCGCGTGGTTGCCAGCCACCGGTGGACCGCCCCCTCTCAGCCGCTGGCCCCGCTTGAGCGCGATGCCTCCATCGAGCGGCGGCTCGCTGAGCGCCGCGGGCAACACGGTGATCTCATCGCCCGGTGCCGACGCTCTCTCGACTGCAGCAAGGGAGCTGAACGGCGCGGATTCGGAACCGCTGCCGCCAGCAGCCGCCCCGGCGCGCACGAACCACGCCCTCCCATGGGCAATTCCACTTGCCGAAGCAAGCGCAAGGCAGAGACACGAAATGGCTGCGTGTGGGCGCCGTGTACGACGGGTCATTGCGAGCATCACTTTTGAGCCTGTTCTTCAATATACCAGCCGCTCAGAAGCTTCTCCGATATTGCAGCAGTACGGTCGTCGTAGGCAGAGTGGCCACATGCGGGATGACCTGTCCCGAGCTGTCGAACTGCGCGTAGCCTACGTAACCGATATCACCTAGGTTCGGCTTCGCGTTCGTCAGATTGTGCACGTTGAGGGAGATCTCCGATTTGCCGAGGTCCACACCGAGCCGCAGATTGACCAGCGAGTAGCCGGGCCGGGTGGCCTCGGCTCCCGCGCCGCCGACGACGGGGGCTACCGCATTGCCAATGTAACTGTAATCGCCGGAGATGAACCCGTCGAAATCATTGCCGAGCTCCCGGGTGTAGACCGCGCCCAGGGTGGCATTGAAGGCCGGCACTCCGGGAAGCCGCGATCCCGGCTCGACGCCGCCGTAAAACAGCGCGCCCGGTTGCGACATGTCGGTCTTCTCGTAGCCCGCGCCCAGCCGGACCGTCAGCGCAGAGGTGAGGTGACCTGAGACGTCGAGCTCCGCTCCATCGATGGTGGCTCTATCTCCATTGAGCGTGAAGTACGAGCCGCACGGCAGGCCGACCTCTTGTTGCGGGTTGTTCCAGTTGAGGTGAAAGGCGTCGGCGGAAATCAGGATGCCTGGGTTCTCGAGCTGCGTTTTGGCTCCAATTTCGTAACTCCAGACCGTATCGGCCTTCAGATCTCCGAGCTGGGGTGCGGTGAGGCCAGGCAGGGTGCAGATGAGGGTGCCGGCGGTCACCCGACGCTTTGCGCCCGCGCGAAATCCTTCCGACGCGGAAGCGTACACCATGGTGCTTGCGGTCGCCTGATAGGAGAGCGCAACCTTCGGGTTGAAGCCGGTGTTGTCGTCATTCGGAGGAGCAGGACTCCTGTGCAAGGGGGCGAAGTCCATGAATCCTCCAACCTGGCTGCTCGTGTTCTCGAGTTTGAGCCAGTACTGCCGCGCACCGAGAGTGAGGGTGAATTTCTTCAGGAAGTCGTAGTAGAACTGGCCATATAGCGAGTTGTCTATCTGCCGGGTATAGCCGTTACCCGAAAACCACAGTAGTTCGTCGGCCCACGGACCCACCACGGTGTTGTCGGCCGTGGCCGCGACCAGCCCCGTGGCGTAGATGGAGGGTATGTCGAAGACATTGCGCGCGGTGGAGTGGAAGAAGCCGAACGTGCCGCTGAAATGATGCACCGGAGCGAACGAGGCACGCAGCTCTTCGGTGACCTGATTGTCGTAATGCTCGCCTTTCCACAGATAGGATTGGGGAGCGAGGCAGCAGACTCCATAGTACGACTGCAGGATCTGCTGGGTTCCATATGTCGAATCCTCGACGTCCTGGGTCTGCCGGTAGAAATAGCTCGTGGAGGACTCGATCTTCCAGATGCCCGCGTGGTAAGCGAGCTCGAGGGAGGGCAGCGCCCACGAGTCGTTGGCATGGGACTGCACATTGAAGGCGTTGTCGAGGGTGTAGATGGGCTTGAACGCAGGCAACGGCGCAAGGGTCGCCGGAAAGCCGTTGTCGGAGCTTCGCTGGAGCATGACGCGCAGCGTAGCGTCGAAGTGATCCGTCGCCCTCAGCAGGGCCGTAATTGACCCGCCGAAGCTGGTGACGGCTCCCTGGTCATTGACGCTCGTACGAGGCACAGTGATGAACGCATCGCCCGTCCCGGGGCTCGCCGGATCCGTGGGGTACGTCCGTGTGAGATAGCCGGCATCGTGATTGAAGAACATCACGGCCCGGACGGCCAGGCGGTTCGGCGCCAGCACGAGGTTGCCGATGAAATTACCGCCGCCGTCCGGGCTCCCGCCTCCGGAGGTGACCCCCGCCTCGGCCATGTAGGAGCCCGAGTTCTGGTTGAGATCGGGCTGGTTGGTGATCAACCGCACGTTGCCGCCGAGGGAACCCTCACCGAAAAGCGTGCCCTGCGGCCCCTTCAGAACCTCGATGTTACTGATGTCGAGGACTCTCGGATCGATGGAGGCGGGGACCGGCGTGTCGTCGATGTAGAAGCCGGTCGCGCCGGCAGTGCCGCCCAGATTCTGTCCGGTGATGCCGCGGATGCTGACGGTGCGGGCATCCGCGATGCCCGTTGCGCCCGAGCCATAAGTGAACGACAGGTTCGGAGTCTTGGTGGCGTAGTCGTTGAAGGACCGGATGTTGTAATTCTGCAGGGTCTGGGCGGTGAACACCGTGAGGCTCACTGGAACTTTCGCGACCGACTGCGCCTGTCTCTGGGCCGTGACGACGACGGTTTGCAGCGACTTGGAGGCAGCGGTTGCGGAGTCGGAGACCGCCGCGTCCTGTGCCAGCGCCCCGTCCGGGCTCGCCGCGAAGGCACACGCAACCAGGAGCCCCAGCGGGTGCAGCACGGAGCGGTGCTTCATGAGGAGGCGCTGACGTATTATCGACGGCATAATATAACTCCCCGAAAAAAAATTCAGACGCAGGAGGGATTGCCGCGGCATTGCGCCGGCGACAGGTGGAGAATCAAAGAACATGGGGCGGTCCCGGCGACGACCGCAATGCGATCATGTGCGGCGATGGCGAATGCCGCATTGCGCCGTCGGCACCGCCAGTGGCTCGTGGCGGCGTGGTCGACCTTCGGCTTGCGCGGGCGCTCGGTAACCAGAATGGCTCTCCGGAAGCAGCCAGCGCCCTGCCAGTCCGCCCCCTTTTAAATATTATGGCTACGATAATACATCGTTGCGCGGCTTGCAACGGTGTCGGAACGCCCTCGCCGCTTCAGCCCCCGAGCGGCCGCAGCAGTGCCCGCGAGATGATGTGGCGCTGCACCTCGCTCGTGCCGTCCCAGATGCGCTCGATCCGGGCATCGCGCCAGATGCGCTCGAGCGGCATTTCCGTCATGAGTCCCATACCGCCGTGGATCTGCAGCGCCTCGTCCGCGACCATCGCAAGCATCTCCGTGGCCTTCAATTTCGCGATGGCCATGTCCATGTCGGTAGCGGTGCTCTCACCGAGCTTCCAGGCGGCCTCGAGCGTCAGCAGCTCCGCGGCGCGCAGCTCCATGGCCATGTCCGCCAGCTTGAAACCTACCCCTTGGAACTTGCCGATCTGCTGCCCGAACTGCCTGCGGTCGGCCGCCCATTGCTTCGCGAGCTCGAGCGCCCGCTCCGCGCGCCCGAGGCAGTTGGCCGCGACCTGCAGGCGCGTGGCTCCGAGCCAAGTATTGGCGACTTCGAAGCCCTTGTGCACTTCGCCCAGCACCGCGGACTGCGGGAGCCGGCAATCCGTGAACCGCAGGATGCTGTTGGTGTAGCCGCGGTGGGAAACGTTCTTGTAGCCCGGCAGCACTTCAAAGCCCGGCGTGCCCTTATCGACCAGGAATGCCGTCATCAGGCGCCGCGCTCCGCGCGGCGTGCTCTCCTCGCCCGAGGCCGCGAACAGGATCGCGAAATCCGCGTGATCGGCGTGACTGATGAAGTGCTTGCTGCCGTTGATCACGAAGTCCCCGTCCCTGAGGACCGCGGCAGTCTTCATGCCGCGCAGATCCGACCCCGCCTGCGGCTCGCTCATCGCGAGACACTCGACGCGCTCGCCGCGCACGGCCGGCAGCAGATACCGCTCGCGCTGATCGCCGACGCAGGCGAGCAGGATGTTGGACGGCCGCGCGACGCAGGAGTAGTGCAGCGCGTAGCTGGTGCGCCCGAGCTCCTTCTCGTAGAGCACCCAGGTGACCGGATCGAGCCCCGCGCCGCCCACATCCGCCGGCATGTTGGCGGCATAGAGACCCGCATGGATCGCCTTCGCCTTGAGCTCCTGCAGCAGCTCCGCGCGCACCTGCCCGGTCTCCTCCACCTCCTGCTCGTACGGCAAGAGCTCCCGCTGGACGAAATCGCGCGTGGTCTTGATGATCAGCTGCTGCTCTTCGGTGAGTGAGAATTGCATGGCTTTCCCATTGGCGAAAATCGTCGGGACGATTTCCGTGAGACCCTACGCCTTTCGCTGCGGGCCAGGTATCAAGCGACCGAGGTGCGCTCCTTGCGCGCCTTCGCGGGAGTCTCCGCGATCTTCGCCGCCCAGTCGCGTAGCAGGGCAATGTGCATGCGCACCTGCTCCATCTGCTTCTCGGCCGGCCAATCGCCGCGGCTCGCGACGGCGCCCGCCGTCAGGCCGTTGATCAACGTACTGACCGAGCGCCGCACACTGTCGCGGGTCTCCACCGACCACCGCGGCCATTCCGGCCAGGAACGGGACAGACAGCGCTCGTAGAGCCGCTGGTATTCCCGGTGCACCCAGGCGTTGATGCGCTTCAGGCGCTTGTCGGCCGTGACCTGGCCCCAGAACGCGATCCAAAAGGCGCACTCGATGTAGCGTTCCTCATCGACGGGCAACATCTCCGTGAGCAGCGCCAGCAGGTCCGGCAGCTCGGCCTCGCTGTTGCGCAGCAGCCGCTCGTCGATCCGCCGCAGCATGAGGCGCAAGGCGGCGATGATGATGTCCTGCTTGGTGTCGAAGTAGTGCGCCACCATCCCGGTGGTGTAGCCGGCCTCGCGCGCAATGCGCACGATGGTGGCCTGGTCGAAGCCACCCTCGGCGACGACGCGGCAGGCAACCAGCGCGATCTCGTCGCGGCGCTTCTCGTGATCGACGATCTTGGGCATGGATGATTCAGCCGTTCCGGTTAGCGTTGGATCGGGCCGCATCGCCCGCAGGCGACGGCAGCCCCGCATGGGCGACACGCAACTCATCAAGCCTAGCATGAACGGAAGGCTCCAGCGGCGCGGCCTGGCTCGTGCGAGCGTCCACGTGAACGTACAACTGTTCCGCGGTCGCGAGCAACTTCTCGTCCCGGGTGCGATGCAGGCAGTGATGGAGGCGCACCCGCTTGGCATCGAGCTCCAGCATCTGCGTAGTGACATGGATCGGCTCGAGCGCCTTCGCCTCGGCACGGTGCATGACATGCGATTCGACGGTATAAATGGCCCGTCCCGACTCCCTGTAACCATCGTCCACGCCGGCCCACCGAAAGAGCGCGTCCGTGGCGTCACCGAACACCTGCAGGTAGCGCGAGTCGGTCATGTGGCCGTTGTAGTCAATCCATTCCGGGCGCACGTAGGTATCCAACATCCGCGCCGGGCCGCGGGTACCAGCCGCCAGGGCCTGATCGATGCCGGCGCCGGCGCGCGATCCGCTGCGGGCGTACAGCCTTTCCTCCAGGCCGCGCAGCGTCGAGCCCGCGCCGAGATCGAACTGCTTCAGCACCTGTTGAATGGCCAGGAGGTACTCGTCGCGCAGGCGCTCGAGGTCACGGATGGAGCGGCCCTGCGCCTGTGCCTGCGTGCCCGCTACCATGCGATCGATCAGCGGTTCCGTGAGCTCCGGCGCCTCGAGCTTCGTCCAGGGCCATTTCAGGCAGGGGCCGAATTGCCGCAGCATGTGGCGCATGCCGGTCTCGCCGCCCGCCAGGTGATAGATCAGATTGGTGCCCATTCCCGCCCAGCGCAGCCCTGGCCCATAGACGATGGCATCGTCGAGCTCCCCGGTGCTCGCCACGCCGTCGTTGACCAGATGCAGGATCTCGCGCCACAGCGCCTCCTGCAGGCGATCCGTCAGGTGTCCTGGAACCTCGCGCCGTACGCGCAGCGGATGCATGCCGATTTCCGTGTAGAAGTGCTCCGCCGCAGCAAGCGCCGCAGGCGAGGTACGCTGTCCGCCCACCAATTCGACGAGCGGCAACAGATACACGGGATTGAAAGGGTGGGCGACGAGGAAGCGCTCCGGCGCGGTTATCTCCCGCTGCAGGTCGGAGGGAAGCAGGCCGGAAGTGCTCGAGGCGATGACCACATCCGCCGGCGCAGCGCGGCTCGCCTGTGCGAGCACTCGCTGCTTCAGCTCGAGCTGTTCGGGAATATTCTCCTGGATGAAATCGACCCCGCGCGCCATGGCCTCGAGGTCGGTGGTGAAGGACAGCTTGCCTTCAGGCGGCAGCGGTGCCAGCGTCAGCCGCGACAGTGTCCCGCGCGCATTCTCCACCGCGCCCCGGATCCAGGCCTCCATCTCCGGCCTGGCATCCATGGCGACGACATCGATTCCGAGATACAGGGCACGCGCCGCCCAGCCGCCACCGATCACACCCGTGCCCAGCAGCCCCAGCACCCTCACCTGTCGCATGGCCACCCGCTCTTTTTTAATATTATCTTCATAATATAATAAAAAGGCTCGCCTTGCCAGTAGGCTCCCGGAGCCATCTCAGGCGGTCAGCCGCCGCTTGCAGCGAGGGACTGGAGGAGCTGGCGGTAGTCTTCCAGCCGCCGAGTCGTGAGGCCCGCGATCTTGCCGTGATCATCACAGCGGCGGACGACGATGGCCTCGCGGTAGCCCGGCTCGGCCTCGAAGCTCGCGACCTCATCCGCCGGCATTGGACCGCCCTGCAATTTCAATGTCAGCACGGACGCGGCACTGAGCTGAGAGAAATATGTCGGATCGACGGCGCACAGATACCGCTTTGCTCTGACGTGCAAGCGAACAGGTTCTGCCACTTCCGCACCGAACCACTTGCCCAACCAGCGCGCGCCGATCGCCTCGTGGCGTGCGTCGACAGTCCAGTCGGCGATGTCGTCGGGAACGGTTGCGATCAGATGGCCGATGTCGTGCAACAGTGCAGCGGCGACGACGGTTTCCCTTGCGCCTTCGAGCTCCGCGAAATGGGCGGTCTGCAATCCATGCTCGGTCATCGAGACGGCCTCGCCGAAATAGGCCGCCGATCCGCGGGCGCCGTAGAGAGAGAAGATGTCGTCGATGACGCTCATGCGGTGCCCGCCTCGGCAAGAAGCGCCGCGCGACTGAAGACGCTGTCGCGCGTCAGATAGCATCCCTGCAGGTGGCGCGGATGCCGGGCCGATGCGAAGCCCGTGCGGCCATGCAGGATCCGCTGGTTGTCGAACACGACGAGATCGCCGGCGCGCATCATGAACCGCAGCATGAAACGCGGCTCGCGCAGCAGCAGGGCGAACCGCCGATACGCCTGATAGTAGCGCTCCGCCGCCTCGGCCGCGAACGGCAGGGGCTGGATGGAGCGATTGTTGTAATGGACCGCCACGACCTCGCCGCGCCCGGACAGCTGGATCAGCGGCCGTTCGGCGTGCAGCGCCGCATTCCGCGAGCGATAGGCGAACGGCACCGGTGTACCCGTCAGGACTTCGAATGCGGCGGGATCCTTCTGCCTGAGGTGCTCCGCAAGCGCGAATCCGTCGGCGAACAGGCTCTCACCGCCATCCGGGGCGGCGAGCAGCACGTGCAGCGCCTGGAAGCCCGGCACGGGCTCGCGATATGGGTTGTCGGTGTGCAGCCCCAGCCCGACATCGGAGTAGGCGAGATTCTCGGGTTGCGCCACGGCGCGCACGTCGAACAGCAGACCGTAATTGGTCTCCGCCACCTGCCCGGCGATTGGCATCGCCGCGAGGATGGCGCCCGGCTCCGTGGGCACACCGGACAGGAAAGCCAGGCCCTCCGTGACGAGGCGCCCCAGCCAATCCGACTGAACACCGGTGTCGTCGCGTGCCGCCGTCACCGTCGTCCATGCAAAGTCGCGAGCCGCTTCGAGCCGGCCGCCCTCCAGCCAGAGGCGCGGCTGCGGCACCGCCCGCTCACCCGCGATCGCCGCCGCCTGCCCGGCGAGCCAATCGAAGTCGAACGATGCGCCGCCCTCCTCGTCTTCCCATTCGATGCGGACCGTTGTCCCCTGGAGGGCGGCATGGCGGATCCGGGGGGCGACGGGCAGATCCGCGACATCGATCAAACGCTGGCCGTTCCCCGGATCACGGTCCGCCCGCAGGTTGTCGCGCAGCCAGATGCTGGCCAGCTCGACACGATCGCCTTCGGCCCATTTCAACATCAGCGCCGATGGCGTCCAATGGATTTCGGTGATTGCGTGCACTGCTTTCACGTTTGAGCCCTCCCCGCCTGATCACGAGCTCACGCCCGCCGCTGAGACGCGCGCCGCGATCGCGCGCCGTTCCATGACGTATAGCGCCCCGGCGCCGATCGCACCTGCCGTACCGATGATCGCGAGCATCGCGAAGAGGCCCCGCCAGCCAAACGCGACGGCGACCTTGGCTCCGCCGATGCCGGCAAACACCGCTCCCAGATAGCCGACGCCGTCGATGATACCCGATGCCAGGGCCGCCGCCGCTTTGCCGCCGAAATCCAGTGCCATCGCGCCGCCGAGATAGGCGTAAGGTCCGAGCAGACAAAAGGCGACGACACCGATCAGGACGACCGACGCCGTAGCGCTCATTCCGCCGCGGTGGATCATCGCCAACACGAAAAGAGCCGCCGCCATCGCCGTCAATCCCACGAACAGTAGCAGCGGCCGGCCATTGACCCCCAGCCGGTCGCCGAGCCAGCCCGTGAAGAGCACGGAAATCGCGCCGACACCCGGGAATATCGCGCTCTGCTCGGCCGCATCGCTCATGCTGAGGTGGACGAAGTCCCGCATGTACAACGGCGTCCAGTCGTTGAAAGTCTCCCGGACCATGGTGCATACGAGCGACAGCACGCAGATCATCAGGAAAGCCGGACTTTTCATGAGCGGCCCGAGCCGCTGCCCGATGGTCGTCGGCGGCGCCTGCGAGCGTCCAAACACATTGAGCGGATTCGTGCTCGTTTCGCGATGACCGGCCAAGACCCGCGACTCTCGCAACAGCGCGAAAACCAGCACGAACATCGTGCCGCAGACGGCTGCCCCGAGTGCAAAGAGGCTCCGCCATCCGTAGCCGTGCGCGATCAGCCGCCCCATCCACTCGCGCGCGCCGGCATCCCCCAGAAGATAACTCAAGCTCAGGATGGCGATGACGGCGCCATGCGAAGAGTAGTCGAACCAGCGTGACGATACTTTGACGAGGCCGGCCCAGGCGCCCGACTGCGCCAGTCGGTTCAGGAACCACGCCGTGGTGAAAAGCGGCAGCGCGCCGGAGACGGCGAAGAGCAGCGTGAAGAGAGTCGCGCCACCGAGGCCGATGAGAAGGTTGATGCGCCCGCCCCAATGGTCACCGAGTCCGCCGATGAGCGGATTGCCGAGCGCATAGGCGAGGATGCCGAGTGAGGTGATCCCGCCGATGCGGACCAGCGCGTCATCGTAGGAGAAGCCGTGTCCGACGAGCTCCTTTGCAAGCAGCGGCGTCGCGACGGCCAGGTCGGCGCGGCAGAAGTAAAGGGAGGCATAGCCGCCAAAGAGCAACGCGATGACGATCGCTTGTCGGCGCCTGAGGGTACGCGTGCTTTCGGCCGTACTTTCGGCCGTGCTTTCGATCGTGCTTCCAGCCCGCGGCGTCATCTGCCCCTGGGTGCAGGCCGGAGCCTCCTGCCGAGCGTGCGATACACGCTCCTGGGGCCGTCGAGATCGATGTAGCATCCCTGCAGGTGCCGGCGGCCTTCATTCGGATCGTACGCCGTACGCCCGTGCAGCACGCGGCTGTTGTTGAACATCATGAGCTCGCCCGCCCCCAGCGGGAAGCGCAGCTCGAACCGCGGGTCGGCGAAGAGCTCGCTCAATCGCCGCCGCGCCCGCTGAAAGCGGCGCGTGGTGCCGGCATCTAGCAGCGGCAGATAGTCGAGCCGCGGACTGTAGTGCACACCGGTCATCCGGCCGACAGCATCGCGTTGCACGATCGGCCGCCGTTCGGTCAGCTCCTCATTCGCGTCGATGAACCGGAACCGCACCGGCGTCGAAGCCAACAGCTGCAAGCCCTCGGGGTCCTCCTCCTGCAGCGCTTCCGCGACCGACAGGCTGTCCACCAGCGTGGACCATCCACCGCTCGTCTCATTCACCAGGCAATGCAGGAGTTGCACCCCCGGTACCGGCTCGCGGTACGGGTTATCGGTATGCGCCCCGAGGGAAACGGGGCGATAAGCGAGGTCATTTGAGCCCGGTCGCGAGTAAACCTCGAAAATCCGCCCGAAGTTGGTCTCCCGCACATAGCCGAAGCGATGCGCGACCCCGAGAATGCATTCGGGGTCGGTCGCGAGGTTACGGATGATGATGAGGCCATGAGTCAGGAATGTCTCGACGGCCCTCAGGCGCACTTCGTCGCTGTCCAGGGTACGCCCATCCACGCTGACCGCCTCCAGAGGCAGATCGGCGCGCCAGGGGATCTCTCGCGGCAGACCGTCCCCGAGGTCGAGCTCATCAGCGAGCCTGCGCAACTCATATTCACCGGCATAGCCGTCGCTGAAAGCCAGCCGTACGCGATTCTCACCGGTCTCCTCGATTCGCACGAGCGACAGGTGATCGGGCAATCGATGCGGGTCGTAGAGGCGCTGCTGAGTGTGCGGATCCAGATTGTCCGGGTCCTGGCATCGCTCCCGCAGCCACAGGGCCGGCAGCTCCACGGCGCTGGCGCTCTTGCCGGTCTGGACCAGTATCCGCGGCGGATCCGTCTCCAGCCTGAAGCGCACGCCGCTCATCACACGCCTCTTCCCAGGATCTGCTCCGGCGGGACGATGTTCGCGCGGGCCAGCTCCTCCGCTCGCTCGGCATTGCCGGCGCAGATGCTCTCCACGAGCTCGCGATGGGACTCGCAGATCTCCCGCGCATCCACCTCCCGGTTGGAAAGCGCGATATAGACCCTGAACTGGTTTTCCACGCGCATGTAATGATCCAACAGCCGCTCGTGGCCGGAGAGCCGGACGATGAGCTTGTGCAGCTCCCGGTCCAGCCGATCCGCCGTCTCGTGATCCTCCGCTGCCGCCGCCGCCGTCAATTGCGCGAATACGGCCCGCAGCTGAGCGGCGCCGTTCTCCCCGATCTTGAGCGCCGCCAGCCGTGTCGCGAGACTCTCCAGCGCGCCGCGCAGCGTGTAGAGCTCCCAGAGGTCGTGATCGCTGAAATCGATGACCTGATAGCCCGTGTAGGGGACGTGGCAGACCAGCCCTTCCTCGATCAGGCGGCGCAGGGCCGCGCGGATCGTGCCGCGTGACAAACCGAGGCGCTCGGCAATGGGGATCTCGACCAGTCGCTCACCTGCCGTCAATTCACCGCGCAGGATCTGCCGCCGCAGCAGGTCGACGGCCTGCGATTCCAGGCTCTGCTTGTTGATCGTTTCCGTCATCCTGGCCGCCATGACTTCACGGTCTCGGCGGCGAACACGTACCGGGTCTCGGCGGGAACGACTTCCTGGCCGGGCTCCTCCGGCTCCTGATCGATGAGTTGCGGCGGAAAGCCCGGTGCGCGTACCTGGATGCCGCAGTCGTCCTCCAGGCGCTGAATGATGCGCGGCGACAGCGCGCGCGGGCCATAGCGTGACAGAGTGTCGCGAAACATGCCCGTCACGGTATCGGCCACTTCCGTCGGAACGTCGTGTCGGCGTGCCAGATCGAGAAAAAGCCCGATGTCCTTCAGCACCAGATCGACGGTGAAGTTGATGTCATAGCTGCCATTCAGGATGACCTGACTTTCGGTCTCATGCACGAAGGAGTTGCCGGACGAGGCTTTGATCGCTTCATACGTCGTCCTGGGATCCATGCCCGCTTTGTGCGCGACCGCCCAGGCTTCGGTCAGCGCGGCCAGATGCACGAAGGCGAGATAGTTGGTGATCACCTTGAGGACCGACGCGCTGCCCAGGGGCCCGATGTGGATGATCCTGCGGCCCATGATTCGCAGCGCCGGCAGCGCCTGCTCGAACGCCGCGCGCTCGCCGCCGACGAATATCGAGATGTTTCCGGTCGCGGCCCGATGGCAGCCGCCGGACACGGGCGCATCGAGCGCTCTGGCGCCGGTGCGCATGACCTGCTCGCCCAGCCGCTTGACCTCGCCCTCCTCGGTCGTGCTCATTTCCAGCCAGAGCTTGCCGGGCGACAGGCCCGCGAGCACGCCATCGCGCTGCTCGAGTACCTGCGCGCTGATGACCGGTGACGGCAGACACGTGATGATGAGATCCGACCTGAGCGCGAGCTCCCGGGGAGTCGGCGCCCAGTGCGCGCCCTCCTCCAGCAGCGGCTTCGCGGCCGCCTGGTCGAGGTCATGCACGATCAGCTCACGGCCGTTGCGCAGCAGAGTTGCCGCCAGCTTCGAGCCGAGATTCCCCAAGCCGATGAAACCGACACTCATGGCATGCGCCTCATGTATTGCGGCCGAGGATGGCGGGATCGAAGGCCCGGCGAGAGAAGATCCGCCGCACGAGCGGCTCGAAATGCTCGAGTGAGCGCGTCGGATAGTCCGGATCGAAGGCTGCCTGGTCCCATCTCTCGCAGAAGCGGACACAACTCTCGTAGTAGGGATGCTCGCGGTAGGCGGCCCGCGGCTCGGGGTCTTCGCCGAAATAGCGCGCGTAGTAGAGCTTCTGGAACACGCCGTGATGCTCGACTACCCAGGTGACCTCGGCCCTGACGTAGGGCCGAATGATCTCGGCCGCATAATTGGAGTGATTTTCGGGCGCGAGACTGTCGCCCAGGTCATGGATGAGCGCGCCGGCGATCATCTCTTCATCGGCGCCGTCCGCCTCCGCCCGGGTCGCCGTCTGCAAGGAATGCTCGAGACGGGTAACGCGGTAGCCACTCAACCCCTCATCGAGCGCGCGCAGCGCATGAAGGATGCGGTCCGGCAAGCGCGCGATGTAATCGCGCTCCAATCGGTGCAGGAAGAGGTACTCCGCCTCGGTACCGTCCTTCATCTGCCGGAAGCTGACTGTGCGCATGGCTGCCCTGGCCGTTTGCGCCAGATTCAAGCAGCCTTATTGTTAATTGTCAACAATCGTCAATGGTCCTTCGGGGAGTCGCCCATCCGTTGCGGCAGTCCATCCGTGATCTCGTAGTAATCCCCCTTGTCCGCCACGAAGATGTGCTCCGCTGCTCTCAGTCCCGTGGGCGTATCCAGTGTGCCCGCCCAGATGCTGATATAGCCGCCATGAGCCGGCCCCCAGAACAATTGCGAGCCACAGGTGCCGCAAAAGCCCCGCCGCGCGCTTGCCGAGGATTGATACCAGCGCAGCGGCTGCGCGGAAAGCAGCCGCAGGTGCTCGGGTGCGCAGGCGGTCGCGGCATCGAAGTGGCCGCTAGAGCGGCGGCACATGGTGCAGTGGCAATAGATGACGGGCCGAAGCGGCCCGTGCACTTCGAACCGCACGCCTCCGCAGAGACAACGCCCGCGCGCGATGGAGCCCTCGGGATTCCCGCCTGCCTGGGATTCGGACATGTCTACCTCTCTTTCATGGTCACCTGCCGCGCCTAGAGATCCTTTACCAGCCTGAGCGCGTCGTAGATGGCCGCATGCACGTTGCGGGAAGAGACCGCGTCTCCGATCCGGAAGAGCTGGAAACGGCCCTGTGGGTTGGCGCCGCCCGTCTGCGGCAGCCCGGCGACGAGCCGATCGTAGTCGACCGCACCGAGATTGCCGGACAGAGGCTTGAGCGCCCAATACAGCTCGTCGTTGGGCACGGTGCCGTGATTGACCACCACCTGGTCCACGCGGCGCTCTTTCCTCACGCCACCGTAATCGCTGCCCACAACTGCAAGGAGACGTCCGGCGTCAGAGCTGACACGTTCCAGCCGGAACGTCACCGTGAAGGTAACATTCAGCTTCTGCAGCGCGCGCATGTACGGCACCAGGTTCATGCCCATCACTTCGGGAGCGAAGCAGCGGTCGGGCGTCATGATCTCCACTCTGGAGCCGGCGGCGGCGATGACCTCGGCGGCCTGCAGCCCCGCATGGTCGCCGGCATCGTCGAAGAGCAGCACATCCGACCGCGGCGCGACGGACCCGGAAAGCATGTCCCAACTCGACACCAATAGCTCATTGCCCGCATCCAGGAGCTCGACGTGCGGCAAGCCCCCGGTGGCGACCACGACGACATCCGGCCCTTCCGCGATGACGTCGTCCGCTTCAGCCCAGACGTCGAAGCGGAACCTGACGCCGCGCGCCATACATTGCGCCATTCGCCATTCGATGATGCCGCTCATCTCACTGCGGCGCCTGCTCCGTGCGGCCAGCCTGAGCTGACCTCCGGGCTCGGAGGCCGCTTCGAGAACCATCACGGCATGGCCTCGTTCAGCGGCCACTCGCGCGGCCTCGAGCCCGGCGGGTCCGGCGCCCACGATGACGAAAGTGCGCCTGATCGCCGCCGGGATGATGTCATGCGGCATCGTCAGCTCGCGTCCCGTCGCAGCGTTGTGGATGCAGTACGCCGATCCACCTTGATAGATCCGGTCCAGGCAGTAGTTTGCGCCGACGCAAGGGCGAATGTCCGCCTCCCGGCCCTCGCGGATCTTGCGCACGATGTGCGGATCGGCCATGTGAGCGCGGGTCATGCCCACCATGTCCAATTTTCCGGCGGCGATCGCATGCCGCGCCGTCGCCACGTCCTGGATGCGAGCCGCATGGAAGGTCGGCAGTCCGATCCTGGCGCGGATCTCGCCGGCGAAATCCAGGTGCGGCGCGCTGGGCATGCCCTGGATGGGGATGACGTCCGTAAGGCCCGCGTCGGTATCTATGTGTCCGCGAATGACATTCAGGAAGTCGACCATGCCGCTCGCTTTGAGGCGCCGCGATATTTCCAACCCGTCCTCCGTGCTCAAGCCGCCGGCCAGGAGCTCATCGGCCGTGTAACGAATGCCGACGATGAGCTCGGGTCCCACTCGCTTGCGGATTTCGGTGAGCACGTCGACGGTGAACCGCATCCTGTTCTCGAGCGGCCCGCCATAGGGTCCGTCCAGATCGTTGGTGAGCGGCGACCAGAACTGGTCCATCAGATGTCCGTACGCCTCGAGCTCCAGCCCATCGAGCCCCGCGGCCCGCACGCGCTCGGCTGCATCGCCGTAGTCGGCGATGATCCGCCGGATGTCCCAGTCCTCGATTTTCTTCGGGAATGCCCGATGGGCGGCCTCCCGGCGGTGCGATGAGGAGACCACCGGCAGCCAGAAGCCACGGTCCCAGCGCGTGCGCCGGCCAAGATGCGTGATCTGGATCATCACGGCGGCGCCGTGCTCGTGACAGGCCTCCGCCAGCTCCCTCATCCAGCGGACGACCTCGTCTTTGTAGAGCAGGATGTTGTTGAATGCCGGCGGACTGTCCCTCGACACCGTGGCGGATCCGGCGGTCATGGTCAAAGCGATGCCCGCCCTCGCTCGCTCCACGTGGTAGGCCCGATAGCGGGCCTTCGGCATCCCGTCCTCTGCATACGCCGGCTCGTGCGCGGCAGTCATCAGCCGATTGCGCAGGGTGAGATATCGCAACTGGTAGGGCTGGAGGAGCGGATCGGTCGGCACGAGGAGATCACCCTCAAACAGCAGCGTCCGGCATGCTCGATCGCTTGCGCTCCATGTACTCCCGGATCGCCTCGTCCTTCGCCGCATCGAGCGGGGGCTCCTCGTAGCTGGCGAGCATTTCCTTCCAGAGCGCGTTCGCCCGGACGAGCTGATCCTTGGCCCCCTCCACGCTCCACTGCTCATAGGAGCTGTTGTCGCTGAGCCGGAAGTCGTAGAACGCGGTCTGATAGTTGGCCAGCGTATGCGTGGAGCCGAGATGATGCTTGCCTGGCCCGACCTCGCGCAACGCGTCCAGCGCGAATCCGTTCTCATCGAGCGCAATGCTCCGCGCGAGCGTGTGGAAAGCGCCGCATTGATCCACATCCATGACGAACTTCTCGTAGGACATCGCGAGCCCCGCCTCCAGCCAGCCCGCGCAGTGCAGCATGAAGTTCGCTCCCGCGAGAAACGCGGGCCACATGGAATTCGAGCTCTCGTACGCGGCTTGCGCGTCGGGCAGCTTCGAGGCGCAAAGATGGCCTCCGCAGCGCAACGGCACGCCGAGACGGCGCGCGAGCTGCCCGATGGCCAGATAGGCGAGCGCGGGCTCGGGCGTGCCGAAGGTGGGCGCCCCGCTGCGCAGCGACATGGATGACAGGAAGTTGCCGAGAATGGCCGGCGAGCCGGGCCGCTCGAGCTGCCCGAGCGCGACACAGAAAATCGCCTCCGCAAAACACTGCGCCAGACCTCCAGCCGTGGTCACCGGTCCCATGGCGCCACCCAGGATGAAAGGCACGCACACCGGCGCCTGGTTTGCGGCGGCGTAGGTGCGGATCACGCGGCTCGCCTCGCCGTCGAGAACCAGAGGAGAGTTCACGTTGACGTTGCCGAGAATCACGCAGTTCTGCGCAACGAATTCCGCGCCGAAGAGCAGACGGCACATCTCGATCGAATCCGCTGCCCGGTCAGCGGTCGTCACCGAGCCCATGAAGGGTTTGTCGGAGCAGCGCATGTGGGCATAGACCATGTCGAGGTGCCGTTTGTTGACCGGCACATCCACCGGCTCGCATACGGTGCCCCCGGAATGGTGCAGCCAGGGCGAGAGGTAGGCCAGCTTGACGAAGTTACGGAAATCCTCGAGCGTTCCATAACGTCGGCCCTGATCGAGGTCGCTGACGAACGGTGACCCGTATGCCGGAGCGAACACAGTGTGTCTTCCACCGATCCGGACGCTGCGTGCCGGGTTGCGCGCGTGCTGGATGAATTCGGCCGGGGTGGAGCGCTGCACGATCTCGCGCGCGAGGCCCGCCGGCACGTGCACACGCCAGGAGTCCTCGATCGAGGCGCCCGCCTGGCGCCACAGCCGGATCGCCTCCTCATCGCCGCGGATCTCCAGGCCGATCTCCTCGAGCACTCGATCGGAATGCTGTTCGATCGCCCGCAGGCCTTCTTCCGACAACAGCTCGTAAGGGGGGATTTCGCGGGTAATGTACGCCGGCCCGGCCGGGCGCGTCGCCCGCTGCGCCTTGCGCGCATCACGGGCACTCGGGCGGGCTCGGCGGCCCGGCGGTACAGGTGGCGTAACCATGCGGTCACGATACGCGGAGCCCGTACGCCGAGCCTTCGCGGTCGTAGGGAATTTCCTAGGAGTTCGGCCGCGACCATCGGGCGCGACAATGCGCCACGCCGTTACCGCGACTTCGCTCGCCGGACATCGATCGGGCGCATGCCGAAGTGGCGGCGAAACGCCGTCGTGAAAGACGTCGGGTGCGCGTAGCCGATGGCCTGCCCCGCCTGCTCGACCGATCGTCCCCGGTCACGCATGAGCATGAGCGCATAGCGCATCCGGCAGCGCAGGCTGAAATCGAGGATCGTCTCACCGTAGACGGCCTTGAATCCCTTGGTGAGTGTCGAGCGCGACATGCCGACCGAACGGGCGAGTTTGTCGATCGTGGGCGCGGGCGCGAGCTGCCGAGTGAGGATGTCTCGTGCCGCATGCAGGCAGCGCAGCTCGCGATCGTCATACTCCTCGGCCGGCGCTCCCGCGACCGATGACAAGCCGGCTACCGCGTTGCACAGCAGCTCCAAAGCCAGCGCCTCGGTGTAGAGCAGAGCCAGCGGCCCCGTGTGTGGATTGTTGATGAGCCGCGTCGCCACTTCGAACGCCTCCGCCGAGAGCGGATGGTGACAGTAGTTGATCCTGCCGGCCGTGCTCGAGGCAAACGCCTTGAGCTGCTCGGGGATCTGCGCCCCGGGGAGCAGGATGTGCTGCGCGAGGAACTCCGGCCGCATGCTGATGATGATGAACTGCTCCCGGGCGCGCGGGGCGGTCCACTCGCGGATGTCCATCCCTTCCGGCTGGGACCAGACGAGCAGCGATGGCCGGTTCCAGCGCAGGGGCTCGGTGCGGCTGACCGCCAGGGCCATGTCGCCGGATATCTTGAAATTGAATTGCACGAGCCCGTCGCCGGGCACCAACTCGAGCCGCGGGTCCTTGTAGGCGAAATTGGCGACGACAACGTAGATTTCGCCGCGAACGCTCATGAAATCCCAGTGGCCTTCACCCTCCTCCGGTCCGAGGCTGACCCGCGCCCCCAGCAGGTCTCGACTCGGATGGCGCAGCAGGCGCTCGACTCGAGGTGCGCGCTCCAGGCTCGCGAAAGCATCCGGCAGCGTCTGGCCGCGGCCTGCCAGGATGGACCTGAACAGCCCCTGGCTCGTCGCGCAGCCGCCTTGCTCGGGTGGAGTGGCTTCGGGCCTCATGGTCACCGTCTGCGAAGCAGCCAATCTCGGAATCGAGCGGCTGGAAATGTCGCATCCACACCCCGCGCAACGCTCAAATAGACATTGTCGCTCGCGCGGAGCCGGACGTCGAACAGCCGTTTCAGGCGGCGCGCCCGCAACATGTCGTCGGCGTAGCTGCTGCGCGCCAGCGCCACCCCATGTCCTAAAGCCGCCATTTCCAATGCAAAGGGCATGCAGTCACAATCGAGCCCAAACGTCATGGCTTCGTGTGTCAGGCCGACCGCAGCCAACCAGTGCTTCCAGCCCTCCGCGAATCCGACGGTTGCGAGCAGCGTCTGGCGCTGCAGATCCGCGGGACGCCGCAGGTGCGGCGGGCCGGAAGCCCGCTCCGGGCTGCAGACGGGAAAAACCTCATCCTGTGTCAGCTGATGCGATTCCATGCCGGCCACCCCGCCGGCGGCGAGACGGATATCGACGTCCACACCCGGATCCTGCGGATCAGTCGCCCAAACGCTCGCCACCAGACGAATCGAGATGTCGGGATGCTGCCGCGAAAAGCCCGCCACCCTGTCGAGCAGCCATTGTCGCGCAAATCCAAGTGACACGCGTATCACCAGCGCCTGCCGTCCGCGGGTGCCGAACAGCTCCGTCAGGGTGGTATCGAGGCGCTCGAAGGATTCCCGGCACGCCGGAACGAGGGACTCGCCCGCAGGCGTCAGGCGCAGACCGCGCGCATGCCGCACGAACAGCTTCTCGCCCAGTCTGTGCTCGAGGAGCCGAACCTGCTGACTGACCGCCGCCGGTGTGACGTTCAGCTCCAGGGCCGCGGCCGACAGGCTCAGGTGCCGTGCCGCGACCTCGAACGCGCGCAGCCAGTTGACGGGAGTCTTCTTGGCGTGCATGGAGCGGTTGAGTCTAAAGAAAAACTTAAGACAGGTCCAAAAAAGGTATTGCTTGCCGCGGCTGAGCCCGCTCACTAGCCTTGGCTGTGCAAATCCAGGCAACCGGACATGATCAAATGGGCGGAAAAACACTCGCGGCACGTGAATCGTCCATGGCGGATCTCGCACGGCTCGAGACGGCACGTGCGCTCGCGGGGATGGAGTTCAACGCCGAAGGGATCACTCTGCGTTGGGATGACGGTCACGTCGACAGGCTTCAGGCTCTGTGGCTGCGGGACAATTGCGCATGCCCACAATGCCGCCACCCGCAGGCGCTCGAGCGGACCTTCATGTTCATCGATCACGCGGCACCGTCGATCGTCTCGGCGTTTCAGCGCCCGGACGGAATGCTGGAGGTCCACTTTCAGGCCGACATGGAGACGCACGTTTCTAAGTACACGAGAGGCTGGCTGCGCGCTCAGGCCGAAGTCGAGCGTGCGACGCGACAGCGGCAGACCGCGCCGTCGCTTTGGGACGCCGAAATCGCTCGTAGCCTACCTTGCGTGGATTACAGGGATTATATGGGGACGAGCGCGGGTTTGCGCGCCTGGATCCAGGCAGTGAAGCTGCACGGCATCGTCTTATTGCGCAATGTACCGCAGACGGACGGCAAGCTGCTCGACGTTGCCCACCGCATCGGACCGGTGCGCGCCAGCAACTTCGGCGAATACTATGACGTCGTGTCGAAGCCCAATCCGAATGCATCCGCCTATACTGCGATGGGATTGGAGCTGCACACGGACCTTGCCAACTGGCGATCGCCGCCGGATGTCCAACTCCTTTTCTGCCTCGCGAACACCGTGCGCGGCGGCGAATCCGTGTTCGCGGACGGATTCAGAGTCGCGGAAGATCTTCGAGACGCCGATCCGGAAGCTTTCCGGCTGCTCAGCGCTCATGCCGTCGAGTACCGGTTTCACGACCATAGTTGCGACATACGGACGGCTGCTCCGGTCATCGAATTGGACCGCCAGGGGCGGTTGGCCCGCATCCGGTTCAACAACTGGCTGCGCGGCGTCCTGGAGATGCCGGAAGCCCTGGTCGTACCGATGTACGAGGCACTGGGCAAATTCTGGCGCATGCTGCGCGACCCGAAGTATCGACTCAACCTGCGGCTCGAGCCCGGTGACCTGATCTCATACAACAACAACCGGGTGCTGCACGGGCGCGCGCCATTCGACGAAACCTCCGGGGAGCGCCACCTTCAGGGCTGTTACCTCAATCAGGAGGACGTGGACAGCGCTCTGCGATTGCTCGATCGTGTAACGGCCTGATCCAGCCGGCGTGACCACCCTGGATCTTTCGGTCCTGGTGGGCTACCTGCTCGGGATGGTGGCGATCGGCGTCTGGTCGCGGCGCAGGGCCACCACTCAGGAGCAGTTCCTCGTTGCCGGACGATCGGTCGGGCCGCTGCTGTATTCCGGAACTCTCGCGGCGATCATTATCGGCGGGGGGGCGACGGTCGGCGGCATCAAGCTCGGCTACGAGTACGGCGTTTCCGGCATGTGGCTGGTGTCCATGTACGGTCTCGGCATGATCGTGATGGGCATCGTGCTCGTACCGCGCCTGCTCGCTCTGAAGCTCTACACCATCCCCGAGCTTCTGGCGCGGCGCTTCGATTCCACGACGCGGGTCGCCGGGGGGGTCGTGATGGGATGCTACGACTTCATGATCGTCGTCGTGTCGATCATCGCGGTGGGGAGCGTCGCCGAGGTGATGACCGGCGTCAGCCGGACGCTGGCAATCCTGCTCTGCAGCATCGTGATGATCTGCTATTCGGTCCTCGGGGGCATGTGGGCGCTCACCGCGACGGACATCGTTCAGTTCCTGATCAAGACCGTCGGAATATTCGGAGTCCTCCTCCCCGCCGCCATCCTGCGGGCCGGCGGCCTCGCGGCAATGCATCAGCGGCTGCCGGCGGAATTCTTTTCCCTTTCGCACATCGGCTGGGACAAGATCCTGACATTCGTGGCCCTTTACTTTCTCGGTATCCTGATCGGGCAGGACGGCTGGCAGCGCGTATTCACGGCGCGCAGCGTCTCGATTGCCCGGACGGGAGGCGTGCTCGTAGGCCTCTACTGCATTGCCTATGCCGCGGCCGGCGCACTGATAGGGGCCGCGGGCCGCACTTTTCTCCCGCCGCTGGCGAACACGGACCTGGCCTTCGCGGATATCGTCAAAGTGGTGCTGCCCGCTGGCCTGCGCGGGCTGGTTCTCTCCGCGTCACTTGCCGCAATCATGTCCACGGCAACTTCATGCCTGCTCGCGACCTCGACCGTGTTCCTGGAGGACGTATACCTGACAGTGAGAAGCGCCGGCGGTACCGGTTCCGTGTCCGAGAGCCGTGCATTGACTCTGGTGCTGGGTCTGCTTGCGGCCGTCGTAGCATTGGTGATGCACGACGTTATCAACGCACTGACGGTCGGCTATGATCTTCTCGTCGGCTCGCTCTTCGTGCCGATCATCGCGGCGATGATCACGAAGCGCGGCGTGCCGGCAGCGGCCCTCCTATCGATCGTCGTCAGCTCCATCGTGGTCGTCACGCTGATCCTGTCGGAGGGAGTGAGCTCGACGATCCCGGTGTACGGTGGATTAGGTGCGAGCCTCATCGTGTTTTCCGGGATCACGCTCGTGATGTCCTCGAGTCATCGTCGTTCCGCCGCGGCGCTCGCCGCGAGCCTCTCGTCCGCCAACAGGTCGCGAGCGGACCGCCAGTAATGCCATGCCGCCCAGAAGCCGGTGGGCACGAGACACAGCATCGCGAGCCGCAGCGACTCGGCGTCGGGAGCGTGATGAGGCGCGAACCAGTCGCTCAGCAAACCAACCATCTGCGGGGCGATGATGAGGTTGCAGACGTTGGCGAGGAACAGGAGGATGGCGCAGTACATGGCGCGCATCTTCGGCTGCGCGAGGTTGTTGAGGATCCCGAAGCCCGGGCCGAGATAAATGTAGATGGACGGCACGAAGAGCCAGAAGAGCGCCTTGGTCAGCGCGAGTGAATGGGTCGAGTAGATGATCGCCGTCACCACCGTGGCAAGGGCGATGTTGACGGCGAGAAGCCGCATGACCCGGCGTTCGTCGGAAAGCCACGGCCGAGACAGCAGCCACGTGCTCGCGACCATAGCGGCGCTGCCGCCGATGAGATGGATGGGCCCGAGAATGCCGCCTGCCTGGGCGACGTTGAGCGAATAGCTGCGCATCAGGAACGCGGGCGTCCACCACATGAGGCCCCAGCCCCACAGTGCAGTCACGGCCTGCGCTGCGATCGAATGCATGGCGGATGGCTGGCGCGACATAAACCGCAGAGTCGTGAAAAAGGACGGCGCCGCGGCGCGATCCGCGCACGCGTCGAGGCAGCCGCGCCGGGGCTCGCGAACGCTGAGCAGGACCAGCGCGCCGGCCAGTACTCCCGGTAGCCCGAGAGCGAGAAACATCGCCCGCCATCCGAACCGGAAGGCGATCGCGCCGGCCACCTGCGAGCCGAGCCAGGCGCCGATCGGTGCTCCCAGGGCGAAGACCGACAGCGCCATGGCGCGGCGCGACGGCGGAAAGTAATCCGACAGCAGCGAGTTGGCGCCGGGGGTACCGCCCGCCTCCCCCACACCCACGCCGATCCGCGCCCAGAGCAGATGCCAGTAACTGCGCGCGAGCCCCGTCGCCACCGTCAGGATCGACCAGGCAATGAGGCAGATACCGATGATGTTGCGGCGGCTGCGCCGGTCGATCAGCCACGAGAGCGGAAAGCCGAAAAGGACATAGAAGATCGCGAGCGATACGCCGGTGAGGAACGCAATATTGGCATCCGAAAGATGCAGCTCCCGCCGGATGGGCTCGAGTACGGTGGAGATCGAATAGCGATCGCAGATACTGAGCGTATAAACCACGCACATCATGATGGCGACGTACCAGCGCTCGGCGAGCGACGCGGATTGCAGCGGCGCGGTGCGTTGGAGCGGCGTGACCACGGGACCCGCGTCGCTCTGTATGTCGTTCACGGTGTCTGCCTCGCATAACCGAACTCGGCCGCGCTGTGGCGAATCGCCTCGTGCAAACTGGCGGCGAAGCTGCGTCCACCCCAGATCTCGAATGCGGGATCGCCTTGCGCACCATCCTCCAGACGCCACAGCATGACGCCCAGATACCCGCAGACGGTCTGCGCGATAGCACCCGCGTGGAAGGTGCGGGGATGAACGTCGATCGGCACGAGCTTGGCCAGAGTCTCGCGCACCTTGGGTCCGGCGAGCCGGAGAACGGCATAGGCATCGCTCTGATCGACCACCGAAGCGCCGTGTCCGATCAGAGCCTGTAGAGATTCCGCGAATGAGTAACCGGCGCTTTCGTGAACGGCAATCCAAGTATTCGGGCCGAGGCCCCCGATCGCAACATCCCCACATCTGACATACCGCGACGCGTTCGGGGGCACGATGCCGAGCTTCCCACGCAGGAGCTCCACCACCGCTGCAGTCTGTCCCCCACGCGTTTCGATACGCGCGATTCCGAGCCCGTCGCGCTCGGTAGCCACCACACCGCTGCCGTGACCGGCAGCCGCCGGCAATCCCGCGTAGGCCGACTGAGCAAGGCTCGTTGGATCGGTGTGCATCCTCAACTCCTCAGCCGTTTGCCGTCCGGGTCGTAAAAAACGGGGTTCGTGACCTCGACCTCGATATCGATCTCACCACCGGAGATGGGATCATGCGCCCGAATCCGCTCGCCGACACGCGCCGGGCCGCCTTTCAGGAAGCCGAGCCCGATCCAGTGTCCCTGGGTGGGCGAGAAGGCCACCGAGCTGATGAAGCCCTCGTCGTTTGCCAGGCTGGGCTGCGCACCGATTCGCAGGAAATGGGCGCCGGCGGTGAGCCTCACGCCCGGCTGCGCGGGCTTCACGCCGACCAGCGCCGGCCGATCCGGCGCCACCAGCCCCGCCCTGCCGGCGAGTATCCGGCCGATGTAGTCCTTCTGTGCCGACATCATTCGTCCGAGGCCCAGGTCGTGCGCGCTCGTCGTACCGTTGAGCTCCGCGCCGGCCACGTGGCCCTTCTCGATGCGCATCGTCCCGAGCGTCTCCATGCCATAAGGCACGACGCCCAGCGGCTCGCCGGCCGCGATGATGGCGCGCACCGCCGCATCCCCGTAGCGGGCGGGCACTGCGAGCTCGTAAGCGAGCTCCCCGGAGAACGAAATGCGGAAGAGTCTCGCGGGCCGCCCGTGCCAGCGAAACTGCGCACAGGCGAGATAGGGGAAGGCCGCGTTGGAGACATCGATGGCACCGCCCAGCAGCGGCTCGAGGAGTGCCCGCGAGCGCGGTCCGGCGACGGCAAACTGCGCCCATTGCTCGGTGATCGGGGCGAGTTGGACATCGAGCTCGGGCCATAACACCTGCCGCGCATGCTCGAGATGCTGCAGAACCCTGACCGCATGTGCACTGGTCGTCGAGAGCACGAAGTGACTCGACCCGAACCGCGCCACCGTCCCGTCGTCGAAAACGATGCCATCCTCCCGCAGCATGATCCCGTACCGGGTCTTCCCCACCGGCAGGCTCGAGATCACGTTTGCGTATACACGGTCGAGGAAGGTTGCAGCGTCGGAGCCCTGCACGTCGATTTTTCCCAGCGTCGAGACGTCGCAGACACCGACACCGTTGCGTACGCCGCGTACTTCTCGCACCAGCGTGCGTTTCCAGTCTCGCTCCCCCGCCAACGGAAATGCCTTCGCTCGGCGCCACTCGCCCAGATCCACGAAAGTCGCGCCGCGACTCTCTGCCCAGCCATGGCTCGGTGTGAGCCGCACCGGCCTGAAGTGAAGACCGCGGTGTGTCCCCGCGAGAGCGCCGATGGCAACCGGGGTGTACGGCGGCCGGGACGCGATCGTTCCGAGGTCGGCGGGCGAGCGTCCCGTCAGTGTGGCCACGAGCGCGTGCCCGTTGAGGGCGGACGTCTTCCCCTGGTCCGTCCCCATTCCGAGCGTCGTGTATCGCTTGAGCAGCTCGGCGGAGTGGAATCCTTCTCGCGCCGCGATGGCAACATCCTCGGTCGTCACGTCATGCTGCGCATCGACGAATGCCTTGCGACGCGAGCCCGCTACGAGCCACAGCGGCTTACCGCCGACGGACTCGTCGGCGACACGCGGAAGTCTTTCCGCCGGCGCAGCGAAGCCGGCACTCTCTGCCGCGTTCCGGCCAGCCTCAGCCCCTGCGCGCAGCGCCGCTCCCAGCGAGAAGTCACCGGCCGCTGCGCCAACGGCGATCATCCCAGCCGGCAGTCCGGCCGGCACGTACGCCTGAATCGCGTCGGACCAGCACGGCCGCCCTCCCAAATGGGTGGACAACGCGGTGTTTGGGTTCCAGCCTCCGGCCATCGCCAGCGCGTCGGTTGCGATATATATCCTGCGGCCGCTCTCATCGCGGACGCCGA
The DNA here is from genome assembly GCA_036278795.1 of Steroidobacteraceae bacterium. Classification (GTDB taxonomy): domain Bacteria; phylum Pseudomonadota; class Gammaproteobacteria; order Steroidobacterales; family Steroidobacteraceae; genus 13-2-20CM-66-19. Next base: position 17,762 of record DASUKK010000028.1, on the reverse strand, counting down.
TCCCTCTGACTCCCCTGCCGCCACGAGTGTCCAGAACCTGTGCGCCCAGCATGACGCGCATGCCGCGGCGCCTTGCTTCATTCTCGAGTGCCGCCGGGATCTCCCGCCGCGCATCCACGACCGCCGGAACTTCAACATGGGAGTCGACGAGATCGAAAGCTGTCTTCCAGCCGTCGTCGCCCGTCGTGAATACCGCGGTGCGCTGTCCCGGCGTGACCCTGAATCGATTGACATAGGTGCGCACGGCCGACGCGAGCATGACGCCCGGCCGATCATTGCCGCCGAAGACGATCGGCCGCTCGAGTGCCCCGGAGGCGAGCACCGTCTGCCGCGCCACGATCTTCCACAGTCGTTGCCGCGGCTGGTGCGCACCCGGCTCGCGCAGATGGTCCGTCACGCGCTCGAGGGCACCGAACGTGTTGCCGTCATAGGCTCCGAACACAGTGGTCCGGGTCATGACCCGCACCTCGGGAAGCGATGCCAGCTCATCAGCGGCATCTCGCGCCCAGAGCGCGCCGTCTCGGCCATCGATCTCATGACGATCGCCGTTGAGGCGCCCGCCGGGCAGGAAGTCCTCGTCACAGAGAACCACCCGAGCGCCCGCCCTGCCGGCGGCCAGCGCCGCCGCCAGTCCCGCCGGACCGGCTCCGACGACCAACAGATCGCAGAAGGCATGCACCTTCTCGTACCTGTCGGGATCGGCACCGATACCGGCGCGCCCGAGCCCCGCCGCGCGCCGGATGGCCGGCTCGTACACTCGCTCCCAGAAGGCGGCCGGCCACATGAACGTCTTGTAGTAGAAGCCGGCGATGAAGACCGGAGAGAAGAGTGAGTTGATCGCCCCGACATCGAAGCCGAGCGATGGCCAGCGATTCTGGCTGTGGGCCTCGAGACCGTCGAAGAGCTCCACGACCGTGGCCCGCGTGTTCGGCTCGCGGCGCGCACCGGTCCGCAGCTCCACCAGCGCGTTGGGCTCCTCCGAGCCCGCGGTCAGGATGCCACGCGGCCGGTGGTATTTGAATGACCGGCCCACCACCCTGACACCCGCCGCGAGCAGTGCGGACGCCAGAGTGTCGCCTGGATGACCCCTGTACCGCTTGCCATCGAACGTGAAGGAGACGACCCGATCGCGCAGAATGGCTCCCTCGCCGCTCAGTCGGTTCTGGCTCATGAACGCGGCGCCTCCCTCGCCAGTTGCACCGCCAGGATCGCGTGAGTGCGCGTGTCACGAGTGACGCGCAGCCACGACAGACATCCGCTGGCGTGATACCACAACTCCTCGTGCGGTCCCGCCGGATTGTCGCGCAGATACACGGCTTCGTAAAAACGATCGGCGGCGTCCGCCGCTTCCGCCGCCGGGCGACGGAAGGCGGCGTCGCCGAGATAGGTGAACTCGCTGACGTCCCGCTCGCCACAAAAGGGGCATTCGATGCGCATGGTCTTCAGTGGAGGTTCGGCTGCGGCCCCTGCCCCTTCTCATCGAGCAGACGGCCGGTGGCGAACCGATCGAGGCGGTACGCGCCGGCCACCGGGTGCGGCTCGTCCCGCGCGAGCAGATGAGCGAGGCAGTAGCCGGAGGCCGGCGTGGCTTTGAATCCGCCGTAACACCAGCCGGCGTTCAGATAAAGTCCCGCGACCGGCGTCTGGTCGATGATCGGCGAGCCGTCCATCGACATGTCCATGATGCCTCCCCATGAGCGCAGCAGGCGCACTCTCCCGATCGCGGGCATCAGCGCCATGCCGCTCTCGCACACGTCTTCGACGATCGGGAGATTGCCACGCTGCGCGTAGGAGTTGTAACCGTCGATGTTGCCGCCGAAGACGAGCCCACCCTTGTCCGACTGGCTGACGTAGAAGTGGCCTGCGCCGTAGGTCACGACACAGGGGACGAGCGGCTTGATGGCTTCCGACACGAACGCCTGCAGCACGTGGCTTTCGATGGGCAGGCGCAATCCGGCCAGGCGGGCCACGGTCGAGGTGTTACCGGCGACGGCGAGCGCGACCTTGCGCGCCCGGATATCGCCGCGCGAGGTCTTCACGCCGGTCATCCGCCCGCCTTCCAGGAGAAAGCCGGTGACCTCGCAGTTCTGGACGATGTCCACACCGCGCCCGCTCGCAGCGCGCGCATAGCCCCAGACGACCGCATCATGTCTCGCCGTCCCACCGCGAGGCTGCAGCAGCCCTCCCTGGATCGGGAAGCGCGCATTCGCGAAGTCGAGAAAGGGCAGCATGCGTCTGACGTCGCGGGCATTCAACAATTCGGCATCGACACCGTGCATACGCATCGCATTGCCGCGTCGAACGTAGGCGTCGCGTTGCGAGTCGGAGTGATAGAGGTTCAACACCCCTCGCTGGCTCACCATGGTGTTGTAATTCAGATCCTGCTCGAGCCCTTCCCAGAGCTGCATCGAAAGCTCGTAGAACGGGTTGTTCCCGGGCAGGAGGTAATTGGAGCGGATGATCGTCGTGTTACGGCCTGCATTGCCCAGTCCGATCCACCCCTTCTCCAGGACCGCCACATTGTTGATGCCATGCACTTTGGCGAGGTAATGCGCGGTCGCAAGCCCGTGTCCGCCTCCTCCGACGATGATCACGTCGTAGCCGGGCTTGGGTGCCGCATCGCGCCAGGCCGGTTCCCATCCGCGATGACCGGACAGGGCCTGTCGCATCAGGCTGAAGATGGAGTAACGCATGGGAGCGGGGTCTTGCCTCCTCAGAAAGGCAAAAGGCGATCCACGGCGCGGATCGTCTCCGGCCCGGCATCCGAGACGGCGATTTCCCCGGCCGGCAGGTACGCCGCCTTGGCGATCCGGATCGAGACCAGCGAGTTCGGGTACAGGATCACTTCGCTCTCCCCGGCGCCCCACATCGTGGGAAGGTAGTGTTGGCGACCGCTCGTCGCGCCCACATAGGGCGTGAAATGAAAGCCCATCTTGTAAAGTGCCCCCCTGTCGGACCCTGATACGACGCCCGCCCCGCGGCTCCCCGAGGCATCGTCCCGTTGCGTAAGCGCGTCCCGCGCGCTCAACAGCTCTTCCGTCAATCCCCGATGCAGGATCTGCTGCGACCCGGCCGCACCGAGATTCTGATAGAGAAGCGCGATCTTGCCCAGATCGTCCAGCGTCGGATAGTAGCCCGCATTGAGCCACACCACGCCCCGTCCGCCCCTCGCCTCCCGGGTTCTCACGGCGGGGGCCTGCGCGATGCCGATCGGGGCAAGCACTTCGCTCTCCAACATATCCCAGAGATCGGCCCGCGACCCGCGCGCCCACTTGAGGAAGCGATCGATGGCCGCTCCCAGAAGATAGAAATCCTGGTCGCGGTAGCGGACGACCGTCCCCGGCTCCCAGGGGTAAGGACGCAGGCTCCGCGTTATCTGCCGCACTTTGGCGGCGTGAGAGGGTGCCGTGTACCACGCGTCGTAGTTTGCATCGAGATAGCCGTCCCGAGGGTCGTTGGGATGGGTCTGCAACGAGCCCGTGCCGCCGAACGCGCTCGCCATGTTGGCGGCATCGATGAAACGCACGCTGCGATACTTGGGGTGGAGGCCCGAAACGTAGTCGCCCACCTTGAGGTCGAGGACATAGGGTCCATAGATTTGCGCGAGCCGAAGCAGCGCCAGCGGCGCCCCGATGCTCTTCATCACCGAGCGGACCCCGAAGCGCATCTCGAGCGGATAGGGATAGGTGCCGTAAGGTGTCGGCGCATCCTGGTAGTAGAGCGTGCCGTCGCGGATGAGGGCAGCCTGCAGCCGCCACTTCTTCTGCACGGGCCCGCCAAACCCGCTGAGGGTCCCGGGAGCAAGGCCGCGGATAAGGTCGTTCCACGGCTTGTGCGGCAGACGGCGCGCAAGCTCTGCCGCGGCCCGCTCACGCTGCGCCGCCACATCGGCGATGCCGCCGTCGATCCATTGCGCCGCCGCTTCTCCCCAGGCGACGAAGTGCTGTTGGAGCCGATAGGGCGAGGTCTGCTGGACGAATTGGAACGCGAGCGGACTCACTCGGCTTTGGCCGTAGCGGAACATGGCGAGGCCCTGATGCGCATGGTTCTCCAGGTCATTGACCAGGATCAGCGGAAACGCGGCCCGCGACCAGCCGCCATCCTCCGAGGAGCGCCAGACACGGCCGCATTGCGCAATGACGCACCAGTAGCTCGGGGTTTTCCCCGGGGTGCGCTCCGCCATCATCCGCCCGCGCTGCAGTGGGATGAGAGCGTCGCCCAGCGTGACGAACGCCAGCGTCACGCCCGGAAAGAGCCGAGCGTCCCGACCGTCGAGCCGCGGATGCGCCAGATCCGGGTCAGTCTGCATGCGCACGGAAGCGATCCGCAACATGCCGCAGAGCTCGGGCGCCCCGCCCGCCCCAGCCTCGGGATGAAAGGCGGCGTTCGGGAGCGGCGATTTCAGCGGCCTGACGGTAGTCATTGCAGGCCCCCACGCCGTGCTACATTAATGCAGCGGCCCGGTATCGCACCTGCCGGGCAGGAGGCATGATGACGCTCGAATCCGCCGGTAAGCCGGTTCGAATCGCGTTCTTGCTCGTTCCCCGCTTCTCCATGATGGCGTTCGCGGCAGGCATCGAGCCCCTGCGCTCCGCCAACCGATTGAGCGACGCACGGCTTTTCGAATGGCAGCTGGTGTCGGCGGACGGCGGCCCCGTCGAGGCGAGCAACGGCATCGCGGTCGCGACCCAGGGCTCGCTGGCGGAGCTCGTCAAGGCCGACATGATCATCGTGTGCGCCGGCCTCGAGGCGCCTGAAGTCGAGCGGAACATCAAGCTCCACCATCAGCTGCGGCGACTCGCACGTCACGGCACCCTCATCGGAGCCATCAGCAGCGGCTCGTTCCTCCTGGCCGAGAGTGGGCTGCTCGCCGGCCGGCGCTGCACGGTTCATTGGGAATACCTCGAGGCCTTTCGCGCGCGCTATCCCGAGCTCGACGTCACGGAAGATCTCTTCGTCATCGATCGCAACGTGTTCACCTGCTCCGGCGGGACCGCCGCTCTCGACATGATGGTGCACTTCGTCAGCCAGGTGGCCGGCAGCCGCCTCGCCCTGGGTGTTGCCGAGCAGTTCATCCACCCTCAGGTGCGGACGCAGGAGGAGCAACAGCGCCTCGATCTGCACGTGCGCTATCGCATCGAGAACCCGAAGCTCATCCAGGTGATCTCGCTCATGGAGAGGACACTCGATGAGCCGCTGGAGCTGCGGGACATGGCGCATCGCGCCAACATCTCGGTCCGTCAGGTCGAGCGGCTGTTCCGCGAGCACCTCGGCGCCTCGCCGAAGACCTTCTATCTCGATCTGCGTCTCGCCAAGGCGCGGACTCTGCTGCGCCGCACCTTGGGCTCGCTGCGCGCGATCGCCCTGGAATGTGGTTTCGGCTCGCCCTCTCATTTCTGTCACGCCTACAAGCGTCGGTATGGCGTGCCGCCTACGCACGAGCGCCGCTCATCCGCCGGCGCCGACGGCGCTGGGCAGCCATCCCTGTAGGGTCCGCCAGTCCGGCTCCAGCCCCGCGAAGCGGGCGAGCGTCAGCGTCGACAGATCGGCGAAGCTGCAGGCCCCCGTCAGCACGAGATCGCGGATCGCGTGTCCGGCGGCCGGTGACAGCCCGAATCCCACGCTCGAGAGCGTTGCAACCGTCAGGTTCTCCACCGCCGCGGGACGGTCGATAATGGGCCGTCCGTCAGGTGTGTTCTCGATGAATCCCGCCCAGCTGCGAATCACCCGCGCGTGAGCCGCCTTCGGTAGCAGCTCGCAGAGCCGGCGGGCGATGCTGCCCTGAAGCGGAGTGGAGTAAGGACGCGTAGAAGCAATATCCGCAGCGTCGATCCATTCGTGGGGACCGCCGCCGTAGGCCAGATTGCCCCGCAAGGTCTGCCGGCCATACAACCCGTTGCCGTCCACCCCACCTACCGTCATCAGTGGCAACGGCTCAGTCACGATCATTTCGGCACGGGCGCTCATCAGCGGTACCGTCACCCCAAGGATCGAAGCGAGCCCTCCCGTTGCGGGCCCGGCGGCGATGACGACATGATCGCACGCAAAAGTGCCGCGACTCGTGTTTACGCCCACCACACGGTTGCCGCGCCTCTGGAAATCCAACGCGGTCGTATGCTGCAGGAGCCGCCCCCCGCAATCGCGCAGTGCCCAGGCGTAGGCCTGGAGCGTGCGATGCGGATTGGCATGACCGCCGAAGTGATAGAAGTAACCGCCGCAGGCGTTGTCACCCGCCAAGGGTACGAGCTCACGGACTTGCCTGGCATCCAACACATCGGAGCGAAAACCCTGCCGGGCGCCGTTGTCGAGAGCCTGCCGGTAGAGCTGGAACTGGCGCTCATCGAGCGCGATTCGGATCCGCTCGGGTCGGAACTCAGTCGGGTAGCCGAGCAGCTCGTCCATCAACGGCCATAGGCGCTGCTCTTCCTGAAAGAGCGGACTGTGATGATGCGAGCAACCGCCCCCGTTCCGTCCCGAGGCACCCCAGCCCGCGGCACCCGCCTCGATGACGAGAGTGTCGATCCCGTCACGTGCCAGCCACCATCCGGCGCTGAGCCCGGTAACGCCCCCGCCGATGATGACGACTGCGGCGCCAGCGCCACCGCGCGCGCTCATTCGCTAGCCACTGGCTCTTGCGGGCCGCGATCCATCGCGGAATACGCGGGCGGAACACGCCAGAAAGGCACCCATTGCGAGGGCATGCCGAACCAACTGTCCCAGCCCTCGCCCATTGCAGCCGCTTCGGGCAGCGCTGCGAGCTGCGCTAGCCGCAGCGGCCGCACCGGCGGACGATAGGTCGCGAGCGGAATGTCGGCGAGCGAGGTGCCGGCACCCAAAGCCATGAGGGCGGCGATCTGCTCACGGCAGCGCCGGCCTTGGCACGGCCCCATGCCGGCCCGGGTGAGCCGCTTCACCACATCGGGATGGGGGGGTCGCTGCGGGTCCACCGAGCCGAGTCGCGAAGCTTCAGCCACACCCCGCCTCGCGGGCAGATAACGCGGCGGATTCAACTCCAGAACGTCTGCTGCCGTGACCTCTTCGCATTGACACACGAAGGGCGCAACCGCTGACCCCAGAGTCATCGCTCGAACCCATGCCAGGCGCTCGAGCGCGATATCCCTCACGGCTGGATCGGGCGCAACCGGCACCTCCTCGGCAGCGCGGGACTCTGCGCCGAGAGCCTGCAGCGCGCCAAGGGCAGCGATTCGTCCCTCATGGCGAGCCGTGTCCTCGGATAGTGACTTAGACGCCCACACGCCGGCGCAATCGCCCGCCACGTACAGGAACGGTAAGGAGCTTCGCTGTGAACCGTCGATGAGCGGCACATGGCCGCCCCGCGCAGGCTGAAAGCTCACGGCGCAGCCGGCTGCCTCGATCAGCTCGATGGCCGGAATCGCGGCCACGCCCAGCAATACCGTATCGCATTCGATCCGCTCCAGGGAATCCGACACGTGATGCCCCTGTCTGTCGACGCCGGCGAGCCGCACGGCCGCCACGCCTTGCGGGTCACCGATCGTCTGCTGGATGACGTGGCAGGTGAACACCCGCGTGCCGCTCGCGACCAGTCGCGAGAGCAGCCCCGCCGAGCCGCCGATGGTCTCTGCCTGCTCGACGACCGCCGCGATGCGAACACCGGCATCCAACAGGGCGTTGCCGATCTGCAGTGCTTCGGTGCCACCGCCGACGAGCACGGCAACCCTGGAATCCAACGCTTCGTATATCGTTTGCAACCGGTAGGCCGCGCTGGCGCCCATCACCCCCGGACGCTGCCAGCCGTCGAACGCGACGCCCATGTCGCGACGGCCCGCGGCGACGATGACCTGCTCGAAGCGCAGCAGATACGCGCGATCCTCATCCGCAAGCCCTGCGACGTGGCCGTCAATCCATGCGGCGGTGCGGCGCCGAGGGAAAAGACCCCAAGCGGCCGTGCCGAGGCGCACGTCGACCCCCGCCTCGAGCACCTCACCGAGCTGCGGCCGGGCACGAAGCATCGATTCGAGAACCGCATTGCGGTTCGCCGCGGTCGGCGCCATCCGGCCGCCGAAGTGCAGCGGCACATCCTCCCCCATGGTGTGCAGAGGCACGGGATTCTCATCGACCAGCGTCACTCGCACGCCGGCAGCCACAGCGGTTAGCGCCGCCGAGATCCCCGCGGGCCCCGCACCGATGATGAGCACGTCGGTCGCTTCGTCGATGGGCGGCTGTTTGCCGGCGACAGACGCGCGGTCCCGCCCAGTGGGGGCATGCGATTTCATGGGTCGGGCGTCAGCATGGCAGGCGCCTCGCCTTGCGGATGTCGTATTCGCGACAAGTGCTTGTGGAATCCCGACGGGATGAGCTGCTTGCTCAGGCACAGGGATGTGGCACGTCGCCGCGAGCAAACCGCGCTTTTGCTCAACACCGCGCTGGGCCGGGCAGGATGCTGGCCCAGCGCCCATACAAGTGGTCGCAGAGGCGATTGACCGCGTCGGGTTTCCGCAAGGCCGCCCTGGGACCCTCCGCTATCATCGTTTTGCCGCATAACGCGAGTGAGCATGAGCATGATCAGCGACCGTTTGCTCCGCAGCCTGCACGAGCGCATGCCCGGCACCGGCCTGGCGCGCGAGTTCTATACCGACGCCGAGATCTTTGCGCTCGATCTGGAGCAGATCTTCTACAGGGACTGGCTGTTCGTTGCGCACAGCGCCGAGCTGCCGGAGGCCGGCAGCTATGTCACGCTGCAGATTGGCGCGTATCCAGTCGTGCTCACTCGCGCCGCAGACGGAGTCATCCGCGCCTTCGTGAATTCCTGCCGGCATCGCGGCGCGCGCGTCTGTCCCGAAGCGGCAGGCAAGGCCGCAAAGCTCGTTTGTCCCTACCATCAGTGGACCTATCACCTCGATGGGCGCCTCTTCGCCGCGCGGCAGATGGGACCGGAATTCGATCGCGCGCAGCTCGGGCTCAAACCGCTGCACTGTGAAACGGTGGCTGGCTACATTTTTGTCTGCCTCGCGGCGGAAGCTCCGGATTTCGGGCCCACGCGCCGGCATCTCGAGCCCTACCTGCTGCCCCACCGCCTGTCCGAGGCGCGCGTGGCGTTTCAGTCGACCATCATCGAGGAAGGCAACTGGAAGCTCGTCTGGGAGAACAACCGCGAGTGTTACCATTGTGCCGTCAATCATCCCGAGCTGGCGCGAACCTTCCCCGACACACCTACGGTAACGAGCGTAGATGGCGCCGCGGATGATCCGCAGATCAGCGAGCTTTGGCGCCGCTGCGAGTCGGCGGCTCTAGCGAGTCGGTTCCATCTCTCTCCTGATGGACAGCTGCGCACCGCCCGTATGCCGCTCGTCGGACCGGCAGTCAGCTACACCATGACGGGTCAGCCTGCCGTCAAACGCCTCCTGAGCGAGTCGATACCTCGCGGCCTGAACATCGGCACGCTGCTCCTCTTTCACTATCCGACGACCTGGAACCACGTCCTCGCCGATCACGCGGTTTCGTTCCGCGTGTTGCCTCTGAGCCCGACGCGCACGGCGCTCACCACCAAGTGGCTCGTGCACCGCGACGCCGTCGAGGGAGCCGATTATGATCTCGGCGAGCTGACTCGAGTATGGCTGGCGACCAACGAGCAGGATCGGGGAATCGTGCGTGAGATTCAGATAGGCGCGAGCTGCCCCACTTACGAGCCGGGTCCTCTTTCGAACGTCACCGAGGGCGGCGTGAAGCAATTCATCGACTGGTACTGCACCCGCCTCGGGCAAACTCTGTCACCCGGTGCTCTGCGCCGGGCAGGTTAGCGGTCGATCTGAGGCGCGCCGATGCTTGTCGAAGCTCGCGCGCCATGGAGTCTCACCGGGACCTGTCGGGAAAATTCGCCAGACGCTACCGTCGCCGCGCTTCCAGGGGACCTGGCTCAAGGATCACCGCTGCCGATCTCGCCGCGGCGGCGCTCCACGTACTCATCCAGCTCCTCGGCAACCGCGGGATCGAGCGTCGGCTCCTGATACTCGTTCAGTGCCCGCTTCCAGATCTCGGTTGCGCGCTCGGTGGCATCGTGACCGCCGGCGAGCTGCCAGTTCTCGTAGCTCTGCCAGTTCGAGACGAGCGGCTCGTAGAAGGCATGTTCGTAACGCTCGAGGGTATGCGCCTCGCCGAAGAAGTGCCCGCCGGTCTTGACTCCCCTGATCGCTTCGAAGCCGAGCTCCGCCTCATCGACCTGCACCGGCTGAAGGAATTGCATCATGAGCTGCAGCATCTCGACGTCGAGGACCAGCTTCTCGAACGAGGCGGTGAGTCCCCCTTCCTGCCATCCGGCCGCGTGGTAGACGAGGTTGGCATGGCCGAGAATGGCTCCCCACAGAGACATCTCGGTCTCATACGTACCCTGCGCATCGGCCGCATTGGAGGCGCTGGCGTTGGAAGTGCGGTACGGCAGCCGATAGCGTCTCGCCAACTGTCCGCTGGCTACGTTTGCTTTCGCGTTTTCCGGCGTGCCGAAGGCAGGTGCGCCGGAACGCAGATCGACGTTTGAAGTGAAGGCGCCATACATGACGGGCGTGCCCGGACGCACCGCCTGCGCAAGAACGACACCGAACAGCGCCTCCGCATTTTGCTGTGCCAAAGCCGCAGCCAGTGACACCGGCGCCATGGCGCCCATCAGCGTGAAGGGAGTGATGACGACCGGCTGACCGTGAGTGGCCATCGCGACCAACCCATCCGCCATCGCCTCATCGAAACGGCGCGGACTGTTGACCGAGATGATCGTGATCACGCCGGGGCTCTGCGCGATCTGTTCCAGCGTGAGGCCGCGCGCAATGGCCATCATCCTGATGCCGTCCAAAGCTCGCGCGGCACCGATGGCGGTGCAGTGATAGGCCAGATCCGCGTAGCGGATGTTCGCCCGGTAAGTGTCGAGGTGGCGCGAATTGGCAGGCAACTCGACCGGAGCGCACACCTGGTTGCCGATCACATGGATGGCGTTGAAATATTGGGCGAGGCGGATGAAGTCGCAGTAATCGCGCAGATTCCCGGAACGGCGGCCGCGCTCGCGATCGTGGACGTTGGGGGGTCCCGCCACAAGGCCGAAATTGACGTGGTTGCCGCCTAAGGTGATCTGGCGGGCGGGATTTCGGGGTGTCAGGGTGAAGGACGACGGCACCGTCGCCAGGGCCTGTTCCACCAAGCCGCGATCGGCGCGCACCATGCCACTGGCGTCGTCGATCTGCGCACCCGCGGCCCGCATGATGTCGCGGGCGCGCGGCGACATCAGCTCCACGCCCAGCTCCTCGAGAATTCGCAGCGACGTGAGATGAATGGCCTCGACCTGGTCGGCCGTGAGCACTTCCATGGGCGCGAAGGGGTTCCTGACCGCCCGCCAGGGCAGCTGTCGGAGATGGCCTGAGGCCGTTCGGCGGCCCCGGCCGCCTTCGCGTCGACGACGAGCTTCCATCTCATGATGATCGCGAAGGCTTGCGCGCCGGTCTTGCGGAAAGCCGACGCGACCAATGCGCCTGCACGACTTACGAACGGCTGCGAGCGTGGGAGAACCTCATCCACGGCCGCTTCGCCGGCCGGGGGTCCTGGACCCCATCAGGGGGGTCCAGGACCGAGAGTCCTTTCCAGGGCGACCTCGCTCCTGCGATTTCCCGAATCAATTGGTCAGAAGCACTGCGATATTCGTCGCGGTGAAGGTGCCCGAAGACACATCGAACCGCCCCGAGGCGGTCACCGCGATCACCGCCGTGCCGCCACCCAGCAAGTCGCTCGAGAGCTGGGCGACGAAGTCCGAGAACGTGCTGAAGTTGTCATTGCGCATGCCCGTGGCATGACCGATCGTGAACGCGTCACCGCCAGGAGAAGTGTCCGCAACGATCGATAGCGACACGAGCTGGCGAACGTCGAGCCGCTGGGGTCCCATTTCGATGAAGGGACCATTGCCATCATCGCCGCCGCCGGGCCCGCTGTTGCCATTCCCATCCGATCCGCCGTGATCGCCATCGCCATCACTCCCACCCGATCCGCCGTGATCGCCGTTGCCGTCATCGCCTCCGCCACCCGGGCCCTGGTCATGCACCGTGGTACCAGGGGCAGCGTTGCCGTCGCCTCCGTCATGGCCGCCACCGTTGCTCCCTCCGTTATTGCCGCCGTCGTTCGAGCCACCGCCGCTCGTGCTGAGCGACGACAAGTCGATCAGCAACGCCGTGCTGCTCGGCGAAAGGCCGATGAAGGCATCAGGCGATCCGTGTCGTCCGAAACGGAGCTGAAGTTGCGCCTGCACCGAAGGCGCGGTGATCAGAGTGTCGGCAGTGAAGTCGGGCGGTGCGGCACCGAACCCGGTCACGAAGCCCAGCGCTTGCGCGGGCGAGTTCAATGACAGATTGGATTGCGTCAATGTGCCGGTGTCTACCACATAGGCGGCCGCGGTCGCGTCCTTCGCGGCAGTCGGGCCGGTACCGGAGAAGTCGAAGGCGGTCGCAGGCAGACCACCGAGTGACTGCAGGCTGAAAGTCAGACTGCCGTCCGCAAGCCGGGTCACGGTCCCCGAAGCGCTGGTGACATCGAGATTCACCTGGCCACCGGAGGCATCGAGCGTGATCGACCCATCATCGCCTTTGCTAGCCGCGCCTGACGCATCGATCCGCTGGCCGACGGAGATGTCGGAGACGGTAAAGGACCCTGCGTGCCCGACCTCCGTGACCACCGTGGCCGGACCGACCATCACCGTCGCATCTTTACGCTCAAAGTCGAAATCTCCGTCGGACTCGCTCCAGGTCGCATTGCGTATGGTGAGGGTATTCTGATTGCGTGCGATGACGGTACCTGCGATCCGGTCCTGTCCGGGACTTTCCAGACTCGTCCCGGCGAGCACTGTCGTCGCCGCGAAGGTCGATTGGTCGCCGTTCTGCACGGTGCCGAACGCAGCGACTTTGGTGCCCGACGCGACCGCCGCCAGCGCGGCGATTCCCGCATCGCCTGAATAGGCTGTGCCATTGATCTGGTATGTCGTGCTCGCACCGACATGCACCGTGACCTGTCCGGTCGTCTCGTCCTCATCGTGGAATGGCATGACTTCCACGACGAAGTCGTTATCGCCCGACGTCACTGTTCCCAAGGAACCCCGAACGCGCACCGGCTTCACGTCCGCCGGCGCGACGCTCGCTACGAGCGTAGGTGCGACGGTTACCGTGTCCGCCGTGAGGTCGACTACGTTCGACACCGCGAGGTTGAAATCGAGTGCCAGCCGCGCGATCTGTGCCGCGGTGATGTGCAGGTGATGAGCATTGTCCAGCTCCACCGTCACGGTGACCGGAGCTGCGATCGGGACCCCGGACGCATCCACCGGACTCAGTGCGACGGGATTGCCGGTGCCGTCGTCCGCGGTGATCTGGGCATTGGTGTAGTCGAGCGTGAGTCTTGCGCTGACGTACTCGCCGGGCGGAATCTGTCTGGCGCTGAGCACCTCGCTCAGGTCCACGAGCTGGGCGAAATCGACCTTGGTGGCCGCCGGAATCGTCTCGACCGAAGTGCCGTTCGCGGTCTGCAGCTGCAGTGAGGTCACCGAAACGATGTAGCTGAGGAAATCTCCCTTGGCGTCAGTGACCGTCACCATCGCCGAGCCGCAACTCACTGAGCTGCACGAGCCATCCGCGCCCGCGCTGCTCGCAGTCGCCGCCGGCGGCGGCGTGCTCGTCATGGTGCTGCTGCTGCCGCCGTAACCCATGCCGCCACCGCAAGCCGCCAACAGCAGGAGCATGCAGCAGCTCGTGACTGCCGCCCATCGGCGGCCATGAACGGGACTGATCGACGCGATCATGGGAGACCTCCGCAACGCCGGTCATCGAATCCGGCTTCGCCCTGTAGCCATGGTTGGAATCACCGCGGACGTCCCGGATCCAACTCGCCGATCAGGCGAGCCCCACCTCAAACGTCGCGTTGACCGTAAGTTAGAACTCGTTGGCAGAGAGTTCTACGTGTTTGTGACGCAAAACCGCGACAGAAATGCGCAGATCGGAACAGGGGTCATGCGGGCGAGCCGGCAGTTGAACGCAATAACCGGAAAAAGGCACTTACTGAAAATTTGCGGGGTAAATTGACGGGCGCACGGAACGCAGATCATCATCGGCGCCACGTCCTGATCCGAAGGCCCTGCATGTCTGCCGTTCTGGAAAGTGCCTTGCCGAGGCGTCGCCTGCTGCGGGTCCTCGGGCTCGCCTTCGGATTGGCGGTAGTCGTCGGGGAGACCGTTGGCGTAGGCATCATGCGCACGTCCGGACCGACCGCCGGCAGGCTCGCAGAACCCTGGCTCATCTACCTCGTCTGGCTCGGCGTCGGGACGTATGTGCTCATGATCGCCGATATCCTGGCGGAGCTCGCCACAGCCATGCCGAGCGCCGGCGGACCATACATCTATGTGCGCCGCGCGTACGGTGACTACCTCGGCTTCGTGTGCGGCTGGAGCGACTATGCTGTCTATGTACTCGCCGTCGGCTACCTGGCGATCGCGGCAAGTGAGTTCCTCGCGGAAATATGGCCCGGATTGCGCCCCTTCGAGGCACCGATCGCAAGCGCATCCATCGTGCTCTTCGCCGGCTTCAACTCACTCGGGCTGCGCGCCAGCAGCACCGCCCAGCAGATCCTCAGCCTGCTGAAGGTCCTGATGCTGGCGGCGCTCATCGTTGCAGCCTTCACGTACTCGGGCTCTCCTTCGCATGCCAGTCATGCAGCGCCCGTGGTGGCCGGCGGTATCGGATTCGTCGCCATCGTCGTCTCGATGCAAACCGTTCTCGAGGTGTACGGCGGATTCAATTCGCCCTGCTACTTCTCCGAGGAGACCACCAACCCGGATCGCACAGTACCGCGGGCGCTCTTGCTCGGTGTGCTGCTCGTCCTGGGCATATACCTCGCGGTCAATGCCGCTCTCCTGCATATCTTGTCGCCATCGGCCCTGGGCAGCTCCAAGCTGGCTGCGGCCGACGCCCTTGCCACGGCCTTCGGCCCGTCCGCCCGCGTGGCGGTCGCCATCATCGCCCTGGTCGCGACCCTCGGTGTTCTCAACGCATGCGTGCTTCTAGCGCCCCGCGTCCTCTACGGCATGGGCCGGGACGGACTCTTCGCATCTTCGGGCACATATGTCACGCGCCAAGGTGTGCCGATTATCGGGACGTGGGTAAGCGCAGCCGCCGCAATCGTGGTCGCCAATGTCGGCGGCTTCGACACCTTGTATACCGCTGCGGCTTTCTTGAACGGCTGCGGCTTCCTGCTCTGCGCCGCCGCTCTATTCACCTTGCGCAGTCGGGAACCGGACCTGCGCCGGCCGCATCGGGCATTTGGATACCCATGGGCGCCGGGGATAGCCCTCCTTGTCTCAGGTCTGATGCTGCTCGCCTTTATCATCGGAAACACGTTTCCCAGCCTTCTCGCCGTTGCCGTCGTCGCCGCAACATACCCGATTTTCCGGGTTGTCCAGCGCAAGCGCTCTGGGGCGCAGCGCTCAACGTAGCATTCCGCTGCGGCAAATCAAGCTTCTAAGTTCCTGTTAATGTTTTGTCAACGTCACTTTACTCGAGGCGAAGCGCCAACATCATTGCCCGGCGGCATCTTCGCTCCGTAGTCAAGTAGCAACCTGCTCACGGCAGCCATGCGTGGAGAAATCATTGCCCCTCTCCGCAAAATCTCCGGTACCATTCCTCCGCGACCCAACGCCGTCTTAACGTCGGCCCCGTTAGCCAACAGCAGGCAAACCGTCGACGGGTCTCCAGAATATACCGCCGCATGAAGCGCCGTATCACTGTCACCGCCGGGCCCGAAGCCGGCGACCTGGTTTATATCTGCGCCTCTTTCCAGCAGCTGCCTAACGACATCATCTTCGCCATTCCGCGCTGCAATCGTGAAAGGACTCGCAATCGGAATAGACTCTCCGTTCGACGCATAAAATTTCTGCGTATTGACATTTGCGCCATGCTGCAGGAGTACCTTTATGACCCCTCGCTGTCCCGCCTCGATCGCGGCGTCCAACAGTGAATGAAGGTTATTGTACGGGTAGTCTAGGTAAAATGTCGCGTCAGCGCTCAGACGACCGGCGTCCAATCTGTCCTCGATCGCCGAGGCGTTCCCGTATATCACGTCCTTGACCACAGGCCACATTTCTTTCTGATCGTCCTCCATATCACCCTGGATTATTTTTGCGAGCAGTCCGAGGCGATCCGCCGGCAGCGGGCCGTCTGCTTGCAGCTGGTTTGGCTTGTAGTGTTTCCGCAGGAAGTTGTATTCCTCTTCAGAATATCCCCATTGAGGAACAGAACTTGAAGGGCTCGCTGCAGCTGCCTGCACAGGCTTACTCTCCGCCTTAGACGTGGCCAGTGCTTTCAGAGCAGTAGTGCGCTGGACGGATATTCGCCGTCCCTCGTTGGCACGGAATAACAGCCCTAACGCCACTAGCGCGAGGGCTATCGGGATAATGATCGAACGCTTTGACATCGGTGTTCCCGGTTGCAGGTCGGTGGCCGCCCACCTGGAGACGTGGGGACAATCAAGAGCCTCAACGCGATCAGTCGCCTGCGGTTGCCTGAACGTCTACAGGAAAAGCGGCGTCAGCCATACCCAGGTCAGTCTCGCGATCACCGAGTACCCTCACAAACCTCTTCAACAGCAGCTTGCGATCCAACCGTGGGAACAGCGAGTCACTAGCCAGCCACCGCTGCTTGGTCTCAACTGATGCCAGCGCCCATTTCGTGAGGTCTGCATTCAGATTCGAATCCGGAGTGGCGCCATGGGCGTAAAGGATTACCAAGGAATAGTTTAGCTCACATGGCAGGTGCTCTTTGTAGGCATGACCGTCGGTCGACCGAAGATTTTCAATGACGCCATTGTTCGGGCACAAATGGGTGAGCAACGCGGCCGCCGCAATGCTCGTAATCGACCGATGCGGTAGAGTCAGCGTACTACTGGCGCGGTGCTTCCCCGAGGCACGAGCGAGACTGAAAGATCCATGAAGTGGCGAAAGGGCTAAGCCACAGCGGGGCCGCTGCTATAATCAGGCTCGAACGGCATTCCGTACAGATAAACGGTGTCAGCGAGGCCAACGATGACATATTGCACAGGCCGACTTGCTGCCAGGTGTTTAATGCTCGCATGCGTACTCGCGGCTCCCTGCGCTTCCTCGGCGCCTACCGTATCGCGGCAACAGGCCATACAGAGCGACGTTGAAGAAATCCGTCGGGCACGCAACGATTTGAATGGAGCTTTGGCCGCACGGAGCGTAGCGCGCTATGCCCGTTATTGGACCAAGGACGCGGTGGTGATGTGGGCTGGCGGCGACCTGCGCATCGGCCTCCATGACAATGCCATTAGGATGGCGAGAACCTTTGAAGACCCGCACTTCTCCGGCAAGCGAACACCAGAAAATATTGAAATCGACAATGGCAGCCCCCTGTATGCGTCCGAATCGGGCGTATGGGTATGGTCCGAGGGGCTGAAGACGGGAGGGGTTGGCACTTACCGCGGCCGCTATCTGATTATGTGGCTCAAGACCGACGGTCAGTGGAAGATCCGATCAGAGCTCTATGTTGAAACCCATTGCAGCGGAGACCCGGACTGCAAGTGAGTGACCGAATTGCGGAAAGTTGACCACGAGTACGAAAGACCGCTCCTGTTAAGCGTTGTCTGACGCCTACCCCGTGGGCTGCGCCATCCGATTGAGGCACGGCAGACGGGTAGGCGTCGGACAACGCCCAAGGGAGGAAACCGCGAGAACCGACGCCGCGGCTCAGTCAGAGTGATGA